>CAWCMF010000011.1:0-166291 GCA_963796545.1 uncultured Actinomycetota bacterium | reverse complement strand
TCCAGACGTCGATCGGGTGACCACGTAGACTTTCCTGGTCGAGAGGCGTTGCAACGGTTATCGGGGGGGCCGGGCCCCTGCCGGTATCCGCCACGCTCGGCAGAGTCAAGGACGCCTTCCGTGAGGAAGGAGCGCACGTGAACGCCTTTGAGTCGACCATCTCTGAGTCGGACGCCTTTGAACCGAACATCCGCCCCGACTGCACCGACGAACTGACGGCCGCCCTGCGCCGGCGGATCATGGTGATCGACGGCGCGATGGGCACGGCGATCCAGCGGGACAGGCCCGATGAGGCCGGCTACCGCGGTGACCGGTTCACGGAGTGGCCGACTGCCCTGCAGGGCAACAACGACCTGCTCACGCTGACGCAGCCGCAGATCATTGAGGGGATCCACCGCGAGTACCTCGAGGCGGGCGCCGACATCCTGGAGACCAACACGTTCAACGCGAACGCGGTCTCGCTCTCCGACTACGACATGCAGGAGTTGAGCTACGAGCTGAACTACGCAGGCGCCGCCCTGGCCCGCAAGGCAGCCGACGAGTACAGCACGCCGGAGAAGCCGCGCTACGTCGCAGGCGCCCTCGGGCCTACGACGCGGACCGCGTCGATCTCGCCGGATGTCAACGACCCCGGAGCCCGCAACGTCTCGTACGACCAGCTGGTTGCCGCCTACCTCGAAGCTGCCAACGGCCTGGTCGACGGTGGTGCCGACATCATCATCATCGAAACGATCTTCGACTCGCTGAACTCCAAGGCGGCGGTGTTCGCCGTCGAGACGCTGTTCGAGGAGCGCGGACGCCGCTGGCCGGTGATCATCTCGGGCACCATCACCGATGCTTCCGGCCGGACGTTGTCCGGCCAGGTCACCGAAGCATTCTGGAATGCGATCAGGCACGCCAAGCCGCTCGCAGTCGGCCTCAACTGCGCCCTCGGCGCCCCGGAGATGAGGCCCTACATCGCCGAGGTGGCGCGGATCGCGGATACCTTCGTGTCCTGCTACCCGAACGCAGGCCTGCCCAACGCCTTCGGCGAGTACGACGAGTCGCCGGAGGCTCAGGCCGGCTACATCGCCGAGTTCGCAGAGGCCGGCCTGGTCAACCTGGTCGGTGGGTGCTGCGGAACAGCCCCGCCGCACATCGCCGAGATCGCCAAGGTCGTCGAGGGCCAACCGCCGCGCGAGCTGCCGGAGATCCCGGTGGCTACCCGGCTCTCGGGTCTGGAGCCGCTCAACATCGACGACAACTCCCTGTTCGTGAACATCGGTGAGCGCACCAACATCACCGGCTCCGCCCGGTTCCGCAACCTGATCAAGGCCGAGGACTACGACAGCGCCCTGTCGGTTGCGCTACAGCAGGTCGAGGTCGGTGCGCAGGTCATCGACATCAACATGGACGAAGGCATGATCGACGGCGTCGCCGCGATGGACCGGTTCACCAAGCTGATCGCGGCCGAACCGGACATCAGCCGCGTCCCGGTGATGATCGACTCGTCCAAGTGGGAGGTCATCGAGGCGGGCCTGAAGAACGTGCAGGGCAAGCCGATCGTCAACTCGATCTCCATGAAGGAGGGCGAGGAGAAGTTCATCCGCGAGGCACGGCTGTGCCGCAAGTACGGCGCCGCCGTCGTCGTGATGGCCTTCGACGAGCAAGGCCAGGCCGACAACCTGGAGCGCCGCAAGGAGATCTGCGGGCGCGCCTACCGGATCCTGACCGAAGAGGTCGGCTTCCCGGCCGAGGACATCATCTTCGACCCGAACTGCTTTGCGCTGGCGACCGGTATCGAAGAGCACGCGACGTACGGGATCGACTTCATCGAGGCCTGCGCCTGGATCAAGGAGAACCTGCCGGGGGTGCACATCTCCGGCGGTATCTCGAACGTGTCCTTCTCGTTCCGGGGCAACAACCCCGTGCGCGAGGCGATCCATGCGGTGTTCCTGTTCCACGCCATCAAGGCCGGCCTGGACATGGGCATCGTCAACGCGGGCGCGCTGGTGCCCTACGACTCGATCGACGCCGAGCTGCGGGACCGGATCGAGGACGTCGTCCTGAACCGTCGCGAGGACGCGGCCGAGCGACTCCTGGAGATCGCGGAACGGTTCAACAGTTCCGAGAAGGCCGACGATCCGGTCGCCGCCGAGTGGCGCAGCCTCCCGATCCGCGAGCGGATCACGCACGCCCTGGTCAAGGGCATCGACGCCAACGTCGATGCCGACACCGAGGAGTTGCGGGCCGAGATCGAAGCCGCGGGCGGACGGCCGATCGAAGTGATCGAGGGTCCGCTCATGGACGGCATGAACGTCGTCGGCGACCTCTTCGGCGCAGGCAAGATGTTCCTGCCCCAGGTCGTGAAGTCGGCCCGGGTGATGAAGAAGGCGGTGGCGTACCTGCTGCCGTTCATCGAGGCGGAGAAGGAAACCTCCGGTGCTGCTGCCGCGAGTAAGGACACCAACGGCACGATCATCATGGCGACCGTGAAGGGCGACGTCCACGACATCGGCAAGAACATCGTCGGGGTCGTCCTGCAGTGCAACAACTACGAGGTGATCGACCTCGGGGTGATGGTGCCCGCCCAGAAGATCCTGGACGCCGCGAAGGAGCACAACGCCGACATCATCGGGCTGTCCGGCCTGATCACCCCGTCGCTGGACGAGATGGTCAACTTCGCTGTCGAGATGGAGCGTCAGGGGTTGGAGATCCCGTTGTTGATCGGCGGCGCCACCACCTCGCGCGCCCATACGGCCGTGAAGGTGTCGCCGCGTCGCAGCGGCCCGGTGGTCTGGGTCAAGGACGCGTCCCGCTCGGTGCCGGTGGCTGCCGCGCTGCTCGACGACAAGCAACGTCCGGCCCTGCTCGAGGCCACCGAGAAGGACTATGCGGCCCTGCGTGAACGGCACGCCCAGAAGAGCGAGCGGCCGATGCTGACGCTGGAGAAGGCCCGCGCGAACCGGACGCCGATCGAGTGGGAGAGCTACTCGCCGCCGGTGCCTGCGCAAGGTGCGGGAGTATGGGATTTTCAGGACTACGACCTTGCCGAGCTGCGCGAATACATCGACTGGCAGCCGTTTTTCAACGCCTGGGAGATGAAGGGCAGGTTCCCCGACATCCTCAACAATCCGGTGTCGGGCGAGACGGCCCGCAAGCTGTACGACGACGCCCAGGAGATGCTCGACACCCTGATCAAGGAGAAGTGGCTGACCGCCAACGGGGTCATCGGGTTCTTCCCGGCGAACGCGGTCGGCGACGACATCGAGGTCTATACCGACGAGACCCGTACCGAGGTGAGGACCAGGTTGCACAACCTGCGTCAGCAGGGCGAGCACCGGGACGGCATCCCGAATCGGAGCCTCGGCGACTTCATCGCGCCGAAGGACACCGGTCTGGCTGACCACGTCGGCGCCTTCGCCGTCACCACGGGGCTCGGCAGCGGAGACAAGATCGCCGAGTTCAAGGCAGCCAACGACGACTACAACGCGATCCTGCTGGAGTCGCTCGCCGACCGGCTGGCAGAGGCGTTCGCCGAACGGATGCACCAACGGGTCCGCAAGGAGTTCTGGGGATTCCAGCCTGACGAGGAACTGGACAACGAGGCTCTCATCGGGGAGAAGTACGTGGGAATCCGTCCTGCCCCCGGCTATCCGGCCTGCCCGGAGCACACCGAGAAGGCGACGCTCTGGGAGTTGATGGACGTCAAGGAGCGGACCGGCATCGAGCTGACCGAGTCGATGGCGATGTGGCCCGGTGCCGCCGTCAGCGGCTGGTACTTCTCGCACCCGCAGTCGCAGTACTTCGTGGTCGGCCGGGTGGCCCAGGACCAGGTCGCCGACTACGCCAAGCGCAAGGGCTGGACCCTGAAGGAAGCCGAGCGCTGGCTCGGCCCCAACCTCGGCTACAACCCGGAGGACTGAGCACTACCGGATCGAGGCTTTCGTGGCGACGGAGTTCCCGCACCTTGATGAGTCGCTGCGCGACTTCATCAAGGCTCAGGCCATGTTCTTCGTGGCGACAGCTCCCTCTGTAGATGGCCGGATCAACCTGTCGCCCAAGGGCTATCGCGACACGTTCGCGATCGTGGACGGGCATACCGTTGCCTACCTCGACCTGTATGGCAGCGGCGCGGAGACGATCGCACACCTGCGCGACAACGGCCGGATCACCATCATGTTCTGCTCGTTCAGCCGTAACTCGCGGATTCTGCGGCTGTACGGTGCAGGCCGAGTCGTCCGCCCCGATGATGTCGAGTTCGAAACGCTCAAGCCGCATTTCGGCAAGGAACATCCGGGCGTCCGGTCCGCCATCGTTGTCGACGTCGACCGGATCGCCGACGCATGTGGATTCGCGGTGCCGTACTACGACCTCGTCGACGAGCGGTCCGTTCTCGACGACTACCACGCAAAGGTGAGCGACGAGAAGTTCACTCGGCGGATCACCGGTGACAACGGGCACAGCATCGACGGCCTACCGGCACTGGAGCCCGACCACCCACTGCCCCCGGCGCGCTAGCGTGTGATCTGCGCTGGGACGAGGGCCAATTTTTGTCGGACCTCTCTGCGATGATGGCGACATGTCTTCGACCGCAACGTCTTTGGCTCCGCGGGTAGCGTCTTGAGGTGTTGTTCGAGGAGTTGGCGGAGCTGACCGGGCAGCGCAACGCGATCGATGGCCGCATCGTCGACATCGTGGCCGAGCTGGATCGTGGTGAACTGTCGGGTATCACCGGCGTAAATCCATCGCACATATGGTGACCTGGAAACTGGGGGTCTCCCCGCGGAACGCCGAGACGATCGTGGCGGTCGCGGACCGCCTCGATGAGCTTCCCTCGATGCACCGCGGGCTTACGGGAGGGCCGGCTCTCACTGGATCAGGTCGGGGTGATCGCCGAGCGGGCCGGCGACGGGTTCTGATGCGCATTACGCGGAGTTCGCGAAAAGCGCAACGGTCGCCCAGTTGCGCACCGCGATCAAACTCGAACCCCCCACCGACCCGACCCGATGCGACGATGCCGACTGTGACCCGGTTCCTGCCGCGGCCGGAACCGCAACGCTCGATCACCAAGACCGGCGACGGCAAGTACGTCTACTGGCGGATCAGACTGCCGCATCAGGAAGCGGCGAAGGTCGACGCCGCCTTGAACGCCCATCGCGACGCGTTGGTCGCTGACTGGAAACGCGGCCACGCCGCGCGACGAGGTGTCGGATCAGGCGCCGCCGTTCCCCTCCACCATCGATGCGTTCATGCGCCTGGTCGAGGCGGGCTGGGACGCCGAGGCGGCGCGCCGCCCGCACGGCCAGCACACCACCGTGGTCGTCCATCTCGACATCGAGCACCGTGCCGCGTCGCTGCATCTGGGTCCGCTGCTCTCCGATGACGACCGCCGGTATCTGCTGTGTGATGCCACCTGCGAAGTGTGGTTCGAACGCGGCGGCCAGCCCATCGGGGCGGGGCGGACGACCCGCACGATCAGCCGGCGGTTACGTCGCGCGCTGGAATACCGCGACTCCTGCTGCGTGGTCCCCGGCTGCGGGGCCACCCGTGGCTTGCACGCCCATCACATCATCCACTGGGAAGACGGCGGCGAAACCGAACTCGACAACCTCGCCCTGGTCTGTCCGTATCACCACCGCGCGCATCATCGGGGCCTGATCACGATCACCGGACCCGCACCGAACATCACCGTCACCGACGACGAAGGCGACATACTGAGCCCTGGATCGCTGGCGCGTCCACCGACCACACCCCCACCCACAGTCGCCCCCTACGCCGGGCCCACCGGCGAACGTGCCGACTGGTGGTGGTACGACCCCTACCAACCACCACCAATAGCAAGCTAGTGCCCCAGCGTGCGCCACACTCGCGCAGGCGTCATCGGCAGGTCGCGCACCCTGGCCCCGCATGCCCGGGCGATCGCATTGGCCAGCGCGGGCGCGACCGGGTTGTAGGGCGACTCGCTCATCGACTTCGCGCCCAGCGGGCCGATCTGGTCGTAGGTGTCGGCGAACAGCACCTCGGTCACCGGGACGTCGGCGAGCTGCGGAATGTGGTAGTTGCGCAGCACGGTGGTGAGCACCGTCGCCGTCCGGGCCCGACCAGCATCTGCTCGTAGAGCGCGGCGCCGATCGCCTGCGCCACACCACCTTCCACCTGGCCGCGGCACTGCTGCGGATTCATCACCACGCCGGCATCGGCGGCCTGGACCGACTGCAGGATCCGTACCTCGCCGGTCTCCGGATTCACCGCGACGCGGAATCCCTGCACGTTGAACGCGACCGAACGCGGTGTTCCGTCATGCCGACCATGCCCGACGAGATCGCCTGGCAGATCGGCGAATTCGACGAGCCGCGCCCCGCACTGCACGCCGTGGACGGTGACCGTGCAGTGTGCACGCCGGCGCCGGTGAGCTCCGCAGCGGCGTTGATCATCGCGGTCCGCAGATTGCGGGCGGCCAGCATCACCGCCTGCCCGGCCACCACGGTGCCGGCCGACCCGAACGCGCCGGTATCGTAACCGTGTGTCGCGTGTCTGATTGATGGATCAGGACGCGGTCGGGGGTGGTGTTGAGTTCGGTGGCCACCAGCTGGGTGTGCACGGTGGTGGTGCCGTTGCCGAATTCGGCGGTGCCCACCGACAGCAGGTAGTCCCCGTCGGCGGTCGACGCGCGACGGATGCCTCGGCGAAGTGGCCGCGCGGCGGGATCGTCGCGATCATCGCCACCGCCATGCCCTCGCCGACGCGCCCACCCGTCGGGGCGCCGTCACTCCGTTGCCTTCCGCCAGCGCCTGCCTGCGTGAGGTCGAGGCACTGGTCCAGGCCGTAGCTGCCGAACGTCAGGTCGCCGTGACCGACGCTGTGGTCGATGAACTCGTCGCCGGGCACCACCACATTGCGTCGGCGGAAATCGAACGGGTCGATGCCGAGTCGCAGGGCCAGCTCGTCGAGCGCGGACTCGATGGCGAAGATCATCTGGCCCAGGCCGTAGCCCGCGGAACGCCCCCGACGGCAGGTTGTTCGTGTAGACGGCCTGGGCGTCGACGCGCTTGTTCGCGCAGCGGTACAACGACATCGATTCCGAGCAGCCGTGGAACATGACGCCCGGTGCTGTGGTTGCCGTAGGCGCCGGCATCCATCAGCACGTCGACGGCCAGCGCCGTCAGCACCCCGTCCGCGCCGGCGGCGGCGGTGACGTCGATGCGGTACGGGTGCCGGCACGGCGCGAGCGTGAACTGGTCCGCGCGGCTGAACTCGTAGCGCACAGGCCTGCCCGAGCCGCAGCACCGCCAGCGCGACGATGTCCTCGGTGAGCATCTCCTGCTTGCCGCCGAACCCGCCGCCGACCCGGCGCGTGAACACCTGCACGCCGTCGCGGTCGAGGCCGAACAGGTGGCACAGCTCGTCGCGAACCAGGAACGGCACCTGGGTGCTGGCCCGCAGCACCAGCCGGCCGGCCTCGTCGATCCACCCTGTGCACCCGTGGGTCTCCAGGTGGGCGTGCTGCACGCGCTGCGTGGTGTAGCGCTGCCGCGGACCACCGCGCCGCCGGAAGCCGTTGCCGCACGGACGCCTTCGGCGATGTCGCCGATTCCGCCGTGCACCTCGGCGACGGTGTTGCGCAATGGGTCGGCGATGCGCGAATCGGCGCGCCTTGTC
This sequence comes from uncultured Actinomycetota bacterium, assembly GCA_963796545.1. Taxonomy (GTDB): domain Bacteria; phylum Actinomycetota; class Actinomycetes; order Mycobacteriales; family Mycobacteriaceae; genus Mycobacterium. The sequence goes on along the minus strand of CAWCMF010000011.1, from coordinate 158,650 downwards.
GGCGTGGAGCAGCGGCGCGCCCGGCGCGCGGGCCGCCTCGGGATCGAACACCGCAGGCAGCTCCTGGTAGGTCACCGCGATGGCGCGACAGGCCTTTTCGGCGATCGCCACGGCTGTCGGCGACGACGGCGGCCACCCGCTGGCCGAGGAAGCGGACCGTGGCGTCGAGGATCAGGGTGTCGTCGGGGTCGTCGTGCCGGTTCTCGTGGCGGGCGGTGGAGAAGAAGACGTCGGGGCTGTCGCGGTGGGTGAGCACCAGGTGTACGCCGTCGAGCGCCTCGGCCGCCGAGGTGTCGATCGCCACGATCCTGGGCGTGCGCGCAGCGGGCTGGCCGAGCACCGCCAGATGCAGCAGCCCGGGCGGGGCGAAGTCCATCGTGTACTGCTCGGTGCCCGTGACCACCCGCATCGCCGCCGGTGCGCCGACGGACCGGCCCACACGCCGCCGGACTTCTCGATGTTCACGCTTGCCGTCCAGGGCATCGGTGATCGCGCGATATCCGGTGCAGCGGCACAGGTTTCCCTTCAGTGCCTGCGGCAGGTCGGCGAGCTGCTCCTCGGACAGCGCCGAGGCCGTGGTGATCATTCCCGCGGTGCAGAAACCGCACTGGAAGCCGCCCGCGTCGACGAACCGGCGCTGCATCGGGTGCAGGTCGTCGGGGGTGCCCAGGCCCGCGACGGTGGTGACGTCGCGGCCCTCGGCACGGAACGCGGGAAACACGCAGGAGTGCACCGGCCTCGCCGTCGACCAGGACCGAGCACGCACCGCAGTCGCCCGCGTCGCAGCCCTTCTTCACCTCGAAACGGCCTTGCTCGCGCAGATAGCGTCCGCAGGCACTGGCCGGGCCGCGGATCGCCCCTGCGCCTCAGCGCCGTTGACCCGGATCGTCATGCCAGCTCCCGGCGAATCTGCTCGGCCAGCACCAGGGTGACGGCGCGTCGCCAGTCGGGGTCGCCGTGCGCGTCGAGCGTCCAGGCCTGCGCATCGATGAGGCCGTGCGCGGCGGCGAGCTCAGTCGAGGTGGGCACGGCAGTGAAGCGGAACACGAAGGGCCGGACGGTGGCCGCGGTGACCGACAGCGTGAAACCTCCTCCGTCGGAAGCGGTGTCGCGTCGGCCGATGACGACGACGCCGGAACGTCCCAGCGGGGACGGGTGCCAGCTTGCGGAACGCGGTGGTGGCGCGCAATGCCGCGGCCGGAAGCCACACCGACCGCAGCACATCGCCGGGCGCCAGCGCATTCGTGGCCGACCCCGTCACGAACTCGCGTGATCGGCAGCCGGACGTCGCTGCCGTCGGGTCGCCACACCGTCACCTCGCCATCGAGCGCGGAGGTCAGAGAGATCATCGCACCCGCGGGAAACGACAGGCTGATGTTGCCGCCGACGGTGGCGGACGCCCAGATCTTGAAGGACGCCAGCAGCGCGGTGCAGCACTGATGCAACAGAGGGGCGGCCGCCCAGTCGGGGCGGCTCCGGCATCAGCGTGGACGACAGCCGCGAGACCTCGGCGACCGTGCAGGTGGCCGCCAACTCGATACCGTCGTCGCGGAGGGTCACCGGTGGCCAGCCCAGCCGCGTGATATCGACCAGGCGACGGAGGTGCGGTTGCGGTTCGGAGAACAACCAGGTGCCACCCGCCAGGATCGCGTCACCGGGTCCCAGCGGCCACAGCTTGATCGCGGCTGGTCGGCGTGCTCGTCGTCTCGACGGTGTTGAGGTCCATCGCTCAGCCGGTCGTGTTTCCCGTCGCTTCGCTCGCCCCGATCGGGGTCACGGGCCCGCCCATGATGTTGCCGACGATTCCGCGAATGATGTTGGTGCCGTCTTCATTTCGGAGCTCCGAGTACCACTGGGCGGTTGCCTCGGGGTCCTTGGCGTGGGTGACGTCGCAGCGTTTGCGTGCGCGCAGCACCAGATCACCGGCGCGGTCGGCGCGAGCATGCTGGTAGGCAAGGAGCGCGCCGTGCACGTCACCGGGGTGATCCTTGAACGCCCACTGCAGGGCGATCGCGTCCTCCATTGCCGAACAGCCGCCCTGCCCGATATCGGGTGTGGTGTTGTGCGCGGCGTCGCCCAGCACGGCGACGCGGCCCTTGACCCAGGTGTAGAACGGATCGAGGTCGAGGATCTCCACCCGGTTGGTGGTCGTGGGGTCGAGTGTGTCGATCAGGACCTGCACGCCGGGTGCCCACTCGCCGAAGTGCGCACGCAGCACCTCACGGGCGCTACCCCTTTCGTAATCCGTTCCCTGGGGCTCGACGACATCGAAGAAGAAGTAGAACCGGCCGTCGGCGACGGGCATCACCGAAACACGTTTGCCGTCACCGACATACGTCGTCCACTCGGTGTCGGGGCCAATCCTGTCATCGGTGTCGACGAGGCCGTTGAAGTTCACGTACCCGGCGTAGCGGCGCGTGACCGGGCCTGCCGAGCACATATTCGCGGGTGAGCGAGCTGGCGCCGTCGGCGCCGATGATGACGTCGGCCGAAACCACGGTGCCGTCGGCGAACGTCGCAGTCGCAGCGTCTGAACCATCTTCGACGGCAACCATTTTCATTCCGAAGTTGATCTGGTCGAGGCCGTAGGCCTCCATCAGCATCAGCTGCAGCTCGGCCCGGGCGATCGGATACGGACGCTGGCCCACCTCATCGATCAGCGGTTGCATCGAGAACCGGCACATCGTGTCGCCGGTGAGTCCGTCGACATAGCTCATCGTGTCGACGATGCCGCCGAGCCGGGCCGTCTGCTCTTCCAGGCCCAGATAGTTGAGGCACTTGACCCCGTTGGACCACACCGAGATCGCCGCGCCGACCGGCTTGTTCTCGGTGACGCGTTCGTATACCGCGGTCTCGATCCCGATCTGCCGCAGTGCGATCGCCGCGCTCATGCCGCCCATGCCGGCACCGATGATGACCGCTTTCATACCTGGACCTTCATCTCAGCTACCCCGGTAGGTGGAGTACGCATACGGCGACAACAGGAGTGGGACGTGGAAGTGCGGCACCTCGTCGGTGACTTCGAACGCGATCACGACTTCGGGGTAGAAGGCGGTGATGTCGATCGAGCGAAAGTAGCTCCCGGTGTCGAAGCGCAGGCGATACACGCCTTCGCGGAGGCCACCGGCCACGGACTTGACCCGGCCGTCGGCGTCGGTCACCGCGGTCGCGAGAACGGCGGCGTCGGCGTCGGCGAGCGTGACCGCGACACCGACGGCGGGGCGGCCCGACACCGCATCGAGGACGTGGGTGGACAGCGTGCTCATGCAGTCTCCTTCGACAGCAGGCGTTCCAGGCGGAGCCGGTTGATCTTGGCCAGCTCCGAACGCATCACGCGGCGCTCCGTGTCCGGGTCGTTGTCGAGCCGGTCGGTGAGGATGTCGAGCAGTTCCTCGGCGGTGCGGCCGCTCGCGCAGACCAGGTACACGTAGCCGAACTTGTCCTCGTATATCCGGTTCTTTTCCGCGAGTTCGGCTTTCACCACCGTCGTCGGCGTCCGCGACCTTCGCCTGTTCGCGTGCCGAGCTTGCGTTGTCGGCTTTGGCGCCGATGCGGGGATGGCCGTCGAGTGCGGCGTCGAGCGCGGCGTCGGGCAGTTCGGCCAGGACCCGGTCGGCGCGGTCGAATAACCCGTCCGCGTCGCGGAACGGTCCGCCCGCCAACACCCGCCGCGCCCAGATCGGCGACGAGCAGACGTCATACAGCAGGTGCATGCGTTGTCGCTCGGAGAGGCGGTTGAACCCTTCGATGCCCAGCGCTTTGGAGTGAGGTCCGGTTCCAGCCATCTATTGGAGTTCGTTGAGTCGGCTGAACCGGGCTGCGGCAATGGGATTCGCGTCTGCGACCAGATCGGTGAATCGGTAGTTGGCGATCTTCTCGACCTCGATCAGCGCGAAAGCCCGCTCGGCGGCGGGCGAGTTGTCCATGCGTGACCAGCCGTTCTTCACCACCCGGTCGAAGTGCTCGGTTTCGCGTGCGCAGATGATCAACGGGAAACCGAAGTGTTCCCGGTAGGCGGCGGCCAACTGCACCACGTCATTGTGGTCGTCTTCGTCGAGGTTGGACAGTGCGACATGGTCGGCGGCCAGGATCTGGCCGATTTCGTCCTCGGCGCCCAGGTCGTGGAATGCGTTGAGCAGTTCGAGTTGCTGCTCGGACGAGCCGGTCAGGACGGCGTCCTGGAAGGCTTCGCGCAACGCCTTGGTGTCGACGAACGGCCGCTGCTCGTAAGCCCGCTCGACGGCCCACGGCACACCCTGGACCACGTGGCCGAACACCTCGGTGAAGCGGTCCCTGGTCATCGAGTTCACCTCGTCGAGGGTGATCGAGCCGCCACCTGCGACACGCGCCCCGAGACCGCCGGTGTGGAAGAACACGATGTTGAGCAGGATCGCGCTCACCGCGCCGATGCTGATGCCGCTGCCGAAGATCAGGTCGAGCCCGGTGGGCATGGCCTGCGCGATGTCGGGATACGACGTGACCCACAGCGCCAGCGCGAGGCTGGTGGTGACGATGATCAGGTTGCGGTGGTCGGTGAAGTCGACCTTGCCCAAGGTCTGGATGCCGACGACGGCGACGGTCGCGAACAGCGTCAGCGCAGCGCCGCCGAGCACCGGGTTGGGGATCGACGCGACCACCGCGGCCACCTTCGGCAGGAATCCAAGGATGATCATGATCACGCCTGCGGCGGCCACCACCCAGCGGCTCTTGACGCCGGTGAGGCGCACCAGCCCGACGTTCTCGGAGAACGCGGTGTAGGGGAACGAATTGAAGATGCCCCCGATGGTGGTGGCAAGGCCGTCGGCGCGCAGCACGTTGCCGATGTCGGAGGCCTTGACCCGCTTACCGACGATCTCGCCGGTCGCGATGGTCGAACCTGTCGACTCCACCGCAGTGATCAGCAGCACGATGATCATCGTCAGGCACGCGACGAAGTCGAACTTGGGCATGCCGAAGAGGAACGGCGGGGTGAAGCCGAGCGCGGAGGCTTCACCGACCTTGTCGAAGTTCATGTCGCCAAGCGCGTAGGCCACCGCACAGCCGATCACGAGACCGAGCAGGACGGCGATGGTGGCCAGGAAGCCGCGGAACAGTCGCTGGATGGCGACGATGATCGCGATGGTGCCCAGGGCGTAGAGGAACCAGCGGATGTTGGTGGGGTCCGTCTCGTGGGTGTGCGGGTTGGTCACCGCGTCGAGTGCGCCGACCGGGACCAGGCACAGGCCGATGATGGTGATCAGGGTGCCGGTCACCACGGGCGGGAAGAACTTCAGCAACTTGATGAAGATCGGCGCGATCAGGAAGGTGAAGACGCCCGCGACGATCACCGCGCCGTAGACGTAGACCATGCTCGCCGAGCCGCCGCCGTTGGCCAGCCCGATGGCGATGATCGGGGACACGCCGGCGAACGTGACGCCCTGCAGCAGGGGCAGTCGGACACCGATCTTCCAGAATCCGACCGCCTGGATGATCGAGGCGATGCCACAGGTGAACAGGTCCGCCGTGATGAGCATGACCAGTTCTTCCTGGGACAGCCCGACGGCACCGGCGATGATGATCGGCACCAGCACCGCGCCGGCGTAGAACGCGACGACGTGTTGGAAGCCGTACGTGGCCAGCTTCGGGACGGGCAGAACCTCGTCGACCGGATGTACGCGTTTGGCCTTCGTGGCCGAGGTCGGTGCCGTCATCGTCCAAGAATCGGGCAGATCCGATGTCTTCGCATGTCGAGCGGTTGGCTCGACGCCCCGGACGCGTGCCACAATTGCCGGGTGCGAGCTGTGCTGTGGGATATGGATGGCACGCTCGTCGACTCCGAAAAGCTGTGGGATGTGTCACTTTCCGCGCTCTATGCGACCTTCGGCGGGGTCGATGAGCCGCGAGACCAGAACCGCACTGGTCGGGGCTTCGGCCGAAGAGACGATGGTGACGGTCTACTCCGAACTCGGTCTCGACCTCGACCCGGCAGCGATGGCGGAGTCGATCCGCTGGCTGCACGATCACACCGCGGAGCTGTTCGACGGTGGCCTGCCCTGGTGCGACGGGGCCCGCGAAATGCTGGAAGGCCTTGTCGCCGAACGCACTCCCATGGCTCTGGTGACCAACACCCAACGCGAACTCGCTGAGCGCGCGCTCAACAGCATTGGCCGCCATTACTTCTCGATCACCGTCTGCGGAGACGAGGTGCCCAGCGGCAAACCCGCCCCCGATCCGTACCTTCGGGCGGCCGAGCTGCTCGGGCTCGAGCCGGCGGACTGCCTGGCCGTCGAGGACTCCGTGACCGGCACCGCCGCCGCCGAGAAGGCGGGCTGCGCGGTGCTCGTGGTGCCCAATGACGTCCCGGTGCCCGGCGGTCTCCGGCGACGTCATGTCGACTCGCTGGCCGGCCTCGACGTCGCCGACTTGCGGAGGATCTACTCCGAGATCGACCGCGAATTGCGGGATCGCAGCGCCTGACTGCTTTCGGAGTAGCAAGACGCACTTTCGGGAACACCCCCGGCGACAGCACGCGAGTGCTTGAATGTGACTCACATCACGCAACGCTGCGGAAAGGTCGTCAGATGGCCGGTCATGGTCGTACCTATCGGGGAAGGCCAGGAGATTTCGATCAAACCAGGACTCCGATCACGGCAGACCGCGGTCCGGATCGCCTCCGTCGCCGCGCTCGGCGGCCTGCTGTTCGGCTACGACAGCGCCGTCATCAACGGTGCGGTGACCCGATCCAGAACGAGTTCGGCATTGGCGATGCCAAGCTGGGCTTCGCGGTGGCGTCGGCGCTGCTGGGTGCGGCGGCCGGCGCGCTCACCGCAGGCCGGCTCGCCGACAAGATCGGCCGGATAGCGGTGATGAAGATCGCGGCGGTGCTGTTCCTGATCAGCGCCTTCGGCACCGGGTTCGCCCATCGGACGTGCGGGCCGGTGGTGGTGTTCCGGATCATCGGCGGCATCGGCGTCGGCGTCGCCTCGGTGATCGCGCCGGCCTACATCGCCGAGACCTCGCCGCCGGGCATCCGCGGCCGGCTCGGTTCGCTGCAACAGCTGGCCATCGTGTCGGGCATCTTCTTGTCGTTCGCATCGATTGCCTGCTGCGGGGCGGCGGGCGGCCCGAACGAAACGCTGTGGTTCGGGCTGGACGCCTGGCGCTGGATGTTCCTGGCCATGGCACTGCCCGCGGTGCTCTACGGCGTGCTGGCCTTCACGATCCCGGAATCGCCGCGCTATCTCGTCGCCAGCCACAAGATCCCGGAGGCCCGCAGGGTGCTGTGCTGCTGCTCGGCAGAAGAACCTCGAAATCACCATCACCCGGATCCAGGAAACGCTGGAACGCGAGGACAAGCCGTCGTGGCGCGACATGCGCAAGCCGACCGGCGGGCATCTACGGCATCATCTGGGTGGGCCTCGGACTGTCGATCTTCCAGCAGTTCGTCGGCATCAACGTGATCTTCTACTACTCGAACGTGCTGTGGCAGGCGGTCGGTTTCAGCGCCGACGAATCGGCGTTCTACACCGTCATCACCTCGGTCATCAACGTGCTCACCACGCTGATCGCGATCGCGCTGATCGACAAGATCGGCCGCAAGCCGCTGCTGCTGATCGGCTCCATCCGGGATGGCGGTCACGCTGAGCACGATGGCGGTCATCTTCGGCCATGCGACAGTGAACCCCGACGGCGACGCCCGAGCCTGCCAGGCGCCTCCGGCGTGATCGCACTGATCGCGGCCAACCTCTTCGTCGTTGCGTTCGGCATGTCGTGGGGGCCGATGGTGTGGGTGCTGCTCGGCGAGATGTTCCCCAACCGCATCCGTGCCGCCGCCCTCGGGCTTGCCGCGGCGGGACAATGGGCGGCCAACTGGCTGATCACCGTCACGTTCCCGGGTCTGCGCGATCACCTGGGCCTGGCCTATGGCTTCTACGGATATGCGCGATCCTGTCGGGCCTGTTCGTCTGGAGGTGGGTGAGGAGACCAAGGGCGTGCCGCTGGAAGACATGCACGGCCGATGCTCTGCGACCGAGGACAAGACCGCCGCCGGATGACCCGCGTGGCGGTGACTCCCGCCGCGACGTGAAACAATCAGCTCCCGTGAAGACCTTCGATGCGCTGTTCGCCGAACTGAGCGAACGGGCGCGCACCCGTCCGGCAGGTAGTGGCACCGTCGCCGCGCTCGACGGCGGTGTGCACGGCATCGGCAAGAAGATCCTCGAGGAGGCCGGCGAGGTGTGGCTGGCCGCCGAACACGAAAGCGACGACGCGCTCGCCGAGGAGATCAGCCAACTGCTCTACTGGACGCAGGTGCTGATGCTCTCGCGCGGCCTGTCCCTCGACGACGTATACGGGAAACTGTGATATGCCCGACCAGATGCTGCGGGTCGCCGTCCCCAACAAAGGCACGCTCAGCGAGCCTGCAGCCGAGATCCTGTCGGAGGCCGGCTATCGCCGCCGCACCGATTCCAAGGACCTGACCGTCGTCGACCCGGCGAACCAGGTCGAGTTCTTCTTCCTCCGCCCCAAGGACATCGCGATCTACGTCGGCTCCGGACAGCTCGACTTAGGCATCACCGGCCGCGATCTCGCGCGCGAATCCGATGCCCCCGTGCGGGAACGGCTGGCCCTCGGTTTCGGGTCGTCGACGTTCCGGTACGCGGCTCCGGCGGGACAGCCATGGCGCATCGAGGATCTCGCAGGCAAACGCATCGCCACCTCGTTTCCCAACCTGGTGCGAAAGGATTTGGCGGCCAGGGGTATCGAGGCCACCGTGATCCGGCTCGACGGCGCCGTGGAGATCTCGGTGCAGCTCGGCGTTGCCGATGCGATCGCCGACGTGGTCGGGTCCGGTCGCACGCTGGGACTGCACGATCTCGTGGCTTTCGGTGAGCCACTGTGTGATTCCGAAGCGGTGCTCATCGAGCGCGAGGGTGCCGACGAGAATGCCACAGCCCGCGACCAGTTGGCCGCCCGGGTGCAGGGCGTGGTGTTCGGTCAGCAGTACCTGATGCTCGACTATGACTGTCCCCGAACGGTGCTCGATCGGGCCACCGAGGTGACGCCTGGGCTGGAATCACCCACCATCGCGCCGCTGGCCGACCCCGCGTGGGTCGCGGTGCGCGCGCTGGTGCCGCGCCGCGACGTCAACTCCATCATGGACGAGCTCGCAGCCATCGGCGCCAAAGCGATTCTGGCCTCGGACATCAGGTTCTGCCGCTTCTAAACCACACCGCTCGTGACTGGGCCGCGCATGCTAGCGTCCGGATGTCCATCCACCGCATGGAGGTTCGATGACTCAGGTTCTGGCTCTGGTTCTGGCGTTGCTGATCGGTGTCATCGCCGGCCTTCGTGCGATGACGGCTCCGGCCGTGGTGGCGTGGGGTGCGATGCTCGGCTGGATCGACGTGACGGACAAGTGGTCGGAGTGGATGGCCCATCCGATCACCGTCACCGTGCTGACCGTCTTGCTCATCGGTGAATTGATCACCGACCAGCTGCCGAAGACCCCGAGTCGAAAGGTACCGGCGCAGTTCATCGTCCGGCTGATCACCGGCGGCTTCGCCGGCGCTGTCATCGGCAGCGCGTTCTTTCACACCTTCTCCGCCACCGGCGCGGGAGTCGTCGGCGCCGTCCTCGGCACGATGGCGGGTGCCGAACTCCGCAGCCGGCTGGCCGCGTCGAACAACGGCAAGGACCGCCCGGGAGCCTTCATCGAGGACTTCATCGCCGTCGGTGGCGGCTTCCTCGTCGCGTTCCTCGTCAGCCTGGTGTAGAGCCGCGTCGTGTCCGCTCCCACGCCGCAGCATTTCGACGCGATCATCGTCGGCGCCGGGCAGGCCGGCCCGCCGCTGGCCGGCCGGCTCACCGCCGCCGGGCAGACCGTCGCGGTGATCGAACGCAAACTCGTCGGTGGCACCTGCGTGAACTACGGCTGCATTCCCACCAAGACGCTCGTCGCCAGCGCACACGCCGCGCACCTCGCCCGTCGCGGCGGTGACTTCGGTATCGGCACCGGAGACGTGACGATCGACATGGCTGCCGTCAAGGCGCGCAAGGATCGCATCAGCGGCGGCGACCGCGAAGGCCTCGAGTCCTGGATCGAGGGGATGAAGGGCGCCACGCTGATTCGTGGTCATGCCCGTTTCGAGAGTCCGCACACCATCCGGGTCGACGATCAGCTTCTCGAAGCCGACCGCATCTTCCTCAACGTCGGCGGCCGGGCCGTCGCCCCCGACATGCCGGGCCTGGCCGATGTCGACTACCTGACGAACGTCGGGATCCTCGACCTCGACGTCGTGCCCGAGCATCTGGTGATCATCGGCGGCAGCTACATCGCGCTGGAGTTCGCCCAGATGTACCGCCGGTTCGGCGCCGAGGTGACCGTCATCGAGAAGGGCTCACGCCTGACCGGACGTGAAGACGAGGACGTGTCCGCCGCGATCAAGGACATCCTCGAAGCCGAAGGGATCAACGTCGTCGTCGACGCCTCCGAGATCAGCTTCACCAAGCGCGCCAGTGCATCTGGGAGTTTCGCGGTCACACCGCGGGACGGGGCGGAGCCGATCACGGGCAGCCACCTGCTCGTCGCCGTCGGGCGGCAACCCAACACCGACGACCTGGGGCTGGAGGCTGCCGGTGTCGAGACCGACGGCCGCGGCTACGTCGTGGTCGACGACCAACTGCGGACCAGCGTCCCGCACATCTGGGCGATGGGCGACTGCAACGGGCGCGGAGCATTCACCCACACGTCGTACAACGACTTCGAGATCGTCGCCGCCAACCTGCTCGACGACGACCCGCGCCACGTCAGCGACCGCATCACCACCTATGCGCTTTACATCGACCCACCCCTTGGCCGTGCCGGGATGACCGCCGACGAAGTGCGCAGATCGGGCCGAAAAGCGTTGGTGGGCAAGCGCCCGATGACTCGCGTGGGCAGGGCGGTCGAGAAGGGCGAGACCCAAGGGTTCATGAAGGTCGTGGTCGATGCCGAAACCGAAGAGATCCTCGGTGCGGCGATCCTCGGCGTCGGCGGTGACGAGGTCGTGCACCTGATCCTCGACGTCATGACGGCGAAGCTGCCCTATACGGCGATTTCGCGGACCATGCACATCCACCCGACGGTCAGCGAGTTGGTGCCTACCATGCTGCAGGAGCTCAAGCCGCTGACGTAGCGGCACGCAACAGCCGCAGCTGGCCGATCTCCGCGGCGTTCTTGGTCAGCTCGACGGTCACCCACAGCACTGTGTCGGCCACGGTGCGGCTTTCGCCTGCGCCCCATGGAAACGCCGCAGGTCCCGCCAAGGTCGCGGAATTCATGTTCGCCAACAGTTTTCGCCACTCGTCGGCCAGCTCTCGCAGCCGTGCCACCGCGGCGGACCCGGAACCGGCCCAGGTGACGTCGGCGGCGCCACGGGGGATTCGCCCGGCCACAGCGTCGATCGCCGCGCTCCACCAGAAATCGATGTGCCATGTCAGCCATGCGACCGTCGGGACCGGCACCGGATCGGGCTCGACGTCGGCGAAGTCGGCATGCCATTGCCCGGCATCATCGCGGCGCACCGTCCAGCACAGAGCTGCCGGCTCCCAGAAGACGTCCTCCTCGCGGAGCCCGTCGAGGTGCAGGTCGGTCAGCGCCCAGGCCAGCTCGAACTGCCCTCGCACCGCGTCGATCATCCGCGGCGCTGCACCAGCAGCGTCTGGGCCACGGTGCCGATGAAGCCGCGACGATCGAAGATCTCGCCGGTGGTCACCCCGATGCCGTCCGGGCCGATCGACCCGCGCGCCCGCAGTGCGAAATCCTGCCCGTCGGGGAGTCGATGAAGGTGCACCACCGTGTCGGTGTTCATGAACAGGAACCGCTGCGGGTCAAGGGCTGCGCCGATGCCGTTGGCCGAGTCGACCACCATCGCCAGCCGCTGCAGCGACGTCGTGGCCTCCGAATCCACCAGCGGCACCAGCGGGGACAGCCAGGCAACGGCGTCGTCGCCTTCTGCGGTGGGTTGCCCACGCCAGCTGACGGTCTCCAGATATCCCGGTGCGCCCTCCCACGCATGCGCGACTCCGGTCGCCTCGCGCTCCATCAGCGGCGGATACCGGTCGGTCGCGGCATCAGCGGTATCGCTGGGTGCGAGCAGCCACGCGGTCACACGCGCCACGGCACGCCGGCTTCCGTCAGGACGGTCGACGAGCATCTCGGCGGCCATCAATGCGATCCGGGTGCCCGGGCGCTCCACCCAGGCCCGGACCCGCACTGTCGCAACAGGAATGGCGCCAAGGATATCCAGGGCCAGCCGCCCGATCCGCAGACCGCTACCTGCCGCCAGATCCTCGATGGCCTTGGCCAGCAGCGCCAGCGGCGGGGAGCCGTGCTGGATCTGAGGGTCCCAGTTGCTGCGGGTGCCGTCGGTCGACTCGAAGACGGAATATTCGCCGTCGTCAGGCAATCGGCGGAACAGGCGGTCGATCACGCCGCCGGCTCCGCGTGCAGCACCGCATCAGGGTCGCCGTCGTCGAACACCTCCGGCCAGCCTGGGTAGGGCGGGGGAGTTCCACCGAAGGTGGGGCAGTGGGCGTGGTGGGCGCACCAGTCGCACATGCGGGACGGTTTAGGGCGGAAATCGCCTGTGGCGCCAGCAGATTGGATGGCTCGCCAGATTGCCATCAGTGTCTTCTCGAAGCGTTCCAGTTCATCGAGATCTGGGCTGTAGTCGAGCACCTGGCGGTCGGCGAGGTACACCAGCCGCAGCCGTGTGGGCAGCACACCGCGTGAGCGCAGCAGGGCCAAGGCGTAGAACTTCATCTGGAACATGGCCTTGAACTCGGCCAGCGCCCTTGCCTCAGGAGGGGCCTTACCCGTCTTGTAGTCGACCACCCGCATTTCGCCGGTGGGCGCGACGTCGATGCGGTCGATGAAGCCGCGCAGCAAGGTGCCATCGGCGAGTTCCACCTCCACGCGCTGCTCGCAGCTCTGGGGATCGAAGCGCGTCGGATCCTCCAGCCGGTAATACCCCGACAGTAGGGCGCGCGCCTGCTCCAGCAGCTCGGCCCGCATCGCGGGTTCGATGTCATCGGCCAGCGACGGCCGCTCGGCGAGCATTCGTTCCCAGGCCGGTGCCACCAGCGCCGCCGCGGTCTCGGGAACCCGGTCCGGCGCGGGCAACGCGTACAGCTGTTCGAGCGCGGCATGCACGACCGAGCCGCGTACCTGCGCGGTGGACGAGGGTTCCGGCAACCGGTCGATCGCCCGGAAGCGGTACAGCAGCGGGCACTGCTTGAAATCGCTGGCGCGCGACGGCGACAGCGCGGGGCGCCTGGCCGGCGGAGCCGGCAATTCAGCCTCCGCGGGTCGCTGCGGCGGCTCACTCATGAAATCAGCCTAGGACTGCCGTCGGACATATCCCGGCAACCCGGCCGGAAGTGTCGGCGCCGCAGCTGGCAGGCTGGACGACTGTGCGCAGAACCGGTCCGTTTGCCGTGGGTGACCGTGTCCAACTCACCGATGCCAAAGGCAGGCGCTACACGATGCTGCTCAAACCCGGCGGCGAGTTCCACACCCACCGCGGCATCATCTCCCTCGACGCCGTGATCGGGCTGCCCGAAGGCAGCGTGGTGAAGTCGACCAACGGAGACGCGTTCCTCGTGCTTCGTCCGCTGCTGGTCGACTACGTGATGTCGATGCCGCGCGGCGCCCAGGTCGTCTACCCCAAGGACGCGGCGCAGATCGTGCACGAGGGCGACATCTTCCCCGGGGCTCGGGTGCTGGAGGCCGGTGCCGGTTCTGGCGCCTTGACGTGTTCGCTGCTGCGGGCGGTCGGGCCGGACGGCCGGGTGTCGTCCTTCGAGGTGCGCGAGGATCACGCCGAACACGCGCAGCGCAACGTCGCCACCTTCTTCGGGGAGCAGCCGCCGAACTGGGAACTGGTGATCAAGGACGTCGTCGATTACGACGGGCCCGAGGTGGACCGCGTGGTGCTGGACATGCTCGCACCGTGGGACGTGCTCGGTGCGGTGGGCGATGCGCTTGTAGCGGGCGGGGTGCTGATGATCTACGTCGCCACCGTCACCCAGCTGTCCAAGACCGTCGAGGCGCTGCGAGAACAACAGTGCTGGACCGAGCCGAGAGCGTGGGAGAGCATGCAGCGCGGCTGGCACGTCGTCGGGCTGGCGGTGCGCCCCGAGCACACGATGCGCGGCCACACGGCCTTCCTGATCAGTGCGCGCAAACTCGCGCCCGGCGCGGTGGCGCCGGTTCCGTTGCGCAAGAAGAACCGAACCGGCTAATCCTCGTCGGTGCTTTTTCGCAGTCCCCGGCGCGCCGACAGCAGCTCGAACTCGGGCCGGGCGGCCACCAGTCGCTCGGCGGCATCGAGTACCTCGACGACGTGCGCGCGGTCGGCCGAGACGATCGCGACGCCGATCCCGGCGCGGCGGTGCAGATGCTGGGAGCCGGTTTCGGCGGCCGACACCGCGAAGCGGCGAGCCAGTTCCGCGATCACCGGTCGCACCGCCGACCGCTTCTGCTTCAGAGACCGCACGTCACCGAGCAGGACGTCGAATTCCAGCCACCCGATCCACATGGGCTCAGCGTGGCGGCGTGGGAGGAGGGGGGGCCGCGGTGGAGGTGCCGGTCGGGCCGACTTGCAACAACAGGTCGGCGGTCTGCCGGGTCAGCTGCCATGAACCGGCAGTCTGGGCGAACTCCATCGGGTAGGTGAACTCGCCACGCTGCGGCTTCGCTGTTCTGATCACCACGGTGGCGACGACGTTGCCGGGCGCGGACTGCGACCACGCGAGGTCGCGGGCCTCGAACGTCAGCGGTAGCGAGCCGCTGTCCCGAAGCGCGACGGCGAAGCGGTCCAGGCCTGCGGCCTCCTCAGGAACGCCACGTTCGATCAGCGAGATTTTTTCTGTTCCAGGCACCGCGGGGTCGGACAGCCGGGCCATCACGTCGACGAGCGCGGTGGACGGCGGCAGTGCCGGCCCACCCGGGGAGTCCGGGATCGGGTCGGGAAGTCCCGTCGAGGACGCCGACGCGGGGGCGGGTGACGGGGTGGCGGCGGGATGCTCGGATTGACCGGGCTGAACACACGCACTCAGCCCGAGCGCCGCCACGAACGTGGCGGCGCTGCGGACCAAGATTGCGCGACGCACCCGCGTCACCGTTTGGCCAGAATTGCGGAGGCAGTCAGCCGACCGCGCTAGGAGGGCCATGGCGGACGCTTCGAGATCTGCCAACCGGTCGGGCTCGGGCCTGCGATGAACACCACGTTCTGGTTGGCGCGCGGCGCCGTTCTGGGCCGTCGCCGTGACACTCGCGGTGGCCACCCCTCCATTCCGGTCTATGTTGCTGACGGCGAAGTTCAGCGGGAAGTACCCCTGGGCGGCGGCGTTGGCGTAGCTGTTGTCGGCAACTCGGGCCTCGATGCGGCCAAGGCCGTGTTGGATGAAGGAGCTCTTGCCGCCGGCGAACGAACCCGGTCCGGACAGCGCGCTCAACGTCGACACCAGTGGGCCCTCAAGCTCGGGCGCCGGCGCGGCAGGCAGCGGAGCGTACAGGGCGCCAGGCTGCGCTGAGGCGATTCCCGCTCCGGCTGCAATGGAGGTCACACCCGCGGCCGCTGCGCCCACAAATGCGGCCGCTGCTGCCCCAGCGGTCAGGCTGGTAACGAGGGATTTCAGGGTCACGGCTGTCCTTCCGATCGGCCGAACTGATCTACAGAGGCTAACAGTGTTGCTGGTGTGTCGAATTCCTACACCGCACACAAAGACTGAATCGCCGGTAGCGTTGAAGTCGTTACCGCACCAACATCCGGTGTGGGGAAGGAGCTCAATATGAGTGAATCCGAACGTGCTGAAGCCTCTGAGGCCTTCGGAGCATCCCCTGAAAGCCACCTGTCTCACGAAGACGCGGCAGAACTGGAAAGCCTTCGCCGAGAGGCAGCACTCCTGCGCGAACAGTTGGAGAACGCGGTAGGCCCCGGGAGCGGTTTGCGCAGTGCCCGTGATGTTCACCAACTCGAGGCGCGCATCGACTCGCTCGCGGCCAGGAACGCCAAGCTGATGGACACTCTCAAAGAGGCGCGCCAGCAGTTGCTGGCGCTCCGTGAAGAGGTCGATCGTCTCGGGCAGCCGCCCAGCGGCTACGGCGTGCTCCTCGCCGTGCAGGACGATGAGACGGTCGACGTGTTCACCTCGGGCCGCAAGATGCGCCTGACCTGCTCGCCCAACATCGACACCAAGGAAATGAAGAAGGGTCAGACGGTGCGCCTCAACGAGGCGCTGACCGTGGTCGAAGTCGGCCACTTCGAGTCCGTGGGTGAGATCAGCACGCTGCGCGAGATCCTCTCCGACGGACACCGCGCCCTGGTCGTCGGCCACGCGGACGAAGAGCGGATCGTCTGGCTGGCCGAGCCGCTGGTGGCCGGCGAGCACCTGCCCGACGGTTACGACGACGACGTGCTGGGCGACGACCGCCCGCGCAAGCTGCGCCCCGGCGACTCGCTACTGGTGGACACGAAGGCCGGCTACGCATTCGAGCGCATCCCCAAGGCCGAGGTCGAGGATCTGGTTCTCGAAGAGGTCCCCGATGTCAGTTACAACGACATCGGTGGACTCGGTCGCCAGATCGAGCAGATCCGCGACGCGGTCGAGCTGCCGTTCCTGCACAAGGAGCTCTACCGGGAGTACTCGCTGCGTCCGCCCAAGGGCGTGCTGCTCTACGGGCCGCCCGGATGCGGTAAGACGCTGATCGCCAAGGCCGTGGCCAACTCGCTGGCCAAGAAGATGGCCGAGGTGCGTGGTGACGATGCCCGCGAGGCGAAGAGCTACTTCCTCAACATCAAGGGCCCGGAATTGCTGAACAAGTTCGTCGGCGAGACCGAGCGTCACATCCGGCTCATCTTCCAGCGGGCCAGGGAGAAGGCGTCGGAGGGCACCCCGGTCATCGTGTTCTTCGACGAGATGGACTCCATCTTCCGCACCCGCGGCACCGGCGTCAGCTCCGATGTCGAAACCACCGTCGTCCCACAGCTTCTCAGTGAGATCGACGGCGTGGAGGGGCTGGAGAACGTCATCGTGATCGGTGCCTCCAACCGTGAGGACATGATCGATCCGGCGATCCTGCGGCCCGGCCGGCTGGACGTCAAGATCAAGATCGAGCGGCCTGACGCCGAGTCGGCTCAGGACATCTTCAGCAAGTACCTCACCGAGCAACTCCCGATCAACGAGGACGATCTGTCCGAGTTCTCCGGCGACCGATCGCTGACCATCAAGGCGATGATCGAGAAGGTCGTCGACCGGATGTACGCCGAGATCGACGACAACCGGTTCCTGGAGGTCACCTACGCCAACGGTGACAAGGAAGTCATGTATTTCAAGGACTTCAACTCCGGAGCGATGATCCAGAACGTCGTCGACCGCGCGAAGAAGAATGCGATCAAAGCGGTGCTGGAGACGGGCCAGCGAGGCCTGCGCATCCAGCACCTGCTCGACTCGATCATCGACGAGTTCGCGGAGAACGAGGATCTGCCCAACACCACCAATCCCGATGACTGGGCCCGCATCTCGGGCAAGAAGGGCGAGCGGATCGTCTACATCCGCACGCTGGTCACGGGCAAGTCGTCCAGTGCGAGCCGGGCGATCGACACCGAGTCGAACCTGGGTCAGTACCTCTAGGAGACACGGCGAGCCTGGACCAGTCCCAGCTCCACCAGGCGGGGCGGGACACCTTCGAGCCGAACCTTTGGTGACTAGCTTTCCGCCGTCAGCGTGCGGTAGCGATCACGGGCTACCAACGTAAGTCGGAGGTCTTCGATCAGCGGATCGACAAACTGAGACCGATACTGCTTGTCGCCGACTGCGCGCGCCGCCAGATACATGAATGTGAGGGCGATCAGGAACATCGTCACGTGGATCAGGGCTTGGGGGACCGGCAGCGTCATCCCGAGGAATTGGCCGTCGGTGGCTCCGCCATTGGTCAACGCGGCCAACAAATCCGGGCTGACGAGGATCAGACCGAACACGAAGAACAGCAGGCCGGTCACAATGGCGACGGTCAGCACCTGCACGATCTGGGACATCGCCAGCACGAAAACCACATTCGTGCGTTCAGGTTTGGACAGTTTTACCCGGCGCGGTCGGTCGGGCATGGTCTCGAAGGGCGTCCCGGTAAGTGCTGCGGCATCCTCGGGCTGCTTGGCGTCTGGGCGCAGGATGGGCCGCACTCGGCCCAGCGTGCTCGATACCAGGAAGACCACGGCGATCAGCAAGAGGAACAGCAGTGCCAGCCACAGCCGCGGACGGCTGATGGTGGACGCCATCGTCCAGACGGGCCCGTTGAAGAAGACCAGGACCGTCAGCAGCATCACCGGTAGCGCGCCGAGCAACATGTTGCCGACCGAGGCGAGGTTGCCCACCGTCATCCGCACCGCCCAGCCGAGGATCGCCCCGACTCCCGTTGCTGTGCCGACGAATATCAGTACGACGATGACGAGCTCGGTGATGAGATCGACCACGATGCCGGCGCTGGGGCCCGCGTAGACCCCTCCCAGCGTGGCGATGCCGAGCGACGCCGACGAGACGGTTCCGCGCACGCGCAGGTCCTCGACGCGCGACACCAGCCACCCCATGAGCGCGGCCGCGGGCAGGGCCAGCACGACGACGGCGATGACGAACCACTCTGTCCTGGTTGGGGTCCCGTCGATGTCGATCGTGTACCTGCCGGTCACGAGGACGACCGACACCGAGAATGACATCATCACGGCCAGTGCAGCCAGCGCGGGCGCGGACCTCGTCCACACCCGCTGCACGAGGACACCGGGACGCAGCACAGCGGGCAGGCCGTGTCTGAGAAACCAGCGTTCGGCCGTCAAGCGCTGCTCGGTCTTCGGGGTCATCGCGGATAGATCTCACCACGACACACGACAGTCCGCGGGTGATCGCCACAGCCTCGTGCCTCACCCGCGTCGTCGGCCCTCGGTGTCTGCTGGTCGGGCTCCGCCACAGCCTCGTGCCTCACCCGCGGCGTCGGCCCTCTACGCTGGCCGGTATGCAACGGATCATCGGAACGGAGGTCGAGTACGGCATTTCGTCGCCGTCCGATCCGACCGCGAATCCGATCCTGACATCGACCCAGGCGGTGCTCGCGTATGCCGCGGCCGCAGGCCTTCAACGCGCCAAGCGCACCCGGTGGGATTACGAGGTGGAGTCGCCGCTGCGCGACGCCAGGGGATTCGACCTGAGCCGTGCCTCTGGTCCGCCACCGGTGGTGGATGCCGACGAGGTCGGTGCGGCCAACATGATCCTGACCAACGGGGCCCGGCTCTACGTCGACCATGCGCACCCCGAGTATTCGGCGCCGGAATGCACCGACCCGATGGACGCGGTCATCTGGGACAAGGCGGGGGAACGCGTGATGGAGGCGGCGGCTCGCCACGTCGCCAGCGTGCCCGGTGCAGCCAAGCTGCAGCTGTACAAGAACAACGTGGACGGCAAGGGCGCGTCGTACGGTTCTCACGAGAACTACCTGATGTCGCGCCACACGCCGTTCTCGGCCGTCATCTCGGGTCTGACTCCGTTCCTGGTGTCGCGACAGGTGATCACCGGATCCGGCCGCGTCGGCATCGGCCCGTCCGGTGACGAACCCGGGTTCCAGCTCTCTCAGCGCGCCGATTACATCGAGGTCGAGGTCGGTCTGGAGACCACGCTCAAGCGCGGCATCATCAACACTCGCGACGAGCCGCACGCCGACGCCGACAAGTACCGGCGGCTGCACATCATCATCGGCGACGCCAATCTCGCGGAGACCTCGACCTACCTCAAGGTGGGCACCACCTCCCTCGTCCTCGATCTGATCGAAGAGGGACCCCAGGTCGGGATCGACCTGTCCGATCTGGCGTTGGCGCGCCCGGTGCACGCCGTGCACGTCCTGAGTCGCGACACGTCGTTGCGCGCCACCGTCGCGCTTGCCGACGGACGCGAACTGACCGGGCTGGCGCTGCAGCGGATCTATCTGGACCGGGTCGCGAAGCTCATCGACGGCCGCGACCCCGATCCGCGTGCTTCCCATGTGGTGGAGACCTGGGCACACATCCTGGATCTCCTCGAACGCGATCCGATGGAGTGCGCCACCTTGCTGGACTGGCCCGCCAAGCTGCGCCTGCTGGAGGGCTTTCGCAGTCGTGAGAACCTCGGCTGGAACGCACCTCGGTTGCATCTGGTGGACCTGCAGTACTCGGATGTCCGGCTGGACAAGGGTCTCTACAACCGATTGGTCGCCCGCGGCTCGATGGAGCGGCTTGTCACCGAACAGCAGGTGCTCGACGCGGTCGACAGCCCGCCCACCGACACTCGCGCGTACTTCCGTGGCGAGTGCCTCCGGCGATTCGGCGCGGACATCGCGGCTGCCAGCTGGGACTCGGTGATCTTCGACCTGGGCGGTGATTCGCTGGTGCGCATCCCCACCCTGGAACCGCTTCGGGGTAGCAAGGCCCATGTCGGAGCTCTGCTCGACTCCGTCGACAGCGCCGCCGAACTCGTTGAGCAACTGACGACCTGATCGAGCCATCCCCGGCAATCCCGCACGCGACCGGTAGTGTGGAGAGACCGGCGGGCAGCGTCAAGCCCGCCGATAACTTACGCAGGAGGCAGCGATGGCCCAGGAGCAGACCAAGCGTGGCGGCGGAGGCGGCGATGACGACGACTCCACCGGCAGCACGGCCGCCGGGCAGGAGCGCCGCGAGAAGCTGACCGACGAGACCGACGACCTCCTGGACGAGATCGACGACGTCCTGGAGGAGAACGCCGAAGACTTCGTGCGTGCATACGTCCAGAAGGGCGGCCAGTGACCTGGTCGCCCCGCGAACAGCCTGCTTTTCCGTCCTCGGTATCCGGAGCGTTTAACGCGTTGCCACCTGGCCTGTCACACGGCGGCGTGAACCTGTCGTCGTTCTCCGATTTCCTGCGTCACCAGGCGCCCCATCTGTTGCCGGGCGGCGCCGGTCCGCTGCCGACAGACGCGGTGCCGCACGGCACGACGATCGTGGCGCTCAAATACCCCGGTGGTGTGCTGATGGCCGGTGATCGCCGGGCCACCCAGGGGAACATGATCGCCAGCCGGGACGTGCAGAAGGTCTATATCACCGACGACTACACCGTGACGGGCATCGCCGGGACGGCCGCGATCGCCGTCGAATTCGCGCGGTTGTACGCGGTCGAGCTCGAGCACTACGAGAAGCTGGAAGGTGTGGCGCTGACGTTCCCCGGCAAGGTGAACAGGTTGGCGACCATGGTTCGGGGAAACCTCGGCGCGGCCTTGCAGGGGTTCGTGGCACTTCCCTTGCTGGCCGGTTATGACCTCGACGACCCTAATCCCGAAGGCGCAGGCCGAATCGTGAGCTTCGATGCCGCGGGCGGGTGGAATTACGAGGAAGAGGGCTATCAGTCGGTCGGCTCCGGCTCGATCTTCGCGAAGTCCTCGATGAAAAAGCTGTACTCACAGGTCAGCGACCCCGATTCTGCGCTGCAGATCGCCGTCGAGGCGCTCTACGACGCCGCCGATGACGACTCGGCGACCGGTGGACCGGACCTGGTGCGAGGCATTTATCCGACCGCCGTGGTGATCGGTGCCGACGGTGCCCATGAGGTGCCCCAACGGCAGATCGCCACGGTGTGCCGCGGGGTCATCGAAAGTCGTTCGCGGACAGATACGTTCGGGCCCGACGCCGAGCCCGTTCGAGGTGACGAGCTGTGAGCTTCCCGTACTTCATCTCCCCCGAGCAGGCGATGCGTGAGCGTTCCGAGCTGGCACGCAAGGGCATTTCGCGCGGCCGTAGCGTAGTCGCGCTTGCGTACGCCGACGGCGTGCTGTTCGTCGCGGAGAACCCGTCGCGGTCGCTGCAGAAGGTCAGCGAACTCTATGACCGGGTCGGCTTCGCTGCCGTCGGCCGGTTCAACGAGTTCAACAACCTGCGCAGCGGCGGTATCCGGTTCGCCGACACCCAGGGCTACGCGTACTCCCGTCGCGATGTGACCGGACGCCAGCTGGCCAACGTATACGCCCAGACGCTCGGGACGATCTTCACCGAGCAGGCCAAGCCGTACGAGGTGGAACTCTGCGTGGCCGAGGTCGCTCACCATGGTGAGACCAAAGCGCCCGAGCTGTACCGCATCACCTACGACGGGTCGATTGCCGACGAGCCGCATTTCGTCGTGATGGGCGGTACCACCGAGCCGATCTCGACCGCGCTCAACGAGACCTACGCGGAGAACGCGAGTTTGGCCGATGCGGTGTCGATCGCGGTCGGGGCCCTCAGCGCGGGCGGAAACGGTGCTGAACCCCGCACATTGGGCCCGGAGACGCTGGAAGTCGCCATCCTCGACGCGAACCGACCTCGGCGGGCGTTCCGCCGTATCACCGGTGCTGCGTTGGAAGCTCTACTGCCACAGCCTGATTCGGGTGCCGCGGAGAAGGCGGATGTTTCGCCCGACGGCGACAAGGGCGACTCTTAGGCGACCGTGCCGCGGTACCGCCGGTGGAGTTGCTGGCGCGAGACGCCGAGGATTCCGCCGATCTGTCCCCAGGACAGGCCGAATGAACGCGCGGCGCGCACGGCGTCGTCGTACCGCGCCTTGGCGCGCACGAGATCGTCGCGGGCGTCCCGCAGTTCTCTGATGCCGGCCCCGCTGGAGACGTCGTCGAAGAGCGGATCGCGGCAGTCGATGGGCGGCAGCTCGGTGCGGGTCTGACACCGCAGCAATTCCCGGCGCGTCCGTCTTGCGTCACGTCCATCCAGGGAGGATGATTTGTTGCATATCACGCATCACGTTGCGTAATACGCAACAACATGCACAATTTGCTGGTTGCAATCGAAAGCGGTCGAGGCATGCCCAAAGTCGTCGTGATCGGCGCCGGCATCGTCGGCACCTCACTGGCCGACGAACTGACCGCGCGCGGCTGGACCGACGTCACCGTCGTCGACCGCGGGCCACTGTTCGCCACCGGAGGATCCACCTCGCACGCTCCCGGCCTGGTGTTCCAGACCAATCCGTCCAAGACCATGACGGCGTTCGCCAAGTACACGGTCGAGAAGTTCAACGCGCTCGAGCACGCGGACGGGTGGGCGTTCAACCCGGTCGGTGGCCTTGAGGTCGCCACCACACCCCAGCGCCTCGCCGATCTGCACCGCAAGGCCGGGTGGGCGCAGTCGTGGGGTGTCGAGGGGCGCCTGCTGACCCCGGCCGAATGTGTTCGACTCCACCCACTGATCGATCGCGACCGCATTCTCGGCGGCTTCCACACCCCGGCCGACGGGCTGGCCAAGGCGCTGCGCGCTGCTGAGGCACAGGCCCGTCGCGCCGAGGCCAGGGGCGCTACGCTCCGGCCCCACACCGCGGTGCTCGGCATCGTGGACAACGGTCGCCGCGTCACCGGTGTGCGCACCGCCGACGGCGTGATCGACGCCGACATCGTGGTGTGCGCAGCAGGGTTCTGGGGCGCACAGTTCGCCCGCCAGGTCGGGCTCGTCCTCCCGCTCGTGCCGATGGCGCATCAGTACGCCCGTACCGGGCAGATCGCCGATCTCGTCGGGCGCAACACCGATCTCGCAGAAGCAAGCCTGCCGATTCTGCGCCACCAGGACCAGGACCTGTACTTCCGTGAGCACGTCGATCGCCTCGGCATCGGCTCGTACAGCCACAAGCCGATGCCCATCGACGTGACGACCCTGATGGCCGACACCGCGGGGGAACCGATGCCCTCGATGATGCCGTTCACCGACGAAGACTTTGCACCCGCCTGGCGCGCGGCCGCCGATCTGCTTCCCGCGCTGGAGGATTCGAAGGTCGAAGAGGCCTTCAACGGCATCTTCTCGTTCACCCCGGACGGGATGTCGATCATGGGCGAACACCGTGAGCTGGCGGGGTTCTGGGTCGCCGAGGCAGTGTGGGTCACCCACGCGGCCGGCGTGGCCAAAGCGACCGCCGAGTGGATCATCGACGGCGCACCGTCGATCGACACCCACGAATGCGACCTGTACCGCTTCGAAGATGTCGCGCGCAGTCCGAAGTTCATCCTGCAGACCAGCTCGCAGGCATTCGTCGAGGTTTACGACGTCATCCACCCGCACCAGTACCGCACCGCACTGCGCGGCCTGCGCACCAGCCCTTTCCACGCTCGACAGACCGAACTCGGGGCGCACTTCTACGAGGGCGGCGGCTGGGAACGGCCTGCCTGGTTCGAGTCGAACGCCGCACTGGCCCAACAGCTTTTCGACGATGGTTTGACCGTTCCCCGCCGCGACGGGTGGGCGTCGAAGTTCTGGTCACCCATCTCGGTCGCCGAGGCGCACTGGACCCGCGAACACGTGGCCATGTACGACATGACGCCGCTGACCCGCTACGAGGTCGCAGGCACAGGGGCCGCCGCATTCTTGCAGCGCATGACGACCAACAACGTCGACAAGAGTGTCGGATCCGTCACCTACACCTTGCTTCTCGACGAAACCGGCGGCATCCGCAGCGATCTCACCGTCGCCCGGCTTGCCCAGGACACCTTCCAGGTCGGCGCGAACTCGCCCATGGACTTCGACTGGCTGTCCCGGCACAAGCCGGACGACGTCGTGCTGCGCGACATCACGGGCGGCACCTGCTGCCTCGGGGTGTGGGGACCGTCGGCGCGTGACGTGATCGCGCCGCGGTGTCCCGACGACCTGTCCCACGAGGCGTTCAAGTACTTCCGGGCGATCCACACCTACCTCGACGCCATCCCGGTCACGATGATGCGGGTCTCCTACGTCGGCGAACTCGGCTGGGAGATCTACGCCAGCGCCGAATACGGCTCTGCGCTTTGGGATCTGGTGGCCGAAGCCGGGACGCCGCACGGCATCATCCCGGCAGGACGGATCGCGTTCAACAGTCTGCGTATCGAAAAGGGATACCGCAGCTGGGGAACCGATATGACCGCTGAGCATCAGCCCGCCGCTGCGGGCATCGACTTCGCGGTGCGGTTGGCCAAGGACACCGACTTCGTCGGCAAACAGGCTCTGCTGCAAGCGAAACCGCCGGCTTCCGTGTTGCGCAGCATCGTGTTCGACGACCCCGACGCGGCCGTGCTCGGCAAAGAGCCGGTGTTCGTCGATGGCATCTGTGCCGGCTATGTCACCAGCGCCGGATACTCGGTGACCGTCGGCCGGACCATCGCCTACGCCTGGCTGCCCTCGTGCGTGACTGTCGGCGATGTCGTCAGCGTGGACTATCGCGGTGCAAGCTACACCGCCGCCGTGCACGCCGAACCGGTGGTTGACCCCGAGATGACCCGGATCAGAAGGTAGTGCGCCGCGCACGCGAGGAGCAGAAAGGGATCATGAGTTACGACGTCATCGTCATCGGGCTCGGCGGAATGGGCAGCGCCGCGGCCTACCACCTGTCCGCGCGCGGCCAGCGGGTGTTGGGGCTGGAGAAGTTCACCCCCGCGCACGACAAGGATCCAGTCACGGCGGCTCTCGCATCATCCGGCAGTCCTATTTCGAGGACCCTGCGTATGTGCCGCTGCTGCTGCGTGCCTACGAGTTGTGGGACGAGTTGGCCGTCGAGAGCCGGCCGCGACGTGTACCGCATGACCGGTGGACTGTTCATCGGGCCGCCGGACAGCCTCACGGTCGCCGGAAGCCTCCGGGCGAGCCAGGAATGGGATCTGCAGCACGACCTTCTCGACGACAACGAGATCCGCTCGCGTTTCCCGAATTTCACACCGCAACCGGGCGACATCGCGCTCTTCGAGGCCAAGGCCGGGTTCGCCAGACCCGAGCTGACCGTGCAGGCGCACCTGGACCTTGCCGAGAAGGCCGGGGCCACATTGCGGTTCGGTGACGAGGTGGTGAGTGGTCGGAGAACTCTGGCGGGGTCACGGTGCGCACCAGTACTGCGGCACCTACACCGCAGGCCAGGTCGTGATCTGCCCCGGCGCGTGGGCGCCGAAGCTTCTCGCCGAATTCGGAATCCCGATCACCGTCGAACGTCAGGTGCTGTACTGGCTTGACCCCGTCGGCGGCACGGAATCGTTCGTCGACCATCCGATCTTCATCGAGGAGAACGCCTCCGGATGCAGATCTACGGGTTCCCGGCCATCGACGGCCCGCGGGGCGGCGTCAAGGTCGCGTTCTTCCGCAAGGGTGTGGAGTGCACGCCCGAGACCATCGACCGCACGGTGTACGAGTCCGAGATCGGTGAGATGCGAGACCGCGTCGCCGAATTGTTGCCCGCCCTCGACGGTCCCTGCTCTGGCATCGGCGACATGCATGTACTCCAACACCCCGGACCAGCATTTCGTGATCGCACGCCACCCCGACAGCGCGAATGTGACCGTGGCATGCGGATTCTCGGGACACGGCTTCAAATTCGTCCCCGTGGTGGGCGAGATCCTCGCCGACCTGGCCACCTCCGGTGCGACGGCGCACCCGATCTCGCTGTTCGACCCACGCCGATTGGTGACGACATGACCGGAAACTTCCACCCGTTGCCGCGCCGCCCCCCGCGCTGCGCGCCACCCTCGGAGGGAACTACTACGCCAGCCCCGAGGTGTTCGCCGCCGAGCAGGAACGCATCTTCGAGAACATGTGGTTCTGCGCCGTGCGGTCATCGGATCTTGCGCTGCCCGGGACGTTCAAGAAGGTTCAGGTGGGCCGCGAGAGCGTGCTGCTGGTGCGCGGACGCGACGGGCTGCTCAGGGCTTTCCTGAACGTCTGCAGGCACCGCGGCGCCCAGTTGTGCACGGAGTCCGAAGGCGAGGTCAAGCGCACACTGCGCTGCCCGTACCACTCCTGGACCTATGGACTGGACGGCAAGCTGGTGGCCGCGCCCAACATCGGGACGCTGACCGACGACGCAGGTGCACCGATCGACAGGTACCGGTACGGACTCGTGCCGGTCGCACTGACTGAGTGGCTCGGTTACGCGTGGGTATGCCTGTCCGACACTCCGCCGCCGTTCGAGGACGTGATGGCAGAGGCGACAAAGACACTGGGAGACGCCGACGCCATCAACCGGTACGGCATCGGCGGATTGGATGTCGGCCACCGCGTCGTCTACGACGTGGCGGCCAACTGGAAGCTGATCGTCGAGAACTTCATGGAGTGTTACCACTGCAGCTCGATTCATCCCGAGCTCGTCGATGTGCTCCCGGAGTTCGCGCGTGGTCTTGCGGCCCAGGCCAACATCGGACTCGGTGCGGAATTCGGCTCCGAGGTCGTCGGATTCACGGTGGACGGCGGTGCGGGTTTCGACCGGTTGCCGGGGATCACCGACGAACAGGACCGGCGCTATTTTGCGATCACGGTCGAAGCCGACGGTGTTCATCAACCTGGTACCCGACCACGTCATCTTCCATCGCATGTACCCCATCTCGGTGGATCACACGGTGGTGGAATGCGATTGGCTCTACACCGGTGATGTGGTCGGCTCCGACCGGGACGTGTCCCGCTCCGTCGAGCTGTTCCACCGTGTCAACGTGCAGGACTTCGAGGCGTGCGAGCGCACGCAGCCCGCGATGTCGTCGCGTGCCTACCGCGACGGCGGCGTCCTCGTTCCCGCCGAACACCACCTCGCGGAGTTCCATGACTGGGTAGTGTCCCGCCTGTCGGTAGCGGTATAGACGACGCGAAGGGGCTCCGGAGGCCGATGGACGGCGAACCCGATCTCTATATCGGCGGTACCTGGCGTCACGCCTCGGACGGTGGCACCCGAGACATCATCAATCCCGCCAACGGCGGTGTCGAGGTAGTCGTCGACGAGGCGACCCCCGACGACGCGCGGGACGCGGTCGCCGCGGCGAGGGCCGCATTCGACGACGGGCCCTGGCGCGCCACCCCGGTCACCGAACGTGCGGCGCTACTGGACCGCATCGCCGATCTGCTGCAGCGCGACAAGGAGGATCTGGCGCGCTGGAGACCCGGGACACCGGTAAGACGCTGGCGGAGAGCCGGATCGACATCGACGACGTCACCTCGGTTTTCCGCTACTACGCAAGCTGGTCAGGCGCCGAGTCCGACCGGCTCGTCGACGTCGGCGACCCCGCGGTGATCAGCCGGGTGGTACGGGAACCGATCGGCGTGTGCGTGCTGATCGCCCCGTGGAACTATCCGCTGCTGCAGATGTCGTGGAAGGTGGCCCCGGCGCTCGCCGCGGGATGCACGATGGTCGCCAAACCCAGCGAGGTCACCCCGCTGAGCACCATCGCGTTCGCGCACCTGCTGGACGAGGCGGGCGTCCCCGCCGGCGTGGTCAACCTCGTGCAGGGCAGCGGTGCGTCGCTCGGCGCGGCATTGACCGACAACCCGGACGTCGACTTCATCTCGTTCACCGGCGGTCTGGCCACCGGCCGCGCCATCGCCAAGACCGCCGCCGAACACGTCACCAAGGTCGCCCTCGAACTCGGCGGCAAGAACCCGCACATCGTGTTCGCCGACATCGTCGGATCAGGCGATTTCGACGCGGCCGTCGACCACGTGCTCACCGGGGTCTTCCTGCACTCGGGACAGGTCTGCTCCGCCGGCACCCGGCTGATCGTCGAAGAGTCCATCGCCGACGAGTTCGTCGCCGCGGTCGCCGCGCCGCGCCGCGCAAGATCAGGATGGGCGACGGGCTCGACCCGGCCAGCGAAACCGGCCCGCTGGTCTCCGAGCAGCACCGGGACAAGGTGGAAGGCTATGTCGCAGCTGGGTATCTCCGAGGGCGCCAAGCTGGTCGCCGGCGGCGCCCGGCCCGACGATCCCGCCGCTGGCTGACGGCATCTTCTACCTGCCCACGATTTTCGACCGGTGCGACCGGTCGATGCGGATCGTCACCGAGGAGACCTTCGGACCGATCCTGACGGTCGAGCGCTTCACCACCGAGGCCGAGGCGATCACCCTCGGCAACGACACGGAATACGGTCTGGCGGCCGGTGTTCGGACATCGGATGCGGCGCGAGGCGAACGTGTGGTGCGGGCACTGCGGCACGGCACGGTGTGGCTCAACGATTTCGGCTACTACACCGCCGCCGCGGAGTGGGGCGGGTTCGGGAAGTCGGGCAACGGCCGCGAACTCGGTCCGACCGGCCTCGCGGAATACCAAGAGCTCAAACATATCTGGCACAACACCGCTCCCACCGCCGCGGGCTGGTTCAAGGGCTAGGAGAGGACACAGCTGGGACACGGAACAACATGGTCGATCAGAGGAGCCGCACGCCGACAGCGGCATGGAGGACTTCGGCTACAAGGAGTCGCTGGACCGCAGCATCGGCAAGTTCGCCAGTTTCGCCGCCGGGGTCAGCTACATCTCGATTCTCACCGGCACGTTCCAGCTGTTCTACTTCGGCTTCGGCACGGCGGGCCGGCCTACCTGTGGTCGTGGCCGATCGTGTTCGTCGGCCAGATGGCCGTCGCGCTGTGCTTCATGGAGCTGGCCGCCAAGTACCCGGTCGCCGGGTCGGTCTACAACTGGAGCAAGAAGCTCGCCAGCAGGCTGGTCGGCTGGATGTCGGGCTGGCTGATGCTCACCGCGTCGATCGTGACGATCTCCGCGGTGGCGCTGGCCTACCAGCTCAACCTGCCCCGGCTGTGGAGCGGATTCCAGATCATCGGCGACGGCAGCGGCGACGTACGACTACGCCGCCAACGCCGTGCTGCTCGGCACCATCCTGATCGCGTTCACCACGCTGATCAACGCGCTCGGCGTGAAGCTGATGTCCCGGATCAACAGCGCGGGTGTGTTCATCGAGCTCATCGCGGCGGTGCTGATCGTCGTGCTGCTCGCGGTCAACGTCGAGCGCGGCCCCGACATCTTCTTCTCCACCAACGGTTACGGCGCGGGGGAGAGCGTCGGCTTCCTCGGCGCGTTCCTGATCGCCTCGCTGGCGTCGGGTACGTGATGTACGGCTTCGACACCGCCAGCTCGCTGGGCGAGGAGACCGTCGAACCGCGGCGCACCGCGCCCAAGGCGATCGCCCGGGCGATCCTGGCGTCGTTCGTCATCGGCGGCGGCATCCTGGTCTTCGCGGTGATGGCGGCGCCCAACCTGGAGGACCCGGCAGATCGGCGAGAGCACGGGCGGCCTGCAGTACATCGTCGAGCAGGTGATGTGGGGCCCGCTCGGCACGGTCTTCCTGATCTGCATCGTGATCGCGGTCACGGTGTGCACGCTCGCCGTGCACACCGCGGCGATCCGGCTGACGTTCGCGATGGCCCGCGACAACGCGCTGCCGTTCGGCGAGAAGCTCGCCACCGTCAACCCGAAGACGCAGACCCCGATCGTCCCGGCGATCACCATCGGCGTACTCGCGGTCGTCATCCTGGTCATCAACATCGGCCAGCCGAAGATCTTCACGGTGCTGACCTCGATCGCGATCATCATGATCTACCTGGCCTACCTGATGGTGACCGGCCCGCTGCTCAAGAAGCGGCTTCCAGGGCCAGTGGCCGCCGAAGGATCTCAAGGAGGGCGGCTACTTCACGATGGGCAGGTGGGGCATGCCGGTCAACATCGTCGCCGTGGTCTGGGGCGTCGGCATGGCGCTGAACCTGGCCTGGCCGCGCGCCGCGGTCTACGGCGAGGGCTGGTACTACGCGTGGGGTGCCTTCATCTACATCGGCGTGATCCTCGGCGCAGGCCTGCTGTGGTATTTCGTCAAGGGCCGCAACCACATCGGCACCCTCAAGTCGCACGCCGCCGAGACCGTCGCGGAGGCCAAGGCCGGATGGCTGATACCGTCGCTCGTCGCGTCCGGGACAACGGAACCTTCGATTACGTCGTCGCCGGCGGCGGCACGGCGGGGTGTGTCGCTTGCCGCGCGGCTGTCCGAGGACCCGGACGTGACGGTCTGCCTGATCGAGGCAGGGCCGACCGATGTCGACGACGACGCCATCCTGGTGCTGTCGGAGTGGATGCATCTGCTCGACTCCGGATACGACTGGGACTATCCGGTCGAACCGCAGGAGCACGGCAACTCGTTCATGCGCCACGCCAGGGCCAAGGTGCTCGGCGGCTGCTCGTCGCACAACTCGTGCATCGCGTTCTAGCCGCCCGCCGAAGCCCTCGACGACTGGGTCGACGATGGGCGCCACCGGCTGGGGCGCCGGCCGAGGTTCTGCCGCTGGTCAAGCGTCTGACCGACACGGTGCTGCTGCGTGACGTCCCGCCGAAGATCCTTGCGGTGCCGCGGTTCTGGAGGCGGCGGCGCTGGTCGGGCTGCCGACGGTGGCGTTCAACCGGGGCGAGACGGTGCGCAACGGCGCGGGCTGGTTCCAGATCAACGCCGCCTGAAGACGGCACTGCGCGAATGTCGACGTCGCACGCCTATCTGCATCCGATCCTCGGTACCCGGCAGAACCTCGAGGTGCGCACCGACTGTGGGTCTCCGAGATCCTGTTCGACGACGCGTTGCGCGCCACCGGCGTGCGCTACCAGCGGCCCGACCTGACCGGCTACGACACGGTGTCGGCCCGCCGCGAGGTGATCGTCACCGCGGGCGCCATCGACACCCCGAAGTTGTTGATGCTCTCCGGAATCGGGCCGACCGCGCACCTGCGCGAGATCGGCATCGCCGTGCGCGTCGACTCGCCGGGGGTGGGCGCCAACCTCGACGACCACGTCGAGGGCCTGGTGTTCTGGGAGGCGTCCCGGCCGATGGTGACGACGTCGACGCAGTGGTGGGAGATCGGGCTGTTCACCACCGTCGACGAGGGCGGTCACCCAGCCCGACCTGATGATGCACTACGGCAGCGTGCCGTTCGACATGAACACGCTGCGCTGCGGATATCCGACCACCGACAACGGATTCTGCCTGACGCCCAACGTCACTCAGGGCCGCTCCCGGGGCACGGTGCGGTTGCGCTCGCGCGATTTCCGCGACCGGGCCAGGGTCGACCCGCGGTACTTCACCGACCCCGAGGGCCACGACGAGCGCGTGATGCTCGCCGGCATCAAGCTCGCCCGGCGATCGCCGAGCAGCCGCCGCTGGCCGGCTGGGTCGGCACGGAGCTGGCGCCCGGGCCGGAGGCGGCCACCGACGACGAGCTGCTCGACTACATCCACCGGACCCACAACACCGTCTACCACCCGGCCGCGACGGCGCGGATGGGTGCGGCCGACGACCCGATGGCGGTGCTCGACCCGCAACTGCGGGTCAAGGGCGTGTCGGGGCTGCGGGTGGTGGACGCCTCGGCCATGCCGAAGCTGCCTGCGGTCAACCCGAACATCACCGTGATGACGATGGCCGAGAAGTGTGCCGACCTCATCCGCACGACCTGAAAGGTCGGATCTCCCATCGTTCCTGGCCGAGCACACCCCGTTCCAGGGATCGACGGAGGCCGAACTCGCCGAGCTCGCCGCGGGAGCGTCGATAGAACAGTTCGCCGCCGGGCGTGGTGGTGGCCGACTACTCGGCCCGCGTGCCCGACGAGATCTGGATGGTCTGCAGCGGTGACGTGACACTGCGGGCCAGCGGCGACGGCTCCGTGATCGACGTCGTCGATCCCCGGCGGCATTTTCGGCTACATGCCGCTGCTGACCGGTGCCGGGATGGACTTCGAAGCCCGCACCAGCGCCCCGAGCACGTTGATCAGGTTGCCGGGCGCGCTGGTGCGGGCCCAGTTCGCCAAACCGGCGGGCCTGGCGTTTCTGGCCTCGTCCGGATGGAGCCGCGCCGCGGACCGGCCCACGATCGCGCCCGCCACCGACAGCAGACCCGTGGCGAACTCGTCCGCGGGGACGTGCTGGTGGTCGCCCCCGCGGATTCGGTGCGGGACGTCGTCGTGCAGATGACCGAACATCACGTGTCGTACGCGCTGATCCGGTTGCCTGACGGAGGTCTCGGCATCTTCACCGACCGCGACCTGCGTACCCGGGTCGTGGCTGCGGGTCTGCCTGTCGACGTCGCGATCGAGCTGGTGATGAGCGCCCCGGCCCGCACCGTGACGGCCGATCTGACCGCCGACAGCGTGCTGATGGAGATGCTCGAATGCGGCCTGCGGCACATGCCGGTGCTGACCCCGCGGGGCGAGGTCGTCGGGGTTCTCGAAGACGCTGATCTGCTGGCCGCGTCGGCACGGCAGAGCTTCATGCTGCGCCGGGCCATCGCGCAGGCCGCCGACGCGGCTCAGCTGCAGCAGGTGGGGCAGCGCGTCACCGGCACCGCCGTCGACCTGTTCCGCAACGGCACGAAAGCCGCCGCGACGAGCGCGATCCTGTCGGTCGTCATCGACAGCCTGGTCCGCCGGGCGCTGGAACTGGTTCTCGCCACATGCCGGACCGGCGCCGTCGATGGCTTCGCGTGGCTGACGCTCGGCAGTGTCGCGCGTCGCGAAGCGATGCCGTCCTCTGACGTCGACAGCGCGCTGTCCTGGCGCGACGACACTCGCCGACCGAGGCTCCGCGGTTGCGCGCCGTCGCCGCCGAGTGTACACGATCTGCTCGACGCGTGCGGATTGCCGTCCGATCGCAACGGCGCGATCGCCGCGAAGCGATGTTCTCACGGTCGCAGTCAGATTGGCGGCAGGCGGCGCACGGTTGGTTGGACGACCCGCTGCGCGATCGCGGGCTGATCTTCTCGTCGCTGCTGATCGACGCCCGGGTGGTGTGGGGGGATCACGGCTTGCACTCCGTGCCCGCCGCCTATCGGCGCATGCGCGACGAGCATCCGAATGCGTTGCGGCTGCAATTGCTCGATGCGCTGTCGGGCAAGGTGCGGACCCGCTCGCTGCGCGACGTGGTGTCGCGGCGCGGCGGCACGTTCGATCTGAAGAGCCACGCGGTGACGCCGATCGTCAACTTGGCCAGATGGGGAGGACTGACCGCGGGAGTCACGTCGGCGACCACGCCCGACGCGACTGGAGGCCGCGGCCCAGGCGGGCGCCGTCAGCGAGGGTGACGCGCGCACGCTCTGTGACGTGTTCGCGATGCTGCAGCGGCTCCGGATGGCGCATCAGGTCGACCAGATCGCCGCGGGACACACTCCTGGCGACATCGTCACGATGTCGGAGCTGTCCCCACTGAACCGCAGCCTGCTCGGCGACGGCCTGCGCGAGATCGCAGCGGTGCGACGGCGAGTCGGCAACCTCGGGTTCACCGGCGTATAGGGTGACGGCGATGAGCGCTCGCGCGAAGAGCTGAGGACCACGAATGGCCAAGCACGACGAACCTGCACCCGGCGATCCCCCCGCCGCCGTGCAATCCGTCGATCGGGCGCTGCAGGTACTGGAGATCGTGGCAGGCCTCGGTCAGGCCGGAGTCACCGAAATCGCCGCCGAGCTGGGCGTACACAAATCGACAGTGTCACGTCTGATCGCGGTGCTGGAGGCGCGCGGCTACGTCGAGCAGATCTCCGAACGCGGCAAATACCGCCTTGGTTTCGCGATCCCGCGCCTGGCCCATGTGGCGGGAGGGCAGACGAATCTGGTCAAGCTGGGCCAGGACGCCTGTGACATTCTCAGCGCCGACGTCGGTGAGACCGCCAATCTCGCTGTCCTCGACCAGGACCGCATCGTCAACATCGTCGAGGCCATCGGCCCCGCGGAGATCACACTGCGCACCTGGGTGGGGCAGAGCTGCCCGGCCTACGCGACGTCCAGCGGGAAGGTGCTGCTGTCGGGTCTGGACTTCAACGACGTGCGCGCCCGGCTGCACCTTCCGCTGACCGCGTTCACCCAATCCACCGTCAGCACCGTGGTCGATCTGGAAGCAGGGCTCTGCGCGGTGCGTGAGCGTGGCTGGGCCAGTGTCACAGAGGAACTCGAGGTCGGCCTGAATGCGGTTGCGGCACCCGTGTACGACGCTCACGGACAAGTCATTGCAGCGCTGAGTGTTTCGGGTCCGTCGTACCGTTTGGCAGCGGATCGGTTCGATGAGGTGGCGAAGCAGACGATCGCGGCTGCCGACCAGATCAGCGGCCGGCTGGGTTGGCGGCAACCAGACCGACCACGCGGTGATCGAACGGCATCCGGGGAATAGGGCAGTTTCTTCGTCGAGTGTGCGCTGAGGGCGACACTCCGGCCGGAACTCCGCCCTGGACGCACTCCCGGCTAGGGCAGCCGTGCGCGACCGAGGATGAGTTCGGTGAACTTCTCGGGGCACTCCAGCGGCGTGAAATGTCCTGCGCCGTCAGCCATGTGCAACCGCGCATCGGTGAAATAGTGTTCCAGCCGGTCGGCCCACTGCGGCGGGAACAGCGGATCGTGGCGGGGCCACAGCACGTCGGTGGGGGCATGGATCTTGACGGCCCGCTCCGGAGGCAGCTCGGCCAGCGATTGGGCGACGGTGCCTGCGCCGGCCCGATACCACGCGATGGAAGCCGAAAACGCACCAGGCAGACCGTAATCGGAGACCAAGACGTCGAGATCGTCCTCGCTCAACGCGAAATCCGGCCCGGACCAATGACTCCAGAAATGCCGGAGGTACTCCCGGACCGCATCGGGATCACCATCGACGAGCTGAGCCGCCAGCGGTAATTGATGAAAGCCCTGGTACCAGAACTCACTCTGAGCCCTCGCGCTCAACACGCGGTCGCCTGCGCCGGGCAGCGGGGGAGACAGCACCAGTGCGCGCACCAGGTCGGCTTGCATCCGGGCCACGCTCTGAGCGACCCGACTGCCCACGTCGTAGCCGGCCAGCACGACACCGGTCAGGCCGAGTTCCCGGATCAGCCCGACGATGCTGGCCGCCTGCGCGGACGCGCTGTAGAAGTGGCTGACGGACACCACATGCTTGTCCGACCCGCCGAAACCGCGCAGATCGGGGACGACCACATCGAGTTCTGCTTCGGCCAACAGCGGGCTCATGAGTCGGAAGTCGTGACGACTACCGGGCCAACCGTGCAATAGCACCACCGGGGCGGCGCCCCGCTTCCCGAATCGATCGAAGGTCAGCCGGAAGCCGTCGACGGGCGCGCTGCGCGAGGCCCGGGTAGCCATGGCCTCATTGTGGCGCGTCGGCCGCGGCGCCACGTGCGCTTTGTAAATCCCCTGCGATGACCGCCAAGATCGTCCGCCACGAGTCCGACGGCCGGTTCAGCATGCCGGAGTGCGCCTCCCAGCCGGCCACCGGTCGTCCGTCATCGTAATTGCCTGTACTCAACCGGATTACACCGTCGATCTCGTCGGGGTCGGTGCCGTGAGGTCCCCCGGGGATGCCCTGCACCAGCTCGATGAAATCCCCGGGCGCCGTCATCGAGAACCGCAGCACGTCCGGGTTGCGGTTGTGCCAGTCACCGGCGTCGTCCACACCGGCACCGGCGCCGGCGGCCCCCAGGAACAGGGTGCGGTCCGACGTGAGCCCGAGCGTCTCGGCAGTCCCGACGATCGACCCCCCGTAGGAATGGCCGATCACCGTCACAGGTACTCCGTCGGCGACCCTGCGGTCGACGTCCTCGGTGAATGCCACCAACCGAGGCGCCATCTCGAGTGCATACCTCGGGTCGGCGGCGTCGGAGAGCACCGCCGCCGGATTGTGGACCTGCGGGAAGGGGCCGCCAAGGTAGGTGATGACCGCGACGTCGCCGCCGGTCCCCGTGACGAACCGGCGTGCGGTTGCGGTGTTGGCGGCGGACCCCTCGATGGTGGTGTTCACGCCGGGCACCAGCACCGCGACGCTGCGCGCGGTAGTGAGGTCGCCGTTGAGTTCGATCAGCAAGGCCCGGGTGGGGTCGAAGGCGACGATCTGGCGAGGGATCCGCTCGTCGCCCGCCGGATCGTCGACCTCGGCGAGCAGACTGCGGTAGACCGTGATCCGAAGGCGGGAGCCCTCGTCAGCACCGGTCTCGGCCAGGATGGCGCCCGCGATGTTCCGGCGGTTCGCCGCAACGCGCATCTCCCACGGCACCCCGTCCGTGTTGCCGACCCGGCCAGGAAACTCCGCGACCAGGCGGTCACGCTGTTCGGGTGTCATGGCCGCGATCTGCGCGGCGATCCTGTCCTGACTCATCACCGGCCACGCGTCGACCACATCGACTGCCTGCACCGGCCACGCGCCCGCGGGCACCGTCGCCGTCGGCTCGGCGGACTCATCCGCCGCGGTCATGCGGAACGCCGCGATGATGTCAGCGGCGGCGTCGGCGTCTACGTCCCCGAGACGGCCCAGTGCATCTCGGACTCGGTTGCTCAACTCCGCGGCCCGCACCCCGAGCATGTCTTCGGCCAGTGCCCCCTGGCCTCCTGCGAGCAGGATCAGCAGTGGCGCAGGGTCAACGCCGACGGACACCGTCCCGTCGTCGGCGACCCCGAAGCCGTCCCGCCGTGCCTGGTCCACCAGCGACAGCACGACATCCTTGGCTGCAAGAATCTGGTCGGCGCCGTCACGCGCTGCCACCGACGCCATCACCAGTCGGCGCGCCACCGCCGCCGTTTCGGCGGAGATGGCGTGTGCCCGCGCCCGTGCGGCATCGGCTGCGGCCCCGGTCCAGTAGCCCTGGCTCCGGTCGGCGTCGGCCGCGGCGACGTCGACGTGGTCGGACAGCCTGCGTGCGGCGTCGTCCCAGTCCTGGGCCAGCGTCAGCAGCGCCTCGGGCCGCCAGTGCAGCGCGACCGCGACGGTCGGGTGGGTCACCGTGGTGCGAACCGTTTCCCGTTGTCGATGTCGGCGTGCTGGAACGCTTCACCGGTGGTGCGGGCCGCGGTGGCCCAGCCGTTCAGGCCTGCGATCAGATCGCCCAGCCGGCCTGCGATCAGGTCGGGCGTGACCACCGCCGCCACCGCGGAGCCGGGCAGCGCATCAGGATCGATCGCGGGCCACTGCATGCCTTCGACCTCGGCCGCTGCGCGCGAAAAGCTGTCTGCCACACGGTGCAACCGATCGAGATCGACGTGTGCGATTTCCCCCATGGTTCATGCTGGCAGACCGAAAGGGGGCTCTACCCCGGTTATCCACAGGCATTCGGGCGCGCTCATCGGGTGTCCGGCCGCCCTGTGCGCCGAGCAGCAAGTAGTCTCGTTGAGGTGCAGCGACGAATCATGGGCATCGAAACCGAATTCGGTGTCACCTGCACGTTCCACGGCCATCGCCGGTTGAGTCCCGACGAGGTAGCCCGCTATCTGTTCCGCCGGGTGGTGTCGTGGGGGCGTAGCAGCAATGTCTTCCTCCGTAACGGTGCGCGTCTGTATCTCGACGTGGGCAGCCACCCCGAGTACGCGACCGCGGAATGCGACAGCCTGATCCAGTTGGTCACGCATGATCGTGCCGGTGAACGCGTTCTCGAAGACCTACTCATCGACGCCGAACAGCGGCTTGCCGACGAGGGCATCGGCGGGGACATCTACCTGTTCAAGAACAACACCGATTCGGCGGGCAACTCCTACGGCTGCCACGAAAACTACCTGATCGTCCGAGCCGGCGAGTTCTCCCGGATCTCGGACGTGCTGCTTCCCTTCCTGGTCACGCGCCAGTTGATCTGCGGCGCGGGCAAAGTGCTGCAGACCCCCAAGGCGGCAACGTTCTGCCTTTCCCAGCGCGCCGAGCACATCTGGGAGGGCGTGTCGAGCGCGACCACCCGCTCGCGGCCGATCATCAACACCCGTGACGAACCGCATGCCGACGCGGAAAAGTACCGCAGGCTGCACGTCATCGTCGGCGACTCCAACATGAGCGAGTCCACGACGATGCTCAAGGTGGGGTCGGCGTCGCTGGTGCTGGAGATGATCGAGGCCGGGGTCGCCTTCCGCGACTTCTCACTGGACAATCCGATCCGCGCCATCCGCGAGGTCAGCCACGACCTGACCGGACGGCGGCCTGTGCGACTGGCCGGCGGCAGACAGGCCAGCGCGC
This sequence comes from uncultured Actinomycetota bacterium, assembly GCA_963796545.1. Lineage (GTDB taxonomy): Bacteria > Actinomycetota > Actinomycetes > Mycobacteriales > Mycobacteriaceae > Mycobacterium. The sequence continues at coordinate 119,887 of CAWCMF010000011.1, read as the reverse complement.
TCGATATCCAGCGTGAGTACTACGCCCGCGCAGTGGAGTACCTGCAGACGCGCGAACCCGATACCCAGATCCAGCAGGTCGTCGAGCTGTGGGGCCGTCAACTCGACGCGGTCGAGAGCCAGGATTTCGCGAAGGTCGACACCGAGATCGACTGGGTGATCAAGCGCAAGCTGTTCCAGCGTTACCAGGACCGCTACAACATGGAGCTGTCCGATCCGAAGATCAGCCAGCTCGACCTGGCGTATCACGACATCAAGCGTGGTCGCGGCGTGTTCGACCTCCTGCAGCGCAAGGGGCTCGCGGCGCGGATCACCACCGACGAGGACATCGACGCGGCCGTCAACACGCCGCCGCAGACCACCCGGGCCAAGCTGCGCGGCGAGTTCATCAGCGCGGCCCAGGAAGCCGGCCGGGATTTCACCGTCGACTGGGTGCACCTCAAGCTGAACGATCAGGCGCAGCGCACGGTGCTGTGCAAGGACCCGTTCCGATCGGTCGACGAGCGGGTCAAGCGGCTCATCGCCTCGATGTGAGTCGGTGCGCTACTGCTTGATTGCTCCTCACGTGCGCTGTGGCTTGATTGCTCCTCACGTGCGCTGCGGCCTAATTGCTCCTCACGTGCGCGGACACCGCGTAGTCGCCGCCGCTGAACGGCTTCCGGTCCCAGGTCGCCCACCGATCGACCAGCTGCAGACCCGCCGCGGCGGCCAGCTCGTCGTAGCGGTCCGTCGTCAGCCGTCCGGTATTCAGTTGAAAACCCGCCACGACCAGGCCACCTGCCTTGACCCGGGCCGCCACTTGGGCGATCACCGCGGCCTCGGTACCCCGGTCGACGAAGATCATCACATTGCCCGCCAGCGCCACCAGGTCGAACGTCTCGTCAAGATGAGCGTCGGCGTCGACGAGGTCGCACTCGATCCAGCGCAGCTGCGGCGCCTTGTTTCTGGCCGCACGCAGCATCGACGAATCGGCGTCGAGGCCGACCACCGACAATCCCCGGGCAGCGAGTTCGATTGCCACCCTGCCCGTTCCGCACCCGGCGTCCAGCACGGTCTTACCGCCCGCGCCGAGTAGCAGCGACTCGATGAGATCCGCTTCGCCGTGCACGCCCACCCCGGCGGCCGCGAGACGTTCCCACCGCGCGTCGTAATCCTCTCCGCGGGGCTTGTCGGACTGCTGCCAGCGGCTGCTCACCAGAGGATCGTGTCAGACGCGCCGGTTGCGCGTCCGACGCGATCTCCAACGCACCTTAAGCTCTAAGCCGTGGGGATCTCGAAAGTCGAACGCTTGATGAACCTTGTCATCGCGTTACTGTCCACGCGGTCCTTCATCACCGCCGACCGGATCCGCGACACCGTCTACGGGTACTCGGGGGGCGCCAGCGACGAGGCGTTCTCGCGGATGTTCGAGCGCGACAAGAACGAGTTGCGCGACCTGGGCATCCCGCTGGAGACCGGGCGGGTGTCGCAGACCGATCCGACGGAGGGGTATCGCATCAATCGCGACGCCTACGCGCTGCCTGCCGTCGAGCTGACGCCCGACGAGGCGGCCGCCGTGGCCGTCGCGACGCAGCTGTGGGAGTCCCCTGAGCTGATCACCGCCACTCAGAGTGCGCTGCTGAAGCTGCGGGCGTCAGGCATCGACATCGAAGCCGTCGATGACGACATCGCGTTCACGTCAACCGCCGCGCTGCCCGGGCTGCGGGGTTCCGAAGAAGTACTCGGAATCCTGTTGTCCGCCATCGATTCTGGGCGCGCGGTGCAGTTCTCACATCGATCGTCGCGGAGCGACCCGTTCGTCACCCGGACCGTGGAGCCCTGGGGTGTGGTCACCGACAGAGGACGCTGGTACCTCGTCGGCCATGACCGCGACCGCGACGATGTCCGAACGTTCCGACTGTCGCGCATCAGTGCCGACGTCGTCCCCATCGGTGCTGCCGGTGCGGTCAGTATCCCCGAGGGGACGGACCTGCGTGGCATCGTCGCGCGGGTGGTGGGCGATTGGCCCGGTGCCGGACAGGCCAGGGTGTGGGTAGCCGAGGGGCGCGCCACCGCGCTGCGCCGCCGGGGGACCGTGGTGGGCCCCAGGACGGTCGGCGGTCGCGCCGGGGAGGAGATCACCATCGACATCGGCATGTTCGACCGGCTCGCCCGGGAAGTGGCAGGCTACGGCGCCGACGCACTGGCGCTGGAACCGGAGTCGCTGCGGGACGACGTCATCGCACGGACTCGAGGCGCATCTGTGACCGCCGTCAGTACTCGGCTGGTGCGGCTGCTCAACATGGTGCCGTATTTCCAGGCCAACCCGAAGATCACCTACGCCGAGGCGGCATCGGACCTCGGGTTGAGCGTCAAGCAGTTGCGCGATGACCTGAACCAGTTGTGGATGTGCGGGCTCCCGGGTTACGGCCCCGGTGATCTCATCGACTTCGAGTTCTCCGGGGACACCATCGAGGTCACCTTCTCGGCAGGTATCGATCACCCGCTGCGGCTGACGTCGCCGGAGGCCACTGGTGTGCTGGTGGCCCTGCGGTCGCTCGTCGACGTGCCCGGCATGGTCGACCCCGAGGCCGCGCGCAGCGCGATCGCCAAGATCGAGTCCGCGGCGGGAACAGTGGGTCACGGTGTAGAGGGCGCCGCGGTCGAGGAGCCCGCACCGGTGGAAAGCGCGGCCGCCGCGGCCGTGCGGACCGCGGTGCGCGACCGTCGGGCACTGGCGATCGAGTATTACTCCGCGTCGCACGATGTCCTGTCCAGCAGGGTGGTCGACCCGATTCGCGTCGTCCTCGTCGCCGACCACAGCTATCTGGAGGCATGGTGCCGATCCGCCGAGGGGGTCCGGCTGTTCCGTTTCGACCGCATCGTCGACGCCAGGGTGCTCGACGAACCGTCAGTGCCGCCCCCGCCCGCGGTGCAGGCGGGTCCGGACACCTCGCTGTTCGATCCCGACACCGCCGACCCGTCCCTGCCGACAGCGACGCTGCTGATCGAGCGTTCGGCAGCGTGGATGTTCGACTACTACCCGTTGCGGGTGTTGCGCGAGTTCCCCGACGGTTCATGCGAAGCCGCGATGACATACGCCTCCGACCACTGGATGGCGCGTTTCGTGCTGGGGTTCGGCTCGGCCGTACGGGTGCTGGAGCCGACGGCGTTGGCCGACCGGGTGCGGCAATCGGCGGCCGCGGCCCTGGAGGCCTATCGGGTCGGCATCGACTCACCGGGCGAGTAAGCTGGCCGCAGACGTCTGGAGGTAACCAAATTGGGTGGTCTACAACCCTGGCACTGGCTCATCGTCATCGCCGTGTTCGTGCTGCTTTTCGGTGCCAAGAAGCTCCCCGACGCGGCCCGCTCGCTGGGCAAGTCGATGCGCATCTTCAAATCCGAGATCAAGGAGATGCAGTCGGAATCCACTCCGGCCAAGGCCGACCAGCCGACTCAGATCACATCCGAGCGCATCTCGGACCCGGCCGACGGCACCGGTGGACCGGCCGCGGCCCAGCCGACGTCGGACAAACGCCCGGCCTGAACGGTCATCTCATGAAACGCGGCTTCGGCCGCGTTCATGATTTCGCGCCTGTGAACGGCATCTAGGCAACCCCGTGCAGATACCCGAAATCCTCAAGAAGCTCGATCCTCGACGCCGACGGTCACAGACCAATCCCGACGGCACGATGTCGTTGGTCGATCACCTCACCGAACTGCGCAGCAGATTATTGATCGCCGTCCTCGCCGTACTGGTGACGACGGTCTTCGGATTCGTCTGGTACAGCAGCGGCATGTTCGGGCTGCCCAGCCTCGGTGACTGGTTGAGGGGCCCGTACTGCGCACTTCCGGAGTCGGCCAGGGCCACGATCGCCCCCGACGGGCAGTGCCGTCTGCTGGCGACCGCGCCGTTCGACCAGTTCATGCTGCGGCTCAAGGTCGGCATGACCGCAGGAATCGTGTTCGCCTGCCCCGTGTGGCTGTACCAGCTGTGGGCGTTCATCACGCCGGGGCTCTACGCCAAGGAGCGCCGCTTCGCGGTGGCGTTCGTGGTGGTGGGAGCGGCGCTGTTCATCTCGGGCGCCATCCTGGCCTACATCGTGCTGTCGCAGGCCCTGGGCTTCCTGTTGACCGTCGGCAGCGATGTGCAGGTCACGGCCCTGTCCGGTGACCAGTACTTCGGCTTCCTGATCAACCTCTTGCTGGTGTTCGGGATCAGCTTCGAGTTCCCGCTGCTGATCATCATGCTCAACCTCGTCGGGATCCTCACCTACGAGCGACTCAAGGCGTGGCGCCGCGGCCTGATCATGGGCCTGTTCATCTTCTGCGCGTTCGTGACCCCCGGTTCGGACCCGTTCTCGATGCTGGCGCTGGCAGCTGGCGATGACCCTGCTGATGGAGGTGGCGATCCAGGTCGCCCGGATCAGCGACAAACGCAGGGCCCGCCGTGCGGCCCTGGACTCGGTCTCTGACGACGAGGCCGCACCGATCGGCTCCGCCGAAACCATCGAGGCGCCGTCCGCGGTGCCCGCGCCGTCGCGGCTCGTGGTTGATGACGACGTCACCTGAGCCACCTGGCCAAGCGCCGGTGCTGGACAGCGTCGCGGCGTTCACCGCGCTGCTGCCCTTCACGCTGGACGGTTTCCAGCGCCGCGCCTGCGAGGCCCTCGCGCAGGGACACGGCGTGCTGGTGTGCGCGCCCACGGGCGCGGGTAAGACGGTCGTCGGCGAGTTCGCTGTGCATCTCGCGCTGGCGGCGGGCCGAAAGTGCTTCTACACCACGCCGATCAAGGCGTTGAGCAACCAGAAACACAGCGACCTGGTCGCGCCGCTACGGGCCCGAACGCATCGGTTTGCTCACCGGAGACCAGGCCATCAACGGCGACGCCGACGTCGTCGTGATGACCACCGAGGTCCTTCGCAACATGCTCTACGCGGATTCTCGTGCGCTGCAAGGGCTTTCCTATGTCGTGATGGACGAGGTGCATTTCCTCGCCGACCGGATGCGCGGCGCCGTCTGGGAAGAGGTGATCCTGCATCTGCCCGAAGAGGTCCGGTTGGTGAGTCTGTCGGCGACGGTGAGCAACGCAGAGGAATTCGGGGGCTGGATCAAGGCCGTCCGCGGCGACACCACCGTGGTCGTCGACGAGCATCGACCGGTGCCGCTGTGGCAGCACGTGATGGTCGGAAAGCGGCTGCTGGACCTGTTCGACTACCGCGCCTCCGGCCCGTCCGGCCGGGATCTGTTGGTGGATCCGGAACTGTTGCGCCACATCGCACACCGGCGGGAGGCAGAGCGGCTGGCCGACTGGCAGCCGCGGGGGCGCGGCAGGTCGGGTGGCCGTACCCCCAGCCTGTACCGCACCCCGAGCAGGCCCGAGGTGATCAGCATGCTCGAGCCCGCAAACCTGCTGCCCGCCATCACCTTCATCTTCTCCCGCGCCGGCTGTGACGCCGCGGTCAAGCAGTGTCTGCGGTCGTCGCTGCGGCTGACCACCAACGAGGAGAGAGCGCGCATCGCCGAGATCGTCGACCGCCGCACCGCCGATCTCAACGACTCCGACCTGATCGTGCTGGACTATCACGAGTGGCGCGAGGGCTTGCTGCGCGGGCTGGCCGCTCATCACGCGGGCATGCTGCCGATGTTCCGCCACACGGTGGAGGAGTTGTTCACCGCGGGTCTGGTGAAAGCTGTATTCGCCACGGAGACATTGGCTCTGGGCATCAACATGCCTGCCCGCACGGTGGTGCTGGAGCGGCTGGTCAAGTACAACGGCGAGCAGCACATGCCGTTGACGCCGGGGGAGTACACACAGCTGACCGGCAGGGCGGGACGCCGGGGCATCGACGTCGAAGGACACGCGGTCGTGCTGTGGAACCCGGACGTCGACCCCGCCGAGGTCGCCGGGCTGGCCTCGACGCGGACGTTCCCGCTGCGCAGCTCGTTCGCGCCGACCTACAACATGACCATCAATCTGGTGAACCAGATGGGTCCCGCACAGGCGCACAAGCTGCTGGAACGTTCGTTCGCGCAGTATCAGGCCGACCGGTCGGTCGTCGGACTGGTGCGCGGCGTCGAGCGCGGCGAGCGCATGCTCGGCGAGTTCGCGGCCGAACTCGGCGGCGATGACGCGGCGATCCTCGACTACGTGCGGCTGCGCGCCCAGATCTCCGAACGGGAACGCGCACAGTCCCGGGCGTCGCGGCTGCAGCGGCGGCAGGCCATCAACGATGCGTTGTCGGCGTTGAGGCGCGGCGACATCATCACCATCACCCATGGCAGGCACGGCGGGCTGGCCGTGGTGCTCGAGCCCGCGCGTGAGGACGACGACCCACGGCCGCTGGTGCTCTCCGAGCACCGCTGGGCGGGCCGGATCTCCTCGGCGGACTACTCCGGCGGCGCGGGGCCGGTCGGCAAGATGACGCTGCCCAAACGCGTCGAGCACCGCAACCCGCGGGCGCGGCGTGACCTCGCGTCGGCGTTGCGGTCGGCCGCCGCCCGTCTGGACGTCCCCTCGGTGCGGGGCCGCAGGAGCGGACCGCAGCCCGACCCGGACATCGACCCCGAACTGGCGGCACTTCGCGACCGGGTGCGCACACACCGCGCGCACACTCTGCCCGATCGGGAAGAGCGGGCCCGGGTCGCCGAGCGGTATCTGCGGATCGAGCGGGACAACGAACAGGTGCGGACCAAGATATCCGCGGCGACGAACTCGCTGGCCCAGACTTTCGACCGCATCGTGGTGCTGCTGACCGAGCGGGGGTTCATCGCCGTCGACGAGACAGCCGACGGAGTCGACGAGAGCCGGTCGGGATACCCCGACGGTCACCGACGACGGCAGGCTGCTGGCCCGCATCTACAGCGAAAGCGACCTGCTGGTCGCCGAATGTCTGCGTGCCGGGGTGTGGGACGAGTTGGACGCTGCCGAGCTGGCCGCGGCCCTGTCGTCGGTGCTCTACGAGTCGCGCCGGGACGGGTACGGCCCCGGCGACGGGTCGGACATCCCGACCGGCCGGTTGCGCAAGGCGCTGAACCAGACCCGCAGGCTGTGGACGGAACTACGCACCGACGAGCAGCGCCACCGCCTCACCCAGAGCCGCGAGCCCGACGGCGGGTTCGTCGCGGCCATCTACCGGTGGGCGAGCACCGGCGACCTGGCGTCGGCACTGGCCGCGTCCGACACCGCGGGCTCGGGTGCATCGATGTCGGCAGGTGATTTCGTCCGGTGGTGTCGTCAAGTGCTGGATCTGGCTGACCAGGTGCGTAATGCCGCGCCGACACCAGCGTTGCGGGCAACCGCGAAACGCGCCATCCACGACGTTCGGCGCGGCGTCGTAGCTGTTGATGCCGGGTAGTGTGGTGAGCCAGCAGGACCCACCGACAGGCGCGGGAGCCGGCGCACCAGCCGTGGACGATCCAAGGAGAGAAATGAGCGGACCGCAGGGATCTGACCCGACGCAGCCGTGGGCGGGCCAGCAGCCTGAGTACGGAACGGATCAGGCGGCGGGCGACTCGGCGGCCAACCAGGGGTGGCAGCCGCCGACCCCCGGCGCCGGCCAGCAGGTTCCCGGGTCGGAGCAGCCGGCGTGGCAGCCACCGGCGTACACGCCGCAGCAGTACCCCCAGTACCAGCAACCGACGCAGCCGCCCACGTACAGCCCGCAGCAGTATCCGGCGGCTGAGCAGTATGGTCAGCAGCCCACGGAGTACAGCCCCACCGGATATCCGCCGCCCGGCCAGTACAGCCAGTCCGGCGGGTATGGCCAGCAGTACGGCCAGCCCGGCCAGTACGGTCAGCCCGGCCAGTACGGTCAGCAGCCAGGACAGCCGGGTCAGTTCGGCCAGTATCCCGGCGCGCCGGGATACCCGGGTGGTCCAGGACCGGAAGGGGGTTCGAAGCGCTCGCTGGCGGTCATCGGTACTGTCGTCGGCCTGCTCGCCGCGGTCGTCATCGCGGTCGTGCTGGTGCTCGGCTTCTGGAAGCCAGGCTTCTTCGTGACCACGAAGCTGGACGTCACCGCGGCCCAGAGCGGTGTGGAGCAGATCCTCACCGACGAGACCAACGGCTACGGCGCCAAGAACGTCAACGACGTGACATGCAACGGCGGTGTCAGCCCCACCGTGAAGAAGGGTGACACCTTCGACTGCGAGGTCAGCATCGACGGCACCAAACGGCAGGTCACCGTGACATTCCAGGATGACGACGGCACCTACGAGGTCGGCCGCCCGAAGTAGTACCGCGTCCGGCTACCCGGGCAGCGTGTCCAACGCTGCCTGCAGGCGCCCGATCGACGACGACACGCCGTAGCGCTCGGCCAGTTCCACGACTTTGCGAGGATGGCGCGCCGCCAGTGGGAGTTCGTCACTGTCGATCGAGAAGCTGATCTCGGCGTCGGTGGCGACCCGAACCACGGGGGTGGCCTTCTCGATGTAGTCGATCGCGCCCAGCAGTTTGGTCCGGTACGCCTTGGACAGCTTCGAGGAGGGGTCCTGCGCGGCTGCGACTATCTTCTCGAGTGACCCGTGCTGTGCCAGCAGCGTGGCCGCCGTTTTCTCACCGACACCGGGGACGCCGGGAAGGCCGTCCGACGGATCGCCCCGCAGTAGCGCCAGCTCGGCGTACGCGGGCCCGGCCCGGTCGACCGGGACACCGTACGTCTCCGCCACTTCCTTCGGCCCGTACTTCACCGCCTTGGACAGCCCGCGGCCCAGATAGAGCACCCGCACCGGCACCGGTTCGTCGCGAACGAGCTGCAGCAGGTCGCGGTCACCGCTGACCACTACGACGGGGTCCCGGTGTTCGCGGCTGGCGAGCGTGCCCAACACGTCGTCGGCCTCGCACTGCTCCGCCCCCGCCGTCGCGATCCCGAACGCATCGAGGATCTCCATGATCATGTCGACCTGCGGCGTCAACTCGTCGGGCACTTCTTCGACATCGGGCTCGTCGTCCGGCTTCTGCTCGGCCACCCGGTGTGCCTTGTAGGACGGGATCAGGTCGACGCGCCACTGCGGTCGCCAGTCGTCGTCGCGGCAGACCACCAGCCGGTGCGGGCGCTCGCGGGTGATCACTGTCGCCACGGCGTCGAGAAACCCGCGCAACGCGTTCACGGGACGGCCGTCGGGTGCGGTGATCGACGACGGGACACCGAAGTACGACCGAAACCACATGCTCGCGCCGTCGAGCAACACCAGCGGTGCTTCCTTTGAGGTGGGGGTCATGCGCGCCATCCTGCCAGGTCGATTTCCTCGCGAGCAGACACAAACTCGCACATCCTCGCGCCGGGGTGTGCGAGTTTGTGTCTGCTCGCAGTCGGCCGTGCCCGACAACGCACTAGCCTGATCGGCATGACGGAAGGTCGTTTCAGCGCCCGCTTCGACACCGACGTGTACGCGCACCGGCTGCGGGCCGCCGCCTCAGCAGCAGCCGATGCCGGCCTCGCCGGCCTGGTCATCACACCCGGGTACGACCTGCGCTACCTCGTCGGCTCACGCGCCCAGACCTTCGAGCGGCTGACCGCGTTGGTGTTACCTGCGGCCGGCGACCCGACGATCGTCGTGCCGCGGCTGGAGCTCGCCTCACTCAAGGACTCAGCGGTGCCGGAACTCGGTGTCGCCGTGCGGGATTGGGTCGACGGTGACGATCCGTACCGACTGGTCGCCGAGGCGCTGCCCGGCAACGCTCCCTTCGCCGTCGCGGTCACCGATTCGATGCCTGCCCTGCACCTGCTGCCGCTTGCCGACGTGCTCGGTGCGGTGCCGGTTCTGGCCACCGATGTCCTGCGCACGCTGCGGATGATCAAGGACGCCGCGGAGGTCGATGCGCTGCGCAAAGCGGGTGCGGCGATCGACCGGGTTCATGCCCGGGTTCCGGAGTTCCTGGTGCCGGGGCGCACCGAAGCCGACGTGGCCGCCGACATCGCAGAAGCCATTGTCGCCGAGGGTCATTCGGAAGTCGCCTTCATCATCGTCGGGTCGGGTCCACACGGGGCGGATCCCCATCACGAGTGCTCGGACCGCGAACTGGTCGCCGGGGACATCGTGGTGGTCGATATCGGTGGTCCCTACGACCCCGGCTACAACTCCGACTCGACGCGCACGTACAGCATCGGCGAGCCCGATCCCGAGGTGTCGCGGCGGTACGCGGTGCTCCAGCGCGCCCAGCGCGCCGCAGTCGAGGTGGTCCGGCCGGGCGTGACGGCCGAACAGGTCGATGCCGCGGCGCGCGACGTGCTTGCCGACGAGGGACTGGCTGAAGCGTTCGTGCACCGCACCGGGCACGGGATCGGATTGTCCGTCCACGAGGAGCCCTACATCGTCGCGGGCAACGCGTTGCCGCTGCAGGAAGGCATGGCGTTCTCGGTGGAGCCGGGCATCTACTTCCCGGGACAATGGGGCGCCCGCATCGAAGACATCGTGATCGTCACCGCAGACGGGGCGTTGTCGGTCAACAACCGGCCGCACGACCTCGTCGTCGTGCCGGTCTCCTGAGAAACCTAGTCCTCGCCGCGGTCCAGCAGACTTGAGGAGCCGAGCACCCTTTCGATGCGCACCTCGATCACCACTCGCCTCGGGTTGACCCGCGGGGTGCGGTAACGCTGTGCGTATCGCAGCTCGGCGTCGCGAACCGCCTCAAGGTCGTGGTTCACCGTCGACTTGCCCTCCAGTGACAGCCAGCGGGCACCGTCGACCTGGCTGAGCACCGCGACCCCTCGCTCGTCGGCGTTCACCGCCTTCTGCGAGCCTCCGGTGGTGATGACGCGCGCGATGTGGGTCGCGGGATCGAAGGTGAATCCGACCGCCACCACATGGGGAGAGCTGTCCGACCGCAGCGTGGTCAGCATCGCGAGATGGCGCTCGGTGAGAAACGCCAACGCGTCACTGGTCAGTCGTGTCGTTGCCTTGGCCATCGGCACCACGCTAGCGCAGGCGATAATCAGCACCGTGACAGACACGGACGACAACAGCCGTCGAATGGATACCGTCGGCGATCTGCTCGCGATCTTCGGCGGCCGTAGCGAGATCGGCATGGAACTGGCGCGCCGGCTCGCACCGGGCACGACCGTGGTGTTGGCGGCCCGTCGGCCTGAGGACCTGCGGAACCAGATCGCCGAGCTGAACGGGATCCGGTGCGGCGGCCGTGCACGCCATCGCCTTCGACGCCGACGATCTCGCATCGCACCGCGGCCTGGTCGACTCGATCGTCGCCGACCACGGTCCGATCGGCACCGCGGTGGTGGCATTCGGCATTCTGGGTGATCAGGCCCGCGCCGAGGAGGACGCTGCCCACGCGGCCGCGATCGCGCACACGGATTACGTGGCTCAGGTCAGCCTGCTGACCGTGCTGGCAAACACGATGCGCGGGGCGGGCTCGGGCGCCGTCGTCGATGAGCCGCTTGCGCGACGAGCAACTATCGTCGCGTTCTCCTCGGTCGCCGGGGTGCGGGCGCGCCGGGCCAATTATGTGTACGGGTCGGCCAAAGCGGGACTGGATGCATTCTGCAGCGGGCTTGCCGATGCGTTGCACGGCTCCGGTGTGCGACTTCTGCTCGTGCGGCCGGGTTTCGTGATCGGGCGGATGACCGAGGGCATGACGCCCGCGCCGCTGTCAAGCACTCCGGGGCAGGTCGCCGACGCGACGGTGAAGGCGTTGCGCACGGGCCGTGACACGGTGTGGGTGCCTGCGTCGCTGTCGATTCTGGCGTTCGCATTCCGCATGACGCCGCGCGCAGTGTGGCGGAGGTTGCCGAGGTGATCATCGTGGTCGGTATCGGCGCCGACGGGATGGCCGGCCTCGCGCCGACGTCATATTCCGAATTAGTCAGGGCCACAGTGATTTACGGTTCCAAGCGGCAATTGGACCTGCTCGATGAGACGGTGACGGCCGCCCGTCGGACCTGGCCCCGGCCGCTCGTGGAAGCCCTCAGCGGTTTGGCCGACCACGTCGACGGCGACGTGCATGTGGTGGCCAGCGGGGATCCGTTGCTGCACGGGATCGGCAGCACTCTGATCCGGCTGCACGGTCCGGACGCGGTCGCCGTGCTGCCGCATGTGTCGTCGGTGGCGCTGGCGTGTTCGAGGGTGGGCTGGTCGGTCCAGGACACCGAGATCATCAGCCTGGTCTCTCTGGAGGCACACACCGCAGTGCGCCGCGGAGGGCAGGCCGTCGTGCTGTCTCGCGACAGCACCACCCCCGCGGAGCTCGCACGGCTGCTGACGGCCACCGGGCGAGGCGACTCTGAGCTCACCATACTCGAACAACTCGGTGGCCCAAGAGAATTGAGGCGTTCTTCGACCGCGAGGGAATGGGCAGCACGGCCACCCGGCGATGTCGACAATCTCAACGTGATGGCGGTGCGGTACCTACCCGACGAGCGACGGTTCGCGACCCTGCCCGACGACGCGTTCGCCCACGACGGGCAGATCACCAAACAGATGATCCGGGCGGCCACGCTGGCCGCGCTGGCACCACGACCGGGTGAGGTGCTCTGGGACGTCGGCGCGGGATCGGGCAGTGTGTCTATCGGAGTGGTGTCGCAGCGGACCGGGCTGCCGAGCCATCGCCTTCGAACGCGATGAGGGCCGGCGGGCACGGATCACCGAGAACATCCAGACCTTCGGCGTTCGGGTCGAGGTGGTCGCCGGTGCGCCGGAGTGTTTCGAGAACGTCGCGCCGCCGGACGTGATCTTCGTCGGGGGCGGCGTCAGCCGGCCGGGCATGCTCGACGCGTGCTGGGATCGGCTGCGGCACGGCGGCCGGCTCGTCGCCAACGCCGTCACCGCGGAATCCGAAGCGCTTCTGGTGCAATGGTATTCGCGGTATGGCGGAGAACTACGCCGCTACCAGCACTACCGGGGGGAGCCGCTCGGCGAGTTCACCGGTTGGCGTCCCGCGATGCCGGTCACGCAGTGGTCGGTGACGAAGTCTGATACGACCTGACCAGTTCGATCGCCGCGAGCTCGCGGATCGCGCGGCAGCCCCGGTGCAGCATCGTCAGGATCATCTCGTCGCCGCGTTCTGTGGATGATGCGAACGCATAACCCAGCGTGGTGAGCAGTGGCGCTTGCAAGACGCCGAGGCGGTAATCGTGCCAACAGGTTTCGAGGTCATAGTCGGCGACACCGTGCTTCAGCAGCGCCGCGTGATAGCGCTCGACGAGGCCGCGTTCGGCAGCGGCACGGGTCTCGGGCAGCAGGCTGGTGGCGGTGAAATAGGCGAGATCTCGCGCCGGCAGGCCGATGCCGATCGGTCTGCCAGTCGACCACGGTGACGCGCGTGCGCTCCGGGTCGTAGAGCAGATTGTCGAGCCGGTAGTCGCCGTGCATCAGCGAGAAGCGGTCCGGCACCGCGAGTAGCCAGGGCGCAACCAAGCTCATCGACGTGAGTCAACGTGTCGCGATCCTCGTCGCTGACCCTGTCGCCGAGCTTTTCGAGTGTGATGTTCGGCAGCCATGACCGCCACCTCGCCCATGCCGTTGGCGGCCGCCTCGTCCCCCGGTTTGGGCATGACGATGGACGCGCAGATCGAAGAAGCGACGGTCACCCCAGCTGGGCCCGTGCAGCCCGGCCAACGCCTCGACTGCCAGCACCGCCTCCTGCTGCGTGCACCCGGCGATCTGGTCTCCCTGCACCGCGGGTGCCATGTCGGCCAGTACGAGGACGAAGTCAGTTCCTTCAGAAGATATCTCGCGTGTGGAAGCAGCCGGGAACCGGGATGGCGACGTCGTCGGTAACCGCAGAGTAGAACTCGACCTCGGACAGGTAGCCCAGCGCCACCCGTTCACGGACCGCATCGTCCTGAGCGGGCAGCTTGACCGCGAAAGTTTCCGGCGGGAGGGGTGATTGCGCGTCGGCGGGTACGTCGCAGCCACCCGGTAGGTGGCCCCTGTCTGCCCGGTGCCGATGGCCGTCACCTTGACCTCGGTGACTTCGGTGCCGAGCACCGCACCCAGCCATGCCGGTGTGATGTCGGACGGGCTACGGGGAATGGTCACAGAATCGCCTTTTCCGCTCCGCTTTCCGCCGGCCTCGCCCATCGCCGGCGTAGATCGTGCCCAGCCAGACTGTCTCGGCACCGGCCAGCAGCTCGCCCGGGTCAGGCGGCCGCCGATCGTGTAGCGCTCGAGCAGTCGGTCGTTGAACTCCAGAAGCATGCTCGCCACCACCTCAGCCGAGGTGCCGTCGGGTGCGCGACCGCCGTCACGCTCGGAGGCGATCACCGCGGCGACGCCGGGGACGAAGGATTCGCGGGCGTGTCCCAGAGCTCGCGGATCGCTGCGTTGGTGGCCCTGGCCTCCAGCATCGCCTGCAACAGGTAGCGGTGCTGGTCGACGGTGTCGAGCAACGCCTCCAGCATCGCGCGGATCCGCAGGCGCGCCGGCTGGTCGGTATTGGTGAGGATGTCGCCGGCCATGAATCCGTCGTCATACATCGGCTCCAGCAGCGCGGCCACCGCAGCGGCCTTGTTCTCGAAATAGAAGTAGAACGCCGATCGGGTGACGCCGGCCCGGCGGGTGACGTCGGCGATGTTGAGGTCGTCGAAGCCCGATTCGCGGAGGTGATGGTCCAGCGACTCAAGAATGGCGCTGCGCCGTAGGTCACTCTTCTGCGGTTGCCGCCGGTCGGTCGGCGACCGTACCGGTAGTCCTCGCTGCACGCGCGAGGTTAACCCGCACTTCTGACGACTGTCAACGATGCGAGACGCGCGTCAGCCGACGGGGTAGCGGCGCGGCGTGAACACCCGGTCGGCGCCGTTGCCTGCCGACGGCGTGCCACCGGGTCTGCGAGGACCCGACGATGAGCAGGCAGCGCATGTCGACGTCGGCCTGGTCCAGCTCACCCAGCGGCACCACCCTGACCGATTCGTTCGGGCCGGACACGTCGCGGCCGATGATCACGGGGGTCGCGGGGTCGCGGTGCTCCAACATCAGCTCGCGCATCGCGGCGACCTGCCACGTCCTGGTCTTCGACGCCGGGTTGTAGATCGCGATCACCATGTCGGCGGCCGCGGCCGCCGACAGGCGGCGTGCGATGACGTCCCAGGGCTTGAGCCGGTCCGACAGTGAGATGACGGCGTAGTCGTGGCCCAGTGGAGCGCCGACCCGGCTGGCCACGGCCTGGGCGGCCGTCATCGCCGGGATCACCCGAACCTCGACGTCCGGCCAGTTCTCGGCCTCTTCCAGGACCGCGGTGGCCATCGCGAAGACGCCGGGGTCTCCTGACGAGACGACCGCGACGGTGCGGCCCTGCTCGGCCAGCTCGCAGGCCAGGCGCGCTCGTGCGGGCTCGTCGGTGTTGTCGCTGGGGTGCCTGCGCTGACCGTCGCAGACCGCGATGCGGTCCAGATACGGCCCGTACCCGATCAGATCGGTGGCCGCGGCGAGTTCCTGCCTGCTCTGCGCGGTCATCCAGCCCGCGTCACCCGGGCCGAGCCCGACGACGGCGACGGATCCGGTGGCCACCGAGGCTCGCCTGCCGCCCGTCAGCATCGCCAGCGAGAAGTACGGCACCGATTCGTCGTCGACCTCCGCGGCGGGCAGCACCCGTTGCTTCGCCGTGCTGGCCCGCTCGACGTAGTAGGCGTCCTCGAGGCGTCCGGACGCTGACAGCGCCTGCCGCACAGCGGGATAGGAGCGGCCAAGCTTGAGGATGACGGCGGCGTCGGTGTCGGCGAGCCGCCGGGCGAGCTCATCGGCGGGCAGTGTGCCAGGCAGAATCGTCAATACCTGGTCACCTTGAACCAGGGGAGTGGCGATCGCCGCCGACGCCGCACTGACCGAGGTCACGCCGGGAACGATCACCGCATCGAAGCGTTCCGTCAGGCGCGTGTGCATGTGCATGTAGGAGCTGTAGAACAGCGGATCGCCTTCGGCCAGCAGCGCGACATCGCGCCCGGCGCGCAGATGTGCGGCGATGCGGTCGGCCGATTCGCGATAGAAGTCCTCCATGGCGCCGGCGTAGCCGCCCGGGTGGTCGGAGGTCTCGGTGGTCACCGGGTAGACCAGGTGCTCCTCGATCTGCCCCTCGCGCAGGTACGGTTCGGCGATGGTGCGCGCGATGCTGCGTCCGTGCCGTGCACTGTGGTAGGCGACGACGTCGGACGCCCCGATCACCCTGGCCGCCTTGACCGTGACCAATTCGGGGTCGCCCGGCCCGAGTCCGACACCCCACAGGGTTCCTTGACGATCGGTCATTCGTCTTCTGCCGCAATCGCGTTCACGGCAGCAGCGGCCATCGCGCTGCCGCCGCGGCGACCCGTGACCACCAGATAGGACATGCCGCGCGGATCGTCGATCAATTCCTGCTTCGACTGCGCCGAGCCGACGAAACCGACCGGGCCCCCCAGTACCGAGGCGGGCGGGGCGACGCCGTCGTCGACGAGCTCAAGCAGACGGAACAGTGCCGTGGGTGCGTTGCCGATCGCGAAGACTGCGCCCGGAATCCGGTCGGCCCACAAGTCGACCCCTGCCGCGGATCGGGTCGAACCGAGTCGGGCTGCGGTCTCGGCCGCGCGTGGGTCGGCGACCAGGGACACCACGTCGTTGTCGGCGGGCAGGCGCGACCGGGTGATCCCCGCGGCGACCATCGAGGAATCGCACAGGATCGGGGCACCTGCGGCGAGAGCAGCATGTGTGCGTGCGACGACGTCCGCGGTGAAGGCGACGTGGTGGGCGACGTCGACCTGGCCGCAGGTGTGGACCAGTCGCACCACCGCGCGGGCGACGTCGTCGGGAAACCGCGAAAGATCCGTCTCGGCACGAATGGTGGCAAAGGACTGCCGGTAGATCTCGGCCGCGTCGCGGATGTAGTCGAGCACCCGATCACCCTACGGGTGGGGCTCCCGTGGCCGGTAGCCGTCTCCCGTTGCCACCAGGACCTGCACGCCGGCGGGGCTACCGCAGGCGCGTTCACACCCGACGAAATGGCGGTGGGATTTCACGGCTGGTTCGTCGGCGGCCGCGGCGGCGTCGGCGCGCACATCGGCCAAGGAGTGCGCGCAGCCTGGGCTTCCGGTGCAGGCCGATACCGAAAGCCAGGGGGAGTTCTCGTCGAAGACCAGCCCCAGCGGGGCGAGCACGCGCAGCGCGACGTCGGCGACGCCCTCGTCGAGGTCGAACAGCAACATCGATCGCCACGGCGTGACGGCCATCGGCGCTTCGACCGCGGCGAGGTAGCGCGCCACCTGTGCGTCGAGGACGCCAAGCGGTACTGCGGCGCCGAGCGCGACGCGTCCGTCGTCCTGCTCGATCCAGCCGACCGGCGGCCGCGTGCGCACTGACCATGTCGCACCGGGGGGCGCAGTCGGCCTCAGCCCGCCGAGAAGGGTGGTCGGATCGTCGAGTTCGTCGACACGCCAAGACTTTTCGCGGATCTCGGTAAAGCGACCGGCGATGGAGAGTATTTCGTCGACCGCGTCGGACAGCGCCAGCCTGACCCCGGTGTCCCGGCCGGCGAGTAGCAGTGCCGCAGTGGATGAGTCGAGTGCGTGGATACCCACGTCGGCGCCGAGGCCGGACACATCGCCGCGGCCGTCGTCGATCCCGAACAGGAATCGGCCGGGTAGGTGGACCAGTTCGGGGTCTTCTTGCAGGGCCTCGTCGAGGGCGACGACCAGTTCCCTTGTGTCGCAGAGTCCGCCGCTGCGTCCCGACAGCGGCGAGGCCACGATATTGCGGACCCGTTCGTGGGTGGCCGACGGCAGCAATCCTGTCGTGACGAGCAGATCGGCGACGGCGCCGGTGTCACTGACGCCGCGAATCTGTAGATTTCCCCGAGACGTCAGCTCCAGCGTGGACGCAGCGAAATCGACGGCCGCGGATGCCATCGCCTCCATCTGGGTGGACGTGATCGTCCCGCCGGGCAATCGGATCCGCGCCAACTCGCCGTCGGCGGCACGGTGGGTCTGCAGCGCGCCGGGACACGCGTCGTTCTCCCGTGCCCTGGCCACTCATTCACGGTACTCGCCTGCCCCCGCCCCCTGCCCGCCGACGCGGCACCGTTGCTGGAAGCGTTCGCTGCGTTTGCCTGCCGTCGGCGAAGCACGTGCTTGGGACAACAGAGTCACCCATCGACGCTGGTCAGCCGCCCCGGCGTGACCCCGATGGGTAGGCGTGCTCCCCGTGTGCGTATTCCGCGGAGAAGTAACGGAGAAATCGAGTACCGAAGTACCTGCGGTGACACGGCCAATCCCTCGTAGCTTTCAAGGTACGGGGCCAGGCGGGGGCCTGGACCCGCCACCACATCAGGGGAGTAAGCGAAATGACCGAGCTGGCAATGAAATTTGACACGCAGCCGCGATACGACAGCAGTGTCATCGCCGAGCAGCCACCGACGGTCATCACCGAGAACGAGATGATGCTCGGGTCGGCGGCGGCGCTGACGGGGGCGAAGATCCGCCGCAACTACCTCGCGATGGTGCGCGCGGCGCTCTCGTCCGGCGGAAAGTCGGACAAGCCCGACCGGCCTCGGTATCACCCCGCGCGGCACGCCTTCATCGAGGATGCGCTGATGGCTCGGATGATGGACCGGCTCTGAGGCCGTCAGCTTGCGAGGCGTACCGGCTCGACGACCTGGGAGTACGCCGAGGCGTCACCGGCGATGGTCCGGCTCTGTTCGCCTTGGACGTCGACGGGGATGTCGCCGGCGAGGGTGACACGGCTGAGGCGACGGAACTGGTCGTCGTAATCGGCGACGGCGTAGTGCTGGGTGGCCCTGTTGTCCCAGACGGCGAGGTCGCCCAGCTCCCAGTTCCACCGGATGGTGTTCTCCAGCTTGGTGATTCGGTTCTGCAGCAGCTGGAACAGCGCCGTCGACTCGACCTGGCCGATGCCGACGAAGTGTTTGACGAAATGCCCGAGCAACAGCACCTTTCGGCCGGTTTCCGGATGTACCCGAACGACGGGGTGCTCGGTCTCGTAGTAGTCGGACACGAACTCCTCGCGGTACTGGCGCTCGGTGTCGTTGAGTTGCTCGAGCCGCGCATCGACGTCGCCGGCGTAGTCGTAGGTGTTGGTGTGCACCGCCCAGAGGTTCTCGGCGAGGGCACGCAGCGGGACAGGCAACCGGTCGTAGGCCGCTTCGGTCGACGCCCATGTGGTGGTTCCGCCGTACGGCGGCAGCGTGATCGCCCGCAACAGCGATGCCTTGGGAATGCGGTCGACGAACGTCACGTCGGTATGCCAACTGTTGGCCTTGTCGTAGCGCGAGTCGATCGGCAGTACCCGGACGCCGCGTGACGTGACGGTGGGATGCGCCGTCGTCGGTGTGCCCAGCGCACGGGCGAAATCCAGCTGGCTGTCATCGTCGAGGTTGTGCTGGCCGCGGAAGAAGATCACCTTGTGTTCGAGCAGGGCTTCGTTGATCCGCGCCGCGGTGGCAGAGTCGACCCCGCCTGCGATCTGCACGCCCTCGATGCGCGCACCGATGACGGCACCGAGCTTGACAACACGTAGCGTTGACAGCTGACTCACCTCCCGATCACTCGAAGCTGGCAACTCTGGCCCCCTGACGCGACAGGGCCAACCCTTAGATTCAGCGGGAATCAAATCGCCGCCGTTTCAGCGAAGTCAAGATCGGGTAAGGAGGGAGCAAAAGTATTGCGTCCCTTATGTTCATCGGTATCGCCAACATCGGACAGGCGGCCCCGGCGATCGGCCTGCTGGTGCTGCTGTTCCTGCTGACCGCCAAGATCGGTTTCTGGATCGGCGTGCTGCCGATCGCGCTCTACTCGCTGTTACCGGTGCCCTCGGCTCCGGCAACACCGTGCCCCTGCGGGTCGGCCCCGGCTCGATCCAACCGACGCCGGGCCTCGAGGGCGTGAAGATCACCGTCGGATCGAAGGAGTACACCGAGCAGGTGATCCTCGGGTACATCCTGGAGTTCACCCTGGCCGCCGCGGGTGCCGACGTCCGCGACCTCACCGGTATCGTCGGATCCCGAAGCACAAGGGAGGCAAAGCTTTCCGGTCAGGTCGACGTCGCCTACGAATTCACCGGCAACGCCTGGATCAACTACCTGGGTCACGAGAAGCCGATCCCGCGATACCCGTGAGCAGTTCGAGGCCGTCCGCGACGAGGATCTCGAACGCAACGGCATGGTGTGGCTGGATCCCGGGCCGATGGACGACACCTACGCGTTGGCGGCAAGCACGCACACCGTCGAACGCACCGGCGTGCGGACCCTGTCCGAGTACACGGAACTGGTCAAGCGTTACCCAGCAGCCGCGCGCACCTGCGTCGATACCGAGTTCAGGGCCCGCCAGGATGGTTTTCCCGGCATGGCGGCCGCCTACGGATTCGATCCGGCCCGTGCGAAAACACCGATCCTGCAGGTCGGCATCATCTACCAGGCCACCGCCGACGGGACCCAGTGCGACTTCGGCGAGGTCTTCACCACCGACGGGCGTATCGCCGCGCTGGATCTGACCGTGCTGACCGACGACAAGCAGTTCTTCGCGCACTACAACCCGTCGGTCACGATGAAGCGGGAGTTCTTCGACGCCCACCCCGAGATCGCCGACGTGACCGCGCCGGTCACCGCGGCACTGACCAACGTCGTGATCATCGAGCTCAACAAGCAGGTCGATGTCGAGGGGCGCGATCCCAGCGTGGTGGCGCGCGACTGGATGGTGGCGGAAGGCTTCGTCACCGCCGAATAGGGTTCGCGTGATTCCCGGCCCACCGCTCACGTCGACGGAGTAACGTACCCCCAGGTCAACGGGGGTCGAGCCATGGTAGTCAAGGGTATTCAGCAAACGTCTTCACGGCGGCGGGTCAGCGTAGCGATCATCGGTGCGGGCATGTCGGGTCTGTGCATGGCGGCCAAGCTGCAGGACGCGGGCGTCGAGGACTTCACGATCTTCGAAAAGGCCGACGACGTCGGCGGAACCTGGCGCGACAACACCTATCCGGGGCTGACGTGCGACGTGCCGTCTCGCTACTACGCGTATTCGTTCAGGCCCAATCCCGAGTGGTCGCACATGCTGCCCCCGGGACCGGAGATCCATCGCTACTTCAGTCAGGTCGCCACCGAGCGCGGGATCCGGCCCCACATCCGGTTCGGCACCGACGTCACCGACGCCACCTACCGGGACGGCAAATGGTGGGTGACCACCGCGACCGGCGTCGAGGCATTCGATGTGCTGGTCACCGCGACCGGATTCCTGCGGGTGCCGCGCTATCCCGACATCAAGGGCATCGACACATTCGCCGGCCCGATGTTCCACTCGTCGCGGTGGGATCACTCGGTGTCGTTGCCTGACAAGAGGATCGCCCTGATCGGGACGGGCTCGACCGGCGTGCAGATCACCTCCGAGATCGGAGGAAAAGTCAAGCACCTCAAAGTTTTTCAGCGCACCGCGCAGTGGATCTGCCCGTGGCCAAACCTCTCGGTGTCGGAACGGACGAAATCCGCACTGCGGCGGTGGCAGTGGCTGAACACGTTTGCGTACTGGTTCTGGGGCGGCTTCGTGCGATCCATCTTCGGTGTCGCGCCCGTGCGTCCGGGCTGGCAGCGGTGGCTCTACCAGACGCAATGCCGGTGGAATCTGCGGTTGTCGGTACGCGACCGTGAGCTCAAGAAGAAGCTGACTCCCAAGGACCAACCGATGTGTAAGCGGATGATCTTCGCGGGGCACTACTATCGCGCAGTCCAGGCACCGGGTGTCGAGATCGTCACCGAGGCGATCGAACGGGTGGAACCCCGCGGCGTCGTCACCGCCGACGGCGTGTTGCATGAAATCGATTTGCTGGTGCTGGCAACGGGATTCGATTTTCATGCCTATGTGCGGCCGCTCGTCATCACGGGGGAGAACGGTCGAACGCTGGATGAGGCGTGGATCGACGGCCCCAAGGCGTACCGGGCGGTGGCGGTCCCTGGTTTTCCGAACATGTTCATGCTCATGGGTCCGCACGCCCCGGTCGGGAACAATTCACTGGTCCCGGTGGCAGAGGACCAGGCCGACTATGTGATGTGGTGGATCAACCAGTTGCGCGAGGGTGGGGTCGTCGCTGCCGCCCCCACCGCGGCGGCAACCAAGCTCTACAACGACGATATGAAAGCGGCGATGCCGCGGACGGTGTGGACCACCGGCTGCAGCAGCTGGTACCTCGGCAAGGACGGGCTGCCCGAGCTCTTTCCGTGGGAAGCCTCCCGCTACACCGAGCTGCTGCGAGCCCCGCAGGTCACCGATTTCGACGTCCGCACCGGCTGAATGTGACTGCAGTCACACCTCTGGCCGGCAGTTCCCCCACGCACACAACGATCTTTTCCGGCGTTACCGGCGGTACCGTCTCGCTAACTGAATCCGTGTCAAACAACGGGTCGGGTGAAAGGAACGTCGATGTTCGCAATCCTGATTTTCACCGCTGTCGTATTCCTGCTCGTCGCCGCCCTCGGGGCGCCCTACGGACAGACCTGGTACGGCCGCTGGCACGGCTGAGCCGCCTCTAGCCGGACGACGGCCGATAGGTGCCGAAGCACCAGATGTTGCCGTGTGGATCCCGCGCGGCGAATTCGTGGGATCCGTAGTCCTGGTCGGTGATGCCGAGGACGATCTCGGCGCCCGCGGCGGCCGCCCGATCGTGGAGGGTGTCGATCTCGCCGGCGGTGTCGATGACCACGTACACGACTACGGGCCCCGGCAGCGCGAACACGCCGTCGCGGTCGGCGTCGTCGATCATCACCACTCCCGTGCCGACGGTCACCTCGGCGTGCTGCAGTGGCTCGGCCGGATCCTCGGGGTGGATGGCGACCGGTACCGCACCGAACGCCTTCGACAACCACTCGATGGCCTTTCTGGGTTGGGTGAACGGCACGACCGGCACCGCGCCGGCGAATGTCTGTGTTGATGTCATGGCGCCAACGGTAGGCACGTCAGACGGCGCCGTCTTGGACGAAATTGACGGCTTCGGCGCGGAGTTCGGTCGGCGTGAGGCCCGCGAGTTCGCGCACCTCCCGTGCCAGATGCGCCTGGTCGAAGTAGCCGCACGCGGTGGCGGCGGCGGCGAGGTCGGCCCCGTGCTGCAGCCGGGCGCTGACCCGCTCGAAACGGACGATCCGAGCCATCGCCTTCGGCGGCAGTCCGACGGCGTCGCGGTACCTGGCGATCAGCCTGCGGTGGCTCCACCCCAGCTCTGCGGCCAGCGCACCGATCGCGGCGGTTCCTCCGCTCGCGGTGATCCGGGTCAGAGACCACGCCACGCCTGCATCGACATCGGGCGCCTCGCTCAGCCGGGCGATGAGCGCGGCATCGACGAGGGCGAAACGCTCCTGCCAGCCGGGCGCGTCGCCGATGCGCTGGACGAGATGGGCGCCGGCGGGACCGAGCACGTCCTCGATCGGCACCGTCCGGTTGGCCACCTCGGCCATCGGGATGCCCAGAATCCTGCGCGCCCCCAGCGGTGTCAGGTCAACCTGCAGGCAGCGTGCCGAGCCGTGGTGTCCGACCAGCACCGGTCCGTCCGTGATTCCCGCGACGAACGAGTGCAGGCGCAGCGGCGCTGATCCGACGTGGCTAGGGTGTGCGACGGTCCAACCGTCGTCGAGGTCGATGATGATCGGAACGAATGAGCATGCCATTTCCCGGAACACCTCCGGGGTGCCGACGCGGGAGGTGAACCCTTCGTAGCGCAGCACCACGCCGCGCAGCGACGGGTCAGGGGTGCCGACGGCCACGCCCGCGCTCACGGTTCCCACCGTAGTCCGGTACGAATGGAGTGTGACCGCGCCTGTTTCTGCCAGCCCGATCCCGACCATCCTGCTGCTGTCGACGTCGGACACCGACCTGATCACCGCCCGTGCCAGCGAGGCCCGTTACCGCTGGGCGAACCCGTCGCGGCTGGTCGACGGCGAACTCGAGGAACTGCTGGGGGAGGCCGACGTTGCGGTCGTGCGCCTTCTCGGCGGGTACCGGGCCTGGGAGGAAGGCATCGACGCCGTCGTGGCCAGCGGCGTGCCGACCGTGGTGGTCAGCGGCGAGCAGGGCCCGGACGCCGACCTGATGAACTACTCGACCACGCCGGCAGGTGTGGCGCTGCAGGCGCACATCTACCTCGCGCAGGGCGGGACGGAGAACCTGTCGAACCTCCATGCCTTCCTGTCCGACACGCTGTTGATGACGGGTTTCGGCTTCGGCGAACCAGTGGCCACACCCACCTGGGGCGTGCTGGATCGACCTGCCGCACCCGGCGACGGGCCCACCGTCGCGGTGCTCTACTACCGGGCCCAGCAACTGGCGGGCAACACCGGTTACATCGATGCGCTGTGTAGCGCGATCGAAACTGCTGGGGGAGTGGCGCTTCCGGTATTCTGCGCCTCGCTGCGCACTGCCGACACCGCACTGATCGAAGTGCTGGGAACTGCCGACGCGATGATCACCACGGTGCTCGCGGCGGGCGGGGCCACCCCTGCCGCTGCCACCGCAGGGGGGGCCGACGACACCTGGAACGTCGCGCACCTTGCCGCACTGGACATTCCGATACTCCAGGGGCTGTGTCTGACGAGCTCGCGGGACGACTGGAATTCCAATGACGACGGGATGTCGCCGCTGGACGTCGCCACCCAGGTGGCAGTGCCCGAGTTCGACGGCCGGATCATCACAGTTCCCTTCTCGTTCAAGGAGATCGACGACGAAGGCCTCATCGCCTACGTTGCCGACCCCGAACGGTGCGCACGCGTGGCTGGTCTCGCTGTCCGCCACGCCAGGCTTCGTTCCATCGCGCCGGCCGACAAGCGCGTCGCCGTCGTCTTCTCCGCCTACCCGACCAAGCACGCCAGGATCGGCAACGCCGTCGGTCTCGACACCCCGGCCAGCGCCATCAGGCTGCTGGAAGCCATGAGCGAGGCCGGGTACGACGTCGGCGAGGTCCCCGGCCTCGCTGCGCGCGACGGGGACGCGTTGATCCACGCGCTGATCGAGCGCGGCGGCCAGGATCCGGAATGGCTCACCGAGGCGCAGCTGGCCGGCAACCCGATTCGAGTGTCCGCCAAGGATTATCGCGATTGGTTCGCCACGCTGCCCGCCGAGCTCGCCGACGGCGTCGTCGAACACTGGGGCCCGCCACCAGGTGACCTGTTCGTCGACCGCAGCCGCGATCCCGACGGCGAGATCGTGATCGCCGCGATGCGGTCAGGCAACGTCGTGCTGATCGTCCAGCCGCCCCGCGGTTTCGGGGAGAACCCGGTGGCCATCTATCACGACCCCGACCTCCCGCCCAGCCACCACTACCTGGCCGCCTACCGCTGGCTGGGACAAGGATTTGCCGACGCGTTCAATGCGGATGCCATCGTGCACCTCGGCAAGCACGGCAACCTCGAAGTGGCTGCCCGGCAAAACCCTTGGCATGTCGGCGGCCTGTGGCACCGACGCCGCGCTGGGAAACCAGCCGCTGATCTACCCGTTCCTGGTCAACGACCCCGGCGAGGGCACGCAGGCCAAGCGGCGCGCTCATGCCACGCTGGTCGACCACCTCATCCCGCCGATGGCCAGGGCCGAAACCTACGGCGACATCGCGCGTCTGGAGCAGCTTCTCGACGAGCACGCCAACATCTCCGCGTT
Source organism: uncultured Actinomycetota bacterium (assembly GCA_963796545.1). Taxonomy (GTDB): domain Bacteria; phylum Actinomycetota; class Actinomycetes; order Mycobacteriales; family Mycobacteriaceae; genus Mycobacterium. The sequence continues at coordinate 94,352 of CAWCMF010000011.1, read as the reverse complement.
GGACCCGGGCAAGCTGCCTGCCATCCGCCAGCAGATCTGGACGCTGATGCGCGCCGCGAAGATGGACCACGACCTCGGCCTCGAAGACAGGCCCGACGAGGATTCGTTCGACGACATGCTGCTGCACGTCGACGGCTGGCTGTGCGAGATCAAAGACGTTCAGATCCGCGACGGCCTGCACATCCTCGGCGAAACCCCCGCGGGCGACGCGCAACTCGACCTGGTGCTGGCAATCCTGCGAGCGCGGCAGCTGTTCGGCGGTGAGCAGACGGTGGCAGGCCTGCGCGAGGCGCTCGGCCTCGCCGAGGACGGCACCGACGAGCGCACGGCGGTGGATGCAGCAGAGGCGCAGGCCCGTGAACTCGTTGCGGCACTTCAGAAGACCGGCTGGGACGCCGGTGCTGTCGACACGCTGACCGACGATCCGGGGGTGGCGGCGATCCTGCGGTTCGCGGCGACGGAGGTCGTGCCGCGGCTGGCCGGTACCGCGGACGAGATCACGCAGATCCTGCGTGCACTCGACGGGCGTTTCATCGAGTCGGGCCCCTCGGGGTCGCCGCTGCGGGGCCTGGTCAATGTGCTGCCCACCGGTCGCAACTTCTACTCGGTGGATCCCAAAGCCGTGCCGTCGCGACTTGCATGGGAAACCGGTGTGGCAATGGCGGATTCGCTGCTGGAGCGGTACCAGGCCGATTACGGCCGCTGGCCGGAATCGGTGGGTTTGTCGGTGTGGGGCACCTCGGCGATGCGCACCGCGGGCGACGACATCGCAGAAGTGCTTGCACTGCTCGGTGTTCGACCCATCTGGGATGACGCGTCGCGACGCGTCGTCGATCTCGAGGCCGTTTCGCTCGAAGAACTGGGTCGCCCGCGCATCGACGTCACCGTCCGCATCTCCGGATTCTTCCGCGACGCATTCCCGCACGTCGTTGCCATGCTCGACGACGCGGTGCAGCTCGTCGCCGACCTCGACGAAGCTGCCGAGGACAACTACGTGCGCGCCCACGCCCAGGCCGACCTGTCCGAGCATGGCGATCAACGCCGTTCCACCACAAGGATTTTCGGCTCCAAGCCTGGAACTTATGGCGCAGGTCTGCTGCAGCTGATCGACAGCCGCAATTGGCGCGACGACGCCGACCTCGCCGCGGTGTACACCGCGTGGGGCGGTTTCGCCTACGGCCGCGGTCTGGACGGCGCACCCGCCACCGACGACATGAATCGCGCCTACCGCCGGATTGCGGTGGCAGCCAAGAACACCGACACCCGCGAACACGACATCGCGGACTCCGACGACTATTTCCAGTACCACGGGGGCATGGTTGCCACCGTGCGCGCGCTGACCGGCAAGGACCCGGCCGCCTACATCGGCGACAACACCCGGCCCGACGCGGTACGCACCCGCACGCTGTCCGAGGAGACCACCCGGGTGTTCCGCGCGCGTGTCGTCAACCCGCGCTGGATGACCGCGATGCGCAGGCACGGATACAAGGGTGCGTTCGAGATGGCCGCGACCGTCGACTATCTCTTCGGCTACGACGCGACCGCAGGCGTGATGGCCGACTGGATGTACGAGCAGCTGTCGCAGAGCTACGTGCTCGACGACGTGAACCGCAAGTTCATGGCCGAGTCGAACCCGTGGGCACTGCACGGCATGGCCGAGCGACTGCTGGAGGCCGCGGGCCGGGGAATGTGGGCGACCCCGGAGAAGGCCACCCTGGACGGGCTCAAGCAGGTGTTGCTGGAAACCGAGGGCGACCTCGAAGGGTGAGGCTCCGGCGAGCGAAGCGACCCGGGGATCGGGATACGTCTAGCCTGGCTCCATGTCTGTCACGTTCGCGGAGGTCGCCAGGTCCGAGTACATCCTGCTCACGACGTTCACGAAGGACGGGCGGCCGAAGCCGACCGCCATCTGGGCCGTGCCCGAGGGCGACGGGCTGGTGGCCATCACGCAGGAACAGTCCTGGAAGGTCAAGCGCATCCGCAATACCCCACGGGTCACCATCGCCCCGTGTGATCGGCGCGGAAACCCGAAGGGCGAGTCCGCCGACGCGACGGCCCGAGTTCTCGACAAGTCGGCGAACGCCGCCACCTACGACGCCATCGGCAGGCGCTACGGCCTGGTCGGCAAGACGTTCAACTTCTTCTCCAAGCTGCGCGGTGGCATGGAGAAGAACGTTTCGATCGAGCTCAGACCGGTCAATTAACAGCTTCATGTCTGACTCTTCGACAGAAAGCCCGGCGTTCAAGGACGTCTACACCGAGAAGTACCTGCTGCTGACGACGTTCACCAAGGACGGGCGGCCCAAGCCCACCCCGGTGTGGGGTGTGCCCCACGGGGACAAGCTGGTGATCAGCACCGACGAGGGCTCGTGGAAGACCAAGCGCATCAACAACACCCCGCGGGTCACCATCCAGAAGTGCGGCGTGCTGGGCAAACCCAAGGGCGAGCCCGTCGAGGCGGTGGCCCGCAACCTGCCGAAGTCCGAGACCCGCCGGGTGTTCGACATGGTGACCAGGCGTTACTGGTGGCACGCGTGGTGGTGGATTCCGCAGGCGATCGTGCGCGGCGGCGTCGACAAGGTGCACGCCGCGATCGAGGTCGAAGTGGCGCCGAGTTCCTGAGTCTCTGCTGAGTGTCTCCGCGCCGAGGAACCTGCGCTTCCGCCCGGACGTTGGCACACTATGGCGATGAGGCTGTTCCTGGTCTATGTGTTGATCGAGCTGGCCGTCCTGGTGACGCTGGCCTCGACGATCGGCTTCGGCTGGACCGTGCTGCTGCTGGCAGGTGCCTTCGTGTTCGGTCTCGCACTGGCCGGATCCCAGCTGCGCCGCCACATCCGCCGCCTGCGGTCCGGCCTGACGATGGCTGATGCGCAGGGCGCGGTCACCGACAGCGCCCTCGTCGCACTCGGTACCGTGCTTGTCGTGATTCCCGGCCTGGCCAGCTCTGTCCTCGGCGGGCTCTTGTTGCTGCCGCCCACCCGCGCCGCCGCGCGTCCGGTGCTCACCGCTTTGGCGGCGCGCCGCGCCCCGCTGATCGTCGGCGTCAGCACGGTCGGCTCGGCCGCGGCGGGCCGCGCGGGCTATGTGCGCAGTCCGAGTCGCGGTGACTACGTCGACGGCGAAGTGATCGACGTCGTCGACGAAGTCGACAATCGGGCCGGAGTGAACTTCGAGGACGTGCCGCCGGCCAGGGCGGACCTGCCCCGCCTGCCGGAGTGACCACCACCCTTCTGCTCAACGGCCGCATCCACAGCCCGGCCATGCCCGACGCGACGGCGATCGCCGTGCGCGATGGACTGGTGGCCTGGCTCGGCAGCGACGACGTCGGGCGTGCTCAGTTTCCCGGTGCCGCCGTCACCGACCTGGACGGGGCGTTCGTCGCCCCGGCGTTCGTCGACAGCCACGTCCACACCACCGCCACCGGCCTGACCCTGACCGGTCTCGATCTGCGTCCAGCGACGTCGTTGCGCCATTGTCTGGATCTCCTCGCCGCCCACGCCCGGTCCCGCCCCGACGGCGTCATTTGGGGACACGGCTGGGACGAGTCCGGCTGGCCGGAGCGCGTCGCGCCGTGTACCGCCGACGTCGACGCCGCCGTCGGTGACCGGCTCGTCTATCTGGCTCGCGTCGACGTGCACTCGGCGGCGGCATCGACGGCACTGCGCCGCGCGGCGGGCGTCGGTGACGGGGTGCCGCTGACTGCAGATGCGCACCACCGCGTGCGCCGCGCGGCCCGCGAGGGCCTTACCCCAGCGCAACGCACCCAGGCCAGGCAGGCGGCGCTCGACTCTGCCGCGGCCCTCGGCGTCGCGGCGGTCCACGAGTGCGCGGGTCCGGAGATCGGCGGCCTCGACGACTGGCAGGAGCTGCGCGCACACGACCACGGTGTCGAGGTGGTCGGCTACTGGGGCGAACACGTCACGACCCCTGCGCAGGCCATCGAGCTGATCGCGGCGACGCAGGCCCGCGGACTGGCAGGCGATCTGTTCGTCGACGGCGCGCTGGGGTCACGCACCGCGTGGCTGCACGAGCCCTATGCCGACGTCGCCGACGGGTGTCCGGCGCCGACGGGGAACGCCTACCTTGATGTCGACGCGGTCGCCGCTCATCTGAGCGCGTGCACCGAAGCCGGGATCACCGCCGGATTCCACGTCATCGGTGACGCCGCCGTCTCCGCGGTGATCGCGGCGCTGCAGACGGTCGTCGACCGGTTCGGTGTCGTGGCGGTCGCGCGGTGCGGGCACCGCCTCGAGCATCTCGAGATGGTGGCCGAGGACCAGGCTGCGACGCTCGGGAGCTGGGGGGTCATCGCCAGCATGCAGCCCAACTTCGATGCGTTGTGGGGTGGTCAGAGCGGGATGTATGCGCAGCGTCTCGGCGTGGAACGGGGTGGCAGGCTGAACAGATTCGCGCTGTTAGCATCCCAAGGCGTGCCGCTTGCCTTCGGTTCGGACACCCCGGTAACCGACATGAACCCGTGGGCGACGGTTCGCGCGGCGACCACTCACCGCACCCCGGGCAGTGCCATTTCGGCGCGGGCGGCGTTCGCGGCGGCGACCCGGGGAGCGTGGCGTGCCGGAGGCGTCCGGGACGGCTTGATGGGCACCCTCGTGCCGGGTGCGCCCGCCACGTACGCGGTGTGGGAGGCCGAAAAAGGCTTCGACGTCAGCGCCCCGGCCGACGCGGTCCAGCGGTGGTCCACCGATCCGCGGTCCCGCGTGCCCGTACTGCCCAGGCTGGACGACGGCCTCCCGACGTGCAGGCAGACCGTGCACCGAGGCTCGGTCATCCATGGCTGACGCCGCCGCCGAGACCGATTCCGCCGAAGTCGACGGCGACGACCCGGAGAAACCCTCGCGGGCAAGACGATTCGGGCAGGCCGTGGTGGCACGCCTGCCCGCTCTGACCGTCACGGTCGTGGCTGGCCTGGCCCTTTGCGTGAGCTTCCCGCCGTTCGGTTGGTGGTTCGCGGCGATCCTCGCGTTCGCGCTGCTCGGCTGGGTGCTGACCCGCAGTTCCACCACTGTGGCCGGTGGCGCTGGATACGGGCTGCTGTTCGGGCTCGTGTTCTACGTGCCGCTGCTGCCGTGGATCAGCGGGCTCGTCGGTCCGGTGCCGTGGCTGGCGCTCAGCTTCGCCGAGGCGTTGTTCCCCGCGCTGTTCGGGCTGGTCGCCGTGGCCGTCCGGAAGCTGCCGGGCTGGCCGTTGTGGTTCGCGGGCCTGTGGTCGGCGCAGGAGTGGCTCAAATCGACCGTCCCGTTCGGCGGATTTCCGTGGGGGGTCGTCGGCTTCTCGCAGACCGAGAGCCCGCTGTTGCCGCTGGCCTATGTCGGCGGAGCGCCGCTGGTGTCCTTCGCGGTGGCGCTGCTGTCGTTCGGCGTGGCGGCGCTCGTCCTCGAGGTCGTCGACTGGTGGCGCCGTGATGCCACTGCACGCGCGAGCGCTCCGCCTGCGGTCGTGCTGCCCGGCCTGTGCATCACGCTGGTGCTGCTTGGTTCGGCGCTCGCGTGGCCGAATGTGCGCAAGGCAGGCCTCGGCGCCGGTGACGAGGCGCCGGTCACCGTCGCCGCGGTGCAGGGCAACGTGCCGCGGCTCGGTCTGGAATTCAACGCCCAGCGCAGGGCGGTCCTGGACAACCACGTCCGCGAAACCCTCCGGCTCGCCGACGACGTGCGGGCCGGGCGGGCGCCGCAACCCATGCTGGTGGTTTGGCCGGAAAACTCCTCTGACATCGACCCTTTGGCCAATCCTGATGCCGCGCAAGAGATCTCGATGGCCGCCGCCGCGATCAACGCACCCATCCTGGTTGGCGGGGTGGTCGCGGCGCCGGGCTTCACCCGCGCCGACCCGGTCTCGACGAACACCGTCATCGTCTGGAACCCGGAGACCGGCCCCTCGGACCGGCACGACAAGCGGATCGTGCAGCCGTTCGGCGAATACCTGCCGTGGCGCAGCTTCTTCGGCAAGTTGTCGTCCTACGCAGACCGCGCCGGTTACTTCGTTCCAGGCGACGGCGACGGGGTGGTGCAGGCCGCGGGGGTCCCGGTGGGAATCACCACATGCTGGGAGGTCATCTTCAACCGCGCGGCGCGCGAATCGGTGCTCAGCGGCGCCCAACTGCTGACGGTTCCCAGCAACAACGCCACCTTCGATCAGGCGATGAGCGAGCAGCAACTGGCCTTCGGCAGGCTGAGGGCCGTCGAGCACGACCGCTATGTCGTGGTGGCGGGTACCACAGGGATCAGTTCCTTCATCGCCCCCGACGGTCATGAGATCGCCCGCACTCGGTGGTTCGAACCGGCCTACCTCGATCAACAGGTCCGGTTGAAGACCACGCTGACACCCGCAACCCGCTTCGGTCCCTATATCGAGGGCGTCCTGGTCGCCCTCGGCGTTTCGGCTGTTCTCGGGGCGATGCTGCACAATGGATCATTCGTGCCCGCAAGATTCAGGGGTCGGCGACCGACTCCCGACGACGGCAAAGGAGCCACATGAGCGTTCCCGGTGGCATACCCGACGGAGTCAAACCCGACGACCTGCCGAGTGCCCGCACGCTGGTCATCATCCCGACGTATAACGAATGCGACAATCTGCTGACGATCGTGTCCCGCGTCGCTGACTCGGCACCGGACGTGCACGTACTCATCGTCGATGACGGCAGCCCGGACGGCACCGGCGAGCTGGCGGACGAGCTCGCTCTGGCCGATCCCGACCGCGTCCACGTCATGCACCGCACGTCCAAGGACGGACTCGGCGCGGCCTACCTCGCCGGCTTCGCCTGGGGTCTCACCCGTCAATACTCGGTGCTGGTCGAGATGGACGCCGACGGCAGCCATGCCCCCGAAGAGCTTCATCGTCTCCTCGATGAGATCGACGCGGGCGCTGACCTCGTCATCGGGTCTCGCTATGTCGACGGCGGCAGCGTCCGCAATTGGCCGAGGCGGCGGCTCGTGTTGTCCCGGACTGCGAACGGGTATTCGCGAATCCTGCTCGGGGTCGACGTCCATGACATCACCGCCGGCTACCGCGCATACCGGCGGGAGGTGCTGGAGAAGATCGATCTCGCAGCCGTCGATTCGAAGGGGTACGGCTTCCAGGTCGACCTGACGTGGCGCTCGATCAATGCCGGCTTCACCGTCGTCGAAGTGCCGATCACCTTCACCGAACGCGAACACGGTGTGTCCAAGATGGATGGCTCGACGATCCGGGAAGCGATTCTCAAGGTCGCGCAGTGGGGCCTCCGTGCCCGGTGGGACCGGGCACGGGGCCTCGCGCGGTGACGGTCAGCCGCATCACCTGTTTACGCGGCTCAGCCGCATCACCTGTTGACGCGGCTCAGCCGCGGCGGCGCGTCTTGACGATGTCGAGGCGCTCCTTGAGCAGTTCTTCGAGCTCTTCGACCGAACGACGCTCCAGCAGCATGTCCCAGTGGGTGCGCGGAGGCTTGACCTTCTTGGGTTCCGGAACGTCACCCTCGATCAGAGTGCCCTCGAGGCCGTTGCGGCACAGCCAGGTGCCGGGGATCTCGGCTTCATCGGCGAACGGGACGTCGAACTCCTCGCCGTTGTCGGTGCGGTAACGGGCGACCTGACGGGGGGCCAGGTCGTGGTTGCGGTCCGTCTCGTAGCTCACAGCTCCAAGGCGGCTGCCCCTCAAAACACGATCAGCCATGGTCATCTCCTCTGTTAACGCTTTTGCTCCGGGCTTCGCCGGAGGCGAATCGAACAACACTAGTCAACGCAGACATACGTCCTAGAGTTCCCGACTCGACCGCTGATGATACCGGGATATCGACGCCTGCCCGTCTACAGTCGGGCTCGTGACCTCGCTGACCGCCCCGACGAGCACCCGCAGGCGTCCGCAGAGCTGCCGATGGTGTGGCCGCGAAGTGACGGACGCGGGGCTGGGTCGGCGCAGGCAATACTGCAGGCAGTCCTGCCGCCAGCGGGCCTACGAACAGCGCACACAGGTCAAGGGGACCTCGGTGCCACCCGATGCGGTCGTGCTCTCCGCCGACGAGGCCTCGGTGCTGTCCGACCGGGTGTACCAGGTTCGGTGCGCGGCCGAGGACATGGCGACCGCCATCGAGGAGGGCGCGGACTACTCCGAGTTGCGCGAGCTGTGTGATGCCGTGATGCAGGCGGCGAGGGCGGCCGACGGCTGGCGGTGAGCAGGTCTTTTCGTGCTCGAAGCCGCTACTATTAGCGCGTGACCAGCGCTGATCCCGCGCTCTCCCCGCCGCAGCGCGTTTGGCGATGGGACGACTTCGTCTTGGATGCCTGCCGGTACGAGCTGCGCTCAGGCGACGCCGTGATCCGGGTCGAGCCCCAGGTGTTCGACGTCCTGACCCAGTTGGTGAGCAACAGCGAGCGCTTCGTCAGCAAGGAGGAGCTCTTCGACTCGGTCTGGGGCGGTCGTTTCGTGGGGGAGGCGGCGCTCACCAGTCGCATCAAGGCGGCCAGGCGGGCGCTCGGCGACAACGGCGAGTCGCAGCGCTACATCCGCACGGTGCGGGGTCGCGGCTACCAGTTCGTCGGGACCCTCCGCCTCGATCCGACGGCGCAGCCCCCGGCGCCGGAGCCCGAACCTGAAGTTCCGCGACAGCACATCGCCTTCACCCGGGGCGCCGACGGTGTGCGCCTCGCGTACGCGGAGTCCGGTGAAGGGCCGCCGCTGATGCGGGCGGCGAACTGGATGACGCATCTGGGCTACGACATCGAGAGCCCGGTATGGCGGCATTGGGTGCGGGACATGTCGTTGCGGCACAGATTCATCCGCTACGACGAGCGCGGCTGCGGGCTGTCGGACTGGGACGTCGACGGATTCACCTTCGACGACTGGGTTGCCGACCTGGAGTCCGTGGTCGAGGCCGTCGGCCTCGAGCGCTTCCCGCTGCTCGGGGTGTCACAGGGCGGCGCAGTGGCAGTCGCCTACGCCGCCCGGCATCCCGACCGGGTCAGTCGGCTCGTCCTCTGCGGCGCCTATGCTCGGGGACGGGCGGTCAGGGCGCTGACCGACGACGAAAAGCGGGCTGCCGCACTGGATCTCGATCTCGCACGGGTGGGCTGGGGTCGCGACGATCCGGCCTTCCGGCAGGTCTTCGCCGCGCAGTTCCTGCCCGACGGGACCAGGACGGACTGGGCGGCATTCGACCAACTGCAGCGGCGCACCACATCGCCGGAGAATGCGGTGCGCTTCCTGGAGGAATTCGCACGCATCGACGTTCGGGACCTCTGCGGCCAGGTGGCGTGTCCCACGCTGATCCTGCATTCCCGCGACGACCACCGCGTCCCGATGCGCTACGGCGAGGAGTTGGCCGGACTGATCCCGGACTCGCACCTGGTGGCGCTGGCAAGCAACAACCACCTGCTCACCGGTACCGAGCAGGCCTGGCAGGTGTTCCGCGACGAGGTGGGGGCCTTCCTCGCCGGCTGAGCAGATCTCCACGCAATCTCCATCGAATCTTCATGTACGCCGTCGGGTCGCCGACCATGCTGATGACATGAGAAAACACATCCGCTCCGTGCTCGTCGGAGCAAGCGCCCTCCTCGCGTTCGGCACCTTGTCGGCCTGTTCGAGCGGCACGACCACGGAAGCCACATCGTCCTCGGAGCCGGCACCGCAGACCTCGACGGCGGCCCCGTTCCCCGAATCGGCCCGCTACATGGCCGACATGAAAGCCGCCGAAGGCAAGACCATGACAATCGGCATCAGCGTGGACGGAGCCGAGGTTGCGGCATACGCCTGCAACGGAACCGACGACGAGGCGTGGTTCTTCGGTGATCAGACCGACGGCGCCATCGACCTCAAGTCCCGGTTCCGCGACACGCTGGCCGCCGACTTCAACGGCACCGACGTCAGCGGTGAGGTCACGATGAACGGCGTCGAATACGCCTTCACCGCAGCCTCGGTCTCGGGCGTGGCGGGCATGTACACCGCGGAATCCGCTGGCACGCGCGCCTCCTGGGTGGTGCGCCCCGACGGATCGGTCACCGGCGTACAGTTCAGCGGATTCAGCCAGGGCAACCGTAATTTCGACCCGTTCAACCTGGACGAGTTCAGCGATTTCGACGTGCGCAACGACGTCCGCCCCAATCGCAAGCTCGCGCCTGCAGGTCCGATCGAGTTCCCGCCGGACGGCGGTCCCAGGGCCAGCATCAACGGGGTCAGCGTGTCACCGACCCTGGTGACAGGGACTTTCCGGTTGAAGTGACGCAGCGTTAATTTCATGCAGAATCAAACCCTTCCGGTGTGGCGACGCTCGCAGTAGCGTCGCCACACCGTGACTGATCCCGCCGACCTGGCCGCACCCCTGGCCCAGGCCACACCCGCTGCCGGCGGCCGATGGTCACACCGCAAGTGGGGGTTCGTCCGGCTGGCATCGCCGTTCATCCTGCTCGCGTTGTGGCAGATCGGCAGCGCCGTTGGACTCATCCCGCAGGATGTGCTGCCCGCTCCATCACTGATCGCCGAAGCAGGCATCGAGCTCATCGAGAACGGTCAGCTCGTCGATGCCCTTGCGGTATCGGGACTTCGGGTGATCGAAGGGTTGATCCTCGGCGGTGTGATCGGTATCGGGTTGGGTACCGCGGTGGGTCTGTCGAAGTGGTTCGAGGCCACCGTCGATCCGCCGATGCAGATGGTGCGCGCGTTGCCACACCTCGGGCTCATCCCACTGTTCATCATCTGGTTCGGCATCGGTGAACTCCCGAAGGTTCTGCTCGTCGCCCTCGGTGTGAGCTTCCCGCTGTATCTGAACACCTTCTCGGCCATCCGCCAGGTCGACCCCAAACTGTTCGAAACCGCTCAGGTTCTCGGCTTTTCGTTCTGGCAGCGGTTCCGGTCGATCATCGTTCCCAGCGCGGCGCCGCAGGTACTGGTCGGCCTCCGGCAGTCACTGGCGATCGCCTGGCTCACGCTGATCGTCGCCGAACAGATCAACGCGGACAAGGGAATCGGGTTCCTATCATGAACGCCCGTGACTTCCTGCGCATCGACATCATCATCTTCGGGCTCATCGTCTACGCGCTGCTCGGTATCGGCACCGACGCCATCGTGCGCGCGCTCGAAGCGACGGGCATTGAGGTATCGCTCATGACCACCACGTCCCAGGCGGCCCAACGCGGCACCGGTTCGCAGACTGCGATCGCCGGCGAACTCCGCAATGTGAACAAGTGGTACGGCGAGCACCACGTGCTCTCTGATGTGTCGGTGCGGATCGCGGACGGCGAGATCGTCGCGCTCATCGGGCGCAGCGGTTCCGGCAAGTCGACGGTGCTTCGGGTGCTCGCAGGGCTGTCGACCGATCACACCGGTGACCGGGTGGTCGCCGGGGCACCAGCTCTGGCCTTCCAGGAACCGCGGCTCTTCCCGTGGCGCGACGTCCGGACCAATGTGGTCTACGGGCTGACGCGCGCCAGGCTGTCCAAGGCCGAGGCGATCGCCCGCGCCGACCGTGCACTGGCCGACGTCGGGTTGGCCGATCGCGCCGACGTGTGGCCGTTGACGCTGTCCGGCGGTCAGGCGCAACGTGTTTCGCTTGCGCGGGCGCTGGTCGCCGAACCGACACTTCTTCTGCTGGACGAACCGTTCGGCGCGCTGGATGCCCTGACCCGGTTGACGATGCGCAAGTTGCTGCTCGACCTGTGGCGCGAACATTCCTTCGGGGTTCTGCTGGTCACCCACGACGTGGACGAGGCCGTCGCGCTCGCCGACCGGGTGCTGGTGCTGGAGGACGGCGCGGTCATTCACACGCTGGACATCCCGGACCCGCGCCGCGCGCCAGGGGAGGGCCACACCGACCGTTACCGCGCCGATCTGCTCGACAAGCTCGGCGTGCAGATCTGAGTCACACACCAGGAGGGAACTTTTCGTGTCCAGAATCATTGCCGTCATCGCGCTGTTGGGCCTGCTGCTCACCGGCTGCGTGTTCACGGGAGGAGTCCTCGGGAGCGCAAGAGGCGCCCGAGACGGTTCCGCTGACCGAGTTGGCCGGCCTCACTCTGCAGGTCGGCGACCAGAAGGGCGGCACCGAATCGCTGCTGCGCGCCGCGGGCGTGCTCAACGACCTGCCGTACAAGATCGCGTTCTCGACGTTCACCTCCGGCCCTCCGCAGATCGAGGCGGCGACGGCGGGCAAGATCGACTTCGCGATCACCGGCAACACGCCGCCGATCTTCGGCGCCGCCTCCGGCGCGAAAGTCAAGGTGGTGTCGGCCTACAACGGGGGCGGCGTGGGCGACCAGGTCCTGGTCCACGCCGATTCACCGATCACCAAGATCGCCGAGCTGCGCGGCAAACGCATCGCCGTCGGCAAAGGCAGCTCGGCGCACGGGCACATCCTGGCGCAGCTGAAGAACGCCGGGCTGACGCCGAACGATGTGACCCTGGTGTACCTGCAACCCGCGGACGCGCTGTCGGCCTTCACGTCACACGAGGCCGACGCCTGGGCGATCTGGGATCCCTACACCGCCCAAACCGCCGAGCAGATCCCGGTGCGCAGCATCGGCCAGGCCAAGGACGTCACCAACGGGTACTGGTTCGGCGTGGCCTCCGATCAGGCGCTGGCCGATCCCAAGCGCAACACCGCGCTGTCCGATCTGCTCGTCCGCTTCGAGAAGGCCGCGCAATGGGCCAAGGACAACCCCGAGCAGTGGGCCAAGAGCTACTCCGAGGCCGTCGGACTGGATCTGAAGGTCGCCGAGGTGTCGCAGTCGCGTAGCCTTCGGTTGCCCACCGAGCTCGATGACGAGGTGGTGGAGTCTGAACAGAAGATCGCCGACCTGTTCGCCGAGTCAGGACAGATCGCTTCTCCTGCACCCGAATTCGACAAGTGGGTGGACCGCAGGTACAACGATGCGTTGCGCCCGCTGTTGATCTCGACCAACTAGGAATTGATGTCAGTCCCGGTCTTCCACTGGTTCCTGCCCACCGCCGGCGACAGCCGCGGCATCGTGGCTGCCTCCCATGCGTCGTCCCAACGCGCGGTCCCGGACGGTTACCGCCCGCCGTCGCGTCGGTATCTGGCCGAGATCGCGAGGGCCGCAGACCGACTGGGCTACGAGGGTGTGCTGACTCCGACCGGGACCTGGTGCGAGGACGCCTGGCTCACCGCCTCGGCGCTGCTCGCCGAGACGGAGCGGTTGAAGTTCCTCGTCGCCTTCCGGCCGGGTCTGGTTCCTCCGACGCTGGCTGCCCAGCAGACCGCGACGCTGCAGCGGTTCTCGGAGGGCCGGGTGCTGCTCAACATCGTCAGCGGCGGTGACGATCTTGAGCAGCGACGGTTCGGCGACTGGGTCGGCCACGACGAGCGCTACGCCAGGACCGGCGAATTCCTGCACATCGTGAAGTCGATCTGGACGCAGGAGTCCGTCGACTTCAAGGGGCAGTTCTATGACGTCGCCGACGCCCGCGTCTCAGAGCCGCCGGATCCGTTGCCGCAGATCTACTTCGGCGGCTCGTCGGCCGCCGCGCTGCCGATCGCAGCCGAGCATGTCGACGTCTACCTGACCTGGGGCGAGCCGCCGCAGGCAGCGGCGGCCAAGATCGAGAAGGTGCGCAAGCTCGCGCAGGAGCGGGGCCGCAAGGTCCGGTTCGGTATCCGGCTGCACACGATCAGCCGGGACACCTCCGAAGCGGCATGGGCCGTGGCGGACGAGCTGCTGTCCGGTCTGAGCCCGGAACAGATCGCCAAGCAGACAGCACTGCACGCCCGCTCGGAATCCGAAGGGCAGCGGCGCATGACCGCGCTGCACGGCGGCCGCATCGACCAGCTCGAGATCTATCCGAACCTGTGGGCGGGGGTCGGCCTGGTGCGCGGTGGGGCAGGCACTGCGCTGGTCGGCAGCCATCAGGAAGTGGCGGAGCTCATTTCCGAGTACCACTCGGTCGGGTTCGACGAATTCATCCTGTCGGGATATCCGCACCTGGAGGAGGCGTATTGGTTCGCCGAAGGTGTGCTGCCCATCGTGAAGCGCAAAGGTGCGGCCTGACTGCCCACTCTGACAAGGCTGTCGGGCGTGGATGAAGCATGGTCACCGTCGCGTTCTTCACGGTGGTGAGCATGACGCAGATCTACCCGAGAAAGGCCGGGGAGAAGGCACGCCAGGCCGCTGACCAGCGACGGGTCAGCAGCTGAACAGCTGTGCGGACTCGGGAGGCGGCGGGACTTCTGCCAGACAGCCGAACGGAGCCACCCCGTCGGCGGCGATTCGGACCGCCGACCGGTGCGCATAGTTGACGCAGTACAGACCGGAAGCGTCGCTGCGGCACCGGTTGTCGCCGAACATCAAGGTCTGGCCTGCAGTGAGTTCCGTTCCCGTGCCGTTGACGAACGGACCCGGATCGCCGCGCAGCGAGCCGACAGACAGGACGGTGCCGGAGAACTCTATCCAGCCGGGTTGCCACATCCCCTCCGCCTGCGCGGGACGCGGCGGGGGCGACGTGAGGTCGAGCAGGCACGTCAACGCACCGGTGCCGGCTTGGGCTCCGGTGATGCACTGTGTCGTGGTGTGCGGCGGCCCGGACGGTGCGACGAACGCGATGGTCTCGCCCAATCGCGTCGTCACTCCGTCGCGGAAGGCGACGTGATAGGCGCCCGGGTCGGCGGGGGCGCCCGCTTCGATCCAGGTGATCACATCGTCGATCGGGGCTCCGGTTGCAGGTGCGCCGGCCTGATTCTGGGGCGCAGAGGGCGCCGGAGACGGGGCCGTCGAGGATTCGGAGGGGGTCGGCCCCGGCAACTCGGACGGTCCGGCCTCGCCGTCCACCGATTGCGAGCAGGCCGCCACCAGGACGCTCATCGCGATCACGCCAGCTATGCGCATTCGGCCAGGCTAGCGACCCGACACGGATCTCTTGGCCAGGCAGGCCGTGCAGTAGTTCGCTACCGTCGGCAGAATGCACGAGAACACCGTCCTGGTGAAGACTGCCGCGGGCGCCGTCGAAGGTTTCACCCGCGACGGCGTGCACCGTTGGCGCTCGATTCCGTACGCGCGGCCCCCGATCGGGGCGCTGCGCTACCGGGCCCCCCAGCCGGTGCAGCCGTGGCCAGGCGTCCGGTACTGCCACGGATTCGGCTCCTGCGCGCCGCAGCAGCGGATGTACACGATCCTCGCGCCCGGCAGGTTTCAGCCGATGAGCGAGGACTGCCTGACATTGAACGTCGTTGCTCCCGCCGACGCCGGTGAGGGGGAGGCAAACGAGGCGCTGCCCGTGATGGTCTTCATCCACGGTGGCGGCTACATGATGGGCAGCTCGGCGACCCCGGTGTACGACGGTGCGTCGTTGGCCCGCAAGGGCTGTGTCTACGTTTCGGTGAACTATCGGCTCGGTGCGCTGGGCTGCCTGGAACTCTCGTCGCTGTCAGGTGCAGGCACCACCATCGACGACAACCTGTTCCTGCGTGATCTGGTGATGGCGTTGCGCTGGGTGCGCGACAACGTCGCGGCCTTCGGCGGAGATCCCGACAACGTCACCATTTTCGGCGAGAGTGCAGGCGCGCACGCCGTCGCCACGCTTCTCGCCACTCCCGATGCGAAAGGGCTTTTTGCGCAAGCTATTTCGCAGAGCCCCGGAAGCGGTATGAGCGGCAGCGCCGATATCGCAGCCGACTACGCCGTGCGGTTCGTCCGGCAACTGGGAGCAACGGAATCCAACGCCACCGCAGCGCTGCTGTCCGCGCGGCCTACTGAACTTGCCGACGCCCTGGACCGTCTCATCGTCGAGGGGCAGCGCGCCATGCTGGGCGCGTTCGCGATCGGCCCGACCTTCGGTACCGAGTACCTGCCTGACGATCCCGTCGTGGCGATGGGCAGTGGCAAGGCCCACCCCGTTCCGCTCATCGTCGGCACGAACGCCGACGAGGCCCGCCTGTTCACCCGATTCCTCAAGTTGCTGCCGACCAGCGAACGTGCCATCGAGCGGTTGCTCGCGCATCTGGAAACCGATGCGCGCCAACGTATCTTGGCTGCCTACCCCGGATATCCCGGCCGCGCGGCCTGCGTCCAGTTCGGCGGTGACTTCATCTTCGGCTCGGCGGTGTGGCAGATCGCGCAGGCGCACTCCGCGTTCGCGCCGACCTACGTCTACCGCTACGACTACGCGACCAAGGCGCTGAAGTGGTCTGGGATGGGCGCGACTCACGCCACCGAACTGCTCGCGGTCTTCGACGTGTACCGGTCGAAGTTCGGCCGACTGCTCACCGCCGGCGTGGATTCGCGCACCGCGCGCAAGGTCACCGATGACATCCAGGGGCGATGGCTGGCTTTCGCCGACCACGGCGTGCCCGGCGCGGACTGGCCGCAGTACACCCGCGACGAGCGCGCGGTCCTTCTGCTGGACCGCCGTAGGCGCGTCGTCTTCGACCCGAACGCCGAGCGGCGACTCGCCTGGGAAGGTTTCTTCCTGGCCGCCCGGTGAGGCCCCCGACTTGGGCGAATCAGCATGCCGCACGGCGACGGATGTGGTTGCGTTAACGCGTGTCGCGGCCCAGTGATTCGCCACCAAGGAACACTTTCCCTCTCGACCCGCTCCGCGTCGAGGAATTCGCGGCTGTCGCCTCGATTCTCCGTCGTGACCGCGGCGTCGAGCCGGCGCAGGGCGCTTCCGGACCCGATCTCGGCTGGCGCTTCGCGTCGATCGAGATGATCGAGCCGTCCAAGGCCGAACTCGCGGCGTTCGAGGACGGGGGACCGCGCCCGGCGCGCCGGGCGGAGGCGATCTGCTTCAACCGGTCCGCGAACGCCACCTACAAAGAGCGTGGTGTCGCTGACCGACGGCCGCGTCGCCGGATCGGCTGGTCGGACAGCTGGGTCAAGGCCGCCCCCGGCGCCAACCCCTACGCCCGGCTGGTCAGTGGATTGCACTGCGTCGTCGACCTCAACGCGATGGAGCTGCTGCGCATCGAGGACGAGGGGCCGTTCGCAGCGGGCGCGGGCGCCCCAGACGGCACACGCGAGCCCACCCCCGAGGTGATGGGTGAGTACGTGCCCGCGCACATCCCCGAGCGCATCCTTGCGGCGGGGAAACGGGAACCGCTCAAGCCGCTGCGCATCACCCAGCCCGACGGTCCGTCCTTCACCGTCGACGGAAACCTGGTGCGCTGGCAGAAGTGGTCGCTGCGCGTGGGATTCAACCACCGTGAGGGCATGACGCTCCACACCGTGCGTTACCGCGACGGCGACCGGGAAAGATCGATCGCGCACCGGATGTCGTTCGCCGAGATGATCGTGCCCTACCGTGACCCGTCACCGGACCACTACCGGCGCACCGCGTTCGACATCGGGGAGTGGGGCCTCGGGTTCATGACGACGTCGCTGGAACTGGGTTGCGACTGTCTCGGCGAGATCCGCTATCTGAACGCCGTTCTGCACAACAGCAAGGGCGAGCCCTACACCGTCACCGACGCGATCTGCATCCACGAGGAAGACGACGCCGTGCTGTGGAAGCACGTGGACCACGAGATCGGCGCGGAGGTGCGCAGAATGCGCAGGCTCACGCTGTCGTTCCACGTCACGGTCGCCAACTACGAGTACCTGGTCTACTGGCGGCTGTATCAGGACGGCAACATCGAGTGCGAGGTGCGCGCCACCGGCATCATGGTGACCACACCGTTGCCGGCAGGCGCGCCGAACCCCAACGGCACCTTGGTCGATGACCGCACGTACGCGCCTTTCCATCAGCACTTCCTGGTCGCCCGCCTCGACATGGACATCGACGGCACCGCCAACACCGTCGTGACGTCGGAGTCCTACGCCGAGCCGATCGGGCCGGGCAATCCGCACGGACTCTCCCTGGTGGTGCGGAACATCCCGTTGCACACCGAGGGGGAGGCCAAGCAGGACGTCAGCTTCGCCACCCAGCGTGCCTGGAAGGTCGTCAATCCCAATGTGGTGACGGGTCTCGGCGGCCACCCGGCGTACAAGCTGGTGCCCAGCGGTGCCATTCCGCCGATGTTCGAGCCGGGTTCACCGGTTCTCGAACGCGCAGGCGTCATCGCCCACACACTCTGGGTGACCCCGAACCGGCCCGACGAGCGTTGGCCGGCGGGGGAATTCGTCAACCAGTCGGTGCGCGACACCGGTCTGACACGGTGGACGGCGGCCGACCGGTCGATCGAGAACACCGACGTGGTCCTGTGGTACGTGTTCGGTATCCACCACATCACCAGGGCCGAGGACTGGCCAGTGATGCCGGTGGACGTGGTGTCGTTCTGGCTCAAGCCTTTTGGCTTCTTCGACCGCAACCCAGCTCTCGATGTCGTCGGGACGCCCCCGGACGCCTGCCACACCTCGACCACCAGCGCACACCACTGATGGGACGCTAGTCGGCGTGGTCGTCAAATCTGTTCTGCTGTTCGTCCTCGCCGCGATCCTGGAGATCGGCGGTGCCTGGCTGGTGTGGCAAGGCGTCCGCGAGCATCGCGGTTGGGTGTGGGTGGGCGCCGGGGTCATCGCGCTGGGAGCCTACGGTTTCGTCGCGGCGTTCCAGCCCGATGCGCATTTCGGCCGGGTATTGGCCGCGTACGGAGGCGTTTTCATCGCTGGGTCGCTGCTGTGGGGCATGGCTGCCGACGGATTCCGTCCCGATCGCTGGGACATCGTCGGCGCAACGGTGTCCCTGGTCGGTGTCGGCCTGATCATGTACGGACCGCGCTGACGGTCAGGCCAGGTGTGCACTTTCGTCGTCGAGGTCGTCTCGACTCAGGCCCATCGGTGTGCCCGCCGGGACGTCGCCGGCGGCCACGACCTTACGGGTGATGGGGGTCAGGGCCCGGAAGAGCGCCTCCACCTCCCTGTCGTCGAGCACGTCGAGTACCGAAAGGGCCAAGGCGTCCGTGGTGTCCTCGATCCGCCGCTTGAGGTCACTGCCCGCGTCCGTCAGTTCCCCCGCGCCGTCGAGCAGGCCCCGCTGCCGCAGGGCATCCTGGTGGTGCGCCCACTGGTCGTCGTCGTAGTCGCGTGCCCGCTTGATCATCTCGACGGGTACCCCGCCGGCCACGGCGTGCAGAACATTGCATTCCCGGCCGGAGACTCCCTCGGCGGTGAGCACGGCGACGTGACTGTCGCCGCGGTGCTCGCGCAGCAGCGTGGTCGCGTGCCACAGCCGTGCGAGCGGCTCACGCGGCCAGGCCATGGCTCGGTTTGCGGCGAACAGCACGCGGCCGCCGACGTCGGCGTCGGCGAGTGCCTTCGCCGCGAGGTCGGCCACGCCCGATGCTTCGTCGTCGGTCACACCCGAGCGTCTCAGAGCCGCCACCGCCGACTCCTGCCGCGCGACGAGGGCGTTGGCCGGCGACGCGATCTCCCACGCTGCGGGCAGGGCCTTGCTGACCCGTTCCGGGGTGAAGTTGTAGAAAGCGGCAGTGACGACTTCGGCAGATACCGTTCCCAGCGGGGCCGAGCGGGCCGCGAAGTAGCCCATCCAGAATCCCCGGAAACCCAGGCTGTCGAGGGCCGCCCTGGCTTCCGGGGCGAAATAGGTGACGGCGTGCACAGGTTCGATGCGATCGTGCAGACGACGGGCGAGTGTGTGAGGTCTGGACACCCGCCCAGTCAATCACCACGGCTGCCCGGGTCTGTTAGGGTCTGCTCCAAACTTCCTACCTGTGACGGGATAACACACATGAGGAAGGCCATCGGTCCGCTCGCCATGCTGGCGGCAGTAACTGCGTCGATTGCCGGCTGTGGCTGGCAGACCGCCGATGGCGTCCCGGCAGTCGACACCACTGATCTGCAATCCGACATCGCCGAACGCTTCGCCGAAGCAGGGGAGCGGCCGGAATCGGTCACCTGCGAAGCCCCCCTCGTCGGCGAGGTGGGCCAGACGGCCAACTGTGATGTCGTGATGAGCCCAACCAACAGCTTCGCGCCGATCGTGACCGTGACCAGCGTGGATGGGGCGACGATCAACTACGAGTTGATGCCGGCGATGTCCCAGGAACAGCTCGAGAAAGCCGTGGCCCGGCTGGTGGCCGATGCCGGCGGGCCGCCTGCGTCGCGGGTGACGTGCCTGTCGGGGTTGCTCGGCCAGATGGGCGAAGTTTCCCATTGCGACGTCACAGCCGCCGGAATCACATTGCGGCGGGCTGCCGAGGTCACCAGCGTCGACGGCCTGATGATGAACTTCGCCCTCGTGCCGGTCCTCACCAAGGCAGAGGTCGAGGGTTCGCTGCTCGACGAACTGTCTCGGCACCTCGGCAAGCGGCCGGATTCGGCAACGTGTTCGGGAAACCTGGAAGGCAAGCCGGGGAACACGGTGGATTGCGACGTGATCGCCGGACCGGAGAGCGCGGCGTTCATCCTGACGGTCACCGCGGTCGACGGCACCAAAATCGACTACAGCTACGCGCCCCGCGGTTGAGTCGAGTCGGGAATCTCTTCGGCCACAGCCGATGTCGCCTCATCGATGATCGCGCGCATCGCGCGTTCGGCAACGGCCTCGTCGCCCATCCGGATCGCGCGGGCGACTTCGTCGTGCAATTCGATGGCCTGCGGGTTGGGCAGGTCGGGCATCATGCCGTGATGGGTCCGGCCGTTGAGCACCTCGGCGACGACGCCGTCGAGCGCGCGGAACATCTCGTTGCCGCTGGCTTCGAGCAGCGTGCGGTGGAAGATCTTGTCAGCGAGTAGGTACCCCTCAAGATCACCCGAGCGGCCGTGTACCACCATGTCGGACACGGCGGCGGCCATGATCCGGCACTGATGAGGGTCGGCCCGCCGGGCGGCCAGCGCCGCGGCGGCCGGCTCGAACCCCCTGCGCAACTCGGACAGCGACACCAGCTGGGCGGCACGGTCGCCGGAGTCCAGCCGCCAGCGAATCATCCTGGGGTCAAACACATTCCACTTGTGCGGTGGCAGGATGGTGATGCCAACCCTGCGCCGGGACTCGACCATGCCCATCGACTCCAGTACGCGGATCGCTTCGCGGGCGACGCTGCGGGACACGCCGCGGTCGGCGCTCACGGATTCGAGCGTGATCACCTGCCCGGCCGAGTACTCGCCGGACACGATGGCGGTGCCCAGTGCGGTCAGCAGGGTGCCGTGCAGAGCGCCGCCGTGAAGTTCCGGATGCACTCACACATCATGTCATATGCGCTGCTCGATGCCATTAAGGCAGATTTTTCCGAGATCTGATTGCAATGATATGCCTTTTGATGCATGCTGTGTGACGACAAACACAACAGGGTAGGTGGTACACGTGACGTCACCCATCGTGGTCATGGGCGTATCTGGATCCGGTAAATCGACGGTCGGCGCGGCACTGGCACAGCGCCTGCGGGTGCCGTTCGCCGATGCCGACGATTTTCATCCGCCGGCCAACATCGCGAAGATGACCGCCGGTCACGCGTTGGACGACGACGACCGGTATCCGTGGCTGGAGGCGATCGGCGTCTGGCTCGCCGAGCGCTGCGACAGCGGCGGCGTCATGAGTTGCTCAGCACTCAAGCACGCTTATCGCGATCAGCTTCGCCGCCACTGTCCCGATCTGGAGTTCCTCCACCTCGACGGCACACCCGAGGTCATCGCGAAACGGCAGGCGAGCCGGCCCGGACATTTCATGCCTGCGTCGCTGCTGGCATCGCAGTTCGAGACCCTGGAACCGCTCGGCGACGACGAGCGTGGAGTCGCCATCGACGTCGACCAGGACATCGACGAGATCATCGACGCGTATGTCGTGCACGCTGATTCGCAAACAATCGAACAGGAGAACCGATGACGTCCACCGCGATCACCGTGCTGGCAGCCGACACCGAGCTGCCCGAGCCCGTGGCTTCTGGACTGCAGTTGGTGGTGGCCGCGCTCGCGGGCATCGCTTTGATCGTCGTGCTGATCACGGTCGCCAAGATGCACCCGTTCCTGGCGCTGATCTTCGGTGGACTGACCGTCGGGGTCGTCGCCGGGGTGAACATCGGCGATGTGCTGCAGTCCTTCGCCGACGGATTCGGCACCACCGCCGCCGGGGTCGGCATCCTGATCGCGCTCGGCGCGATGTTCGCCAAACTACTGGCTGACTCGGGCGGCGCCGACGAGATCGTCGACACCATCATCAGCCACGCCTCACCCCGCATGCTGCCGTGGGCCATGGCGCTGGTGGGCTCGATCATCGGCCTTCCGATGTTCTTCGAGATCGGGCTGGTGCTGCTGATGCCGGTCATCTACCTGGTGGCCCGGAGGTCGGGTCAATCGCTGATCACTATCGGAATTCCGGCTCTGGCAGGGCTTTCCGCGATGCACGGCCTCGTGCCGCCACACCCCGGTCCGCTGACGGCGATCGACCTGCTCGGTGCCGATCTCGGTATCACGCTCGCGTTGGGTGTGGCGGTGGCGATCCCGACCATCATCGTCGCCGGACCGCTGTTCGGGCGGCTGGCCGGGCGTTGGGTCGTCCTGGAGGTCCCGCACCGCTTCGATTCCGACGACCGGCGTGTCGACGACGAGCTCGGCAGCGGCGGCACATCGGGTTCCGGGATGACCACTCAGGCGGTGGCGCAGCGCACCCGCCCGAGCTTCGGCATCACGATGTTCAGCGTTTTGCTGCCCGTCGGGCTGATGATGGGCAAAGCGCTCGTCGATATCTTCATCGAGGACGAGGACAACCTGCTGCGACAGACATTCGACATTCTGGGTCGTCCGTTGATGGCCTTGCTGATCGCCGTCGTCGTCGGCATGTTCACGCTGGGCCGCGGGGCGGCGATGACTCGCGACCAGGTCGTCAAGAGCATCGAGTCGTCGTTACCACCCGTTGCGGGCATCATCCTCATCGTCGCCGCGGGCGGCGGGTTCAAGCAGGTGCTGGTCGACACCGGCATCGGCACCGTGCTCGCCGAATGGGCGAAGGGTGCCAACATATCGGTCATCCTGCTGGCCTGGGTGCTGGCCGTATTGATCCGCCTCGCAACGGGTTCCGCCACCGTCGCCACCATCACGGCGTCGTCCCTGATGCTCGGCCTCGTCGAAGGGATGAGTACCGGCGAGCTGTCGCTGGTCGTGCTCGCCGTCGGATCCGGATCGCTGTTCTTCTCCCACGTCAATGACGCCGGTTTCTGGCTCATCAAGGAGTTCTTCGGCATGTCCGTCGGACAGACCATCAAGTCCTGGTCGATCATGGAAACGGTGCTGTCCGTAGTCGGTCTGGTGCTGGTGCTGATTTTGGGCATCTTCATCTGACCCCGGCCTCGGGTCAGAGCCCCGAGGCGATGAGGTTGACGACCGAGGCGACGATCACCGACCCGAAAAGGTACGACAGCAGTGCGTGCTTGAGAGCGGTGGCGCGCATCCGTGACGAGGTCAGGTTGGTGTCCGAGATTGCGAAGCTCATACCGACGGTATAGGCGACGTAGGCGAAGTCACTGCACCGCGGAGATTGATCCGTGTTGAAATCTATTCCACCGACCGGCTTTTCGGCGAAATAGACCTTGGCGTAGCTGAGGGCGTACAGCGTGTGCACGGCGAACCACGAGATGACGACGCTGGCCACCGCCACAGACGGGGCGACCGAGGCGAAGTGGTCGGGCCGCGCTTTGGCGAGCAACACCGCGACGCCGACGAGGCTGGCCAGCGCGCCGCCGAGGATCAGAGCGAAGACGGTCTGTCGGCCGGGTTCTTCGTACTCGGCGTGGGACGCGGTCTGCGCGGGCCATAGGGCCAGATCACGGCCCAGCACGCGCATCGCGGGTGGTGTGTATCGACCGCGACCTCATCCGTCACAGTCGACCAGGCCCCGCCGTCGGATCAGCGAAGGCGCCGCTTCTGCTTCTTGGCCTGCTTCTTGGTCGTGGTGCTCGCGGCGTCGGCCAACTCGGCGGCGCGGAGACGTGCCAGTTCTGCGCGGTCGCGTGCCACCTCTGCCAGCTCAGTGCTGCGGCCGCGGGCCACCTCTGCCAGTTCGGCGCTGCGGCCGCGGGCGATCTCGGCGAGCTCCGGGGCCCGGTCGCGAGCGACCTCGGCCAGCTCTCCACCACGCTCACGGGCGATCTCGGCCAGCTCGCTGCCGCGCTTCTTGGCGACCTCGGCCCATTCACCGCCGCGCTCGAGGGCGACCTCGGCGATTTCAGAGCCGCGTTCACCGGCGACGTGGGCGATTTCGCGCCCGCGCTCGGCGCCGACGTGCAGACCGTGCCCGACCTTCTCGGCGAACGCGCTGTCGGTCAGCGAACCGCCCGCTGCCGCTCCCGCAGGCAGGGCGGATGCGACCGCGTCGGAAACCTTGCGGGCGGCGCGGCGTCCACGCCAGCCCAGGGACGGCTTGCCCTCGGTGTCCACGGCGGCGATGATCAAGCCACCGATGAGGCTGATGTCGGTGACGAACGCGCGCCGCTCATCGGCTTTGCGTTGCGGGTCTATCTCGTTCCAGAAGGCGTGTCCACCAAGCGAACTGGGGACCACGCTCAGCGCGAGGGCCGCTGAGGCGAACCGGGGGAGACGCCCGGTGGCGAGCAGCAACCCGCCACCGATCTGCACGGCGGCGGTCACCTTCGCCACCGTCTCGGGGTTCGACGGCACGTTCGTGCCCACCGGGTCCGGCAGTTTGCTCAGCCCTTCCAGGGTCTGGCGAGAGGCGTCGACAGCGGGTTTCGGGCTGCGCAAGGCCTCGACACCACGCGAGATGAATACCGCTGACAGCATGGGGCGTGCGACACGTCGGATCAACATGCGGCCTGTGTTCCCCGGGTTACGGGGCCGCAAACCCGCTGAAAGAACGCGACTCCAGGGTACTTTCCCAGGCATGGCGGACACCGCGCCGACTCTGGCTTGGGAACACGTGACCGCGCACGTGATGCGGTGCCGCCTCCCGTTCTGCGATGTCACCGTCGGCGTCGTCCACGGGGCAGGCGTTGCGCTGGTCGTGGACACCGGCACGACGCTGGCCGAGGCTCGCGCCGTGGCACATGACGTCGCGGTGCTCACCGGCTGCACCGTCGGCCACGTCGTGTTGACCCACCATCATTTCGACCACGTCCTCGGGCTTTCGGTGTTCGCCGGGGCACGCGTGTACTGCTCACCCCAGGTCCTGGCGACCATCGCCGATGAGCCGCAACTGCTGCGCGCCGACGCCGCGGGCCATGGCGCCGATGCGGTTGAGGTGGACCTCGCGGTTGCGGCGTTGACTCCGCCCGGTGCCGCGGTGGGTGAGGCGGTCGTGGCCCTCGGCGAGACGTCGGTGGTGATCATGCATCCGGGCCGGGGACATACCGACCACGATCTGATCGCAGTGGTCACGGGAGGCGGCCGCACGGTCGTGTTCTGCGGTGATCTGGTCGAAGAATCCGGCGACCCGTGCGTCGACGAGCAGTCGGATCTGGCCGCGTGGCCCGAGACGCTGCGGCGCGTGGTGGTCGCGGGCGGCGACGACGGGCTCTACATTCCCGGGCACGGCGCCGTCGTCGACGCGGCGTTCGTCCGACAACAGGCGAACTGGCTGGCCACCCGACTCTGACAGCGAGCGGCTCAGTCCGTCGGGCGGCGGGCCTCCGGGCGCGGCCATCGCGGGTGCTGCGGCTCGCCGGGCGCGGGACGCATCCGGTCGAGGATGGCGCGCAGCGGTGACCATGCGGAACGGCCTCGCCGGGTGACCGCGTACGCCGTCAAGGTCACGTCGGGATCGTGCAGCGCAAGGATGCGCACCCCTGCACCGGTGGGTCTGCCCAGGGGCAGCAGACCGACCCCGAAACCGGCGACGATGAGGTCCTCGACCAGATCCAGGCTGTCGATCTGGTGGGCGATCGACGGGGTGAACCCCGCGAGTGCCGCCAGTGTGCGGACGGCGGTTTCGTCCGCGGTGTTGCGTGAGTTGACGATCCAGGTGGAATCCGCGAAGGCCGTCAGATCGGAGTCGGGGGCGGTCCCCGACGGCACCCCGAGTCCCCACCCGATGGACCACAGCGGCACGGTGTCGAGGCTTGCTCCCGGCGATGCGGGGGCCACGTTGTAGTCATAGGTCAGCGCGAGGTCCAGGTCATCGCTGGTGAGTAGCTGGAAGGCCTCGATCGGCTCGTACTCGCTGATGACGACGTCGACGTTGGGGTACCGCAGAGCGAGATCGGCGACGATGGGCAGTAGTGACACCCGGATCCCGGTGGCGAAGCCGCCGATGCGGACAGTGCCCGCGGGTTCGGCATCCGGATCGAGATCCAGCCGCGCGCTGTCGACTGCGGCGAGGATCGTCACCGCGTGGTCGGCCAGCCGTCTGCCCGCCGGCGTCAGTCGCACGCGACGGCCTTCGGGTTCGATCAGTCGTGCCCCGGTGTCGCGGGCGAGTGCGGCGATCTGCTGTGACACCGTTGACGTGGTGAGGTGATACTCGTCGGCCACCGCTCGCATCGAGCCGAGCCGGGACAGAGCAAGCAGCAGTTCCAGTCGCCGAGTGTCCATCCCTGGATTGTCTCCAGTCCGGCACCGGGAAGTCGGTAAG
The DNA here is from genome assembly GCA_963796545.1 of uncultured Actinomycetota bacterium. Taxonomy (GTDB): domain Bacteria; phylum Actinomycetota; class Actinomycetes; order Mycobacteriales; family Mycobacteriaceae; genus Mycobacterium. The sequence continues at coordinate 67,937 of CAWCMF010000011.1, read as the reverse complement.
TTCGCCGCATGACCGACCTCACCGTCACCATCGGCGACGGCGTCGCGGTACTCACCCTCAACCGGCCGGAGCGGCGGAACGCCTATACCGGCCAGATGGGCGAGTTGCTGAACGCTGCATACCGGCAATGTGACGACGACGACGGCGTGCGGGCGATCGTGCTCACCGGCGCGGGCGACACCTTCTGCGCTGGGGCGGATTTCGCCTCAGCGGCAAGTCCGTTCGCGGCGACCACGGAGACGTTCACCGCGTCGCCAACAGAACCAGCGGCCTTCGAACTACGCACGCCGGTCATCGCCGCGGTGAACGGCCACGCCATCGGGATCGGCCTGACGATCGCGTTGCACGCCGACATCCGGATCATGGCCGCCGACGCCAAATTCGCTGTTGCGCAGGCGCGGAGAGGGGTCATCGGAGACTGTATGTCGCACTGGACGCTGCCGCGTCTGGTGGGGGCTTCGGTGGCCGCGGACCTGTTGTTGACGGGGCGCACCTTCGACGGGATCGAGGCCGCCGCCATGGGCATCGCCAGCCGGGCAGTGCCTGCCGCGGACGTGCTCGATGAGGCAATGGGCATCGCGCAGGACATCGCCGGCAACGTCGCGCCGATGTCGGCGGCGCTGAGCAAGCGGCTGCTGTGGGACACGATCAACCACGGTTACAGCGCTCGGCAGGTTGCCGCGCTGGAAACCGAGTTGCACCACCGGGTCATGGGCACCCCCGACGCGCGGGAAGGCGTTGCGGCGTTCCTTGAACGGCGGGCGCCGCAGTGGACCTCATCGGTCTCCCGGCAGTGGCAGCCGCTACCCGATCTCGACGACTAGGCGAAAGGCACGTCGTCCGGTGCGGCGTGGCGAGCTGCCAGCAGAGCACGCGCCGGGTCGCCGATCGGAATCCGCAGCGGCAGCCGCGGTAGTTCGACGGCATCCAATACCTCGCCGGCGACCTGGGCCACGGTGATCTGGTCCCGGTCGCCACGGGATGCCAGCAGCCCGGTGTACGGATCATCGGGCAGTGCAAAGGTTTTGACGTCATCAAGGGCGCCGGAGCTGACGGCACCCGGTTCCAGTAGCCCGGCCTGGACGCCGAACGGCGCGACCTCGATGGCCAGCGATTCGACGAGGGCTTCCAGCGCCCACTTCGTCGAGGCGTACGCCGCGCCGGGCGGGAGCACGATGCGCCCGACGACGCTGGACATGAACAGCAGCCGGCCCGAGCCGCGAGCCCGCATCTGTGGCAGGACCGCCTGCGCGACGCGGAGCGCGCCGACGGTGTTGAGGTTGAAGATACTGAGCAACTCCTCGGCGGGGGTGGCCTCCACGGCGGCGTAGAAGATGGCACCTGCGTTGGAGATGAGGGCGTCGACATCGCCCGCCTCGGCGACAGCGGCGGCGACGCTTGCCGGGTCGGTGACGTCCAGCGCGAGCCGCTGGTCGACGTCGAGGTCGGCGAGGCTCTGTGGGTCTCGCGCCGTCGCGATCACCCGGTGCCCGCGGCGGGCGGCCTCCTCGGCGATCGCGCGGCCGATCCCGCGGTTGGCTCCGGTGATGAGTACTGAGGACATGGCGTGGGCTCCTTCTCGGCGATTCATCTGTCAGACGATGTAAACCGAACGGTGTACCTAAATAGTCCCGAGGTGGCTACTTGAGCATGCTGCCCGCGTCGACGGGTAGAGGAACGCCCGTGATGTAGCGCGCTTCGTCGGAGGCCAGGAACAGCACGGCGCTGCTGATGTCGGCGGGTTCGACCCAGCCGATGGGCAGCACGTGCATGAACTGTGCGGCGACCTTCAGGTCTTCGGGTCCCGGCTGGGCGAGGTCGGGCCGGAACAGCTTCATCGTGCCGTCGTTCATGAACATCGGGGTGTTCACGTTGGTGGGGCAGACGGCATTGACCCGGATGAAGTGCTCCCCGAGCTCGACGGCGAACGTGCGCATCAGCCCGATGACCCCGTGCTTGGCGGCGATGTAATGGCCGGTGTGCGGATAGGCCTTGAGCCCGCCGACTGAACTGGTGAGGATGATCGAACCGCCGCGACCTCCGGAAAGAATGTGAGGGACAGCGGCTTTGACCGACTTCCAGACGCCGGAGAGGTTGACCCCGATCATGTCTTCCCAGTCGACCTCGCTGGTCTTGTCCAGCGTCTGGCCACCGTTGCCGATGCCGGCGTTGGCCACCACGATATCGAGGCGTCCTAGTTGCTCGACGCCGCCGTCGACGGCGGCGGCCAGAGCGGCGTAGTCACGGACGTCGATCTCCGCGGTCACGACGCGACGGTTCAAACCCTTGATCAGGTCAGCGGTCTCGGCGAGGTCGTCGGGGGTGGACGGCGCGATGCGGCTGTCCTCGCTGATGGGTCCGCAGACATCGACGGCGATGATGTCGGCGCCCTCTTCCGCGAGCCGCACCGCATGGCTGCGGCCCTGGCCGCGCGCGGCACCGGTGATGAATGCGACTTTGCCCTCGACCCGACCGGTCATGTGCCACCTCCACGCAAATTAGTTTGTCGATCGATCAGGAAGGTTGGCACCAGTTCGTGACAAAGTCAATGCTTCATCAGCAGAACAATCACTTTGGTAACGTGTCGGCCCGCTCAGCCGGTGAGCAGATCGAGTAGGCGATCGACAAATTCTCGGAGCTCCTGGTGGCCGGCAGTGACCCCGACCGCGTCTTCGTTGCACAGGCTGCGGGCGGTCTGGGCGATGAGCATCGATATCGCGACCGGCGGATAGGCGGCGAGGTCGACTCCGCGGGTTCGTAGCGCCACGGTGACAGCTGCCGTCTCGATGTCCCTGACACGCTCCGCAAACGTCTTGAGCTCGACACGAATGACCTTGCGATGGTTGGCCAATGCCATGAACTCGGTGTTGAGACCGGTCAATCGCGAATCGCTGTTGATGAGCCAGAGGGCGCGTAGCGGATCGTCGTCGGTCAGCGCGGTCCGCATGCGGTCCAGTGCGACCTCGGCACCCGCGCGCAGAACCTCGACGAACAGGTCGTCCATGGTGGGGAAGTAGTAATAGACCAGCGCCTGCTTGACGCCTGCTTCCGCTGCCACTCGTCGCGAGGTTGCCGCGGCATATCCCTCGTCGCGCATGACCTTCGCCGTCGCTTCGATGAGGCGCAGGCGAGCACTGACATCAGGTTGATTTGCCTTGCGCGGTGCGGACATTCAGATTCCTCTCCGGCCGTGCGCTCTTGACCGGCCTCCGCGATGCATGGTAAGCATGGCGAATTCTAGCAGTTTGATCGATCGATCAATTCCTGGTCGAATCAATCTGGGAGGAGCGTCGAGGCCGCCGTCGCGGCGTGCCCGCGGCAAGCGATCAGCGCAGAAAGGCGCGGAAAGGCCCTGAACGAAATGACCGACCTTGCAACCGTGGACTATTTCTCCGATCCTGCCGTCGCGCAGGATCCGTACGAGTACTGGGATTACCTGCGCAGTCGCGGTCCTGTGTTCCAGGAGTCGCACTACGGCGTGGTCGCGGTCACCGGATACCAGGAGGTACAGGCGGCATTCAAGGACGTCGCGTCGTTCTCGGCCGTCAATGCCATCGGCGGCCCGTTCCCGCCCCTGCCGTTCACCCCTGAGGGCGACGACATCAGTGACCTCATCGAAGCGCACCGACATGAGTTCCCGATCTTCGAGCACATGGTCGTCATGGATCCGCCGGAACACGAGAAGGCTCGGTCGCTGCTCGGCAGGCTGCTCACACCGCGACGGCTGCAGGAGAACGAGGACTACATCTGGAGGCTCGCCGACCGGCAGCTGGACGAGTTCCTCGCCAACGGCCGATGCGAGTTCCTCGGTGAATACGGACGGCCGTACGCGACGCTGGCGATCGCCGACCTTCTCGGTGTCCCGCAGGAAGACCGCGCCGAGATTCGCCGAAACCTCGGTGCGGGGAACGCGCCGGGATCACGCGTCGGCGCACTGGATCACGAACCGGTGGGCAGCAATCCGCTCCAGTACCTCGATGATCTGTTCAGCGGCTATATCGCAGAGCGTCGCAGCGAGCCCCGCGACGACGTCCTGAGCGGCCTGGCATCGGCCACGTATCCCGACGGCTCGGTTCCTGAGCTCCTCGAAGTGGTGCGCCCGGCGACCTTCCTGTTCGCCGCCGGGCAGGAGACCGTCACCAAACTCCTCAGCTCGGCGGTGCAGGTGCTCGGCGACCGCCCCGAGTTCCAGGACCGATTGCGCGAGGATCGCGACCTGATCGCACCGTTCATCGAGGAATCCCTACGCATCGAAAGCCCCACCAAGGTGGACTTTCGGTTGGCGCGCAGGTCGACGACGCTCGGCGGGGTCGACATCAAGGCCGGAACGGTGCTGATGCTGTGCCTCGGTGCGGCGAACCGCGATCCACGCAAGTTCGAGGATCCGCACGAATTCCGATTGGACCGCAAGAACGTTCGCGAGCACATCGCCTTCGGCCGGGGCATTCACACCTGTGCCGGAGCTCCGTTGGCGCGGGTGGAGGGCCGGGTGACCGTCAACCGGATGCTCGACCGGATGCGCGACATCTCCATCAGCGCGACCGAACACGGTGAGCCGCGGAATCGCGACTACCGATACGAATCCACGTTCCTGCTTCGGGGCCTGACCGACCTGCACATCGAGTTCACGCCGACGTCTGGCTGACTCGCCGTCACCCGCATGAAAGCATCGGCGTCATGGCGAGATCGCAGGCGCGGCGTACCTGGGGCGATGACCGCGCCCTGTTGAACGACGAGGAAGCTCGCGACCGGCTCCTGGATGCGGCGGAGCGCTGCATCGTGGGGCGCGGTGACCCGCAGATCCGAATGGCGGAGGTGGCTGCAGCTGCCAGCGTGGTGAGGTCGACCGTCTATCGCTATTACGCCAGCCGGGAGGATCTGCTTCTCGGCCTCATCCTGCGGCGGGTCGACAGGGCGTGTGCGCGGTGGATCGAGTCATTGCGCCGACCGCGGGATGCAGCCGCCAGCATCCGCGAGCTCGTACTCATGCCGACCACCGACGTCGACAGCGGAGATCCGCTCAACCGTGCCCTCTATGCAGGAGAGAGTGCAGCCTTGGCGCCGGTGCTCGAAATCGGAGCCGGGGATGTCACGAGGATCGTTGCGGCACATCTCAAGCCGCTCTTCACGGCGTGGAAGGACAGCGGGCAGATCTATGCCGACCTCGATCTGAACGAAACAGTGCAGTGGATGTCGGCGACCTCTTCGTTTCTGCTCACCACGCATTGGCGGCAACGTCCGCTATCTGCGAAGCGACGCTTCGTCGATCGCTACGTTCTGCGAGCGCTGGTCTGCTGAATCGGACATATTCTCACGACCGCTCCGATATCGGACAATTGTAGATAAATGTCCGATAGGTTCTGACGATGGCTTACTCCGCCGCCGACGAATCATTCACCCATCAGCTACCCACGACGTTCGATCAGGTGCACGACCCCGATCCCACTTGGTCGGACCGCTGCTACTTCTTTGCCGCGTCGCCCGACGGCTCAGTGCTGCTCGCCAGTGGGTACGGCAACAATCCCAACACCGGGACTGCGCTGGGCTATGTCAAAGTCAGTCTCGCCGACGGCAGACACTGGGACTTGCTCGCGGGACGGCCGGTGAACAGTGGGGACCGCGAAGAGCTTCGCGCGGGACCGATGCAGTGGACCTGTGTCGAACCGCTGAAGAAGTGGCGCCTGGACGTGGAACCCAACGACTCCGGGATCGAGTGGGAGCTCTACTACGAGCCGACCGCCCCGATGTGGGAGTTGTTGCCGATGAAGGTGAACGGCCCCGGCGGCGAGGTTCTCGCCGACATGTACCACATGAAAGAGCCCGGTCGCTGGACCGGATGGGTGACGATCGACGGCGAACGCATCAGCGTCGACGGCTTCCACGGCGGACGAGACCGGACGTTCGGTGTGCGGGTTTCCGACAAGATCGACTTCTGGCTCTGGCTCGACGCAGGCTTCGACGACAGCGCCATCGAAGCCTGGATCATCGAATCGTCCGATGGGACAGTGCAGTATGTCGACGGCGGGATCACGCACAACGACGGGACGTTGTCGAAGCGATTCGTCAAGATCGAGCACGACATCACCTTCGACGGTGACCGCAAACGGCCGGCCGAGGCTGTTCTGGTGTTCACCGACGAAGACGGCCAGACGTATCGGGTCACCGCCGAGAGCTCTCAACAGCACGTCAACGCCTACTACGGCCTGCCGATGTCGCACTGCCGCTACGAGGATCTCGGCGGTGGCGGGTACTTCATCCACTTCCAGTGGGACAGCGACAACGTCGACCAGCTCATCGAGACGGAAAGCAAGTCGATGGCACTGGATCAACTGATGAGGTTCGACCGCGATGGGCAAACCGGTTGGGGCGTCTTCGAACTGCTCATGGGTGGCTCGGGTTATCAGCGCTACCCGAACTGGACGGCGATGGACATGTCGGCCTTCACCCAGGACAAGACGCCCGTCGATCGCCTGCCTGCGGAATCATGACGACGACAACGGATATCGCCGAGCGACTGGCCGCTTGGCTTCGCGTGCAGATCTCCGACGTCGACGACGTTCGTGTCGAGGGGGTCGACCGGGTGACCTTCGGCCATTCGGCCGAGATGATGGTTCTCACTGTCGTGACGACCACGGACGGTCTGGACTGCAGCAAAGACGTGGTGGTGCGGATGCGTCCGAAACCTCCTGCGCTGCTCGAACCCTATGACCTTGAGCGACAGTTCTCCATCCTGCAGGCGTTGGAATCCACCGCGGTGCGCGCCCCTCGTGCACTGTGGCTGGAAACCACGGGCGACGTCCTGGGCCGCCCGTTCCTGGTCATGGAGCGCATCACCGGGGACGTCTACGAGATGGAGCCGCCATCGGAGGCTTCAGACGGCACCGTCGCGCAGATGTGTCGTAGCCTCGCCGAACAGCTGGCCACGATCCATGCCGTAGACCTCGATGTGACGGGCTTGGGATCACTCGACCACGGTGCCGACCACCTGGTCAGGGAGCTCGACCACTGGGCCGGCGAGATGAGCCGCGTGCAGCGGGGTCCATTGCCTGCACTGGAACGTCTCCTCGGAGCGCTGCGCGCCACCATGCCCACGCCGCATCCGCGAGTCACGCTGGTGCACGGCGATGCGAAACCGGGAAACTTCGCATTCGCAGGCGGGGACGTCAGTGCGGTGTTCGACTGGGAGATGACCACCGTCGGAGACCCGCTCACCGACATCGGCTGGCTCGAACTGCTATGGCTGCAGCCGGTCGGAATCACCAGTCACACAGGCGCGCTCACCATCGATGAGCTGCTGGCGCACTACGAGCGGGCAAGCGGTATCGAGATGCGCAACCGCCCCTGGTATCGGGCCTTCAACGCGTACAAGATGGCGGTCATCTGCCTGATCGGTGCGATGCTCGTCGAGTCGGGTGACAGCGACGACCAGAAGCTTGTGCTCGCCGCGTACGGGACGGCGCTGCTGACGACGGTCGGTCTGACAGAGCTGGGCATCGACGACAAACCCGATGACGGCCCGGTGATGCCGCGTGAGGAGCGCATCCAGCAGGTCCTGTCGCAGGCGGGGTAGCGGACGGAACTCACGACATCCGAATGCGAATGTTCTTGAGCTGCAGAAATTCATGAAGACCTTCGACTCCGCCGGTGCGGCCGAAGCCGCTCTGTTTGAAGCCTCCGTACGGGCATTGCGGAGCGATATCGCTGAACGTGTTGACCCAGATCGATCCTGCGTCCAACCGGCGAGCCACCCCGTGTGCACGGTTGAGGTCGCGAGTGTGCACAAATGCGTTGAGACCGTAGGGCGTCCCGTTGGCCAGCGTGATGGCCTGCTCGTCACTGTCGAATCTCATCACCGACACCACGGGCCCGAAAGTCTCCTCCTGCGCCAGTGCGGAATTGTTGTCGACGTCGCCGAAGACCGTGGGCTCGATGTAGAAGCCGCGTGCGAACTCACCACCGATGCGCTTGCCGCCGGTGAGCAGTTCACCGGCGCCCGTACCGACCGCGTCGTCGATCACCAGTTGAATGCGAGACACCGCCTGCTCGCTGATGACCGGTCCGAACGTCACTGCGGGGTCCAGCGGATCGCCGATGCGCGCACTGCCCACCACCCCCAGGAATCGCTCCAGGAAATCGTCGTACACCGAAGCGTGCACGAGGATCCTGCTGGCGCAGGCGCAGCTCTGCCCCGATTGCATGAGGGGTCCCTGATGGGCTGACAGCATTGCGGCCGCGTCCAGGTCGGCGTCGGCGAAAACGATGTTCGCCGATTTGCCGCCGAGTTCGGCAACAACCGGGGTCAGGTTCGTCGCAGCCGCTCGGATGACCGTGCGTGCGGTGGCGCCCCCGCCGGTGAAGTGGATCTTGCCGATACCCGGGTGCCGGACCAGAGCGTCGCCGCCGTCAGCGGCAGCCGGGACCACGTTGACGAGCCCTGGGGGGAGGCCCGCTTCGATGCACAGTTCCCCGAATCGCAGCGCGGCCAGAGGAGCGAGTTCCGACGGTTTGAATACCACGGCGTTCCCCGCGGCGAGTGCGGGAGCCACACAGGACGCGGCGACCGCGAGTGCGCCGTTCCACGGAGCGATGACGCCGACGACGCCATAGGGCTCGCGATCGACGATATTGATGTCGAACGACCCGTTGACGGGTGTGGACGAACCGTGCGACTTGTCGACGTATCCGGCGAAATGGCGGAGAAACCGTTCCAGCAGCACCGCGGTGCCTGCAAAGGAGATCGGCACCGCATAGTCGCTGACGTTGAGTCGGGCGAGCTCGTCGAGATGCTGATGGACCACGTCGGCGAGGTCGATGAGACGGTCCCGTCGGACATCCACCGTGTGAGACGCCCACTCCCGCTGCGCCTCAGCTCCCGTCCGCACGGCCGCCGCGACCTCGGTCGGTCCCGCCAATGCGACGGTCGCATTGGGCTCGCCGGTCACCGGATACACGTGGTGATGGATCCCCGCCGACGACGCGGTGATCCGATCGCCGCCGATGAGGAAGCCGACGGTTTCGACGCTGGTGGTCACGCCTCTGCCGCCCACTCCTCGGTAACCCGCAGTTTCTGCTCTTCGGCCACCTGGCTGAGATGCGCGGCCTTCGGCCATCCGAAGTAGGCGGCGAAATGCACTGTCAGCTGGTCGATTTCGTCGAAGGATAGGTCCCGGCTCTTGAGTGCGGCGTAGACGTGACTGAGGATCGGATAGGGCGCGTCCTGGAACGCCACGCAGGCGACCGTGATCAATCGGCGTTCCCGCATCCCCAGACCAGGACGGAGCCACATCTCACCGAACACGAAGTTCAAGATTCCTGCGCCCTGGAACGGATCGTCTCGAACGGGGGCGAAGGGCAGGCAGTTGATGTCCTTGAAGGCCTGCTCGCCGCCGGCCAGCCGGCCCTCGGGATCGCTCGGAGTCGTCAGCGGCAGTAGCGGAACCGGGGGAGGCAGTTCCTCGCCGCGCTCGCGGTGAATTCGCTGCCACTGTTCATCGACGGCCATGTTGAATCGCGAGGCCTTGGGCCAGCCGCCGTACACCGCGAAATGCAGGACGGTTTCCTTCATTTCGGAGATCGACACGTCGCCGCTGTTGAGCGCTGCGTACACGTGATCCTGCAGCGGATTCTCGGCGTCGGCTGCAGCGACGCAGGGAAGCGTGATGAAGTGCCGGTCCCGCCGGCTCAAGCCGGGGCGGTGCCACACGTCGGTGAAGACGTAGTCGAGCATGCTCGCGGCTGCGGGAGCGCAGGGTTCGGGCGCCGGGATCGTCATGATGTCGGCGTACGCGCGTCTGGCTCGTTCGATGCGGTCGATCTCGATTGCGGTCATTGGTGATCCGTTCCTTCCGAAAGGGTCAGCGCAGGGTGACGCCGGCGTCGACCTTGAACTCCAGGCCGGTGACGTACCGCGATTCATCAGAGACCAGGAAAAGCACCGCGTTGCTGATGTCGACCGCCTCGGCCATCTGGATCGGCATCGCGTTGAGGAACAGCGGGCCGAGGTCCGGCCGGGTCTCGGCGATCAGTCCGTGCAGTGTTTCGGGGCGCATCCCGGTCGCCACCCCTGTCGGGTGCACCGTATTGACCCGGATACTCTGCGCGGCAAGCTCGTTGGCGAGCGCCTTACTCATACCGACCACGCCGTGCTTGGAGGCTGTATACGGCGTGTGCAGCGGTGTCCCTTTGATCCCCGCCGCAGAACTGATGTTGACCAGGCTGCCGCCGCGGTCGACCAGGTGGGGCAGGGCGGCGGCACACGTGTTCCAGGTTCCGATCAGGTTGACGTCGACGACTGCGCGCCACTGTTCGGGTGTGGTGGTGTCCCAGGTGCCTGCGGTCAGGACCCCGGCGTTGGCGACAGAGGCGTCCAGGCCCCCCAGTTGGGCGACACCGTCGTCGACCGCAGCGGCCAGTGCGGCGGCATCCCGGACATCGACGACGTGGGCCACTGCGCGGCGGCCGAATTCGCCGACCAGCCGTACGGTTTCGGCGAGATCGGCCCGGGTTGCCAGGGGGTATTCGACCTCCGGGAGCGACTCGCAGATGTCGACCAGGATGACGTCGGCCCCTTCTTCTGCGAGCCTGAGCGCGTGGCTGCGTCCCATTCCCCGGGCTGCGCCGGTGATCAGCACCCGCTTTCCGGCGACGCGTCCTGTGTCGCTCACAGCTTGTTGCAGAAGCCGGCGTCGACCGGGAACGTCACTCCGGTCACGTATTTGGCGGCATCGGAAACCAGGTACGCGAGCGCGGCGCTGATGTCCTCGGGTTCCAGGAGGCCCACCGGCATCGGGTTCTGCAGGTGTGGCCCGCCGTCGGGATAGTGCTCAAGGAACGCCGTCATCGCCGGGTTGACCGCCATCATGGTGTTGACTGCGGTGGGATGCACGGTGTTGACCCGGATACTATGGGGTGCAAGAGCATTCGACAGGGCGCGCATCAAGCCGACGATGCCGTGTTTGGAGGCGGCGTAGCCGAGGCCGCCTCCGCCTTTGCCGCCGAAGCCCCGCAAGCCCGCGGTCGAGCTGGTGAACACGATGGAGCCGCCGCGCTCGCCCGCGATCAGGTGCGGGATCGTCGCCTTGGCGGTGTGGAAGGAGCCGACGAGGTTGACGTCGAGCACGTCGGTCCACATCTGCAGGTCTTCGGCGTCGGTCAGTTCCTGGAATGCCATGGCAGCGATGCCGGCGTTCGCACACACGATGTCGAGTCGTCCGAAGTGTTCCACGCCGGTGTCGACGGCGGCTTTGACCGCGGAGAAGTCGCGTACGTCGGCGATCGAACCGAGCATCTTGCCGCCCTGTGCCTCGACCTGGGCGACAGTCTCTTCGAGCTCTGCCGGCGAGGCCATCGGGTAGCCGTTGGACGCGATGTCGGCGCAGATGTCGATTCCGATGATGTCGGCACCGTCCGCCGCGAGCCGCACGGCATGGCTGCGTCCCTGTCCGCGGGCGACCCCGGTGATGAATGCCACCTTGCCGTCGAGAGAACCCATCGAACCTCTTCCAGTGAGTAACGGTGTTACTGAGGTACGGTAACTGGGTTACTGACAACTGGCAAGGGTGTTCGAGCAATGGGTTCTGATGATGCGATCCTGGCGACTGTCGTCGACCTACTGGAGACCGAGGGATACGACGCGGTGCAGTTGCGCGAGGTCGCCCGGCGCTCACGTACCTCGCTGGCGACGATCTACAAGCGGTACGCGAATCGCGACGAGCTGATTCTGGCCGCGTTGGAGGCCTGGACCGACGAGCATCGCTACGCGGGTGTTGCGGGACAGCGGCGCGAGCCGGGTGAAACTCTGCACGAGGCGTTGATGCGGCTGTTCCGAATCTTGTTCGAGCCTTGGGAGAGTCATCCGGCGATGCTCGCGGCGTACTTTCGCGCACGCTCGGGCCCCAGTGGAAAGCGGCTGTTGCGGCGAGGACTCGACGTCGTGGTACCCACGGCGCTGGATGTGTTCGCCGGCGTGGACGAAGAGTTCATAGCTGACATGGACACCGTCATCGCCAATGTCGTCTACGGGCTACTCGGTCGCTTCGCGGCAGGGGAGCTTCCGATCACCGAGATCCTGCCCACCATCGACCGCACGGTGTATCGCCTCACGGCGGGTTACGAAACGGTCAGTACCACAACAACTGTCGAGGCGGCGCGGCCGCAAGGCCGCGCCGCACGACACGGCTAAGGGGCAGGGACGCTTCCGCAGCCGATGCCGGGGATGCAGCCGCTGGCTCCGCCGGGACCCGCAGCGCCTGAGGGGCCGCCGGGGATGGCGCCTGCTGCGCCACCGGGTCCAGCCACTCCGCCCGGACCACCGGGGATGACACCTGCTGCGCCGCCGGGACCTGCTGCTCCGGCGGGGCCGCCGGGGATGGCGCCTGCTGCGCCGCCGGGTCCGGCGACTCCACCGGGACCACCCGGGATGGCCCCGACCGCGCCAGGCGCAGGGGGCATCGGCGCGATGGCGCATCCGGTGCCGGCCGGGTCGTAGCATCCGGGCGGCCCCCCGGTCGGGTAGGGCGCCGGTGAAGCCGCTCCGGCGGGGGCGAAGCCGATGGCTGCCGCGGCCGCGGTGGCAAACATGATGGGCGCGTAACGCAGAGAAGTCTTCAACATATCGGCGCGCATACCACCGAGGCGTATTTTCAAACCCGTCAATCTGCCACCGATCACGATTGTTCGCGATTGGTGAACGGTATGTAGCGAAAAATCGCGTGGACCGCAACGGTCTCCGTCCCGTTGAATGCTCTGGTGGGAACGGATCAGGCGCGAGCGGGTGCACTCATGGCGGTCGGTGCCATGGCATGTGTCCAACTCGGATTGGCCGGCGCCGTCACGCTGATCGACGACATCGGTGTCGAGGGCGTCGCCTGGCTGCGGCTCGCATGGGCGGGCATCCTGCTGCTGATCATCGTCCGGCCCCGGCGAGTGGCCTTCACTCGCAGAAGCTTTCTGATGTGCGTCGTGCTGGGCGTTGTCACCGGTGCGATCACGCTTCTGTTCATGGCTGCGCTGGATCGCATCCCGCTGGGGACCGCGAGTGCGCTGGAGTTTCTCGGGCCCCTCGGGGTGGCCGTCGCCCGCGGTCACGGACCCGGACGGCTCCTGTGGCCGGGATTGGCCGGGATCGGTGTGGTCGTGTTGACCCAGCCGTGGAGCGGTGCGGTGGATCCGGTCGGCATCGCCTACGCGCTCGGCGCGGCAGTGTGCTGGGCGTGCTACATCCTGCTGACGCAGAAGGTGGGTGACGAGGTCGCCGGGATCAGTGGTCTTGCGGTCTCGATGCCGGTCGCCGGCCTGGTGGCGACGTTGACGGTCGGACCCGCGGTGTTCGAGCGGATGACCCCCCAGATTCTGCTGATCGGTCTCGGGCTGGCAGTGTTGCTGCCTGTCGTACCTTTTGCGTTGGAGCTGTTGGCTCTTCGTCGACTCACCACAGCAGCGTTCGGCACGATGATGGCGCTCGAACCGGCCTTCGCGATGGTCGTCGGCTTCGTGGTGCTGCACCAGTCGCCAGGGCAACTCGGGGTGGTGGGAATCTGCCTCGTGGTTGCCGCGGGCATCGGGGCGGCGCGCACCGGTTCACGTGCGTCCCCGATACCGCTTGAGGTGGCGTGAGTCCAGGTCCGGCGGGATAGTTGGCACATGGCCCGAGGAATTTTCGACTCGCCCGTGGTGGGCTTCTTCAACGCCGGTGCGGCCGCCTGATCGACGCCCGTTCGTCGGCCGCTGGTCGCGCAGCATGGTCGTGATCCGTACACGGAGACGCTCGGCAAGCTTCCAGACCCGGTCAACTACCAGCGTCGCGACGAGTCGTCATCCGGGTCATGACGCCGGACTCGAAGACGTGGTGGCGCAACTTCACCGGCGAGGGCGCGCCCCTGACCCTGACGAACTTCGATGGCACCGACCGCACCGGACACGCTGTCGCGCACCGTGATGAGCGCGGACGCGTGACGGTGAACGTCACCCTGTAGCGGCTCGAACGTGGGGCTTACGTACGGATAACGGGCCACAGCCGTGCATAGGGCCCACGCTCGCCGTGAACCAGGCTAGCCCTCGAACTTCTTGCGCCGGTACAGCGTTCCCGCAGCCAGCAGCGCCAGGCTCACCACCAGGATCGCCGTCGCAAGCACGTTGATCTGGGGCGGGACCGCCGCCTTGACCGCCGCGTTCACGTAGAGCGGGTAGGTGACTTCCGACCCGCTGACGAAGTAGGTGATGATGAAGTCGTCGAGCGACAGCGCGAACGACAACATCGCCGCGGCGACGATCCCCGGCACGATCAGCGGCAGCGTCACCTTGAAGAACGTCCGCGCCGGGCCGGCACCCAGATCCAGTGACGCATCCTCCAGCGTCCAGTCGAATCCGCGCACCCGGGCGCGCACCGTCATCGCGATGAAACTCACCTCGAAGGCGATGTGCGACAACAGAATCGTGGTGTAGCCGGCGGGCCAGCTGAGGTCCAGGAACAACGTGAGCAGTGCCGCACCCATGACGACCTCGGGGGCGGTCAACGGCAGGATCAGGAACGTGTCGACGGCGCGCTGACCGCGCCACCGTTGGCGCACCAGCGCGATGGCCACGAGGGTGCCGAGCACCACTGCAACCGCTGTGGACACCGCGGCGACATTGAGGCTGAGTTTGAGCGCCTCGGTCAGCGGCGGGTACTTGAACGGGTCGAGCCAGTTCTCCAGCGTGAAGCCCTGCCAGGTGTAGTTGAACTTGCCCGCCGGCTTGTTGAAGGAGAACAGCACGATCACGAAGATCGGCAGGAACAGGTAGGCCAGGACCAGCCCGGCGGCGATCCGCAACAGCACGTCGCCCCAATTGCGCCGCGCGCGAACCTTTTTCGGTCTCGGATCTTGCTGGGCGGCGGACGCGATCGCGGCGCCTGCCTGAGTCGTCATACCAGATCCTCCGTGCCCAGCGCCCGTGTGTACAGCAACACCCCGATGAGGATGATCAGCATCAGCCCCAGGCTGAGCGCGGCAGCCGCGGGATAATCCTTGACGACCAGGAACTGCTTCTGGATCACGTTGCCGATCATCGTCGTCTGCGTACTGCCCAGATAGTCGGCGTTGATGAAATCACCGACGGCCGGGATGAACACCAGCATGCTGCCCGCCAGCACGCCCGGCATCGACAGCGGCAGGATCACCCGCCGGAAACTGCGCGGCGTCGACGAATACAGGTCCTTGGACGCCTCGATCAGTCGTGGGTCGATCTTCTCCAGGCTGACGTACAGCGGCAGGATCATGAAGATGATCCAGTTGTAGGTCAAGCCACCGATCACCGCCCAACTGGTGGACAGCAGCCTGCCCTCGTCGGGGAGTAAACCGATGCCGCCCAGCGCGCTGACCACCCAGCCCTCGTCGGCGAGGATCGTCTTCCATGCGATCGTGCGGATCAGGAACGTGACGAAGAACGGCAGGATCACCAGGCCGAGGATCAGATTCTTGAACCGGCCCGCCTTGAAGGCGATGACGTAGGCCAGCGGGAACGCCAACAACAGACACAACACCGTCGCGACGAACGCATAGCCGAACGACCGGAAGATCTGCTCGCGGTAGAGGGTGAACGCTTCGCTGTAATTGCCGAAATCCCACGCGAACGTCAGCGTCGGCATGAACACCGAGCCTGCGGTTTCGGACAACGACGTGCGTGCCAGCGAGAAGAACGGCACCACGAAGAAAATCGCGAGGTACGCGAGCGCTGGCAAGACCATCAGGTACGGGGCGATCTTGCTCCGCTGACGACTACTGCTGGCGACGCCTGCCATCGCGTCAGCCGCCGGTGACGGCGGCGTACGCGGTGTTGTACTCCTGCGTCTGCTCGTCGGTGAGTGCCGCCCAGCCCTTGGACTTCGACAGAACCTCGGGGGACGGGTTGATCAGCGGGTTGCTGGCCGCGGCCGGGTCGATCTTCTCGAGTTCCTCGGTCATGTCGGACAACACCGGCACGTACTGCACGTAGGCCACCAGCTTGGCGTAGTTGACCCGGTCGTAGACGTAGTCGATCCACGCCTCGGCGGCCTTCTGGTTCTGCGTGGTGTACGGGATCACCATGGTGTCGACGAACGTGGTGGCACCGGATTCGGGGACGATGAACTGCAGGTCGGGGTTGTCGGCCTGCAGCTGCACGACGTCACCCGAATATGCCTGGGCCACAGCGATGTTGCCCGCGGCCAGATCGTCGGCGTAGTCGTTTCCGGTGAAGCGGCGGACCTGGCCCTTGTCGTTCTGATCCCGGACCAGATCGACCGCCTGTTGGACGGATTCGGTGGTCGGGTTCTCCGGCGAGTTGCCCTGCGAGAGCATGATCATGCCGAGGCCGTCCTGTGCATCGGAGAACATGCTGACGCGGCCCTTGAAGGCCGGATCCCACAGGTCGTCGATGGTCTTGATGTCGCGGCCCGTGGCGGCTCGGTTGTAGGCCAGCCCGACGAGGCCGGACATGTACGGCGCGGTGAACTTGCGACCCGGGTCGACGCTGGCCTCCAACAGGTCGGGCCGGATGTTCTTCTTGTTCGGGACGCCTTCGTCGCTGATGTCGTTGAGCCAGCCGAGTTGGTGCAGCCGCACCGCCAGGAACGATGTCGGCACGGCAAGGTCGGCGCCGATGTCCTGCTTGCGCGACAACGGCTCCTTGATCTTGGCGAACCACTGCTCGTTGTCGTTGAGGTCTTCCTTGTAATCGACCGTGATGCCCGACGCGGTCTGGAAGGCGGCGATGAAACCGTCGGCCATGTACAGCGGCCAGTTCGAGATGCGCAGTGTGCCGCTGGCCGGACCGCTGTCCTCGGTGCTGCCGCTCGGCGAACTGCTGTCTGACCCGCAGGCCGCCAGGAACGAGGCACCGAGGGTCAGGCCTGCGGCGGCGGCGGCGCTGCCGCCGATGAAACGCCTGCGCGAGGTCCGACTCGCGGTCATCCGGGCCATCAGTTGGGGATCGATCTCACGGGACATGTCGAGGCGTGCCTTTCGTCGGCTCCAGGAAGGGGGGATGGGGTCGAGCGGGCGATCTGCCCGGACAACGAAAGCGTCAGGAATCGTCGAGCATCTCTTCGAGGTCCTCAGTGGTCGGGATGTCGGCGCCGGGCAGTACCAGCGACGCATCGGGGGCCCAGCTCACGTACACCTGATCGCCGGGGCGCAGCAGCGGCAGGTCCTGTTCCGGTCCGATGTGGGCGATGATGGTCGACTCGTCGGGGGCCGCCAGCGAGAGGCGTACCACCGGACCCTGGAAGGTCAGGTCCGACACGGTGGCACGTACGCCCGAGACGTCTCCGGTGGGCGCATCCATCGACACCCGCAGCCGCTCCGGACGCACCATCAGCGTCGCGTGCCCGCCCGGCTCGATCGTGGTCTCGCCCTGGCGCGCCTTCAGCGTCGACCCCAGCACCTCGATCTCGACGAATTCGCGGTTGGCGCGCCCCGTTTGGCGCCCGGCCCACAGATTGGCCTGACCGATGAAGCTGGCCACGAACACTGTCGCGGGCCGGTCGTAGATCTCGGTCGGGGTGCCGATCTGCTCGACGTTGCCTGCGTTCATCACCGCGATGCGATCGCTCATCGTCAGTGCTTCCTCCTGGTCGTGCGTCACGTAGACGAACGTGATCCCGACCTCGCGCTGGATGCGCTTGAGCTCGAACTGCATGACGTGGCGCAACTTGAGATCAAGTGCGCCCAGCGGCTCGTCGAGTAGCAGCGCGCTGGGATAGTTCACCAGCGCGCGGGCCAATGCCACGCGCTGCTGCTGCCCGCCCGAGAGTTGCGCGGGCCTGCGTTCGGCGAAGTCGGTCAGCCGCACGATCTCGAGGAGTTCGTCGACGCGCTTGCGGACTTCCCCTTTGTCGATTTTCTTGCTTCGCGGGCCGTAGGCGACGTTGTCCCAGACAGACATGTGCGGGAACAATGCGTAGTGCTGGAACACCGTGTTGACGTTGCGTTTGTTCGGCGGAGTCCTCGACACGTCCGCGCCTTCGAGGCGGATGGCTCCCTCGGTCGGGGTTTCGAAACCCGCGATCATGCGCAACGTGGTCGTCTTTCCGCACCCGGAGGGTCCGAGCATGGAGAAGAACTCACCGGAGGCGATGGAGAAATCGGCATCGGCGACGGCCACGTAGTCGCCGAAACGCTTCGTGACGTTGTCGATCTCGATGACCGGGCCGCCCTTGGTGCGGGTGGCACCGTCCTGTCCCGCCTGCTGATCAGCGGCCGTGTGTGCGCGGGTCAGAGCCCTTCCTCCTCAGAACTGCCCCCCGGCTGTGAATAAACAATCGCGGATCTCGCCGACCTTCGCAAGCGATTCCGCAACGAATTAACATTTCCACAATGGAATCCTTCGTGTGATCCCATTCTCGACGCGAGAATCCGCGGAGAAGGACGCAACCCACCAATGCCTGACCGGGCCCGGTCGGCAGGTTCGACAGCGCGTTCTCGAGTGTCGCAGCCCGTCGCGCCGATCGGTGCTGTTTACGGCTGCGACCACCTGGGGTAGGGAAGGGGGCATGGCGACTGTTGATGTCTCGGTGTCCTCTGACCTCAGTCCCGAGCGTGCGTGGGTGCTCGCCTCGGATCTCAAGCGCTTCGGCGAGTGGCTGACGATCTTCGCAGGGTGGAAGAGCGAGGTCCCTTCGGAGATCGACGTCGACACGCAGGTCGCGTCGTTGATCAAGGTCAAGGGATTCCGCAATGTCATCCACTGGCGGGTCACCCGCTACGACGAACCGAAGGAGATCGAGCTCGTCGGGACCGGACGGGGCGGCGTGTGCATCGCGCTGACCATGCAGGTGGAGCCGCACGGTCGCGACGGCTCGTCGTTCCGGGTCATCGCCGATCTGTCCGGCGGTCTGCTGAACACGCCGGTCGGCAGCGTCGTCGCCCGGGTGATCAAGGGCGACGTGGACCGGTCGGTGCGTAATCTGGCCGAGCTGCGCTGATTCCCCAGCGATTCGGGTGTCCTTCGTCACCCTCAGCGTGACCCGCTACACCGAACCGCTGGCTCAGCCCCACTCGTGGTTCATCGCCCGTGATTCGTAGCGCGCCTCGTCCGATTCCGTCGGGTGCGCGCGGGGTCGCGATACTGCGATGAGCACCATCGCCAGGACTGCTGTCCCCGCCCCGCCCAGAAAGATCAGCGTGAAGCTGCTCTCCATCGGCAGGCCCGCCGCGGTTGTGCGGCCGAGCACCACCGCGACCAACGCGGCGGCCATGGACGCGCCGATCGTGCGCGCAATCGCATTCATACCGGTCGCCACCCCCGTCTCGCCGGCTTCGCTGTCCCCGACGACGAGTGCGGGCAGCGCACCGTATCCGAGGCTGATGTAGGCATTGGCCAGGATGCTCGCGGTGATCACCTGCCACGGCGACGAGTGCACGAATGCGGCGAACAGGAAACCGAGGATGCCCGCGAACGCGGCGACGATCAGGACCGGTCGGGCGCCGAACCTGTCGATGAAGCGGCCGCTGACCAGCGCGATGAGAAAGCCGGTCAGCGCGCCGGGCAGCAGGTAGACCACGCTGGCCTCGAGCACCGAGGCGCCGAACCCGTATCCGGCGACGTCGCGCTCGACCTGGACGAACTGTGTCAGGCCGAGAAATGCGAAGTACAGGCCCATGCCGACGAAGATCGTCGCGAGATTGGTGAACAACATCGACCGCCGCGACAGCATCCGGATCGAGACCAGTGGGCGAGCGGCCTGCCGTTCCCAGAACCACCATGCGATCAGTACCGCGACGCCGCCGCAGGCGCTGGCGATCGTGCGCAGCGACAGCCAGCCCCAGGCGTTGCCCTGGGTGATCGCCAGCAGAAGCACCGAAAGGCCGACGGCCAGACCGGCCGCGCCCAGCCAGTCGATCGACCCCGACGCCGTCAGTGGGCGATTCGGCACCAGCGTGAGCACGATGACGATGACGACCACCGTGAACCCGGTGGTCAGCCAGAACACCCGGTGATATCCGGCGTTGCCGCTCATCAACAGACCGACCACGACCAACCCGATGCCGCCACCGAAACCCAGCGTGCCGGACAACACCGACATGGCCGAGACCATGCGGTCCGGGCTGAGTTCTTCGCGCAGGATGGCGATGCAGATCGGATACAGCGCGAACGACGCGGCCTGCAGGACACGGGCGACGATCAGCAGCGCCAGCGACGACGTGACCGCGGCCAGCACCGAGCCGACGAGCACGACAGCCAGCACACCGAGCAGCACCCGCTTCTTCCGGTGCAGGTCGGCGAGGCGGCCGATCAGCGGCGTCGCCGCCGCGGCGGCGAGCAGATTCGCGGTCACGGCCCAGCTGACCGCGACGGTGGACGCATTCAGTTGATCGGCGATCACGCCGAGCACCGGCACCACCGCGGTCTGCAGCACGGCGACGGTGAGCACCACCACGCTCAGCCCGATGACCAGCAGACGCGGCCGCTTGACCCCGGCCTCGTGCACGTCCGCTCCGATCGTTAGCTGGTCTTCAGTTCTTGGATTATGTCGTCTTGCCGAGAAGAACCGCCAACCGGTCAAGGGGAAGGCGCGGCGACCGGTGCCCGTCGCGACCGACCATGTCGGCGTTGACGACGAGCGCGTTGAGCACCGCCTCCTCGACGCACTGCACCACCGCCGCGTACAGGGCGTCCATCCGGCCCCACGGGAGAAAACGAACTGTGCCGATCTCGGCTTCACCGCCGATGCCGACCGGGCCGAGGGGAAAGGTGCTGGCCAGGTCCGGCACATCCGCGGTGGAGAACGCCAGGAAGATGTCGCCGGAAAAGTGACTTCCGGTGGTCCCGGTCCTCGCGAGCCCCAGCGGGACGCGTCGTGCCAGCGCCTTGCACTGACCGGGCAGCAGGGGCGCGTCGGTGGCCACGATCGCGATGACCGAACCCGCACCTGGCGGGGCACCGGCGAGGTCACGGGCGAACCAGTCGCCGTCGAGGGGATTGTCGTCGAGAAGCTGCGGCCCGATGTGACGGCCCGCGACGGTCAGTTCCACCCGGGAGCCGAAGTTGGCCTGGACGAACGCGGCCACGGTGTAGGTCCGCGCGCCGTAGGCGACCAGACGCGAAGCCGTGCCGTTTCCGCCCTTGAAGTCGTAACAGTTCATCCCGGTGCCACCGCCGACGGATCCTTCGGCAACCGGTCCACCGGCCGCGGCATCAAGGGCCGCCTCGACGTGCTCGGGGCGTACGTGTCCACCGTTGATGTCGTTGAGATAGCCGTCCCAGGTCTCGGCGCACACCGGGAGAAGCCACTGACGGGCCAGTCGCGGTGCGACCCGGTTGCCCCACTGCACGACACCGGTGTGGCAGGCGCCGACAGCGTGCGTGTTCGACAGCACCACAGGCAGGTTGAACGACCCGACCTCGTCGATCCACGTGGTCCCGGTCATCTCGCCGTTGCCGTTGAGCGAATACCAGCCTGCCGCGCACGGCTGGCCGACGCCGGAACGCCCCCGAGGCAGGATCGCCGTCACTCCCGTCCGTACCGGTCCCTGCCCGACGACCAGGGGCCCGTCACCCTCGATCAGCGTCGTCACCCCGACGTGGACGCCGGCGACATCGGTGAGCGCGTTGAGCGGTCCCGGTTGGCCGGCGAGCGTGATGCCCGCGCCGCGTGCGCGGGGCCTGCCGTCGGGAGTATGGGTGGCGAGGTCGCTGTCGGTCACCCGACCCATCATCGTCAAGTGGGGCGCCGGGGTCGACCCCAGCGCGTCGTGGTCGAATATGGCCATGCCACAAGGACGCTCGAAGGAGAGCCTGTCAGGGGCCGGATCCAGCGCGTTGACCGGGGAGGCGTTCAGCGGCCACCGGCCGTCGGGCGCGGGTGACCTGTCGGTCGAGACGCACGGGATCGCGCCGATTTCCGAGGAACACCGCTACGGCAGCCCTGGCCGGTTGTTCACCGTGTGGTTCGCCCCGCAGGTGAACATGACCGGCATCTTCACCGGCACGCTGGCGATCGTGCTGGGTCTCGGCTTCTGGCTGGGCCTGCTGGCGATGGTCATCGGCACCGTCCTCGGCGCGCTGGTGGTCGGCTACCTGTCCACCTGGGGTCCGCGCACCGGTACCGGGCAGATTCCGAACGCGCGCATGGCTTTCGGCGGAACGGTGGTGGTTCCCGCTGCCCTGCAATGGCTTTCGTCCATCGCATGGGATGCGCTGGTCGGGCTGTTCGGTGGCGAGGCGCTCTCAGCGCTGCTGGGGATCCCGTTCTGGGCCGCGGTGTTGATCGTGCTCGGCGTGCAGGGCGTGGTCGGGTTCTTCGGTTACGAGTTGATCCACCGGCTGCAGGCAGTGTTGACGGTCGTCCTGTTCGTCACGTTCGTGGTGTTCACAATCAAGCTCGTCGGTGGTCACGAAATCGTGGTTCCTGCCACGGTTTCCGGCGCCGATCTGGCGGGAGCTTTCGTGCTGGAGGTGACGATCGCGTTCAGCCTTGCCATTTCGTGGGCGACCTATGCGGCCGACTTCAGCCGCTATCTGCCCGCCGGAGTCTCGGCCGCCAAGGTTTTCGGCTTCACCACGGCAGGGCTGGCGGCGGGTTACGTGTTCGTCCAGGGCGTCGGGATCGCGGCCGCGAGCGTGGTCGGAGAGCACACCGTCGAAGGTGTCCGATCGGTCATGGGCGGCGGCCTGATCGGGGGCCTCGCACTGCTGGTGATCGCGGTAGCCTCGATCGGCTCGGGCGTGATGAACGACTACAGCGGGTCGCTGGCATTGCAGACCCTGGGCGTGCGGGTGCGGCGGCCGGTGTCCGCGGTCATCGTCACGGTGCTGGCGTTCGTCCTGATCCTCTGGCTGCACGCCGCCGACACCGCGACCCGGTTCACCGATGTGCTGCTGCTGGTGAGTTATTGGATCCCCGCATTCGTCGCCGTCGTCGTCATCGACTGGCGGATGCGCATCTGGGGCAGACGCACCCTCGACCCGGCGTTGGAGACCACCGACCGTCGCGACGGTATCGCCGCGCTGATCGTGTTCCTTGTCGCCTACGCCGCGGCCATCCCGTTCATGAACACCACCCTGATCCAGGGCCCTGTCGCGCTCGCCTGGCACGGCGCCGACATCGCGTACTTCGTCAACGGGCTGGTGGCTGCCGCGCTCTACGGCGGATACCGAATGTTCGCTGCGCGCCGAAACGAGCCCGCGGCAACCTGATTCCGCAGCACGGGATCGGGGTATTGACACTGATGCTCGGCGAAAGCCGGCATTGCCGGAAAGGACCTGCATGCGCCCCTCGACCCTCGCGAAGACCGCAGGCGGATCGTTCGCCGCAGCTGCTGCGGGAGCTCTCGCCACCCGATCCGCCGTCGAATCGTCGTGGTACCGGCGGCTGAAGAAGCCCGGATTCCAGCCGCCCCGCCTGGCCTTCCCGATTGCGTGGAACATCCTGTACTCCGACATCGCCGCGGTGTCGGCGTCCACACTCGACACTCTCAACGACCGCGGTGACACCGAGCAGGCCCGCGCGTACACCCGGGCGCTGGCGGCGAACCTCGTGCTCAATGCCGGCTGGAGCTGGCTGTTCTTCAACCGGCGCCGGCTGGGTGCCGCGTCGCTGCTCTCGGGGGTGCTGACCGTCAGCAGCGCCGACCTTGCCCGCCGGGCCGGGGGCGTGAACGCTCCTGCGGGTACGGCGTTGGCGGCGTACCCGTTGTGGTGCGCGTTCGCGACAGTGTTGTCGACCCGCATCTGGCAACTGAATCGCTGAGACAGGACACTCCCCGATGGCTCGGCAAGAACAGGACGATCAGGACCGTCAGCGCCTTGCTGACCGCATCTTGAGCATTGTCGAGGACGCGATCTACTGGGTCATCGCGGTGATGTTGGTGATCGGGTCGGGCGCGCTGCTGGTCAGCCAGTTCAACACGATGCTGCGCCTGCGCAGCACTCCGGCGAACACGGTCATGCTCGAAATCCTCGACGGCTTGTTGCTGATCTTCATCTTCGTCGAATTGCTCTACGCGGTGCGCACTTCTCTGCGTTCCCACGAGATAGTCGTCGAACCGTTCCTGATCGTCGGGATGCTCGCCGGCATCAAGGAGATCGTGGTGCTGTCGGTCGAGGCGGCCAAGTTGCTCGACAAGGGTCCCGACTTCGCACGCGCCGTCGTGGAGATCGCGGTGCTCGGTGGGGTGGTGCTGGTGCTGGCTCTGGCCGCATTCATCATGCGTGGCCGCAGGCCAGGCCGCGAAGACTCGGGCGAACGTGCCGTCAAGGAGGAGTCGGAAGAGGCCTGAGCGGTGGGCCGCCTCAACGCACCGGCTGGCCACGCGGTCTACTGAAAGGCGTGCAGAACCCAGGAGCCTCAGAGCGCGCGGCGTACTTCACTCAAGCCGGCGAGGGCTTCACGCCGACCCGGTTCGCCCAGAGCCACTGGGGCGAAGACCACCTCAACGGTCCTGCGATCGTCGGACTGGTTGCCCAAGGCCTCGAAAATGACTGTGGTTCCACGGAATTCCGTCCCACGCGGCTCACCGTCGATCTCTTCCGGGCGGCCCGTAACGCCTACACGACCCTCGACATCACGGTGGTGCGGGACGGCCGCAGGGTGCGCAGTGCGGAATGTGATGTCGTGCAGGGTGACCGCGTGGTGGCGCGGGCGACCCTGATTCAGTACCGGCCGTCGTCGCCGCCGCCGGGAACGCTGTGGCGGACGCCGCAGGCGTTTCCGGAATCTCCTGCGCCGGACACAACGCTCCTGCCGTTCGTTGGGAGTGACGACGTCGGCTGGACCCGCTCACCGGCCGAGCATCAGAACGCATCGCGCAAGCGGTTCTACAACGACGGGATCAGTGTCGTCGGTGGCGAGGCCAACTCGCCGTTCGTGCGCGCGGCGATGGTGGCCGAGGCCACCAGCCTGGTGACCAACCTCGGGACCGAAGGAGTCGGTTACATCAACGGTGACCTGACCGTCGCGCTGTCGCGACTGCCTGTGGACGAGTGGATCGGTATCCAGGCCGACTCGCATCACGCCGCGGACGGTCTGGCGGTCGGTACCGCCACGCTGTTCGACAGCCTCGGGCCGTTCGGAGCGGGATTGACCACGGCGATCGCCAATCCCGCCGCCCAGATCGATTTCTCCACGCGACAGTTCCGCCTTGGCGACATCAACTACGAGTAGCCGGCATGCCCATCGACCCCAAAGGTCTTCTGCCACAGCTGTCCTGGGAGAGTCTGTGACGCCTAGGCTAAGGTTTCGCGCGAGGACACCTACGGAAGGGATCCACGCGTGAAACTGCATCATCGGGGTCGGCGGCGACGAACCGCCGATGAACGCGGTGACGAATGCCCGCGGGCAACTCCGCGGGCGGGATGACCACGCGAACAACGAGCCCGCGAACGCGAACCAGATGTAGGTGTCCAGATCCCAGACAAGCCGAGGGTTCCGGAGAGGCGTCGGGGAGCCGGAGCCTGAGTGGTCACAGGGGTCAGAGACCGATCCGCTCGCAGGCCTCGTCGAACTCCTCGAACGCCACCTTGTCGCCCTTACCGTCGGTCAGCGCGCGCTCGTAGACGGGAAGGACGTCGTCCTGCACCTCGGCAAAACGGGCGTCCCAGACTTCCGAGTCGTGACGCCAGTATCCGGTGATGTCGTACTGATCGATCGTCCAGCCCAGCCCGCGAAAGTGCTTGCGCACGGCCCGCGATTCGGCGGCCTCCCCGGCGAACCAGCAGTACCCGCGGCCGTCAGGCAGCTCGAGTTCGCGGACCGCGCGCGCGAGTGTGCTTGGGCCGTGACCGTTTCCGGTGCCGATGCTGGAGATGAGGACGAGACCGGGATACTTCGGCAGGTAATCGAGGTCGTCCTCACCGTCGACTTCAATGATCACAGTTGTCGGGGTGCCCTCAGGCATCTCCTCGAGGATCCGCGCCGTTGCCGGCAATCCGGACAGGTCACTGACCAGCAGCTGCCACTCGGTTTCCGGCTCGGGCTGATACCACGACCTGGCGTGGTCGAGGCCGACGCGGTCACCGGGTTCGGTTGCCGAAGCCCATTCGGTACCCGGGCCCTGCGCGTGCAAGATGATGTCGACGGTGATGCGGTCCCCGTCGTGATAGCGCACCGAATAGTTGCGGCCGTCCGACGGCTCGCGACGTTGTCTGCACTCGAGAAGTCGTCTGCACGCGAGAAGTAGATGCCGATTGCCGAGTCACCAGCGTGTCTGACGTCGAGAACAGCGGGATCGTCGACACGCAGCACGATGCGCTGCAGGCGGGCACTCAGCTGGGCGGTCTCGACGACTGAGGCATACGAGAACGACACCTAGGCGAGGTTAGCCTAAACACATCCGCTCGCGGGGATCCGCCTGCCGACGGTGGGGCAGCCAGTCACGTTCGACAGTCACTCACGTTCGGCACAGGGGGAGGTGGTGGCGGTGTGGCGCATGCTGACCGAGACATGGCGTTCGCCGACCGATCCGCAGGCATCTGCGGAAGCCTGCGGATCGATGAAACCGCGCGTCCCTCGAATCCGTGCTCTCCGCAGCTACACTCGCGGCAGGCGCGCAGGACCGCCCGATGTCCGCTCGAAGAGGCTCAGCCTCCCTGCATGATGACGATCGTCGCCGACCTCTTCTCGGCCCGACCTTGCGGACATCGGGCTGACGAGAGGAGGCCCTCATGGCCAGCACGCTGCCCGACAATCCCTCGCTCGATCACCTCCGTAACGAGGCCCGCAAGTTGCAGCGGCAGGTATCCGCCGGTGCCCAAGACGCTGTCGACCTCGTCCATCGACATCATCCGCGGCCGGACCTCGCGGTCGACCGCGACCGGTTAGCCCTGCACGACGCGCAATTGACCATCGCGCGGGGCTACGGCTTCTCCGGCTGGCCCGCGCTCGTGCACTACCTCGAGGCCGCCGCCGGACTCAGCGTCGATCCGGCACGCGTCGACGAGCGCGCGCTGGCTGCACCCGACCGGTTCTGTGCGCTTGCGGTACTGCGCTACACCGACGACGACGCACCGCCGCGATGGGCATCGGCCGCACAGATCCTGGCGGACGAACCCGACCTCGCGGATGCGCACGTTTGGGCCGCCGCCGCGGCGGCCGATCCGGAAGCGTTGGCGCGCCACCTCACTCATGGAGATGTGGCGAGCTCCGCCGGCGGACCCTTCGGCTGGGTGCCGCTGCTGTATCTGTGCTACTCACGGGTGAAGACCGGCCGAACCCGAGAGGAAATACTCACCGCCGCAACACTTCTGCTCGACGCGGGTGCTGACCCGAATGCCGGTTACCTGTGGCGGGGGATGTCGACGCCGTTTACCGCGCTCACCGGGATCTTCGGCGAGGGGGAGCAGGGGCCTCGCCGGCAGCCCCGCCACCCCATCGCATCGGAATTGGCGACGCTTCTGCTGCAGCGAGGGGCCCACCCCGTGGATCAGCAGACGCTATACAACCGGATGTTTCGTGCCGACGATTCGCACCTCGAACTGCTCTTCGCTCATGGGCTGGCTGATGCCGGACCTGGGCCTTGGGAGCGAGCGCTGGGGGAGGCGATGGAAACCAGACAGCAGATGTGGCAACGCCAGATTACTTGGGCCGCAGAGCATGGGTTCGCTCAGCGGCTCGACCTGCTGGCCCGCCACGGTGTGGATATCGCAGGCGCGCAGCCAGTTTCCGCGGTGTTCCCCGACGATCTGAACGCCCTCGACGACGACGGTGCGACGCCTTTGCACCACGCGGCATGGGCGGGCGATCTTGAGCTCATCCAGCGGTTGCTCGACGCCGGGGCAGATCCATCGATCACGGACAGGCGGTTTGAGGCGACGCCGCAAGGCTGGGCCGAGCATGCCTATCAGACTGAAGCTGCGGAAATGCTTGGGTCGGTCAGACGCACAGGCAGGCGCTGGCTGCGGTGAGCCTCGTCGTCTGTTTGCGAACCGATGTCTAGCTGCAGTTCAGGAGTATGTCGCCGCAGGCGCCGACGGCCACGACATGGACCACTACGCCGACGACCTTGCTGCGGTCGTCGAGCACCTCGACCTCCATGACGCCGTACACGTCGGGCACTCCACCGGCGGCGGCGAGGTCGTGCACTACCTCGCGCGCCACGGTGAGGGCCGCGCGGTCAAGGCGGCGATCATCGCGGCCGTGCCGCCGCTGATGGTGCAGACCGACGCCAACCCGGGCGGATTGCCCAAGTCGGTGTTCGACGACTTCCAGGTGCAGGTCGCGACCAACCGTGCAGGGCGCACTACGACGGCATCGTCGCGTTCTCGCAGACCGACTTCACCGAGGACCTCAAGAAGATCCAGCTGCCGGTGCTGGTCATGCCGCAAACAACGCACGCGGACGTGATCAACGCCGACCTGCTGGAGTTCATCCGCTCCTGATCTTGCGGCCTTGTCGGGGCTTCGAAACCTCTGAATTTTCTTCTGTCACTTGGGTTTCTGTGGTCACATTCTTGAGCTGGATTGTCAGTGGTTCGAACTAGTGTTCGATGTATGGGTTCGTCGTGTGAGGAGGTGTTGGAGGCTTTTGATGCTTTCGACGCGGTCATCGACGCGATGCTGGATTTGGATTATGACGCGCTGAGTCCGGCGCAGCGGGTCCGCCTGGATGCCCGGTTGGAGCGCAACCTGCGGCGCGCGCCGGTGGTGGAGCATCGGTTGATCACTGGTCTGGTGGCCGAGACGGAGCCGTGCCGGTTGGGTGAGAAGTCATGGCCGGCGGTGTTGACGACGGCGTTGCGGATTTCCAGTGCCGAGGCCAAGCGTCGGCTCAAGCGCGCTGAGGTTCTCGGGCCGCGCCGGGCGATGACGGGGGAGCCGTTGGCGCCGTTGTGGGAGGCTACCGCCGCCGCCCAAGCTCAAGGCCTGTTGGGGGCCGAGCACGTCGCGGTAATCGTGAAGTTCCATAAGGAGTTGCCGTCGTGGGTGGATGCTGACCTGCGTGCTGAAGCTGATCGCCACTTAGCGCAAGCGGGTGCGGGGTTGGATCCGGAGAACCTTGCTGAAGCCGCGGCGGTGTTGTTGATGATGATCGATCCCGACGGCGCCGAACCCTCGGACAAGGAGCGGGCCCGCAAGCGCGGCATCGTGATCGGTAAGCAGCAGGCCGATGGGACGGCATCGGTGTCGGGTCGGTTCACTCCCGAGGCGCTGGCGATCTGGGAGGCGGTCTTCGCCAAAGAAGCCGCCCCCGGACACAACAACCCCGACGAGAACGCTGGCGACAGTGCTTCCTACGAGAAGGTTGCCGATACCCGCACCCAGGCCCAACGCAACCACGACGCTTTCCTGGCGGTGGGGCGTCGTGCCCTGGAATCGGGCGAGTTGGGTTCCCACAACGGATTGCCCGTCACGGTCATCGTGTCGACGACTTTGCAGGAGCTGGAAAAGGGTGCCGGTGTCGCGGTCACCGGCGGCGGGAGCCTGTTACCCATTCCCGATTTGATTCGGATGGCCGCCAACGCCCACCACTACCTTTACGTCTACGACAAACACAGCGGCCAATCCCTGTATCTGGCCCGGACGAAACGGTTGGCCAACGCTGCCCAGCGGATCGTGCTGCATGCCCGCGATCGGGGCTGCACGCGACCCGGCTGCACCGCGCCCGGGTATTGGTGCCAAGCCCACCATGCCGTCGCCGATTGGAACGATGGTGGGCAGACCAATGTCGATGACATGACCCTGGCCTGCCAGCCGGATCACCGGATGCTCGACGAAACCGACTGGCGCACCCGCAAAAACAAGAGGAACCAGACCGAATGGCTCCCACCGCCGGATCTCGACACTGGCCAACACCGCGTCAACGGATACCACCACCCCGAGCGCTACCTCCTCCCCGAAGACGACGAAGGCCCGTAGCTGACTGAGTGGGTCTGATGTTAAAAGGCGATCTGCCAATGCATTTGGTTGATGTATCAAGGCCGCAGAGTGTCGATGCAAACTTGGTATCGAATAACGCTGTACCGCTCCCGCCGATGTCTTGATCCGCGGTCGCAGCCGCGGTTACGGTCAACATACAAGTTCGAGACATATGAAATATGTTTCGGAGCGTATGCCGGAAGAGCCACCGATGACCACGACCCGTGACGCGATCCGACCACCTGAAGCTCTCGCATGTCGTGCTCCCACTGGAGAATCCGGTCAGCGACGCGAAGGTGTTGACCGGACGGCCGATGCCACTCACCGAGTCCGTCCTGCTGTTCGTCGAGGTCACCACCGAACAGGGCTACACGGGAATGGGATTCAGCTACTCGAAGCGTGCCGGTGGCCCGGCGCGGTATGCGCATCTCAAGGAGATCGCCTCCACCGCGCTCGGCCAGGATCCGTCGAACATCGGCAACATCTACGAGTCGCTTCTGTGGGCCGGTGCCTCAGTGGGGCGCTCTGGCGTTGCAACACAGGCGATTACGGCGATCTGATCGACGCCCTCGGACCGATGATGATCATGCTGCAGCGCACCCAACTGGAGCCCGTTGATTCCGAAGCCGATGGGACACCGTTCGATCGGCTGCAGCGCGAGCACGAGGCCGTCGCGGCCGCGGTACTGGCCGGCGACGTGGAGACGGCCCGCGCTGCCATGCGCGTCCACCTCGGCAACACACGAAGGCGGCTCAGCGGGGGTTCGTGAGTATCAGCGGCGCCAGAAGTCGTAGCGGTCCCGGCCCGGACGGAACCCGGCAGCCTCCACGATGTCGACCGCGACCTCGAAGCGATCACCCACGCGACGGCCGGAATGCCTCGCTGGATCGCCGCGCGGCACTCCAGCTCCATCGTGGAACTGGCAGCTCAGCTGCTGCTTTCCATGGCCTCTTTCTGGATCCGGTCGAACTGAGCGCCCATCGCCTCGGCCAATGCGGTCGCACCCGAGAGCGGTCGCACCATCACCATCAGATCGTCGATCAGGCCGTCCTCGTTGGTGTGCAGGAAATCGCAGCCGGTGATCTTCTTGCCCGCGACGGTCGCCTCGAAGATCAAGGCGTGGTCGCGTCCATTGGCGTCGGCGATCTCGCGGAGGTAGCGGAAGTCCTCGAAGACGCGCGTCACGCCTCGAAGGATCGAAGCGGTGATCGCCTTGCCCGGGTACGGCTTGAACGCGACGGGGCTGGTGAACACGATGTCGTCGGCCAGTAGCGCCTCGATGGCCGCGTGGTCGCCCGCCTCGACGGCTTGACGGAAAGAATGCATCGCATCACGGTATCTGGGCGTATCGGTGCCGCGAGCCAGGACCGACGTCAATGATTGCCGTGACGGGTTTAGTCACCGCGCAGGCGGTTATCGCTCTGGTCTGAGTTCCGCAAGCAATGGAGATGATGATGAGCGCGTCCGACGATCTACCGCTGCCTGACTTCGACCAAATGAATATTGGCGATTTGCAGCACCGTGTCCGCTCGCTGACGAAAGACGAGTTGGGGATCGTGCTGAATCATGAAGCCGGCCATGCCGCGCGGGTTCCGGTACTCGAAATCCTGGAAGCGCGTCTGCGCGAACTTGAAGCCGGCGCCGAACCGTCCTCCGGCGATCCGCGGCGCGCACCCAGGGTCGAGCAGCCCGGCGATTGACCGGGCTGACGCACTCAATCGGAGTCGACGTCGTCCTCGGTGCGCCGTTCGGCGAGGGCCGCGAGCCGCCACGTCGCTTCGCGGTTGCGGGGGAAGATTCCGGCCAGGGCAACGGAATTCGGTAGCCAGCTCATCGGTGGTGTCACCGGCACCTCGGCCATCTCGATGAGGCATCCGCCGTCGTCGAGATCGGTCAGCCGCAGCGTGATCCGGGCCTTGCCGAACGGTCGGGTGTTCGCGATCAGAACGAGCTGGCGCTCGGGGATGCTCGAGTCGACGACGGTGGTGTCGTTGACCACAGCAGGCCAGATGCCGATCGAATGGTGGATCGTGCTGCCAGGCGCCGGCCAGTTCGGGTCCACGGCACGAATACGACTGTTGCCGACCACCCACTGGGAATACGTCCAGCCATCGGCGAGCACATCCCAGACGCGCTGTCGCGAAGCACGCGTCTCCCGCCGCACGATCGGCGAGTTGGCGATTTCGTCAGGTTCTGCGTCCACCTGAAGCATCTACCCGGCACAGGTCCTCACAAACGCCGCGGCGGATGCTTTATCTGCGCATGGGGCGCGTAACTCGTGACATCGCTGCATGAATCTGGAAATGTGTCGTCGCCCTGCCCGCACACCCGAGAGGCGACACCGTGACGCGCCATGTCTGATCAGCTGCCGACCGTGTTCGCCCAACTGGTGCCGCTGGCCGTGGTGGTGGCGTGGTCACCGGTGAAAATCCTGCCGCCGCTGGCGTTGATGTTCGGCGCGGAAAGGCCGCGCGCGACGAGCCTGGCCTACCTGGCCGGATCGCTGGTCGCTCTCGTCGGCGCTACCGCGCTATTCGTCGGAACGCCCAATCTGCTGAGTGGGTTCCAATGGTCCGCCCACGGCAGCGGGGCGTGGGTGCGGATCGGACTCGGCATCGTGTTGCTGCTGCTCGCCGCCTTCACCTGGACGCGGCGAGGTCGCGCATTTCAGGTCGTCCCGTCCTGGCTGACCGGGCTCACCCGGATCACCCCTACCGCCGCATCGTTGCTTGCGGTGTCGCTGACGGTGCTCAATCCCAAGGTGATGATCGCGACCGCTGCTGCCGGACTGGCCATCGGCACGGCAGGGTTGGGTGCGTCAGGAACGGTGGTCACGGTCGGCGCATTCACCCTGCTGGCTGGATCGACCGTCATCGCGCCCGTCGTCGGTTATCTTGTCGCCGCCGAGCGGGTCGACGGCATGCTGACCCGCGTGCGGCGGAGGACAGGACGGCACCAGGCTGCTGCCGCCACCGTCGCGCTCGCAGCGATCGGCGCGGCAATGGTCGGCACGGGCGCGGTGGGCATCTGAGGGACCACGCGGCACTTGACAGCTGAAGGTCCCGAGCCGACACTCAGGCGGCGGACTTACCGTTGAGCCAACAGTATGGGTTTTGAGGGAACAGTGACACTAAGCGTCGTGCAGTGGACCACCGGAAACGTCGCCCGTGCCTCGCTGAGGTCGATCATCGCCCGTGACGACATGAAGCTCGTCGGTGTCTATGCGCACACCGCCGACAAAGTGGGGAGGGACGCAGGTCGACTGGCGGGCCTCGACCACGACCTCGGAATCACCGCCACCAACGACGTCGACGCCATCATCGCGCTGCGTCCGGACTGCGTCGCTTATATGCCGCTGTACCCCGACATCGATCATCTGTGCCTGCTGTTGACCTCCGGTGTCAACGTGGTCACCACCTCCGAGTTCATGACCGGTGCCTCAGTCGGAGCGCAAGCCCGCGCCAGGCTCGACCGCGCCGCGTCCGAGGGTGGTGCCAGCCTGTTCGGCAGCGGAGTCAATCCTGGATGGATCGAGTACATCGCTGCCGTTGCGTCGGGAGTGGCACGCGATCTCGACAGCATTCGCATCACCGAGTCGTTCGACCTGGCCTTCTTGTCCGCCGACAGCAATCAGGACGACTTCGGGTGGGGACGTCCCGCGGGCGATCCCGGCCATGCCGACGATGTCGCCGACGGGGTGGCGGAGTTCCGCGACGCCGCAGAGGCCATGGCCGCCGTTCTGGGCGTCACCCTCGACGACATCCGGTACGAGGTGCGTTTCGCCCACGCGACGAAAGATCTCGATGTAGCCGGGCGATCCGTCCGGAAGGGGACGGTCGCCGGGATCGACATCACCTGGTACGGCGTCGTCGGCAGCCACGATCTTCTCGAACTCAACGCTCGCTGGACGCTCGGTACCGATATCGAACCGGCCTGGGACACCCTGATGGGCTATCTCATCGAAGTACGGGCCAACCCGAATGTCGTCATGCGCGTCGACTTCGTACCGCAGAACCTGGGGAACGCCACCATGGAGAGCCTGGCCGCCGTGGGAACCACGCTGACCGCGCAACCGGCAGTGAACGCGATACCCGCGGTGGTGGCCGCCCGGCCGGGCATCGTCACCTACGCCGACCTTCCGCCGATGACTGCCAACATCATTCGCGCCCGCGCCTGACCCGCTGGTCCGCTCAGGAGCCGAATCCGCTGCCGTGGCCGGCGAGGAAGACAAGCATCGGGCCGAGGTCGATGTCCGGGTCGCCGAGCCTGCCGCCCAGCGGGATCGTCGCCTTCAACTGCTGTTCGACCCGGACCGCAGCGGCACCGATGCCCGTCGCCGCGCCGGTGATGAGAATCCGACGGCCGTTCAATGCGTCGCTCATGATCGACCCTTACCCAGCGGGGTATAGGACTGTTCAACTGCCAGTACGACGGCATGCATCAGGCGTTCGAGCCGTAGAGGATCGGCAAGAGATCGATCTCCGGCGGCGAAGCGCGTGAAGGCACCGCTGATGGTCGTCATCACCGCATCGCTCTGAGCCTCGCGCAGGTGGGGATCGCTCGACAGCGGCTGAATGGCCGAGATGGCTTCGTGGGTGAGTTCGACGACTCTGGTCAACCATTCGGCCAACGTCTCCGCGAGCGCAGGATCACGGGCGGCCGCGAGCAGCAACTCCAGTCGGGCCCTGTTGAGAAGCAGGCCGAAGCCATCGGCCTGCATGACCGTCAGTTGAGCCAACCTGCCGAACGGCGAGGCCGATGTAGTGGTCGCGTCCGTCACCGAACGCAGGTTGGCCGTGTCGATCTCGGCGACGCGCCGACCCACTCCGCGAAGCAAGGCGGCGCGCGTCCGGTAGTAGTAGGAGGTCGTGCCGTCGGGGACCTCGGCGGCACGGTCGACCTGCTGATGGGTCAGCCCGCGTGAACCTTCCTCGGCGAGAACTTGGATGGCGGCGTCACACAACTCGCGCCGGCGCTTCTCACCGTCGCGCTTGCGGGCTGCGGGTTTACTCATTGCGGCATCATCACCGTAGGACGGTGCCGCCGTCGATGTTGATGACCTGGCCATTGATCCACGCTCCTTCATCGGAGATAAGGAATGCGACGAGCGACGCGACGTCGTCCGGCGCACCGACGCGGTCGCCGCGGATGCGCTTGAGCGCTGAGGCTTCCAGGTCAGGCCACTGCGGAACGGATCGGATGGCATCTGTCGCGGTGAATCCCGGCGCCACGGCATTGCACCTGATTCCGTCCTTGCCCCAGCGGGATGCGACATGCCTTGTCAGCGCGCCGATTCCGGCCTTCGCCGTGGCGTAGGCGGGGCGCGTCGGTTCGCCCTGGAATGCGGCGGCCGAAGACATGTTGACGATGGCGCCGCCGCCGCGGTCGAGGAGGTGGGGAATGGTGTGTTTGAGCGCGGCGACGTAGCCGCGGAGGTTGACGGTCATCACGCGGTCCCAGACGTCGAGGTCGATGTCGACGACGTCGGAATCGCTGCGCAGTGCGGCCATGTCGGCTCCGACAGTGAACAACGAATCGATTCCGCCGTACGTGGCGACCGTCTCGGCGACCAGATCGGCGACGGATTCGGGGTCGGCGAGATCGAACGTGATGGCGACCGCGGTACCGCCGTGTGCTCGTATGCCTGCTGCGGTCTGTTCAGCGGCCTCGGCTGCGATGTCGCCCACGACCACCCGGCAGCCTTCTTCGCCGAGGCGCAGCGCGGTCGCGGCTCCGATACCTGTGGCGCCGCCCGCGACGACGGCTACTGATCCAACGAGACCACGAAGACTCAATACCTTTCCTTTCCGAAGGCCCCTTCCCAGGACACGATCTTACCTCTACAGTCCTAGAGTTATAACTCTAGGGTTGCAGAGGAGTCGCTATGGCGGGCATTCACCGTGAGAGACCCGGCGCGGAGGATCTGGCCGTCGCCAGCGGTGATCCCGCCGTGTCTCTTGGCGATGACCTGTGGATGTCGCCCGGCGTCTCCAATGCCTACGCGGTCGGCACCGACGATGGCAGGGTGCTCATCAACGGCGGGCTGTTCTTCGAAGGTGGGCTGCGGCACAAGGCGTTTGAGCTCGTTCCGGGGCCGACACGCGTCATCGTCGTGACGCAGGGGCACGCGGATCACTGGGGTGGCGTCAATGCCCTCCGCGAAGCGGGCACCGAGGTGGTCATGCATTCCAACTACCGCTACTGGCGTGACGATACCGAGCGGCTCGGCGGTTACCGCGCACCCAAGACGGCCTTCGCGTTCAAGAAGTTTTCCGACGCGATCGTCGAGCACCTCAAGACCGTGGACCCTGCCACGATCGACTTCTCCTTTCCCGAGCCGACCACGACCTTTGATCGGCACCACCATTTCGATGTCGGAGGGCGACGCTTCGAGTTGGCGTGGACACCCGGCGGAGAGACCACCGATTCGCTGGTGGTGTGGTTGCCCGAAAGTCGAGTCGTTGTTCACCGGCAACCTGTTCGGTCCACTGTTCGGTCATGTTCCGAATCTGATGACCATCCGCGGCGACCGGTATCGGGATCCCGTGCTCTACATCGAGGCGCTGAACGCGGTGCTGGCCTACCGCCCTGAACGACTGATCACCGGGCATTTCGATCCGATCGAGGGCGCTGATCGCATCGCCGAAGAGGTCACGGCCATGCGTGACGCAATGACCGCGGTCCACGACCACACCATCGAGGCGATGTCGTCCGGCAAGGACGTCTACACCGCGATGCGCGAAGTCAAGGTTCCCGACAATCTGGACGTGGGGGAGGGCTACGGCAAGACGTCCTGGAATGTCCGGGCCATCTGGGAGATGTACGCCGGCTGGTTTCAGCACCGATCCACGACTGAGCTCTACGGCGTCGCGCCCGCGGGGATCGCTGCGGACGTAGTCGGCGCCGCAGGCACCGAGGCACTGGTGCGGGCGTCGCGCGCACAGCTGGCCGGCGGTCATCCCGTCGAAGCACTGCAATTGACGGATCTGATTCTCGCCGTCGAGCCGGCGAACTCCGAGGCGCGCGCCGTCGCACTCGACGCACACGAGGCGCTTCTCGCAGAGGCAAAGAACTTCTGGGAGAGATCTTGGCTGACAAACTCCATCGACAACCTCAGGGAACCCAATTGAACACGGTCACATTTGATTTCACCGGCACTGACGTTCTGGTCACCGGCGGCACCAGCGGCATCGGGTATGCGATCGCCTCCGACTTCGCCGACGCCGGTGCCACCGTCACCGTGACGGGTACCCGCGACTCGGCGCGCGACTATCCGGAGAAGGACCTGAGCGCGTTCAATTACCGACAGTGCCAGGCGTCGGACTCCGCGGCGATCGACGCATTGGCTGCTTCTCTGGACGACAGGCTCGATGTGTTGGTCAACAACGCAGGAGGGCCCTACGCGGGCGGCAAGGACGAGTGGGATCCCGACGGCTATGTCGGCTCGGTTCAGGTGAACATGTTCGCGCACATGCGGCTCACCATGGCCTGTCATGAGCGACTCAAGGCAAGCACGGCTCCCGGTGGCGCCAGCGTGGTGAGCATCATCTCGATGTCGGCTTTCGTCTCCGCGGTGCATGTGCCGGCGTACAGCTCCTCGAAGGCGGGTCTGGTCGCGTTTACCAAGAACCTTTCGCGGCGATGGGTCGACGACGGCATCCGCGTCAACGCGGTGGCTCCCGGGCTCATCGATACTCGAATGACACACCCGGTACTGGATATTCCGGAGATGCTCGAACCGGAGATGCGGCATACCCCGATGGGGCGCATGGGAATGCCCGAGGAGGTCTCGCCGGCGGTGCTGTTCCTGAGCAGCGACGCCGCGCGCTACGTCACCGGAACCACATTCGCCGTCGACGGCGGATACCTCACCGTCTAAGGGGCGATGGCATGACTGAGTTCGACTGTGTGACAACGCCGGAGGATATCCTCGCGCTGGCGCAGAAGCGCACCGGCCTGGAGGAGGTCGACTCCGACTCCTGGCGCGAGGGGCTGGCGGTCATCGTGGACGAGGTGAAATCGTCGTCAGCCTTCACGCCGTACGGCCGGGACCGCATCTTCGAGGACGCCACCGACGCTCTGGGCCGGCGGTTGCAGATCCACGATTACATTCGCTCCCATCCGGAGGTGCTCGACGCCCCGGTCGAACGGCCACTGATCATTCTGGGTATGCCCCGAACGGGGACGACCGTGATCAGCTATCTGCTCGATCAGGATCCCGCCCGGCGCTCGCTGCTGCACTGGCAGTGCGTGACACCGGTTCCACCGGCGATGACTGAGGAGTTGCGCACCGACCCGCGGTGCCTGGCCCTGCTGGAGGAGCAGCAGAAGATACTCAAGATGGTCAAGGACGCCAATGTGCCTCTGCCGCATTGGGAAGACGCTGACGGCCCCACCGAAGACATGTTCATCCACAACCAGGACTTCAAAGGGCTGTCGTGGGATTCGTTTCTGACGACGTCGCGTTACGCGGAATGGCTTATCCATGAAGCGGACATGACCAGTACCTACGAGTATCAGAAGAGGTATCTTCAGGTGCTCCAGAGCACGGCGCCGGGCACGTGGAGCCTCAAGATGCCGTCGCATTCAGTGCACATCGAAACATTGCTCAAGGTATTTCCCGACGCGAGGCTGATCTGGGCCCACCGCGACCCGTACAAGGCAACCGGCTCGCTGGGTAACCTCTGGAAACTCCCGAAGAGCATGACGCAGCATGCGGACGCCATCGATCTCGAAGCGATGGGGCGAAATGCCAAGGCGCAGATGGCGATGCATGTCGAACGACCTTTGCGGGCCCGTGACCGAATCGGCGACGACCGCTTCTTCCACATGTACTACTCGGAGATGATGGCCGACCCTATCGGCGTCATGCGCAGGGTCTACGAGTGGGCGGGTGATCCGCTGACAGCCGATACCGAATCCCGTATGCATCGCTGGCTTGATGACCATCCCCAAGATCGGTTCGCGCTCAACTCGTACAGCCTGGATCAGTACGGGCTGAGCGTTGCGGAACTCGAGCCCGTGTTCGCCGAGTACCTGGAGACGTTCAACATCGAGCTGGAGGGTGCTCAATGAGCGTTCCGGTGCTGTCCCCAGACGACTGCTATCACAGCGGTCTGGTGGTATCCGATGTGAGAACCGCCGCAGCGCGGTTGACGGCGGCTGCGGGGTACGAGTGGACCGCTCCAGTGCAGGCCACGCTGGCCATCACGACCGTGGACGGGGACCACGAGGTGCCCTTCGAGTTCGTGTACTCCATTCAGGCTCCACACCTCGAGCTGATTCAGGAAGTGCCGGGCACGATCTGGACGGCATCGCCAGGCCACGCCCTGCACCACCTCGGCTACTGGGCTGACGACCTCACTGCGGCGACCGCGTCCCTCGAGTTGGCGGGATACCGCCAGGAGGCGCGGCCCGCCGACGAGAAGTCAGACACGTTTGTCTACCTCATCGATCCCACCGGGGTACGCATCGAGATCGTCAACCGCGCCTTGTTTCCCGACTGGCCCGGATTTCTGCAGTCAATGCGCGCATAGTCCGACTCGGAGATGGAGGCGTCGTGAAAGCAGTGTTTGTCGACGGTCCGGAGTCCGTCGAGATCCGCGAGGTCGCCGATCCGGAGCCCGGCCCCCGCGATGTCCTGGTGCGCATGCGTGCCTGCGGTATCTGCGGGTCCGATGCGTTCTACATCGCCATCGGTGGCATCCCGCCCAGGCAGGGTTGCACGCCACTGGGCCATGAACCCGCGGGTGAGGTTGTCTACGTCGGAGCGGAGGTGGCCGGCATCAGCGCCGGAGACCACGTCGTCGTCAACCCGATGGCCGCACCGAGCGGCATCATCGGAAACGGCGGCGCCGCAGGAGCGCTCGCCGATCTCCTTCTCATCGAAGATGCCGTGCGCGGGGTCAGTCTCGACGTCATACCCGATCACATTCCCTTCGAGGTCGCCGCCCTCAACGAGCCCATGGCAGTCGCTCGCCACGGCGCCAAGCGGTGCAGGCCCACCCCGGGTGACACGGTGGCGGTGTTCGGCGCGGGCCCCGTCGGACTCGGGGCGGTACTGGCGTTCAAGTCGTTGGGCGCCGGGCATGTGGCCGTGATCGACTTGATCCCCGAACGCCTGGACAAGGCGCTGCAAATCGGCGCAGACGCCGTGATCCATGCCGAGGAGGACGTCGTGGCTCGGCTGGTCGAATTGCACGGTCCGGGCGACTCGATGTTCCCGGGCAAAGCCGGCACCGACATCTACCTGGACGCAGCAGGGGCTGGGTCTGTCATCGACACTGCTCTCCGGGCCGCGAAGAAGGGCGCCACCCTCGGCGTCGTCGGCGTCCACAAGGAACCTGTCTCCGTCGAGCTGGTCAATGTGATGAGCAACGAGATCACCATCGTCGGCTCGATGGGATACCCCGATGAGATCTTCGAGGTGACTCAAGATCTCGTCGTCAACTGGGAGCGGTACGCGCTGATCGTCAGTCACACCGTCCCGTTCGCCGACGTGCAGAGTGCACTTCGGATGGCCGCGACGCCCGGTGCGGCCGACAAGGTCGTCGTCGTGTTTCCATAGAGTCGATAGACGTCGTCCCGCGATCGGAGCCTGGAGGGGTGCCCGCATGCCACAGCCTGGTGTGGGGCACGGTGACCCGGTGTGGCTGGCCGACGTCCTTCGCGCTGAGGGGCTCGACGTGGTCGAGTTCCCGGGGTGGCGGGAGCGCGGTCACGGCGAGTTCAAGGACATCCGCGGTGTCATGGTGCACCACACGGGCTCGAACAACGTGACCGCAGAATCCATCGCCTACGGCCGGCCGGATCTCGCGGGTCCACTCTCCACAGCTGTACATCGCCCGCAGCGGCACGGTGACACTCGTGGCGGCCGGGGTGGCATGGCACGCCGGTGTCGGCATGTACCCGTGGCTCCCCGACAACATGGGCAACTGGCACACGATCGGCATCGAATGCGCCAATTCCGGCACCAGCCTGAGCGCACCCCACCGGCGCAATTGGCCTGACGCCCAGTATTTCGCGATGGTCAACAGTTGCGCGGTGATCAACCGCCACCTCGGTCAAGCAGCCAGTCGCACGATCGGGCACAAGGAGTATGCCGGTCGGGCACAGGGAAAATGGGATCCGGGCGCGATCGACATGGACCAGTTGCGCCGAAGACGTCGCCGCCCGGATCGGTGCCGTTGCCCGCGGACCCACACCACGTCCTCCGGTCCCGGTGGGCGAGTATGCCGACGTGCTGTTACATCGTGGCTCGCGCGGCCCGCAGGTCGCCGAACTTCAGCGGCGACTCAAATATGCTTACGCCGCTTACGCCGGCACGCTTGTGATCGACGGCGCTTCGGCCCCGAGACCGATTCGGCCGTCAGGGAATTCCAACACAGGACGCCCGGCTTGAAGGTCGAAGGAATCGTCGGTCCCGCTACCGCGGCGGCGCTCGCGTTGCGCCTCGTCGACTAGAGGGTAGTGACCTATGGTTACGCGCTGTAACGACAAATGGTTGTGCCACACTGTATTGACAGATGGGGTGGAAAGGAGCGGCATCGGTGAACAATGCAGCTGCTGATCCCCCTTCGCTCCGCTCGACCCAGGCGCGGCTGGCCCGGCGCCGACACCACGGATCGCGTCGTGACCCGGCGATCAACGACGCTGTTCTCGAGGCAACCCGCAAGCTCCTGGTGACCCGGGGCTACTCGGCGACGTCCATCGACCTCATCGCCGCCACCGCGAAAGTGAGCAGGCCGGCCATCTACCGGCGCTGGCGTTCGAAGGCTCATCTCATCCACGAGGCGGCCTTCCCCGATCTGGGTCCGGCCCCATGCGAAGACGACGTCGCCGCAGAGATCACCCGGCTGTGCCGGGGTGCGCTGGTGATGTATGGCGATCCCGTTGTCCGCGAAGCGGTTCCAGGGCTACTGCACGACCTTCGCCTCGAGCCGGCAATGCGGAAGCTGATCGACGCCCGGCTGGAGGCGGCGGCGCGCTCACAGCTCGCCGGGCAGCTCGCTGATGGCGTCGAGAGCGGGACCGTCCGGCCGTCAGTGGATGCGGACAGCGTCATGGACGTGGTGGCCGGGGCCGCCTGGTACGCGGTGTGCGTGCGCAAGATCACCGACATCGACACGGCAGCGGCGCAGCTCGCCGATCTGGTTCTTCGTGGTGTACTCAGAGACGGCTGACACTAGAGCCTGCCGACCTTCCTCAGGCCGGCCAGAGTGTCGGCGATGGTCTCGGCGGGATCGCGCTGGGTGATGCCGAGGTCGGTCCTGCTTGGTGTGTCGTCGGACGTGGGCATCTGGGTGTAGTACTGCATCGCCGCGGAGTTGATGGGTGTCTCGAACGGCAGGTAAGGTCCGATGACGTCGAGAAGGCGGCCTGCGCTGCGCAGCGCCACATCGGGCACCGGAAACACCGCCAGCGACTGGCCCGCGGCGTCACCGATCAGCGTTGCCAGCCGCTCGACCGGAACCCGTTGTCCGCCAGCCATGTAGCGGCGCGACCCGCGCCCGGCCTCGAGCAGGGCGACGTGCAGCGCTGCGAGGTCACGGACGTCGATGACTATCCATGCGGCGCTGCGTCCCGGCACGCCGTGCATCTTGACCGCCGCCTCGACACCTTCGGCGGCTTCGCCGAACTGATCGCCGGCCGG
This sequence comes from uncultured Actinomycetota bacterium, assembly GCA_963796545.1. Taxonomy (GTDB): domain Bacteria; phylum Actinomycetota; class Actinomycetes; order Mycobacteriales; family Mycobacteriaceae; genus Mycobacterium. Next base: position 25,477 of record CAWCMF010000011.1, on the reverse strand, counting down.
CGGGCCGAGCACCATGCCGGGGTAGGTGATGTTGACCGGCGCGCCGCCATCCTGCAGACCCCTCGCGTAGGCCTCGACGGCGGCTTTGGAGCGACCGTAACCGTCGCTGCCGCCGACCACCGGCAGGTCCGCGTGCAGCACCTCCAGGTCAGGCCGGAAGAGCGCAGTGAAGCTGGAGACATGAATGATCGGGTCGTTGCCGGCACGGGCGGCGCCGCCGAGGATGTTGCGGGCACCTTCCAGGTTGGTGTGCAGCATCTCGTCGGCACGATCTGGATCCGTCGAAACCATTGCAGCACAGTGGATGACCGCGTCGCAGCCGTTGAGGGCGGCCGCCGTGGCTTCGGCGTCGGCGATGTCGCCGACCACCTGGTCACTGATATCGGCGCCGATTCGCTCGGCGCTGGTGGTCAGCCGCTCGGGTTTGCGGACCAGAAAGCGGACCTGATGGCCGGCATCCTGCGCGGCCTTGGCGGTCCACGCTCCGACGAACCCCGTGCCGCCAGTGATCAGTACCTTCATGTGTCCTCCGGTCGACCCGTCGTCGGACGCTACCGGACGGGTGGTACGCCGGCTTGCCGGGGCCGACGGTTTCGGTCGGCCCGGGTGACGCTGCTATAGGTTGGCCCCGTGCACCCGTCGTTGCGTCCACACCTGATCGAACGCCCCGCCGATCTGACCGCCGAATGGCTGACCGCCGCAATCGGCGAAGGTACGGTCACCGATTTCACCGTCGATCGCATCGGCACGGGCCAGATGAGCGAGTGCTACCGCGTCGCACTGCGCTACGCCGACGGTGGTACCGGACCAGCGTCGGTGGTGCTGAAGGTGGCCGCGGCGGACCCGAGCAGCCGCCAGACCGGTCTCGCGATGGGGCTCTACGAGCGTGAGGTCCGCTTCTACACCGACATCGCCCCGGGGCTGGGCGGGCCGGTGGCGCCGTGCAAGCACGCGGCGTACGACCCGGACACCGGCGCCTTTGACCTGTTGCTCACCGATGCGGCACCGGCGACGGTCGGCGACGAGATTCGCGGTGCCACAGTCGAACAGGCGATGCTGGCGTTGACTCAGCTCGGGCATGTGCACGGCCCGCTGCTCGGCGATCCGGCGCTGGCGGGCGCGGCCTGGATCAACCGGGATTCGCCGGTGAATCAGGGGCTGATCGCCGCGCTCTATGCCGGCTTCATCGACCGCTACCGCGATCAGATTGCTCCCGAGCACAGGCACGTGTGTGAGCGGCTGGTCGAGACGTTCGACGCCTACATGGCGGCCGAAAGCGAATCCGACCGTCCACGCGGACTCGTCCACGGCGATTTCCGGCTCGACAACATGCTCTTCGGGCAGGAGGGCGCCGACCGGCAGTTGACGGTGGTGGACTGGCAGACCGTCACGTGGGGCCCGGCCTTCACCGACATCGCCTACTTCCTCGGCTGCGCGCTGCCCATCGAGCAGCGTCGTGACCACTACGACACGCTGCTGGCCGCCTACCACGAAGCGCTCGGTCCGGCCTCGGGCGTGACGCTTCGGGAGGTGCGCGAGGGCGTACGCCACCAGAGTTTCTTCGGTGTCCTGATGTCGATCGTGTCGCCGATGCTCGTCGCGCGCACCGAACGTGGCGACACGATGTTCATGGCGATGATCGCACGCCATTGTCAGCACGTCCTCGACGCAGGCGCGCTCGAGATCCTGCCGACACCGACGGTGCCGGAACCGTTGCAGCCCAACGCTGAAGACGAGGGCAGGCATACCCCTACCGACGAGCCGCTGTGGAGTGAAAGCTGGTATTTCGACTTCGCCGACGCCGCGCAGGACATCGGGGGGTGGATCCGGCTCGGGTTGATCCCGAACCAGAACCATGCCTGGGTGAACGGCCTGCTGTGCGCTCCCGGCATGCCGACCATCGCAGTTCTCGACTTCGCGGCCCCGTTGCCCGAGGACCACACCCGCGCCGGCACGGACGCGATCGAGCTGAACCAGGACATCGTCGAACCGCTGCGCAGGTACCGGGTTTCGCTGCGCGGACGCGGGCAGGCACATGACGACCCGGCAGCGCTGCTGCGTAACGAGGCCGGTCGGCCCGTCGACGTCACCATGGACCTCACCTGGACCAGCGTCGGGCAGCCCTATCAGTACCGGGTCTCACCGCGCTATGAGATCCCCTGCACGGTAACGGGAACCGTGACCGCGGACGGCCGCTCCTATGAACTCGTCGACATCCCCGGACAGCGTGACCATTCATGGGCGTCCCGGGACTGGTGGAGCATGGACTGGGTCTGGAGCGCCCTGCACCTAGACGACGGCACACACATCCACGGTGTGGAGATCCGCATCCCTGACGCACCCCCGCTGTCAGTCGGTTACCTTCAGCGCGCCGGTGAACCACTCATCGAGCTGTGCCGGATCACCGCGCGGACCACCTTCGCCGACAACGGCTTACCGGTCTCCGCCGAGATCGACTATGGCGATGTCGTCGCCGCCATCGAGGTGCGCGGCCATGCACCCGTGTTGCTGACCTCACCGGATGGGCGGTTGAGCCGTTTCCCGCGGGTCTGGGCGACTGTCACCACCGCAGACGGCCGCGCAGGGACCGGCTGGATCGAGTGGAACCGCAGCCAGACATGAAAGAAGGAATTTGTTGCCCTAACCGGTGGTGTTCTGGATCTGGATGAGGTTGCCGCACGTGTCGTCGAGCACCGCAGTGGTCACCGGCCCCATCTCGGTCGGCTTCTGGGTGAATCGCACACCGAGCGCGTGCAGGCGTTCGTACTCGGCGTGCACATCGGGGACGACAAATGCCGTGAACGGGATGCCATCGGCGACGAGGGCATCCTTGAACGGCTTGACGGCCGGATGCTCGTCGGGTTCGAGGACGAGCTCGGTGCCATCGGGATCCTGCGGTGACACCACGGTGATCCAGCGCGCCTCACCCATCGGCACATCGTGTTTGAGCGTGAAGCCGAGGACGTCGGTGTAGAACTGCAACGCCTTGTCCTGGTCGTCGACGAGCATGCTGGCGTAACTGATCCTCATGTCGATTCCTCCTCGGTGTTCTTGAGCCACCGCTCGATGATCTGGGTCAGTGGCGTGGTGTTGATGTAGTGAAACTTGTAGCGGCCGTCGCGGCGGGTCTCGATCAGGCCCGCGGACTCCAGGACGTCGAGGTGCTGCGACGTCGCCTGGCGCGACGAAACGATGCCGTGCTTGGTCGTCAGACGTCCGCAGATCTCGAAGAGCGTCTGTCCGTTTCGGTCGATCAACTCGTCGAGAATCGTGCGGCGCGTGGGATCCGCCAAAGCCTTGAACACGTCGCCCACACCGCGACGATAGGCAAGTAAATGCTTGCCTGTCAACGGGGTCGGGTAAGGCATGTTGTCTCGCGTTGTGTCGAGCCCGGATCAGGGTTACCGTCCATATAGACAGACTGGTCTGTCTACACGAGGCGGGAGACCGACGTGCAGATCGTTCCGAGCGGGGCTCGCGCCCGATTGCTGTTGGCAATGACCCTTGTCGCGGCGCTGGGCAGTTCGGCGTGCGCTGGATCGACGCACGCGCGACCGCCGTCGCTCGCGGCGGCCAACGAACAGGTGCCGGATGGTTTCACCCGACACAAAGATTCGGTCGACGGTGTCGGAATCGACTACGTGATCGGCGGCAGCGGCCCGACAATGGTTCTGCTGCATGGATATCCGCAGACATGGTACGAGTGGCGCCATATTCTGCCTGCTCTCGCGGAGCGCTACACGGTGATCGCGCCCAGCTTGCGGGGTGCGGGTGGTAGCGACGCCCCACCGACGGGGTACGACAAGAAGACGCTTGCCGCCGACATTCACGGTCTGCTGGTCCAACTCGGTCGCGACGAAGACATCCGACTGGTCGGGCATGACATCGGGACCATGGTCGCCTACGCCTACGCCGCCGCTCATCCCGGCGATGTGCGCAAACTCGTCCTCAGCGAAGCACCCATACCCGATCCGGCCATCTATAGTTTCCCGTCCCTGACGCCCCAGGGTCCCGGGGCGTGGCACTTCGGGTTCTTCAACCTCACGAACGGCTTTCCCGAGGAACTCATCGCCGGCAGGGAGGCGCTCTGGATCGGCAAGTTCGTCGACGCCCTCGAAGTGGTCAAGGGCTCGGTCACTCCAGAGGACGTGGCGGTGTACGCCGGATATCTCAGCGACCCCGCACATCTGCGGGCGAACCTGGCATGGTTCCGGACACTGCCCCAGGACATGGCGGACACCGCCGTGACGCAGAAGACCCCGCTCACCATGCCCGTGCTGGCGATCGGCGCCCAAGGCAGCCTGGGGGAGTTCGTCGGAACGCAAGTCAAGCAGTACGCCTCCGATGTCACCGGCATGGTGATTGCCGACTCCGGCCACTGGATCTATGAGGAACATCCGGACGAGATGGCCCAGAAGCTTCTCGCATTCTTCGATGCGGCGCCGTGAGCCGTCCTTCGAGCAATGCCTCTGGCGGCCCTGGCTAGACTCGGTGAGTGTGACTCGCGCACCAGCACAGGCTCCTGCCTCGTCCGTGCGCGATCGAATTCTGGACACCGCTGAAGCGCTCTTCATCGGCGTGGGGGTGCGTGCGGTCGGGGTCGATCGAATCATCGCCGAGTCCGGCGTTGCCCGCGCGACGCTGTTCCGGCACTTCCGCACCAAGGATGACCTGATCGCCGCATTCCTCGAGCGACGGGCACTCCGCGCCCGGGAGGAATTGGACTCCTTACGCGACGCGCACCGCGCTCAACCCGATCGCGTGCTGGAGGCGATCGCCGACGTCGTCGACGGCTATCGCGACCTGCCGGGCTTTCGGGGATGCGAGTTCATCAATGCGGCCGCCGAATTCGCCGACCCCGATCACCCGGCTCATCGGCTCGCGATCGAGCATCGTCAGTGGTTCACCGATTTCCTGGCCGAGGTTCTGGCCGACATGGGGCGCAGGGACGCACGCGAGACGGCACAGGCGATGATGATGGTGCGGACGGGTGCCCTGATCGGGTCGTCCCTCGAGGTCGGCGTCGCCGACAGCAGCGTCGGCACGCTCTTGTGGAACATCCTGGCTCGCAAGGGACTTCACGCTCTGGATTAGAGTAGGGTGACCAGTCCGCGATCGCCGTCCACCCGCACACGGTCGCCGGTCTTGAGCACCTGGGTGGCCACCAAGGTGTTGACGACGCACGGCAGGCCGTACTCCCGCGCCACCACGGCGCCGTGCGACACCGAACTGCCGATATCGGTGACCAGTGCGGCGATGACGGTGAAGTACGGCGTCCACCCCACGTCGGTGACCGGGGCGACCAGGATCTCTCCGCGCTGCACGTCGCGCGCATCGTCGATTGATTTCGCCACGCGCACAACGCCTTCCACCGTCCCGCGGCTGGCGGGCCGGCCGACGATCTGGTCGTCGGCGAAGGCGCTCGGCGGCGGCGCGACGACAGGCGTGGGTCTACCCACCGAGACGTCGTCGAATTCGAGCGAGTCCTGGAACGCCAGTGCCTCGCGACGCTGCAACGCGCGCTGGACCAACTCGGTGATGTCGTCGTCTCCGACGACGCGGGGGAGTTCGCCACGGTCGAAGAAGAAGATCAGATCGGCGTCGGGGAGCCGTCCTGAACGAGCGAGGACCTCGCCCAGATGGCGATACCCGCGCTTGAGCGCGTGTGCCATCAGCGCCATCTTGGACTTCGTCTCCTCGCGGCCGCGCGCACCTCCCTGAGCCAGTCGGGCGAGAAATCTGACGGCCCGCGATCGCGGCGCGTCGGCCTGTTTGTGGATCGGACCGCGGTCGGCCGGATCGAGTGCTGCCCGCAGCATGACCTGCATCATCGACCCAAGGCCGCCAGGGTCCTCGGCCCAGGACGGGTCACGCATGCACAGCTCGCGGTAGCCACGGTGACCGTGGCGAATCAGGAACTGCCGCAACGCCATACCGCTGGAGTGGCCGGCAGCGCACAACTCGGTGACCGCCTTTTCCGGCGTGGCGGACAGAAACTCGCTCGGCGGCGTCACTGTCGGCGGCGAGGGTGCGCACCACCGCGTCGAGTTCCTCGACCATGATCGCGCTCTCGACGTCGGCCGCCCCTGCCATCAGCTGGATCGCCTCGGCCTGGCCCTCCTCCTCGCTGCGGCCGTCCTTGACCGCTTCTCTGACCAGAAAGCTCTCAAGTACGTTGGCCGCCACCGCGGCGCGCGACGACGACCGCACGTGGGTGAGCGTGACCTCGCAGTACAGCTCGACGCCGGACTCCAACTGTCGCAGGACGACCCGCGGGTCGTCGCCGGACGGGATCCGGAATCCGGCGATCTGGCTCTCCAGCCGGCGGATCGCCGGGCCGGCCGACAGCGCATAAGACGACAGCCGGATCGTGTTGACGAGCTTGCGGCCGAACGGTTTCGGCGGTTTGGGTTCCAGCTCGTCGATCACCCGACCGCAGATCGACATCGAGAACTGCTCCAGGGAGTTTCCCAGGATGCCCGAGCTCAACGCCGTTCCCTCGGTCATGTTCAGGAACATGTGGCCATAGAAGTAGCCGACCTGTAGCCACGGCGTGTCGTAAGCTCTCCTGGGCTCGCGCCACCACCTGTGTCATCTGCATCGCGTAGTCGATGGCATATCCGGACACCGACGCCGTCAGGGGGCAGAACGCGCCCGGCATCATCTCGCCGATGTTGCAGCGCGTGTAGACGTGCTTGGCGCCCGCGACCGGCGAGTCCATCTCGTTGAGGTCTCCGGGCAGCGTGGTGATCGGCCGTGCCTGCAGCCACCACAGTTTCCCGGATTGGTCGATCGCCCATTCGAGATCCATTGGCCTGCACCAGTGTTTGGCGGCGCGCAGGGCGCCTGACCGAATCTCGGCGACGTCGTCGGGCGAGAGGACCGCGCTCCGTGCCCACCTCGTGCACCGCGGGGGTGCCGTCGGAGTTCAGCACGATGTGGTCGGAGGACGCGGTGCCGTCGACGAGCGCTTCGCCGAGCCCGGCGATCGCGTCGATCACCATGAGGTCGCGCCGTCCCGTCGCCGGATCCGCGGTGAACACCACGCCCGCCGCCCGCGCGTCGACCATCTGCTGGACGACGACATTCATGACGGCGCCAGAGTGGCCGCTGTAGGACGAGGCTCGTTGGGAACCCACGGAGTCGACGCACCGCCGCACGGCCGCTGCGAAACCAAAAATGGAATTGACGCCCAGCACGGTGTCGTACTGGCCGGCGAAGGACTGGTCGGCACCGTCCTCCCCGACCGCTGAGGACCTGACGGCCACCGGGACCGCCCCGGCATCAGCCATCCGGGAGAACCTGTCCGTCGCGGCGTCGAGGACGCCCTTCGCGGAAGCATTCGCGATGACGAAACCCACGGGCACAGCGAGCCCGAGGCGTCGCAATTCCGCGAGACCGGCTGCCTTGCCGCCGAAGCGGTCGTCGGTGATGTCGTCGAATTCGATCGTTGTCAGTGTCATGATGTCATCTCAACGCGTCCACGATCTCGGCGAGCGCGTCGACCGCGATGGGGCCCGGCTGATACAGGCAGATCCGGTCGGACGCACCGTCGACGCGGTCGCGAATGTGCTCGGCCACCTCGGCCGGGGTGCCGCACGCCGCGATGGTGTGGAGCATCTCGTCATCGATCAGCGAGGCCATCTCCTGCCACCGGCCCTGCTTGGACATCGCGTTGAGTTCCGGCTGCAGATCGCCCCAGCCGTGGGCATCGAGCACCGGCCGGTAGGCGGGGGTGGAACCGTAGAACGCCAACAGCATTCGTGTCGAGGTGTGGTCGTCGTCTGATCCGGTGCCGACCGACACGATGATCTCGGGCACCACCGCGAAGTCGTCCTCGCTGCGTCCGGCTGCGGCGAGCCCCTCACGCACGGCAGGCATCGTCGTCTCGTGCAGGAACCGCTTCGACCCGAAGGGCATCACCAGCAGACCGTCGGCCACCTCCGCGGTAGCCCGGGTCAGCCGCGGACCGAGCGCCCCGAGATAGATCGGTGGCGGACCGAACGGATTGGGTCCAGGGTTGAAGGTCGGCGTCATCAAGGTGTGGCGGAAGTACTCACCGCGGAAGTTCAGCCGTTCACCGTCGTTCCACGTGGCGAAGATCGCCCGCAGCGCCCCCACCATCTCCTTCATCCGCGCGACCGGACGGTCGAACTCCACCCCGTAGCGCTTCTCGATCTGGGCGCGCACCTGCGTGCCCAGGCCGAGGATGAACCGCCCCTCGGTGAGCAGTTGCAGGTCGTTGGCCTGATGGGCAAGCTGAATCGGATTGCGGGGAAAGGCGATCGCGACGTTGGACATCACGTCGAGACCCTTGACCGCCGACGCCAGCACCAACGGTGTGAACACGTCGAAGGGACCCTCGAAGGTGAATACGCCGGACGCACCGGCTTCTTTCAGAAGTCCCGCTCGTTCGACCGCATCGGTCGGCCCGAACAACGCTGTCATGATCTTCATGTCGCCGCCTAGTTCGCCACGTCGGTCCAGTCGGAGAACCCCGACGGATGATGCGGGCCGATGATGCCGTGCTCGAACAGCCCCGCACCCTCGCGCGTGCGGCCGTCGGCTTCGGTGCACACGGCCTTGCCGACGTGGTCGATGAGACTGAACGGCGCTCTGGCCATCACCGCCGGGTCGGTCAGGTCGAAGCTGACCCGTTCGGTGAACGGCCCGCCCATCCAGGTGCCGTGCGCCCACGAGGAATCGCCACCGTAACCCGACCCGAAGGCGATGGGCGCGAACAACTTCGACTCGACATCGAGCTGAACCCGGTCCCCGGCGCGGGTCATGAAGTCGACGTGGACGCCGTGGGGGATCCGCGTTCCGGGGTTGTAGTGGATCGTGGTGCGCACACCGTCGAGTTGCTCGACTCTGCCGTCCCGCCAGCGCCGCGTGCAGTCGTACAGGCTGCGGTGGCCGTCCGGATCCTCCTGCAGGATCAGGAACAGCTGGTAGTCGTCGAACGCCAACGGCAGATACAGCCACCACATGCCGCGGAACGCGGTGTCGGGCCGACCGGCCGGCTCCGGCTCACCGATAGGCCGGATGCCCCAGGACCGGTCGCGGCTCCCGACGCTGGTGGTCTGGTCGACCTCGAGCCGGTCGCCATCGATCTCGATCCAGCCCTGCCAGGTGCCGACCTGGGCGAACCGGGACGCCTGCAACGTCACCCGTCGATCGGTCAGCATTTCGTGCGGCCGTCTCCAGAGCGGCGGGGAACAACCCGCGCCAGGTCAGGTCGGCGGCGATGCCTTCGGTCTCGGCCAACGACAGGTGCAACTCCTGAAGCGGCTCGACGACGTCGAGACGGTAGCCGTTGACGTTCTGATTGAGACGATCATCGTCGATCGCATCGCTGAGATGCACAGCGGTCTGGGTGTCCCCGCGACGGACGAGGAAGTAGGCGTCCTTGACACCGAGACGCGGGTAGTAGCCGATTCCGGTGAGCGCCATGAAGCGGCCGTCGCGGTCGAGCACGTTGAAGTACGACCGGTCGTAGAAATTGCGGTCCGACGTCGCCGGTGAGGAGACGGGCGCGGGCGTCTGATGGATCGGATACTCGTCGAGCGGGCTGAGGTTCACAACATCTCCATCAAATACGATACGGTCTGTATCGGAACTACACTACGAACATGACAGCAGATCAGCGCAGAGATGGCAAGACGCCTGCGCGGTCGGCGCCGGGGCGGCCTCGCGACGGCAGGATCGACGCCGCGATCATTGCGGCCACCCGGGAGTTGATCCTCCAGACGGGTTACTCCGCACTGTCGTTGTCCGCGATCGCCGCGCACGCCGGGACGACCACGGCCGCCATCTACCGGCGGTGGTCGGGGAAGGTCGCACCTCGTACACGAAGCGGTGTTGTCCGGCGACACGATCTCCGCGCCGAGCGGCTCCGGTGATGTCCGCCAGGACATCCGAGCGATGGTCGAGACAACGCGCGCCATGTTCGACAGGCCCGAAGTACGGGTGGCACTACCGGGTTTGATCGCCGACACGGTCGCCGACCCCGAAGTGCACAGCATGATGATCGCCCGGCTCGCGGGCAATCTGACGGCATTCGAAACCCGCTTCGGTCAGGAACGCCGCGATGACGACGAGCTACCGATGCTCGCCGAGGTCGTGGCGGGTACCGCAATCTTCCGCATCCTCATCCGCCACGACGCCGCCCTCGATGACGCCTGGGTCGACGCGATGACCGAGATGATCACCGAGCGCTGGCCCTCCGGGCAGACGCCCGTGACGGGGAGCCGGAAGCCCGGCGAGTAGCGCGTCGAGCCCGTACTCGAACACGGCGTCGTAGTCGGTGGGGGATCGGAGTGCGTCGACGAGAGCCCGATCGGGCCAGTCATCAGACCACAGCGAGGGGTCCTCTTCGTCGTGCTTGTCGCCGCGAACGGCCGAGAACTGCATCACGGCGGACGAAATGACGTGAACCTGAATTGCTCGAAGGATGAGCGCGGCATCCGAACCGACGACGCCGAGTTCGGCCAATTGCGCTGCCAACGTCTGCTGAATCGGCAGGAACAGCTGCGGGGTGCGGTCGCGATCGTGCGCGATGCCGAGCAGGTGCTGCTGTTCGATCAGCGTCCTTCGTTGGGACCGAGCAAGTGATGCAATCCGATCGACGGGGTTTTCGCCGTCGACCGGCAGATGCGCCATATGGCTGAGCAGCCGATCGACCAGTCTGTCGAAGAGTTTGTCGCGGCCGCCGACATGCCAGTAGATCGACGTGACGGCCACTCCGAGTTGCTCGGCGAGCGCTCGCATCGTGAAGGTGTCGACACCCTCGCGTTCGATGAGCCGGGCCGCCGTGTCGAGCACCGCCTCGGCGTCGACCGGCTCCTGAGTGCGGCTCACGCGTCGGCCGACGAGGCCTGACCGTCGGAGGACTCACCTCCGGTGAGGCAATCCGACTCTGGCAGCTGCAGATAGCGCTCCAGGTTGCGATGCATGTTGATGACCCGGCGCTCCTCGTTGGACAGCACCAGGTGGGTGAGTCCCGGTTGGTGCAGGCCGCGCTGCAGTCCCGGCAGTACCGTGATGTCCTGGGTCAACACCAGGCCTGGGTGCGCCTCGCCGGCCGTCATTCTGATGTCGGCCGGCTTGCTCCGTGGCGCCCCAGGAGGCATCCGCATCCACAACATCATCACCAGTTCGCCGCGATCAGGGTCGGGCCCGGGTAGGGCAGTCATGACCGTCAGGTGATCGGCATTGCTCAGAAGCGTCATGTTCGGAAACACGTTGTACTGGTGCAATCGCATCACCTGATCGGTGCTCGCCCAGCTCAGATCCACACCACGTTCAGCAGCGAAAGCTTTTGTCCGCGCGGCGATCACCTCGTCGACGGACTGGTCGGGGTGCACCTGATGTCCCGATATGGGGTGCCCTCGGGAACGCCCATCAACGCGCCCTGGGTGCATACGTACGCATCCCAGATCTCGGCGTCGGTGAGCGCCTCCTTGATCTGGGGACTCGCGACCCCGTACCGCTGTTCGGACTTGCCCGTATGCCCCCAGATCGTCTGCGGTGCATACACGTCGTCCATGCACCGGTGCAGCTCGGGATGCAGGGTCTGGATGTGATAAGTCTCGCTGAACCCGTCGGCGATCGTCTTCCAGTTCGCGTCGACGTCGATGGTCATCGTTGCGTAGCACCGGAAGTCGCCGAGTTGACACCATTCGATGTCGGCCGGCATGGCTTCCAGGTAGTCGGCAAGTGGTAACGCGTTCGTGTCGAGGTTGACGAAGACGAGTCGTTCCCAGACGTCGACGTTCACTGCGACCAGCGGAAGGTCGGACATCTGCAACGCCCCGAAGCCCTTGCGGTTGGGCACGCGTTTGAGCTCGCCGGACAACTCCCACGTCCAACCGTGGTAGCCACACTTCAACTCGCGCAATCCCGAAGCCGCGCCCGAACACAGCGTGTTACCCCGGTGCCTGCAGACGTTCTGGAATGCACGTAGTTCGCCGTCGTCGCCACGCACGACGAGCACCGAGTATGGGCCGCAACGATATTCGAAGCAATCGCCGGGGTCGGCGACATGGTCGACGGTGCAGGCCAACTGCCACACCTTGGGCCACATCCGCTCGACCTCGAGCTGCGCGAATCGCCGAGGAAATGTACCGCTCCGCGGGCACCAGGGTCGGGCGTTCGGGCGGTGTACCGATCGCATCCGCGCCGACGTGGCCGAGCGGGATTCCCGACGGGGATTTTGGCCCGCGCTGTCTGAGTCACGATTCGCCTTCCCAAGTCGGGCGCCAGCGGTCTGTAACGGTGTTACATTGACCACAGTAGCGGCTGGCGCGACATTCGAGGGAGTAATCGTGTTCGACCTCAAAATCACTGGTGGCACCGTGGTGGACGGAACAGGAGCGGACCGGTTCGGCGCCGACCTGGGCATCAAGGACGGCAAGATCGTCGAGGTTCGTCGCCGCGGACCCGGCGACGCGCCACTGGAAGGTGAGGCCGCCGAAACCATCGATGCGACAGGCAAGATCGTCGCCCCGGGCTTCGTCGACATCCACACCCACTACGACGGACAGGTCAGCTGGGACAGTCTGCTGGAACCGTCGAGCAATCACGGCGTGACGACCGTCGTCGCCGGGAACTGCGGCGTCGGCTTCGCCCCGGTACGTCCCGGGCAGGAAGAATGGCTGATCCAGATGATGGAGGGCGTCGAAGACATCCCGGGAAGCGCGCTGACCGAGGGCATGACCTGGGGTTGGGAGAGCTACGCCGAGTACCTCGACGTCATCGGCAAGCAGGAGCTCGCCGTCGACTTCGGAAGCCAGATCGCACATGGCACAGTGCGGGCCTACGCCATGGGGGAGCGGGGCGCCCGCAACGAGCCCGCCACCCCGGACGACATCGCCGCGATGAGCCGGCTGGTGCAGGAGGCGGTGGAGGCTGGGGCGCTCGGGTTCTCGTCGTCCCGCACCCTCGCGCACCGCGCGATGGACGGCGAACCCGTTCCCGGCACGTTCGCTGCCGAGGACGAACTGTTCGCGCTGGGCCGCGCGATGGCAGCAGGCGGCGAGGCCGTCTTCGAACTCGCCCCGCAAGGCGCGGCGGGTGAAGACATCGTGGCCCCGAAGAAGGAACTCGAATGGATGCAGCGCCTGGGCGCTGAGATCGACCGGCCGCTGAGCTTTGCGCTCATTCAGGTCGACGCCGACCCGAATCTCTGGCGGGAGCAGCTCGACATCTCGGCGGCCGCCCACGAGGCAGGCAGCCGGCTGCACCCGCAGATCGCGGCGCGTCCCTTCGGGATGCTGCTCGGTTTCCCTGGCCACCACGCCTTTACCCACCGCCCGACCTATCGACGACTGAAGGCGGAGTGCACCCGCGAAGAGCTCGCCGCCCGCCTTGCCGAGCCCGCAGTCCGCGCGGCCATCCTCTCCGAGGACGACCTGCCCATCGACCCGAACAAGCTCTTCGACGGGATGTTCGCATTCGCGCAGTACTCGGCGGACCGGCTTTACGCGATCGGTGATCCGCCCGATTACGAGCCGACGTCCGACCGCACCGTCGCGGCCATCGCCCGTCAGCGTGGCGAAGACACGTTGGCGACGATGTACGACCTGATGTTGGAAGGCGACGCCGGCTCCATGCTGATGTTGCCGCTGTTCAACTATTCGGACGGCAATCACGACGCGATCCACGACATGCTGACCCACCCGGCCGGCGTACTCGGCCTGTCCGACGGTGGAGCGCACTGCAGCATGATCTGCGATGCGTCATATCCCACCTTCCTGTTGACGCATTGGGCACGCGATCGGCACCGGGGCAAGCAGCTGTCGCTCGAATACGTCATCCGCAAGCAGGCGCGGGACACCGCACGCTGTTCGGGCTCAACGACCGCGGTGTCATCGAGGTCGGAAAGCGGGCCGACGTGAACGTGATCGACATGGATGCGCTGACGTTGCATGCGCCGCGGATGGCGTATGACCTGCCCGCCGGCGGGCACCGGCTCGTTCAGGGCTCCAGTGGCTACCGCGCCACGATCGTCAACGGCGTGGTGACCCGTCGCGACGGCGTCGACACCGGGGCGCGGCCGGGTCGGTTGGTGCGCGGGGCGCGCTGAGCGGGCAGGTCCGATCAGGCCTTCATGTGTCGAAGGTCTGATCGGATCTGCCTGACTGCCTGTAGAGGTCGGCGAAGACATTATCTCTAACAAATTAGAGAAATCTCCGCAGAAACCAAATATCGCGCGCCCGGCCCCGATAGGTTCAGCGCAGTCGACGATCGGAGTGGAAGTCATGGCGCAGGTGTCGGGATGGCTGGGGGCCGGTCTGCTGACCGCGGGGGTTTCGGCGGCGGTGCTTGCCGGTGCGGGCGCGGCGAGTGCTGACACCGAGGCGGATTCGGATAGCGGGACGGCGAGTACGTCCGCTGTCAGCGCCGACAGAAAGGATGCGGAAGCTTCGTCCGCCGACCGGCGCACGGGAGGTGAGGCCGCGGATCCCGCCGAAAAAGACTCGCGTCGTGCTGGCGCACAACCCAGCGATGACCCCGAGGGCGGAGACTCGTCGGACGCATCACCCCGGGGTGATGCGTCGACGATCGATACGGTTTCGACCGACGACGATGACGAAACGGTCCGCGGTCATGACCGGAAGATGCGTCGTGTCGGGGAGCCTGCTTCGCGCGCCACCACCCCCGAGTCGGTCGACCAGTCGTCGCCGATAGATGAAGTGGACGACCAAGAAGACCGATCAGCACAGTCCAGCGATAGCGAGACCCCGTCAGCCCAAACGGATTCCGTTGCCGCCCTGACACCGGCCCCAAGTTTGTTGCGAACGGCCGGGGTGGAGGCAACGCCAGCAGAAGAAGGCGAAGCGGTTGGGGGCATTGGCGACATACTCGGGCCGTTTCAGCCCGACTACCCGCCGCTGGTCAGGGCCGTCGGTTCGGCGGTGTTCAATCTCATCGGCGCTCTGGTCCAGGCCGTCGACGGCCCACCCGCAGTGCCGCAGGAATTGCAGCGATTCGATCAGGGTCGGCAGCTCGACGCTTGTCATCTCGCCCGGAAACGAAGTTGCCGCAGACTGGTACTTCCCCGACGAGCGGTCCAACCGGAGCGGCTGATCTACCTGCAGCACGGCATCCTCGCCAGCGGCCCGATGTACAGCCACACCGCGTCGTACCTGGCCGCAGCGGACCAACAGCGTGGTTGTCGCAACCACGCTGACGTCCAACCCGTTTGCCGACGGCGGCATGTGGTTGGGCGGCGACAACATGCACAAGGCGGTCGCCCAGCTGTTCCTCGATGACGAGCCGCGCAGCGCTGAACGCCAGCCTGACAGACGGCCACGCTCAACAGCGGCGCGGCCGGTCTGACCGTGCCCACCGAATTCGTGCTCGTCGGCCACTCCCTCGGCGGCGGATTCGCCCCCGGGGTCGCCGGCCACTACGCCGCAGGTCTGGTGGCACGCCGAGCCGACGGGCAAGATGCGCCCAATGACCTGGCCGGCGCGGTAATGCTCGACGCGGTCCCGTTCTCGCCCGATCATGCCGCAACGCAATGGGTCGCTTGAAAACGCTTGAAGCAAGCAACTCGGGTGACCCCGCCGATTACGTCCCTGTGTATGAGATCGGTGCGCCACTGAACTTCCTGAACTCCAACAGTGCAGTCAACGAAGAGCTTTCAGATGCGCGGCCGGGCAAGTTCAACGGTGTTGTCGTCGACGGCGGTGTTCATATGGATGGCATGCTCGGCGGCAACCCGCTGATCCAAGTTGCGGCCTATCTCGTCGCCGGCATCCCGCAACCACAGAATCCGCCGGCGGTGCAGCTGCTGATGGCGGGATGGATCAACGATATGTTCGACGGCTCCATCGATCCCACAACTGGCCGATGCCTCGGTGACGACTGCACGGGCCAGTACGGCAATCCCGGAGAGACCATCATCATCCCCACCGACAAGGGTGATGCATCGGTGGTTGTCATCGAATCCGGTGTCCTGCCAATAGATAGGAGGCTGGGCACGAATCACCTGAAACCATTGGACGCATCGTCGACTGGCAGCTGGCTGCACCGCCCGTTCACGCCCACTTCAATACTGGCTTGGTAGTCGTGTGATCCCGGCCAGAATGGCTTGAATGAGGTGGTCGAGGTGCTCGGCATCGCGGACGACTGGGCTACCGCCTACGAAACTCACCATGACTCCGTTGACGAATGTCATTGTCGCGCGGGCTTGTTCTTCAATGAGTGCCGTGTCGGGATCGGCAGTCGAGGGATGCCATTGGGTCACGATGTCGCGGGCGAGGTCGTGCATGCGCACAGTAAACATATCGAGAGTGCGAGCCAGTTCGGGGTCGTGACCTGCGCGCAGCACTAGTTCGTAACGAGCCTTGGTGCGGGTCAGCCACGGTTCTCGGGCCGAGATCATGACCATGCTGGCCAGGCCGGCGGTCCCGGAGAAAACACACGATTCGTCGGAGTTGCGAAGTTCGGTCATCCGGTTCAGGTCGGCGGTATCCAGATCTGTCAGTCGCTCGGCCAGCGCGTGCACAAGTGCGCGCCGAGTGCGGTAGTAGAAGGACGTCGTACCCGCCGGAACACCGGCTCGTTGATCAACTTTGGGATGACTCAGGCCGCGGGCTCCATCTTCGCCGAGCAGCTCGATTGCCGCGTCGCACAACTGGCGGCGACGCGCGTCGGCATTGCTTCTTCTTCGTTCGGCGGCGATGGCGAAAGTGTACCCACGCATAGTGCGGT
This sequence comes from uncultured Actinomycetota bacterium, assembly GCA_963796545.1. Taxonomy (GTDB): domain Bacteria; phylum Actinomycetota; class Actinomycetes; order Mycobacteriales; family Mycobacteriaceae; genus Mycobacterium. The sequence goes on along the minus strand of CAWCMF010000011.1, from coordinate 8,755 downwards.
AGCCGCTCAAGCCGTGGAAGCGCTCATGTCTACGCGCTGTTGAAAACGATCGGGACGGAAAGTGGTCCGCGAATGGCCGGAGTGTCGCGCCGTGTCACCGGTCGGGCAAGTTCTGGCCTGCGGGCAAGAATCCGGGGGAGTGCAAGGTTAGCGGTTCGGTGAATTCGTTACCGGCGAGGTTGACAGTTCGGTAGCCTGAGCCGTTCGAATGGGGGGCGGCATGGCAGATCAGGTTGTGCGGTGGGTTGGTGCGGGGTTGCTGACGGTCGGGTTGTCCTCGGCCGCACTTTTCGGTGCGAGCATCGCCGGGGCTGATTCCTCGGACAGTGCCGATAGCGGCGACACCGCGTCGTCGCAGTCGTCGAGGTCCACGACGGGGTCAGATACCGGATCGACTCCGACGTCGAAAACTGTTCATAATGGCCCGAATTCGGCGGAACGGGCGGCGCCACCGCACACGGTCACGGCCGGAGACAAGGATGCAGCCTCCGACTTGGGATCTTCCCTCGATCGGCCGGTGAACGTTCAGGACCGCGCGGGTGAACCGGCCGCGGACACCGGCATCGACCCGGCCGAGGGCACGCCGGATGAGGATGTCAGCGCCGAACTGGAGATCGAAGGCGCTGCTGATCCGTATTCGTTGGAGTCGTCACCGAGTGACCATGAAGGCGCCCCCACGACTACCAAGGTCCGCTCGCCGCTTTCCAAGCCAGACGTCGCCGAGTCGGCGGCGATCGCGGTCGCGTCGGCTGAGGTGCCGACCCCGGCCGAGCCGGTCACGTGGAAAAGATGGGTCCGAGGTTGGCGGGGTGAGCTCGCAGGCTGGCGCGGCAGTCGGCGAGCCCGGCTCCGAACTGCACGCGACGGAGGCGGCGCTCGTGGACTCGGACGCTGACCCGCCGCCTGCAACCCGTCAGACGCTGATCAACATTGTCGGCAGTTTATTTTTCGGCCTGTTCGACGCCGCCAGTGGCATCATCGCGGGTCCGCCTACCGTGCCGCCGAATAGCACTGTCCGCGTGGGCCGCTCGACGCTGCAGATTGACTGCGGCGACGGCTACACCACCGACGCCGACTGGTATGTGCCGACAAGTCCGCAACCGCCGCAGGGTCTGATCTATCTGCAACATGGTTTCGGCACCCGTCCGGGCTTCTACAACGCCACCGCGGCGGATCTCGCGGAAGCCACCAACAGCGTCGTCGTCGTGCCCTTCATCACGTCGAACTTCTTCGCCTGCGACGCGTGCCATCTCACCGGTGATCCGATGCACTTCGCGGTCGCCAAGCTCTTCTCCGGCGAGCGCGCCGCACTCAACGCCAGCTTGGCCGCCGCCTTCCCCGGCGAACACATTGCGCTACCGCAGCAGTACGTGCTCACCGGCCACTCAGGGGGTAGTTCGTTCGCGGCGGGCGTCGCCGGCTTCGCGTCTCAGCTAGGGGGTTCGGACGGATCACCCGACCTCGCGGGCGTCGTCTTGTTCGACACCAATGACATCGGCGATTTCGTGTCGCGAGGCGTCGCGAAGGTACCGGTCACGACACCCGTCTACTACGTCGGCGCCGACCCGGCGCTCATCAACAATTTCGATCAGGTCAGCGGTGTCATGCAGGCGCTGCGGCCTGGGACCTTCATCGGCGTTCGACTCATCGACGGGGTGCACACCGACGCCATGGACAGCACCAACAGCTTTGTCGAGTTCGCCGCCCACCTGGTGCTGGGCACACCGAAACCGGCGAATTCGGCCGCGACGAAGGTCCTTTCCGCCGGCTGGATCAACGACATGTTTTCCACCGGCCCCGACACCGGCTTCTACCCGGACGCGGGGTCCACAGTCGGCCTGGACACTGCCGCGGGTACGGCCACAGTCGGCGATCTTCGCGGTCCGCTGTACGAACCGTCATCCTTCGAGGCGCTCATCTCCCAGTTCTACGGGCTCATCAACAATCTGCGATTCGGTTACTGCGCAGCCGATGTCGACGCACTTCTGGCCGCGGAACTCGACTCCTCGACTCTCGATCGGAGAGCACACGCGAGTACACGACAGGACGTCGTGGCCGGCGGGCGCTGCTAAGCGCTTGCCGCTGCCTGCGATGCCGCCCGTCCGCAACGTCGACGAGCCGGCCACAGGAGCCGTCGAAAGCAGCCACGCGGTCCTTGCTGACGAATACGAACGGCTGTTTAGGCTTGCAGAGAAGATCTCCACCGGATACGCCGACTACCGTGCGTGGGCAGGACGGCAGATCCCAATCTTCCGGCTCGAGCCACGCTTGCGGCTCGCTGGTTGTCAGAATGAAATCCATTGTGGTCCAGCGCAACTCGTATCCGTCGCTGGTAACCCGATCCGCATCTTGCGGGGTCCAGGTCCTCCATCAGCGCGGCTACCATCGATTGCGTGTTCTGCCGGGAGTGAGTCCCTCTGGGATGCACTGGCGCGTCGCTATCACCAACGCCGACAACCTGATTGACCATATGGACTACCCACACGTCATGGACCTCGACACCGCACTCTGGTATTCGACGGGCGGACTCACCGAATTTGCCGGGGGTGCGGTGACCGTGACAACCAGACCCGAATCGGTCGCCGATCTCATCCTCAACGAGCTGCCCGGAACCGCTCCGACCGACGACGACCCGCGTACGTTTCCTGGTTCGCCGACCTCATGCGTCTCGTCGAGCAGTCCCAGGCGCCACCCGTCCATACGCCGACTACTTCGACGCCAGCGCGGGATGGGAGATCGGCTGGGGCACCGACGTCAGGCACCCTTGCCCACCCAAGCCAGCGACCATTACTCCACGGAGATCCGCTCCAAAGGCATCACTGCCATCGACATCAATACCGGACGACACGGCGAACGCCCTGTACCGACTCGAAGACGGCTCTGCAGAAGGCGACGGGGCTTTCCCCGAGAGCCAGCGCGGTGGCAGGAACGCTTCACCCACGGGGAGACCCGCTGTTGCCCGGTGTCACAATCAAATTCGCGGCCAGTCATGTCCGCGGTGCCGACCGTGCAGCTCTTTTTCTTTGAGGACAAGTACGTTCATTTGGGTGGCTGGCCGGCGGAACTCCAGGCGCAGTATGCGTAATGTATTCCGATCCGGCGAGAGTCGACGCCCTCCTCGAACTGAACTCTCTCGACGGTTTCACTGTCGAGCCCAACTTCCAGCTTGCGCATCGGTTTGCCCAACCTCTTCAACGCTGGTTTCCGAGCAGACTGCTGTCCGCAGAGGACTACTTGCAGCAGTGGGTCGACGATTCCACAACGGGCGCGCTGGCGGTCGAACCCGCGATGAGATAGCCGATCCGCGCTTTTCCCAGTGGCTGGTTGAGCGCCGGTACGCCCGCGCCGCCAGAAGAGGAAAGCCTTCACCAGTGGCTGGACAGTAAGAAGGCTGGCATTCAGTTCCACGTACGCCCCGGCATCCAGATCCTCAGAACCTGGTCGTATGGAGAAGCTTTCGCAATCGAGGGTCAGAACGAGTTATTTCGCCAGGTACGGGACGCGACAAGTCACATACTGATCGCTCTCGGCCAGGGGCAGTTAGGTTCCAAGAGTTGAATCATGCCCGTTAACAGCGGGTGGTGCAGAATTCGCTTTTCCATCCAGCGCGGCCGAGTTCGTCCCTAAATCCGCACCACGAGTGTGTACTGTGACCGAATCTCAAGAGTCGCGACGCCCGCGGCTTGAAGTCGTCCGATACCTCGGCGAATGTCGAGAGGTGCCGCATCGCGGAGGTATCGGGGTTCCCGGCCTATGGCGCAATCCCTAGGTGTGTCGGTGCCTGGTGCTATCCATATTGGCAGTACGCCGAGATGGAGGTAGTCATGACGGACAGCGCGCCGGTAGAGATCGTCAGGGACCAGTTGGTGCTGGGTCCGGTGACGGTGAATTTTCAGCGGACGCTGCGAATCCCCGAGACGGGGTTGCATCCGCTGCCGCCGGGTCTGGGCCGGTTTCCGTTGCGGCGGGTCGCGGACTACCCCGACACCGCACCAGCCGAGTGGCTGTCTCGTGGCGGCGTCATGCTGCCGATCTACCAGCGCGAGGCGATGTGGCTGTCGTTCAATGCTTCCGAACCCACTGCCTTGCAGGTTGGCGTGGGCAAAGTGTGCGCGGTCAGCGGCTTGCCGTGGATCGAGCGCCTCGTTGGTGACCCGCAGAATTACGTTGCGCTGCCCGATCAGCCGTGGCTGGACGGCATCAACGCGGGGGACGGGTTCATCCGCCAGTTCGTTGCCGTGCCGCTCGGTTCGGGCGCCACTGTCGAAGGACAGGTCACCGGGCAGGAGACCCATGGCGGAGTGCAACTGCGGGCCGTCGGTCTGACCGAGCAGGCGCTGGCGGAGTGGCACGCCGCACAGGAGTTGCGCACGGAGTGCTGCGAGGACCTGATGCTGGACGGCGGCCCGCTCCCGGCGCCCTCGGCGAGCATGGGGCTGGGGGCCGGCGGGCGGATGCGGCAGGAGGTGTACGCCGATGATCGCCCGCTCGCCGACTACGACGAGAGCGGTGCCCGGCGGGTGTTCGTCCACTTGTGCTCGGCCGCGCAGTGGACTGCCATCACCGGAGAGGTGCCGCCCCCGACGCCGGTCGACCGGGACGCCTACGTGCGCGCCGGTCTGCCATGGTTCGACTTCTATGACGCCGACGCCCGTGACCTCGCCCCATCCGAGATCTTGGCGAAGGTCGAGAGTGTCGGCAAAAAGCTTGGCGCCGAAGAGGATCCGTTTGTGCCCGTCGACCCGGAGACGGTGATCGCACTCGGCGGGGTCAGCCCCGACGCGGTCACCGACGGGAAGTGGTAGCTCGTTCGGCCTGATCAGCCGAAAGTTCGCACGCTGCGGGGCCGACTCTCAATCGAGACTTCGTGGTCACCACGCAGGACCACGACTGCGACCTTTCTGTTGGCGACATCGCGCCGTAATGCGCGCAGGAGGTCGTTCTGGGAGTGGATGTCGCGATCGCCGACGGGGCGACTGAATGGCATCACCGGGTTGGAAAGGGCCTGCTGAATTGTCGCGAACTGCGGTCACCACGAGAGCATGGCCACCCACGCTGCATGAGTTCGATCTGGGTGCGAATTAGCCGGAAGGCCCCGCAAGACAAGATATTTGGAGACCCGCCAGGTCCGTTCAATTCATCACTGTGACGTATTGGGGAATGTCGAGGGGATGAGCGAAGCGGCGCGAACGACGAGCCCGCGCCTGAAGCTGCACGGTCCGCCTTGCGCGGGATGGCTTCAGGTCGGCGCACGTAACGTGGATCCGTGGCGTGACGCCAGCGTTCCTTGGTGGTGGGGTTGATTTGCGACGGATGGGCAGGCGTAGCGAGGGCCCGTCGGGTAAGGCTTGGAATGTCAGTTGATCCGATACCTAGTGGCAGCCGCTGACTTGCACGGCAGCGATAGAGCGAAAACCGCTCAGGTGCGATTTTGCATTTAACCGCGACCACGGGTGGTCGAAGATCGCGACAGGATGCCGGGATGGTTACAGATAGGTCGGGGCAATCAGGCGCCGCCGTCCCCGTACGCCCGGTGTCCATTGACACCCGGTTGACGTCGGCTGTCCGTGACAGTCGGCACCTAGCGCTGACTCGCGGACCGGATCGGAATCCGCTTGAGAGGGAACCAATCGGTGGTCCAGTCGCTATGCGACTTGGGGTTGGTGGGTCGTGGTCCACTGTAGAGCGAACTCGGTGGGGGAGCTCGCCATGGGCCGCTGTGGGGTCGGTTGGCGTTGTAATCCAGACGCCAGTCTTCGATGATCACGCGGGCTTCCAGCAGGGAGTCGAAACGCCACGCGTTGAGCAGTTCGTCGCGCAGCCGGCCGTTGAATGACTCGACCCAGGCGTTCCTGCAGGGTGAGCCGGGATCGGCTAGGTGTCCGGGCGAGCATTGAGCGAGCTTCGCCGCCGATGTAGACGGTGAGCGGTCCGTCATGGTTGCCAGGCTGCTACGATTTCGCGCACCTCATCGACCTCGCCGTTCAGCAGTCCGCTGATAACTGCCCGCACGGGGTGCGGATGCCAGGCGTACAAATTTGTCGAGCATTGGCATCACAGATCTCGGACTTAGCGCGAAGAACCCCACCGGAGCTATGGAGTTATACAGGGCCATCCCAGCGCCGTAGTAATCGTCCTCTGGCAGTGGCCGGTCCCTACTAAGTCGCGCCGAACTGATGAATCCTTGGGTACCCCACAGTGCAGAGCGCTTTGCCATCCCGGGACTGTCTGCGGCGGTTACCGCAGACTCGAAATCTACTAGCATCATGTGGCCAGTTTCTGCGTTGATGAGCAGATTGTCCGAGGAAAGGTCGCCGATAATAACGCCGACCGTATGGATCTCATCGATAATTTGGACCAGCTGCCGAGCCACGTTGCGGAACCGCGGTGCCCACCGAGCGACGCGCTTTGCGTCGCGGACCCATGGGGAGACAATGATGTCGTTCCGCGCCCAGTAGTTGCGAAGGGAGATGCCATCAAACCGGCTTTCGATCAGAAACGCGTGACCCTCCGTATAGACAAGATCGAAGGGTTGCGGCACGCATTCCACGCCACTCAGGAGGCCAAGGATCTTCCACTCATGCTTGAGTGCTGAAATTGCGTCCCCGGAGTCAGAGCCGTCAATCCAGCCGTGCGTGTGTGGCCGTGCTTCCTTGATAACGACATCTTCGCGCGTCTCCACGTCGACGCCGTAATACACCCCTCCCGAGTTGGAGAACCGGATGGCACCATCGACGCGATAGCGATCGGCAAGCAATACTGCTGCCTGACTGTCGCCAGGGGGCGGAACAGCGAATGGATCGTCGACCCAGTCGGGCAGCGTAAAGTAAGGAAGTCGTTCATCAATGACCTCCGCCCCGGACGGAGACACCAGAAGCATGGACTGGGTGCCGTCTAGGTTCAACTTCCGCCGCGGGAAGAAAGACTTCCGAATCGATAGTACAAAACTTGGCTATCGCGAAACTGTCGGTCGGATAGAATGCGTGGTCCGGTAATTTCACTCGCGCGAGTTTCTTCGTAGAGCAGATTAAGCAGTTCGGTGAACTGTCCCCGCATGTCCTGGGTAAATGGTCATGAACTTCCCGGACGACCTCGCGGGTAGCGCTTGGAGTTCTGGAACTCGTGCAGCGTCGGGTCACCGACCACCTTGAAGTCCACACCTGCGTCTACGCAGACCGGCACGACCATGGCGAGCGCGTTGGCCGCGTGCCTTCACGACGCCGTAATGTGTATCTTGAAGCCTTGGGTGAGGTGCTCGCGCGTATGCGCGTCGTGAGAGTTCAGTGCATACACCCAGATACCGTCGCGGCGCATCAGCCATCCGTCACGGAGTAACGTAGACAACCGGTCCGTGTACTCGCTTGTGATCGCGTGCCGACCCATCGGCTCCCGGACGAACGGGAAGATCTCCTCCGCTCCTAAGCGTCTGTCGCCCAACGCGCCGGACTCAGCACTCAGGCCGCCTCACTCCACCGGCAGCATTCGCTGTTGAGCGAGGTGCGTGCAGCCGATACTGGCGTGGCTGCCGCCGTGGTTGCAGCAGTTGTTTGATTGATGACTGCTGCCGTCTGCCTCGGCGAACGTGACGTCGTCAGCGCGCAGTAGCTGGAGGCCGAGAATGCTCTCGACTCTGGAAATTCGTTGTGCCACATCGCCTTCATCCGCTGGCTGAGGCTTCGGTTCGTTCATTTCCTACCCCCATCTATAAAGTCGACCGGCGCCCTCGGTCTGACTTCGAGGCCGCCAACACTAGTTAGATTATGCATCTTGAAAGGTCAAGTTGCATTACGAATTTCCACGAATCGGAGTAGATTTGCGATCGTGGCGCTGGACCTGTTCGGCGGATCCGGAGGCGAGACGAGGGAACCATCGGGGGACGCCTTGACTGAGGCTGCCCGGTCGAACGTGCTCAACCATGTGGGGTGACCTGGAACAGACCGTTTCGCTCCTGGCCGCGACCGCTGAGACGGATCGCTCAGACCGCTTGTGGCCCGCTGAGGACGAGTTGTTCCCGACCAACTCGATGAGCCTCGGATACGGGGCGTGCGGCCCCGCGCTGCTGCTCCATGGCGCCAAGAGACTGCCGCCCGCCGTGATCGAATGGATGCGGGCGCAGCCACTGCGCGGCGACGAGATCCCGCCGAGTCTTCTCGGGCTGGCAGGTATATCACTTTCGTGGGCACTCCTCGGGGATCAGCAACGAGGGCAGGACGCAATCGATGTCCTTTACAGCTCGTCGCTTGCTCTGCGCGATCCAACGATAATGCTCGGAGCGGCTGGATGGGGTCTGGTCGCCCTAGACTGGTGACGCACGCACACACGACAGCACTCACCTAGATTGGGCCATTCGAGCCGGCGAGTATCTGCGTGACACGTCTCGAGCAGATGGACAGTGTCGCTACTGGACGTCCGGTGAAGACAAGACGATCTTCTTCGGGTTCGGTTACGGCGCGAGCGGTATCGCCCTGTTTCTACTGCGGCTTCATATTATGACCACAGACCGAGACTTCCGCGAATTGGCAGTGAGGGCACTGGAGTTCGACCTTGTCAATCGAGTCGACGACGAGTTGGGATGGAACTGGCGCCGATTTCCGGGGGACGCAATCGTTCGGCCCTACTGGATATATGGAGGAGCAGGTGTCGGAAGCGTAACCATCCGATTCCATGAGGTCCTCGGCGAAGATCGCTACCTGGTCCTGGCGCGACGGATTGCCGAGTCGTTGTTCATCAAATTCACCTTCACTCCGGGTCTGTT
>CAWCMF010000010.1:0-13437 GCA_963796545.1 uncultured Actinomycetota bacterium | reverse complement strand
TATGATCTGGGTCACAGTCTCAGCTCTCCACAGACGGTGGTGGATGTATGCGTACTTGCGACGAGCGTCGGTCGATCGGCGATGAGGCCGAGAACGAGTTGTTCGAATCGTTTCGTGCCAGTCACCTGCCGTGGAATCTTCAGTTCGATCCGGCCGTGCCGCCGACCCATACCCGTGTCGATCTCGGCGAACCATGGGTTGTCGGTTGCACCGTCGGGTGGATGAGCGGACGCCGGCGAGCCCACGAGCTACGTCAGCACCCCGGGGGAGTATGTCGCGCTCCTGATGGTTCACCAGGGGACCGAGGTCCTCACCCAGCACGGTAGGTCGGCGACGGTCACGGCGGGCACCGCGGCGTTGTGGGACGGTGTGCGCCCCGTCGATTGCTTCAGTGCCAAGACGTTGGTGAAGAGCACGATGTTCATCCCTCGTGACGCGCTGGCCGGTGCCGTGCCCGATCTCGACTCGGCGTTGGTTCGCACAATCCCGGACTCGGCGAACCTGCGGCTGCTGACCGCGTGGCTCGATGTGGCGATGCGACAGACTGCGCTCGACCGCGACGCGGCACGCACCGCCGGCCGGATGGCGATCGATCTGCTGCACTCGGCTATCGCGCGAAGCCGGGGTGATGCCAGCGACTCTCGCGAAATTATTCTGCTGCGGGTCAAGGACTTCCTGGATCGCAACCTCGGCGACCCGGACCTGACGTTGGACACTGTTGCGCGGGCCAACAACATCTCGCTGCGCTACCTGCACATGCTGTTTGAGGGCAGCGGCGAAACGGCTCGGGGGTACCTGCGCCGGCGCCGCCTCGAACGTGCCCAGCATCTGCTGCTCGGGCCCGGATCGGAGTTGGCGGTCGCCGCGGTGGCGACGCGCAGCGGCTTCGACAGCCCGTCGTCGTTCAGCCGCGCCTACCGTAGCCGGTTCGGGGTTGCGCCGCGCGAGGGCCGGCGCCGGTTCGCTGCTACGTGAGGTGTGCACGCCCGGTCAAGTTCCGTGCTCGCCACGCCAAGACCGGACGCTTGGTGGCGTGCCAGCCTGATACGCGTCCCTTTCAGTGAGGCGAAGGCAGGCCATGACAATCACCACTGAACACTCCAGCGTGTTGCGATCTCCGCAGGAAGGACCGCTTTTTCAGCCGGGCCGGATCGGTCGGATGACGCTGCGTAACCGCTTCGTGCAGGCTCCGATCTTCACCCAGTTCGCCAGTACCTTCGGCGAGGTCGACGAGCGGCTGATCGAGTACCACCGCGCCCGCGCGCGGGGGGGCGTCGGTCTGATCATCACGGAGAACACCTCGATCGACTGGGAGGTCGGCCGGACGGTCGGCCACCCGATGCGCATCGACCACGACCGCTTCCGTGCCGGGCTGGCGGACCTCGTCGAGGCTGTTCACAACGAAGGCGCGAAGATCGCCGTCCAGCTTCATCACACCGGTCGACAGAACTCACAGGGCAACACCGAACGCAACGAGCCGCCGATCGCGCCGACGGCGGGGATCACCAGCGCGTTCGGCACCCCGCCCCGGGCCATCGACGAGGATGAAATCCCTGGGCTGATCGATCGCTACGTGCAGGGGGCCCGCCGGGCGGTCGCCGCCGGCTTCGACGCCGTCGAACTGCACGGCGCGCACGGCTACCTGTTGGGGCAATTCCTCTCCCCGTTCACCAATCGCCGCACCGACGACTGGGGCGGCCCGTTGGAGAACCGCGCCCGGTTCGCCCTGGAGGTGGTCAAGGCCATCCGGGCGGAGGTGGGACCGGACTTCCCGGTGCTGTATCGACTCAGCGTCGAAGAGCCCTACGAGGGCGGTCTGAGCCTTGACGACGGACTCGCGTTCTGCGAGATGCTCGACCCGCTCGTCGACGCCCTCGACGTCAGCGCCGGCAACTACGACACCGCGATGACGCTGCTGCCGATGATCCCGCCGGGTTCGCTGGTGGGGTACGCCAAGGCGGTCAAGAAGCGGGTGAACGTGCCGGTGATCGGCGTCGGCCGGCTGACCTGGCTGATCGACGACATGCAGAAGGCGGTCGGCGACGGCGAGCTCGACTTCGTCGCGCTGGGCCGCTCCGGACTCGCCGACCCCGAGACGGTGGCCAAGACCCGCCGCGGCGAGCCGGAACGGGTCCGCCGATGCCTGGCGGTCAACGAGTGCATCTCGCGGTGGATGTTCAACGGTAAACGCACCCAGTGCGTGATCAACCCCGCCCTGGGCCAGGAACGACGCGCGGCAGAAGCCCGCCGCCCCGCCCCGGTACGCCGGCGGGTACTCGTCGTCGGCGCGGGACCGGCGGGCTGTGAGGCCGCGCTGCTCGCCGCCGAACGTGGGCACGACGTCGAACTCGTCGAACGCGCCGACCGGATCGGCGGACAGCTGAACGCTTGGGGCGCCGCCGGTGTCTTCCACACCGAAATCGCGACTCTGCTGGAGTACTACCGGGGCGAGCTCGCCCGGTCGAGTGTGACGGTTCGGCTCGGAACCGACGCCGCCTCGCTCGACCTCGAGTCCTGGGACGTGGTTCTGCTGGCGACCGGAACGGTCCCCGATCACGACGGGAATCGACGCCGTCGCCATGCTCACCGACCAGCGGGCACCGGAGGCGAACGAGGTCACCGTTTTCGGGGATACCGAGACCGCGATGTTCGCCGCGCTGTGGCTCGCCGAGCAGGGCAAGCGCACGACCCTGATCTCGCCCAGCGCCGATGTCGGCATCGACAGCAACGACATGGAGCGCGGACACCTCGCCGGGCTGCTGACCGAACGCGGCGTCACGATCCGGACCGGTGCATCCGACCCGGGATCGGGCACCGTCGTGTGGGCCACCCCTCGGGTCGCGTCATCGGTGTTGTCCGACGCCGTCGACGACAGCCGAATCCGGGAGATCGGTACCCGGTTTCGCGGCGGGCGCATGTACGAGGCCACCCAGTCCGGTTTCTGGACCGCAGCACAGATCTGAGGAGAACAGCAATGACGATCCGAGCGATCGAGCACGTCGGCATCACGGTGCCGGATCTCGAGCAAGCCACCACCTTCTTCGCCGACGCCTTCGGCGCGGTGAAGATCTACGACATGATCGATGCGCCGCTGTCGGGGCCCGGGATCGAATCCGGTCTCGGCGTACCACAGGGCGCCACCATCGAGGCGATCCGAATGTTACGGCTGGGGAATGGTCCCAACTTGGAGTTGTTCGTGTACTCCGGTGTGGGACAACGTGAGCCGGTGCTGCCCAGCGATTTCGGGATACAGCACTTCTGTGTCTACGTCGACGACATCGACGCCGCCGCCACCCGCCTGGAGAAGGCGGGCGCCACGCTGCTCAGCGCTCCGGTCGAGCTGCCCGGTGGCGACGAAGGCCCGGGCAACCGTTATCTGTACGCCCGCACCCCGTGGGGCAGCACGGTAGAGCTGGTCACCTATCCGTCCCCGCAGGCATACGAGGCCGGCACCCAGTTGCGTCGCTGGCGTCCGCCGATCACCGACCCCGCCGACTCCCGACGGCAGGCATCATGAATCCTCGGAAACTGAATCGGGAGGCACATCCAACGGGTAAGCACCTGTCGCTGATCGACGACAGCACGCAACACCGGATCGTCCCGCTCCGATCCAGGTGTCTTGGCCTCCAACTCAGGATCGGTGGAAAACTTGAAGGTCTCGACGCGGCAAATGTTTCAACGACACGCGACACTAGTTGATTCGTCATAACTCCGGAATCGCCAGTAACACACGGCCGCGGGCGCCGGCGTCGACGGCGTCGTGGCTGCGCGCGATCTCGGACAGGGGGTAGCGTGCTGCAATCTCGATCTGGAGGGCTCCTGCTGCTGCACTGTTCGTAAGATCTTGGGCAGCTTGCTGTTTCGCCGCCGGTGAGAAGTCGTCGCTGCCGATCAGCCGCAGCGTCACATTGGCGAACAGCAGCGGCCAGAACGGTATCGCCGGTCGCTCGGCACGGCTCGCGTATGCGGCGATGATCGCTTGATCGGCCGACGACGGCGGTGTCGAAATCGGCGTTATCCGAAAGCGACACTTCGACAATGCGGTCAACACCGTGCGGCGCAAGAGCACGCACCTGCGCCGCAGCATCGGGTTTGTCCAGAGCGACAACGGAATCCATGACCGCGGGGTCCACCTTGGTGATGTCCGCGGTTCGGCGCACGGTTCCGATCACCGCTGCGCCACCCCAGCGCGCCAGTTGAACTGCCAACGACCCGACCGCACCGAGCACGCCGTGCACGAGCACGTGTTTGGCCTCAACCGGCCCGTCGCTGAACACCGCGCGATGGGCGGTGATGCCGGGAATTCCCAGGCTGGCTCCGACCTCCTCACCGATTTCCTCAGGCAGTGCCACGGCTTGACGGTCCGGCACCACGGTCAGTTGGGCAGCTGTGCCGAACGGCCGGTACGACTGTGCCCCGTACACCCAGACCCGTTCACCAATTCGGCGTTCTGCGACGCGCGCACCGACCGCGTCGATGATCCCGGCGCCGTCGCTGTGCGGGACGATTCGCGGGAATGCCATGGGATTTCCGAGCCAGCCGCTGCGTTTCTTGGTGTCGCCGGGATTGACGCCGGAGACCGTCAGCCGAATTCGAACCTCTCCCGCCGCCGGTTCTGGGTCGGGCAGTTCACCGACCTGCAGCACCTCGCCGGCCGGTCCCTGACGGTCATACCACGCCGCCAGCATTGGCGCCTCCGTGAAGTGTTGTCGTCACATGTAGCGTCCGCCGGTTACCTCCGCGACCGTACCGGTCATGTAGGACGACAGGTCCGAGGCGTAGAACAGCGCGACCGACGCGACCTCCTCGGGGTCACCGGCGCGCTGCATCGGAATCTCCGCCATCTTCTGATCCCACACCTTCTGCGGCATGGCCTCGGTCATCGCGGTGCGGATGAGACCGGGCTGGATGACGTTGATCCGCACCCCGAGATGGGCGACCTCTTTGGCAGCGGCCTTCGACAGGCCCACAATGCCAGCCTTGGCCGCCGAGTAGTTGGTCTGCCCGATGAAGCCGACCTTCGCCGAGATCGAGGACATGTTGATGATCGAACCTCCGCCGGTGTCGCGCATGATGCCGGCGGCCTGGCGGGTGCCGTTCCAGCAGCCGCGCAGGTGCACGTCGATGACTTGATCGAACTGCTCCTCGGTCATTTTGCGCATGGTGGCGTCGCGGGTGATGCCGGCGTTGTTGACCATGATGTCAAGCGACTCGAACGAGCGGGTGGCGGCGTCGAGGAGCCGGGCCATGTCGTCGGCGGAGGTGACGTTGCATCCCACGCCGATCGCGTCGGCAGTCAGCGATGACGCGGCTTGTTTGGCTTTGGTTTCGTCGAGGTCGCCGATGACAATTCGGGCCCCGTGGGCGGCGAAGGTGCGGGCGATCGCCAGCCCGATTCCTTGTGCGCCCCCGGTGATTACGGCGGTGCGTCCGCTCAGCATGGCGGCTCCTTTCAGTGGGTTGGTGCGGGCCGGAACTTCTCGGCCTGAAGCGCGATACCGCGGGCCAGTGCGTCCTCAGCGGCGGCGGGATCCATCCCGGACTCGATGAGCAGACGGTGGGTGTGCTGGCCCAGCGCTGGCACGTCGCCCATCGACGGTTCGGTGTCGGCGAATGTCGCCGGGGGCAGCAGCGCGTTGACTTCGGCGTTTTCGGTCGCGATGGTGCGCCAGCGTTTTCGTTGCCGTAGCTGGGGATGGTCCACCACTTGGTCGAGTTGCTTGACCTGGGCCGCGGGGACGCCGGCTGCGGCCAGCCGTGCGTCGAGGTCGTCGGTGGACCACCGCCTCGTCTGCTCGCCGACGAGCGCGTCGCACAGCGAACGGTTCTGCACCCGCGCCACATTCGTCGCGAAGCGCGGATCGTCGGCGAGTTCCGGGACGTCGAGCACGTCGGTCACCAGCGTGCGCCAGCCGCTGTCGTTCTGCACTCCGATGAGCATCTGCCCGTCGCGCGTAGGGAAGGCGTCGTAGGGAGCTATGGAGGTGTGGCTAAGGCCCATTCGGGGTGGCTGCGCTCCGGTGTACATCTGGGTGTAGAGGGCATGTCCTATCCATTCGACCGTCGCATCGAGCATCGAGACATCGATGGTGGCGCCCTGGCCGGTGCGCCACCGGCGCAGTAGCGCTGCCAGCACCGCCTGGGCTGCATACATGCCGGCGGCGATGTCGGCGGTGGGAATGCCGGTTTTAACCGGGTGTTCGGGTGTTCCGGTGATGGCGATCAGTCCGGCCTCGGCCTGGATGAGCATGTCGTAGGCCTTGCGCTGCTCTAACAGTCCGCCGGTGCCGAACCCGGAAATGCTGACGGTGACGAATTCTGGCCGCTGCGTGCGCAATTCGTCGGGGTTCAAGCCGAGCCGCCCGGCTGCGCCGGGAGCGAGGTTCTGCACGAAGACGTCGGCGCGGTCCACGAGCCGGCGGACTACCGCGCGGCCCTCCGAGGATTTGAGATCCACGGCCATCGACTCCTTGCCGCGATTCAGCCAGACGAAGTGCGCGCCGGTGCCGTGGACCGCGTGATCGTAGCCGCGGGCGAGGTCGCCGCCGTCGATGCGCTCAATCTTGATCACCCGCGCGCCGAGGTCGGCGAGGTTGCGGGTGGCCAGGGGTGCGGCCACGGCCTGTTCGATGGCCACGACGGTGACCCCCTCGAGTGGAAGCGTCATGACGGCTTCTTCTGGGCCTGGCGCACCAGGGCGCCCCCGATGATGAGGCGCTGGATCTCGCTGGTGCCTTCGTAGAGCCGCATCAGCCGCACGTCGCGGTAGAGGCGTTCGACGGGAACCTCGCGCATGTATCCGGTGCCGCCGTGTACTTGCACCGCCAAATCGGCTGCCTTGCCGGCCATTTCGGTGCAGTACAGCTTGGCGGCCGACGGGGCGATGCGTCGGTCTTCGCCGGTCACATACAGCCGGGCGGCCTCGCGTGCGAGTGCGCGCCCGGCCAGCACACCGGTCTGCTGGTCGGCGATCATCGCTTGCACGAGCTGGAAGTTGCCGATCGGCGTGCCACCCTGGGTCGCCGATGCCGCGTAGGTGACCGATTCGTCGAGCGCCCGCTGGGCGCAGCCCACCGCGAGCCCCGCCATGTGGATGCGGCCGCGGGCAAGCGACGTCATCGCTGCGCGGTAGCCGACGTCGCCATCTCCGCCGACCAGGGCCTCGCGGCCCACCTTCACTTGCGTAAACGTGACATCGGCGGTGCGTGAGCCTTCCTGGCCCATCTTGGCGTCTTTGGTGCCGATCTCGATGCCCGGGGTGTCGGCGGGGACGAGGAACACCGCGATGCCGGTGCCGGAGGCTGAGGCGGGTGCCGTGCGCGCGAACACCACGAACAGGCCCGCCTCGGTTGCGTTGGTGATGAACTGCTTTCTGCCGTCGATGACCCAGCCGTCACTGTCGGCTTTCGCGGTGGTCTTCAGTCCCGCGGGGTTCGACCCGGCCCCCGGTTCGGTGAGCGCGAACGACGCGACGACCTCGCCCGAGGCAATTCCGGGCAGCCACCGCGCCTTCTGCTCGTCCGTGCCGAAGCCGACCAGCACCTGCCCGGCGATGCCATTGTTCGTTCCGAACATCGAGCGCAGCGCCAGCGAGGTGTAGCCCAACTCCATGGCGACCTCGACGTCTTGGACCAGGTCGAGACCGAGCCCACCCCACTCCTGCGGGATGGCATATCCGAACAGCCCCATCTCTGCGGCCTGGGTGCGCAGGTCGTCCGGGATGGCGTCGGTGTTCATGATCTCGATCTCGCGCGGCATCACCCGCGAACGGACGAAGTGGGTGATCTGCTTGAGGACGTCGGCGAAAACATCGTCGGGGACCTCGGGATTGCCGCTGTACATACCGATAACTATCGCCGATCAATTTGGTTCAGTCTAATACTTAATCAGTCGTTCTGTGATACAGATGAAGCAATAGAGCGGAAGCGAGGCCGACACCATGGACATTGAGCAGCTGCGGTCTTTTCTGGCCGTGGCCGACGAACTGCACTTCGGTCGTGCCGCCGAGCGGCTGCATGTCGCCCAGCCGCCGTTGAGCCGGACGATCAAACAGTTGGAGCGGGAGTTGGGAACCCGCCTGTTCGACCGCAATACGCGGTCGGTGCGGCTTACCTCCAGCGGCCAGGCTCTGATGGATCCGGCCAAGGAGGTGCTGGACGCCGTGCGCCGGGCCGAGATGGCGGTGCGTTCAGCCGATCACGGCGAGGTGGGCACGGTCCGGATAGCGTTCGCCGGAGTATCCACCCACCGGCTCGTCGCCCGGCTGGCGCGTGTGGTGCGCTCACAGCGCCCCGGCATCCAACTCGAGCTGTCCAGCCAGAACTTCGCCCAGCCGGCGATGAAGCGGCTGCTGGCTGGTGAGACCGATATTGCGCTGGGCCGCTGGGACATCGTGCCGGCCGAGGTCTCCGCGCAGGTGGTGATGCCCGATTCCCTCGTTTGGGCGTTGCCGGATACCCATGCACTCGCCGGTGCTCGGCGGCTATCGATCGGTCAGCTGGCGTCGGAAGGCTTCGTCTCACTACCACCGCATGAAGGCTCGGTCCTCCCGGACCGTCTGCGGCGCCTCGCCCACGCCAACGGCTTCGTCGCCGAGGTCGTGCAGGTAGCTCCTGACACCCAGACGGCGCTGGCCCTGGTCAGCGCCGAGGTGGGGTGTCACCTGACATTGGCATCGGTGGCTGAAAACGTCACCGATCCGCACGTGGTGTTCATTCCGCTCAACGAGTCGACACCTTCTCTGGACGTGCACTTGCGGGCCGCGTGGCGACGTGCGGATCAAAACCCGGCCCTTCGGGAGGTACTGGACAAGCTGCTCACCCTCGACGACGGGGTACCGGGCTGAGGCCGCTCACAGCGAATCTTCGCCGCCGTCCAGCCCCAACTGGCGAAGTCGTCGATACAGAGTCGTGCGGCCAATGCCCAGCAGAGCGGCAGCCTCGGACTTGTTGCCTGCGGCGGCGTCGAGGGCTTTGATGATGGCGTCGCGCTCGGCGGCCTCGATCAATGTGAGATGACGACGGGGTGGGGCTTGCTGCAAGTGTCGCGGAAGGTGTCGGCGCTCGATCACCGAGGCGGGTACATGGGTCACCAGCGCGGTGAGGGTGTCGACGAGTTCGGTGATGTTGCCGGGCCAGCTGTACTGAACGAAGGATTGCAGTGCGGCCGGTGACATCGTGTGCCGGCGGTTCGGATCGACGCGGTCGAGGATGCGCTTGACCAAGCCCGGTATTCGTTCCGGGGTCGACGACAACGGCTCTGTGTGCGCCGCCGGCCCCATCTTGTCGATCAGTCCAACGACGGCACGATTGGCCCTGTCCCGACATGTCGTGAGAAGCAGAATGCTGGTCCGCGGGCCGGTTGCTGAGGCAGCCTGATGCTGCTCAACCAGGCGTACCAACTGTTCGGCGTCCGAATCGGCGACGCTCTCTGCCCGGCGCAGCAGCAAATCGGATCCTTCGGCCAGCGCAGAGTCGATCGCGGCCCATGGTGGCGTAGCCGCGGCGGATAAGGTGATCTGCTTCAGATCGGTTCCGTGGCGGCGTTGGGCGTGAAGGTCTGCGGCGACCGTCGCCCGGCCCGACCCGGGGGGCCCCTCGACAACAGCGACAGCGGTGTCCGCCAATCGTGGCGCGGTCGGCGTGGCGACCGGTGCGATGCTGTGCCGTTCGAGTGGCGGGGCGACCATCGGGGTCCTGTGCCTGCGCCAGGTCGGTGAAGTGCAGGACGAAGTGGGCCCGTGGCCCATCGAGAACCCGCCGCGCGGTCACCTCGACGGAGGTCCCGTCGGGTTGCAGACGTACCGCGCCGCCAGACGACCAGTCGTGCGCGTTTAGCAGCTCCCAGAGCAGGACGTGTGACGTGACGTCGACGTAGGGCAATCCGGGGGTATTGGCCAGCAGCGACTCATGATCCATCACCACCGTGGGCGCTGTGAGTTGGTGAACCGCATGAATGACATGGCCAGCGCGAGGTCCTGCGGTCTGGCCGTGCTGCGTAGCCGCTCTTCGATCTGCTGGCCGATCTCGCGGGTGAGTGGAGCATCAGCGGGATTGGCGTCTTCGGTCGGTCCACCCAGTGAGATTGAGCCGATCACCGCGCCGGCGGGCGTGTAGACCGGCGCGCCGGCACAGGTCAGCGCGGCGAGTGCGTCGTTGTAGTGCTGGCTGCCCTGGATGAGCAGGGCCCGCCCCTCGACCATCGACGTGCCCAGCCCGTTGGTGCCGACCGAGTCCTCGGAGTAATCGAAGCCTTCGGCGGCGTACACCCTGTCCATGAGCCGGCGCGCGGCGCTGTCACTGGTGCGTCGGGCCACGATGTTGCCGGCCCGGTCGCTCAAAAACAGCGTGGTGCCGGTGTCAGCGAGGTGGTTCTGCCAGCGGTCAAGGACGGGGTCGGCGGCCCGGCGCAGAATCGAGTCGGTGTCGACGTCGGAGTAGCGCTGGCACGGCGCTGCGCTGTCGACGCTGTCGCTGAGTGAGCGACGCCAGCTTCGCACGATCAAGTCCGGAACGGCACCTTGGGTCGAGATCGTCACCGAGCAGGCCGACGCGGATCAGGTCTTCGCGAGCTTGTCGCACCAGGTCGGCCATCTCACCCCTCCTCAAGCGGGTCACCTTGTCACTGTGCGCCGAATCAGCGGGAAACTCCAATACGCAATCGGCCTGCCATTGTTGCGTGCGGTGTATCAATCCCGGTAGAGCCGTCGTGGGCGGTGTTTCACATCGGAACACCTACGGGGTGGGTGCTGCCTCGCACCATGGTGTCAAGAAAGTGAACTGCACCACACCAGTCTTTGAGGATCGAAGGAGCACACGCCATGGATGGAATCGTCCACGATCAGATCCGCGACCTCGACGCCCTCGTCGTCGGCACAGGTTTCGGCGGGATCTACATGCTGCACAAGCTGCACAACGTGACTGGGCCTCGATGCGGTGGCCATCGACAAGGCCGCCGGGGTGGGCGGCACCTGGTACTGGAACAAGTACCCGGGTGCGCTGTCGGACTCGGAGAGCTTCGTCTACCAGTACTCGTTCGACCGCGACCTCTACGAGCAGACCCCGTGGACGACCAAGTTCGTGCGCCAGCCCGAGATCCTCGCGTATCTCAACGGTGTCGTCGACCGCTACGGCCTTCGCGAACACATCCAGCTCCAGACCGGCATGACCGCCGCCGAATGCGACGAGAATTCAGGGACCTGGACTGTTCGCACCGACCGCGGCGTCACCTTCCGATGCCGGTTCCTCGTCACGGGTCTGGGCCTGCTGTCTGCGACGAACCTCCCCGAGCTGCCCGGCATGGAGAGCTTCGAGGGCCGCCTGGTGCATACCGGTGCCTGGCCCGAGGACCTGGATCTGACCGGCAAGCGCGTCGGGGTCATCGGCAACGGCTCGACCGGAAACCAGGTGATCACCGCCACCGCCCCGATCGCCGCGCTACCTGACGTCGTTCCAGCGCACCCCGCAGTACAGCGTGCCCGCCGGGAACAGCGAACTGACCCCAGAGGAGCTTCGGGCCCACAGGGATAACTTCGACGCCACCTGGGAGCAGGTGCGCAACTCCAGCGTCGCCATGGGCTTCGAGGAGAGCACCATCGAGACATTCAGCGTGTCCGCCGAGGAGCGCGAACGCATCTACCAGCAGCGCCTGGGACGAGGGTGGCGGCTTCCGGTTCATGTTCGAGACGTTCTGCGACATCGCCACCGACGAGGCGGCGAACGAGGAGGCGGCGAAGTTCATCCGCCGCAAGATCGCGCGAATCGTGCAGGATCCCGAGACCGCTCGCAAGCTCACACCCACCGACCTCTATGCGCGCCGCCCGCTGTGCGACTCCGGCTACTACGAGACGTTCAACCGTCCCAACGTCACGCCTGGTCAACGTCAAGGAGAACCCCGATCACCACGGTGACCGAGAAGGGCATCGTCACCGCGGACGGCACCCTGCACGAGCTCGACGTGCT
Source organism: uncultured Actinomycetota bacterium (assembly GCA_963796545.1). Classification (GTDB taxonomy): domain Bacteria; phylum Actinomycetota; class Actinomycetes; order Mycobacteriales; family Mycobacteriaceae; genus Mycobacterium. Next base: position 1,477 of record CAWCMF010000010.1, on the reverse strand, counting down.
GGTCTGCGCCACCGGCTTCGACGCGGTCGACGGAAACTACGTGCGTGTGGACATCCGCGGGCGCGACGGGCAGAGCCTCAAAGAGCACTGGAGCGACGGGCCGACGAGTTACCTCGGCATGGCCACCAGCGGGTTCCCGAACATGTTCATGATCCTGGGTCCCAACGGGCCGTTCACGAACCTGCCGCCGTCGATCGAGACGCAGGTCGATTGGATCGGCGAGGCGATCGGTCACGTCTCGGCCACCGACGCCGGGCTGGATCGACGTCGATCCCGAGACGGAGTCCGACTGGACCGACACCTGCGCGCAGATCGCCGACCAGACCCTGTTCCCGAAGGCCGCGTCGTGGATCTTCGGCGCGAACATCCCCGGCAAGAAACGGACCGTCATGTTCTACCTGGGCGGCATCAAGCAGTACCGGTCGATCCTCGCGGCCGAATCCGCCGCGGAGTATCCCGGTTTCACGACCAGCGACGACATTCTCGAGGAGTCCGCAGCGTGATGACCAACGACGCAACTGTCGACCCGACGACGGGCAAGGTGGTGCGTGAGTTCGCCACGATGACCGACGCCATCGGCTGCCGGGCCATGCTCGCCCGCCGCGAAGTCAGCGGCGATCCCCGCGGACCTGCCCAGGCGCACCGAACAGGAGACCCGGTGATGACCAGCCCCGACTACTACCTGCTTGATGAGCTGCTCACCGACGAGGCGCGTGCCGTGCGCGACCGGGTCCGGGCCTTCGTCGACTCCGATCTGCTGCCGGTGATCAACGACTACTGGGACCGCGCCGAGTTCCCGTGGCCGCTGGTGCCCAAGCTCGCCGCGCTGGGCGTGGCCGGCTACACCATCCAGGGCTACGGCTGCCCGGGGCTGTCCCCGCTGGAACTCGGCATGGTGACCCTGGAGCTGGCCCGCGGCGACGGCAGCATCACCACGTTCATGAGCGTGCAGTCCGGGCTGACCATGGGCGCGATCAACCTGCTGGGCAGCCAGGAGCAGAAACAGCGGTGGCTGCCGAGGATGGCGGCGCTGGACAAGATCGGCGCCTTCGCCCTCACCGAGCCCACCCACGGCTCGGACTCCGTCGCGCTGGAGACCACCGTGCGCCGCGACGGCGACTGCTGGGTGCTCAACGGAGCCAAGCGCTGGATCGGCAACGCCAGCATCGCCGACGTGATCGTGGTGTGGGCCCGTGACGTCGACGACGGCAAGGTCAAGGCGATCGTGGTCGAGAAGACCGCCGACGGCACCTACCCCGACGGCTACACCGCCGAGCTGATCACCGGCAAGCTCGGCAAGCGGGCGGTCTGGCAGCCCGATGTCACCCTTGACAATGTTCGCGTCCCGCTGGACAACAAGCTCACACAGTCCCAGTCCTTCCGCGACGCCACCCGGGTGCTGACCGCGACGCGGGGCAGCGCGGCCTGGGAGTCGCTCGGCCACGCCCTGGCCGCCTACGACATCGCGCTGGAGTAG
>CAWCMF010000009.1:0-121918 GCA_963796545.1 uncultured Actinomycetota bacterium | reverse complement strand
CGTCGCGCGCTCAAGCCGCCAGCCGGTCGAGCAGCGCCAGCATGACCGGCGCATCCGGCATGGGCAGCACCGCGTCGACCCGCTCGATCAGGCGCGACTGCAGCAGTGCGTTGCGCGCCCTTCCGACGGTACCCAAAAGGGCCGCGGAAGCCGTGGTCCTCCCAGGCGAGTTCGAGCACGCTCTCGCTCCATCAGCGCATCGATCAGCTCGTCGGCGTCGCGATTGATGCTGATCAGCGGATGCGCCGAGAATACGGTTGGGCAGCGGATAGAGAATGACCGGCTTTGCCGGCGCGTTCGCCTCCACCCGCTTCCAGCGATCGGCATCCTGCAGCACCCACTCGACCAGCTGGTTCTCATAGCCGACGATGAGCGGCTGGGCGCCGGCGCCGCCGGCGACGTAGTCGTCGAACAGTTTGCCGGAGGACGGCGGCTTGAAGCCCATGCGGCGGAACACGGTGGCGACCTCGCCATCGATACGCGGCCCAACGTATCAAGCATTACGACGTCGCCGCTGAGCAGGCTGGCGCAAGAGCCCTGCGAACATGAAGCCCGAATTGGACTTGTTCGGATCGGTGGAGACCATGCGGGCACGGCCGAACAGATCCGCCCGACGCCGATCGCCGCCCAGGTCTCGCCGGCGACGACCGCCTTGAGGAGTTTCAGCAGGTCCACCGTGTAGCGCGGGCCGCCGGCGGGCTCCGCAAAGCCGCCCTTCACCAGACCATCGGCAATGCGGTCCCACGAATAGAGCCACGATCGGCGAGTTGAAGATCACCTGGTCGCGCGAAATCTTCACGCCCGAGCTGCGCGCCATCTCGACGAGGACCGAAGAGGACGGCCACAGGAACTGCGGCTTCTGGTCGAGCAGCGCGCGCTCGCGCACCATCTCGACCCATCCTGTGCCGCGCGCATCCAGGACGATTCCGAACTGGGTTCGAGAGCACTACGAACGCGCGCGTTGTTCAGGAAGCTCTCCTTTCTCGCCGCCGGCAAAGCCGAACAGTTTTCGCGCCTCGCCGAAGCGGCCCGCGATCTCGGGATGGTTGCGCAAATAGACATAGCCGCCGGTCGCCGCGGCGCTGGTCGCCCACCAGTCCAACCCCGAAGGCGCGACGTGAAATGGCCATCAGGTTTTCCCTTTGCCCCGAGCGGCCGGCGCGCCGGCCCTGCGCCCGGGCCCGATGTCTTCGTCCAGCGAGCTTTTCAGCAGTTTGAGTTCAATGTCCAGTTTGTCGAGATCCGCGTCCTGCAGGTTCGCCGCATAGCGGGTGAACGCCGTGTCGAGCCGGTCGATCAACGCGCCGGTCGCGTTGAGGCGTTCAGCGTCCGGCGCCGAGCTTCGTTCCAGTTGAACCTCGCTGGCGACCAGGGGACCACTTTGGGCCACGACTCCATCGTCGCCGTCCGACAAATCGTCGAGCGGGCACCGCCGCCGCCCGGTGTCGGGGTCTATGTCACCGGTCCGGCAGCGCTTGTTTCAGATATGCAGCACGCGGGTGACAGTTCCATGCTGAAGATGACTGTGCTCGGTGGCGCCATCATCTTCGTGGTATTGCTTTTTGTGTATCGGTCGATCATCACAGTGATTGCGTTGCTGCTCACGGTTGGAATTGAGCTGTTTGCGGCCCGCGGAGTCATCGCATTTCTCGCTGAGCACGGACACATCGGACTATCGACTTTCGCGATCAATATGCTGGTGGCCCTTGACGATGGCGGCCGGCACCGATTACGGAATCTTTTACTTCGGTCGATATCAAGAGGCACGTCAGACCGGCGAGAACCCCGAATCGGCCTCTATACCACCTATCGAAGCGTCGCACCGGTTGTCCTGGGTTCTGGATTGACGATCGCCGGAGCGATGTCGTGCCTGATTTTCACCCGGATGCCCATCTTCCAGACCATCGGCGTACCGTCCGCCGTAAGCATGGTCGTTGCCGTTGTGATCGCGCTGACCTTGGTTCCCGCGGTGCTGTCCGTCGGCGGTCGGTTCGGACTCTTCGATCCCAAGCGAACGATCGGCGTCCGGCGCTGGCGCCGAATCGGAACGGCCATCGTCCGCTGGCCCGGGCCTATCCTCGTCGCGACACTGGCGGTCTCACTGGCCGGCCTACTGGCGCTGCCCGGCTACCAGACGAGCTACAACGACCGTGCGTACGTACCCAAGGATATTCCAGCCAATCTCGGGTACGCGGCCGCTGACCGTCATTTCAGCCAATCCCGAATGATGCCCGACATTCTGGTGGTAGAGGCGGATCGGGACATGCGCAATCCAGAAGATTTCATGGTGTTGAATCGGCTGGCGAAAGCCGTTTTCCAAGTTCCAGGTATTTCCCGTGTCCAGGGCGTGACGCGTCCTGAGGGAACACCTCTCGAAAACACTTCGATACCATTCCTGATCAGCATGCAAAACGCTGGCCAGCAGCAATCCGTCGGTTTTATGAAGGGCATGGTAGATGACTTTCGTCAGCAGGCCGATGTCCTGGGTAGGCAAATCGCAGTTATGAAGCGCTTGCTGGTCTTGCAGGAGCAAATTACGGCCACCACTCATGCTTCGATCGCTCTGACAAAAGAAATGGCCGCTCAGATCAATGATTTGCGGGATAGCGTATCGAACTTCGACGATTTCTTCAGACCGATCCGCAATTATCTCTACTGGGAACCACATTGCGAGAACATTCCCATCTGCTTCTCACTGAGAAGCATCTTCGACGCTCTCGACGGTATCGATGAACTCAGCAACGTGATGTCTTCTGAAGTATTGCCCACTCTGGACACGTTGGACAGACTGACCCCCCAGTTACTCGAATCGGTGCCGCCGACGATCGCGATCATGGAGGCCATGCGGTCCATGATGCTCACGATGCACGCCACGATGTCGGGGATCTTCAGCGAGATGGACACCTCCGCCAAGAACGCCACCGCCATGGGACAGGCGTTCGACGCCGCCATGAACGACGATTCCTTTTATCTGCCTCCGGAGGTCTTCCAGAACGAGGACTTCAAGCACGTCATGGATTCCTTCCTGTCCCCCGACGGGAAGGCCGCGCGATTCATCATCTCGCATCGTGGCGATCCCGCGACACCCGAAGGCATTGCGCGTATCGACCAGATCAGGACGGCAGCGGAGGAGGCGCTCAAGACCACACCGCTGTCGCACGCCACGATCTATCTCGCCGGCACTGCATCGACATTCAAGGACTTGAGCGAGGGCTCTAAATACGATCTCTTCATCGCGGCGCTAGGTGCGATCTGCCTGATCTTCGTCATCATGCTCCTGATCACGCGAAGTGCTATCGGCGCCCTCGTCATCGTGGGTACGGTCATTCTTTCGTTGGGAGCATCGTTCGGACTTTCTGTGCTGATCTGGCAATACTTCCTCGGCATCAACTTGCACTGGATGGTGCTGCCGATGTCCGTCATCGTCCTTCTGGCGGTGGGCTCCGACTACAACCTGCTTCTGGTATCCCGCATGAAAGAGGAGATCGCCGCCGGCCTGAACACCGGCATCATCCGCGCCATGGGGAGCACCGGAAAGGTCGTGACCAACGCGGGATTGGTGTTCGCGTTCACCATGGCGGCGTTGGCGGCCAGCGACTTGCAGATCATCGGTCAGGTCGGCACCACCATCGCCCTGGGCCTGTTGTTCGACACCTTGATCGTGCGCTCGTTGCTGCTGCCCTCGATCGCCGCGCTGCTCGGAAGGTGGTTCTGGTGGCCACAGGTCGTTCGTCCGCGCCCGGCCAGTCAGATGCTTCGGTCATCCGGAACGCGCTCCGCGGTGCGGGCGCTGCTAGGTGAGGACCGTGCGCACGGCACGGTCACCGAGCCCCTCGCAAGGACACACCTCGGCGGTAGTCGCACCATTGATCAACCAGTCGGCTGATCGAAACCACCGGACCGTAGTGCCCGATCCGTTGAAAGTGCGTCTAGCGATTCTTGGCCGCTGAACGTTGCGACCCGACCTGGCTCAAATTCGTGCGCACCGCCGGCGGCGAGGGACATCCGGAAGGACTTCTCCAGTGCTGTTGGAGGCATCGATCACGAATGCCGATGATGCGCAGGTGAGTTGGTGGTGTAGCCCCTCCAGCCCGCCAGCAGCACGTTCGGCCTTGCGGATCTGTTCGTCGATGCCGCGCAGCGTGCGCCGGGCCCGAGCACCAGCCCGTCGGGGTGGCTGTCGCGCCGTTCGCGCACCACATAGGGCAGAACCGGGAGTGGGTGCCGCCGGACGCGATTCGACACCGGCCCCTCGTTGGGGACCCGTTCAGCAGCGTCGATCTTGCTGGTGGGATCGACGATCCGGGCGAGCTGAGACCATCCATGCTCCGGTGGACTTCCTGACTTCGGAGGTTAACAGCCCATCTTGGCAGAGAGCTGTCATAGCGACGGCGAGTTCGAGCAAATGGGATAGGGCACCCGCCCATGCTCTTCCATCCTCGCCACCGAGGTCTGGATGTCCGCTGCGCCCATCGCGATGTTGGCCTTCCCCTCACCGGACGTTGAGGATAGATCGTCCGGTCTCAAAACCGCCTTGCGGGCGCTCACCGGATGCCATAATTCCTCGATTCAAGATTGTTCTGCCAACGAGAGGTGACCTTGCGTAAGACCCTGAGCGTTCAGTCACCGGCAGTACTCATCACCGGCGGAGCAGGTTTCATCGGCACCGCACTCGCGCGCCGTCTGGTCGAAGACGGCTACGACGTCGCGGTGATGGACGTCCTACACCCACAAGTGCACGGCGAACATTCAGCAATTAACCTGCCACCCTCGGTGCGGTTGTTCACCGGCGACGTCACCCATGCGCCCGACTGCGATGCTGTGCTTCGGTTGTGCAAACCTTCGCAGATCGTCCATCTGGCGGCCGAGACGGGTACAGCCCAGTCGCTCTCCGACGCGACGCGCCACGGTTCTGTCAACGTGGTGGGGACAACTCAACTGCTTGATGCCCTGAGTCGCTGCGCACATGTCCCCGACCAATTCGTCCTGGCGTCGTCGAGAGCCGTCTACGGCGAGGGCGCGTGGCAATCCGGCTCCGAGATCTTCTACCCGCAGCCACGCAGCCACGCTCAACTGATGGCCGGTATCTGGAATCCCCTAGGTCCCGTCGGGGACCTCGCAGTCCCACTCCCCAGCAGTGCGGGCCGTACAGAGCCCCGGCCCACGAACATTTACGCCGCGACCAAACTCGCCCAAGAGCACATCCTGGCTGCCTGGACCGCCGCCCATGACACCAGTCTCAGCGTGCTGCGTCTGCAGAACGTCTACGGACCGGGCCAGTCCCTGACCAATTCGTACACCGGGATAGTCGCTCTTTTCGCGCGACTGGCACGCCAACAGGGCGCCTTGGAGATCTACGAAGACGGACGGATCGTGCGCGATTTCGTCTACATCGACGATGTCGTTGAGGCGATCTTCTCCGCAATAACGCGGCCTGCTGCCGGATCACGCTGCATCGACATCGGGTCGGGGACACCGACCACCATTCGTGAACTCGCTGAACAGATCGCCGCCATCTGCGATGCGCCCGAACCGGTCGTCGTGGAGAAATTCCGCGACGGTGACGTTCGCGCTGCCAGGTGCGACATCGAGCCGGCGGTCAACGAACTCGACTGGCGTCCCAAGTGGACGCTCGAGGGCGGTCTGCGGGCTCTGCTTGCTTGGATCAACGATCAGCCCGAATTATCCGGCCAAGCAAACGATCACATCCATATGACGAAAGTGCCGCAGTGACAACGATTTCCCCGCCTGGGCTACTATTCTCGAAGTCCGTCCGCCGATGCTTTGGCGTGTTCTCGTGATCGAGGTCGAAGGCGTAGCCAAGACTTTCGACGGGTCGGTAGTTGGATTGCAGGACGTGAGCTTTTCAGTCCCCACCGGGTCGGTTTGTGCTCTGCTCGGTCAGAACGGCGCTGGAAAGACGACCACCGTCAAGATCCTGTCCACGTTGATGCGGCCCACTCTCTGGCAAAGCAATTGTGGCTGGCTACGACGTCGTCCGAGAAGCCGCCCAGGTACGTGCGAACATCGGGATGACCGGGCAGAGCTGCGCGCTCGACTGGCAGCTCACCGGGCGGGAAAACCTTGTGATGTTCGCCCGGCTGCGGGGAATGCGGCGTAAAGATGCGCAACTGCGAGCCGACGCTTTGATCCATCAGTTTGATATGGCAGATGCCGCCGACCGGCAGGTACATACCTACTCGGGTGGCATGCAGCGCCGCATCGATATCGCTGCCGCACTCGTGATACCGCCAAAAGTGCTTTTTCTCGATGAGCCGACAACCGGGTTGGATCCGCGCAGCCGTCGCGTCGTATGGGACCTGGTGTCGTCATTGGCAGCCGAGGGCGTGACCGTCCTGCTCACCACCCAGTACCTCGAAGAGGCCGATGTGCTCAGCGATTCGATCGTCGTCATCGATCATGGTCGCGTGGCAGCCAGCGGGACCGCTGAAGACCTCAAGCGCCGCGTGGGTTTCAGCTACTGCACTGTGAGTCCGGTCAACCCGGCCGACCTGTCCAAGATCTTCGCTGCGGTCGCCGATCTCACGGACGCCCAAGCCGATCAAGAGGCAAATACTGTGTCAGTCCAGGCGACCGATGGCGTCGCGACGCTGATCGAGGTGTTTCGCCGAGTCGACCAGCTCGGTGTCGAACTAGTCGATATATCGCTGCGCAAGCCGTCCCTGGACGAGGTATTCCTCCACCTCACGGGAAGCGTCACCGCGTGACCGCACTCGCCGTTCTAACCGAACGCATGGTGCGCAGCACACTGCGGGATGACCTGCCGTTCGCGATTTTGGCACCCGCAGGCAATTTCCTCATCTTCAACCTTGCGCTACGCAACGTGATCGACACCGGCGAGATCAGCTACCACCAGTACGTACTACCGGTCATCATCGTCCAGGTGACGTTACTCGGCGCACTGACCACCGCTGACCGGGCTGCTCAGGACCAGCAGTCTGAGTTCGGGGTACGGCTTCGGACGTTCCCCGTACCCACGGTGGTACCGCTGATGGCGCGCATGATGTACTGCCTGCTTCGCGGCACCCTTGCCCTGATCGCCGCGGTCGCCATCGGGTCCGTGTTCGGGTTCCGGATGTTCGGAGGGATCGGCTACGCGGCCGCTTTCGCCCTTCTTGTCCTGACGTTGACTCTGGCGCTATCACTCGGCGCCGATGCAATAGGAGCTGGCGTCGCAGGGTCTACGCTCGGAAAAACCGGCGGAGCCAGTCAGGTGCTCCTGGTTCCCCAAATGCTGCTAGTAATACTGTCCACCGGGATGGCGCCGATCGATTCGTTCCCCGACTGGCTGCATCCGTTCGTGCACTACCAGCCCGTTTCCCAGGTGACCGAAACCCTACGCGGGTTCGCCGCCGGCCAAGTCGACGCCAACAATCTGGCCACCAGCTTGACGTGGTGCCTCGCGATGCTGGTGTTGTTCGGTGCAATCGCGTTGCGGATGCAGAGGCGGACGCAATGATCGCCCAGGCGCCGATTCGGGCGTCACTCGCCAACGAAAGTCTGGTATTCGCCAGGCAAATGCTCACCCGCTGGCGGCGCGATGCCAGTGGTGCCCATCCAGGCCGTACTGTTCCCGACCTTCCTGCTGGTTACGTACTACCTGCTGGTCGGCCAGTCGGTAGTAAGAATCACCGGCACGGACAGCCTTTACGGTTTGGTGCCGACCTGCGCCATAGCCGGTGGGCTCTCCGGGGCCTTTGCAGCTGGCCTCACCATCCCAGGCGAACGCGACACCGGTCTGCTCAGCCGGCTGTGGGTCGTTGCCCGTGCATAGGGCCAGCCCCCTGATTGGCAGGCTGCTGGCCGAGGCTGTGCGCACGGTGATGAGCACCGCGCTGATCACCGCCGTCGGCGTTGGGCTCGGACTTCGGTTCGAAGGCAGCTGGTTCGATGGGATCCTGTACATCCTGCTGCCGGTGGTGGTCGTTCTCGTCTTCTCGATGGCAGTAATGGCAATCGCGGTGCGCTCCAAATCAGGTAGTTCGCTCATCTGGTTGGTGATGCCTGCGATCAGCGCCGTGTTCGCCAGCTCTGGCGCTCCACCCATTGAAATGTTGCCATCGTGGATGTGGCCACTCCTCCAGTTCCAGCCGATGATGCCGGTGATTGAGTCCATGCGGGCACTTGCCCATGGTGATTCTGCGGTGGGGCCCGTGCTGCACAGCGTGATCTGGTGTGTTTGTGCGGCCGCCGTGATCGGACCGCTGGCCGTCCGCGGTACCGTCTCGCCGCCGAATCCGCGGGCTGACGGACACCCAGAATTCCCCCGCAAGTTGCAGCACCTCCGAGCTGCACACCGACCCAACCAGCCGATACGCGGACGCTCGGCACAGTAGGCGAAGATCGCGCCACCGTCGACATCGATGAAGCACCTGAGCTGACACCCATGCCCGGGCCGTACAGCAGGTTGTCGCCGAACACCAGGGCGACCTTTTCGGTCCCGATGAAATCCGACCCGACGGTGAACGCCTGGGCCAGCCCGTCCGGCGACGGTTGCGGGCGAACGTGATCGACACTCCGAACCGCGATCCGTCACCCAGTAATCGCTCGAAACTCGCCGCGTCGTGCGGTGTCGTGATCACCAGAATGTCCTGGATGCCCGCCGACTTCAGCGTCGACAGTGGGTAGTACACCATCGGCTTGTCGTACACCGGGATCAGCTGTTAGGAGACGCCGTGCGTGATCGGAAGGAAGCGCGTACCCGAGCCGCCCGCCAAGACGATTCCCTTCATGGCGCCAGATCACGGCCCCCGCGTGACCGTTCAACGACGCGAACACCCATTCCGGTCGTTTCGTAGATGCACAGATCGTCGACCCAGAACGCGCCCTTGAAAACGATCAGGACACCGCGGTCATCCCTTGTCGCGGAGACGATCTCAATTTCGGATCGGGTTCGCCCGTTGGTCGGCACCACCTGGCCGCGGAACTTCCAGCTGAACGGCTGGCCCACCGCGACGGGTTCGAACTCCGATCCGGCCGGATCGCCACCGGCCAGGCCGGCTAGCCGTGCCGCCGCGCGAGCCGCCTGCTGCATGGCCTCCAAGCCCAGGCGAACCGGGCTGCACCGGGTCCTGGAAGAAATGGGCCTTGAAGAACCACGTTTCGGGATGGATGTCGTACTCCGCGACCAGCCGTCCCAGACCGGCCTCTCCCCCGCCGGGCCAGAAGTTCACGCGGTCGATCACCTGAAGCCGGCCCTCGTGCCAGCGCACGGGGCACCGGACAGTTCGTCGGCGCCGGTACGGCAGCGGCGACCGGCGCCGGCGCCGACAGTGCCTCCAGCGCTCCCGGCTTCACCCGTAGACCGACCTGATTCTTGAGGCCTCGGGACTGAAGAACCCGAACGCCGTCTTCATCGTCATGACGACGTCATCGTCCTGGGTGCAGACGACGTCGAAGAACACGATGATCGAGCCTCCGCCTTCCGCGAACCGCGTCAGTGTCGACGTCACCCGCAGCGTCCCGGACGCGCGCCGGCTTGTGCAGCACGACCTCGCTGCCGTCGAGGTTTCGGAACACCACGTCATCGGCGTCGATTGGCGGCGAACCCGTTGTAGGAGGACAGCCAGCCACAGGGCTGCAGCAGGATCTCGATCAGCACCGACAACGGGACGGCAGTCGGAGTTGGCATCCGCGAAATACCAGGCGTCAGCGGGGACGTCGTATTCCGCGACGACGGTGCCGTCCTTGGTGGGCACTCCCGGTGGGCTGTCGACGCTGATGATGCGCGACATGAAATGGTAGGGCTCGTCGGGCAGCCGCGGCGCCCGGCGGGTCCCGTCGAAGGGGGCGTACAGAGCTCCGAACGCATCGGAGGGCATACCGCGGCCGCATGCGAGCAGAGCGCCCTGGTCACCACGAACATCCTTGGTGTCGGCCAGGATTCGTACCGGGCCCGGCGCACCGGGCGGCATCGGCCAGTCCGGAACGAGTCGCATGCCGAACCTGCGGCAGTGGAACACCTTGAAGCCGTCACTGCGGCATAACAGCGCCGCGATAGATCGTCGGTGTCGGTCCGTCGATGATCTCTTCGATGAAGACTTCGTAGTCGAGGTGTGATCCCGGTCCGGTGTCACTTGCCCGCGACATACGAAGCGCGCCATCTCATCCGGCACCGGTTCGAACCGCCAGCCGTCGCGTTCGATGGTGAAGCCGTAGGCGGCCATGGCGAACGACAGCGCTTGCGTTGCCGCGTCGGCCATCAAGCGTCCCGGGCATGCAGGGATCGTTCTTGAAATGCCCGTCGTAGAACCAGGCATCCGTCGGCACCGCCGCGGTGGCGCGCAGATAGCCGCGTCCCCACGGACCGCCCTCGGGATCGAACTCAGCGACCTCGTCGAGCAGCCGCAACTGCCCGCCCGGATGTCGCCGGAGTACGCGTGTGCGCAGCGGCCCTTTCAAAGCCAGTTCCGAAGCAGGCGAACGCATGTCCTTCGATGAACGCATCGAGATCGGCATGATCGAACGACCGCTTTGTCGTCACGCGGGGTGGCTCGTCTCGACGGGCACCTTCGCGTGGGACGTCGTCGGCGGCGTCCCACAGGACCCCGTCGGATCGGCCGAGTTCCTCGTCGGAGAAGAACCCGGCCTGTCCGTTGCGCACCGAGATCATCAGGCGATCACCGATGTAGCAGTCGTAGTGGAAGAAGAACAGGCGCGTGTCCCCGGTTTTCGCGTGACCGTCGATGTGGATCTCGTAGTGCAGCGTGTCACCGGCCTGCGGGCAGTTCGCCCATGAACGTGAGATCGCAACCGAGCAGTCGATAGACGCGCTCACCGCGATTGCTGAAATCGGCGCCCAGCCACGACGCCAGCAACAGGTCGGCTTGGCCGGACTCGATCACGACACCCGGCGACATCCGCCCGTTGTGCAGGTACCAGGCATCCGGGTCGACATCGGTCTCGGTGACGATCAGGCCGCGTCCCCATCGTGCCGGGCTCCCCGTCGATGCTCATGACTCGATCGGCGAGCAGCAGCGGCGGTTCCGGCATTCGAACCAGGCGTTCGTATTGGTCCAGCTCGGCGAAGAGCGGCCCGAGGACCTCCGAAATGTTGCCGCTGGCAAGGGTTTCGAGCTGTGTGCGGGTCCAGAGCGGCTCCTGGCTGACCGGGGCTGTCCGCGGCGCCGGTCTGGTCGGTTTCGGCGGATCTGCGGGCTGCGGATTCGGCGGCCTGGTCACCGGCGGTGGCGTCACCGGTGTGCTCACCACGTCTGCCGGAAGTGGCCTCGCGGGTGGGGCGACCGGCGGAGAGGCCACCGGCGCGCTCGCCACGGCACCGGCTGCCACCACGGGCGCACTCGCTACCGCCACGGGAACGTCACGCGCCAGCGATGTCCGGCCGCCCGCTGCTACCGCGAGAAGCGCGCCGCGCGACTTCAAGAAGTATGCGTGCGCCTGCGCTTGCCGCTCGACGAATACCGCATGAGCTTCACTCACCGACGCGACCAGGTTGATCGCGGCGGTGGCCTTGTCGCTGACCGCGGCGACGCGGGCGACCGGCGTGGCGGCGACCGCGGCGACCGGGCGTGGCTGTTCGGGCTCGTTTGGCTCTGTGCGAGTGCCGCTTTGGCGAATACCAGCGGTACGAGGTGGGCCGGCGCGTGCGGCATGTGTTGGAACTGTGCAGGGTCCAATTCCGGCATCCTTTCATGGCCCGATTCCGGCATCGGGACGCTCACACTGTCTGGCGCTGCCGACGCCACGGGTACCGGGGCGATGTCCGGCCAGTGAGCGGCCAGCGTGAGCTTGCGGGCATTTCTCTCAGGCGACACTGCGCTCTGCCCACGCAGTTGTTCAATCCGCGCGTCGAAAGCGTCGATATGAACCGGCAACCCGTTGACCCACAATTTGGACACGGTCTCGGCGAGCGCGCGTAGCCCCCGCCGCTCCTGCGGGTCCAGTGCAACCGCCAGATGCGGGCGATCGCCGAGGATCTTCGGAATCGCACCGGTCAGAATGGCGCGCGGCCCGTGCTCGACGAAAACACGAACACCGTCCTCCCATGCTTGGAGCACCGTGGCGGGAAAGTCGATCGGCTCCAGTGCTTGACGGGTAATCGCCTCGGCGGCCGCTTCGCGCGTCGGTGTGTATGCGCGGTTGACAGCGTTGGTGTAGAACCGCACGTCCGGCGCGGCATGCGTTTCCCGGGTGTGGATGCTCCGCCACGTGTCGGCGAACGGTCTCATCGCCTGGCAGTGGATGACCATGTCCAGCCCAAGCGGCATCGCGCGGGCCGCCGTCGATCGAATCGATCACCCGCCGGCACGCCGCAGGATCTCCGCCGATCACACAGTCGTCGGGTGCCTGAACGATGGTCATATAGGCGCGTGGCTCGCCGGCCAGTGCCGCTTCGACCGCCGCTCGCGGCGCTGTGATGCGCCAGCACTCCCAGGGCGCCGGTTGGTCACCGAGGCCCCAGTCCGAGGCCGCCACCCGGCAGGCGCCGGTGAGCTCGTCACCGTACATGCCCGACGCCTCGATCTCGTCGAGCATCGGCTCCAGGTCGCGCCAGATACCGAACGCCAGCAGCGAGTTCGTCTCACCCGACGAAAGACCTATCGCCGCAGTCGGTTTGAGTCCCAGAACGGTGCGGGAGAACTCGGCTTGCGCCTGGCAGACCACAGCGCAGCCGGTGAGTTGGGTTCGCGGATCCAGCGTGGTGATGCCCGCGCCGTACAGCGCTCGCGCCAATTCGCCGACACCGGAGAAGCGTTCGGCGAGTGCGTCGCCGAGCTCCGGCCACGCCAGCAACAGTTCGCGGCCCGCACCCGGATAGGCCGCCGCAGCTCCGGTGAACGTGAAGGCCAGTTCACCCGCGATCGGCGCGTCGGTGAACGCGACGCCGGGAAGGGTCGGCAGCCTCGCCGCGACTCAGCCGTTGCACTGCCGCGCTGCGAAGGCCGTCCAACGTGGACGCGCTGTCGGCCACCAAAGAGCAACGCACAGGCCCGTTTCCACCCGGTTCGTGGCGTTGCATCCGGCTCAGCAGATCGGCCCTGCTGTCGCAGGCATAGCGTTCCGAGACGGGAAGGACGCCGACGGACAACGGCACGGGCGCACCGGCGGCGGAGACGGTGATGCCGTCGGTGCGGCCTCCGATCGACTCCAGCCGCACGGCCCCTTGCGCGCCGCCCGGCGCCGGCTGCGGCCCGCTCTGATCCACCCGGACCCGCGAACGCACCGCCGTTGCACGCGCCGCGATCTCCGCGGCGGCGCTGGCCGCATGCGTGCGGCCGAAGCGCGCCGCAGCGAAATTCGGGTCCACGTCAGTGCTGGATGTCATCGGTGTCTATCACTGCGATGATCTCGTCGCCCGCGGCTTCGGCGTCGGCACGTCGCTTGAGAACGAACGCCACCGCCGCGTCACCGTGGGCCACGCTGTGGTCGGTGGTCAGCGCGTCTGCCGCCTGCGCATGGGCCTTCTCACAACACATGTCGACGGCACCGGTGACGACGGCGTCGAGTTCGTCGATGCCGTAGCGCGCGCACACCGATCCGCAGCGCGTCGATCCCGGAGAGTTCCTCGCTGGAGACGGTGAAACCGAATCCGCGAAAGTCGCGCTGGGCGTGGATGCGGTTGGCCGGGATATTCGGCATGGTTCCGATGACGCCATCGGCCGTCAGCCGCGGGGCCGAGTCCTTGTTGGCGGCCAACCATTGTTCGTCGGCGATGTGCAGCACCCGTAGCCGCTGGCGGGCGATGGTGGCGTCACATCCCATTCCGACGATCACCCCGGTCCGGGCCGGGTCGGTGTCGACGTGCTCGAGCGCCTGGGCCGCGGCGGCCAGCATCGCTGTCTGCTGAGTGAGGCTGCCCGCGAGTTCGTTGGGCGGAAAGCCGAGCCCGGCGAGGTCGAGTTCGACGGTATCGAGCGGAGTGGGTTGCGCTGCCGGACCCAGCGCGCGGCGCCGGAACGACGCGGCGTCGCGGGCGTCACCTGTGACCACGCCCATGCTGCAGATGACCACATCGTCGGCGGGGACCGGCCGCGGCGCTCGTCGCACGGCGGCCTGGCGGGCCCACGTGATTCTGGACGATCAGGTGCGCGTTGTTGCCGCCGAACCCGAAGTTGCTGACCGCCGCCCGTTTGAGCTCCCCATCCCACGGCGTCGCGGTGGTGGCCAGGGTGAAGGGAGTGTCCTTCAGCTTGTCGGTCGGCTTCTCGCACAGCGCCGGCGGAATCACCGATGCCTGCATGGCGGACAGCACATTCACCAGGCTCGCCGCGCCGGACACGGTGATGGTGTGGCCGAGATTGCCCTTCAGTGCACCCAACTTCAACGGCACGTCGCCGTAGGCGGCGGCGATGCTCTGAAGTTCAGTCGCGTCGCCGAGCGGGGTGCCGGTGGCGTGGCAGTCGACGTAGTCGATGTCCGCGGGCGCCAGGCCGGCCTGCTCCAGCGCCGCCAGCATGGCGCGGGTCTGGCCGGCCGCCGCGGGCGCGAGAAAGCCGCTCTGGCGCCCGTCGTTGGACAGCCCCACCCCGCATGATCACGCCGAGGATGCGGTCGCCGGAGCGCTCGGCGTCTTCGAGACGTTTCAGCGCGACCAGCGCGGCGCCCGCCGACGGAACGAGACCATCGGCCTCGGCGTGGAACGGGCGGGACCGGCCGGATGCGCTGAGTGCTTGCAGCGCAGTGAAACCCAGATGCAGGAACAGGTCGTCGGAGCCGTTGACACCGCCGGCGAGCATGACATCGGCCTCGCCGTCCTGCAGAGCGTCGCAGGCCAGCTTGATCGCATAGAGCGACGACGCACACGCCGCGTCGAGCGCGAAGGCAGGCCCGGCCATGCCCATCGCCCCGGCGACCAGGTGCACCGGCAGTCCCGACGAGAAGCGGTTCCGCGGATCGATCGTCATTGCCGCCACTCCAGACGCTCTCCACGAAGGCCGTGTTCAGCGTGCTGGGATAGGACAGATTACCGACGATCAGCCCGGTCCGCGGCGCCGCGAGCGGGCCGCCCAGCGCCTGCTGCGCGCATTGCGACAGCCACGACACGAGCGGGTCGAGACGGTCGAAATCCGTTATCTGCGAAGCGAAGTGCGACAGGTCGAAGGACGGTTTCCAAGGTAGCCGCCGGTCGTCGATGACACCCGGAGCCCGGGTTTATCGCTGGCCAGCAGCGTCGCGGGATCCACGCCGCGCCAATGATCGCGCGGCGTGGCCGTGAGCAGGCAGCGTCCAGCCAGGGTCGCGTCGAACAACGCCTCTGGCGTGCTCGCACCGGGCAGTACGCAACTGCGGCCGACGATCGCGACTGGGTCGAATCCGCTCACGACCCGGTGCCTGCGACATAAAACTCGACGCCCTCGAGCGTCGCAACCGGTGCGCCGTCGGAGGTTTCGAGCGTGATGTCGAAGTCGACACGCTTGTCGTTGACAGGGTGCGCGGCCAGCCGGCACTGCAAGGGCCCGCGTCACCGAACGACCGGTGCAGTACGACACGTGCGATGCGCATGGGCAACACCAGGGGATGTCCGTGCGCACTCGCCCACAGAATCCCCAGCTGCAGACCACCGTCCACGCTGGCGGGGTCGATCGCCCAGTCGCCTTCCGGCCAGCCCAGATCGGTCAGGCCCTTGAGGCGCGCGGTGCCGCCGGCTGCGCCGAAGACATCCAGCGCCTCGATGACCGCGAACCGCGGCCCGTGGAACAGCGGGCCCGCGTACGCGTCGCCGACACTCATCGGCCACGCCGAGCCGGCGACATGCGGAACCGACACATCTGGGCGATGCACTGGATTTCGTGCTCCAGAATGGCGCGATAGCGTGGGCGGCCCTCGCAGTCGCGGACCGTCACGGTGTAGGACGAGCCGACCGGATCGAAATCGATGGTGAGATCCTGCTGCTTGCAGGACCGCGAACGTCACTCCCGACAGCACCTGGAAGTCACGGACGACAAGGCCGGAGTCGGCGACCAGCCCCCGCGCTGCACGCAACATGGCGTCGAGCACGATCACCACCGGCACCACGACCTGGCCGCGGACCTGATGGTCTTCGAGCACCGGCAGAGTTTCGGTCGACACGTCCCATTCCAGCCGGGTCGCCCGCAGCCGTGGTTCCGCGGGCGCGGCCACGACGATCGCGGTCGCCGAGGAGCGGCGTAAAGCTGTATCGGCGAAGAACTGCGCTCCTTCGTCGATCGGGATGACACCCACCCCGGCGTCGAGGAACCGGCTCTTGAGCGTGGCGTCGACCATCCCGCCGTCCCATGGTCCCCAGCCGAATGCGCGTACGACGCATCTGTCGCCCCGGCGCGCGGCCTCGCGCGCCGCGATGGACTCCAGCGCCGCGTTGGCGGCGGCGTAGGCGGACTGCCCGGGATTTCCTGCCCGCGCCGCAATCGAGGAGAACAACGAGATGAACCGCAGATCATCGGATGATGTCGCATCCAGGAGTGACTCTGCCGCCAACCAGTTTCGTGCTGAACACCCTGATGAACTGGTCATCGTCGAGGTCTTCGAGGCGCTTGTCAGCAAGCACGCCCGCACCGTGGACGACACCGACGATCGGCCCGAAGTTTTGCCGCACCTCGTCGAGCACGGTATCCAGCTCTGCCCGATCGGTGATGTTGGCCGAGAAGTATCTCGCCGGTGTGCCCTGCTGTTGCGCGGTTGCGAGGGTAGCTCGTACTTCCTGCTCGGCCATCAGGCTCTCCGCCTGCGCCCGGGCCTGCGGCAGGCTCAATTGCTCTCCGCGGGCGCGCGCCGACGCCGCGAGTGCGGTAGCGATCTCGGTGACGGTCGAGCCGGACGGCTCCTCTGCGGTTGCCTCCCGCAGCGGTGTGCGACCGAGCAGCGCCAGCCGTAGGCCGTGGCGTTTCGCCAGCGCCAGCGCCGAGGAAGCGGTCACACCGCGTGCACCACCGGTCACCACCACGACGCCGCCTTCGGCGACGCTGATGGTCTCCCCTTCGCCGACCGAGGATTCGACGTCATCGACGGCAACCAGCCGGGTACCGTCGGCGCGCAGCGCGACCTCGACCCCGCTGCCGCCTTCGAGTAGTTCGGCCACCAGCCGTTCTGCGTCAAGGCTTTCGATGTCGATCGCGCGCACCGAGGCGTTGGGCCATTCCCATGCGGCGGTCTTCACCAGGCTCGCCACGCCGGTCGGCGCGTCGGCCTCCGCGAATGTCGCGCCCGTCGACTGGATGGTGACGAAAAGTCGCGACTCGGAGTCGCTCTTGGCGACGCTGCGTGCCGCGTGGAAAGCACGTACATGCATGTCGACGCAGTCCTGCGGTGACTCGGCTGCGGCCAGCGCGGCAAGGCTGATCACGGCACTCGCCTCGTCCGGCAGATCGTCGACAGCCTTGGCCTTGATGCCGTGACTGATCATCACGCGTTCGAGCGTGTCCGCGAACGCGGGGTCTTCGCGCGTGATGAAGACCTCGCCGTCCCGCAGGCCCGCCATGGCAAACCCACTCGGTGGCACCGGCCGGAGCTCCGCCTCGGTGCAGGACAAGCCACCGGACGGTGACCCGGACGGAGTCGACTCCGCAGCCGACCCGGAGTGTTCGAAGCTCGTGCCGTTGGTGAAGCCGCCGACGGTGTCGACGACGTCTTGGAGGGTGCGTAGTCCGGCCAGTTCTGAGGCTGGAATGTCGGGTGCGCCAGGGTATTTAGCCTGCAATGCGGCCAGGATCTCCACCTGTTTGATGGAGTCGATGCCGAGTTCGGCTTCCATCTCCATTTCCAGGGAGAGCATGTCGGCGGGGTAGCCGGTCTTCTCCGACACGATCGCGAGCACCACGTCGCCGGCCGGTAGTGCGGGGGCGGCTGGGGCTGACGGCGGTGCGGCCACCGCGGCGGTGGCGCCGTTGGTGAAGCCGCCGACGGTGTCGACGACGTCTTGGAGGGTGCGTAGTCCGGCCAGTTCTGAGGCTGGAATGTCGGGTGCGCCAGGGTATTTAGCCTGCAATGCGGCCAGGATCTCCACCTGTTTGATGGAGTCGATGCCGAGTTCGGCTTCCATCTCCATTTCCAGGGAGAGCATGTCGGCGGGGTAGCCGGTCTTCTCCGACACGATCGCGAGCACCACGTCGCCGGCCGGTAGTGCGGGGGCGGCTGGGGCTGACGGCGGTGCGGCCACCGCGGCGGTGGCGCCGTTGGTGAAGCCGCCGACGGTGTCGACGACGTCTTGGAGGGTGCGTAGTCCGGCTAGTTCTGAGGCTGGGATGTCGGGTGCGCCAGGGTATTTAGCCTGCAATGCGGCCAGGATCTCCACCTGTTTGATGGAGTCGATGCCGAGTTCGGCTTCCATCTCCATTTCCAGGGAGAGCATGTCGGCGGGGTAGCCGGTCTTCTCCGACACGATCGCGAGCACCACGTCGCCGGCCGGTAGTGCGGGGGCGGCTGGGGCTGACGGCGGTGCGGCCACCGCGGCGGTGGCGCCGTTGGTGAAGCCGCCGACGGTGTCGACGACGTCTTGGAGGGTGCGTAGTCCGGCCAGTTCTGAGGCTGGAATGTCGGGTGCGCCAGGGTATTTAGCCTGCAATGCGGCCAGGATCTCCACCTGTTTGATGGAGTCGATGCCGAGTTCGGCTTCCATCTCCATTTCCAGGGAGAGCATGTCGGCGGGGTAGCCGGTCTTCTCCGACACGATCGCCAACACCACGTCGCCCGATGACTGCGAGGGTGCCGACGGCGTAGACGGCCGGACCCCGGCGACTGGCGACACGGGCGATTGTGGTGGCGGGCTCGGCGCGGGAATGACAACCGGAGCCGAGGCAAACGCCTGTTCGACGGGGATCACCGTTGCAGCAACGATATTCGGTGACGGCAGCACCGCGTTCGGCACCGGGCCGGACGCCACGGTAACGCCGTTGTGCACGGTCCTGGGGGCTTGGGTGACGCCAGAGTGATCGCCGACGATCTCTACCAGCATCTGCGCGGACATATCCAGGAACGCCTGGTGACTCTGCGTCATCACGTCCAGATAGCGGTGATGCTGCTCGGCGGTTTCCTTCTGGATACGATCGATGACACTCCAGGCGTCGCCTGATAGCGGCGCTATGACCTCAGGCGCATGCACGTGCACTTCAGGTTCGGGCACGTGAATCGCAGGCTCGGGCACGTGAACTGTAGGCGCCGAGACAGCGACAGGCTGGAGGGCTGGAGGTTCCATGCGCTGGGTTGATTGGGTCAATGCGGGTCCTTCTGCTGCTGGCTGTTTGACCTCTGGTCGCGCGCTCGCCACGTTCGTGCGCACACGCTTCGGCGTGATCGACTTCTTCCCGTCCGCCGGCGGATACGGTTTCCCGAGGTTCGCGCCGCCGACCAGGACGGCGTGCGCCGCCGGCGGAACATGCTTTGCAGGCTCGTCGTAGTGGTCGAACAGGGAAACGAGGTCGAGCGCCACACCGTCTGCGGCCAGAGCCGCCAGGCCCCGATGCCAGCCGCGCAGGCCGTCGGCCTTCGAACTGTCAAGGGCCACAGCAATATGTGGGGTCGTGTCGAGGATCTTATCGACCAGGCCGGTCAGTACCCGGCCCGGACCAACCTCGATGAACCGCGTGACGTCGTCGTGGGCCATCGCTTCGATCATCTCGCGGAACTTCACGGGCTGACGTACCTGATCGGCGAGCTGTTGGACCACTTGCTGGCCGTACGGTTGGGCCGTCGTGTTCGCGTAGACAGGAAAGTTCGGTTCCCCGAGCTTGAGCGTCTTGAGGTACTCCCCCAGCGGAGCGGAACTCGATGCCACGACTTCCGAATGGAACGCCGACGCCACCGGAAGGCGGCGCGAGGTCCACCCCGCTGATTTCGCCGCGGTTTCCGCCCGCGCGATATCGGGCGCAAGTCCGGCCAGCACCACCTGATTCGGTGCGTTGTCGTTGGCGATCACCAGCGATCCGGTTGACTCCGGCAGCGAGTCGAGCAGTCTCCGCACGTCTTCGGCACTGGCGGCGATCGCCAGCATCGCGCCGTCTCTGCCTTCTCCCGCCGCGGCCATCAGTACGCCGCGCATACGCGCTGCTTCGACGAGTCGCTCCGCCGGGATGACCCCCGCGGCAGCAAGGGCGGTAACCTCCCCGAAGCTATGACCCGCGGCAGCATCGGCACTCACGCCAAGCACGTCCAGTAGGGCGAGTTGCGCCAGGCTGGTGGCCGCGATGGCCGGCTGGGCGTTCTCCATCGCGGTCAGCTCTGCCTTCTGGGCATCGACTGTGGCCGCATCGAATGCCGGCTCCGGGAACACCACACCGTGAAGGTCTGCGAGATCGTCGTCGAGCCCGTCCCACACAGCGAGAGCCTCGGGGAACTCGAGGGCAAGGTCGCCGCCCATGCCGACGTACTGGCTGCCCTGCCCGGGGAAGAGAAATGCCGTCTTGCCTTCCCGAGCCGGGCCGAATCCCACGAAGATGTTGGGATCTTTGAGCGCAGAAGCGGTGCCATCGGCGAGGGCGTTGTGCAACTTCTCGGCGAGAGCCTCAAGCGATGCGATGTCCGCTGCGACCAGACCGGCGCGGGCGGGCTGGGACGCATCGAACTCACGTGCAGCGTCGAACGCGATCCGAGCAAGGCCTTCTCCGCCGCGCACGGCGGAAACGATGTCCGCGGAGCGCTTCTGAAGGTCGGCTTCCGTGCTGCCACTGAGCACAACGAGCTCGGTAGGCAGTGTCCGCAGCCGCTTCGCGCGCTGCTCGCCCCGGTACTCCTCCAACGTCACGTGGAAGTTGCTGCCGCCGAAACCGAACGAGCTGACCGAGGCGCGCCGAGGCTGGTCGCGTGTGCGCACCCACGGGCGGGTTTGCGTGTTGACGTAGAAGGGTGTTTCGGTCAGCCCGAGCGCAGGGTTGGGGCGGTCCACCTTCAATCGTGCCGGCACACGTCGAATGCTGGAGTGCGAGCACGGCTTTGATGAATCCGGCGGCACCTGCGGCCGCCTTGGTGTGTCCGATCTGGGACTTCACCGAGCCGATGGCGATCCGTGAGTCGGTGTCGGTGAACACCGACTTCAGGGCGGCGAATTCGGCGACGTCGCCGGCCTTGGTCGCTGTGCCGTGCGCTTCGAGAAGTCCGACGGTCGTCGGGCTCATAACCGGCATGCTCGTAGGCGCGGCGCAGCGCCTTGGCCTGTCCTTCGGAGCGCGGCGCATACACGCTGGACGCGCGCCGTCGGACGAGGAGCCGATGCCACGGATGACCGCATGGATCTCGTCGCCGTCCCGCTCGGCGTCGCTGAGGCGCTTGAGCGCCACCATGCCCACGCCTTCACCGATGATGGTCCCGTCGGCGCCATCCGAGAAGGGCCGGCAATCACCCGTCGGAGAAGGCCGGCGTCTTGGAAAAGCACATGTACATCATCACGTCGTTCAGGGCGTCGACGCCGCCCGTCAGCACCAGATCGGACTCGTGACAGATAGAGCTCGTGCAGCGCCACCTGCACCGCCGAGAGTGAACTCGCGCATGCGGCGTCGACGACGAAGTTGCTGCCGCCCAGGTTCGAGGCGATTGGCCACGCGTCCGGCCACGACGTTGCCGAGCAGACCGGGAAAGGTGCTTTCCACCCACGGTACGTAATGGTCGGCGATGTCGCGGCAGATCTCGTCCGCCTCGTCTTCGGGCAACCCGTTTTCCAGCATGGCCTTGCGCCAGATCGGTTGCTGCATCCGCGACACCCATCTGGACGACGAGTTCTGTCGTGGAGGCGACACCCAGCACGATGTCCACGCGGTCGAGGTCGACCTTCGCGCCTCGGCTCATCGCCTTGTCGAGCACCTGCTTGCGGCGATGAGCGCGAGTATCTGTGCCGAATCGGTCGAAGGTAGCGCGTTCGGCGGCAAACCGAATTGCATCGGATCGAAGTGCACCGGGTCGATGAAGCCGCCCCGCTTGCAGTAGGTCTTGTCGACCGCCGTGGGATCTGGGTCGTAGTAATCCTCGATCAACCAATGCGAGGGCGGCACGTCGCTGATGGCGTCCCGACCACCGGTGATCGTGCGCCAGTAACCTTCGAGCCCTGGCTCCCCCGGGTAAATGGCAGACAAAGCCACAACGGCGACGGGAGTGGCGATGGGGTGCTGCTTATCTTCGATCATTGCACCTGTTATCTATCTGGGACGAATGATGGACGGGAAATTATCCGAGGGGACGGGGACGAAAATCGAAGGCGGACGCCGGCATCGCGACGCCGGCAGCACGTAGTTGCCCGGCGCGCGTCACAGTGGCTGCGCCCTCGAGCAGATTGAGCGCGATCTGGCGAACCGTGCGTGTCTCCACCGGCTTCGAGGAAGCTGCCCCGCACCCATTCGTTGAAGGCGCCCATCGCCGGGCCGCACCAGATCTGGTAGTCGGCGCGCCGTGCGGTATGGCCTTCGCGGGCCCACTGCGCTCCGTTGAACAAGTACCAGCGAAACACCAGCGCCATCCGATGCTTGGGGTCCGCGCGCGCACGTTCGATCTGTTGGGGGTCCCGTGTCGAGAAATACGATTCGGTATCGGCCCAGATCTCGTCCACTCCGAGTCCGAGCACCGCCGTCTCGAGGTTCTTCAACGAGTCTGCCGGGGCCTCCTCAAGCGAGGCGTTGCGGCGGTAGAAATCACCGAGCTTCTGGGCGCGCTGGGCGAACATCGTGCCCCGCTTCAGCACCTGGACGGTCACCCCCATCTCGAACATGTCGGCGGCCGGAGCCATCGCCACATCGGTGGATTGGGCCAAGGCCAACAAACCCCGCGCATCTGCTGACAGGCCGCTTTCCACCGCCGACTGATTGACCGAACCGGTGAGGACATACGCGGCGCCGCCGGCATACGCGGCTGCGACCGCGGCAGGTGTTCCGAGTCCGCCAGCCGCACCCACCCGCGGCAGGACCTGATAGCGATTGCGGGCAGCGATCTCGTCGCGCAGGCCGATCAGGCGTGGGAGCAACACCGTCAGCGCGCGATTGTCGGTGTGGCCGCCCGAGTCTGCTTCGGCGGTGATGTCTTCCGCCAGCGGGATGTTGCCGGCCAGCATGGCCTCTTCTGCGGTGATCCGGCCTTCGGCGACCAGCCCGCGCAATATCGGTTCGGGAGCGGGCGAAAGAAACTGCCGTGCGACCTCGTCGCGAGACACCTTGGCGAAGATGTGTCCCGCCCGAACGATCTGACCATCCGGACCGCGGCGCAGGCCTTTTACGGCGTAGAACACAATCGCGGGCGTGAGCTGCATGAACGCCGAAGCCGACACGTAGCGCACGCCGAGGCGATGGAACAGATCGACCGTCGCCATCTCGACGCCGTCGCTCTGGACGTTGTGGATCAGGTTGGCGCCCCAACCGGTCGCGTCGGGTCCGAGGGCACCTTGAATTTCCCTCACACCCGCCTCGATGGCGCCCAGGTCCAGCCCGGCGCTACCGAAGAAGGCCATCACGCCGGCCCGTACACCCTCGACCGTCATCCGCGGTGTGGCGATACCGCGCGCCATCTCACCGATCACGTAGGAGAACCGCACGCCGTGCGCTGCTGCGAAGCTACGGTCGCCCAACCATTCGGGATAGATCGGCGGCAATACGGCCAGCACGTTCTGGCCCATGATTTCGGGCGTGAGCAGCCCCGCTGAATCTAGAAGGACCGTCCGCGGCCCGTGCACGGACCCCACGACTGCCACCGGCCTGCGAATCGCTGCGAGTGCCTCAGAGACAGTCGAACGATTGAGCAATTCCGGCGAGGCGTCGTTTGCTTGATGAGACTCAGTCTGCACTCCTCGCACGCCTAGGGACTCTAACGGTTTAATTTACGGGAGGGTAGGTTTTCTGCGACTTGGCTCACACGGGCAATGGCAAAGAGGGCTGTTTCACAGGTATGACGTCTGCGGATCGCCAGTGTGGCAAACATCACTCAGGGTATGGATGCTGATGCGTTCGCGGCCTGAACGCGGTGATCACGACGATCTTGGGCACCGCGCCGTGTTGCTGGCGCGCTCGGCTACGGACACGCCAAACGCCGCGGGGCCTCACCGCGCAGACGCCGGAAACGTCGACTACACCCAGGGCGTGATGTCGTGTTCAGTAGTTCATGCAGGAGTTGGCGACCTGGGTCACCTGCGGACCGAGCAACGCGGTGAGCATCTGCTGAATCTGTGCGTTGGCTGCTTGTTCTTGTGCAATGCGCTGCCTGCGCTGGTCCACCGACATCGCCAGGAATGACTGCAAATTTGCCTGCATATCCGGCCGAAGATACAGCTGAGCCGCCAGCTCGGGCGCCTCGGCATTCATGGCCGCAGTCACCTGTGCGTAGCTACAGGTCGTGGTGGCCAGCGCCTCCGAGATCGGGTCAGCAGACGCAGGACCAGCCGCCGGAAGGCAGGTCGCCATCAGGCCCCCGACGAAAAGACCCCGCAACCACCGTGGAGATGTCATGGGCACGCGCCCTTTCTATGGCGAGATCCTGTCCAAGATCGGATCCGAGCAAGTCGTATCATCGCGGTCTTGTTCGGTGGATGCAACAGTCATCCCCGCGCCGGACCGTCATCGATTCGATCAGATAGACGCGGACGTTAATTTTTGCCAGAAACGGCAAGCCCTGTGCGGAATCCGCGTAGCATGCGCGTTCGTATCACACCGAAGAACCTGCGACGAACAGGGAGTCGATGAAATCGGTTCGCGCCAAAAGCGCACTATTGGCCACCGCGTACTTCTCAACTGCGCTCGCGAGCACGACGCTCGGTGGTGTCCCGGCCGCCAACGCGACGTGCTTCTCGGTCTTCGGGATCGGCAACGGTAACGGTTGCACGAGCAACCTGACCAGTTACGCGATCGCGATCGGCGACGGAGCAACAGCGGATGCGGCCACCGGGTACTTCGGCGGTTCCTTTGCTCTGGGCGCCAATGCCCGCGCCTCGACTGCTACCAGTGCTTTCACGCTGACGTCGGCGCTCGGCGACAATGCGACGGCGACGGCGCTTACGGCCCTGTTCTCAAGCCTTACGCAGTTCGGGGTGGGCAACACGTCGGTGATCGGCGGCCCCAACATCGCCATCGGCATCTCGAACGGCAGCCGACCGCAATCCACGAGCACCATCGGTGGTTTCAACCTCGTCGTGAATGCCGGGCCGGGGAATGCTGCATCGGTCGGCGGCGCCAATCTTGTCATCAGTGCGTCGAACAACGGCGGCCACAATGCCAGTGCCTCCGGGGTGGGCAATGTCGCGATGCAAATGGGTCCCGGCAGTTCACAAGCGATCGGCGGTCTCAATCTCGCCCTCGGCCTCTCACCCGGGGGCAGCGGGGCGCAAACCACGCTCGCCGGCCTCATCGGCACCGTCGCGCTCAATCTCCTCGGCGACGGCAACGCAACAGCGCAGGGCTGGTTCGGCGGCGCCGTCAACCTGGTGGGAAGCAGCAGCGCAGAAATGGCCGGCATTTTCTCGACCGCGTTGAACATCCTGGGCGACGGCAACAGCGTGAGAGTGCTTCCCGGAGCCCTCCTGAGCGTGGCATACGGTCTGCTGAGCAACGACGTCACCGTCACGACAGGTCCGGGGCCGCTGTCGTTTGCAGGGGCGATCTTCCAGACTGGTATGGCTGTCGGCCAAGCCCTTCAGGCCGCTATCGAAGACGCTTCCTCGCCGGTGAACAGCGCGACGTCCGTGGCTTCGCGGAGCCTGGGCCTCCCCACTCCTGTCGCCCCGGCGATTGCAAACATCACCGCCGCCGCGCAAACTCAGGACGCCCCGCAAGCCGCTCGTGCGGCGAGCGAGGATGCGGGGTCCCACACAGGCACGACGAGGACGATGTTGTCGGACTCGGATGACGACATCGCCGACACGATCACCGTCGACCACGAAGCCGAAGAAGCCGATGAGGATTCCGCGGCCAACGGGGCGGACACCGGAGGCGGTGAATCCGATGTCGCCGCCGACATTTCCGACGCCGCCGACGAGGAGGGGCCGACATCAACGGAGTCAGCCGACACCAGCGCTACCAAGACCACGGACACCACCTCAGGCGCCCGAGACGAATCCGGCGCCGGCGCATCGGGTTCGGCGGCCGACAACGGCTCCAGGCCCGACGGGGGCGGAAAGCACCGCGCCGGACCGCGGCACGCGGCCTGATCCGCACGGCGATACTGTGAAGGGAATCATCCTGGCGGGCGGCTCCGGGTCGCGCCTGCATCCGATCACTTTCGGGGTCTCCAAACAGTTGATCCCCGTTTACGACAAGCCGATGGTGTACTACCCGCTGTCCACGCTGATGCTGGCCGGTATCCGCGACATCCTGGTGATCACAACGCCGCACGACGCGCCCAGTTTCGAGCGACTGCTGGGTGACGGATCGCGTTTCGGTGTATCGATCACGTTCGCCCAACAGCCGTCGCCGGACGGGCTGGCTCAGGCATTCACCATCGGATCGGAGTTCATCGGGGGCGACAAGGTCGCCCTGGTTCTGGGTGACAATCTGTTGTACGGGCCGGGTCTGGGCACACAGCTCACGGGTTTCGCGGATGTCGACGGTGGCGCGATTTTCGCCTACTGGGTGGCCGAGCCCACTGCGTACGGGGTGGTCGAATTCGACGCAGGCGGAGTAGCCGTCTCGCTGGAGGAGAAGCCGAAACAACCGAAGAGCAACTACGCGGTGCCCGGGCTGTACTTCTACGACAACGACGTGGTGGCGATCGCACGGGAACTCGCGCCGAGTGAGCGCGGTGAATACGAGATCACCGATGTCAACCGCGCCTATCTGAACCAAAGCCGTCTGCGGGTACAGGTGCTGCCACGCGGGACCGCATGGCTGGACACAGGGACCTTCGACCAGATGACCGATGCCGCCGATTTCGTGCGCACGATGGAACGGCGCACGGGTCTGAAGATCGGGGTGCCCGAGGAAATCGCCTGGCGGCAGGGTTTTCTCACCGACGACGAGCTGTGTGATCGCGCTACCAGTCTGGTCAAATCGGGCTACGGGAAATACCTGCTCGATCTGCTCGACAGGGGCCTCTAGTGACTCGGCTCCTCGTCACCGGCGGTGCCGGCTTCATCGGATCCAACTTCGTGCACCACGTCATCGCGCATACCGACCATCACGTCACCGTGCTCGACAAACTCACCTATGCAGGGAACCGTGCGTCCCTGTCCGGCCTGCCCGAGCATCGGCTGCACTTCGTCCACGGTGATGTCGCCGATGCCGAACTCGTCGACGGACTGGTGGCCGCCACCGATGCGGTCGTGCACTACGCCGCGGAATCACACAATGACAACTCGCTCGACTACCCGGAACCTTTCCTGCATTCCAACGTGATCGGGACGTTCACGCTGCTCGAAGCGGTCCGGAGGCATGGCAAAAGGTTTCACCATGTCTCCACCGACGAGGTGTACGGCGACCTGGCGTTGGAGGATCCGGGCAGGTTCACCGAATCCACTCCGTACAACCCGTCGTCGCCGTACTCCTCGACGAAGGCCGGCAGCGACCTGCTGGTGCGCGCGTGGACCCGATCATTCGGGGTCGCGGCGACGATTTCGAACTGCTCCAACAACTATGGTCCCTACCAGCACGTCGAAAAGTTCATTCCCCGCCAGATCACCAACATCCTGCGGGGGATCCGCCCCAAGCTCTACGGCGAGGGCCGCAACGTGCGCGACTGGATCCACGCCGACGATCATTCGTCGGCGGTCCTGCAGATCCTGGAAGAGGGCCGGATCGGCGAGACATACCTGATCGGCGCCAACGGCGAGAAGGACAACAGGACCGTGGTCGAGTTGATCCTGACCTTGATGGGTCAGGACGCCGACGCCTATGACAATGTCGTCGACCGCAGCGGTCACGATCTGCGTTACGCCATCGACCCGACGAAGCTGCACAATGAGCTCGGGTGGACGCCGCGCTATCGCGACTTCGAGCACGGCCTCACGGCGACTATCGACTGGTATCGCTCCCATGAGGACTGGTGGACGCCCGCCAAAGACGTCACCGAAGCGTTCTACGCCCGAATCGGGCAATAGAAAAGGAGCCCAACAGCTTTGACGGAGTACGGCAAGACCCTGCGCGCCATCGAGACGCCCATTCCAGGTCTGACGGTGTGGGAACTGCCCGTGCACGGCGACAACCGCGGGTGGTTCAAGGAGAACTGGCAACGCACCAAGATGGTGGCCGCCGGAATGCTGGATTTCGGGCCGGTCCAACACAACATGTCGTTCAACGACGCAGCAGGCACGACGCGCGGTATCCACGCCGAGCCCTGGGACAAGTACATCTCGGTGGCGACCGGACGGATTTTCGGAGCGTGGGTCGACCTGCGTGCCGGCCCGACATTCGGCACCGTGTTCACCGCTGAACTCGATCCGTCGCGCGCGGTCTTTGTGCCTCGCGGTGTGGGTAACGGATTTCAGACGCTCGAGCCGAACACTGCCTACACCTACCTCGTCAACGCCCACTTCTCGCCCGACGCCAAGTACACGTCGGTGCACCCTGGCGACGACACCATCGCCATTGACTGGCCAATTCCGCTGGAGCAGGCCCAATTATCCGCCAAGGACCGTGCCCAAGCGAGCCTGGCCGACGTCACTGCCATTCCGCCGCGCAAGACCCTGGTGATCGGCGCGGGCGGGCAACTCGGCCAGGCTTTGCGCGCGGCGTACGCCGACGCGTCGCACGTCGAGTTCGCCGAACGTGCCGACCTCGATCTCACGTCCGGCGATCTGGGTTCCGCACGCCCGTGGCGGGACTACGACACGATCATCAATGCAGCGGCCTATACCGCTGTGGATGTGGCCGAGACCGCAGAAGGGCGATTGCGGCGTGGGCTGCCAACGTCATCGGTGTCGCCGAGTTGGCGAGGGTCGCGACCGCGCACGGCATCACGGTTGTGCATATTTCCAGTGACTATGTATTCGACGGCGCGCGACGCGGCCGTACCGCGAGGACGACGCGGTGGCCCCGCTCGGTGTCTACGGACAGACGAAGGCCGCAGGCGATCAGATCGTGGCCACGGTGCCGCGCCACTACGTTGTGCGCACGTCCTGGGTGATCGGCGACGGGCGTAATTTCGTCCGCACCATGTTGTCCCTGGCCGCCCGCGGTGTCGACCCGTCCGTGGTCGACGACCAGTTCGGTCGTCTGACCTTCGCCTCGGAATTGGCCCGGGCAATCCGGCACCTCACCGAGACGCGGGCGCCGTTTGGCACCTACAACGTGACCGGCTCCGGGTCAGTCCGTTCCTGGGCGGACGTCGCGCGACGCACGTTCTCGGTGGCAGGCCACGATCCTGATCGGGTCAGAGGCGTTACCGGCGCCGAGTACTTCGCCGCGGCTACAGGTCCGGTTGCGCCGCGCCCGGCGAGCAGTGTCCTGGATCTGGCGAAGATCGAGTCCACTGGATTCCTGCCCGTCGATGCTGACGAGTCGCTGATGAACTACGTCAGGCTGGAGACGCGCGAGAAGCACGGGGCTGCCACCAGATAGCGGCGCGTCCTAGGCCTGAACGATGATCGGGTCGCCGACACTGACGGTGTCGAAGTACCACGCTGCGTTGTCCGGGCTGAGGTTGATGCAGCCGTGGCTGACGTTGGCGTAGCCCTGGGAGCCCACCGACCACGGCGCGGAGTGCACGTACACGCCACCCCACGTCACGCGAACGCCGTACTCGCCCTTGATGAGGTAGCCCTCCTCGTCGTCGAGAGGGATCCCGATGGTGCGCGAGTCGAAGGTGACGCTGCGCTGCTTCTCCAGAGCGGTGAATCGTCCGATTGGCGTCGGGTACCTGGACTTGCCCATCGAGGCGGGCATCTGTCGGGCCACCACCCCGTCGATGCTCACCGTGAAGCTGTAGTCGCCGAGATCGGCGACGCTCACGACGGATGCACCGGTCTGGAAGCTGGTCGCGAAGCCGCCCACCGACACGGTGATGGGCATGTGTGCGGGGAAGAGTTCCGCAGGCGTCCACTGAAGTGCGTCATCGTCGAGCCAGGTGAAAGAGCCGGCTGCAGGCACGGGCGCACCGGCTGCAAGCACGGTGACGGCGCGCTCGGCGGCCGTTCTGTTCTCGACGGGACCGGTGAACGTGACGGTCACCGGGTGTGCGACTCCGACGGTCTGTCCGGGACCTGGCGACACACCCGCAACGGTCATCCCCGTCGCGGACTCGGCCAGGCCGGACGGGATGGGACCGGCAAGGGTGAGGCCTGCGAGAAGGGCTGTGCAACCGATCGCCGCGGAAGCGCGCCGGGCGGCCCTGCGCCCGAATCGAGTTTGCTGGAGACGGAGTCTCAGCATGGTGCCATCCTAGTCGTCGTCCTGGTTCGCCACGGCACGAACGTGCACCGCGGCAACTTCGAGATTGCCTCTCATCTGCTATCGGCGTGGCGTGTCGGAACGTTTCACGGGACATCTGCGCGAACCGTGGATGCGCCACGGTTGACCGCCAGCAACGCGTAGCCGAGAGCGAGCACGCACGCGGCCAGCCCACCGACATTCAGCGCCACAGTGGCCGCTCCGACGCTGCCCGGGTCGAGGAAGTAGTACGGGGCGCGCCGCCCCGCGTTGTTGAGAACGAGCAGCGCCAGCGCGAGATACGCCGCCGGGTAGGCCAGCCACGCCACCGGCTGCCACCACGGCACGGGCGTCCCGCCGCGGCCGACGAGCAGCCAGTCGCCCAGAGCGAGCGCGGGCACCACGACATGCAGCAGGAAGTTCGCCGGTGTGTAACCCATGCTGTATTCGGTGAGAAACAGGTTCCAGATGACACCCGCCATCACCACGTAGAGAACCACCGCGCCGCGCACGCCGACCCGGGCGTCCGCGCGGGGTGACACCAACGTCCACAGGTAATAGGCCGCCGCAAGAAGATTCGCCTGGTAGGTGAACGTGATCAGCCGCCACGCCACACCTCGGTTCGAGGTCAGCTCGACCACGAGCAGCGCCGTGACGACGCAGGCGATTATCGCGACGCGAAGCACGGTGCGCAGGGACGTCGGTGAGGGCGGGGCGACGGGCAAGGTCACCCAGCGAGAATATGCGCAGGGATGACGTGACGCCCCGGACGACACCAGCCGCTACCGGCGGGACCGGTGGCGCAGGCACAGCCGCGGGCGGCGACGACGGGCGCAGGCGCATCGTTGTCGCCGACGTCGGCGAGCCGATCCCGGATGCGCTGCAGAATCCCAGGGCGTTCTTGCGGTACGGGCGGCACCATCTCGGGCGCGGGAAGCACCGGAGGGGTGCCGCCGGGGCCGCCGCGGGGTCAGGCAGCACGGCCTCGACGGCAGGCGCGGGCAGCGGTTCCTCGGCGCTCGATTCCTCGACGACGGGAGCTGCCGCCTCGGGCACGACGACCTCCTGGGGCAGAGCGGGAGCAAGCGGCGGTGCGACCGGTACGGGCCGCAGGGCGGCCGCAGGCAGCTGAGCCGACGTTTCGGCTGCAGGACGGGGCTGCGGCGCAGGCTGTTCGGGAGCCAGCTGCATGGCCACCGCAACCGACACGGACGCCACGAACGTCACGAACCCGGTGGCCAGCATCGCCGCGGGGCCCACCCGGGCGAAGCGCTTCGATCCGGATTCCGGCTCGGGGCGGCTGCCGGGTTCGGCCCACTCACCGAACTCCCCCGGTTGCGCACACGCCAGTGCCGCACCGCGGGCAAGCGCCAGCTGAGCCTCGTCGGGCGAGAACACCGGGACACCGAGCGCGTCCTCCAGCACGGGCAGCAGGCCGTCGAGGTCCTCGGCGGAGCCGACCAGCACCAGCGCCTCGGGTTCCCAGTCGGCCCTGGCGAACACCGAGCTCAGCCAGCCGACCAGATCTTCCTCGGTGACAACCGAATGGTTCACGGCCGTCTGCACCGCACCCTCGTCGGTCGCAACCAGCGCGATGATCTGCTCAGGTTCGATCACGCACACCGCGGTGGTCTGATAGTCCAGCATCTGCGCGATGCGCGCGCGCCAGCGCGTCGGTGGCCTCCGACAGGCGGACGGGCACGATGTTGTCGAACCCGGAATCGCTGAGCGACTTCAACAGCAGGGAAGCTTCGGTGTCCGCGTAGTCGCTCCAGGTCACGCCGATCGAGTGCACGCGACGGCCATGGTCGGCGGCGAACGCCTCGCTGCGGAGCACCGCCGCGGCGGCCCGCTCCGAGGTCTGAACGCGCGGTCGACGGCCTACGGACCTCGAACCCGTCGCCGTCCAGGGTGATCCCGTCGCCGTCCTTTCCCCCGACCAGGACCAGTCCGACGGACGTCGGTGTCACCGACAAACCGAGAACCGCGTCCACGCATCACTCCTTCGACAATCCCGGGTGACCCTACCCGCTGAACCCCCGAGGCTGCACACCTGTCAATCAGGTGCTGGGTCGCCCTCGGCGAGAATCTGCTGAAGCAACCGGGGTTCGACATTGCCCCCGGACAGGATCAGCACCGTCGCACCCGGCGGCGTCGCGCCCTGGCGGTAGGCAGCCAGGGTCACCGCGCCGCTGGGCTCGCTGACCAGTCGGGCGCGGTATGACGAGTTCCCTTACCGCCGAGCGGATCTCGGCCTCGGACACGGTGATCATCCCGTCGAGGACATGCTGCAGATGCGCAAACGTCAGCTCTGACGGTTGCGAGCGCAGACCGTCGGCGATCGTGCGGTTGCGGTCCTCGATGGACCAGTCGACGCGGCGGCCCTCGCGCAGACTCTGCGCTGTGTCGGCGGCGAGCTCTGGTTCGACGCCGAAGATCTTCGCTTCCGGGCACAGCGCGCGGATCGCCGTGCCGATGCCCGAGGCCAGGCCGCCGCCGCTGACGGGGATGAGGACGTTGCGCACCGCGGGCAGGTCATCGGCGATCTCCAGGCCGATCGTGCCCTGACCGGCGATGACGTCGGGATGGTCGAACGGCGGAATCATCACGCCGCCGGTCTCGGCGCAGACCTGCTCGGCGACGGCCTCGCGTTGCCCGGCCGCGCTCAGCACGACCCGCGCACCGAGGTCGCGGGTCGCCTGCGACCTTGACGTTCGGGGTCTCCTCGGGCATCACGATGTGGGCGCGCAGCCCGAATTCGGCCGCGGC
Organism: uncultured Actinomycetota bacterium; assembly: GCA_963796545.1. Taxonomy (GTDB): domain Bacteria; phylum Actinomycetota; class Actinomycetes; order Mycobacteriales; family Mycobacteriaceae; genus Mycobacterium. The sequence goes on along the minus strand of CAWCMF010000009.1, from coordinate 88,937 downwards.
GTAGGCGACCGCCTGCGCATGGTTGCCGCTGGAGTAGGCGACGACATCGGGGCCCGTGCGTCGGCCTTCACGGCGGCCGATGGCGTTGAAGGCCCCGCGCACCTTGAACGCGCCGATCGGCTGCAGGTTCTCGGGCTTGATCCACAGCGGTCGCTCGTCGTCGCCCCAGCGCGCAGGCAGCAGCGGCGTGCGCACCACGTGGGGGCGGATCCGCTCGCGCCGCCGACCGGATGTCGTCGATCGTCACCAGTTGCACTGCCCAGGTGCCGGTCAGGTGCGGCGGGCTGCGAACGCCGGTCGGTCGGCCGCGCGGTTAGGGTGAGCACGTGCCGACGGATGCTTCGCCACCGGCTTCTCGATGCCGATCGTTCCGCGCTACGCCGAGGTGGACCAGCAAGGTGTGGTGTTCAACGGCCACTACCTCACCTGGTTCGACGAGGCCTGCACCGGCTTTGCTCGACGACCTGGGCGTCGCGTACCCGGAGCTGATGGCGGCGGGCCACGACTTCCAGGTGGTGCACAGCGAGATCGACTTCATGGCCCCGGTGCGGTGGCGCGACGCGGTGCGCGTCGCGGCGAGTGCACGCGGGTCGGTTCCACGAGTTTCACCATCGGGTTCACGGTGTCGGCCCGCACGGGTGCCGCGGACGAGCGGGTCGCGGTCCGCGGCCACAACGTCTATGTCGTGGTATCGACCGAGGATTGGGCCAAGCGGCCCGATCCCGGATGCGTTGCGGCACGCACTGACCCGACTTGACCCAGTTCGCGAGGTCGAATGAGCGGTACGGTCGTGCCCATGGGCCACGATCACGGACTCCACCGCGAGATCCCGCCCGGCATGGCAGAGCAACTCGACCTGGCCCACGCCGGTCTGGCCTCCTTCGGGCATCGCCCCTTTCTCACCGAGGTCGAGCAACTCGACTCGTGGAAGCCGGACGCGGCCATCGTCGGCGCGCCGTTCGACATCGGGACCACGAACCGGCCCGGTGCGCGTTTCGGTCCCCGCGCGATCCGCGCCACGGCCTACGAACCCGGCACCTATCACATGGACCTCGGGCTGGAGATCTTCGACTGGCTCGAGGTCGTCGATTTCGGCGACGCCTACTGCCCGCACGGTCAGACCGAGGTGTCGCACAACAACATTCGCGAGCGCGTGCACGCTCTCGCCTCGCGCGGAATCGTTCCGGTGATCCTCGGCGGCGACCACTCGATCACGTGGCCCGCCGCCACCGCGGTGGCCGACGTGCACGGCTACGGCAACGTCGGCATCGTGCACTTCGACGCGCACGCCGACACGGCCGACGAGATCGAGGGCAACCTGGCCAGCCACGGAACGCCGATGCGCCGGCTGATCGAATCCGGTGCGGTCCCCGGGTCGCACTTCGTCCAGGTCGGCCTGCGCGGTTACTGGCCGCCCCAGGACACCTTCGAATGGATGCTCGAGCAGCGGATGACCTGGCACACCATGCAGGAGATCTGGGAACGGGGCTTCAAGGCGGTGATGGCCGATGCAGTGAGCGAGGCGCTGGCCAAGGCCGACAAACTGTATGTCTCGGTCGATATCGACGTGCTCGACCCGGCGCACGCGCCGGGCACCGGCACGCCCGAGCCCGGTGGCATCACCAGCGCCGACCTACTGCGGATGGTGCGTCAGCTCTGCTACGAGCATGACGTCGCAGGCGTGGACGTCGTCGAGGTGGCGCCCGCCTATGACCATGCCGAACTCACGGTGAACGCCGCCCACCGCGTGGTGTTCGAGGCCCTCGCTGGCATGGCGGCCCGGCGCCGCGACGCGGCCGATGCCGAACCGGGCCAGCCGGCGCGGTCCTACCGGGACCGGGGCGATCACTTCGTCAGGGTGAACTGACAGACGTCGGTGTAGCCCTCGGTGAAGAGCTCGCAGCAACCGGTCAGATACCGCATGTACCGGTCGTAGACCTCTTGGGACTGGATGGCGATGGCCTCGTCCGCGCGGGCCTCAAGCGCCGCCGCCCAGATCTCGGAGCGTGCGGGCGTAGTGCAGCCGCAACGGCTGAACCCGGCTGACCGTGAAACCCGCTGTGGCCGAGCGCTTCTGGACGTCCTCCACCTTCGGAAGCTCCCCGCCGGGGAAGATCTCGTCCATGATGAACTTGAAGAACTTGAGCTTCGTCATCGTCAGCGGCAGTTTGCGCTCGACGAACTCCGCGTCGCTGGGCTTGACGATGGTGTGCAGCATCATCACGCCGTCGTCGGGCAACACCGAATAGGCGCGCTTGAAGAACTCGTCGTAGCGGTCGCTGCCGAAGTGCTCGAATGCGCCGATCGACACGATGCGGTCAACGGGTTCGTCGAACTGCTCCCAGCCCTGCAGCAGCACCCGCTTGGAGCGCGAGCTGTCATGTGCATCGAGCACCTTCTGAACGTGTGCCTGCTGGTTGCGGCTCAGGGTCAGGCCGATCGACGTTCACGTCGTACTTCTCGATCGCGCGCAGCAAAGTTGCGCCCCACCCGCAGCCGATGTCGAGCAGCGTCATGCCCGGCTCGAGTCCGAGTTTGCCCAGCGACAGGTCGATCTTGGCCCGCTGCGCCTCTTCGAGCGTCATGTCGTCGCGCTCGAAGTACGCGCAGCTGTAAGTCTGTGTGGGGTCGAGAAACAGCCGGTAGAAGTCGTCTGACAGGTCGTAATGCGACTGGACGTCCTCGAAGTGCGGCTGCAGATCCTGAGATCCGCTCGTTGCTTCTGGCAAAGTTACAGGCCTTTGAGATTCTGGATGCTGGTTGGTTGACAGTGCCCCGCGTGGCTTGAGGGCCTAATCATTCCGCTGTTCGCGCAGTTTACGCAGCGTACCCGAGAGTCACCTGAACAAGTGAATCACCAGCAGCCGCGCCCCCAGCAACAACAAAGATGACGAAACGGGGACGAATTCCCTGACCGATGGTCAACCGTCTGTTCGGGGTGAGGCGTGAGTGCGCAGCCGGCGGGGTGGGTACTCCCCCGATCGCCCCCGCACGTTCTGATCACCGGAGAGATTGCTGATGACCACGCCTGACCGCAGCCCGTTCGGTGACGCCGCCGAAGCCGATGTGGTCGAACAGCGCATCCCCGTCGACGACGTCGATGAGGATTCCTGGCGCGACGCGCAGCGGGTCGGCGACGATCTCGACTGGCAGGCCGGCGAAGCCGATCTGATCGAGCAGGCGACGCCGGTTCCCGAGGACGAGCCGGGGTTCGATCGCTGACAGCCCGGTCTACTGGACGACGTGCCGGGTGACGGCGTGCGATCCGGGCCGAGAGTTCGGTTTCGAGGTGCTGATCGGCGATCGCGCCGTGAACAACTGGCACTACAGGTTGACGCCGGCGGGGACGGGCACCGACGTCACCGAGTCGTTCCATCTCAATCAAAGTCCGCTGATGGTGTTGTACTCGGTGCTGGGCGGTCAACTGCGTCGGCGTAGGAACCTGCGGGACATGCGGAAAACCCTTGAGCGCGTCAGGGCGGTTGCGGAGGGCTGAGCCCGGCGCCGGTTACGGCGTCGTGGGGGCGGGTATGTCGCCTCGGTGACTGACGCGAGTGATGCCACGGTGGACGCCGTGGGCAAGCTGACCGAGGCGTTGGAGTTCGTCGAACGGGCCAGAGGCCATCTGTACTCGTTCCACCAATTGATAGGCCACGCGGATCTGCTGCTCGGCGAGGCGTGCGAGGCGTTGCGGGACGCGGGGAACGACTCCGTGGCCGAGCGGATGGAGACCGACCTCATCGGTCACAACGTGCTCCACGGGCGGTGGACCTTCCAGATCGTCGAGGAGTTCGACGACACCTACTGGACGCTCTTCCGCGAGCACGAGCGACAGGTGCGCGACGAACTTCTCGGTGGAACGCGTCATCTTCACGAAGACCGGATGAAAGAACAGCGCCGCACTCACGGCAGAAAAGGTCATGAAGGTCGGCCCTGAGGCTAGGCTCGGGTGGCATGAGCCCGAAGACGGGTGTCGACACCGAAACCGTCATTCGCACCAACGGAATCGCTCCCCCGGACGTGCCGCTGGCCGACGTCAACCTCGGTTCGTGGGACTTCTGGGGTCTCGACGACGCCATCCGCGACGGGGCATTCGCGGCGCTGCGGCGGGACGCACCGATCACCTTCCACCCGTCGTATGTCGCCGACCCGGACGCCGAGGTCGCCGGACACTGGGCTCTCACCCGTTACGACGACGTGTTCTACGCGAGCAGACACCCCGAGATCTTCAGTTCGGCGCTCGGCATCACGGTAGGTGACCAGTCACCGGAACTCGCCGAGTATTTCGGCTCCATGATCGCGATGGACGACCCTCGTCACACACGGCTGCGCAACATCGTGCGCAGCGCTTTCACCCCGAAGGTGCTCGCCCTCATCGAAGACTCGGTGCGCCTGCGGGCGCGCAGCCTGGTCGAGAACATGGTCGCTGCCCACCCCGACGGACGCGGCGAGATCGTCGCAGAACTGGCCGGGCCACTGCCGCTGCAGATCATCTGCGACATGATGGGCATCCCCGAGCAGGACCATCAGACGATCTTCCATTGGACCAACGTGATCCTGGGGTTCGGCGATCCGGACATCGCGACTGACTTCGACGAATTCTTCTCTGTCGCAATGGGTATCGGTTCCTATGCCACCCAGCTGGCCGATGACCGGCGGGCGCATCCTGGCGACGATCTGACCACCAGCCTGGTGCGGGCCGAACTCGACGGTGAGCAGCTCACGTCGGCCGAAGTGGCGTCGTTCTTCATCCTTCTGGTGGTTGCGGGCAACGAGACCACCCGCAACGCGATCAGCCACGGGCTCCTCGCGCTGAGCCGATATCCCGAGGAACGTGACCGGTGGTGGTCGGACTATCCCGCCATGGCGCCGACGGCTGTTGAGGAGATCATCCGGTGGGCGTCTCCCGTCGCCTACATGCGGCGCACTGCCACCCGGGATGTCGAGTTGAGCGGCGTGAAGATCGCTGCCGGAGACAAGGTCTCGCTATGGTACGGATCCGCGAACCGTGACGAGTCGAAGTTCGCGGATCCGTGGCGGTTCGATGTGAGCCGCCATCCGAACCCACACGTCGGCTTCGGCGGCGGCGGCGCACACTTCTGCCTCGGCGCCAACCTCGCGCGTCGCGAGATCACCGTGGCGTTCGAAGAGCTACATCGGTTGGTGCCTGACATCCGCGCCGTCGAGGAACCGGACCTGCTGCACTCGGCGTTCATCCACGGGATCAAGCGGCTACCGGTGTCCTGGACGCCGCCGCGCTAGCGCCTGGTGACGTCCGGCCGCATCTCCTCGGCGTTGGTGTCCTGGTAATGCCGTTCGGCCGCAACGTCTTTCTGACGGTTCTGATCCCTGTCGGCCAAGTCGTCGTCTGTGGTGCGCGGGTCGAGCTTGTCGGCGTGCTCACGTCGGGCGTTCAGGTGCTCCTGCGAGTTGCTCAGCGCATCACGGCGGGTGGATGCAGTGTCGGCGAGTCGGGCAGCTTCGGCGGCCTTGGCCTCGGCTTCTGCCTGCGCCGCACGCGCCTTGGCCTCGCTCTCCTGAACCAAGTTGGACTGCCGCTCCACGCGCTTGGTGTCGTGCTGCACTTCCTCGCGGATACGGTCGGCCTCCTGCGCGCGGCGTCGGTTTCGGGTCCTGAGTGCCAACATCACGACGACGCCGATGACGACGAGCGCGACGACGGCTGCGACCACGATCCAAACAACGTTGTTATCCATGTCGGCTCCTTCGCTTGCAGGGCCGGTCACGTTGACGACCCCGTTGATTGGACGGATGCCCGGGCGGCGTGAGGGCTAAACCGATAACCGGGTGGGCGCGCGGCCGGGAGGAGTCACAAGGTGGCGCTGACCGGGCTGTTCTCCTGGCAGTGCGGCTGCGGAGGATTGCCCTTTGCGGCGCACCCGCGGCCGGTCGAGGTGTAAGTGGCACCGGGACGGTAGGGCTGGAAGAACACCTGTGCCGGCAGGATTCCGCTGCCCTGCGCGCACAGACCGGGGCCGCTGGACCCTTGCATCTGGATGCAGGCAGTAGTGCGGAAGGTGACCGCACCGTCGCATGCACGCGTCGTCACGGTCGCGGTGACCATGTCGGTACCCGACACGTTCACGACGCTCGGCGCGGTGAGCTCATAGGTGCAGGCCGTCGGCTCCGGCTCTGCCCCGGCGACCGCCACGGTCGACCCCAGAAGTGACGTGGTGGCGGCCAGCACGGCGAACGTCCGGAGCATTCCTGGATGGTAGGCCACAGCACGGCGGGTGCACCGGTGATGAGCGGCATTGCCAAGTGAACACGCCCGAGAACACGCAAAAGCGCTGAGCGTCCCTAGTGAACACGCAAAGCGCTGAGCATCCCTGCCGCGGACCGGGGCCAGGTGAACTGTTCGGCGCGTCGGCGGGCGGCGGTGCGGCGATGCGTCTCGGGGCGCGTGAGCACCGATGAGATGGCGTGCGCGATGGCGCGCGGGTCGTTGTCTGCAGTGGCGCCACTGTCGGGGGTGAGGATCTCGGCCAGTGCCGAAGTCCGGGACACCACCGCAGGCGTACCGCAGGCCAGGGCTTCCAGCGCGGCGAGCCCGAACGTCTCGTGTGGGCCCGGCGCCAGCGCGATGTCGGCACTGGCCAGGATGCCTGCGACGGTGTCCCGGCATCCGATGTAACCGGTGAATTCGATAGGCAGTCGGGAGGCCTGCCTCTCCAGTCTGGCCCTCAGCGGTCCCTCCCCCACCACGACCAGCCGCGCATCGACACCCGAATCACGCAGTGCGGCCACCGCATCGATGCTCTGATGCGGGTGCTTCTCGACAGACAGCCGTCCGCAGTGCACCAGCAGCAGCTGGTTCGGACCGGCCCACCGCCCGCGGACCGTCGGCGAGCGCCGGCAAGGGTGGAACTGGTCGAGATCGACGCCGAGCGGCACCGTCATGGCATTCGGTGCGCCGATCCTGTCGAACTCTTCACGGGCGAACGCCGTGGTGCACACGACGGCGTCGTAATCGGCCGCCGTGCGCCGGTTCGCCGCATCGGCGACCGCCCGCGCGAGCGGGGCCGGAAGCACCTGTCCGACGAGGCGATCCAGGCGTTCATGGGAGATCATCACGGTGGACACGCCGTGGCGGAGCCCCCAGCGGCCCAGCGATCGCAGGGTCAAACGGTCGGACACCTCGAGGGCGTCGGGGCGCAGCTGCCCGAGCAGTTCGGTCACCGGCCGCGGATGCACCGCCCGGTAGCCGCCGGTGAACGGGATCAGCCTGGCGGGCATGCCGATGCGGATGACGCCGGACGGCAGCGTGGTCAAGTCGGGGTGCGGACCCGGCACGATGAGGAAGACGGTATGGCCCGCGGCGCAGTACTCGGCGCCCAGCCGGTCCACCGCGGTGCGAAGGCCGCCGGAGCGGGGGCCGTAGAAGTTCGCAACCTGGACGACCCGCATGGCTGCATCACAGCCTGTGCGTGTGTGCGAAAGGCAACGTCGGGTGGGCGGAACGCCGAACAGAAGGTTTCCTGTCGGGGCGATGAGCCCTTGCGCGAAGAGCGGAGAGACTAGCCGACGTGGGTGATCAGCCAGTCCAGCGTGCGGGTCCACGCGTCTGCGGCGGCAGTCGGGTCGTAGCGGTCGCCGGTGTCGTTGAAGAAGGCGTGGTTGGCGCCGGGCTCGGTGACGAGCTCGTGAACCAGACCTGCTTTCTCCAGTGCAGCTTTGGCCGCCGGCTCGGTGGCGTTGACCCGCTGGTCGAGCTCGCCGTAAAAGGCGAGCACTGCGACATCCTTCGACCCGCCGAAGTCGGGGTTGTCGGGGGTCGGCCCGTAGAAGGGGAATGCGGCGGCCAGCTCCGGGGTGCCCGCCGCGAGCAGTCGCCACACCAGGCCGCCGCCCATACAGAATCCGATGGCGGCCACCTTCTTCCCGGCTGTGCGACCCTGCACCTCGGCGATGCCGGATTTCAGGTCGGCCACCATGTCCTCCGGGGCGCGATTACCCAGGGCTGCGGTCGCCTCGGCCGGGTCGGCGAAGGTCGCGGTGCCACCCTGTTCGGAGAGCAGGTCGATCGCCAGGCTCGAATATCCCGCTCCGGCGAGCCGGCCGGCCACCGACCGCGTCCAGTCGTTGAGCCCCTTGTTCTCATGAATCACCAGGATCCCGCCACGGGCTCCGCTCGCTGCGGGATCATTCCCGGGTGCCCACGCGCCCTGCAGCTCGCCCTTCGGGCCTGGCCAGGTGATCGGCGCGGTGGGCAGGGCGGCGTCCATGCCCGGCGGTGGTGCGGCGTTCGCCGACGACGACGGCGGCGGTGCCTCTGACGATGGCGTCGCCGGCCCCCCGGCCTCCTGCTTGTTCTCTCCACACGCAGCGATCAGTGCGGTGGCGGCGGCGGTGCCGACACCTAGCAGCGCCAGCCGGCGCAGCGCTTCCCGGCGGGACAGCAGCCCGTCGACATGATCGGTGGCGATCTCTTCCGCGATGTAGCGCTGAAGCGGGGTCACGAGTCCCGATTATGCGCTTCTTCCCAGCTCACAGCCAGGAGTAGACACTCGAAAAAATCTGTTCACCGAATTCGTTGACACCCGCCTGCGACCAATGTTCTATGAGCGAGGTGAGCTACGACACGATCATTCGCAACGGCCGTTGGTTCGACGGCACCGGCGCCCCGTCCGCGGTGCGCACCATCGGGATCCGGGACGGGCACGTCGCCGCCATCACCGAGGACGACCTGGACGACACCGGCTGCCCACAGGTGATCGACGCCGCGGGCAAGTGGGTCCTGCCCGGCATGCTCGACATCCACACCCACTACGACGTCGAGGTGCTCGGCGGACCGGCACTGGCCGAATCGCTGCGCCACGGCGTCACCACCGTGATGCTCGGGTCCTGCTCGCTGTCGACCGTCTACGTCGACGGAGTGGATGCGGGCGACATCTTCGGCCGCGTCGAGGCCATCCCCCGCGAACACGTGATCGCCGCAGTGGATCAGCACAAGACCTGGACCAACGGTGAGGAATACATCCAGGCTCTGGAAGCCCGGCCGCTCGGCCCCAACATTGCGGCGTTCCTCGGTCACTCCGACATGCGCACCGCGACAATGGGTCTGGACCGCGCCACCCGCAAGGACGAGCGTCCGACCAGAAGCGAGCAGGCCCAGATGGAGCGCATGCTCAGCGAGGCACTGCGGGCCGGCTTCGTCGGAATGTCCTCCATGCAGCTGCTTTTCGACAAACTCGACGGAGAGATCTGCCGGTCGCGCACGCTGCCGTCGACCTATGCCAAACCCCGTGAACTGCGGCGGCTGAAATCTCTACTGCGGCGCTCCGGGCGGGTCCTGCAGTCCGGGCCGGACATCCAGAACCCGCTGAACCTGGTCTCCCAGGTGGCGCAGTCGCTCGGCATCGTCCGCAACCCACTGAAGACCAGCCTGCTGTCGGCGGCCGACGTCAAGTCCAACCCCCACGCGGTCAAGATCATGGGTCCTCTTGCGCGGCTGGCGAACCGGTTCGGCGGAAACTTCCGCTGGCAACATCTGCCGGTGCCCTTCGAGGTGTACGCCGACGGGATCGATCTGGTCATCTTCGAAGAGTTCGGCTCGGGCGCGGCCGCGCTGCACCTGCAGGATGAGGTCGAACGACACGGCCTGATGCAGGACGAGGCGTACCGGCACCGGTTCCGCAAGGACTACGAACGCAAGCTCGGCATCCGGGTGTGGCAGCGCGACTTCTATGACGCCGACATCGTCGCCTGCCCTGACACCTCGGTCGTCGGAAAGTCCTTCGGCAAGGTCGGCGACGAACGCGGCCTGCACCCCGTCGACGCGTTCCTCGACCTCGTGCTCGAGCACGGCAAGGCCCTGCGGTGGCGCACCACGATCTCCAACCACCGCCCCGAGGTGCTCAAGAAGCTCGCCCGTGACCCCGGGATCCAGATGGGGTTCTCGGACGCGGGCGCGCACCTGCGCAACATGGCCTTCTACAACATGGGTCTGCGGCTGCTGCGCCATGTCCAGGACGCGGCGCGGTCCGGGCGGCCGTTCATGACCATCGAGCAGGCAGTGCACCGGCTCACCGGGGAACTCGCCGACTGGTACCGCATCGACGCGGGCCACCTGCGGATCGGCGACCGTGCCGACGTGGTCATCATCGATCCGGAGCGCCTGGACGCCACCTTGGACGGCTACGCCGAGGCATCGGTGGACCAGTACGGCGGCCTGTCGCGGATGGTGAACCGCAACGACGACACCGTCACCGCGGTCCTGGTCGGTGGCCGGATGGTGTTCCTCGACGGACAGCCGACACCGCTGGTCGGAACCCAACGGACCGGACGATTCCTGCGTGCCGCCCATAAGGCGCCCGCACTGGCCGCACAGGAAGGTGCGTTGGCTCATGCCGGTTGATCAGTTGACGGAGACGGACCGCGTCGAGGCCGTCGTCCACGGAATGTGGAAGGCCCTCTCGGCACGTAACTGGGACGCACTCAAGACCTACCTGTCCCCGGACTGCATCTACCTGGACATGCCGGTCGGACCCACCGCGGCTGCGCGCGGACCAGAGGACATCGTCAAGCGGTTGAAGATCGGGATCGAGCCGCTGGCCTCCTACCAGAACTTCACCGGCCTGATGGTCACCAACGGGGTCGACGTCATGTACGAACACCACGAAGAATGGCATTGGGTCACAGGCGAATCCGCCGTCCTGCAATTCGTCTCCGTGCATCGCGTCGAGGACGGCAGGATCACGCTGTGGAAGGACTACTGGAATATGAGCGCGCTGGCCGACCACGCGCCTCCCAACTGGCTGGCCGATTTCGCGACCGCCGACATGTCCTGGGTTTTCGACGCAACCGGACTGGTGTGACCAGGCACTGAGCTGGATCTCAAGATCACCGGCGGCACCGTCGTCGACGGGACGGGGGTGCGTCAGCCTCAGTCCAATTCGTAGACGCGTTTGGCGTTTTCGTGCGCGACCAGGTCGATCACCCGCATCGCGTCGGCTTCGCTCCACTCGCCGGCGTCGACGAAACCCTGCAATGTCGCCGCCATTCCGCGGCGCCAGAGGTGTGCACCGAGGAAATGCAGTTCGGACGGTCCGAAGCCGTCCGACGAATACAGGATCTTGCGGAACGGCGCCATCTCCAGCAGTCGCCCGATGAACGCCGTGGATCTGGCGCCGAGGTAGTTGATGGACAGGCCGCCGTCGAGGTAGACGTTGTTGAACGCCTGCGCCAGATAACCGGCCTCCCGTTCGTAGGGATAGCAGTGCAGCAGCATCACCGGCGTGTCACCGCTGACCCGCAGGAAGTCCAGCAGGTGAACGGGATTGGCGGCATGCAGGTCGCAGTCCCGGTCGCCGAAGCCGACGTGGAACTGCAGCGGCTTGCCCAGTCGCAGCGCGCGGTGCAGCCCGAAACGCAGCAACACCCGATCGGTCAGCCGGGTGCCACCGGCCTCACGCCAGCGTGCCGCCGCGTCGGCAACCTCGGCGGGTGACGGGTCGGACAGGTCACCGAAAAAACCACCGCGGTAAGCCAGCACAGACTTGGTGCCCACGGCGGTTCGGCTTTGTTCCTGTAGCGCGTCGTCGAACGCCGCGGCGTAGTCGCCCGGCGCCGCGGCGGCCTGCTCGGCGACCGACTCCAACCGGATCACCTCGTGGACCCGGCCCACTCCGAGCCTGGCCAGTTGGCCCAGATCGGCTACCCCACTGGCGAATCCGGTGTCCACCACCCAGTTCGACACCTGGGCCGCCGTCAGAAATCCTTGCGCGAGTTCCCGTTCCGGCATGGTGCTGCGCTCGGCCCAGTAGACATCAGCGCCGGCGTGCCGGTCGAGACCGAGAAGCGGAGCGCAGTGGGCGCGCACGGCGAATCCGAGCTGGGTGTCGAAGGCAGAGTCGAAGTCGGCCAGCGGTTCAGTGTTGGCCTCGTTGAGGGCGTTGTCGAATCGAGTGCGGTCTTGGCGTTCGAGCCAGCAGCCGTGCACGTGGTGATCGACCAGTCGTACGCCCTCGACGTGTTCGCGCAGCGCCATCACTCACACGCTCCTACACACTTAAACGCTCCAAGCCAGCCGGAACTTCTCCGCGAGCTCGTCGGCGCTCAGCGCGGCGAAATTCTCCTGCTCGTACCGACGCACCGCGACCACCGCGTCGACGACCGAATCGCCGAGGATGCCGCGCAACAGGGAAGAACCGTCCAGCGCGTCCAGAATCGAGGCTTGGTCGGTGCTCAGCACGGTCACGCCCGCTTCGTCGCGGTCGGCATCGGTAAGGCTCGACGGATCGACCGCGACCTCGGGGGGTAGCGCAAGGGCGCGCTCGATGCCGTCGAGCGCCAGACCCAGGATCGTCGCCGAGGCAAGATAGGTATTCGCGGACGGGTCGATGACCTTGACCTCGACGTTGGCGCCGTACGGGTTGGCGTCCCCACCGGGCAGGAAACGCACCGCGGCCTCCCGGTTCTCGGTGCCCCAGCACGCGTACGCGCCCGACCAGTGCCCCGGCTGCATCCGCAGGCCCGACAGGATCGATCCGCTCAGCACGCCCTGGGCATCCCCGAGTCCCGCGAGCGCCCCCGCCACCGCCGAGGTGCCCTCGGGGGTCATCCCGCCGGATCCGCCACCGCCGGAGAACAGCGGAACCCCATCGCGGGTGAAGGAAAAGTGTTGGTGGGCGCCGGAACCGACGCTTCCTGCGAACGGCACCGGCGACAGGCTGGCGCGCATGCCGTACTTCCTGGCGACCCGGCCGATGATGATCCGCATCAGCGTGACGTGATCGGCAGCCGCGACGGGTGGCTGCGGCGCCAGCGAGATCTCGAACTGGTTCGCGCCGTACTCCGGGTGGAACTGGTCGATCGCCACGCCCGATGCTGTCGCCGCGGTGGTGACGTCGCGGACGAAACCCTCATGCTCCAGCACACCGGCCAGCCCGTACTGCGCCCACAGATGCGCCGGAAGCGCACTGCCGTCCGCGCCGACGAGGACGAACTCGATCTCGTGTCCCACCAGTGCCTCGAGGCCGGCCTCGGTCAGCCGGTCCTGCACCCGGCGCAGCGTGCCCCGGGTGCAGTACGGGTCGGGTGCGCCGTCCTGGTCGAAGAAAGACCCAGGGGCCCAAGCGAATCCGTCACCGAGGATGCGTAGGGCGGCTAGGTCGATGCGGATCCGCTGATCGCCCACCACTCCGGTCGATTCGCTGAACACGATGCCCGCCTGGTCGATGGCGAACACGTGCCACACCGGGCTGGCACCGAGGCCGGGTTCGGCGAATGATCCCATCCGCCGTAGCGGGACGGTTTTGGCGTGGATCAAACCCGCGGGGTTGACGACCGTGCCGATCAGGCTGGAGACGCCGTCGGCCTCGAGTTGGGCGATGGCTGCAGCGGCGAGAGGTTTGGCGGCCATGTCAGCCATTCTGCAGCCGACTCGCGGTTCTTACAGCGTGATCTTGCAGCTCTGGCCGATGTCGAGGGTGCGCAGCATCCGGCCCATACCCACCCACATCGCGCACGAGATGGCCAGGTCGGTCAGCAGTTCGTCGCTGAAGTGCACGGCTGCGCGCTCCCAGAAATCCTCGTCGTCACGAAGAGCGGTGTGATCGGTGGCGAACCGGTGCGCGAACTCCATCGCGATGCGCTCGGCATCGCTGTAGCCCGGCCAGGTGCGCCACTGCGTGGCGTAGTCGTAGAACTCCTCGCTGATGCCGTTGGCTTCGCCCTCGGCATCGCGGGTGTTCTGGCAGACCACACATTCGTTGGCGTAGGCGATGACGATCCGCGCCGCCTCCCGGGTGCGCATCGGCAGCCGATTCTTCGTGTAGACGGAGTTGGTGAACTTCGCCATCGCGGTACCCAGGTCAGGTGACTTCACCGCGAATGCGGTCACGTCGTCGTCCTCGAAGTCTCCGATGCGGCTCATGGGGAAATTGTAACGTGTTTCACTTTCCGGCCGTGGCGAGTTCAGCGCGGTCGTCGTCCCAATCCCGCTGCACGAGCAGGCGCTGCGCGATGCGCTCCAGAGCGGCCTCGACCTCGCGGCGGTCGGGGCGACCCTCGAATGTCGGTGAGGTTTCCAGCTTCTCCACGATCCTGCCGACCAGCGCCGCGGTTGCCGCGTCGACCTGCCGGGCACCGGACTGCGTGAGCCAGAGTTGGTCGCCGGTCCGCAATGCGTGACCGCTGTCGACGAGCCGGTCGAACGTCGGCGTCAGGACCTCGGGCGGAACCCGCAGACGTTCGGCCACCTCGCTCAGCCGTGCCGAGCCGAAAACCTGGCTCTGCCGGTAGATCTGGATCAGACCCCACAACAGCGCGATGTCGGACTCGCAACCGTGGGTGCCTGCGATGCTGCGCAGCTTGATCTCCGGGGAGTGCCGCACGAGCCTTCCGACCGCGATCTCGAGCATCTTCTCCGGAGAGTCGGGGGAGGGCATGCCGAACCCCTCCCCCATGTCCAGCGCGGCGGTGGCTTCGATCTCCCGCAGCGGGACCTGCTTGAGCCGCAGCGCGACGAGGAACCCGATGGCTGCGACCGGCGCTGCGCACAGGAACACCATGCCCAACGAGTCGGAGTACGCCTGGATGATCGGGGCGGCGACGGCGTCGGGCAGCCGGTGCAGCATCTGCGGGGACTGCGCAGCCTCCGGCGGTGCGCCGCCTGCCGCCAGCGCTCCGGCTATGCGTGAGTCGAGGAAGTTCGCGAACAGGGAACCGAAAATGGCGGCGCCGAACGAACTTCCGATGGTGCGGAAGAACGTCACCCCGGACGTCGCGACACCGAGGTCGGAGAAGCTGGCCGTGCTCTGCACGATGAGCACCAGAACCTGCATGCACATGCCGATGCCGGTCCCCAGCACGAAGAGGTACGCGCTCTGCTGCCATACCGGGGTTCCGGCATCCATCTGGGACAGCAGCAAGAAACCCACCGTCATCACGGCGGTCCCCACGACCGGGAAGATCTTGTAGCGGCCGGTGCGGCTGACGAGGACGCCGCTGCCCATCGAGGTCAGCAGCAGACCGCCGACCATCGGCAGGGTGCGCAGGCCGGATTCCGTCGCCGAGACTCCGTCGACGAACTGCATGAACGTCGGCATGAACGTCAATGCGCCCAGCATCGCGAACCCGACGATGAACGACAGCACGCAGCACACGGTGAACACCGGGCTGGCGAACAGCCGGATCGGCAGCACCGGTTCTTCTGCGCGAAGTTCCACCCACACGAACGCGGCGACGGCGATCGCTGACCCGATGAACAGACCGATGATCACCGGCGACGACCATGCGTAGGTGCTGCCGCCCCAGCTGGTGGCCAGGGTCAGGCCGGATGCGCCGAGGCCGATGAGGACGATGCCGGCGTAGTCGATGACCGGCTTACCGCGCCCGCTCAGGGCCGGGATCGTGGCGAGCGCCACGATGAGGACGACGATGCCGATGGGCACGTTGATCCAGAAGGCCCAACGCCAGGTCAGGTGATCGGTGAAGTAGCCGCCCAGCAGGGGTCCGATGACTGTCGTGACGCCGAAGACTGCGCCGAGGGCGCCCTGGTAGCGCCCGCGGTCTCGCAGCGGGATCACCTCGCCGATGAGCGCGGTCGCGGTGACCATCAGGGCGCCACCGCCGACACCCTGCAACGCGCGGGACGCGACGAGCATCTCCATCGACGAGGCGATCCCGCACAGAATCGAACCAACGAGGAAGAACAGCACGGCCGAGCCGAAGATCATCTTGCGGCCGAACAGGTCGCCGAGCTTGCCGACGATCGCGGTGGCGATCGTCGATGCCAGCAGGTAGCTCGTCACGACCCACGACTGGTGGCCGGCGCCGCCGAGGTCGGCGACCACGGTGGGCAGCGCCGTGGCCACGATGGTCTGGTCGAGCGCCGCCAGCAGCATGCCGAGCACCACCGCGACGAAGATGATGTTGCGGCGTTGGGAGCTGACGGGTGCGGGCTCATCGGAGCCGCTGGGTCCGGCGACCTCGGGACGTGCTGACGGCGAAGCGGTCATACCTGACTTCCTGATCGTCCGTGGACTCTGCACAGCACATCGTTAGATGAGCTATGGAGGTTACGGTGGCCAG
Organism: uncultured Actinomycetota bacterium; assembly: GCA_963796545.1. Lineage (GTDB taxonomy): Bacteria > Actinomycetota > Actinomycetes > Mycobacteriales > Mycobacteriaceae > Mycobacterium. The sequence continues at coordinate 72,881 of CAWCMF010000009.1, read as the reverse complement.
GACAGGAGATTCCCGCGGGTGCGAGTTTTCGAACCCCTACTGGGGTGGTCGGGACACGCACTGGGCGAGGTAAAGCTCTTCGCCGAGCTTGCCCATGAGCTCCAGCTGAGTCTCGAGGTAGTCGATGTGCTGTTCCTCGTCGGCCAGGATCGTCTCGAACAGCTTCGCCGACGTGGCGTCACCCTTTTCCCGGCACAGGATGATTCCCGGCTTGAGCCGCGCGACGACCTCGTACTCGATCGCCAGGTCGGCCTCGAACTGCTCGCGAACCGTCTGCCCGACCCGCAGCGAGAACAGGCGTTGGTAGTTCGGCAGGCCGTCGAGAAGCAGGATGCGGTCGGTGATGTGCTCCGCGTGAACCATTTCTTCGAATGATTCCTTGCGGGTGTGCTCGGCCAATTCGGTGAAGCCCCAGTTGTCCTGCATCTTGGAATGCAGGAAATACTGATTGATCGCCGTTAATTCGCTCGTCAATTGCTCGTTGAGCAATTTCAGAACCTCGGGATCGCCTTGCATGGCTTGCTCCTATGAACGTGGTGGACCGTCGCGTGCGATATGTGCACCGGCTGCGTACGAACACATCCAATCTAGTCCATATCTGGTGCTGATTGCTTGCGAAAAGGGCTGTGCGGCGATGTTTCCGAGATCTTTGCGATGCTGTAGCCCCAGATCAGCCCACTAGTCTGGACTGCCTAGGCTAAGTAAGGTTAGACTCCGCTAACTGTTCTCGGTCAACTATAGGTAAGGGTAACCAATGGGTGAGTATGATCTGCACTCATTCATCCTTGCCTGTGATTTCCGGGTTGGCGATGTCGATCTGATGTGGGAATGGCTCGGAAAGCATCGCGACGGCCTTTCCTCGATCGGCGCTCATCACGTCGTCCTGTACGAATCGATGTGGGAGCCGCGCCGGGTATTCGTGACTATCGGAATTCGGCACGCTAAATCCATGCGCGACGTGCTGGCATCGCCGGCGATATTCGAATGGTTCAATATTTCTGGCGCCGACGATATTCCGCCGATTTTCGGCGGCGAGGTCGTCGAGAAGATCGACCTGTTCGGCCCAAGCCCGCAGGAGCATGTCGGCCGGGTCGTCGTGGGCGTCATGTCCTCGGTCGCCGACGTCCCGGAACTGATGGTCAAGGTCCACGACGGGCTGGAACGGTTCAAGCGCGGCGGCGTCCGCAAGATCTGGGTCTACCGCGCACTCGACGACGGCCACGAAGTGCTGATCCTGCAGGAAATCGCCGACGAGGCGAGTGCCCGGCAGTGGATCGAGCACCCCGATGCCGCGGCGGAGTGGATGACCAACGCGGGCATGGGCGCCTACCCCACCCGGTTCGTCGGCCGGTTCGCCCACCTGATGAGCGTCGGCGAGCAGGGGTAGCGCATGTTCGTCTGCCTGTGCACCGGAACCACGAGCCACGTGGTCAGCGAGGTGGTGGCTAATGGGGCGCGCACGTCGAAGGAGATCGCCGATGCATGCGGTGCGGGCGGTGACTGCGGGAGGTGCAGGCGGACGCTGCGGGCCATGATCGAGGCCCATTTCAAGGTCGCCGATTGCAAGCACGAGAGCGTCGGCTGATCAGCCCTGCCCGGTGAACTCCGCGAGAGCAGCCGCGTTGGCCACTCCGCCGAGCAACTCCTGGAAGTGGGCGTTCTCCCGTGCAGTAGCGGCGGAGATCTCCGCGCGATACGGCTCCACGATCGTCTTCTTGACGGCGATGAGGCTGGGAATCGAACGCGAGGCCAGGATTTCGGCGTGCCTGCGGGCCTCTGGGAGCAGGTCGTCGGGTTCGCACACCTTCCATGCGATGCCCATGCGCTGGGCTTCCGTCGCGTCGACCCACTCCGACGACAGCAGCAGCCATGCGGCATTCTGCCTGCCGATCAGCTGCGGCAGCAGATAGGACGACGCGGCCTCCGGCGCGACGCCCAGGCTGGTGAAGGGGCACTTCAACCGCGCAGTCGTCGACATGAACACCAGATCGGCGTAGCCGAGGATGGTGGTGCCGATGCCGAGGCCGACCCCATTGACCGCGCAGATCAGCGGCTTGGGCAGGTCGGTCAGCGCGTCGATCATCGTCGTGAAGTGACTGCCCTCGGTCGTCAGCGACCCGTCGGCGATGCCCGCCTGCATCTCCTTGAGATCGTTCCCCGCGCTGAACGCCCGGCCGGCACCGGTGATGAGGACGACCGCGACATCAGGGTCCTCGGCGGCCTCACGCAGCGCGGTCGCCGTCGCGAGGTAGAGCTCCTGATTGAACGCGTTGAGCGCCTCGGGCCGGTTCAGGACCAGGGTGCGCACCCGGTTGGCATCGCTGATCTGCAGAGTCACGGCCGCAGCGTATCGCGGCGGGCCGCGAAATCCGGCTCAGCGGGCGCGGAACGCATTCCGTAGTACGTAGCGGCTTGTCGGCACGGTGTCGACATTCTCGTTGGCACCGAAGGCCGTTGTGCTCGCCACCATCCGGCTCATCCGGTCGCCGAGGTCGGCGTCGTCCGCAGCCCCGAAGAAGGCACGCAGATCCGAGGTCGCCTCGATCGGGAAGAGCTCCTCCACGATCGCGTCGACCGGTGGCGCGCCGTCGGTGAGCGGCCGCACCACGGTGTTCTGTACGTAACCGAACGTCGACTGGGTGTCGAGCGCCACCTGCGTGTGGTCGCGGTGCCAGCGGCGCAGCCAGTTGGCCTCGTCGAGCTCGGACGGCCTACGCAGCAACGCCACATTCGCGAAACCCGGCGTGCGCTCGCCGGGCTCTGTGTGTGGTGGTGCCAGCGGCACCGACTCCGTCACCAAATAGGCGGCGACCTGCTGACACAACTGGCTCAACACCGTTGTCGCGGTGCTGATCTGCACGCCGTAGTACTGCGGTGTCCACAGGCTGACGAAGGCGACCACCGGTGGATCCAGGGTCGTCAGCGTCATCAGGGAATCGGTGACCGCCGCGTCTCGGACGTTGACCGTCAGCCCAGGGGCGCCGGTGTCGAGCAGAGTCTGGGCGATCTCGGTGCGCAATCGTGTGCACCAGGCCTCATCGCCGGGCGCGCCTCGCAGGGCGATGATGACTTTCTCCACTCGGCGAACATAGCCGGGTCAGAATGGACGGGTGATCAAGGGCCTGGCGCTGCGCCCGGTGATGCCGGACCTGGCCGCGGTGCTGCGCAGCCTGGTGTGCATCGCGGCCATCACCGCGATCGCGGCGCGGTGGGGACCGCCGGGATCGGCGACCGCTGCCGCGGGCGCTGCCGCCATCGCCGGCGCTGTCGCTCTGGTGGACAGTCCACGCAATCGGGTGCCGCTCGTGCTGCTGGTTTCCGCGCTCGCCGGACTTGCGGTTCTCCTCGGCACGTTGACATCTGCCTACTCGCCGGTGTTCGTCGTCGTTGCAGCGATGTGGTGTTTCGGAACCTCCATGTTGTGGGCGCTGGGCGGCAGCGCGGGATTGATGGGTGCGGCGGCAGCGGCGCTGCTGGTCACGGCGCCACCAGCCGTGCCGACGCTGTCCTCGGCCCTCGGCACGTGTGCCCTGACGGTGGTCGGAGGCCTGCTGCAGGCGACGGTGATCGCCTTGTGGCCGCCGCGACGCTGGCGGAGCCAGCGCGCTGCGCTCATCAGCGCCTATCGGGCGCTGGCGGCTGACGCCCGAAAGATCAGCGCCGGGGCTGTCGACACAGACTTCGCGGTCGATGCCGAGCCATTGATCGCACTCCGCGAGGCATTCGCAGTTGTCGACGGCAGGCACCGTCGTCGCCCCGCCCAATACCGCAGTTGGTATGCGTTGCCTGAGCGGATCGCTGCGACGCTGACCGACCTGGCAGGGAAGGCACGTTCGGACGCGCTGTCGCGGGTTCTTGCCGAAGCTGTCGACACGCTGGCCGCCATCGCCGGCACCGGCCGCCCCGGTCGTGTCGGCACCGATGTGGCCATCAGTCGCTTCGACAGTGTGGCGCGAGAGGTCGTCGGCCCTGAATCGGCTGCCGTGCAGCGCCTCTCGATTCAGCTACACGAGGCGGTGGCGATGCGCCTCGGCGACTTCGTCCCGTCCACCCCCGACGCGGTGCGCTTCCGGCGTCCGGCGTTAAGGACGTCGGCGCGCTCGGCGGTCGATCTGGTGCGAAGCCACCTGGCCTGGCATTCGCCGGTGCTCCGGCACGCGGTGCGACTCGCCGCCGCCGTAGCCCTTGCATGCGCTGTGGAGCGCTATGCCCATGCCGCACAAGGCTACTGGATTCCACTCACGGTTCTGATGGTGCTGCGTCCGGAGACCGCGCACACGTACACCCGCTGCGTCGGCCGGGCGGCGGGCAATGCGGCGGGCATCGTCGTCGCAGCGACGTTGCTTATTGTGCTGGACCCCGGGGTCGCGACGTCGGCCGTGCTCGCCGTCCTCGTTGTCGGTATCGCGTTCACCGCTACCGGATTCGGCTACATCGCGGTGTCCGCCGCGGTCACGGCGGCGGCAGTCTTCCTGATCGACGTCGGCCGAGCAGGTCCGCCCACATCGATCAGCGATCCACTGCTGGCGACGCTGGTGGGTGGCGCACTGGCGGTGGTCGCGCATGTCGTGTTCCCCGATGATGCGCTGACCAGGCTGGCGCAACGGGCCGGCGAGCTTTTGAAGACCGAAATCGATTACGCGGCAATGGTGATCAAGGCCTACGTGCATGAACTGGACAACCCTGCCGAAGCCTTTGCGTCCGCGTGGCAGCGCGCATTCCGGGCCAGGGCGGCGTTCGAAGCCGCGACGGGTGCAATGCGTCTGGAGTCGCGAGAACTGCGGCACTGGTTGCGTTCCTACCGCAGTGCGCTCAACGCGATCACCAGTTCGTGTACGACTTTGGAGGCGCACCTGCCGGTCCATCCCGCCCCAGGCCGACCGCGAATTCGTACTCGCCGTGGACGAATACGTCGAGGCAATGTGCGGTGATCCACCGACAGCGGCGTTCCCGTGGACCGTGGACTCCGTAGAGTTGGTCGCCGCCGATCAGCGGTTGCGCGACGCAGTTTCCCGGCATGGTTCCGGCAACAGACCGGCGCGCGTTCTCGTGGCCGAGGTCGCCACGATCACGCGCAGTGTGTCCGCGATCGCCGTCAGCTCCGGGCCCACTTCGGTTCGATGAACACCGCCTCCGCCTCGACGGTGATGCCGGTGTCGTCGGCGATGTGCCCCACCGCGTAGGTCTTGAACCCGTCGGTATGGGTGATCCGCGCTTCGGCATGGAGCCTGCCCAACGGCGTCAATCGCCGGTAACGCACCGTGATGGTCCCGGTGAGCCGGTGCACGCCAGGCTTGCTCGCCGCGTCGCCAAGCACGTGGTCGAGAATCTTCGCCGACACCCCGCCGTGCACGTGTCCGGGCGGGCCTTCGAACGCGGCGCCAAGATAGAAATCGCTCGTCGCGGCGCCATCGGGTTCCTTGTGGATCAACAGCGGTGGCGCCGTCGGGTTCCGCACTCCGATCACTGCATTGCCCCACGGCATCGAATCACCGTCGGTGCCGAACTGGATCCCGAATGAACCGGTTTTCTGCGCGGCACGCAACCGTGCCGTGGCGGAATCGATCTCGGCCTTGGCGACGGCGACGACGTCAGCGTCGACTTCGGTGCGGATCGTCGCGTCGATCAGGTCGCGTACTGACCCGGTCAGAGGTTCGTACACGGCCCGCAGCCGTGCGATGTCGTCGGCCGTGAGACCGTCGACGTGGGTGTAGTCCAGCACCCCTCGACTAGAACATGTTCCAGGCGCGCTGGCGCAACGGGGGGCCTTGTCGCAGCACAAGCACTAAGTCACCGTTCGTTGACATCTATCGAAAGAGCGAAGTCAACAACTCACCAGTGTCGACTTAGAGCTGAGAACGTTGGCCGTGCAGGCGCGCACTCTTGCGTTGCTCCGGGGGCGCGGGTCGGCCGAGGAGATGCTCCCGCTGGGCACTCGGGCTCGCGGTGCGGTCTTGCAGACCGGACGGCTATCTCGCAGCGGCGGGCGAGCCGGATCATGCTGCGGCGCTGCATCATTGGCTGGAGCGCTGCTTCGTGCCCGCGTCGAGTCGCCTCTGAATTTTCTTTCGTCACTTCGGTTTCTGTGGTCACATTTTCGGGCTGGGATGTCGGTGTGTCGCACTAGTGTTCGATGTATGGATGTGGTGTCGGCGGCGGCGGGGGCGATCGCGGAGCAGATCGCGATTCTGTCGAAGGCCTGCGACGAGCTGTCTCACCGGGAATTGATCGGGTTGTTGGCTGAGCTGACCACGGTGCTGCGGACGGTGCCGGGGTTGGAGTATCAGGTGTTGGCCCGACTGGTCGATGAGACCGAGCCGTGTCGGTTGGGTGAAGCAAGGTGGCCGACGGTGTTGACCACGGCGTTGCGGATCTCCAGCGCTGAAGCCAAGCGCCGGCTGGCCCGCGCGCAGGTGTTGGGTCCGCGCCGGGCGATGACCGGGGAGCCGTTGGCGCCGGTGTGGGAGGCCACCGCCGCCGCGGTGTCGGAGGGTCTGCTGGGTGAAGAACATCTGGCGGTGATCGTGAAGTTCCACAATGTGTTGCCGTCGTGGGTGGATGTCGGGACGCGTGTGGAGGCGGATCGGCACCTGGCGCGGGTGGGGTCGGGGTTGGGTCCGGAGGATCTTGCCGAAGCGGCGGCGATGTTGTTGACGATGATCGATCCCGATGGTGCCGAACCGTGTGAGAAGGAACGGGCCCGCAAGCGCGGCATCGTGATCGGTAAACAACAGGCCGATGGCACCGCCTCGATCTCGGGCCGGTTGACTCCGGAAGCGTTGGCGATCTGGCAGGCGATCTTCGCCAAAGAAGCCGCCCCCGGACATAACAACCCCGACGACGAAGCCGACGACGGTGGCTCGGCCGCCGAGAACGTCGATGACGGTGGTTCGGCCGCCGGGAACGTCGACGACGGTGGGGCGATCGCCAACCCGGAGGCCGTTGAGAAGGTCGGTGATACTCGGACCCAGGCGCAGCGTAATCATGATGCGTTCGTCGCGGTCGGCAGATCGGTACTCGCGTCCGGGGAGTTGGGGTCGCATAACGGGTTGCCGGTGACGGTGATCGTGTCGACCACCTTGCAAGAACTGTCCAAGGCGGCGGGGGTGGCGGTCACCGGTGGCGGGAGCTTGTTGCCGATGGCGGATCTGATCCGGATGGCCGCCCCGGCGCATCACTACCTGTATGTCTATGACGAGCACACCGGCCAGTCGTTGTATCTGGCCCGGGCGAAGCGGCTCGCCACGGCGGCGCAGCGGATTGTGCTGCACGCCCGCGATCGCGGGTGCACCCGGCCCGGCTGCAGCGCGCCGGGGTATTGGTGCCAAGCGCACCACGCCGTCACCGATTGGATCGACGGCGGCCAAACCAATGTCGATGACATGACCCTGGCCTGCCCGGCCGACCACCGGATGCTCGACAACACCGACTGGCACACCCGCAAAAACGCCAAAAACCAAACCGAATGGCTACCCCCACCCGATTTGGATACCGGCCAGCATCGGGTCAACGGCTACCACCACCCCGAACGCTACCTACTCCCTGAAGACGACGAAGGCCCATGAGAAGCATTGTGCTGCAGTTAATTACATGCAATTCGCCGGAACTCGCGAAGGCCGGCGCTGCCCGGCGCCGATGAAGGTGCCAATGCGTGGCTTGACATTGGTTCCTACCATTGGGTGCCATGGCAGTGCCGACCGAAGAACCCGCTCGGCTCGTGCTGCCCGCGACTCTCGTCGAAGTCACCGGCCATCGGCTGCGTGATGCGATCCTGTCCGGCGAGCTCGCACCCGGCGACAAGATCGTCGAGGAGCAGCTGTGCGCCGACTTCGGGATCAGCCGGGCTCCGCTGCGGGAAGCGTTGCGTCTGCTGGCTCAACAGGGCCTGGTCGAGCATCTCCCCCGGCGCGGTTCGCGCGTTGCCGAATGGTCGCCCGCCGACATCCTGCAACTGTTCGAGCTGCGCAACGTCCTCGAGCGGCACGCCATCGAGACAGCCCTGCCCCTGCCGGATCCCAGCCACGACCTCGAGCCTGTGCGGGTCGCACTCGAACGGATGGACGCCTCGCCCGATGCGCTCGACCGCGACGACGCCCACCGCGCGTTCCATGCAGCGGTGGTCGGCCTGGCCAACAACCGTCAGCTCGACATCGCTCTGGAACCGATCCTGTTGAAGCTTCAGCTGCCGATGGCCAAGAATCTGCGCGAAGAAGCCCGGCAACACGCTGAACCCGGAGTCCACGGCCGCACGCCAAAGACGACGGCATCGAGCGCCACAAGTCGATCCTGTCGGCGCTGGAGACCAACGATCCCGGCATCGTCGTGGAGGCCATCCGCGACCACGGTCACCTCGACTACCTGGGCCTGGATAGGGCATCCGCGTCAGCGCTAACACAATCGACACACAGCCGACCCGAGTTCGCCATGATTCTGTCGACAATCGACAGTTATGGCCGATGACTCCCATGGACCGTCCGTCGGGCCCTCCGTGGCAGAGATCCTCGCGTCCCACGCGAGTGGAACGGGCTCCCCCACCAAGACCGCCGCGCGAGTCGCCGACGCGATCGCGGCCAGGGGTGACGACGGCACCTGGCTGTCGACGGTCCCCCGCGATCAGCTGATCGCTGCCGCCGAGTCGATCGAGCGACTGCCCGGTGCCCGCACGCTGCCGCTGTACGGTGTGCCGTTCGGCGTCAAGGACAGCATCGACGTCGAGGGTCAGCCGACCACGCTGAGCTGCCCCGACTTTTCCTACACCGCCTCCGCTACCGCCCCTGCCGTGCAGGAGTTGCTCGACGCGGGTGCGCTGTATGTCGGTAAGACGAACCTTGATCAGTTCGCCACCGGCCTGAACGGCACCCGCACCCCGTACACCATCCCGCGAAGCGTGTACGGCGGCGAGATGATCTCTGGCGGATCCAGCTCCGGCTCCGCACTCGCGGTCGCATTGGGCCAGGTGCCGTTCGCCGTCGCCACCGACACCGCCGGATCGGGCCGGGTTCCCGCCGCGCTCAACGGAGTCGTCGGGTTCAAACCATCCCGCGGTCTGATCAGCACCGTCGGTCTGGTGCCCGCGTGCAAGTCGCTGGACTGCCTCAGCGTCATGGCAGGTTCCATCGACGATGTCGATCGGGTGCTCGACGTGATGGTCGGCCGTGACGACGACGATCCGTGGTCCCGCGACCGTGGACCACGCTTCAGCGGTGGTGTGATCCGCGTCGGCCTGCCACCCGAATCCGAGCTGGAGTTCTTCGGCGACGAGGACATGCGGCGCGCGCACCTGGCATTTCGCGAGCAACTCACCCGCACGCACACCGTCGTCGATATCTCGCTCGAGCCGTTCCTTGCCGCCGGATCACTGCTCTACCAGGGTCCCTGGGTCGCCGAGCGGCTCGTCGAGTTTGGCGATTTCCTTGCGGCCCAACCGGACTCGATCCATCCCGTGGTCCGTGAGATCTTCGAAGGCGGCTACCGGTACAGCGCCGTGGACACATTCGCCGCGCTGCAGAAGCTGCAGGAGCTCAAGGCCGTCGTCGGCAGGCTGTGGAAGCAGGTCGACGTCCTTGTGGTGCCCACCATCGGAACCACGTTCACCGTCGACGAGGTTCTGGCCGCACCGATCGACTGCAACACCATGCTGGGTCACTACACGCACTTCGGGAATCTTCTCGATCTGCTCGGGGCCGCGGTGCCGCTCGGCGTGACCGCCGGCGGCCGCCCCTGCAGCGCGATGCTTCTCGGCAACGCCCTCAGCGACGACACCGTCCTGCAGCTGGCCGCGCAGATCCTCGACGAGCCGCGCTCGTCACACCGAGCGCCGACACCATCGTCCACCCTCTCGATCGCCGCCGAGGAGCGCCTGTGAATGACATCATCGACGTGCCAGCCGAACCGTCGCCCTTCCCGCTCGTCGCGGACAAGACCGCGCTGATCGTCATCGACATGCAACGAGATTTCCTGTTGCCCGGCGGGTTCGGCGAGAGTCTGGGAAATGATGTCGACCAGTTACTCAAAGTCGTTCCGCCCCTTGCGGCTCTGATCACAGCAGCCAGGTCGGCGGGCGTCATGGTCATCCACACCAGGGAAGGCCATCGGGCCGGATCTGTCCGACTGTCCGCCCGCCAAACTGAACCGCGGGGCGCCGTCGAAACGCATCGGCGATCCAGGCAAGTACGGCCGCATCCTGATCCGCGGCGAGTACGGCCACGACATCGTCGACGAACTCGCCCCGATCGACGGTGAGGTCGTCATCGACAAGCCCGGCAAGGGCGCGTTCTACGACACGCCGCTGTCGGAGATCCTCACCGAGGCAGGCATCACCCAACTACTGGTCACCGGCGTCACCACGGAGGTCTGCGTACACACGACGACCCGAGAAGCCAACGATCGCGGCTACGAGTGTCTCGTCGTATCCGACTGTGTCGGTTCCTATTTCCCCGAGTTCCAACGTGTCGGCCTGGAGATGATCAAGGCGCAGGGCGGCATCTTCGGGTGGGTGGCCGACAGCGCCGCGGTGATCCCGGCCATGACTCAACTCACCACCACTGCAGCCTGAAAGGGGACCCGATGAGCACTGATGTGACCAACCCGACCGCGGATCCGATCGAACCGCCGACTGCCAAGGCACTGGCGCTACCGTGGTGGACCCGCGGCGACACCAACGCGTTCTTCGGCCTCGGATTCAACATCCTGGTCAACGTCCTCACGCTGACCGGATTGATGATCGGCGTCATCGCCGTTCCTGCCGACGACGTACTCGGCACCGTGCTGCCTGCACTGGGCGTCGCGCTGATCCTCGGAAATCTGTACTACACGTTCCTGGCCCGGCGGCTCGCGCGGAGGGAGAACCGGTCCGACGTGACCGCGCTGCCCTACGGCCCGAGCGTGCCGCACATGTTCATCGTCGTGTTCGTCGTCATGCTGCCCGTCTATCTCGCCACCGACGACCCGATCCAGGCATGGCAAGCGGGCCTGGCATGGGCGTTCCTGATCGGCATCATCGTGATGATCGGCGCGTTCGTCGGTCCCTATATCCGTAAGCTCACTCCCCGCGCCGCGATGCTGGGCACACTGGCGGGTATCTCGATCACCTTCATCTCGATGCGGCCCGCCGCCCAGATGTGGGAGGTCGCATGGATCGGACTCCCGGTACTGGCCATCATCCTGATCGGGTTCTTCACCAATGTGAAACTGCCCGGTGGCATTCCGATCGGTCTGGTGGCGCTGCTGATCGGTACCGCGATCGGCTGGGCGGGTGGGTACATGTCCGCGCCCGATGTCGGTCAGGCCGTCAGTGACATCGCCATCGGCATCCCGGATCTGCGCATCGACATGCTGTTCCGGGGCCTTGCCGATCTCGCGCCACTGCTCGGTACGGCGATTCCCCTCGGTGTGTACAACTTCACCGAGGCGATGAGCAACGTCGAGAGTGCCGCGGCCGCTGGCGACAATTACAACCTGCGCAGCGTGCTGCTCGCCGATGGCGCAGGCGCGGTGATCGGTTCGGCGTTCGGCTCGCCTTTCCCGCCTGCCGTCTACATCGGGCACCCGGGCTGGAAGGACGCGGGCGGCCGCGCCGGCTACTCGTTGGCGAGCGGTGTGGTGATCGGGATCTTCTGCTTCGTCGGACTTTTCGGCGTGCTGGACGCATTGTTGCCTGTTCCGGCGATCGTGCCGATCCTGCTCTACATCGGTCTGCTGATCGGCGCCCAGGCGTTCCAGGCCGTCCCGAGGTTGCACGCAGTCGCAGTGGTCGCGGCCATCCTGCCCAACCTCGCGCAATGGGCACACGGGCTCATCGACAACGCGCTCAACGCGGCAGGCACCTCAGCGGCAGAGGTGACCACGGAAGCGCTCAACGGTGCAGGCGTGGTTTACGACGGGCTCAAGACACTCGGTGAGGGCGCGGTGCTCGTTGGTCTGATCCTCGGCACCATGGTGACCTTCATCCTGGAGAAGAAGTTCCTCTATGCCGCGATCGCATCTGCAGTGGGTGCGGTGCTGTCCTTCATCGGTCTCATCCACGCGCCCCAGGTCGCCTGGGCGGCCAGCCCGCAGGTCGCGCTCGGGTACGTCTTCTTCGCAATCGTCTGTGTCGCCTTCTCGTTCCTACCGGGGGCCAAGGACCCGGTGGAGGTCGACGAATCGGATGTGGTCGCGGGACACTGAGACGTGCCCGTGGCGATCACGCCTTCAGTGCCGATGTCGACGGAGCCGACATCGGAAGACGGGATCAGCAGTGAGCCGTAGTCGCTGGGCTCGGCGGTGGCGGTGGTGCGCGTCGTGGTCGGCAGCGCGGCCGCAGCGGGGTGTTTTCTCGCAGTTGTCGCCACCGCTGCGCGGGTGAATTATCGTGCCCTTTATGAACGCCGAGTCGAGTGTGCCGGGCGCGACCGAGCCCTACTCTTACGACCTCGGCTCCTACTGTCGGCCGACTGACACACCCTCGGCCGCGGCGCAGATCTGGTTCGACCGAGGCATGGTCTGGGCCTATGCCTTCAACCACGAAGAGGCGATCCACTGCTTCGACCGCGCGCTGGAGCTCGATGCGGACTTCGCGTTCGCGCGGTGGGGCATCGCCTACGCGGTCGGTCCGAACTACAACAAGGGCTGGGAAGCCTTCGACCCCGTCGAACTCGCCGCATCGCTGGCCCGGGCGCGGATGGAGCTCGGTCTGGCGGCGCGTGGCCGCGCCTCCGCCCTCGAGCGTGGCCTGATCGAGGCGCTGACCCTCCGCTATCCCACCGACGATCCCGACGACGCCGACGCTCTGCAGGCCGGTCACTCGGCGTATGCCGATGCGATGTCGATGCTGCTGCAGGCCTACCCCGAGGACGTCGACGTGGCGGCACTGGCCGCCGATGCGCTGGTGAATGTCACCGCATGGGCATTGTGGGACAGTCGAACCGGTGAACCGGCGCCCGGCTCGCGGGTGGTCGAAGCCAAGCGGATCCTCGACGGTGCGCTGGCCACCGCCCAAGGGCGTGAACACCCCGGGATCCTGCATCTCTACCTCCACACCATGGAGATGTCGACGACGCCCCAGGAGGCGCTGCCCGCCGCCGATCTGCTGCGCGGCCTGGTGCCCGACGCCGGTCATCTCCAGCACATGCCCAGCCACATCGACGTGTTGTGCGGCAACTACCATGATTCGGTGGTGGCGAATCTGTCTGCGGTGCAAGTGGACCGGCGCTTCGTCGAGCATCAGGGCCCACTGAACTTCTACTCGCTCTACCGCGCGCACAACCAGCACTTCGTGGTGTATTCGGCCATGTTCGAAGCCAATTCGGCGGTCGCACTGCAGGCGGCCGACGAACTCGCCGCACAGCTCACCCCCGAGCTGCTGGCGATCGAGTCCCCACCGATGGCCGACTGGCTGGAAGCGTTCGTGCCGTTGCGGATTCACGTGCTGGTCCGGTTCGGTCGGTGGGCCGACCTGATCGCCACTCCCCTGCCCGACGATACCGAGCTGTACTGCACGACCGCTGCCACCATCCACTACGGCCGTGGGGTCGCCCACGCGGCGAGCGGGCAGCTGGAACAGGCCGAGGCGGAGCGGGAACTGTTCGCCGCGGTCTACGCGCGCATCCCGGAGAGCCGGTATCTGTTCAACAACACCAGTCGCGACATCCTGGCGGTGGCGGCGGCCATGCTCGACGGCGAAATCGATTACCGTGCCGGTCGTTTCGACGAGGCATTCGGCCATCTGCGACGTGCCGTGGAGCTGGACGACACGCTGCCCTACGACGAGCCGTGGGGTTGGATGCAACCCACCCGACACGCGCTCGGCGCGCTCCTGCTCGAACAGGGCCACGTCGATGAGGCGGCCCGGGTGTACGCCGCCGATCTCGGCCTCGACCCGACGCTCAGCAGACCCTGCCAGCATCCGGGCAATGTCTGGAGCCTGCACGGGTATCGCGAATGCCTGACCAGGATGGGCCGCGATGCCGAGGCGGTGATCATCGGTAAGCAACTCGAACTCGCCGCGGCGCGGGCCGATGTGCCGATCACGGCGTCGTGCGCGTGCCGGCTGCAGGCACACTGCTGTGACTGAGCTCAGCCGAACGCGACCCGCTCCATCCAGAAGTCGACCAGTTCGTCGTCACCGCGAACCTCGATCGCCGTCACCGGACGTCGGCGGTACAGCACCAGCAGAAGGTCGGTGACCGGCCCGCAGAGTGCTGCGGGGGCGGGCTCGGACCCACGTCGCCAGGCGATCACGTCACCGGTGAAGTCGAGCAGCCAGTCGTCGCCGGTGTCGGTCGCGTGCAGCGCGATGGTGCGTCCGGGCCCGAGGAGCTCGCGCATCCACGGGTGGACATCGAAATGGAAGGGCAGACAACCGAGTTCGAGCCACTCTTCGACACCGTCGGCGGCGAGGAAGGTGGGCAGGACGTAGTCGATGCCGAGTGCCAGTGCCGCATCCGCACGATGCATCGCGGTTTCGTGGGCGAAGCGGCGCGCGAAGAACGCGCTACCCCCATCGGGGACCGGGCACCACATCTGTGCGGCGGGCCCCGCCTTTCGCAGCGTGGCGGCGAGCTCGCCCGCAGCTGACCGGATGGCCGACCCCAGCTCGCCGGAAGAGTGATCGACCTCGGCGGACAGGACGCGCATTGCGGTGTCCGGCGGTGGGGACGCGGCGCGGGTGGCGATGATGTGACGGGCCCAGCGCAGGCCCGCGTCGACGTGACGGGCGAGTTGCACCACGGTCCAGTCCGGGCACGACGGGACTGGTGCGGTCAGGTCGGCCCCGTCCAGATGATCGGCGAACAGGTCGGCCTGGGCTTCGATCTCGTTGCAATGCCACCCGAAGTCGTTCACGGAGCCGAGGCCTCGCCCGCCGTGTCGTGGTGCAGTGCCCACACGTCTGTTGGAGCTGTCATCTCACCTCCGTGGTGTGTCAGTCTTCCCGATACCGGCTCGTCCGGCACCGCGTATTCACCGACCGTACGGCGACCGGAACTGGCTGCGTAGACTCCGGCTGTGGCGGTCTCCGATGACGACCTCGAATACCTACGGCGATGTGTGGATCTCGCACGCGAGGCTCTGCGGGGCGGCGACCAGCCGTTCGGCTCGCTGCTGGTCGATCAGGACGGCACGGTGCGTTTCGAGGACCACAACCGGGTCAAGGACGGCGACGCCACCCGCCATCCCGAATTCGCGATCGCGCGGTGGGCCGTCGAGAATCTGACACTCGACGAGCGTGCCCGGGCCACGGTGTACACGT
The DNA here is from genome assembly GCA_963796545.1 of uncultured Actinomycetota bacterium. Lineage (GTDB taxonomy): Bacteria > Actinomycetota > Actinomycetes > Mycobacteriales > Mycobacteriaceae > Mycobacterium. The sequence continues at coordinate 57,652 of CAWCMF010000009.1, read as the reverse complement.
CCGGCGAGCACTGCCCCATGTGTGCTGCCGCGCATGCCTGGGTAGGACTGGGACGTGTTGTGTACGCGGCGTCCTCAGCCCAGCTCACCCAGTGGCTGGTCGAGTGGAATGCCCCGCCTCCGCCGGTGGCGGGCCTACCCATCACGACCGTTGCTCCCGGCGTCGCCGTCGACGGACCCGCAGCCAGCCTGACAGGAGAGATGAAAACGTTGTACGCAAAGGCATTTCGACAGTGACCGAACCGGACTGGGTCGAGCACGTCATCTGGTGGCAGGTCTACCCGCTGGGCTTCGTCGGCGCCTACCCGGCCGATCCCGTACCGGTTGCCGACGACCACCGACTCCGCCGGATCGCCGACTGGCTGGATTACGCCATCGAACTCGGCGCATCCGGGCTGGCGCTGGGGCCGGTGTTCGCCTCCCGAACCCATGGTTACGACACCACCGACCACTATCGCATCGACCCGAGGCTCGGCGATGACGGCGACTTCGACCACGTCGTCGCGGCGGCACACGATCGTGGTCTTCGGGTCCTGCTCGACGGCGTGTTCAACCACGTCGGAACCGATTTCCCGCGGTATCGCGATGCGGTCGCCGGTGGCGACAGGTCATGGTTCCGCGGGCGCGGCGATGAGTTCGCCACCTTCGAAGGGCATGACGGTCTGATCACCCTGAATCACCGCAACGACGAGGTGATCGACTACACCGTCGATGTGATGAGCCACTGGCTCGCCCGTGGAGCCGACGGCTGGCGGCTGGATGCGGCGTACGCCGTCCCCGACAGGTTCTGGGCGCAGGTCCTGCCTCGGGTGCGGGAGAGCCACCCGCACGCCTGGTTTGTCGGCGAGGTCATCCATGGCGACTACCAGGCGCGGGTACAGGACTCCGGATTCGACTCCATCACCCAGTACGAGCTGTGGAAGGCGACCTGGAGCAGTCTGAACGACGGTAACTTTCACGAGCTCGACTGGGCACTGACGCGGCACAACGAATTCCTCGACACCTTCGTCCCGCTGACCTTCATCGGCAACCACGACGTCACCCGGATCGCCAGCCAGCTGACCAACCCGGACCACGTCGAGCACGCCCTGGTGCTTCTCCTGACCGCCGGTGGAACACCGAGCATCTACGCCGGGGACGAAGTCGCCTACCGGGGTGTCAAGGAAGAGCGATTCGGCGGCGACGACGCGGTGCGGCCCGAATTCCGCTCTCCGTACCAGGGAGTCGGCGAACACGGACACCAGGTCTTCCGGACACACCAGCATCTGATCGGGGTGCGGCGCAGACACCCGTGGCTGCGCACCGCCCGGACGACGCCATTGTCGGTGTCCAACCGCGGCTACGTCTACTCGACGCGCAACGGGGACGACTCCCTCGTCGTCGCACTCAATATCGACGACGACGCGATGCCGGTGTCCCTGCCGGAGCTCGGGGTGGACCATGCCGACGTCGTCGCCGGTTCCGGCGCGCCTCCCGCCGAGGTCGTCGCCGACACCGTGGTTCCCGCCCATGGCTGGCTCATCGTGGCGCCGCGCTGAGCGGTCATGCCAGCTGTGCAAGCGTGGCGGGATCCTCCTGGCCGTCGTAGAACGCCTCGAGCACGTCACCGAACACCGTTTCCTGCCCGGCCCGGGCGAACAACGTCATCGACGACCGCACCTTCAGATCGTCGGGATGACCGAGGATCTCGGTGGCGGAGCGACCCGCATGCACGACGAGTAGCCCGGCGCACTCCCGCAAGCGTGCGCCGAGCACCGGATGCCCGAGATAGGCACGCGCCTCGTCGAGCGTCGAAATGGCGTACCGCTGCGCGGTTGCGCTGCGGCCCAGGCCGCGCACCTGGGGAAAGATGAACCAGATCCAGTGAGTCCGCTTTGCACCGGCCCGCAGCTCGGCCAGCACCGTGGCGTAGATCGGGTCCTGAGCCGTCACGAACCGGCCGAGGTCGAACGGATCGTCGCCGGCTGAAGAAGATTTATCGACAGACATCTCATCGTCGAGCTTTGCAGGCTAAGGTCGTCCCTTCAATGACGTCTTCGCCAGAGACCCTCCGGCCGCCCGAGCAGCCGAGCACAAAACGCGGCTTGCGCCGGTTGCTGTCGCGGATGAGCATTCAGTCCAAATTGCTGGTGATGCTGCTGGTGACGAGCATCCTGTCGGCGGCGGTGGTCGGCGCCATCGGGTACCAGTCGGGCCGATCGTCGCTACGTGCGTCGGTGTTCGACCGGCTGACCGAGATCCGTGAATCGCAGTCGCGGCAACTGGAGGCCCAGTTTTCGGATTTGAAGAACTCGCTGGTGATCTACACGCGCGGCGCCACCACCACGGAGGCGATCGCGTCCTTTACCGCCGGCTTCGACGAGCTGAACAATTCGACGATCAGCCCGCCGCAGTGGCAATCGGTACGCGACTACTACGACCGGACTTTCGCCGACGCTCCCCCGGACGAGGGCGGCAACCGCCCCGATGTCGATTCGCTGCTGCCGAAATCGAACTCGCAGAAGTACCTGCAGGCGCTTTATTCGGCCCCGTTCGACGACTGGGACAAGGCGATCGCGTTCGACGATGCGGGCGATGGCAGCGCGTGGTCGGCTGCCAACGCCCGCTACAACGACTTCTTTCGCGAGATCGTCCGCCGCTTCAACTTCGGGGATGCGCTGCTGCTCGACAATCGCGGCAACGTCGTCTACAGCGCATACAAGGGGCCCGACCTCGGGACGAACATCCTGACGGGCCCGTTCCGGGAGCGGGCGCTGACCGAGGCCTACGAGAAGGCACGATCGTCGAACTCGGTGGACTACGTCGGCGTCACCGACTTCGGCTGGTACCTGCCCGCGGACGAGCCGACCGCCTGGTTCCTGTCGCCGGTAGGCCCGCAGGGCCGGGTAGACGGCGTACTGGCGCTGCAATTCCCGATCTCGCGGATCAACGACCTGATGACGGCCAAAGGGCAATGGCAGGCAACGGGAATGGGGACCACCGGCGAGACGATCCTGGTCGGGCCCGACGACCTGATGCGTTCGGACTCCCGGCTGTTCATCGAGAATCCTGACCAGTTCCGTGCGGATGTCATCGAGGCAGGCACTCCGCCGGAGATCGCCGAAGAATCCATCGAGCGGCGGGGCACGACCTTGGTGCAGCCCATGGCCACGACAGCGGTCGAGGAAGCGCAACGTGGCCACTCCGGCACGACGATCGAGCGGGACTACCTCGGGTACGAAACGCTGCAGGCGTATGCGCCGATCGATCTGCCCGGCCTGCATTGGGCCGTCGTCGCGAAGATCAACACCGAGGAGGCATTCGCACCGGTCGCACACTTCACCAAGACCCTCGTACTGTCCACGGTAATAATCATTTTCGTGGTCTGTCTGGCCGCAATGCTGCTGGCACGGCTGTTCGTGCGGCCGATCCGCCGGCTTCAGGCCGGTGCCCAGCAGATCAGCGCGGGCGACTACCACGTCACCCTGCCGGTGCTGTCCCGCGACGAGTACGGGGACCTGACAGCGGCATTCAACGACATGAGCCGAAACCTGGCGATCAAGGAGGAGCTGCTCGCTGAACAACGTCAGGAGAACGAGCGCTTGATGCTCTCCCTGATGCCCGAACCGGTGATGCAGCGCTACCGAGAGGGTGAGGAGACCATCGCGCAGGACCACAAGAACGTCACGGTGGTCTTCGCCGACATCGTCGGTCTCGATGAGTTGTCGTCGAATCGCAGTTCCGAGGAACTGCTGGCGATCGTCAACAAGCTGACGCGTCAATTCGACGCCGCCGCACACAATCTCGGTGTAGACCACGTCCGGACATTGCACAACGGTTATCTGGCCAGCTGCGGCCTGAGCATTCCAAGGCTGGACAACGTCCGGCGCACAGTGGATTTCGCCGCGGAGATGCACCGCATCATCGAAAGGTACAACGCCGAGTCAGGTCACGACCTCCAACTTCGCGCCGGCATCGACACCGGGACGGTGACCAGCGGGCTGGTCGGCCGCTCCACCTTGGCCTACGACATGTGGGGCTCTGCGGTCAATATCGCCTACCAGGTGCAGAGCGGGTCGCCCCGGCCGGGCATCTACGTCACCTCGCGGGTGTACGACGCGTTGCGGGACACCCAGGCCTTCACCGCCGCGGGCGAGGTCGGCGGAGAGGGTGCGGCGGAGACGATCTGGCGGCTGCAGGGGCACAAGCCGTGAGCGGCCTGCTGGACTCGTCCTGGTTCGGGTGGGCGATCGGTGTCGCCATCGGATTCCCCCTCTGTCTGGTGCTGCTGACCGAGTTGCACAGCGGGTTGCGCCGTCGGGGCAGCGCACTGGCGCGGCCGGTCGCCATGCTGCGCACCTACATCCTGCCGCTCGGTGCACTCCTGCTGCTGCTGGTTCAGGCGATGCAGGTGTCCGGCGAGGCGACATCGGTGCGCCTGGTTGCGACGACGTTCGGTGTCGTTCTGCTCGTGCTCGCGCTCTCCGGCCTCAACGCGACCCTGTTCCAGGGCGCGCCGGAAGGCAGCTGGCGCAAGCGGATCCCCTCGATCTTCCTCGACGTCACCCGCTTCGCGCTGATCGCCGTCGGCATCGGCGTGATCATGGCCTACATCTGGGGTGCCAACGTCGGCGGCCTGTTCGCCGCGTTGGGGGTCACCTCCATCGTGCTCGGTCTCACCCTGCAGAACTCGGTGGGCCAGATCATCTCAGGCCTGCTGGTGCTCTTCGAGCAACCGTTCCGGCTGGGAGACTGGATCAGCGTCCCCGGCGCCCAGGGTCGGGTCGTCGAGGTCAATTGGCGTGCAACGCATATCGACACGGGCAGTGGGCTACTCATCATGCCCAACGCCGCGCTGGCCGCCGCATCGTTCACCAACTACAGCCGCCCACCCGGAGCGCATCGTCTCACCGTCGTCACGACGTTCGGGGCGTCGGACTCGCCCGACGAGGTGTGCGGAATGCTGACGGAGCATGGCGATGACGCTGCCCCAAGTGCGCACCGACGAGGAGCCGAGGACGGAGTATCTCGGCAACGCCGAGTACGAGACATCGATTCCCTTGCTGACCCCTGCGGACGACGATCTCGCGAAAAACACCTTCCTGCGCTGGATCTGGTATGCCTCGCGTCGGTCCGGACTTCACCTCGACGGTGCCGATGACGAGTTCAGCACGCCCGAGCGGTTGACCGCCTCGATGAGTAGCGTGGCCGCGACGCTGCGGTTGACCGAGGCCGAGCGAGAGGAGCTGACGCCCTTGGTCCGGCTGGTCCGTTTCGCCGCCCAGGAACGCGTTCAGTCCCACGGTGAGGTGCCTCAACGGATGTCGTTCATCGTCGACGGCCGCGTGCAACTGGTTGCCGCTGGCGAAGAGGGTGTCCTGGTCCCGGTGCGCATGCTGGAGCGCGGCGACTTCCTGGGCCAGACCGCTCTGACTCGCGAGCCCGTCATCGCGGCGGCGTACGCACTCGACGAGGTGACGGTGCTCGAGGTCGACCGCGAGCACGTCGCGTATCTCGTCGAGCGAAAGCCGGTGCTGCTGCAGGAGATCGGTCGAACCATCGAGGAACGCCGGGAGAATCTGCGGCGGGCGATGTCGGCCACCGCCGAATAGCGGACAATTCACAACTTTCACACTGGTCACAGCCCCAGACGGCACAACGCGAGTCCGTCCCGAGGCGGAATCGTTAGCCAAACGCGACGTCGATCCACCGTGTCGGGCGGCGAGTCGCGTCGTCGCAACGTGTTCCATTACGAATGCAAAGCGACGGCAGATTTTGCGAGAGCACTGTGGAACTTGATGAGAAAGGTGGGTTGGTTGCCGTTATGAAGTGGATAGAGAAAGTCCGGGGTAAGTGGGTCCGCAAGGTGGCGGCTGCCGCCATGACGGCGGTTGCCCTGCCCGGGCTGATCGGCTTCGCCGGGGGTTCGGCGACGGCGGGAGCGTTCTCCCGGCCGGGTTTGCCCGTTGAGTATCTGGATGTGTTCTCCCCGTCCATGAACCGCAATATTCGGGTGCAGTTCCAGGGTGGCGGCCCCCATGCCGTCTACCTTCTCGATGGTCTGCGCGCCCAGGACGACTACAACGGCTGGGACATCAACACCCCGGCGTTCGAGTGGTACCACGACTCCGGACTGTCGACGATCATGCCGGTCGGTGGGCAGTCCAGCTTCTACAGCGACTGGTACCAGCCGTCTCGGGGCAACGGTCAGAACTACACCTACAAGTGGGAGACCTTCCTGACCCAGGAGCTGCCGGCATGGCTGGAGGCCAACCGCGGTGTGTCCCGCACGGGTAACGCCGTCGTCGGTCTGTCGATGGCAGGTGGCGCCGCGCTGACCTACGCGATCTACCATCCGCAGCAGTTCGTCTACGCCGCTTCGCTTTCGGGCTTCCTGAACCCGTCCGAGGGCTGGTGGCCGATGTTGATCGGTCTGGCGATGAACGACGCAGGCAACTTCAACGCCGAGAGCATGTGGGGCCCGTCCTCGGACCCGGCGTGGAAGCGCAACGATCCGATGGTCAACATCAATCAGTTGGTGGCCAACAACACTCGGGTCTGGATCTACTGCGGCACGGGCACCCCGTCGGATCTGGACACCGGGACACCGGGTCAGAACCTGATGGCGGCGCAGTTCCTCGAGGGATTCACGTTGCGGACCAACATCAGTTTCCGCGACAGCTACATCGCAGCGGGTGGCGCCAACGGCGTCTTCAACTTCCCCGCCGCCGGTACCCACAGCTGGGGCTACTGGGGTCAGCAGCTGTTGCAGATGAAGCCGGACATCCAGCGTGTCCTGGGGGCTCAGGCCATCGCCTGACGCACTACCCAGACCCAGAGAGCCTGCCGCTTCCCCCGAGCGGCAGGCTCTCTGCCGTTCGGGACTCGGTCCTCAGCTCCGGTCGTCGAGCGGATCGTCATGTCGCCGATCTCCACCTCGGGTGGCTGCTCGATCGCGAACATGATCGCGCGTGCCATCGAACTGCACACTTGACCTCACACGGGCTATGACGGATCCATCGTGGCGACTATTCCGCTCGCGGCGAAAGCGCGGCGGGAACAAAGCCGGCGGCGACAGGGTTGAGCGCATCAGGTTCAACTTTGGAGGATTTGATGCCTGAAGCTCTGCAAGTGCCGGTGCTCTTCGTCAGCGAACCGATCGTGCTGCCCGGGATGGTGGTGCCGATCGAGCTCGACGATGCCGCCCGTGCTGCAGTCGACGCCGCGCAAGCCAGTGAATCCGGCAAGCTGCTGATCGCGCCGCGGCTCGACGACCGATACCCCACCTACGGCGTGCTCGCCTCGATCGTGCAGGTCGGGCGTGTTCCCGGCGGAGGGGCCGCTGCCGTCATCCGCGGGGACAACGTGCCCACATCGGGTCAGGAACCACCGGGCCGGGAGCGGCGCTGTGGGTCCTGGTCGACGAAGTGGCCGAGCCCGAGATCACCGACGAGACCAGGGCGCTTGCCGCCGAGTACAAGAAGCTGTTGTTGGCGATGCTGCAACGGCGCGAGGCCTGGCAGATCGTCGACGTGGTCAACAAGATCACCGACCCGTCCGCGCTGGCCGACACCGCCGGATATGCGTCGTATCTGACCGATGTCCACAAGCGCGAGCTGCTCGAGACCGAGGACGTCGCAGGGCGGCTGCGGCTGCTGATCGACTGGACTGGCGAGCACCTGGCCGAGACCGAGGTGAACGACAAGATCGCCGACGACGTCCGCTCGGGCATGGACAAGCAGCAGAAGGAGTTCCTGCTCCGCCAGCAGCTGGCCGCGATCCGCAAGGAACTCGGCGAAGGCGAACCCGACGGGTCTGACGACTACCGGGCCCGGGTCGAGGCCGCCGATCTGCCCGAGAAGGTGCGCGAGGCCGCGCTGCGTGAGGTCGGCAAGCTGGAGCGGTCCAGCGAGCAGAGCCCCGAGGGCGGCTGGATCCGCACCTGGCTGGACACGGTGCTGGATCTGCCGTGGAACGTCACCACCGAGGACTCGACGGACCTGAAGTCCGCCCGCGAGATTCTGGACGCCGATCACCACGGCCTGGACGACGTCAAGGACCGCATCGTCGAGTACCTGGCCGTGCGGGCCCGTCGCGCCCAACGCGGCATGGCCGTCGTCGGAGGTCGTGGTTCCGGTGCCGTGATGGTGCTGGCCGGTCCGCCCGGTGTCGGCAAGACGTCGCTCGGTGAATCCGTCGCCAGGGCGCTGGGCCGCAAGTTCGTTCGGGTCGCCCTCGGTGGCGTGCGCGACGAGGCCGAGATCCGCGGACACCGGCGCACCTACGTCGGCGCGCTGCCGGGCCGCATCGTGCGGGCCATCGGCGAGGCGGGATCGATGAATCCCGTTGTGCTGCTGGACGAGATCGACAAGGTCGGTTCCGACTACCGCGGCGATCCGAGGCCGCGCTGCTGGAGGTGCTGGACCCGGCGCAGAACCACACGTTCCGCGACCACTACCTGGATCTTGACCTGGACCTGTCCGACGTGGTGTTCCTGGCGACCGCCAACGTCATCGAGAACATCCCGTCGGCGCTGCTGGACCGCATGGAACTGGTGCAGATCGACGGCTACACCGAGGACGACAAGGTCGCCATCGCGCGCGATTACCTGCTGCCCCGGCAGGCCGAGCGCGCTGCGCTGACCCCCGAGGAGGTCACGCGTGACCGACGCCGCGCTGCGCAAGATCGCCGCCGACTACACCCGCGAGCCGGGCGTGCGGCAGTTCGAGCGGCTGCTGGCCAAGGCGTTGCGCAAGGCTGCACCACCGAAACTGGCGCCGCGGATCCGACGCCGTTGGTGATCGACGAGCCGGATCTCGTTGACTACCTGGGCCGTCCGCGGTTCACGCCCGAGTCGGACGAGCGCACCGCGGTGCCGGGTGTGGCGACCGGCCTGGCCGTCACGGGACTCGGCGGCGATGTGCTCTACATCGAGGCGAACGCCAACGACGGTGAGCCGGGTCTGAAGCTGACCGGTCAACTGGGTGACGTGATGAAGGAGTCCGCGCAGATCGCGCTGTCCTACGTGCGTGCCCACGCCGAGCAGCTGGGCGTCGACCCGAAGGCGCTGGACCGCCAGATCCACGTGCACGTGCCCGCGGGTGCGGTGCCCAAGGACGGTCCGTCGGCCGGCGTCACGATGGTGACCGCGCTGGTGTCGATGGCCACCGGACGCCAGGTGCGCGGCGACGTCGGCATGACCGGCGAGGTCACGCTGAACGGCCGGGTGCTGCCGATCGGCGGCGTGAAGCAGAAGCTGCTGGCCGCCCAACGCGCCGGGCTGTCGACGGTTTTCATCCCGCAGCGCAACGAGCCCGACCTGGACGACGTCCCGGCCGAGGTGCTGGAGGCGCTCGAGGTCAAGCCGATGACCGACGTCGCGGAGATCGTCGCGCAGGCGCTGGAGCCCGCCGGCCGAGGCGGCGACCGTCGCTGCCTGACGACGGAATATCTGCAGCGCAGCGTGACGCAAAACTCGCACAATCTGCAACAGATTCGTGCGAGTTTGTGTCTGCTCGGCAGAGGGAGGGACCGACCATGCCACGACGCGGAGAACCGCTACGCAAGCTCGGGTTCCTGACCATCGGCCGATTCGACCCGGCCAACCCGGGGCCGGGGATCGAGGAGACGCTGCAGGTCATCGAGCGGGCCGAGGCGCTGGGCTTCGACAGCGTGTGGCTGCGCTGACCGGCACCTGCAGCCGGGCATCTCGTCGCCCGTGGCGATCATGGCCGCGGCCAGTCAGCGCACCAGCCGCATCGAGCTCGGGCACCGCGGTGATCCCGCTCGGACTGGAGAACCCGTTCCGGCTGGCCGAGGACCTCGCCACCGTCGACATCCTCTCGGGCGGCCGGATCAACCCCGGTGTGTCGGTGGGCACCCCGATGCTCTACGACCACTACAAGACCGCGCTGTACCCGGAATCCCATGACTTGCAGGACTTCTCGAAAGAGCGGGTGCTGCGGCTGCTGCGCCACCTGCGGGGCGAGCCGGTCAGCGACTTCGCAGGGCACCGTCGGCATCGAGCAGTTCACCGACCGCGTCCAGCCGCACTCACCCGGGCTGGCCGACCGGGTCTGGTACGGCGGCGGCCTGGCGTCGGCGGTCTGGGCGGGCCGAGCAGGGCATCAACTACCTGACCAGCTCGGTGGTGAGCACTCGAGGGCACCGAGTCGCCGGGACTTCGCCACCATCCAGGGCGAGCAGATCGACGCGTTCCGGGCGCACCACCCGCATCCCGAAAAGGCGAGGGTGTCACAGGGTCTCGTCGTGATCCCCACCGACTCGGCCACCGACGACCAGGTGCGGCGCTACCGCGACTACGCCGCGAGCCGGTTCGAGCGGACCAAGACGCCCGCAGGGCCCGCGCGGCATGCTGTTCTCCCCCGACTACGTCGGCACCTCCGACGAACTCGCCGACCGGCTGTTCGCGCATGCGGGTTTTCAGCGCGCCGACGAGGTGGCGTTCGCGCTGCCGTTCACGTTCGGCGCCGACGACTACACGCAGATCGTCGGCGACCTCGCCGAGAAGCTCGGTCCCGGGCTCGGGTGGACGCCCGCCGCTCACGTCTGAGAGCCGCGCTACCGTCAGACCATGGCGTACGACACCGAACTCGCCGACCGCATCCGTGAACTGCTCGCCGCCGAGCGTGGCGTCGAAGAGAAGAGGATGTTCGGCGGGCTGGCGTTCCTGATCAACGGCAACATGTCCGTCGCCGCCAGCTCCAAGGGCGGGCTGATGGTCCGGGTACCGCCCGACGAGACCGAGCGGCTGCTCACGCGCGACCACGTCGAGCCGATGGTCATGGCGGGCCGCGAAACCCGCGGCTGGCTCCGGGTGCGTCCGGAGGGGCTCGGACCAAGCGCCAGCTGTAGCCGTGGGTGGTCCGCGGCGTGGACTACGCGAAGAGCCTTCCCGCCAGATGACGCTCCTCCTGCGATCGCTGACACGCGTGTGCCTTCCCGCGGTGGTGCTGCTGAGCGCGGCGTGCTCGGGTCCGACGGTCATCACCACAGACGACACCGCGGCGCAGGCTCCCCTGGCTGTCCTGACGCCGACGACCACCAGGCCGAGCAACGCGCACCTCGCCAACGCGTTCCACTTCGCCGCCGACGTCGCACGGACAGACCGGCTACTACTTCGTGAGTCCGAGCGGCCGGTGGGAGTGCGCGATCGTTCCGCGGGACCAGTGCCGGCTGCCAGAACGCAAAGACGACCGCCGGCATCGGCGATCACCGGCGCGCCCGACGAGGTTCCCGGCCCGACGGCGAACCGGCCGCACCGAACGCCATCGTGCGTGGACCGCACTGCCGACCCGCGTATTCGCTGCGCTGCCGTCGCCAGGCGTGGCGCTGGAGCCGGGTCCGGCTACCGAATTGCCGTTCAACCGGATCCTGGCGGTCGGCGGTTTCCGCTGCAATATCCAAGAGGCAACCGGGATTTCGTGCCTGTCCGAGTTCAGCGGTAAGGCGTTCACCTTTTCGGCCGAGGGATTCATCACGTCCTATACCGATGTGCCCGCCGATGCGCCCTGACTAGGGTTGGACGCATGGCAACACCGTCACCGGTCACCGTCGCCGTCACCGGAGCGGCAGGCCAGATCGGCTATGCCGCGCTGTTCCGCATCGCCGCGGGCGCGATGCTCGGCCGCGACACCCCGGTGCGCTGCGGCTGCTCGAGCTCCCTGACGCCGTGCGCGCCGCCGAGGGCGTCGTGATGGAACTCGACGACGGCGCATTCCCGCTGTTGGCGAGCACCGAGATCTACGACGATCCGGTCAGGGGTTTCGACGGCGTCGATGTCGCGCTGCTGATCGGCGCCAGGCCGCGCACCAAAGGCATGGAGCGCGCCGACCTGCTCGAGCGCCAACGCGCAGATCTTCGCGACGGCAGGCAAGGCGCTCAACGCGGGAGCCGCCGCCGGTGTCCGGGTGCTGGTGGTCGGTAACCCCGCCAACACCAACGCATTGGTGGCCTCCGCCCACGCGCCCGACATCCCTGCGGAGCGGTTCACTGCGCTGACCCGCCTCGACCACAACCGCGCCGTGGCGGCGATGGCGAGGCACTCCGGGGTTCCGGTCACCGAGATCAGCCGGATGACGATCTGGGGTAACCATTCGCCGACGCAGTACCCGGATATCTTCCACTCCATCGTCGGTGGTCGCGCCGGTGCCGACTATGCGGCCGATACCCATTGGCTCACTGATGATTTCATTCCCACCGTGGCCCGGCGCGGTACCGCGATCATCGAAGCCAGAGGTGCCAGCTCCGCCGCGTCCGCGGCCAACGGCGCGATCGACCACATCGACGACTGGGTGCACGGCACGCCCGCCGACGACTGGACGTCAGTGGCGTTGCCCTCCCCTGGTGCTTACGGCGTCGACGAAGGACTGGTTTCGTCGTTCCCGTGCCGCTCGGTCGGCGGTCGCTGGGAGATCGTCGAAGGCCTTGACATCAACCCGTTCTCGCGAGCGCGGATCGACGCGTCGGTTGCCGAACTACGTGATGAGCGCGACGCTGTGGCCGCGCTCGGGCTCTCTGTAGCGCGCTAGGTCGCGACGCCGAAGTTTGTCGGTGCCGTCTGCGATGATGGTGTTATGCCTTCGACGGCACCGTCTTTCGTCCCCAGCCCGCCTCGCATGGCGCGGTTGGAGGTGTTGTTCGAGGAGTTGGCGGAACTGGCCGGTCAGCGCAACGCGATCGACGGACGCATCGTCGACATCGTGGCCGAGATCGATCGCGACGGACTGTGGGCGACAACCGGGTGCAAGACCGTTGCGGCGTTGGTGGCCTGGAAACTGGGCACCTCCCCCCACAACGCCGAAACCGTCGTCGCGGTGGCGGGCCGTCTCGAAGAGTTCCCGCGCTGCACCCAAGGCCTGCGCGAGGGCAGCCTGTCTCTCGATCAGGTCGGGGTGATCGCGGAACGCGCAGGCAAAGGCTCTGATAACCACTACGCGGAACTCGCCAAAAGCGCCACGGTCACCCAACTACGCACCGCCATCAAACAAGAACCCCCACCCGAACCCGAGCCCGCACCCGACCCCGACGAAGACGACGACCCGGACTGGGATGAGGACCCGGAACCCGCGCCTCCGCCGGAGCCGGAACGCTCGATCACCAGAACCACTGACGCCACCCACACCACGTGGCGGATCAAGCTCCCGCATGACGAGGCGGCAAAAGTCGACGCCGCCCTGGCCTCACACCGCGACGCACTCGTCGTCGACTGGAAACACCACCACGACAACGGCAATGGCATATCGGGTCAGGCGCCGCCGTTTCCCACCGCCATCGACGCGTTCCTGCGCCTGGTCGAAGCGGGCTGGGATGCCGAGGCCGTCCGTCGCCCGCACGGCCAGCACACCACCGTGGTCGTGCATCTCGACCTCGACCAACGGGTCGCCGCCCTGCATCTGGGCCCGCTGCTGTCCGATGACGACCGCCGCTATCTGCTCTGCGATGCCACCTGCGAAGTCTGGTTCGAACGGAATGGCCAGCCGGTCGGGGCCGGGCGGACCACCCGCACCATCAGCCGCCGGCTACGCCGCGCCCTGGAGCACCGCGACCGCTGCTGCGTCGTCCCCGGCTGCGGGGCCACCCGCGGGCTGCATGCCCACCACATCAAACACTGGGAGGACGGCGGCGAGACCGAACTGGAGAACCTCGTCCTGGTCTGCCCCTACCACCACCGAGCCCATCACCGCGGCCTGATCACCATCACCGGACCCGCAACCACCCTCGTCGTCGCCGACCACACCGGCCGACCACTCCACGGCGGATCACTCGCGCGCCCACCGACCACACCCCCACCCGCAGTACCCCCCTACAAAGGACCCACCGGCGAACGCGCCCACTGGTGGTGGTACCAACCCTTCCAACCACCACCAACAACCACCAATTAGCTGGCTACACCAGCGAAGCCGTGCCGTCGGCGTGGACGTGCACTCGCGCACCGGCGATGTCCTCGCGCACGGTCGCCTCGGCGCCGGCCGGATCGGAGATCACCGCGAGTACCCGCGCGTCCTCGGGGGTCCGCACCGCGAGGAAGGCCTTCTCGGGCTGCCCGTCGCGGTCCACCGGCGTCGTCCACGACTCGACCGTGCCGACACCGCTCCAGTCCACCAGCGCGGTCCGGGTCGGTTCCTTGTCGACTTCGGATTGGACGTCTTCCCAACGGAATTGACGCGCCGGCGGCTCGGTCCCGTAGACGCCGAAGCTGTGCTTGGTCAGATAGCCGCCGTTGGCGGTGATCAGGCCGCGGCTGCCCGGCTGCGCTATCAGCTGTTCAGCCATCGTCGCGATCGAGTGTGTGACGTAGTTGTTCCACGGCCCGCCGGCGAAGGTCAGACCGCCGGTTACAGTCAGTGGCCGTCCCGGATCTCCCACCGGCAGGCCGAGTTCCTTCGCCGCGACCTGCACGGCCGATGGGAAGCACGAGTAGACGTCGACGAGATCCATGTCGTCGATGCCTGCGTCCGCGAGCTCCAGCGCGCGTCTGCCCGCGATGCGGATCGCCGGCGAGGTGTGAAACTCCGCGCGCTCGCCGATCGCGTAGGTGTCGCGGGAGTCGGCCCCGGCGTACGGGAAAACCCAACGTTCCGAAGGGATCTGAAGATAGGTGGCCCTCTCGGCCGAGGTCAGGATCAACACCGCACCCTGATCGACCATGTTGTTGGAGTTCATCAACTTCGTGTAGGGCCAGCTGATCATCCGGTTCTTCGGCGACGGCTGCCAGATCTGTTCGGCGGTCAGTGCGTCCCTGCTCCAGGCGTGCGGGTTGGTGGCCGCTACGGCCGAGAACTGTGCCCACATTTCGCCGATGCGGCGCCGATGGTCGTCGGGCGATTCGCCCGCGGCGATGCGCACCGCCTGCTCGAACATCGGGTAGACGTAGGCGGGGCGGTCCAGGTTGATCTTGAGGTCGCCGGGGCCCGCCATCGGCATGTTCTCGTCCGAGCCGGGAGCCGGCGGGACAGATTCGTCCTGGCGCGTCCAGTCCTGCTTCTTCCCCGCTGCGCGCATCCGGGTGCGGGTGCGCCAGGTCTCCGCTCCCGCGACGAGCACCACGCCGGCACGCCCCTGCTGAATGTCCAGACACGCCAGGTTCACCAGCGTCTGCGGCACGTTGCCGCCGATACCCGTATAGCGGGTTTTTGCGTTGTCCGCCCGGATGCGTTGGGCAAGAAGGAGTCCGGGGTCGCGGTAGCGCCACGACAACAGGTTGACGACGCGGACGGCGTCGACCGCCTCGAGTACCCGGGGGTCGGCGGCATTACGCGCGGCGGCGACCATCAGGTCGACGGGTTCGACACCGGGATCCTCGTTGCGCTGGTTGACCTGGCCGTAGCCGACGAGGACCGGTGTCCTTGGTTCGATGGGCATGACGAAACAGCCTCCTAGCTCTTGTTGTCGTGGGCGAACAGCGCGCCGTCGGATATCAGTCCGTCGATCCGCTCGGTGCTCAAGCCGAGCACGCGCCGGCAGATCTCGTAGGTATGCTCGCCGGGCATCGGAGCGGGCCGTAGCTCAGCGCGGGGGATTCGGGTGAAGGGCGCTGGCCCCGTCTCGGCGGGGATCGGGCGACCCAGCAGCGGATGCGCCATGTCGGTGAACAGATTCCGGAAGACAACCTGCGGATCGGCCGGAATATCGGCCGCGCGGTTCATCGGCGCGGCGGCCACCCCGCACCGCTGCAGTGACACCACGACCTCGGTCTTGTCGAGTCCCGACGTCCACTGCGACACCGCGGCGATCAACCGGTCCCGCTGCTCGGGCAGGTGCTCTCGGCCGATCAGTTCGGCCACCGCGGACCGTTGCGACGGCGATCGCATGGAGATCACACACCACTCGTCGTCTCCTGCACACGGGAATACCGCGTCCACGGCATCTTCATCCGGTACGACGGAAAGTCCTGCGGCCTTAGCCGACTCGCTGACGTACACGTCGGCGAGCTGATTGATCGCGGCCTCCGCCTGCGAGATGTGGACATGCCCGCCCGCATCATCGCTGCGGCGGCGTCGGATCAGCACGGCCAGCGCCGCGATCGCGGCGAGCCTGCCGACGACATGGTCGGGGAAGACGGTCGTCGCGTCGTAGAACATTCCCGGCTCGGCGTCGGGTGAGGTCCACAGGCGGGTGACCCCGGTCGATGCACGGACCAGAGGTCCATATCCCATCTGCGCGCTCCAGGGCCCGCGGTCGCCGAACGCGCTGCTCTCGGCGAGCACGATGCCGGGATTGCGGGCGCGCAGCCGGTCATAGGAGAAACCGAGCGACGCAAGGGTGCCCGGCTTGAAGTTGGCGAACACCGCGTCGGCGCCCCCGACCAATTGGCCGAACAGTTCGGCGCCGGCCGGATTCCGGAGATCGAGGCCGAGGCTGTACTCGTTGCGGTGAGTCAGGGCCCAGGACCGGCTCATCGGCTTTCCCGGTGGAGTCTGTCGCAGACCGTCGGGGTAGGCCGGGCTCTCGATCTTGATGACCTCGGCGCCGAGATCGGCGAAAAGCCTGCCCAGTTCGCCACCGGCGACGATGACGCCGAGGTCGAGGATCCGGAGACCTTCGAAGGGGCGGGACCCCGGCCTCGGCGCCACCGGTGCAGCCTGCGCCGACGGAGGCGACAGCCAGGCCGGCGCGTCCGACCCGGCAGGCGGCGGAGGGTGCCGATGTCCGAGGTGGACCCCGTCGATCACGAGTGGACCGGCGGGCACCGTGACGGTGGCTCCCGGCGCGACGGTGACGTCGGTGAGTGCGCCGACTTCCCGGAAATGGTTGCTCGCCAAGGCTTCTGCCGGCGTCAGAACCGCCGCGACGGGAACACCGCGGGCCCGCCCCTCGGTCACCAGATCAGCCGTGGTCTCGGCGGCGAACAGGTCGGCCATCGCGGCGTTGAGCTCTCTGGAGGCCGCGTACCGGGCGGCGATGGTCTCGAACTCGGGGCCGGCGAACTGCTGCGGCTTTCCCAACCATGCGAACATGCCTCGCCACTGCCGGGCCGACAGTAGGCAGATGCGGACGTGCCCGTCCCGGCAGTCGAAGATCGGGTAGATCTGCTGATTGCGGGGCCTGCCGCGCCACAGCTCGGCGGGCGACTTCATGCCGACCGCCGCCTGCCCCTCGGAGCCGAACGGCGGATCCAGCGCCTGCACGACAGCCTCGAACCGGGAAAAATCGATGAATTCTCCTCTACCGCAGCGCAATCGGTCGTAGACGGCGACCAGCACCGCCCAGGCCGCCTGTACCGCGGCGGTCGCCGAAGCGACGCCGGTCGGAGGCAGTACAGGGGTGCCCGACGTCGGTCCGGTGCGCGACAGAGCCGACGACATCGCATAGAGCACGGCGTCGGTGGCACGCCATGACGCATACGGGCCGCAGTTGCCGAAGTCGGTGACCGACAGCGCCACCAGGTGGTCGAACGTTTCCGACAACTGGAGGCAGGACGTACCGAACAAGGCTGCACCACCGGGGTTTCCGGAATCGACGACGACATCGGCGGTGGAGGCGAGTTCGAGAAGCCGCGCGCGATCCTCGGTGATCCCCGGATCCAGTTGGGCGCAGCGCTTGTTCGCGTTGTTCAGCGTGAACGCAACACTGACGCCGGACACCGTGGGCTTCGCGAGCCGCGTCGGCGCGCCGCCGGGCGGCTCGATCTTGAGGACATCGGCGCCCAGGTCGGCGAGAATCCGGCTGACAGCGTCGCCGTCTCCGAGTGACAGATCGAGCACGCGCAGGGACGTCAGCAACGTTCCCTCGGCCATCCGCTCACCATATCCGTGCGAAGAATTAACGATCGCGCCACCGGCTACGGCTTGCCCTCTCCCGGATGCGGAGTTGGATGGGGAGATGACTACCACGACCGCAGCAGAGGACGCCCAGACCACCGCGTGGAAGACGGTGGAACGTCGAGAGCTCAGCGACACCGGCATCGATCAGCTCGATCGATGGTGGCGGGCGGCGAACTATCTGTCGGTCGGGCAGATCTACCTGCTGGACAATCCGCTGCTGCGCACTCCCCTGACTCGCGAGGATGTCAAGCCTCGCCTGCTGGGTCACTGGGGCACCACCCCGGGACTGAACTTCCTCTACGCCCATCTGAACCGGGCCATCAAAGAACGCGGGCAATCGACGATCTACCTCACCGGGCCCGGTCACGGCGGTCCGGGGCTGGTGGCCAGCGCCTACCTCGACGGCACCTACAGCGAGATCTATCCCGACATCACCCAGGATCTGGAAGGGATGCGCAGGCTGTTCCGGCAGTTCTCCTTCCCCGGCGGCATCCCGTCACACGTCGCACCGGAGACACCGGGGTCGATCCATGAGGGCGGCGAACTCGGCTACGCCCTCGTCGCACGCCTACGGCGCGGCATTCGACAACCCGGATCTGTTGGTGGCCACCGTCATCGGTGACGGCGAGGCCGAAACCGGCGCACTGGCCACCGGCTGGCACTCCAACAAGCTGACCAACCCCGCCAACGACGGCGTGGTGCTGCCCATCCTTCACCTCAACGGCTACAAGATCGCCAACCCGACGGTGCTGGCGCGCATCCCCGAGGACGAGCTGCGCGCGTTGATGGTGGGCTACGGCCACACCCCGCACTTCTTCGAGGTGGCGGATGAAGCGGTCGACGCCGGCGGTGCGGACACGCATGCCGACGCGCACCGGCGCTTCGCCGCACTGCTCGACGATGTGCTCGACGAGATCGCGGCGATCAAGGCTCGGGCGGCCGACGGCGACGAATCCCGCCCGGCGTGGCCGATGATCGTCTTCCGCACTCCCAAGGGCTGGACCGGTCCGGACTACATCGACGGCAAGAAGACGACCGGCTCGTGGCGGGCGCACCAGGTGCCGCTGTCCAGCGCCCGCGACACCAGCGAGCACCTCGCGGTGCTGTCGGATTGGCTCGCCTCCTACCGCGCGGAAGAACTGTTCGACGCCGACGGGAAGTTGCACGCCGACATCGCGGAACTGGCACCGGAGGGACAGCTGAGGATGAGCGCCAATCCGCATGCCAACGGCGGCCTGCTGCTCAAGGACCTGCGACTGCCGGACTTCCGTGACTTCGGCGTCGACGTGCCCGCCCCCGGTGCCACGGTCGCCGAGGCGACCCGCGTGCTCGGCCAGTGGCTGACCGAGGTGATCGAGCGCAACCCCGACAACTTCCGCATCTTCGGGCCCGACGAGACCGCGTCGAACCGGCTGCAGTCGGTGTTCGACACCACCGACAAGCAGTGGAACGCCGAATTCTTCGGACCCGAGGTCGACGAGCACATGGCGCGGGTCGGTCGGGTGGTGGAGATGCTGTCCGAGCACCAGTGCCAGGGTTGGCTCGAGGGCTACCTGCTGACGGGCAGGCACGGCCTGTTCAACTGCTACGAGGCCTTCATCCACATCATCGACTCGATGTTCAACCAGCACGCGAAGTGGCTCAAGGTCACCAACCACATCGCGTGGCGCCGTCCCATCGCGAGCCTGAATTACCTGTTGTCCAGCCACGTCTGGCGCCAGGACCACAACGGGTTCTCCCATCAGGACCCCGGCTTCATCGACCACGTCGTGAACAAGAGCGCGGATGTGGTCCGGGTGTATCTGCCGCCGGACGCGAACACGCTGCTGTCGACGTATGACCACTGCCTGCGGTCGCGCCAGTACGTCAATGTCGTCGTCGCCGGCAAGCAACCCGCGCCCAACTTCCTGACCATGGACCAGGCCGTCGCGCACTGCACACGCGGGCTAGGTATCTGGGAATGGGCGGGCTCGGAGACGCTCGGATCTGACCCCGACGTGGTGATCGCGGCGGCAGGCGACGTGCCCACGGTGGAGGCACTGGCCGCCACCGACATCCTCAGGACGCAACTGCCCGATCTGAAGATCCGGTTCGTCAATGTCGTCGACCTGATGAGGCTGCAGGACTCGACCGAGCATCCGCACGGCCTGACCGACCGGGATTTCGACATGATCTTCACCACGGACAAGCCGATCATCTTCGCCTACCACGGCTACCCGTGGCTGATCCACCGGCTGACCTACCGACGGGCGGGCCACGCCAACCTCCATGTGCGCGGCTACAAGGAAGAGGGCACCACGACGACGCCGTTCGACATGGTGATGCTCAACGACCTGGACCGCTACCACCTGGCCATGGACGTCATCGACCGGGTCCCGGCGCTCGGGTCGACGTGCGCGACGCTGCGCCAGCAGTTGGCCGACAAGCGCATCGCGGCGCGCGAATACACCCGCGAACACGGCGACGACATCCCCGAGGTCAGGGACTGGGTGTGGCCCGAAGCCCGGCAAACCGGCGTCACGTCAAACATCGCCGCATCCGCGGCAACCGGGGGCGACAACGAATAACCGGTACCCTGGAGCGGTTATGTCTGACGCCAGCGCCGTCCCGGTCGAGCCGCACCCTGCGGTGGCGCAGTTGGCGGCGCTGCACCACTTCCGTGTCTACGTCGACATCGCGGTGGTCGTCGTGGTGCTGGCACTGACGAACCTGCTGGCTCACTTCACGACTCCGTGGGCAAACATCGCGGTCGTCCCCGCTGCGGCAGTCGGGTTGTTGCTCCTGGTCCGCACCCGGGGTCTGGGCTGGTCCGAGTTAGGCCTGGGCCGTGAGCACTGGAAGTCCGGTGCGGGTTACGCGCTGGGCGCGGTGGGGCTCGTCGGCGCGGTGATCGCGATCGGCGCGTTGCTGCCATGGACCCGGCCGATGTTCCTGAACGACAACTACGCGACGCTGTCGGGTGCGCTGGTCGCGTCGATGATCATCATTCCGCTGCAGACCGTGATTCCCGAGGAGTTGGCCTTCCGTGGCGTGCTGCACGGTGCACTGGACCGCGCGTGGGGATGGCGCGGTGTCGCGGCCGCGGGGTCGCTGCTGTTCGGGTTGTGGCACATCGCCACGTCGATGGGCCTGACGGCCAGCAATGCCGGCTTCACAAGGATCCTGGGTGGCGGGGTTTTCGGCATGGTCGCGGGCGTGGTCGGGGCCGTATTGGCCACCGCCGCCGCAGGATTCGTGTTCACCTGGCTGCGGCGCCGGAGCGGCAGCCTGATCGCGCCGATCGCGTTGCACTGGTCGCTCAACGGGCTGGGCGCGCTGGCGGCCGCGCTGGTGTGGCACCTGTCCTGATGCGGACTGGGTGTGATGTCCACTAGGCGCCGCGCGCCCTGGCTTTGCGCGCCCTGAACTCCCGGTTCTTGAGCTTGTTGCCGCACGACGCCATGTCGCACCACGTCCCGCCGTGATTGCGGGACAGGTCGTAGAACGCCCACTGGCATTCGTCGTTGGCGCACGCTTTGAGCAGCGACCAGGTCCCGTCCCGCTGGGCATCCCGTATCGACAGCAGCAGCGCGGCCAGGCGTGCGGGCATGTCGTCACCGGCTACCGACAGCGCGACCTGGCCTTTGGGGCCGACAGTGGGACGCGCAGATGCCGCGGTGGCGATCCGATGCAGCGGCGCGAGCTGGTCTTCCCGTGGCTCTGGGCCGCCTGCGTTCTGGATTAGCAATGCCCGCAACGCTTCTCGTACGTCGACGACCAGAGCCAGGTCGGCGCCGGTGAGCGGGGCCGACGAGGCCATCAGCTTGTTGGCGACCAACCAGGGGTGCGCGTCGGCCGGATCGTCGAGCCGGTCGGCCCCGTCGGGCCGCTCGACGGTGTTGACCAGGGCTTGGACAAGACGCAGGGGCCCCGGCGCAGGTTTATCTTCGTCATCCCCCGGCCACGTGGCATGTCCAGGACTCATCGGACCATGCTAACACCCGTGACCGGTAAATTGCCTTGACTAGTCATGCATGACCAGTATAGCGTTTTTGATAGTCATTTACCTCGAAGGCGAAGAGATGAGAACATGCCTGATCACAAGATCACTCCCGAATTGCTGGTCGCGAGCCGTCCGCGCGCCCGCGCCGCGGGCCGGCGTCCCTCGCTGACGGCCCGGGTGGCCGCCCGCTTCAGGGCAGGCAGATACGACCGGCTACTGGCCGTCGGAGTCGTGCCTCAATCCGGAAGCGCACTGGCGGCGCATCGGACGCGACTGACGTCGACCGCTGAACGACACGTGCTCGCCGGCTCGCTGAGGCAGGCCGTGCGGGACGCGAAACACACAGCGCGCGCCGTCGGCCCGGATCCCGCGTGAACATCCCGAACATCACCGCCGCCGAGCATCTCATCGACCAGGTGACGCTGCGATTGCACTCGCCCCGGCCGGTGAGCGCGCTGGGGATGGCCCGGTTGCGGCTGATCCTCTCCGACGGCACGGGACCGCTCTACCGGTTCGGCCGGGGTGACCTGGCCGGGCGCTTGGGCGCTGCGCTCGCGGAACTCTGACCGCTAGACGATCAGCACCGCGGCGCCCGAGATGTATCCGCTGCTCAGGTCCGCGAGGGCTTCGTCGGCGCGCTCGAGCGGGTACTGCGAGCTGGTCACCTCGAGTCCGTGGTCGGCGGCGAACTCCAGGAAGGCGTGGGCATCGGCGCGGGTATTCGACGTCACCGACCGCACCTGTCGCTCCTGAAAGAGATGGCGCTGGTAGTTCAGCGCCGGGATGTCGCTGAGATGAATGCCTGCGATCGCCAAGGTCCCGCCACGGTCGAGGGCCTCGAGGGCGGGCAGAACGAGCTCGCCGACCGGAGCGAACAGGATCGCGGAGTCCAGCGGCACCGGCGGTGCGGCGCCCGCCTCCTGCGCGGACGCGGCGCCGAGGGAGAGCGCCAGTTCCCTGGCCCGCTCCCCGCGGGTCATGACATGGACTTCGGCTCCCCCGGCAAGCGCAACCTGAGCCGTCAGATGTGCGCTTCCCCCGAAACCGTAGATGCCGAGTCTCCCGCCCGGCGGCAGGTCGGCCCGCAGCAGTGCGCGGTAGCCGATGATTCCCGCGCACAGGAGCGGCGCGAGCTTGGTGTCGGAGTATCCGGGGGGCAACGGAAGAGCGAAAGCTGCAGGCACCGTAGCGAATTCGGCATAGCCGCCGTCAGCGTCCCACCCGGTGTAGCGGGAATCCGGACACAGGTTCTCCTGGCCACGCACGCAATACGCGCACGTGCCGCACGTGTGCCGCAGCCAGGCGATGCCGACTCGGTCTCCCGTCGCGAACTGCGAACCGACGTCGGGGCCGAGGCCCACCACCTCACCGACGACCTCGTGGCCGGGGGTCACGCTGGGCCTGTGCACCGGCAGGTCGCCCTCGGCGACGTGCAGATCGGTGCGGCACACGCCACACGCCCGCACGGCGACGAGCAACTCGCCGGGGCCGGGCTGCGGAATCGGCACGTTGGCCAATTCCAACGGTCCTGTCGACATCGGCCCGGGCTGGGACACCTGCCATGAGCGCATCGCCGGGTCGGTCACGGTTCCATGATGGCCCGCCGCGGCGTCACCGATGCACGTTGTTGGCTGTCTTGTTCCGAGTGAAAGCCGTGTAGCCGAGTGTGAGCACCGCTGCGGCGGCGATGCTGATGATCCAGCGAATCCAGTCGATGCCTGCGGTATCGGCGTTGCCTTCGCCCGAGATCATGCCCCAGAGCCAGTAACCGATGAGCGCGCCCGCGACACCGAGCACGATCGTGATGATCCATCCGATCGCCTGCTTGCCCGGAATAACCAGGCGGGCAAGCACGCCGATGACGGCGCCGAAGATGATCAGCCCGATGAGTTCTCCGATTCCCATGAGAATCTCCTGCCACTCGCGATCAGTCCCGATACGTCCGCATCGGCTCTTGTGAGTATGACCCTGCTGAGATCACGGTTCGGCAGCGGAAAAGGACACGATCATGCGGCCGTCAGGCCGGGGGCAACATCCCTGGAGCAGCGTTCGGGTCGACCGGGACCGGGACACCGACCGCGGGCCGCGGGGGCGGTGCGTTCGGGTCAGGCGGAGGAGCGTTCGGGTCCGGCGGTGGCGGAGGGGCGTTGGGGTCCGGCGGCGGCGGAGGCGGAGGCGGAGACCACGGACGGATCGAGTTGGCCAACGTGACCGCTTCACTCTGTGGCACCGGGTTGGTCGCGGTGCCCAGCCACACGACGAACCACCGTCCCGGCGTGCGCTGACCGCGTGGCGTACCGGGGGAGTCGGGGCACCGACGACACCGGCCCAGATCTGTCCGTTGGGCTTGTTGGTGTCGGTGAACTTCACCTCGTAGTACGAGGCGACGCCCGTCTGCGCCGCCGGCTTCCAGCGGGATCGACCTGCTGATTGACCCTGGTGCCCGGGAAGGGCATGAAGAACTCGCCCATGTCCGAAGCCAGCCGCTGGGCAGCCTTGGTGTTGTCGTCCTCGGCGCCGGCGAACAGCTTCAGGTCGAGCCGGCCGAGCAGCACGCTGGTGTCGCTCGGCGGCTGTGTATTCGGCGGTGCCCCCTCCGGCGGCAGCTTCGACAGCAGAGCCTGCCCGTAGGACAGCTGCGTGGCATCGGAGACTTGCCAACCGGCCGGGATGACGTAGCTGAAGCCGCCGGCGGCGTTGTCGACACGGCCAGGCTCCGGCGCGGGTGGCGGTGGCGGCGCGTTGGGGTCGACCGGGGGTGGCGGCGCGTTGGGGTCGACCGGGGGGTGGCGGCGCGTTGGGGTCGACCGGGGGTGGCGGCGCGTTGGGGTCGACCGGGGGTGGCGGCGCGTTGGGGTCGACCGGGGGTGGCGGCGCGTTCGGGTCCACCGGCGCGGGCGGGGGCACCGGCGCCGGCGGCGCCAGGGGCTCGCCGACCACCGGAGGCGGTGGAGTAGGCGACGGTGGCGGCGCTGGTTGAGCGTGTGCCACTGCGGGCAGGGTCAAGGCCGCCGCCAACGCTGCGGTCGTGGCGCCGGTCAGCGCCGCGCGAAGCGACGTCGACAGACCCTTACGGCGGTGAGGATTCACATCCGGCTGATCCATGGGGAAGAAACTACCGTGTTACAGCCGTGACGCAAGGGTGAGGAGGTCAGAATGTGCTCAATTGTTATATTGCTGTAGGTTATGAAACAGCACATAGACAGCTTTAAAGTGTTTGCTGACATGCGGTGAGAGCCCGCGCGACGCGCGGGCCGTGTGACGCTCGGCATTCCTGCTGTTGTGGTGTCTCACCTCTTGATCGGGGGGACATCCCGAAGTCGTTACGCACCCCTCTGCGGGCCCGGCGCGTTGAGTTTCCGCATCTAGCTACTGTCCAGTAACATCGATCGCACTCGCTGGGGTTCAGCGCCGAACGTAACAGAGGGGTCGACGATGGATGTGCTGATCACGGGGTGCGACACCGATCTGGGTCGCACGATCGCCGAGAGCTTCTGCGAAGCCGGCCACACGGTGTTGCTGGCCGGCCGTCGCCGCGACGACCTCGAGGTCCTCGCCAAGGAACTCGACGTGGACGCCATCGTGTTCGACAACGCCGATCCCGCCTCGGTGAGCGGCCTGCACGGTCAGGTGCCCGCCCACCTCGACACCATCATCAACGTGCCCGCCCCGACGTGGCGCAGCGGTGACACCCGCACCTACACGCTCGCCGACCATGCTGCCGAATGGCGCGGGCTGTTCGACGCCGGCCTGGTGTCGGCGGTGCTGACCGTACAGGTTCTTGGCGATCACCTGCGTTCCGGCGGTTCCATCGTCACCGTGATTCCCGATCCCCCGCGCGAAGGCTCCGCTGCGGCCGCGGTGAAGTCGGCGGTCACCGACTGGACGGCAGGCCAGGCCAACCACTTCGGCATCCGCGGCATCACGGTCAACGCCGTCGCGGTCGGCCGTGGCGTCGAGCCTGGCTACGACGGGCTCGGCACCACTCCCCCGTCGGTCAGCGCCGAGATCTCGCGCCTGTCGCTGTTCCTCACCACACCGGCGGCACGGCACATCACCGGGCAGACCCTGCACGTCAGCCACGGCGCACTCGCCAGCTTCGCCTGACCGCCACCGCAGGCGAACCGTCGCGGCCGCTGGATTATTCCGCCCTTCGCGCCGAGCGAAACGGACGTCGACGAGCGGCCGAGGGTGGCTAGGGTCGAACGTGTGACGATTCGACTCGGCCTTCAGATCAACAACTTCTCCTACGGCGTCCGGCCAGACTGATGTGGCCGACCTCTTCCCTACTGTGATCGCGCAGGCGAAAGAGGCTGACGCAGCCGGATTCGACTCTGTCTTCCTGATGGACCACTTCTATCAACTGCCCGGTATCGGAACCCCGGACCAGCCGATGCTCGAGGCCTACACGGCCCTTGGCGCGCTGGCGACCGCCACCGAGAACGTCCGCTGGGCACGTTGGTCACCGGCAACACTTATCGCAATCCCGACGCTGCTGGCCAAGGCGATCACCACCCTCGACGTCATCAGTCAGGGCCGCGCGATCCTCGGCATCGGTACCGGCTGGTTCGAACTGGAGCACGATCAGCTCGGCTACGAGTTCGGCACCTTCACCGACCGCTTCAACAAGCTCGGCGAGGCGCTGCAGATCATCCTGCCGATGCTCAAGGGAGATCGGCCGACCTTCACCGGCAAGTACTACCGCACCGAGGAAGCGTTCGCGAATCCCCGGTTCCGCGACCATATTCCGCTGATGATCGGCGGCAGCGGCGAGAAGAAGACCATTCCGCTGGCGGCCCGGCACTTCGACCACCTCAACGTGATCGCCGGATTCGACGAGTTGGCCAGGAAGTCGATGTGGTCAAGCAGCGTTGCGAGGAGATCGACCGCGATCCGGCGACGCTGGAGACCAGCATGCTGGTCGGCGCGATCATCGGCGACGGCGTCAGCCCGGATGCAGTGCCCGACGAGTTCAAGCAGCGCACGGTGGCCGGCAGCGCCGAGCAGATCGCCGAGCAGATCAAGGAGAAGGTTCTCGACGCCGGCGTCGACGGGGTCATCGTCTACGTGCCCACTCAGCATGTCGGCTATCACCAGGGCCATATCACCGCGTTGGGTGAAGCGCTCAAGCCGCTGGTCGCCGGCTGAACTGCCGGGGCGAGCGAAGTGACGGGGTGAATTGCGGTGCGGTGGGGTATCTCACCGCGCCGCCCGGAAAGGCAACGACTAATGTTTTCGTTGTTCTGAATGGGTAAGAAGGTATCCGAGAAGGGTCCGCCAAGGGATCCGACAGCGGATCCGACAAGGAGTTGCAATGAGCCATCCCGGAGCCACTCCGTCCGACCGGCACAAAGTCGTCATCATCGGGTCGGGCTTCGGCGGGTTGACCGCAGCCAAGACCCTCAAGAGGGCCGACGTCGACATCAAGATGGTCGCAAGGACCACCCACCACCTGTTCCAGCCCCTGCTGTACCAGGTGGCGACGGGCATCATCTCGGAGGGCGAGATCGCCCCAGCCACCCGCGTGATCCTGCGCAACCAGAAGAACGCCCAGGTGCTGCTCGGCGACGTCACCCGGGTCGACCTGGAGTCCAAGACAATCCGGTCCGAGCTGCTGGGCCACACCTATGTCACGCCTTTCGACAGCCTGGTCATCGCGGCCGGTGCCGGCCAGTCCTACTTCGGCAACGACCACTTCGCGGAGTTCGCACCAGGCATGAAATCCATCGACGATGCGCTGGAGTTGCGCGGCCGCATCCTCGGAGCCTTCGAGCAGGCCGAGCGTTCCAGTGACCCTGCCCGGCGCGCAAAGCTGCTGACATTCGTCGTCGTGGGCGCGGGCCCGACCGGCGTCGAAATGGCCGGACAGATCGCCGAACTGGCCGACCACACGCTCAAAGGCACGTTCCGCCACATCGATTCGACCAAGGCGCGGGTGATCCTGCTCGACGCCGCTCCCGCCGTCCTGCCCCCGATGGGCGAGAAGCTCGGCAAGAAGGCCCAGGCCCGGCTGGAGAAACTCGGCGTCGAGATCCAGCTCAACGCGATGGTGACCGACGTCGACCGCAACGGCATCACCGTCAAGGACCCCGACGGGAAGATCCGGCGTATCGAGGCGGCCTGCAAGGTGTGGTCCGCCGGTGTCTCGGCCAGCCCGCTGGGTCGCGACCTGGCCGATCAGTCAGGCGTCGAACTCGACCGCGCGGGCCGCGTCAAAGTGCTGCCCGACCTGTCGATCCCGGGCCATCCGAACGTGTTCGTCGTCGGCGACATGGCCGCGGTCGAGGGTGTACCGGGCATGGCGCAGGGCGCGATACAGGGCGGCAAGTACGCGGCCAAGGCGATCGTGTCCGGCCTGAAGGGGGCGGATCCGGCGGAACGCGAACCGTTCAACTACTTCGACAAGGGCTCGATGGCCACGGTGTCGAAGTTCAACGCGGTGGCCAAGATCGGCCCGCTGGAGTTCGGTGGTTTCATCGCCTGGCTGGCCTGGCTGTTCCTGCACCTGATCTACCTGGTCGGTTTCAAGACCAAGATCGTCACGATGCTGTCGTGGACGGTGACGTTCCTCGGGCGCAACCGCGGCCAGTTGACCATCACCGAGCAGCAGGCTTACGCGCGAACGCGCATCGAGGAGCTGGAGGAGATCGCCGCGACGGTGCAGGACACCGAGAAAGCGGCGAGTTAGCGACTCCGTAGCCGCTCGGCGGCGACATCCGGCGCGAGCAGTCGGTCACCCTGCCAGGCGGCAAGGCAGCCTCCCCCGGCCAGCGCAAGGGTGACCCCCGGGCCATCGACATCGCTACGCGGGTAGTGCAATTCGCTGACACAGGCGCGGGGGGCGGCGATCTCGTCATCGGCGAAGGAACCGTTGCCCAGCTCGATTCGATGTCGGAGCAACGGCGTCCCGTCGACGTCTGCGGATAGCGACCCCGACCAGAAGCCTTGACGCTCACCGGTTCTGCCGATCTGCACGCGTTCCCGCAGGCGCAGGGACCCCGCCCCGCTCAGCGTCAGCCCAGTGGTGGTGAAGTGTCGCGATGTGGCCGCCACGATGGTCGGCTCGGGGTCGAGGTCGAGCTCGCCCGCGACATCGAGCGCCCACGCCGCATGGGACTCTGTCGTGGTCGGGCCCGGCAGTGTGACCGTCGCGGCCACGGTGCGAACCTTCAACCGGGCGCCGGGCTCCACCACGACACGCATCTGGATGGTGTCGCCGCCCAGCGGCGTGGCGGCCGACGACACCAGGTGCACCGTGTCGGCATCGGTTCGGCGCGCCGCGATGCCGCCCTTGCACTCGATGTACGGTGCCCGGTGCGGTCTGGCCACGATGACGACGTCCGAACGCATCTAGACGGCCTGCGCGACCCTGAGTTGTTCACGTACCCAACCGAGTACGGGGGTGGCGGCGGGATCGGCCGTCAGCGAGATAAGCACGAACGGACGGTCGCCGCGCACGGTCGCCGCGTCGCGCCGCATCACGTCCAGATCGGCGCCCACCATCGGTGCGAGGTCGGTCTTGTTGATCACCAGCAGATCCGAGAAGGTGACGCCCGGCCCGCCCTTGCGTGGCACCTTGTCCCCACCCGCGACGTCGATGACGAAGATCTGTGCGTCGACCAGGCCCGACGAGAACGTCGCGGTGAGGTTGTCGCCGCCGGATTCGACCAGGATCAGGTCGAGGGCGTCATGCCCGGCGATGAGGTCGTCGATAGCGTCGAGGTTGGCGGTGATGTCGTCGCGGATCGCGGTGTGGGGGCAGCCTCCGGTCTGCACCGCGGCGATGCGGTCGTCGGGCAGTACGGCGTTGCGGCGGAGGAAATCAGCGTCCTCGGTGGTGTAGATGTCGTTGGTCAGAACCGCCAGCGAAAGCTCGGCCCGCAGCTGCCTGCACAGTGCGGCCACCAACGCGGTCTTGCCCGAACCGACGGGGCCGCCGACACCGATACGCAGCGGCTCACCCGGTTGCCGCACGCGGCGCGGCCGGTCGGTGTGGGCATGTGGATCGCCGTCAAGGAAATGTGGTGGCATATGGACAACCTTCTCTAGGAGGCGAACAACGGTCGGTCGCGCTCGGTGTGTCGTTGCGCGAGGACGTCGAGCAGCGGGTCGGACAGATCGGCGAGGTCCTTGGCTGCCTCGACGGCGGTCTGTTCGCACAGCTGCGACAAGGCGAAGGTCACCGCCGCGACATCTCCGGGATCCAACGCCAGCAACCGCTGCCCCGCGGTGGCCGACCCGGTCATCGTGGTGTAGACGACCGACAGTGCGGTGTGTTGCGGCTCAAGACCGCTCGCCCGGCCCACGGCGCCGGCGGCCACCGCGAGGTGTGGGGTGGGGCCCAGCGCATCCCAGTCGTCCTCCGGCCAGACCCGGCGGGCCAGCCGGGCCAGGCCGCGGCCCTGCGCGCGGGAGGCCTGACGGGCAGCGGGAGCCGGTGTGCGCGCATCGGTTTCGGCATCACCGCGCTCCCCCGCCGCGGCGGACAGCGCACCTCGGTGCACCGCGGCCGCCAGCGATGCGGTGACGAGCCCGGTGGTCCGGATCCGGCGCTGCAGATACGCGCGCAGCGTGGCGAGATCGACGACCAGACCGCTGGTGACGGCCTCCTCGATGCCGCCCGAATGCACGTGGCCACCGGTCGGAAGCCGGGAATCGGCGAGGGTCAGCAGCGTGGTCAGGTTCGACATCAGAACAGGAAATACCGCTGCGCCATGGGAAGTTCGGCGGCGGGTTGCTCCTGCCAGACCTCGCCGTCGATGTGCACCGTGAAAGTGTCCGGATCCACCCGGATGTCCGGGGTGGCATCGTTGAGCGGCATCTGCGCCTTACCGACACCGCGGACATTGCCGACGGCAACGAGCTTGCGGCTGACCGCAATTCGGTCGGCCAGGCCGTCCTCGATCGCCTGCGGTGCGACGAAATGCACCGAGGTGGCCGCGGTCGCTGCAGGCGCGGCGCCGAACATCGGGCGGGGCAGCACCGGCTGGGGCGTCGGGATGGAGGCGTTCGCATCACCCATCGCCGCCCACGCGATCATGCCGCCCTTGACTACGGCGTGCGGGCGCACCCCGAAGAATGCCGGTTCCCATAGCACCAGGTCGGCGAGTTTGCCGACCTCGACGGAACCGATCTCGTGGTCGAGACCGTGGGCCACCGCCGGGCAGATGGTGTACTTCGCGACATACCGCTGCGCACGGTTGTTGTCGGCGCCCGAATCTCCTGGCAGGAAGCCACGGCGGCGCTTCATCACGTGTGCGGTCTGCCAGGTCCGCATCACCACCTCGCCGATGCGACCCATCGCCTGCGCATCGCTGCCGATCATCGAGATCGCGCCGATGTCGTGCAACAGGTCTTCGGCAGCGATCGTGGACGGCCGGATCCGGCTCTCTGCGAAAGCGAGATCCTCAGGGACGCTGGGGTTGAGGTGGTGGCACACCATCAGCATGTCGAGGTGCTCGTCGAGCGTGTTGACGGTGTGCGGCCGCGTCGGGTTGGTCGAGCTGGGCAGCACGTTCGGCAAGCTGGCGACGGTGATGATGTCGGGCGCGTGCCCGCCTCCTGCCCCCTCGGTGTGATAGGCGTGGATCGACCGGCCCTTGATCGCGGCGAGGGTGTCCTCGACGAACCCGGCCTCGTTGAGGGTGTCGGTGTGGATGTTGGCCTGCACGCCCGCGGCCTCGCTCACGGTCAGGCAGGCATCGATCGCAGCCGGAGTGGTTCCCCAGTCTTCGTGCAGTTTGAAACCAGCAGCGCCACCGCGTAATTGCTCCCACATGGCCTCGGCGCTCACAGTGTTGCCTTTGCCGAGCAGCGCCACGTTGAGCGGCCATGTGTCGAGCGCCTCCAGCATCCGGGCCAGATGCCAGGAGCCGGGCGTGACGGTGGTGGCCTTGCTTCCTTCGGCGGGTCCGGTGCCGCCCGCGACAATGGTCGTGATCCCGCCGCCCAGGGCCTCCTCCATGATCTGCGGACAGATCAGATGGACGTGACAGTCGATGGCGCCTGCGGTGACGATGCGACCGTTTCCCGCGATGACCTCCGTCGACGGGCCCACCACGAGGTCCGGGTGCACCCCCGACATGATGTCGGGGTTTCCGGCCTTGCCGATCGCGGTGATGCGGCCATCCCTGATGCCGATGTCGGCCTTGATGATTCCCCAGTAGTCGAGGATCACCGCGCCGGTGATGACGGTATCGGGGGCACCGTCGGCGCGGGTCGCGCGTGACTGGCCCATGGACTCGCGCAGCACCTTGCCGCCGCCGAAGACGGCTTCGTCGCCTGCGAGTCCTGGGCCGCCGCTTCGGTCCTCGGTGATCTCGATGAACAGGTCGGTGTCAGCCAACCGGATGCGGTCGCCGGCGGTCGGGCCGAACAGTGCCGCGTAGCGCGATCGGGACAGCTGGGTCATTGGCATTCTCTCTTCGCGCGAGCGCTCACTGGCCTGCTCCGTCCAATCTGCCCGGCGGATCGAGGCTCAGGCCGTGCACCTCGCGGGTCCCTGCGAGCGGAACGAGGCTGACACGTTGGGCGACACCGGGTTCGAACCGGATTGCGGTGCCTGCCGGGATGTCGAACCGGTGGCCGTGCGCAGCGGTGCGATCGAACTCCAGCGCTCCGTTGGACTGGGGCACATGAACATGGCTGCCGACCTGGACCGGGCGGTCGCCGGTGTTGACGATCTCCAGCTCCAGGCGAGGGGCTCCGGGATTGATCTCGATGTCGCCGTCGCCGAAGGCGATCTCCCCTGGTATCACTGTTCGGCCTGCTCTCACGAGATCGGGTGATGGACGGTGACGAGCTTGGTTCCGTCCGGGAACGTGGCCTCCACCTGGACGTCGTGGAGCATCTCGGGGATGCCCTCCATGACGTCGTCGCGACCGAGAACCTCTCGGCCACTGACCATCAGCTCCGCGACGGTGCGGCCGTCGCGGGCGCCCTCGAGAATGTGGTCGGTGATCAGTGCGACGGTCTCGGGATGGTTGAGCTTCAGACCGCGGGCTTGTCGGCGACGGGCGAGTTCGGCGGCATACGACAGCAGCAGCCGTTCCTGTTCATGCGGCGTTAAACGCATAGTGCGCGATACTGCCACGGCGAACCGTAGTCAGCAGCGCACACGTACCCCTACTCGTCGGGGACGTTTTGCAGCCGCACCTGGCCCCGCGCCACCACCTTGGCGGTGTCGTCATCGGTGATCGTGATCAGCCATAGCTGCTGACGGCGGCCGCGGTGGATCGGCGCCGACGTGGCTGTCACCGATCCGGACCGGATCGCCCGCAAGAAATCGGTGTTGTTGTTGACACCGACGACCGTGCCACCGCCGTTCTCGGTCAACCAGACGTGGCCCGAGACGCTGGCTATGCTCTCGATCACCGCACAGTAGACGCCACCGTGCACGATTCCCCACGGCTGCAACAGCTTTTCGGTGATCTGCAGTCGTGCGCGTCCGCCGTCGGGCGTCATCTCCAGGTAGTTGAGGCCGAGTTCGCTGTCGAATCCGTCGCCGAGCCCCGCGGGAAAATCAGTGGTCACGGGTTGTGTCTACCACCGCGAGTCCAGACAGAGTGGAAGAGCCCCACGCACAAGGCGTGGGGCTCTTCCTTCGGTCGGACCGGGGGTCTCTGCAGCCCTCAGGACTCCGGCGCGGTCCGTTCCTATCCGAAGTTCGGGAGATTGATCCCGACCACCAAAGAATAGGCAAGCCTGCCCTAATTAAGCAAGACCTTGCCCGAAATGGATCGCGACGTGCCACGTACGGGCAGCCCGAACGTGACCAGAGCGTCGAGCACGGCTTGTCCACGCCGCATGCTGACGACCTCGCTCGCGCCTGCCAGCAGTGGGATCTGGGTGGCCGCACTGACGACTGCGCCGCCGACGAGGTGCCACATGGCCGACACCGGCATCGCACCCCCGCTGACCGTCGCAAGCTTGTCGAACAACGGCTCCAGCGCGCGGTGGCTGCGGTGGGCGATCCAGGTGGTCAGCGCCGCTTCGCTGGGCAGCGCACGGATTCCCTCCGGCGCCGCGCGTCCGACCATTCGGCGGCTTCTGAACGCAGGGTCGTCATGAAGCGCCCGCACCGTCGGGTCGACGACGCCCACCCAATCGATCGCACCCTCGGAGTCGACGTGCACCCACAGATTCTCCAGGCCGGTATCCCACGCCCGACCCTCAAGAACCAGCAGCGGAATTACGCGCCCGACCACGACATGGGCAAACGTGGCGGCCAGCTGCTGGGCCACCGCGGTCCAGCTGTCGGTTTCTGCCACGCCCGCGTCGAACATCGTGTGCAAGCGGTCCGTCGTCACGATCTCGGCCAGCGGCCACCAGCGTCGCCGCGATAGGTCGCCCATCACCGCCACGCCATAAACGCGAGGACATTCCCGATACAAGTCGCGGAGTCGCCGGCTGGACTCGTGTATCGGCAACGTGCGCCGGATGGACATGCTTGCGATGAGCGGATCCTCGACTAGGACCGACATGGCACCTCCGATCGAGAGTTAGGTAAGCCTTAGTGAATTAGGTAAGCCTTACTATAGGCATCGACGCCTGAGGTGCGACATCCTGTGACCGGACTCACACAACGGGAGGAAAGCGTCCGACGGACGGGGGCGTTGTCGGCATTCGCGGGAGCGCGGTCCGGCCCGGCCGACCTGCGGTCCGAACTGATACGACACGCGGTAGTAATCCCGTAGTACGCTTTGAGCTACAGCCGGTAGGAGATGAACGGAAGATGGCCAAGCTGACTCGGCTCGGGGAACTGGAACGCGCGGTGATGGACCACCTCTGGTCCGCCGGCGAGCCGCAGACTGTGCGTCAGGTGCATGAAGCTCTGTCCGCACATCGTGACCTTGCATACACAACGATCATGACCGTGCTGCAACGGCTGGCAAAGAAGAATCTTGTCGTGCAGCACCGTGACGATCGTGCGCACCGCTACGCACCCACCCACGGCCGCGACGAGTTGGTCGCGGGGCTGATGGTGGACGCTCTTGACCAGGCTGCCGACTCCGGTGGCCGCGAAGCCGCCCTCGTACATTTCGTCGAGCGGGTCGGCGTCGACGAGGCGGCCGCACTGCGCCGCGCGCTTGCCGAGTTGGAGGACAAGCACCGGTCCACCACACCAGCTGGCGAATCGGGTACCGGCTGAGGGACACTGACAGTGTGTCCGCGCTGGCCTTCACCATCGTCGCCTTGCTCCTGTCGGGGCCGGTGCCTGCGATGCTCGCGCGAGCCGGCTGGCCGCTTCGTGCCCCCCGCGCGGCGATCGTGCTTGTGGCAGTCCATCGCGCTGGCCGCAGTGCTCTCGGCATTCTCGGCAGGCATCGCGATTGCCAGCCGCCTCTTCGTTCCCGGCCCGGACGGCCGTCCGACGGCGACGATCACCAGCGAGATCCACGCGCTCGGCCGGCCGTTGTGGACGGCCTACGTGGTGGCTTTCGTTCTCACGCTGATCATCGGTGCCAGGCTGGTCGCCTCGGTGCTCGGCGTCGCGATCGCCACCCGACGGCGTCGGGCGCACCACCGGATGGTGGTCGATCTGGTCGGTGCGCATCACCCCCGTCCGTGGACGCAGAGCGGCCTGCGCATTCTCGACGTCGCCGAGCCGCTGGCCTACTGCCTGCCGGGTGTCCGCAGTCGTGTCGTGGTCAGCGAGGGCGCGTTGAAAGCGCTGTCCGACAACGAGGTCGGCGCGATTCTCGAGCACGAGCGTGCCCATCTGCGAGCCCGCCACGATCTGGTGCTGGAGATGTTCACGGCGGTTCACGCCGCGTTCCCCCGGCTGGTCCGCAGCGCCAACGCGCTCCGTGCGGTCCGGTTGCTGATCGAGCTGCTCGCCGACGACGCCGCGGTCCGCGCCGAAGGCCCGACTCCGCTTGCCCGCGCACTGGTTGCGTGCGCATCCAGCCGGGCGCCCCGCGGCGCACTGGCCGCAGGTGGTCCCACGACCGTCGTGCGGGTGCGCCGACTGAGCGGCAAGCCGAATAGCAGGATCGTGGCCGCCGGCGCATACTTCGCTGCGGCGGCCGTCCTGGTGTTTCCCACCGTCGCGTTGGCTGTGCCCTGGTTGAACGAGCTGCACCGACTGTTCCTCGCGTAGCAGGACGCACACGGTGTCGTCTCTGCGTTATGAGTGCCACAAGCTGTCCGGAATCGGAGATCGAAAGGGATTCGTCTATGAGTTCGTCGGGGACCACGGGTACGGCCCAGATCGGCGTCACCGGCCTCGCCGTGATGGGATCGAACATCGCGCGCAACTTCGCGAGCCACGGCTATACCGTCGCGCTGCACAACCGGTCGGTCGCCAAGACCGACGCGCTGCTGGCCGAGCATGGATCGGAGGGCAAGTTCGTCCGTAGCGAGACGATCGCCGAGTTCCTTGACGCACTGGAGAAGCCGCGCCGCGTGCTGATCATGGTCAAGGCGGGAGATCCGACCGACGCGGTGATCAACGAGCTCGCCGACGCCATGGAAGAAGGCGACATCATCATCGACGGCGGCAACGCCCTCTACACCGACACCATCCGCCGGGAGAAGGCGATCCGCGAACGCGGATTGCACTTCGTCGGCGCCGGTATCTCCGGAGGCGAAGAGGGCGCCCTCAAAGGACCGTCGATCATGCCCGGTGGTCCCGCCGAGTCCTACGAGAGTCTCGGTCCCCTGCTTGAGGAGATCTCCGCACACGTCGACGGCGTGCCGTGCTGCACCCACATCGGACCCGACGGCGCCGGGCACTTCGTGAAGATGGTGCACAACGGCATCGAGTACTCCGACATGCAGCTCATCGGCGAGGCCTACCAGCTGTTGCGCGACGGCCTTGGCAAGTCCGCGCCGGAGATCGCCGATGTCTTCGACGAATGGAACAAAGGCGACCTCGACAGCTTCCTGGTCGAGATCACCGCACAGGTGCTGCGCCAGAAGGACGCCAAGACCGGCAAGCCGCTCGTCGACCTCATCCTCGACGAGGCCGAACAGAAGGGCACCGGCCGCTGGACGGTCAAGTCCGCGCTCGACCTCGGGGTGCCGGTGACCGGTATCGCCGAAGCCGTGTTCGCCCGCGCGCTGTCGGGGTCCGTCGCGCAGCGCAAGGCCACCACGGGGCTGTCTTCGGGCGATCTGGGTGAAAAGCCCAGTGACGCCGCGCAATTCGTCGAGGACATCCGTCAAGCGCTGTACGCGTCGAAGATCATCGCCTACGCGCAGGGCTTCAACCAGATCCAGGCCGGCTCGAATGAATATGACTGGGGCATCACCCCCGGCGACATGGCGACCATCTGGCGGGGCGGCTGCATCATCCGGGCCAAGTTCCTCAACAGGATCAAGGACGCCTTCGACAACGACGCCGACCTGCCGACCCTTCTGGTCGACCCGTACTTCCGCGACGCGATCGAGAACGCCATCGACGGCTGGCGTCGCGTGGTGGTCAAGGCCACCGAACTGGGCATCCCGATCCCGGGGTTCTCGTCGGCGCTGTCCTACTACGACGGGCTGCGCACCGAGCGTCTGCCCGCCGCGCTCACCCAAGGCCTGCGCGACTTCTTCGGCGCCCACACCTACGGCCGCATCGACACCGATCCCGAGAAGCGGTTCCACACGTTGTGGAGCGGCGACCGCAGCGAGGTCGAGGCCTAGATCTTCATCGCGAGTCGTTTGTAGTGCACTACTAGACTCGGCATCGTGGAGTTCCTCGATGGCCACCGGCCGCCGTACGACCTGACCTACAACGAAGTCTTCATCGTGCCGGGGCGTTCCGACGTGCCGTCGCGCTTCGATGTGGACCTGGCCACGGTCGACGGGTCGGGCACCACGATCCCGGTGGTGGTTGCCAACATGACCGCGGTCGCCGGCCGCCGGATGGCCGAGACCGTGGCCCGCCGCGGCGGCATCGTGGTTCTGCCACAAGACCTTCCACCGGCGGCCGTCACGCACACGGTGGACTTCGTCAAGAGCCGCGACGCCGTGGTCGACACCCCGGTGACGCTGTCACCGGACGACTCGGTGTCCGATGCTGCCGCGCTGATCCACAAGCGGGCGCACGGCGCGGCGGTCGTCGTAGACGCGGACGCGAGGAGCAATTCAGGTAGGGCGGGCCGCCCGATCGGCCTGGTCACCGAGGCGGCGTGCCACGGCGTGGACCGCTTCACCCGGGTGCGCGACGTGGCGGTCTCGGATTTCGTCTCCGCGCCCGTCGGGACCGATCCCCGCAAGGTGTACGACCTGCTGGAGCACGCCCCCGTCGACATCGCCGTCCTCACCGAGGCCGACGGCTCGCTCGTGGGTGTGTTGACCCGCACCGGCGCGGTCCGGGCAGGCATCTACACCCCTGCCGTCGACGCGAAAGGCAGGCTGCGCATCGCCGCAGCAGTCGGCATCAACGGCGACGTCGCGGCCAAAGCGCGCGAGCTCGCCGAGGCCGGCGCCGATCTGCTGGTCATCGACACCGCCCACGGTCACCAGCGAAAGATGCTCGACGCGATCGCTGCGGTGGCGTCGATGGATCTGGGCCTGCCGCTGGCCGCGGGCAACGTGGTATCGGCCGGGGGCACCCGCGACCTGATCAACGCCGGAGCCTCCATCGTCAAGGTCGGGGTCGGCCCAGGCGCCATGTGCACCACAAGGATGATGACGGGCGTCGGCCGCCCGCAGTTCTCTGCTGTGGTCGAGTGCGCCGCTGCGGCAAGGGAACTCGGTGGCCACGTGTGGGCGGATGGCGGTGTGCGCCATCCGCGTGACGTGGCGCTGGCGCTTGCCGCAGGCGCGTCGAACGTGATGATCGGATCGTGGTTCGCGGGTACCTACGAGTCCCCCGGCGACCTGATGCGCGACCGGGACGACCAGCCCTACAAGGAGAGTTACGGCATGGCCTCCAAGCGCGCCGTCGCGGCACGCACCGCTGCCGACAGCTCCTTCGACCGCGCCCGCAAGGGCCTTTTCGAGGAGGGCATCTCCACCTCGAGGATGGGCCTGGATCCCGCGCGCGGTGGTGTGGAGGACCTGATCGACCACATCACCTCGGGGGTCCGCAGCACTTGCACCTACGTCGGTGCGGTCACGCTGCCCGAACTGCACGAGAAGGTGGTGCTCGGAGTGCAGTCAGCCGCCGGCTTCGCCGAGGGGCACCCGTTGCCCACCGGGTGGTGACGGATACGCCAGCACGTCCCCGGCGACCTCGACGGTGACGGCGCTTCCGATGTCGAGGTCGGCCGGACCGGGGCTTCGCAGATGCAGCGCGGCGCCGTCGGTGAGTTCCACGTGCACGACGGTGTCCGCGCCGTAGAACCGGCGTGCCGTCACCCGGGCGACGGCCCCGGAGCCGTTGGTACCGAACCGGACCTGCTCAGGGCGCAGCACCACCACCGCGGGACCGTCGGCGATCGCCTGGCGTACCCGCAGCGGGCCGAGTGCGGTGTGCACGGTGCCCGCGGTCGCGGTGCCCGCGAGTTCCACTGTGCTGCCGATGAATCGGGCGTTCGCCAGCGTGGTGGGGTAGTCGTAGAGTTCGGTGGGCGTGCCGTGCTGGGCCACTACCCCGTCGGTCAGCAGAGCCACCGAGTCGGCGAGCGACAACGCTTCGGACTGGTCATGGGTGACCAGCAGGGCGGTGGTGCCGGTGTCGCGCAGGATTGCCGCGATGTCTTCGCGCACCCGGACCCGCAGCCCTGCGTCCAGCGCGGCGAACGGTTCGTCGAGCAGCAGCACTCGTGGCCTGGCGGCCAGCGCCCGCGCCAGCGCGACCCGCTGCTGCTGGCCGCCCGAGATCTCGTGCGGGCGGGCGTCGGCGAGTCCGTCCAGGCCGACGACCGACAGCCAGTGCGCGATCTGCGGTCGAGACCGCCTGCGGGCTGCGCGGTCCAGCCCGAACGCGATGTTCTCCCCCACGCTCAAGTGCGGAAACAGCGCGCCCTCCTGCGGCATCAAGCCGACCCGGCGGCGGTGCACGGGCACGGTGATGCCCCCGCCCGCCACCGCCTCGCCGGCGATGCTCACCGTGCCGGCGTCGGGATCTTCGAACCCGGCCAGGATGCGCAGCAGCGTGGTCTTGCCGCAGCCCGACGGCCCGAGGACCGCGGTGATCGAACCGGCCGCCATCTCCAGGTCGACGCCGGCGAGCACCGGCCGATCCCCGAATGATTTATGGATGGCCTTGGCGACGACGGTGGCCACTGACGGTTCAGTCACTGCGCACCTGGCCCGAGCTGGTACTCCACATTCCGAGCACCGCGGTGGGCACCGCCGCGAACATCAGCAGCGCCGCGGCGTACGGCGCTGCCGCGGCGTAGTCGCTGACCGAGCTGAAACCCCACAGCCGGGTGGCGAGGGTATCGGTGCCTGTGGGATGGAGCAGCAGCGTGACCGGAAGCTCCTTCATGCAGGTGAGCAGGACCAACGCCGCCCCGGCCGCGATGCCTGGCAGCGCCACCCTGGCGGTCACCGTGCCGAACGCACGCACCGGGGGCCGGCCCAGCGATCGGGCCACCTCTTCGAGGCGGATCGGCGCGGACTCCACCGCGGCGCGGATCGAACCGATCGCCATGGGCACGAACAGCACCGTATAGGCGAGGATCAGCAGCGGCTCGCGCTGGTAAATCGGCCTCAGCAGCAACACGCCGAGCGACACCATGGAAATCGCGATGACGACCGCGGGAAGCCCGTGCGCGATATAGCTCGCGCCCTCCAGCGTGCGCGTCATCCGGTCACGGTGCCGCGCCGCGAGCACCCCGAGCGGCAGGGCCGCCGCCGTGGATGCCAGCGCCGCCGCCGCAGACAGCAACACCGTCGACACCAGTGCGCCAAGCCATTCCGCGATGTCCCAGCGGGCGCTCGCGAGGCGCAGCCACTCCGCCAGTTCCATGCCCGGGACCACCAGTGCGGCGAGCAGAACGGCCGCGGGTACGAGCAGTGCCACTCCCCTCCACGGCCCGAGGCGGTTCAGCGGGGCGGGTCTCGGCGCACCACCGCCGACGCGCGATGCCGTTGCCAGCCCGCGGGCCCGGTGCTCGGCGACCACGAGGGCCACCGCGAACACCAGCAGCACCAGCGAGAGCACCGCCGCCCGCGACGGGTTGAAGCCGGAGCGGTACGCCCCGTAGATCACCCAGGTGAACGCCTCGAACCGCATGGCCGCGACCGCTCCGAAATCGCTCAGCACGTAAAGCGCCACCAGCAACGCGCCCGCGGCGATCGCGGATCGCGCCTGGCGCAGCGTCACCCGGAACAACACCGCTACACCGCCGAGGCCCAGTGAGCGAGCCACCTCCTCCTGCGCCGGGTCCACCCGTGCCAGCGCGGCCATCGTCGTGAGCAGAACGAGGGGATAGCTCACCAACGTCAGGACCAGGCCGCGCCCCAGAAGCCGGCCACCGTCGGATACGCCGAGACCCACAGATAGGCGAGCAGATAGCTGGGCATCGCCAGCGGCAGCGTCAGGGCGACGGCGAGTGCCCGGCGGCCCGCGAGATCGGTGCGGGTGACGAGCACGGCGAATGCGACCCCGAGGACGACGCAGGCGGCGGTCACGACCAGGACGAGCAGAAGCGATCGACCCACGAGCGCCGCCGTGCGCGGCTGGACGAGTTCGTCGATGACGAACGGCCACCCGCGATCCAGCGCGCGCTCGACCAGGTAGAACAGCGGCACCAGCGTGCCGGCGGCCACCAGGGTGGCGGCAGCAGCAGCAATGCCGAGGGACGTCCGCGAGCCTTGCCGACCGTGGTGGTCACCGACACCGTGTCAGTTCGTCAGAAGGCCGGTCTTGACCAGCATCTCCTGGGTGGACTCGATGTCGTCGAGTTGCGACAGGTCGACCGCGGGCGGCTGCAGGTCCGCCAGCGCAGGCATCTCCGACGTCGGTGCGACACCCGCCGCGAGCGGGTACTCCGCGGTTTCTTCCGCGAAGTACTCCTGCGCCGACTCCCCGACCAGATACGCGGCGAACTCCTGCGCGCCGTCGGCATTCGGCGCGGCCTTCAGCACTCCGACACCGGCGACGTTGACCAGGCCGCCCGGGTCGCCCGCGGCCATGAACTTGTTCCTGGCGACCACGGCGTCGGCGCCCTTGGAGTGGATCAGCTCGTAGAGGTAGTAGTGGTTCACCAGGCCGAGCGGGATCTGCCCGGAGTCCACGGCGTCGCGGACCGCGACGTTGTTCTCGAAGGCCGCGGGTCCTGGGCCTTGAACGCGCGCAGCCACTGTTCGGCCCCGGCATCGCCGCGCACCACCCGCAGGCCGGTGACGAACGCCTGCCAGGATGCGTTGCTCGGGGCGAACCCGATCTTGTCCTTCCATTCCGGCGCCAGCAGGCCGTCGATCGTGTCGGGCGGCGTTGGTGCCAGGGTGGGGTTGTAGACGATGACGCGTGCCCGGCCGGACACGCCGACCCATGTGCCGTCGGCGGCCGAGTACTGCGCAGGGCACCGCGGCCAATGTCTCGGCGCTCGATCGGCGCCAGCAGTCCGGCCTTGGACACCGCGCCCAGCGCGCCCGCGTCCTGGGACAGGAACACATCCGCGGGGGACTTGTCGCCCTCGGTGATCAGCTGGGCTGCCATCTCGCCGGAACCGGCGTAGCGCGTCTCGACGGCGATGCCGGTGTCGGCGGTGAACTTCTCGAGCAGCGGGGCCACCAGTTCTTCGCTGCGACCGGAGTACACCACGATCTTGTCGGAGTCCTCGCTCGGTGTGCCCGATCCGCACGCCGTGAAGGCGAGCATCGCCGCCACCCCTGCGACCACCATCCGAGGGACCGAGATCGACATTTAGGCACGCCTTTCCTTCGTTTGCGTCGAAGTTACCATTCCTGTGAATTTAGTGTGACTAAGTAAATGTGTCTGCTGGGCAGGCGACAGGATTCCGCTAACATGTGTTGACAATCAGCCGATTTCGCGCAAAGCATCACCGCGCAGCTTCCATCGAGACGAGAGGGACCAGGTGCCGCAGGCACTGGATGGAGACCCATCCGAGCCGGCCACACATGCCGAGCGGTCCGACCACGAGCCCGGTGAGACCGAACCGTCCCCTAGGTGGCCGGGGTCACGACCCGGCTTCCCCGACTCCCTGAACGACACCTCACCGAGTGATCAGATGTCCGGAGCGTTCCGGTGAGCCTCACGATGTCTCTGCTGGCGTTGCTGGCGTTCATGCTGCTCACCGCAGGCACCGCCGTGTTCGTCGCCGCGGAGTTCTCGCTGACCGCGCTGGAACGCAGCACGGTCGAAGCCAACGCCCGCTCGGGCCATCGCCGCGACCTGATGGTGCAGCGTGCGCATCGCACGCTGTCCACCCAGCTGTCCGGTGCCCAGGTCGGCATCTCGATCACCACGCTGGCCACCGGTTTTCTCGCAGAGCCCGTGGTCGCACGGCTCATCGAGCCCGGCCTGACCGCCGTCGGTCTGCCGGAGAGCTGGGCCAGCGGTCTCGCCCTCGTCCTCGCGATCCTGATCGCGACGTCCATCTCGATGGTCTTCGGCGAGTTGGTGCCCAAGAACCTCGCGGTGGCCCGCGCCGTGCCGACCGCGCGGTGGTCGGCGGGTCCGCAGCTGATGTTCTCGTTCCTGTTCACCCCTCTCATCCGGCTCACCAACGGCACCGCGAACTGGATCCTTCGCCGCCTCGGCATCGAGCCCGCCGAGGAACTGCGGTCGGCCCGCTCACCCCAGGAACTGGTGTCGTTGGTCCGCACCTCGGCGCGCAGCGGATCCCTGGACCCCGTCACGGCCGTCCTCGTCGACCGCTCGCTGCAGTTCGGCGTCCGCACGGCCGAGGAACTGATGACGCCGCGGTCCAAGATCG
The DNA here is from genome assembly GCA_963796545.1 of uncultured Actinomycetota bacterium. GTDB lineage: Bacteria > Actinomycetota > Actinomycetes > Mycobacteriales > Mycobacteriaceae > Mycobacterium. Next base: position 14,118 of record CAWCMF010000009.1, on the reverse strand, counting down.
ACACCCTCGACGGCCGACGACACGGTGCTCGACCTCAGTGAGGCCGCCGTCCGGACCGGGCACTCGCGCTTCCCCGTCATCCGCGGTGACCTCGACGAGACCATCGGTGTCGTACACGTCAAGCAGGTCTTCGCGGTGCCCGCCGCGGCGCGTTCGTCCACCAAGCTGGCCGACCTGGCACTGACTGTCACCAAGGTGCCGTCCACCCTCGACGGCGACGCCGTCATGGCGGAGGTGCGGGCCAACGGTCTGCAGACCGCACTGGTCGTCGACGAGTACGGCGGCACCGCGGGCATGGTCACGGTGGAAGACCTGATCGAGGAGATCGTCGGCGACGTCCGTGACGAGCACGACGTGGAACCGCCCGATGTGGTCTCCGATGATCGCGGCGGTTGGCAGGTCTCCGGCCTGCTGCGCATCGACGAGGTGGCCGAAGGGACCGAGTTCCGGGCGCCCGAAGGCGATTACGAAACCATCGGCGGTCTGGTGCTGGAGAAGCTCGGCCACATTCCCGAGGAGGGCGAATCGGTCGAGCTGACCGCCTTCGACCCCGACGGACCGGTGGAGGACCCGGTGCTCTGGCGCGCGACCGTGGTGAAGATGGACGGCCGCCGGATCGATCAACTCGAGCTGACCGAACTGGGCCGCAACGCAGAGCGCACCGATGAGGCGGCCGACGAAGAGGTGGGTGACTGATGGGCGGTGACATCTTCGGGGTGCTGCTGACGTTCGTCCTGCTCGGTGCCAACGCATTCTTCGTCGCGTCGGAGTTCGCGCTGATCTCGGCGCGCCGGGATCGTCTCGAAGCGCTCGCAGAACAGGGCAAGAAGAGTGCGGTGACCGTGATCAGGGCAGGCGAGAACCTCTCGCTGATGCTTGCGGGCGCCCAGCTGGGCATCACGGTGTGTTCGATCCTGCTGGGGCGGGTCGCCGAGCCCGCCGTGGCTCACCTGCTGGAGAAACCTTTCGACCTGGTCGGCATCCCCGACGCGCTGCTGCACACCGTGTCGTTTCTGGTGGCGCTGTCGGTGGTGGTGACGCTGCACGTGCTGCTCGGCGAGATGGTGCCGAAGAACATCGCGATCGCCGGGCCCGAATCGACGGCCATGCTGCTGATTCCCGTCTACCTGGTCTGGATCCGGGCGGCCCGGCCGTTCATCGCGTTCTACAACTGGTGCGCCAACGCCACGTTGCGCTCGTTCGGCGTCGAACCCAGGGACGAACTCGACATCACGGTGTCGACGGTCGAGCTGTCCGAGATGATCGCCGAATCGCTGTCGGAGGGGCTGCTCGATCCCGAAGAACACAGCAGGCTGACCAGGGCTCTGCAGATCCGCACCCGGTTCGTCGGCGACGTCGCCATCCCGCTGCATCAGATCCGCGCCGTGCCCGTCGCCAGAGAAGGGGCCGGGCCGACGGTGGCCGCGATCGAGAACGCGCTGCGCGAGACCGGGTATTCCCGGTTTCCGGTGGCCGATCTGAACGGCGCCTTCATCGGATACCTGCACATCAAGGACGTGCTGCCGCTGGTCAGCGGTCCGCACGGCGCGGACGCCGTGTGCGACTCCTCGATGATCCGTCCCCTGCCCCTGGTGCCGGCTTCGCTGCCACTGCCCGACGCCCTGACCCGGCTGCGAAGTAGAAACAGCCACCTCGCGTTGGTCACGGCGCCGGACGGCGCCGTCTCCGCGGTGGTCGCGCTCGAAGACCTCGTCGAGGACCTGGTGGGAACAGTCCGCGACGGCACGCATCGTGTCTGATTCGCGGCTCGCCGCGGTGTCTGATTCGCGGCTCGCCGCGGTGCCTGACTGGCGTGACCAGGCCGCCGCCTACCGCCACCGCGCCGACGCGTTCCTCGCGCCGCACATCGAGCGTCGGCGGGCGGGTCGGTCGCACCCGGTCTTCGATTTCCTGTTCACCTACTACAGCCTGCGGCCGCGCCAGCTGCGCGTCTGGCATCCCGGGTACGGCGTGATGCTCGAAGGCGCCGAGGCCGACCGCTACCTCGAGCGCGCCGGGTACGTCCGGTGTACCGGCGGGGTCACGGTCAGCCCTGAACATCTGCACGCGCGCCTCGGCGCCGTGACGTTCATCGCGGCACTGCTCCGTGCCACCGCGTCGCGCCCTGCCCGGTTCAACTGCTTCGGTCTGCACGAGTGGGCGATGGTGTATCGGGCGCCCTCGGTGCGTCACTCGCGGGTACCGCTGCGTCTCGGCGTGGCCGGGACCGACGCCGTAGTCGAGTCGATGCCGTTGCGCTGCAGCCACTTCGACGCCTACCGGTTCTTCACCGACGCTGCCGCGCCGCGTAACGCGCAATCGCTGACCCGACAGACCCAGATCGCCGCCGAGCAGCCCGGATGTGTACACGCCGGAATGGATCTCTACAAGTGGGCCTTCAAACTGGGGCCGCTGATCGAGTCGGACCTGGTGCTGGACTGCCTCGAGCTCGCCGCCGACGCCCGGGTTCTCGACATGCGGGCCAGCCCCTATGATCTGCGCGACCTCGGATTCGCACCCATCACCGTCGAAACGCCGGGCGGGAGGCGCGAATACGCACGAGCCCAGGAGGCGATCAGTGAGCGCGCCGCCCCGCTACGCGCCCGGCTGCTGGACCGCTGCGTAGCTCTGCAGGACACCGCCGCGGGCGAATAGCCCTGTTACCGGTGGGTAAGCTAAACCCTTGAAGTGCAAGAGAGTGTTAAGGCACGGCGCTCGCGCACGTGCAAGCGAGGGAGGAATCATGACCGATCGCGTGACGGTGGGAAACCTGCGCGTCGCCCCCGTGCTGTACGACTTCATCACCAATGAGGCGTTGCCCGGCACCGACATCGACCCCGACACCTTCTGGTCCGGCGTGGACAAGGTCGTCGCCGACCTGACGCCGAAGAACCAGGATCTGCTCGCCCGCCGCGACGACCTGCAGGCGCAGATCGACAAGTGGCACCGCGCGCGGGTGATCGGTGGCTTCGAGCCCGCGGACTACAAGCAGTTCCTCACCGACATCGGCTACCTGGAGCCCGAGCCTGCGGACTTCACCATCACCACCTCAGGCGTTGACGACGAGATCACCACCACCGCGGGCCCGCAGCTCGTGGTGCCGATCCTCAACGCGCGGTTCGCACTCAACGCCGCCAACGCCCGATGGGGTTCGCTGTACGACGCGCTGTACGGCACCGACGTCATCTCCGACGAAGGCGGCGCCGAGGCCGGGAGCAGCTACAACAAGATTCGCGGCGACAAGGTGATCGCCTACGCCAGGAAGTTCCTCGACGGCGCGGTCCCGCTCGCGCAAGGGTCCTGGTCCGACATCAATCGGCTCTCGGTCGTTGTCGAAGACGGAGTCGGTCAGGCCGCCGCGACGCTCGACGACGGCGGCTCTGTCGGCCTCGCCGAGCCCGAGAAGTTCGTCGGTTACCTGGGTGAGCCCGACCAGCCGACGGCGGTGCTGCTGGTCAACAACGGGCTCCACATCGAGATCCTTGTCGATGCCGACTCCCCCATCGGCTCGACCGACAGGGCCGGCATCAAGGACGTCGTGCTGGAGTCGGCGATCACCACGATCATGGACTTCGAGGACTCCGTTGCCGCGGTCGACGCCGAGGACAAGGTGCTGGGATATCGCAACTGGCTCGGTCTGAACCGCGGTGACCTTTCCGAAGAAGTCAGCAAGGGCGACAAGACCTTCACCCGCGTTCTCAACGAGGACCGCACCTACACTCGGCCGGATGGCGGCCCTGACGGGTCCGAGCTGACACTGCCCGGCCGCAGCTTGCTGTTCGTGCGCAATGTCGGGCACCTGATGACCAACGACGCGATCGTGGATGCCGAGGGGAACGAGATTCCCGAGGGCATCCAGGACGCGCTGTTCACCGGCCTGATCGGCATCCACGGGCTGCGTTCGGGCGCCGACAACGACGGTGCCAACGGCCCGTTCGCGAACAGCCGCACCGGTTCGGTCTACATCGTCAAGCCGAAGATGCACGGCCCCGACGAGGTCGCCTTCACCTGCGAGCTGTTCAGCCGGGTCGAGGACGTTCTCGGCCTGCCGCAGAACACGCTCAAGGTCGGGATCATGGACGAGGAACGGCGCACCACGCTGAACCTCAAGGCCTGTATCAAGGCCGCGGCCGACCGCGTGGTGTTCATCAACACCGGGTTCCTGGACCGTACCGGCGACGAGATCCACACCTCGATGGACGCGGGTCCGATGATTCGTAAGGGCGCGATGAAGTCGACCGACTGGATCCAGGCCTACGAGAACCAGAACGTCGACATCGGGCTGGAGACAGGACTGTCCGGCAAGGCGCAGATCGGCAAGGGCATGTGGGCGATGACCGATCTGATGGCCGACATGGTCGAGCAGAAGATCGGACAGCCCAAGGCCGGCGCTACCACGGCGTGGGTGCCGTCGCCGACCGCCGCCACCCTGCACGTGATGCACTACCACGAGGTCGACGTCTTCGCGGTGCAGAACGAGCTCGCGGGCGAGCGTCGCGGCACCGTCGATCAGCTACTGACGATCCCGCTGGCCAAGGAGCTGGCCTGGGAGTCGGACGAGATCCGCGAAGAGGTCGACAACAACTGCCAGTCGATCCTGGGCTACGTGGTGCGGTGGATCGACGCGGGTGTGGGTTGCTCGAAGGTGCCCGACATCCACAATGTGGCGCTGATGGAGGACCGTGCGACGCTACGCATCTCCAGCCAGCTGCTGGCCAACTGGCTACGCCACGGCGTCATCACCGAAGAGGATGTCAAAGCCAGCCTGCGCCGCATGGCCGCGGTCGTCGACGAGCAGAACGCCAAGGATCCCGACTTCCGGCCCATGGCTCCCGACCCCGACGGCAGCATCGCGTTCCAGGCGGCTCAGGAACTGATTCTGTCTGGCGGTGCACAGCCCAGCGGCTACACCGAGCCGATCCTGCACCGGCGGCGCCGGGAGTTCAAGGCAGCTAGTAACGTTGGCTGACGCAGCACGCGCAACACTGACCGGTCAACCGAGCGAGGCTTAGGCAGACATGGGCAGACATGGGCAGACATAGCCTCCCCGATCCCGACGAGTCGCGCGGCAAGCAGTCCGACGATCCGCAGACCGAACGCATCGGCTTCACAGCGGATTCGGGCGACGACCACGGCGTAGACAACGAATTTCACGGTCCTCCAGGAGATTCCGGCGAGCCACCCCGGTCCGGTCCGCAGCACAGCGGCGGCTGGGAGGACGGCGAATGGACAGGCGCCCACCGCGCCGTGACACCGGGCCGGCGCGGTGTCAGTGTCAGTGTCATCGTCGCGCTGGTCGCCGTCGTCGTCGTGGTCGCGGTCGTCATCCTGTGGCGCTTCATCGGTGACTCGCTGTCGAGCCGGTCGGACGTCGCTTCGGCCCGGTGCGTGGACGGCCAGGTCGATGTCGCCGTGGTCGCGGACCCGGCGATCGCGGAGCCCGTTGCGGCGCTCGCCGAGCGATACAACCAGACTGCGGCTCCCGTGGGTGACCGGTGTGTCAACGTCGCTGTCAGACCCGCCGATTCCGATCAGGTGGTCAACGGTCTCCCCGAGGAGTGGCCCGCCGACCTCGGCGAACGCCCGGCCCTGTGGATCCCGGCGAGCTCGGTGTCCGAGGCGCGGCTGGAATCCGCAGCCGGCGCGCAGATCGTCAGCGACAGCCGCTCGCTGGTGACCTCCCCGGTCGTGCTCGCCGTTTCGCCGCAGCTCAAAGAGGCTCTGGGCGAACAGAATTGGGGCACATTGCCCAGGCTGCAAAACGATCCCGCATCTCTCGACGGCCTCGGGCTGCAAGGTTGGGGAGGGCTGCGCCTGGCGCTACCCCTCGGTGACGACAGCGACGCCTCCTTTCTTGCGGCCGAAGCGGTGGCCGACGCGGCGGCACCCTCTGGAGAGCCGGCAACCGCGGGTCTCAGCGCGGTCAGCACGCTGATGGCGGGTGCGCCTGAACTGCCGGACACCAATGCAGGCACCGCGATCGATGCGCTCGCCGAGGCCGACGATCCGGCGGCGGCACCGGTGCACGCCGTGGTGACCACCGAACAACGGGTGTTCGAGCGCGCATCGTCGCCCGACGCCAACGGCACGCTGACGACCTGGCTGCCGCCGGGGCCGACCGCGATGGCCGACTTCCCCACCGCGCTGCTGGCCGGGGATTGGCTGGCACAGGAACAAGTCACCGCGGCAAGCGAATTCGCGCGGTTCATGCGCAAACCCGAACAACTCGGCGAGCTCGCCAAGGCAGGTTTTCGCGTCGAGGGCGTCGCGCCGCCGGCCAGCGATGCATTCGACTTCGCACCGATCTCCAAGCCACTGAATGTCGGCGACAACGCCTTGCGGACCACCATCGCCGACACGCTGACGACGCCGGCGCAGAGCCCCACCGTCACGATCATGCTCGACCAGTCGATGCCCGTTGACGAGGGAGACGCCACCCGACTGGCGAATGTCGCCGACGCCCTCAAGGCGCGAATCCAGGTGCTACCCCCCGATTCCGGGGTCGGACTGTGGACGTTCGACGGTGTCCGGGGACGTTCGGAGATCAGCATCGGACCGCTGTCCGGCCCCCTCAACGGGAAAAGCCGCTCGGATGCGCTGACCGCGGCGCTGGACGGGCAGTCAGCGTCAGGGGGCGGTGCGGTGTCGTTCACCACGCTGCGACTCGCCTACACCGATGCGTCGGCCAAATTCCGCGAAGGGCAGAAGAACTCGGTTCTCGTCATCACCAGTCGGGCCGCACACCGACCGGTCGCTGGGCGCCGCAGGGCTTCAGGACTACATCAGGGGCGCTTTCAAGGCCGACCGTCCGGTGGCCGTGAACGTCATCGACTTCGGAGATGACCCGGACCGGGCCACCTGGGAGGCTGTCGCGCAGATCACCGGCGGCAGCTACCAGAACCTCGGAAGTTCGGCGTCGCCGGAGCTGGCATCGGCGATCTCCACCGCAATGTCCTGACTGGCCGCGTTCAGGTGGTTGTCGACGTACTCTTGACGCCGTGACCGGCGGGTTCTGGCGAAAGAACGGCGTCAAGAATGGCGTGCGCGATCGCCGCTGACCACCAGCTTCCCTGCCTTCTGGCGGACTGCTGCGGCGCACCCCGAGGCTCAAGTCCGTGGTCAACCGGATGGATCATCAACTCGCTCGATCTACACGATGAAGACCCGTCCGGGGCGTTGAGCACCATGGGCGACTACACGTCGTGGGAGTCGCTGCGCGACCGCACGTTCAGCCAGCGCCACCTGCCGCCCGACCCCGACCTGGTGCGCGACGACAACCGCCGCTGGACGAGGTCACCGCACTGTTCGAGGCGCCCGGACGGGCGCACCACGAGTCTCCGAGAAATCCTCCCTGCTCTTTCCGCTGTTCGCGCAGTGGTTCGTCGACGGATTCCTGCGCACCGATCCTGGCACCCGCAAGCGGAACACCTCCACCCACGACATCGACCTGAGCCAGCTGTACGGCCAGACCGCCGAAGTGACCGACATGCTTCGGGCGAGCTGACGGCCTGCTCAAGACGTCCAGCTCATCGACGGCCACGAGTTCCCGCCCTTCTACTTCGGCGAGGACGGCGAGGTCGAGGAGCGCTTCGCGAATCTGCCGATCGTCCTGACGGGCAAGGACCCGAAAACCAAGGCCGTCACGCGAGGCATCCGAGGAGCTTGAAGCGCAACCTTTTTCGCGCTGGGCATCCCGCGCGGGAACATCCACTACGGCTTCGTGATGATGAGCACGCTGTTCCTTCGGGAACACAACCGCATCGCACGCGCGATCAAGACAGCAGCACCGGGACTGGCCCGAGGACCGGATCTTCGAGACCACGCGCAACACGCTCATCGTGGTGCTGATCAAGGTGGTCATCGAGGACTACATCAACCACATCACGCCGATCAAGTTTCCGCTGTTCGTGGAGCCAGGCATCGGTGCGGGCGAGAGGTGGTACCGGCAGAACTGGATGTCCGTCGAGTTCAACCTGCTGTACCGCTGGCACAGCCTGGTGCCCACGCTGGTGACCGTCGGCGGAGCGCGACGCGGAGTTCTCGCGGATGCAGTGGGACACCCGCCCGGTCACCGACGCACGGACTGGCGGCGCTGTTCGACGAGGCGTCCGACAGCCCTGCAGCACGATCGGCCTGCTCAACACCGACGCGTCGCATGCTGCCCATCGAGCCCGTCTCGATCGACGTCGGCAGGAAGAGCGAATCTCGCGTCGTACAACGCCTACCGCGAAGTGCTGCGGCTTCCCCCCTTGCGATCGATCGAGGACCTGACGTCGACCCGGACGTGCGCGAGGCGCTGAGGCACTGCTACGGAGACGACATCGACAAGGTCGAGTTGTTCCCGGGCCTGTTCGCCGAGGACGTCCGCGACCGGGCAGCACGCTGCCGCCGCTGATGGCGCACGATGGTGGCGGTCGACGCGTTCTCCCAGGCGCTCACCAATCCCCTGCTGGACCCCAGCCTCTTCAACGACGACACGTTCTCCGCGGCCGGGATGGAGGTCATCGACGTCGACCACGTCGCTGTCCGACATCGTGAGGCGCAACATCGAAGGCGAGTCGGTGGATCCGTTCGTCAGCCTGCGCCTGCGCCGCGTGTCAAAGGACCAATCCCATAGCGCGTGAGCAGACGCGCCGCGGGTCTACGACAAGCGCCTGGACCCGATACCGTTGAGCGGCAGCGGTTCTCACCGAAGATCTGCCAGCGTGGCCACGCAAGTCCCCGGAATGCACCGCAAGGTCCGCCTCGAGCAGACCAAGCTGTGCTTGTTGGTGATGCTCGGGGTGCGTGCCGATGGCCGCAAGGAGCTCGTCGCGCTCACCGACGGGTATCGGGAATCGACCGCGTCATGGTCTTGAAGTTACGAAAGCGGAGTAGCGGACTGCACCTGACGGGTGCGTCGCAGCGCCACGCCGGCCGTCCGCATGGACAGCTCCGGTGAGAGCCGCTGAGGAACCACAGCGCTTTCCACCACCGGGGCACGACGATGATCGCCTGATTGCGAAGTACTGCGCGCACCGCCTGCTCGGCGAAGGCGTCGGGGTCCATCGGACGCAACGTCTCACCGAGCTTGAGCAAATTTTCTCTGCTAACGCTCCTGTTGCGGCCATACTCCCCCGGTCCGGTTCGGCGTGCGAACCACCCCAGGACACAGCACCGACACCCGTACTCCGTGAGTCGCGGCCTCCACCCGCATTGTTTTCGACAGGGCGACGACGCGTGTTTGGTCGCGGAGTAACCCGCCTGCGCTGAGGTGGTTACCAAACCGGCCATCGACGCTGTGTTGACGATGTGACCGCTGCCTTGCCTGATCATCACAGGGTAGGCAGCCCGGACGCCGTGGATCACGCCGCGCAGGTTCACGTCGATGATGTCGTTCCAGTCCTCGAGGCTCAGGGCGTCGATCTCACCGCCGATGCCGATACCGGCATTGTTGAACCCGAAGTCGATCCGCCCGGACGTTTGCACGGTCCGGGCGATTGCCTGTTCGAACGCGACGGGGTCACGGACGTCGAGTTCGACTGCGTGCACCGCGGCATCGCCGGCGTCCAGTCGCCGCGCGAGTTGCTCGGCGACCCCGAACTGGCGGTCGGCGATCCAGACCTCGGCACCGGCATCGGTCAGCTTCGTCGTCAGCGCGGCGCCGATGCCCGACGCGCCGCCAGTGATGAAAGCGACTCTTGCGGATAGGTCATGCACGGCTTTGCGTTTCACCCGGGAAGGATAGCCGTCGAGCTGCTGACCGTGCGCGGCCCGTACGCGAGCGTCATTCCCGGTTGAACACCGCAGTTAGGCGGCGCGTCCAATCGCCAGGACTCGCCGTCGCCGCTGTCCGGACCAGAGTCGTCGCTGCTGCTGTCCCTTGACGTTGTCAGCGGAATCCGCATACCTGCCGGAGCTGCCGTGGACACCCGCGGTCTAGGTGCCGTTGAGCGATGGACGGTGCCGGCGACCAGCGGGTTTCACGGTCGCCTGACTAGGTCCTTTCTCACAACCCACGCGGTCAGCCATGCGGCCCCACTCATTGAAGCCCAGACCGTCAACACCCTCAGTCAGTTTCAGAACTAGCTCGGCATCGGCTGATCGGCACGGGCGATGCGACAGCGTCGTAAGCGATGCACTGCCGTGTAACGCTGCGGATGAGCTTGATCTACTCGTCGCTTTCGCCCCGGAGGAAGAATTGAGTGACATCGCCATACTGGCGAGTAGATATGGGTAGCGCGCAGCGGATTCTCGGTGAAGCGGTACTCGACATAGATCTTGCGTATACGTCGTGCCAATGACGGGGGAATATCGCGTATCACGGCATTTTCGAGCGTTTCGATGTCGACCTTGAGGACGTCTATCTTGCCGTGGATGGCGACGACCTGCTCGAGAATCGCGCGTGAGTTCACCGATTTCACCGTAATCACGTCGTCCCACGTCGCGCCCACGCCGCCATACCGCCCGGTCTTTTCCAGCCGAATTCGACTTCGCCATCGGTCGGACCGACGGCAGCTTCCTCTAGCAAGTAGCGACTCAAGAAGCTCGCCAGGTTGCTGCGCAGTCGTTCAACATTCTGTGGGAGCGGTTCAAACAGATAGGCGAAAACACCATTGCTCCGGGACAAAAAGTAGGCAGCCGATACCCCGATGTTCGAGCCGAAGTCGACGATCACTTCGTCATTTTCATCGGCAAAGTAGTCGAGTCGGCAGAAGATTTCGTTGACGGTCCGAACGTCGTCCGGCGAATACAGAGTGATGCCGAGCATGCCTAACGGCGTCCGCACGTGGGCTGTATAGGGATACTCACCGCCGATGGTTAAGTAGCGTCGAAACATCTCCACACGAGACTGGTAGAGAAGCAACATATTTCGAGTGGCGGTGTAGTGCCTCCGTTCAAACACCGCATTCTTCACGATCTTCAGGTCACGGCCGCCTAGCAGCATGCTGCGCATTCAACCCCCTTTACAGCCGCCGAACACCTCCACGAACCCGGCTCAGCTACTGGCGCTGAACTCAAGCAGGCCTCGCCAGCTGTCCTACGGCCACTCCTCATCCTCGCATCTGCTTTCGGCCGTCCCCTACGGGGATCCTCAGGATGTTAACCGCTCGCGCCCACAGTTGCCGCGGTGTCTTTGTTGTCAGGCACCGGCGAACCGGCGCCGGGGTCAGATCCTCGGCCTCCGTGCCGTTGATGGTCGTCGGACCCGTCGTCGTCGTGGTCGTGATGCCGGCCGTATCCGTGTCCGTGATCTCGGCGGCCTCGCTGGGCGGGTCGAGGTTAGCTTTCTGATCCTCGTCGATCTCCTCTCCGACGGGAGTCCCGGTGGCGGTCGACGGTTCATTAGGTGAGCCGACGACATCGTCATTCTCGATCGCCGCGGTTCCGGTCGCGTCCGGGGTGGTTCCCAACCCCTCCGCATCACCGGTGGCTTCCTCACCCGTGGTTCCCTTACCGAGCACCTGCTCTTCGACTACTGCCTGGCCGACGGCGGTAGCGTCCGCGGCGGCCGGGCTGACGATGGGCTGTCCTGACCTCTGCTCGGTTGATCCGGTGACCGCTTGTGTATCGGTCACCCGATCGAGTCGACCTCCTCAGGGCTCGCGGAATGGAACGCCAACGCCTCGACATCGGGCGCGGCCGCAGCGGCTCGCCGGCTGTGCGACTCCGGTTATTCCCGCCCATGAGGCGTTCGCCGTTCTCACCCACGAGTTGACGAGGTCGGAACGAAGATGACCGTTTCGTTGAACAAGCTCACGAGCGTCGCTCCGAGAGCTGCGAAAGGATCCACTGGAAGCGGGCGCGCAATCGGCACCCCCGCGATCAGGTTCGCAATGACGCTGGCCGCCATCTTCGGTGTCCAGTCGGCGCGAAAAATTCCGAATGTGGGGCTGAGCGGCTCGAAATTGGGTCCGAAGTCCTTGGTGGTGTGGATGAATAGCGGACCCGTGTATTCGAGCGCTTTCCACCCGGTGATCAGGTCGTAGATGTACTGGGCTTGCGCCGGTTCGCCGATACTCAACGACGGGTTCCCATATTCGGTGGCCCAGATGAGGGCGTCTCCATCCCCGGCCGTAACCATCAGAGCCCGCATGCCCATAACCTGGTTCAGCGGCGAATTGAGGGAAAGGTTGCCGAACGACCCGATGTCTCCGGTGAATACGCCTTGTATCACCCTGCCCAAGTTCGTCCACTCGTACGGGTGATAGGACAGCGCGTCGAAATTGTCCTTGGCTCCGGCCTGATACATTTTCGAGACGAAGCTTTCACGGGGTCGATGGTGACGAAGCTGTCGACGGCGGCCGTCAACACGCGGCTACCACTGTCGCGTTTGGGGTCCGCTGCCTTGATCACTGGGATACGCATGGTTTCAACAACTCCGTGTAGCCAGCCGCGCTCCATCGGGTTGTAGAAGTACAGCGATGTTCGGTTCATTCCAGATCTCGTATGCGGAACACCTTGCCGCTGTACCCTCGCGGCAACATCGCCGACGAAGTCAGCGAACTTGGCCGGATCGGGCACCGCCGCCACTGGCTCACTATGGCGTCGAGGGCAACCGGGCGTGTGCCGGCGTCCCGACCAACTGTGAGCGTGAGATCCATGTTTCTGGCATCGGCCGCATTCAATGATCATGTCCAGCGCGGCCCCAGTCGTATGCGTCATTCACCGGCTCCACGTACGTCCACGGAACTCCAAGGCGCAGGGTCGTCACGCCGATAGGTTCTCGAAGTTTGTCCAACGACTAGTCGATCTCTTTTGCTCCGACATATAAATAGAGGTCGGAGTCCGTGATGCCGACGTGTCGTTGTCCCTCCCCCCCCCTGTGTGAACGATGTTGTAGGAGACCGGTTCTGAGGCAGGTTCGGATGAGATCAAGGTGCCATGTGGATACCGGCCACCACCACCCGCCGAGAGATGCGGCAGCAGACGACGCTCCGGGTCATCACGCTGGAGGAGTCTTGTTTCGCCCACCGCTTCATAAGTCCCCGCCCTTAGCGCAGCTAATTTGCCGTCGAATTTCATTGCTTGTCCACAGTAGACAGCCACGCCGGTCATCGGGTGCGGATCGCCGAGAGACTTTCTACTGCGCAGCTTCCCAGCCGGCGCGGCGTGCATCGAACGACCGGACCCGCCCTACACTTGCTGCAACCTCGTCGGGATGCGATCGTACGTCGTCAGTAGGGCTAAGTTGCCCCAATCTGAGTTTGCAGGCTGCTCGTGCAAAGCCGAGCGAGAAGCAAACGGCAACGCTATGTTTCCGCCATGAGCAGGCGTAGTTTGATCATCCGATTGGTCGGCGTGTTGCTGGTCGCTTGCGGGGTGGTCTTTGCAGAGTCGGCTCCTGCTGGATCTGCCGTCCCGGCTCCGCAGACGGCTACGGGTTCGGTTCGGGGACCTGGATGGCTTTCCTGAGCCAGGAAGACCTCGACCGCGAACTCGACGCGGAAGCGCAGACCTCGCCGGGACAGTTCGATTGGGGTCGTAGGCTGCCGGACATCCGGACGTGAAGACCGGTTCTGGGGCGATCGCGGTGCAGGTCGTGTGGTCCTGGCGGCGGGGATCACGCTCGTTCGAGCACATCGGGTCGGCCCACGATCAAGTCGAGCCGCGGCATTGAAGGCGGCTGCGGCCGTCCGCTTGGCGGGGCAATCTGTACTCGACTTGGGCATATCTGGTGGCCTCGAGCAGGGACGCTGCGATCACGTCCTCGCAGAGGACACATCTATGGGACGGATTGTGCACGGCCTACCGAGTACTGGGATTCGAGTCGGCCACAAAGGGCGACACTGTGTTTCGCGATCTTGTGCGAGCCCGGACATCGAAGCGACTAGCAAGATCGACGCCGCACGGGTGTTGAGCGAAGTCGGTGTCGACGCGGCCTCTTATGCCCGCGAGGGCAAGAGACACCCCGTCCTCCACGCCGGCGGACACGAGTGCCACGCCCGCTGACCCCGCGTAGAGCGTCGGTCCGCCGACTTCCGGTGGTGGCCCAGGCGGCGGGGTGACACCCCAGCGGCCTGTGGGGTCAGTCGACGATCAGTCGCGATCGATGAGCCGCTTGTCCCGTCGAACGACGCGGCGATACAGGGATCGGGCTGACTTGCTACCCGCGACAGACTGAACAATCTGGACGGG
>CAWCMF010000008.1:0-12990 GCA_963796545.1 uncultured Actinomycetota bacterium | reverse complement strand
TCGAAGCTTCAGCGGATGTCGCCGGTCGAACAGGGAGACGAGTACCACGCGCTGTTCGGCGATCTGGTGGCCATGGAGGCCTACCGGCGCAGCCTGCTCGAACAGGCAAGCGGTAACGACCTGACTGCGTAAAAGCGATAGGCGGGTTATGGTAGTGGCTGCAATCCGTCGGGGAGAAGGCGAGCTGTTCATGCTGGTAAGCAAGATCCGGACCAATAAGTCCCGGGTGATCGCCGGGGCCATCGCGGCCGCGGCCGTCGCCGTTCCTCTCTATACGTCGCTGACCACAGCCGGAACCGCTGCTGAGTCGACTGCGGCTCCGCGGTGCCTGGCCTGGTTCGGCAATATGGCGGACGGCAACTGCCTGTCCTACTCGAACGGAAGCGGCGCCACGATCGGGACGCCCCAGGTCGGTTTCGGTGAGAACGGCTTCGGGATCTACACCGGGCCGATGCTTCCGGCACGATCGATTACGCAGCCGATCGGCTAGCGCTCTCTTCTCACCACCTGCTCCGGCTCGAAGAACGTCGGTGCCGGAGTCGATGCCGTCAAATTCACCATCGTCGGGTCGGGTGACACCCGCTCGGCGATTTTGCGTCGCCCGGCCTCGATGACGGCCTTGGCCGCCGGGCTGCCGGTCACGGCGCGGTAGGTACCCGCGATCTGGTCGTAGCGCCGCCTGCCTGCCTTGGTTCCCAGCACGTAGCCGACGGCCGCAACGGCGACATACCCGATCACGGGGCTCCTCCCAGAGTCTCTCGAAATGACGAAGCGTTGACGTCCATCCTGCCTGACTTCCGGCACGGGTGGCCACCAGACAACGCATTGGCACGTCGAACCGGACGTAGGCTAAAGTGCTCTCTGGTCCGCGGCGCAACCACCGCGGGAGCGCAATCCCCTGTAGCTCAATTGGCAGAGCTTCCGACTGTTAATCGGACGGTTCTTGGTTCGAGTCCAGGCGGGGGAGCTCATCATCTGACGACAAAGTCGCCAGAGCATCCTGGAGGCACGGATTACAGGGGGCCTGCCGGAAGCGTCACCAGGTCCTTGTTGTCGAGCTTTGTCAGCGTCTCGGGGAAACTCACGCCCTGCCACTGCTCGACGTCCTCGTCGACGGCGTGCCCGTACGTGCCGAGGTCGAACTCCAGGAGGTGGGCGGTCACCAGGCGACGGGTTGGACCCCGGCATCGCCATGTAGGGCTGGAGCCGAATGTGCTCGTGCTTGGCGTCGCGGTCGGGGGCGTAGCGGGCGTGAAAGTAGTGGGTGAAGGCGCGGTGCAACAGGTCCTGGCCCCATCGGGCCGGGTCGCAGTGCGACAGAAAGTCCGCGAGGCGGTCGGTGTCGGGTGCGGGCTCGATTGGCGAACCGGTGACGCGATGCCGACCGCCGCGTCGATCTCCGACTCCCACCAGTGGGCGTCGAGGCCGTTCTGTTCGTGACGCACGAAACCACCCCCGGCTCCCGTGGGCGGAAGGTACCGCAACCTGGGAGTGGTGTCGCAGAGATTGATCAAAGCTGTTGCCTGACAACGACTGTCGGCACGGGAACCCCTGGAGCAAACGGCCGCGGTTCACCCCCCGTAAGCTCGACGCCATGCGTCGTCTCGCTGTGCTCGTCTCGTCGGGACTACTCGCCGCGGGTGCCGCCGGCTGTGGCTGGAGCCCACCATCGCCTCCGCCGACGAGTACCGCCGCGGACTGCGGCCCTGGCCCTGCCGCCGCAGCCATCGAATCCGAGTTCGCCCTGCTGCCGCCGGGGCCCTGGCGGGAGACAACCCGTGGCACCGCTGCGGACTGCCGCCTGCAGTGGGTCATCGTCACCGCAGGGGATCAGCCCGACAGCCCGCAGCAGGTCCTGTTCTTCGACGGCGTCGAGCCGGTCGGATCGCCGTCGATGGAGCCGCGGCCCTACATCACCGTCACCCCGCAGGGTGAACACAACGCGGTCGTGCAGTACCAGTGGCGGCAGGGTCAGGACGAGCCGTGTTGCCCCACGGGCATCGGTACCGCCCGCGTCACGCTCGAGGAGGGCAGGCTGACCGTGCTGGATCCGGTACCGGGCACCTGATCTGCGTCAGATGACGCCCGCGCTGGTGGCGTCCTTCTGCTTGTGCTCGTCGGCATCCGGGATGTTCTCCGGGTGCAGCATCTCGGCGTAGCGCAGCTTCTCCGGGATGCCGAATCCGTCGACGAGTGTCTCCGCGTACGGACGCAGCCGCTTGCAGCGGTCGTTGATGCCGCGCGTCACCGCCTTGGCACGCTCGGTGGACAGGAACCGGTGCTCCACGAACCAGGCCTTGTCCTTCTCGATCACCCACAGCGCATACAGGTCGCACACCAATCCGAGGATCTCCCTGGCGTCCTCGTCCTCGCAGGCGTCGATGCCTGCGACGAACGCCTCGAGCATGATCCGGTCGATGTGCGCCTGCGCGACGTGCAGCACGTGGTCCTGCACGACATTGAACGCTTCGAACGGCTCTCTCCTTGGCTTGCCCTGCAGCCGGCGCGCCGACCGAGGCCAGCATGTACTGCTCGCGGTCCTCGAACATCTTGACCTGCGTGCCGCGGTTGAACAGGCTGCCGTCTTCCTCGTTGTCCTCCGGGTGTCGAGGATCGTCTGCATGATCGTCTGCGCCGCAGTGCGTTTCTTGCACCCGTCGCGGCGAGGTTGGCCGCGAAACGCACCCATTCGACGGGGCTCATGCCGCTTGCATCTCGTCCGCATAGGAGGTCAGCAGTTCCTTGGCCACCAGCTGGGACAGGACGTGGTTGTCGCCCTCGAACGTGGTGAACACATCGGTGTCGGCCTTCAGCGCGATCAGACGGTTCTCGGCGAGATAGCCTGCGCCGCCGCACGCTTCGCGGGCCTCCTGGATCGCGCGGGTGGCGTGCCAGGTGTTCGCGACCTTGAGCCCGGCGGCGCGGGACTCCAGCTCACGCTGCTCCTCGGGGTCGGGATCGTCGGCGGTCTGCGATCTCGTGGCATCTTGGCGACGAGCTCGTTCTGCGCGAACTGCAGCGCGTAGGAGCGGGCGATCAACGGGAACAGCCTGCGCTGGTGGACGAGGTAGTCCATCAGCAGCACCTCGTCCGCCGTCCGGATGCATTGAACTGCCTGCGCTGCAACGCATATCGGGTCGCGATGTACAATGCGACCCGGGCGGCGGCGCCGGCGCTGCCGCCGACCGTGACGCGACCGCGGATCAGAGTGCCCACCATCGTGAAGAAGCGGCGGTTCGGGTTCTCGATCGGCGAGGTGTACGTGCCGTCGGGCGCGACGTCGGCGTACTTGTTGAGCAGGTTCTCCCGCGGAATGCGGACCTTGTCGAACTGGATGCGGCCGTTGTCGACGCCGGGCAGTCCGCCCTTGTAGTGACAGTCCGACGTGTCACGCCGGGGAGGTCCTTGCCGTCCTCGTCCCGGATCGGCACCACGAGGCAATGCACGCCCTGTCGACTCGCCGTCGGGGTGATCAACTGCGCGAAAACCGCCGCCACTTGCGCGTTTGCGGCCGCGCCGCCGATGTAGTCCTTGCGCGAGGTCCTGGTGGGGGAGTCGATGACGAATTCCTGGGTCCGGTCGTAGGTGGCCGTCGTCTCCAGGGACTGCACGTCGCTGCCGTGACCCGTCTCGGTCATCGCGAAACAGCCCAGCAGATCGAGGTTGATGAGACGCTGGACGTATGCCTCGTGGTGGCGCTGGGTGCCGAGGTTCTCGATCGCGCCGCCGAACAGGCCCCACTGGACACCGGCCTTGACCATCAGGGACAGATCGCTACATCGCGAGCATCTCGATCTGGTGACCGCGGCACCGACGTCTCCGTTGCCGCCGTGCTCCTTCTTGAAGCCGTCCTCGGCGGCGCCGCGTTCGGCCATGATCCGCATCTGCTCACCCACTTTCGTGCGGGCGATGACGGTGTTCGGGGTGTAGTGCGGCCGGAAGATATCGTCGCTGAGCTCCTGGCGCATCCGGTTCTTCACATCTCGGAAACGGCCGTCCAACGAGTTGCGCAAATGCTCCGCGGTGGTGGTCATGAGACGACGGTAGCCGCCACGGCGAGGCCGTAAACCGTGATGTCACAAACCCAGGCGATCCTGGGTAGCCCGCGCCTCAGCGGGTGGCGTTCAATCTTCGGCATGACAGAGTCCGCTGACTTCTCGCCGACCGGCATGCCGCACGTGGCCGACCACCGGCACGCCGACGTGGCCGGTGGCTGGCTGCGTGCAGCGACCTTCGGCGCGATGGACGGGCTGGTGAGTAACACCGCACTGATCGCGGGCGTGGCGGCGAGTGCGAGCCCGCACACCGTCGTCCTGAGCGGCATCGCCGGGTTGCTGGCCGGGGCATTCTCGATGGCGCTGGGGGAGTACACGTCGGTGACGACGGCCAACGAGCAGATCGACTCGGAGGTCCGGGTGGAGCGCCGGTCATTCCAGATGCACCCGCAGGCCGAGCGGGCGGAGTTGGTGGCCATGCTCACCACGATGGGGATGACGCCGGAGACGGCCCATAAGGCCTCCGATGAGATTCACCGGGATGAGGACAAGGCGATGAACTTCCACCTGGTGCAGGAGCTCGGGGTGGATCCGCAGGAGAAGCCGTCCCCGCGGTTGGCAGCGGTCTCGTCGTTCCTGATGTTCGCCATCGGAGCGGTCATCCCGCTGTTCCCATACCTGCTCGGGTTCGAGTCGCTGTGGGCCGGGCTGGTCTGCGGCGGTATCGGCCTGCTGCTCGCCGGCAGTGCCGCAGCGCGGTTCACCCGCCGGCCCGTGGTGGTAGGAGCGTTGCGGCAGTTGGTACTTGGCGGTGCGGCCGTGGCCGCGACGTATCTCGTCGGACACCTCATCGGTGCCGCGGTCAGCTGACGGTCAGCTGTCGCTGCCGACGGTGATGGCTGTCGCCTCGGCGGTGAGTTCGTCGAGTTCGGTTTCGGCGTCGTCGATGTGCGACAGATGCTTGCGCGTCGCCACCAGTGTTGCGGCGGCGAGCAGCACCGCACCCGCACCGACCCAGAACGGCAGGTGCACGCTGATCTGCACGCCGGCCGGCCACGGCGCCACGGCGGCGCCGCTGAACACCGACGTCACGGCCACGGCCGCCCCCCAGCCGAAGAAGATCAAGCCGATCTCGTGGGCGCTCATGTCGAGCGGGAACGGGGTGAAGGCCAGCAGCGTGAGGCGCGTTCGGCTTTGGGCGTGGCGGGCAGCAGGAATGCGGTGACGATGAGCGCGACGGCCATCAGTGCCGAGACGCCGAAGAACGGGCCGCGCCACGAGGCGAAGCATAGAGAAACTATATAGAATAGCTATGGATTTGTTCAGACGCCCCGGGCCGGGCTCGGTGTGGTGGCGTCCTCGATCAGTCTTCGCATGACGTCAACGGCCTTCGTCAGCACCTCGCGATCAGCGTCGGACAGCCGCTCCAGGTAGGGGTCGACGGCTGCGCCGCGGTCCAGCCTGGCCTGGCGCAGCGCGGCGACGCCCTCGGGAGTGATGCGGATCCGGACGGCGCGCGCATCGCTCGGGTCGACGGTGCGGCTCACCATCCCGGCGTCCTCGAGGCGGCGCACCTGGGTGGTCATCGTCGGCTGCGAGCAGTGGTCGAGCGCGGCGAGGTCGGAGATCCGCGCCTCTCCCTTATCCTCGATCGTGGAGAGCAGTCGCGCCTGCGCAAAAGGGACCGGCATGCGGACTCGTTGGTTGGCCAGCCGGTTGATCCGGGCCACCACGGCGAGCAGGTCTGCACCAAGGGTCGACGACATGGCGACATGGTTACATAGCTTTACTATATATACAAGTTTCGGCACGATGTGTCGCCGGTCACATCCCGGCGCAGGGGTGCGCTCGCCCGCGACTGGCAGAATCGTGAAATGACCGCGACCAGCCTGGAGAGCACTCCTCGTCGGACGGGTCCGTTGCAACCGGTGGAGCTCGCGCAGGCGGCCGTCATGGCAGCGCTCTGCGCCGCCATCGCGATCATCGCCGTCGTCATCCCGTTCGCGGGCAGTCTCTCGCTGCTGGGGACGGTGCCGATGGGTCTGCTCGCCTACCGATACCGGCTGCGTGTGCTGTTCGCGGCCATGGTGGCAGGCGGACTCGTAGCCTTCCTCATCGCCGGCATGGGTGGGTTCATGACGGTGCTGAACTGCGCGTACATCGGTGGCCTCACCGGCGTCGTCAGACGTCGCGGCCGCGGCACGCCCACGGTCATCGCCTGCGCGATCGTCGCGGGCGCCTTGTTCGGGCTGGCCACCGTGGCAGCGCTGGCCATCCTGAGCCGCCTGCGTCACCTGATCTTCGATTCGGTAACGGCCAATATCACCGGCCTGGCCGCGGTCATTGAACGCGTGCCGGGCATGAAGCCCTTCGCCGACTGGCTGACCCGCGAGTTCGCGACGCTGTTGACCTACTGGCCGTTCCTCTTCTTCGCCGCAGGCATCTTCAGCATCACCTTCGTCAGCCTCGTCGGCTGGTGGGCGCTGTCACGGGTACTGGGACGTCTGGCCGGGGTGTCCGACGTACACAAGTTGGAGGCCTCGGCCGATGACGGGGCGATTGCGCCGGTGCCGCTACAGCTGACCGACATCCGATTCCGCTATCCCAACGCACACCACGACGCTCTCGGTCCGTTGTCGATGGCCGTGCAGCCGGGTGAGCACGTCGCGGTGACCGGGGCCAACGGCTCCGGCAAGACCACGCTGATGCTGGTGCTGTCGGGTCGTGAGCCCAGTGCCGGCACGGTGGAACGCCCCGGGGCGGTGGGGCTTGGAAGGTTGGGCGGGACCGCGGTGGTGATGCAGCACCCGGAAAGTCAGGTGCTTGGCACCCGCGTCGCCGACGACGTCGTGTGGGGTCTGCCGCCGGGCACCGCGATCGATGTGGAGCAACTGCTCGGCGAGGTCGGGCTCGACGGACTCGCCGAACGCGACACCGGCGGACTGTCGGGTGGTGAACTGCAGCGCCTCGCTGTCGCGGGCGCGCTGGCCAGGGAACCATCGTTGCTCATCGCCGATGAGGTGACCAGCATGATCGACCAGGAGGGCCGCGACGGCCTGATGTCGGTGTTGTCCGGGTTGACCACCCGGCACCGCACCGCGCTGGTGCACATCACGCATTACAACGACGAGGCCGAAGCCGCGGACCGCGCCATCATGCTGGCCGGCAACGGGGCCTCCGCAGACAACACCGAGATGGTGGAGACGGCCGAGGTGCCGTCGGCGGCGGCCCATGCGACGCCCCGCGGCGCACCCGTGCTGGAGCTCAGGGGTGTCGGTCACGAGTACGGCAGTGGAACCCCTTGGGCGAAAACGGCGTTGAGCGACATCGACTTTGCCGTCCATGAGGGTGACGGCATGCTGATCCACGGCCTCAACGGCTCGGGCAAGTCAACCCTGGCATGGATCATGGCCGGACTGACGGTGCCCACCGTCGGCACCTGCCTGCTCGACGGCAAGCCGGTGTCTGAACAGGTTGGCGCTGTCGCCATTTCATTCCAGGCCGCGCGGTTGCAGCTGATGCGCAGCCACGTGGCGCTGGAGATCGCCTCGGCGGCCGGGTTTTCCAAGTACGACCAGGCAAGGGTGACCGAGGCGCTGAACATGGTGGGCCTCGACCCTACGCTGGCTGCCCGTCGGATCGACCAGCTCAGCGGCGGTCAGATGAGGCGCGTCGTGCTGGCAGGTCTGCTGGCGCGCTCACCGCGGGTGCTGATCCTCGACGAGCCGCTGGCGGGGCTGGACGCCGCGTCGCAACGCGGGCTGCTGCGCCTGTTGCAGGACCTGCGTCGCCGCGAGCGCCTCACCGTCGTCGTCATCTCGCACGATTTCGCGGGCCTGGAGGAACTGTGCCCGCGCACCCTGCACCTGGACGACGGCGTGCTCGCGGCTGCCCCGACTACGGCGGGAGGAATAGCATGACCGCCGCCGCGTCGCCGCGTAAGCCGCGCAGACAGGTGGTGCTGCTGCGGCCGGTGCCGGGACGCACTGTCATCCACGAACTCTGGGCAGGATCGAAGCTGCTGATCGTCGCCGCCATCGGTGTTCTGCTGACGTTCTACCCGGGCTGGGTGCCCATCGGTGCGGTCGCGCTCCTGGTTGTCGCGGCAGCCTGGCTTGCCCATATCCCACGGGGAGTGCTGCCCGGTGTCCCGGGATGGCTGTGGGTCCTGCTCTTCCTGGGCGCGCTCACCGCGGCCTTCGCCGGCGGCTCCCCGGTGATCAGCGTCGGATCGGTCGACGTCGGGCTCGGGGGTCTGCTGAACTTCCTGCGCATCACCGCGCTGTCGATCGTGTTACTCGGTCTGGGTGCCATGGTGTCGTGGACCACCAACGTCGCCGAGGTGGCGCCCGCCGTCGCCAAACTCGGCCGCCCCCTGCGGGTGTTGCGGATTCCGGTCGACGACTGGGCTGTGACGCTTACGTTGGCGCTGAGGGCGTTTCCGATGTTGATCGATGAGTTCAGCGTGTTGTACGCGGCGCGCAGGCTGCGGCCCAGGGAGGTCACCGACGGCAACAAGCGGGCGACGTTGCGCCGATACGCTGCCGAACTGATCGACCTGCTCGCCGCCGCGATCACTGTCGCGCTGCGCCGCGCCGACGAGATGGGCGACGCAATCACCGCGCGCGGCGGCCACGGCCAGATCTCGGCGGCCCCGTCGGGACCCAAACGCCGGGACTGGGTGGCGTTCGCCGTCGTCACCCTGGTGTGCGGTGTCGCGCTTGTGCTGGAGCTGACCGTTCTGGGCACCAGCGGTACCCGCAGCTGACCGGCCGCCGACTACGGTGTGAAGGCGTGACAGCCCGAACCGTCGATGCGGATTTCCTCGCGATCCCTCGCCATGCACTCGGCGATGCGGCGCTGACCGCGGCCACGCAGGCCGGTGCCGGCTATGTCGACTTCCGGATCCACGCCATCACCACCGAGACCGTGCAGCTGCGTGACGGCGCGCTCGAAACCGCGGTGACCGACTACGAGATCGGGCTGG
Organism: uncultured Actinomycetota bacterium; assembly: GCA_963796545.1. GTDB lineage: Bacteria > Actinomycetota > Actinomycetes > Mycobacteriales > Mycobacteriaceae > Mycobacterium. Next base: position 4,008 of record CAWCMF010000008.1, on the reverse strand, counting down.
CGGTGCGGGTGATCGTCGACGGCACATGGGGGTTCGCCTCGCACGCCGAGCTGGACACCGCAGCCGCCGCGGAGACTGCACGACGCGCGGTGCGGGTCGCCACGACACTGGCACCGTTGAACGCCGAACGCATCGAGCTCGCGCCCGAACCCGTCTACCGGGACGTGTCCTGGGTATCGGACTACCGCATCGATCCGTTCACCGTCGCCGCCGAGGACAAGATCGCGGTGCTGAAGGAATACTCCGGCAGGCTGCTGGCCTCCGACGGCGTCGACCACGTGTCCGCGTGGCTGCACATGGTCAAGGAGCAGACGTTCTACGCCGACACCTACGGCTCGACGATCACCCAGCAGCGGGTGCGGGTGCTGCCGAACCTGGAGGCGGTCACCGTCGACGCGTCCGCCGGGTCGTTCGAGAGCATGCGTACGTTGGCGCCGCCGACGGCCAGGGGGTGGGAGGCCGTGGTCGGCGACGAGGTATGGGACTGGGCCGGTGAGTTGGCGGAGTTGCCGTCGCTGCTGGCCGAGAAGGCCAAGGCGCCCAGTGTGGTTGCCGGTCCGACCGATCTGGTGATCGATCCGAGCAACCTGTGGCTGACCATCCACGAGTCGATCGGTCACGCCACCGAATACGACCGGGCCATCGGTTACGAAGCCGCCTACGCGGGCACGTCGTTCGCGACGCCGGACAAGCTGGGCAGGATGCAGTACGGCTCGCCGGTGATGAACGTGACCGCCGACCGTACTGCCGAACACGGCCTGGCCACCATCGGTTTCGATGACGAAGGGGTGCGGGCGCAGAGTTGGGATCTGGTGCGCGACGGGCTGTTCGTCGGCTATCAGCTCGACCGGGTGTTCGCGCCGCGGCTGGGGGTGGGCCGCTCCAACGGCTGTTCCTACGCCGATTCCGCCCAGCACGTCCCGATCCAGCGGATGGCCAATGTGTCGCTGCAGCCCGGTCCCGAGGATCTCAGCACCGCCGACCTGATCGCCCGGGTGTCCGACGGCCTGTACATCGTCGGCGACAAGAGTTGGTCGATTGACATGCAGCGCTACAACTTCCAGTTCACCGGCCAGCGGTTCTTCCGGATCCGTGACGGCAGAATCGACGGCCAGGTCCGCGACGTGGCCTATCAGGCGACCACGACGGACTTCTGGGGCGCCATGGAAGCCGTTGGCGGGCAATCGACCTGGCGGATGGGCGGTGCATTCAACTGTGGTAAGGCGCAACCGGGTCAGGTCGCGGCGGTCAGCCACGGCTGCCCTTCGGCGTTGTTCCGGGGGATCAACGTGCTCAACACGCGCGAAGAGGGCGGTCGGTAGAGCATGATCGGCGCACAACAGGTAATTGACGTCGCGCTGGCCGAAGCACGTCGCATGGGCCGAGCGGACGAGACCATCGTGGTGGTGACCGACCGGGTCGACACGTCGCTGCGGTGGGCCAACAACACGATGACCACCAACGGCGAGTCGACGGGCCGCACCACCACCGTCATTTCGATTGTGCGGCAAGCGAATGACGCCCACGTCGGATCGGTCCGGTCCAGCGCGGTCGATCCGGCCGCCATCAGCGATCTGGTGGCGGCGTCGCAGAAGGCGGCCGCGGCCGCGCCGCCTGCACGCGACAGCGCGCCGGCTTTGCCCGGCGGCGACGCACCCGCCGACTGGGACGAGCTCACGGCCCGCACGGGCGCTGAAGCATTCGGCGATGTGGCGCAGGCGCTGGCCCGCGGATTTCGGGGCGGCGACACACTGTTCGGCTACGCGCGGCACATCGTCGAGACGACGTTCGTCGCGACCTCGGGCGGTCTGCGCCGGCGCTTCACCCAGCCGACCGGATCGGTGGAGATCAACGCCAAGCGCGACGGCGCCAGCGCCTGGGTGGGCGTCGGCACCCGCGATTTCACCGATGTGCCAACGGATTCGATGCTCGATGAACTGGCGACGCGGCTGTCGTGGGCGCGACGCACCGCTGACCTTCCAGCGGGGCGGTACGAGACGATCATGCCGCCGTCCACCGTGGCCGACATGATGATCTATCTGACGTGGACGATGGGTGGGCGAGGCGCACAGGAGGGTCGCACCGCCCTGGCGGCGCCCGGTGGCGGCACCCGGGTGGGGGAGAAGCTCACGTCCCTGCCGTTGACGCTGTACTCCGATCCTGGTGCGCCTGGGCTGGAGTGCTCTCCGTTCGTGACGGCGGCGAGTTCGTCGGAACGGGTGTCGGTGTTCGACAACGGACTACCCATCGACCGGGTGGACTGGATCCGCGACGGTGTCATCAACGCGCTGGCCTACCCGCGGGCCGCGGCGGCGGAGTTCGACGCGCCGGTGGCGGTGGGCGCGGACAACCTGCTGATGACCGGCGGCACGGCGAGCCTGCAGGAGATGATCGCCGGCACTGAGCGGGGGCTGCTGCTCTCGACGCTGTGGTACATCCGCGAGGTCGATCCTTCGGTGCTGCTGCTGACCGGCCTGACACGCGACGGCGTGTATCTGGTGGAGGACGGCCGGGTCACCGCCGCGGTGAACAACTTCCGGTTCAACGAAAGCCCGTTGGACCTGCTTCGACGTGCGACCGAGGCCGGGGTCAGCGAGGTCACGCTCCCGCGGGAGTGGGGCGACTGGGCGACCCGGGCGCAGATGCCGTCACTGCGGATCCCCGACTTCTTCATGTCATCGGTCAGTCAGGCGCAATAATGCGGTGTGACCTCTGTTGCGCTGCCTCTGCGGCTGGCCCGGCTGGCCTCGCTGTCCTCGGGTGACGAGCACGCCGACACCCTGATTCGTTTGACGTGCGGGCGGGCGCTGGCGCTGCCGCCGGTGCCGCCGCCGACTGAGCTTCCCGATGGCAGGACGGAGAAGGAAGACGTCCTGGTGGCCTTCGCCGAACAGTTCGCGGTGGACGTCACGGGCATCGGTGACAACCAGCGCGCCCGCTTCGTCGAGGCGTGGGGCAACGACGCATTCCGCGTGGTCGTTGCGATATTCCTCGCCGATTTCCTGCCGCGGGTCTGGGCGGGCTGTGAGGCGCTTGGGTTGGGCAAGCCGGGCTGGGTGGCCGAGGTCGAGATCGACCGCGACACAGATCCGGTCGGGAAGGTGCTCGGTGGATTCGTGCCCGCGGTGGCGCGGCTGCACGACCTCGATGCGGTGACCACGGAGGTGGTACGGCTGCGTGGGGCGGAGGCGCACAACTGCCGGCTGTGCAAGTCTCTGCGCGAGGGTCACGCGTTGGACAAGGGCGGATCCGAGGACCTCTATGTGCAGATCGCTGACTTCGAGAACGCCGAGGGGTTGTCCGAGGCGCACAAGGCGGCGCTGCGGTACGCCGACGCGCTGATCTGGTCCCCGTCGAACATCGAGCAGGACGTGGCCGACGGTGTGCGGAGGCACTTCTCGGAGAAGCAGATGCTGGAGCTCACGCTGGACGTGATGCGCAACGCGGCCAACAAGATTGCGGTGTCGATGGCGGCGGATGCACCGCGGGTCGCCGAGGGCACCGAGCGCTACGAGGTCGACGAGCAGGGGCAGACGATATTCGCCTGAGCGGCCATATGCGACCATAGTGGCCGCGCAGTGGCGTCGGGGGCGGTAGCTCAGTCGGTTAGAGCCGTGGACTCATAATCCATTGGTCGCGGGTTCGAGCCCCGCCCGCCCCACAAGTAAAAGCCCTGTTCAGCGGGTTTTTGGCGTTTGCCGGCCGCTGATTCAACCGCCAGAACTGGCCCCAAATACGGCTTCCAACGGCAAGCCAACAGCATTACAAACCCTGCTACAAAATCCAGCAAACCAGGATTCAATCCTGCAGTTGGCGGCAGTCATAGCAGTAGACGCCAGCTTCCCCACCAAAAGCAACGCTCTGATACCCGTTGGCACGCAAGAGAAGTCGGCCGTTCTTGATGACTAACGTAATTTCGTCTACCGATCCAAACTGACCAAACGCTATGGACGCAAAAATTGAGGCCAAATACTCAAAATCAGAATCTCGGACACGAAAACACTGATT
>CAWCMF010000007.1:0-50555 GCA_963796545.1 uncultured Actinomycetota bacterium | reverse complement strand
ATCGGTGGATGCAACACCGGCTTGTTGGAGCAACAGTAGCTGCTCGTTGAAGGCCTCGGCGGGGGTCTTCCAGCCGAGGGTCTTGCGGGGCCTGGTGTTGAGCGCGTGAGCGACGGCCTCGATCTCCTCGGCCGACCAGCGGGACAGGTCGGTGCCCTTGGGGAAGTACTGGCGCAGCAGGCCGTTGGTGTTCTCGTTCGTGCCGCGCTGCCAGGGCGAGTGCGGGTCGGCGAAGAACACCGGGATGCCGGTCTCGACCTTGAACTGGGCGTGGGCCGACATCTCCTTGCCGCGGTCCCAGGTCAGCGACCGGCGCAGCTGCTCGGGCAGTGTCGTCATCGTGTTGGCGAGCGCGTTCTTCATCGCGATCGCGCCGTAGCCGGCCAGCGCCGGCCCGTTCTTCGGCGTCTGCCTTGTGCCGGTAGCCCTCCTCGCGGGGCAGGTGGACCAGCATCGTGAACCGGCTGCTGCGCTCGACGACCGTGCCGATCGCGGAACGCTCCAGCCCGATCATCAGGTCGCCCTCCCAGTGCCCGGGAACGGCGCGGTCCTCGGCCTCGGCGGGCCGCTCGCTGATCAGCGCCTCGGGGGTGACGTGCGCCCAGGTCTTGCGCCGCGACCGCTCGCGCGGGGCGCCGCAGCGCCCGGCCGGTGCGCAGGCACGAGACCAGCTCGCGCTTGAGCGCGCCACGGCCCTCGATGTAGAGCGCCTGGTAGATCGCCTCGTGGCTGATGCGCATGGACTCATCATCGGGGAAGTCGACCTTGAGCCGGTTCGCGATCTGCTCCGGGCTCCACGCCGGCGACCCACGCGCCGGTCCTTGCGGTGCGGCTTGTTCAGCCCGTTCCACGGCCGGCGGCCGCGGCCCGGCGACGTGCGTCCCGTCAGGCCGGCTGATCTGCCCGGACAGCCGCTCCTGGACGTACGCGCGCAGTCGCGGGTTGGCGACCAGCTTCGCCGTCTTCGGGCGCGTGCGGCCAGGTCGGCCTTCCACTGCGCGACCGACGCCCGGTACTCGCAGCTTCCCGCCGCGGGTGGCGGCGTTGCGGCGCAGCTCCCGTGAGATCGTCCCGGGATCGCGGCCGATCGCCCGGGCGATCTCACGCACGCCCTTGTCCTGGGCCTTGAGCAGCGCGATCTCCTCGCGCTCGGCGAACGACAGGTAGCGGCCCGTGGGCTGGACGTCAGGATCGAACGGTCGCATGCCGCCAGCGTGGCGAAACCAGCGCGCCCCGACCGCCTGCGACACGCCGACCACGCCCGCGGCCTCCTCGGCCAGCAGGCCCTTGGCGATCTGCTCCCAGAACGCTCCCTCGACATCGCGCCGGTACTTCGGATGACCCGGCGACCGCATCTTCGGACGGATCGCCCGATCCGCTGCCTGCTGTCGACGAACCATCCAACACCTCCGTGATCACGAGGTGTTGCGACGACCAGTTGAATCCGCCTTGACTGCCGCGGTCGCTGTGCAGAATGCAACCGGCCACATCGCCGCGGCGTGCCACCGCACTACTGAGCGCGGTGGTAGCCAACCGGGATTTCATCCGGGAGTCGATCGAATACCCGACGATGCGGTTGGAGAACACGTCCTTGATCGCGCACAGGTAGAGCTTGCCCTCACCGGTGCGATGCTCGGTGATATCGCTGAGCCACAACGTGTTTGGTTCACTAGCGGTGAAGTCGCGTTCGACCAGATCGTCGTGCACTGGTGGTCCAGGTTTGCCGTTCTTGCCGCGCTTCTTTCCGAACACGCTCCACAACCCCTGCTGTGAGCAGATCCGCCATGCGGTGCGCTCGGCCATCGGCTCACCGGCATCGCGGGCCTCGTCGAGAAGGTAGCGGTAGCCGAACTCCGGGTCCTCGTGATGGGCGTCGAACAGGGCGTTGGCCCGGTAGGCCTCGACGAGTTCGGCGTCGGTGATCGGATGGGCCCGCCAGCGGTAGTAGGGCTGGCGGGCGAGCTTGAGTACCCGGCACGTCACCGCCACGGGAATCCCGTCGGCGGCGAGCTCACTTACGAGCGGGTAGAGCCTTTTCCCGGCAGATTGGCCTGCGACAAGTACGCGGCCGCCCGGCGCAGGACCTCATTCTCTTGTTCCAACAACCGATTTCGGCGTCGTAGCTCGCGCAGCTCAGCGGAATCACTGGTGCTCTTGCCGGGCTTGGCGCCCTCGTCGATATCGGCTTGGCGCATCCACTTGGTCAGCGTCATCGGATGGACACCGAAATCGGTGGCGATCTGCTCGATCGTCACACCGTCATCGCGGTTGCGGGCAACGCGGACGACATCGTCGCGGAACTCGCGGGGATAGGGCCTAGGCACAAGGACATCCTTCCAGCCCACCCTCTCGGGGCAAGCCAACTCAGATGTCACCTATTCGTGCAGCAGACCCTGGCCTACCGCTTTCAGATGGCCAGCGGACACATGGCCCACCCGGCCGGCCCTTGAGATGCAGCGAAGACTGACAAGACGCAGACCAGTTCATGGGTAATGACGAATACCCATGAAGTCATTGGGGTTAACGCCTGTCGGTTCAGACGAAGTCCGTAGCCGAAAGGAGCCTTCGCGGGTTACTTTGCCTCGTGGTTCGCAGGACAACCCCGTCTGTGTAAATGGCCTGTCACACAGCTTTGGGCGAGACGTCGAAATGAATTGTGTTCCATGCAGTTAAGCATTGAAGCTCGGCTCGGGTGGCTTCGATGCGGACAAAACGTGGTCATCGCCTACGTCCTCGACGACGAGGCCGAAAAGCCGGCGGTTGGCATCGGGGTCCCCCAGCCATCGCCGTGCACCTTGACGTATCCGACCCCCAGGACTGCCAAAGGTGCTGTGGCTGCGTGTGATTCGGCGGGCTGAAGTTGGCCGATCGAGACGTCTGTTGGTAGCGGCGCTAGCTCGACGGAGCGGCGCGTCATTCCATGGCCACGGCTTCCAGATCGATCGTGCTACTTGTTCCGATCGCTGGGTAGTGAGCCGCAAGCCAGGTTTGAGCGGCCTGCCGCCCGGCATCGCGTAGCCGAACGAAGAAATCCCATTCCGCGTCGAGTCGGGATGAGGCCGGATAGTCATCGAGCACGCCGCTGCCGTCGATCCGGTGTATGTGAACATCCTTGTATTCGTCGGACGAGAGCTTTCCCTCTGCGATCAGCCGCTTGACAAACGCGACGGCCCGCAATTCACGCAAGAGATTGCTGTTGAAGGTGATCTCGTTGATCCGGTTATGTATTTCGCGCTTGGTGCGTGGCGTCTCGCGGCGTTCCAGCGGATCGATCTGAACGAGCACGATGTCGTCGGTGGTGGTCTTATCGAAGAGCGGGAACAGGGGTGGGTTGCCCATGTAGCCGCCATCCCAATAGGGAATGCCGTCGATTTCGACCGCCTGGAAGATTGTCGGTAGACAAGCCGAGGCCATGAGGTGATCGGCGGTGAATTCTTCTCTGTTGAAGATTGCCACCTTTCCGGTCCACACATTGGTCGCGCTGATGAAGATCTCGACATCCGTGCACGTTCGCACGCGATCGAAGTCGATGAGCGCATCAAGGGTGTCGCGCAACGGATTTATGTTGAGGGGATTCGCATCGTAGGGGCCGAGGCTGCGCGCGACGGATCCCCACAAGCCGAGCATGCCGTTGAGAAGAGACCGTTGGCTTGGGGGCACAGACCCGTCGAGGCTGGCCCGGCGCCAGAAGGATTCGAGCTGGTGTCGGGCACCGTCGATCCCACCGTCCAGCCAGCCTTCCACCATCACGACGGCGTTGAGGGCGCCGGCGCTGGCACCGGTGATCGCTTCAACGGCGATCCGCCCGTCTTCGAGGAGGGCGTCGAGCACACCCCACGTAAAGGCGCCGTGCGCTCCGCCACCTTGCAGGGCTAGCGATACCGTCTTCTCGGCATGCGCGCCGGCAAGGCCGCGGGTCTCGCCGGGCTGGCGGCGTGTGGGGCGGCTATCCGCTCTGTTCTTCTGCACTTCGCGGTGATGAGCCGTGATCTTGGTCATGGGGCTCCTCAAAAGGTCGGAAAGCCGGACGCATCAGATACCCGCGGGCGTGGTCTACGGGCGCAGCCGACAGGCTTGGGGCCGGTAGCCCGGCAGTCACATCCCTCGTCAGGTCGATGTGCACGCGGTGGTCCGAGCGACACACTGGCAGTTGCGAGCCAGCCGATGCGGGCCGCTGGCATGCCATTCTGTGCAATCGTCTGTGCCCTTTGCACGCATACACAAGTTTGCCTAACACGTCCGGGGTTCGAACACAGCGTAGTTGAAGATCCGATGCGACCGTCGCTATGTCCATGAGGTCTTGCGCAGCGAAAGTGGTGGTGCAGCCCTAGAGATCCTCGTGCTCATAGTTGGGACACACACGTTGGTTCGCAGCTAGCGTGGGATGGTGACGATGTCGACGAGCGGCGTCGCGGCCGGAGATGTCGTCGGCCGGCTGCGGGGCGTGGTCGGAGATTCGGGTGTGATCTGCGACGCCGGCGAGATGGCCGGCTACCTCACCGACTGGCGAAATGCGTACGCGGGTGCGGCCGCAGCCGTCGTGCGGCCGGGCAGTACCGACGAGGTGGCGGCGGTCGTGAGACTGTGCCATGAGGCGGGCGTCGCTGTAGTCCCACAGGGCGGCAACACCGGACTCTGCGGCGGAGCCGTCCCGGATCTTTCAGGTCGACAGGTGGTGCTCTCGTTGACCCGGATGCGACGCATCCGTGGTCTCGATGTCGCCAACCAAACCATCACCGTGGAAGCCGGGGTGGTATTGCGTTCGGTACAGGACGCCGCGGCGGCCGTCGGTCAGCTCTTTCCGCTGTCCCTCGGAGCCGAGGGAAGCTGCACGATCGGCGGCAACCTCGCCACCAACGCCGGCGGGACGGCTGTACTGCGCTACGGAACGATGCGTGAGCTGACCCTCGGGCTTGAAGTCGTCCTGCCTGACGGACGAATCTGGAATGGGCTCCGCGCACTACGGAAGGACAACACCGGCTACGACCTCAAGCACCTGTTCATCGGCTCGGAGGGCACGCTCGGGGTCATCACCGCCGCCGTGCTGAAGCTGTTTCCCGCAGTTCGGAGTCGCGGCACAACCTGGGTTGCCCTGCCAAGCCCACAGGCGGCGGTCGACGTGATCGGCATCCTCCGGGAACTGGCCGGGAATCGGCTCACCGGCTTTGAGTTGATGTCTCGCCAGAGCCTGGATTTCGTGCTGCGCCACGTGCCGGGAACACGCGATCCATTCCGTGATCGCCATCGCTGGTACGCCCTTGTTGAGCTGAGCGACCCACTGCCGAATTCAGTGCTGGACGAAGTCAACGAATCGGCGCTGGGAGCGGCGGTCGAGCGCGGCCTGGTACTGGACGCGGTCGTCGCCTCCTCGCCATCGCAAGCGGCCGCGCTGTGGGCGCTGCGGGAAGGCATCTCGGAGGCGCAGAACCACGAGGGCCCCAGCCTCAAGCACGACATCACCGTTCCCGTCAGTAGCATCCCGGCCTTTGTAGACCGCACCGACCGAGCGCTGAACGAAGCCATCCCAGGCGTCCGGGTGGTGGCGTATGGCCACGTCGGCGACGGCAATCTGCACTACAACCTGAGCAAGCCGACGGGGTACGACGACGACGAATTCCGCTCCCTAGCAGGTGATCTCGCGCGTATCGTCTACGACCAGACGTCCGCCTTGAACGGGAGTATCAGCGCCGAGCACGGCCTCGGACAGTCCAAACGCGACATCATCACCGACTACAAGGACAGCTACGAACTGGATCTCATGCGGGGAATCAAGAACCTGTTCGATCCTCTCGGGTTGATGAACCCGGGCAAGCTCTTGCCGGAGGGCTCGGCCTGAGCGTCGCTTCCCCGTCCCAGACACATTGCCCGATAGCATGGCGACCGCTACTCCGACGGCAGCCCTGCATACCAATTTTCGAGCGATGCGGTATGTGACACGATCTCAGCTCCGGGTTCTCGGCCGCCAAGCACAGCATTGCGAGAGGCTAGGAATGGGGCATAGCCCAGGTTGCGATCGCGACGATATCTTGGCGAGCGCCTGTCATCGGGTGTGCTGAGTGCATTCTGAACCGGCAGTCATTCACGAGACGTGACAACCACTTTGGGACCCCGTAGACACCCGCCGGCGGTTGCGTCCCTGCTCGCATGAGCGCTGGAGTCCACCGCACGAAGGTCATCGGGACATTCGCCATCGCCGAATCAGGACGGTCGGCCGCCGCTGAAGCGGGCGTAGGCGTCGGTCCACGCCTGCAGCACCTGTGTGAACGGCTCGGTGGCAGTCGTCGCTCCCGTCACCCATGTCGGTGGCGATAGCAGCGCCCTCGCCGCCTCCATTTGGCCCTCCCCAGCAGCCTTGAGATCGTCGACGGCGCTCTGCGCCAGCCGGGTGTTGCGCTCCTGGGCAGCCGCGTAGCGGTCGACGAGCTGCCGATAACCCTCCAGGCTCTGCCGCAGGGCGCGGTTGGTCTCCTCCTGGCTGACGAGCGCCCTCTCCATCGCCTCGAGCGATGCGGCCAGGGCGGTCAGCGTTACTCGCGCTTCCTCCGCCTGCTCCTTGAACGTTGTCAGCAACGTGTCCGACCAGTTCTGAGCCATCGACGTGTTGCGCTCGGTGGCCGCTAGTGCGAACTTGAAGAGTTCGCCGAACGGATTTGCCCCCGCAGCGGGATCAGGCGTCGTCTCGGACATTTGCCTCCCTTGCTCGCACCGCCGCCGCATCGGACGTGTGGTGCCCTCCTGGGTAGGCCCACAATAACCGACAGACAGGGTGTCCCGGGCAGATGCGGCGAACCGCTCAGCGCCTCGCTGATCCAGCGGTCGACCTGATCGCGGCCAACGTCGCGCCCGGCGCAGCGTGCGGTTTTCCACAGCTTGTGCGCCCCGTAGACGCGGTAGTTGGTCATCCACAGCGCCACCGGCAGCGGCCCCATCACAGCGTCGGCTATACCTGCGCGTCGTGGGTTCCGTCGCGACTATTCCTTCGGCATGACTCAATCCTCGTTTCCAAGGTCAGGAGCCTCCAGCATTTCCAGGGCGATTAAGAGGACTCGAATTGGCGCCGCGACGTGCCTACATCGGCTAATCGTCAAAGGCGTTGCAAGAGAGCATCGGTGGCTTGCCATAATCGAAGCCGAGCTTTGCTCTCGTTTGCGGCGCGGCGCCACCATGTGCCCGAGGTGTCGCGCGCTTCCACAACTCGAACGGCTGCCAGCCATTTGGATGCCTGACCGCCAACGTGAAGTGGCTCAAAACGTAAGCACGCGTCGACCCGTCCCACTCCGGAAACGTCGACGGGGAATACCGTAGGAGCAGATAATCGGCGTGTCTCATCTGTTCGACATTGGCTTCCTGCCAACATTTGTCGGCGACGAACCCGTCCGGGTAGAAGCTCACGCGGTTGTCCCAAGTGGTGTTCTGGGCCAGGGCGACGCCGCGTCCGTCGACGTATGACGGGCAGCGGGGGCTTGGCGAGGTGTAGACACCGGCCATCAGGGGCAGGCTGATCGCGTCGGAATAGACGCAACTGCCGTTGGGAATGGCGGCAGTGGCGGCGCGCAGGTCCTCTTGGCCCCGAAGATCGCTGAGTTGAACGCCGGTGCCGATCACGAACGCGACGGCGAATGCCATGGCGATCAGAGCGCCTCTTCGTACGTCGAGGGCGCGGCTCACCAAGAGAGCGACTGCGGGACCGAGGAATTCGCCGTAGTGCGTGAAATAAGTCGGTGAGTTCGCGAACGCCAGGGCGGTGATCACGAGCACTGACACCCACAGCCCGACTTGGGGACCAAAACGCCGGAAACTGATGACCGCGAGCAGGGCGATCATCACCAGGGCGAGTGGGATCGTGATGTCTGCGAGCCCCACCATGTTGACGACACGGTTGAGGCCGTCGGGCGCGAAGGGGTTGCGCGCGCGGCTGAGCTGAGTCACGACGACGTCGTGCCATGCACGGGCGGGAGCTGAGACGACGAACGGCGCGATGACCACAGCCATGGCAAGGAGCCCGCCGCCACCCAACGGGAGCAGCCAGCCGGGCCGTCTTTTCCACAGAATGTAGCCGACGACCACGACCACATAGGCGAGTGCGAAGAGCTTCAGCGAGACACCGCCGACGAGGAACATGCCGCAGGTAACGAGGTCGAAGCGGGTGGGTTGATCGTGGCGCAGGAGGAACCAGACCGCGGTGAGGCATGCACAGGTAGCGAGCGGCTCGAGCAGGATCGTCTGCCCGGCCACGACCGCGTTCGGCATGACGGCGTACAGGGCGGCCGCGACGAGCGCACGTCGGCTGCGAGTCACCGGGTCACCTGGAAGAAGTGCGGCGAGCCGGTACACCAGCACGATGTTGAGCGCTACGACCAGCTGCATCTCGACCCGGCCGGCGACCATTCCGATCGCGTCGCCGAAGAGGTACCCGAAGACGGCCGCGGGCAGCAGGACAAGCGACATCCCGGGCGGGTGGACGATCAAGAAGTCGGAGTAAGGCAGGTATCTGTCGAGCAGCAGTCGCGCGGCCGCGTAGTAGACGCCGTCGTCGTACTCGAGCACGCCGAATAGGTTGTGCGACGGCCACCACACCAATGTGCGGAGCGCCACGCCGATCACGACCACTGCCGCGAGTGGCAACGCGACTTGAAACGTTCGCGCGGGCGGGACTGCCGCTACAGATCGGATTATTCGTTGACCTGTTTGGTGCGGAAGTGCTCAAGGATGCCGCCTAGTAGCGGGATCGTGCCAGCCAGCAGCGTGCCGACCGTGGTCCGGACGGGCCGGCGGACTTTGACTGCGAGGCTGAGTGTCGCGAGCAGGTATCTGCTCGTCCATCTCTCTTGCATCATGCGGCGACCGTAGCGAGTGGGTGCGGGATTCGTGGTGCAATCATGAGCAAAGGGTGAGGTATGTGACCTCCGAGGGAAAGACAGCGTCCGCGTCAATGACCCAACTCGAACACCGCGAGGTTGCGCCGATGGTGGCGACGAACTGATCGACGCTCTTGCCGCCGAGTCCAACCACGAACCCAACCGGCGCCGCCAACGACAACTCGACACCGCCTACGACATCCTGGACGCGGCTACCGACCAATCCCGCTGGTAACCATGATCACCTTGCCTGAACTCGACGCCGCAAGCGACGAAGCTCCCGTCAGCAGAATCCGTTCTCAGCGCAGATCGATCGGCCTTACGTGAGGATGGGTGCGGCAGCGGACGCATACCCCGCGAGGTGGAGCGCCCACCTCAGAGTCTGGGGCGAAATCCGTTTCGCAAGAGTCGCTCTCGAGGTTTCGCTACCGATTCGAAGATCGGCCACGGTCCGCTTCTTCCCTCGACGGTCAAGCAGGTCGTCCGCGACGCAGGGTCAATGGGCGATCGAGTCAACTGTGGATGTCACGCCCACTTCGTGATCGCCCACTTCTCGAACAGGCCGAGGATCGAATCGGTGAACTTGCCGAGAAGGGCGAGCGAGATGATCGCCAGGAAGATGCGGTCGATGCGTCCGTTCTGACCGGAGTCGAGCAGCAGGAACCCCAACCCCATCGAGCTGGCGATGAGCTCGGCCGCGACCAGGAACAACCACGACTGGGCGAGGGCGAGCCGCAGCGCAGACACCGTCGACGGCACCACGGCAGGTAGCTGCACGGTCCTGAACAGTCCCAGGCCATGCAGTCCGAACGCGCGGCCGGCTTCGAGCAGGTGCGTGTCGACGTGCCGCAGCGCCCCGCCGACGACCGTGTACACAGGGAAGAACGCGCCGATCGCAATCAGGAGGATCTTCGATTCCTCACCGATCCCGAACCACAGGATCAGCAGGGGGACCCATGCCAGCGACGGGACGGCACGAATACCGCCGAGGCTCGGTGCGAGCAGAACATTCGCCAACCGCGACAGGCCCACGATCGCGCCGAACGCCAGCCCGACGGCCGCGCCGATGGCAAACCCGACCACGACCCGCTGCGTCGAGATGGCGACGTACTGCCCGTAAAGGCCGCGTTCGGTGAGGTCGACCGCGGCCTGCCACACCATGGCAGGTGAAGGCAGCATCGACGGTGCCACCAGGCCGCGCGCCGAGACCAGTTGCCAGATCGCGAGGACCAGGACAGGGATGAGCGCCCCGCCGACGGCCCGAAGCCACCGACGCTCCGCGAGCTTCTCGGTCGCGCTCTTGCCTTCGCGCAGAATGCTTTCCGCCGTCAAGAGCCCGCGGCCTCCCCACCGAGGCGGGCCGCGTCGGCCTGCTTCACAAAGGTGTCGTTGACGATGCTCGCAAGCGCATCGTCGACCTGCTGCTGATTGGGAACATCGCCGAGTTCGACGAACACCGGACCGATCTTCTCCAGCACCGCGATCTGCGTCGGCCCGGGCACCGGGTCGACGTCGAGGTTGGAACGCTCACTGATCACCTTCTCGGCGACCGCGGGTTGCAGACCCGCAACGTCGGCCAGGATCTGAGCCGTCTCGGCGGGGTGCTCGGCGGCCCACACGGCAGCGGTCGCGTAGGCGTCGACGACGAGCTGGGCCAGCTCCGGCTTCTCGGCGAGAAAGTCCTCGCGGGCGTTCAGGAAGCCGTAGCTGTTGAAGTCGAGATTGCGGTAGAAGAGCGTCGCGCCCGTCGCTTCCGCGCCGGCCATGATCGGGTCGAGTCCGGCCCACGCGTCGACCGACCCGTTCTGCAGGGCCGCCCAGCCGTCGGCGTGCTGCAGGTTCTGCACCGTGACGTCCGCGGCCGTGAGCCCGTGGGCGTCCAGAGACTGCAGCAGGAAGAAGTAGGGATCGGTGCCCTTCGTCGCGGCGACGGTCCTGCCCTTCAGCTGCGCGACACTGGTGATGTCGCTACCCGCGGGCGCAACGAGCGCGGCCCACTCGGGTTGGGAGTAGAGCGCGATGACCTGGATAGGCGAACCGTTCGAGCGCGCGAGCAGCGCCGCCGAGCCCGCGGTGGAGCCGACATCGATCGCGCCGGCGCGCAGCGCCTCGTTCGCCTTGTTCGAACCGGCCGACTGCACCCAGTTGACTTTGACGCCTTGGCTTTCGATCCAGCCCTGGTCCTTGATGATCAGGCTGAGTGGGTTGTACGTGGCGAAGTCGATGTTGAGCACCTGCCCGTCGAGCGAGTTGCCGCCCTGCGCCGACTCGGTGGGCCGGCTGCCTTCCCCCGAGACGCAGCCGCTGAGGACTAGGACCGCAACTGCCCATACCGCTGCCAGCGCCGCCGTGAATGCTCGTGTCGTCATGCTCTGCTTTCCTCTTCGATGGGAACGATGTGAGTGGTGTGTCCGCCCCGCGCCTGGTTGTGGCGGTCGATGCCGAGACCGTCGAGCAGACGACCGCGCAACTCCGCGAGCTCCGCCGAACCGCGATCACGCGGGCGGCGACCGGGAACGACGACGGTCTGTCGGATCGATGCGCCCGGCACGCCGTCTTCACGTCCGAGCAGAATCACTCGGTCGGCCAACTGCAACGCCTCGTCGACGTCGTGAGTGACGAGCAGCACCGTCGCGGGAGCGGCCTCGTGCACGTCGAGCAGCAGATCCTGCATCTTCAGCCGGGTCAGGGCGTCGAGCGCGCCGAACGGCTCGTCCAGCAGCAGCACGCCGGGGTTGCGGGCTAGCGCCCTGGCGAGCGAGGTGCGTTGCGCCATCCCACCGGACACCTCTCGCGGACGGTGGCCCGCGAAATCGGCGAGCCCGACCAGCTCGAGAAGGTTGGCGACGGATTCCTTGCCGGCTGCCGCGGGCGTGTGCTTCGGCAGCCCGAGCGCCACGTTCTCGGCGATGGTCCGCCACGGCAGCAGCCGCGGCTCCTGAAAGCCGACCGCGCACCGCGAATCGAAAGGGCGGGCCGGTGTTCCGTCGATGCGCACGACACCCGTGGTGGGCGTGTCGAGCCCGCCGACGATACGCAGAAGCGTCGATTTGCCGCAGCCGCTCGTGCCGAGGATCGCGAGAATCTCACGCGCCTCGATGTCGATGGTGATATCGCTCAAGACCTGGCGGACGCCGTCCTTGCCCCCGGGGAACGCGCGACCCAGAAACTCCAGGGATACCGCGAAGGCCTGATTCGCGACGCGCTCTCCTATGACCGGGGTACGCGCGGACATACGGAGGACTCCAGCCAGACGGGTCAGCACAGGACTTCGATGCTGGTCCGCATGATCGCCGAGTCAGCGTGCGGCGTCGCGGGTTATGAGCACGACGGTTTGAACCGTTCCCCAACTCGCTTTCGGTGTGCCCACCGGCGGCGCGCTACGTGAACAGGTATTTGCCGGAGGCCCGCGACACAGCGTCAGACAACTCGTCGATTTGTGGCCTGCAGGACGTAACGGGGGCGTAACTTTCGAGCAGTTGAACGGAAAAGAGTAGGGCATCGGGATTCGCTGATCAGCCGGAACTCCATCTCCGCAACGCAGGCTTCGTCGAAAGGAATGTCATGGGTTACGCCAACCACATTGGCCGTGTCGGAGCGCTGGCGGTGACGCTGGGAGTGGGGTGGGCAGTAGCCTCCGCGCCGGGCATCGCCTACGCCGACACGTCCCGCCCCGCCGACGCCGGCCAATCCGCTTCGGCCGACAAGGCCCGGTCGTCGACCGCCGAGAAAGACTCCGTCAGCAGGAGCAACGACACGTCGGCCGGCGAAGACTCCAGCGACAACGGCGACAACGTCGACAAGGGCGACAGCGGCAGGGACGGAGGCGATGACGACGGCGAAGACGCTGCGCCCGCGGCCGAAGACGAGCCGGCCAAGAAGCCCGCGAAAACCCGCGGGGACAAGCGCACACCGTCGAGTTCGTCTGAGAGCGCGGATCCTGACGAAGCTCAGGACCCGCCCGAGGTTGCCGACGAGTCCGACGACGACGGCGCGGCAGGCACGAAGCCGGCGGCCACAGCTGACGCGAACCCGGTAGTCGTGACAACGACGCCGACCCAGAAGGCGACAACGACCCAGAAGGCGACAACCGTTGTCGAGCCGACCCTGGTGAGCCTGATCTCCGACGCGGTGGCTGCGTTGCTGAAGCCGCGCCCAGAGCCGGCCCCGGTGTCGCCGTTGCAGGGTTCGACGCTATTGGCGTCGCTGGCGGCCGCGCGAGATGAACTGGAGCGCAATGCGTTTCGCCGCAGCGCGGTTACCTCTCCGCAGGAAGTTTCGGCGCTCGGGCTCGACACGCCCAACGTCCTCGTGATCGGCGTCGACGGCACGAACCTCGCTCGGGTGCTGGCCACCCTCGGCGACGAATCCAATTTCTTCAAACTGATCCAGGGCGGCACCACTGCCGCGTCGAGCATCGTCGGGCACACCACGATCTCGAACCCGTCGTGGACCTCCATCCTGACCGGAGCGTGGGGCGAGAAGACCGGAGTGATCAACAACGTCTTCACCCCGTGGACGTATGACACGTGGCCCACCGTGTTCACGCAGCTCGAGACGCTCAACCCAGGCATCTCGACCACGTCCATCGCCAACTGGAACGTCATCTCGGGCATCGCCGACTCGGGGCTCGGTGCCGACAATGTGTTGAACGTCTACCAGGTCGCGGACGACCCGAAATGGCTCAAGACCGACGACAGGGTCGGTGACCTGACCGAGGACGCGATCGCCGCCGCCCAGGCAGACGTCGCCAACTTCATGTTCAGCTACTTCGTCGCCGTCGATGAGAACGGGCACCTTTACGGCGGCGACTCCCCGGAATACGCCGCGGCCATCCGTAACTTCGACGTCAACCTCGGCAAGATCATGGGGGCCGTCGACGATTGGGAGGACCTCAACGACGAGCAGTGGACGATCATCGTGGTCACCGACCACGGCCACCAGCCGCAGATGGGTCTGGGCCACGGCTTCCAATCACCGGATGAGACATCGACATTCGTCATCGCCAACAACCCCGACCTGTTCACCCCTGGCGGCGTCAACCTCCAGTACTCGATCGTCGACGTCACGCCCACGGTCATGACGCTGTTCGGGTTCGACCCGGCTGAGGATTCCGACGGCGTGTCCCTCACCGACCTCGACGAGAGCACCGTGACCCCGGGCAACAAGACGACGGCCCTCCGGCAGGCGCTCAATGACGCGATCGCGATGTACGGCTATCCCGACATCGGGACGGACGTGGCCCTGAGCGTGCGCACCATCGCCGCCACGATCCCGTACTACGTGGACAACATCACCAACGGCATCGTTGAGGCGCTGCAAGGGCTCGCCGCTCAAGAGATCTTCCTCATCAGCCCGCTGGCCGCACTCGCGGTCATCCCGGTCGACATCATCGGGGACATCACCTACATCGCGACCAACATCGTCGCTCAGATAGTCGCCCGTCTCACCGGTGTCACCGGCGCGAGCATCTTCCCGCTGGAGCGGCCGGCGACACCGACGTTCCCCGACGCTCCGCAGGAGTCGTCGACGCCGGATCTGCTGGCGGTGGTGTGCACCGACGGACGGGTCTCGGGCGCGGTGTTCGCTTGCGGAGCAACGACTATCGCGGCGTGACGGTGCGGACGAGGCGGGGTCAGCGCCGCATCGAGCCGATGTAGTACGTCTCGTCCCCGGTCGGATAGCCGCCGCCATCGGTGGCGATGTGGACGTGGTCGAAATGGTTCAGCGTTTCGGAACCGTAGTCGGCTGTCCAACTGGGCGCGCCGATCCCCGGGTAGAAACCCTGCCGCCAGATCACGTGGATGACACCCATGCGTTCCGCGTTCGCCAGGGCGTAGCCGGCGATCTGGTTGCCGAGCTCGATGCCTTCCTCGCTGCTGTGGTCAGGGATCATCACGTCGATCGCCAACCCGTTGGGATGCCACTTCAGCGCATCCTGGCGGTACCCGCCGATGGTCGTGATCTCCGGGAACATTGAGCTGATCGCCCGGGCCACCCAGATGGTCCTGACCTGCAGGCCACCCTCCGGCGCGATGCCCTTGGGCAGCGCCAACTCGAAGATCCGGGCGTCGACGGGCGCGCTGGCCGCCAGCAACTCAGCCTCGGTGGGAACTGACGCGATCGGGGGAGCGGCCGACGGCACAGGTGTCTCCGCTGCTACGGGTTCGCGTTGCTCGGTGTGCGGCGGCTGCGTCTGCTGGGCGTAGAGCATGGCGCCGGAAACCACGAGCGAAAGCGCGACAGCCGCCCACCGGCTCGACACCTTGGCTAACACGTTCCTGCCCACGGACAGCACCTTAATGTCCATGCCGTGCCGTCGAAGGCAATTGACGGCAACGCGCCGCCCGGCTAACGGATCTCGCGGATGCCGCCGGTTTGGGCGCCCACGTTGCGGGAATCAGACCGGCTGTCCATTTCGTGCAGCGCGGCACCCGAGATCCGGTGAAAGGCGTGCGCAAATGCTGGTCCATCGTCGCCACGCGGTCAAGGGCGAACTGGTTCGGGTGGGAGCCTCACTCCAGCTTCGCGACGGTGAGCAGCAGAGCCGAATCCGTAAGGGCGGCCAGCGAATGGCGCGCGTTCGGAACCATCAGAAGGTCACCGGTTCTGGCCTCCCACTGATCCTCACCAGCGGTCAACCGCACCGACCCCTTGACGACGTAGATGGTGGCCTCACCGGGATTCTCGTGCTCGCCGAGTTCGGCACCGGCAACCATCCCGATGACGGTTTGCCGCAGCACACGCTCGTGACCGCCGACCACGGTGTCGGCAGCGTTGCGCCCAGAGGCGGCCGCACGCTCCAGTTGCTGACGGGCCAGCGCTTCGATCGACACCTTTTGCATAGACGACATTCCATGCCTGTCGGACCCGCACCGTCAACAAAGGGTCACCTATATCACCGCTACCCCGAATAGGCTCCAGAGCGGCCGCTCATGCGGTACGAGTAGAGCGCTCGGACAAAACGGAGGGCTGCTGGCATGAGTGACAACACGAGCCCGGCTATTTCCGGGGTGCACCACGTCTCGCTGACGGTCACCGACCTCGAAGCCAGCGTCTCGTGGTACGAGAGGGTGTTCGGCATTCAGCGGCTGGAGGTGACGATCCCGCATTACGGCCGGGAGGACACCGGGTACTGCGTCCTGCTGCCCGACCCTCGTTCCGGATTGATCCTGGGACTGCACACCAACGTCGGCAACGGCGGAGAGAAATTCGACGAGGCGCGCACGGGTCTGGATCACGTCTCGTTCGGCGTGGCGCGGCGCGAGGATCTGGCGACCTGGGCTGCCTGGCTCGACGAACTCGGGGTCGAGAACACCGGCATCGTCGACGAGACCGAGCCGTTCCCGTATTCGACGGTGGTATTCCGCGACCCCGACAACATCCAGCTCGAGCTCGTCGTGCTGGGCTGACCGTTCAGGTCAGAACGGCGTGACGGGACACGACTCGCCGGAGCTGTGATCGACCGTGACTGCGCTGTAGGGGAGCCGGGTCGGGAAGGGCACAGCTGACCGATCCTGAGGGTCGGGCTTTCGGTAGGCTGCGCCGGAAGGGTGCCTTCGAACTGACCGCAACTGAACGCCGGGAGAGACACGACACATGAGCGCCGAGCAGCCGTCCATCATCTACACGTTGACCGACGAGGCGCCGCTGCTTGCGACCTACGCCTTCCTGCCGGTAGTCCGTACGTTCGCGTCCGCCGCAGGCATCGACGTCAAGTCCACCGACATCTCCGTGGCCGCTCGCATCCTGGCCGAGTTCAGCGACCGCCTGACCGACGAGCAGAAGGTGCCCGACAACCTGGGCGAGCTCGGCGAGCTGACCCAGCTGCCCGAGACCAACATCATCAAGCTGCCGAACATCAGCGCCTCGGTACCCCAGTTGCTGGCCGCCATCAAGGAACTCAAGTCCAAGGGCTACGACCTGCCGGACTTTCCGGGTGAGCCGAAGAACGACGAGGAAAAGGCGATCAAGGAGCGCTACTCCAAGGTGCTCGGCAGCGCCGTCAACCCGGTTCTGCGCCAAGGCAACTCGGACCGCCGCGCCCCCAAGGCGGTCAAGGAGTACGCCCGCAAGCACCCGCACAGCATGGGCGCCTGGTCGCAGGCATCTCGCACTCACGTCGCGACGATGAAGGACGGCGACTTCTACCACGGCGAGAAGTCGCTGACCATCGACAAGGACCGCAAGGTCAAGATGGTGCTCGAGACCACGGGCGGCGAGACCATCGTGCTCAAGAAGGAAGTCGCGCTCGACGAGGGCGACGTCATCGACAGCATGTACATGAGCAAGAAGGCGCTGTGCGACTTCTACGAAGAGCAGATCGAGGATGCCTACAAGACCGGCGTGATGTTCTCGCTGCACGTCAAGGCGACGATGATGAAGGTGTCGCACCCCATCGTGTTCGGCCACGCGGTCAAGGTCTTCTACAAGGACGCGTTCGCCAAGCACCAGAAGCTGTTCGACGAACTCGGCGTCAACGTCAACAACGGCATGTCCGACCTCTACGACAAGATCGAATCGCTGCCCGCCTCGCAGCGCGAGGAGATCATCCGCGACATCCACGCCTGCCACGAGCACCGGCCCGAGCTGGCGATGGTCGACTCGGCCAGGGGCATCACGAACTTCCACTCGCCCAGCGACGTGATCGTCGACGCGTCGATGCCCGCGATGATCCGCCTCGGCGGCAAGATGTACGGCGCCGACGGCCGTACCAAGGACACCAAGGCCGTCAACCCCGAGTCGACGTTCTCCCGGATCTACCAGGAGATCATCAACTTCTGTAAGACCCACGGCCAGTTCGACCCGACCACGATGGGCACCGTGCCCAACGTCGGCCTGATGGCGCAGAAGGCCGAGGAGTACGGCAGCCACGACAAGACGTTCGAGATCCCCGAGGACGGCGTCGCCAAGATCGTCGACATCGACACCGACGAGGTGCTGCTGAGCCAGAACGTCGAAACCGGCGACATCTGGCGCATGCCGATCGTCAAGGACGCGGCGATCCGGGACTGGGTGAAGCTGGCCGTGAACCGCGCGCGGCAGTCCGGCATGACGACGGTGTTCTGGCTGGATGACGAGCGCCCGCACGAGAACGAGCTGCGTAAGAAGGTGAAGGCGTACCTCAAGGACGAGGACACCGACGGCCTGGAGATCACGATCCTCCCGCAGGTGTGGGCGATGCGGTACACGCTGGAGCGCGTGATCCGCGGGCAGGACACCATCGCCGCGACCGGCAACATCCTGCGCGACTACCTCACCGACCTGTTCCCGATCCTGGAGCTGGGCACCAGCGCCAAGATGCTGTCCGTCGTGCCGCTGATGGCGGGCGGCGGCATGTACGAGACCGGCGCAGGTGGCTCGGCACCCAAGCACGTCAGCCAGCTGTTGGAGGAGAACCACCTGCGCTGGGATTCCCTCGGCGAGTACCTGGCCCTGGGCGCCAGCTTCGAGGACTTGGGAGCCAAGTTCGACAACCAGAAGGCCACGCTGCTGGGTACGACGCTCGACTCGGCGATCGGCAAGCTGCTCGACAACGACAAGGGTCCGTCACGCAAGGCCGGCGAACTCGACAACCGCGGCAGCCAGTTCTACCTGGCCCTGTACTGGGCGCAGGAACTGGCCGAGCAGACCGAGGACAAGGAACTGGCCGAGCACTTCGCGCCGCTGGCCAAGACACTGGCCGAGAACGAATCAACCATCGTGTCCGAGTTCAGCGCCGTGCAGGGCAAGCCCGTCGACATCGGCGGCTACTACTACCCGGACCGGGAGAAGACCACGGAAGTGATGCGGCCGAGCAGCACCTTCAACGAGGCGCTGGAGGCAGCCCGGAGCTAAGGCGCTGGCAGCTACCTCCCGGCATTCGCCACCAGGCTGAATCCGATTTCATCGCCCGCTGGTCTGGTCCGACGATGCGCGCCCCCATGGCATCCGGCTGAGGACCAAGCTCCGGCTCTTCGGCTTCGAAACCATCGAGACCGTGACCGAGGAGGCCGCCGGCGAAGGGCGGCACCGGACGGCCCGCAACATCGCACCGCACATGGCGCTGGCCTACGGAGCGGCCCGGGCCGATCTCGACGACGCCGAGGGCAAGGGCGTGCTGCGCCGGCTGGTGGCCAAGGTGCCGAACCGTGGCGTCGGTGATCGCGGCGGAATGCCGACCAAGGCCCATCGCGTAGCCGGGGTGGCCTTCTTTGCAGCTGTCTCAGCAGTCGTCGCCTACGCGTTGATCGGTTCGTCTGCATCAAACGAACCAACCCGTCCCTCCGTCGCTGAAGCTGTCGTGCCCGCTCCGCCGGCCGGCCCTGCGCCCGGTCGGGTTCAGCCCGGCCCGCAGGCGGTCCTCGCTCCGCCACCTGCCCCGCCGCAAGCCGACACGGTTTCAGAACCGACCGTTGCCGTTGCCGTGCCCGAGGTGGCGCAGCTGCCGGAGCACACCGCGACGCCCACCGTCGATCGACGACACCGAGGCCGCGGTACCCGACGTGACATCCGTAGCGGACGTGGTAGCGACTCCGGGGATCGACCCGATCCACGGCGTGGGTTCGACCACGCCCGCACAGCGATCGGAGATTGTCGGGGCCCCGCACCTGTCCGGCGCCGGACCCGTTGCCGGACCTGTCCAACCGGTTGCCGCCCCCGCCCAGGCCATACCGTCCGAGCCGCCTGCGCCGCCCGCACTCGCAGGCCCACTGGGTGCGTTGTTCCGCGCCCTGCCCTGACACCGGTAGTACTACTCATGTCGGGCGGCCTGCCTACGGGGCATGCTTGCCATATGACAACGAGCACGCGAGATCGCGCAGTCGACGTCGCCCGTCTAGCGGCGCTCGTGGTTGTGATGTTCGGGCATTGCGCACTGTTGCTGGCTACGATCGACAGCGATGGCGTGCGCATCGGCAATCTGATCGGTGCAGTGCCCGCCATCGCGCCTGGAACCTGGGTCGCGCAAGTCATGCCGCTGTTCTTCCTGGCAGGCGGCGCGGCAGGCGCCTACCGCTATGGCACCGGAACCCGTTGGGGTTCATGGCTTTTCAGCCACGCGCAACGGTTGTTCCGGCCGGTGTTCTGGTACCTGGCGGCATGGTCGGTGGGGCTGCTCGTCGTCCGCCTGATTCTCGGCGCAGACTCTGCGGCAGGGCTGGGCGGCGAGAGCGTCGCGCTGCTGTGGTTCCTCGGCGTCTACCTCGGCGCACTGGCCTTCGTCCCCGCCCTGATCCGGTTGCCGAGCGGCCGCGCCGTCGGAATCGTGCTCGTCGCGTTGGTCGCCGCCGCAACAGCTGTCGACGTCGTCCGATTCGCCACCGGGGAACCCGGAGCCGGGCTGGTCAACTTCGTCATCGTCTGGCTCATTCCGGTGGTGATCGGGGTGGCCTATGCACGGCGGCTGATCAGCCCGCGCGCCGCGTCCGTGGTGGCGGTGGCGGCTTTCGCCACGCAACTCGCGCTCGTCATCGTCGGCCCCTACGAGGTGTCGCTCGTCGTCACCGGCGCCGAACGGATCTCCAACGTCTCGCCGCCGACGCTGCTGCTGGCGATGCACTGCATCTGGATGTCATGCGCCTTCGTCGTGCTGGCCGGTCGAATCCAGCGGTGGGCACAGCGTCCGAAGGTCTGGCGCGTCGTCTGTGCGGGCAACGCTGGCGCGATGACGATCTACCTCTGGCACATCGTGGCCATCGCCATCGCCGCGTTCGGCCTGAATGCCTTCGGCCTGGACGCGTATGACGTGACGGCACCGGATTTCTGGGGTCTGCTCGCGTTGCGCGCGCTCGTGTTCGCCGCCGTCATGCTGGTGCTGTTCCGGCTGCTGTCACCGCTGGAGCGCCGTCCGTTGCCGTGGTGGGACGCCTCCGTGACCGCCGCGGGCGGGCGGGCCGCCGCCGCGGGCGCACTCGTCTGTGCCGCAGGGATCGTCCTGGTCGCGATGGCCAAGTTCGGGTTGGGCGACTCTGCCGGATGGTCGGCGCTCGGCGGGTTCCTCGTCCTCGCCGTTGTGGCGCGGCTCCTCGCGACGGCACCGGCGGCTGTTCGTTTGGTGGACCATCAGCCGCAGAGCGAAAAGAAGACTGCTCTGAGCCCACCGGCTGCACCGAAGACTTGATCTTATCCAAACTGCGGACGAGTATCGACAACGATGTCCCACGATCACGACTACTCAGACGTGCTCCGGTCGGTGTCACTGCGTGTCACCCGACCACGGATGGCGGTGCTGCACGCAGTCGGAGAGCACCCGCACGCGGACACCGAGGTCATCATCGAAGCCGCGCGTCGGCGATTGCCGGACATCTCGCGGCAGACGGTGTACGACGCCCTGAACGCGCTCACCGCAACGGGATTGGTTCGACGCATTCAACCGGCAGGCTCGCTGGCCCGGTATGAGACGCGCGTCGGAGACAACCACCACCACATCGTGTGCCGATCATGCGGCGTGATCGCCGACGTGGATTGCGCAGTCGGCGACGCGCCGTGTCTCACGGCAGCCGACGACGGCACGCTCGCCGGCTTCGACATCGACGAAGCCGAGGTCATCTATTGGGGCATCTGCCCCGACTGTTCCACCGTTCGAAGTTCCTGATCGCACCCATCCCCGCAGCCCCATCACGTCAAAGAATGGAAAACGAAGGGAAACACTGTGTCATCCGATACGTCCGATGCTCGCCCGCCCCACTCCGACTCCGAAACCGCCAGCCGCAGCGAGTCCGAGAACCCGGCGATCGACTCGCCGAAGCCCAAGGCGCATGCGCCCCTGACGAACAAAGACTGGTGGCCGGAACAGGTCGACGTCTCGGTGCTGCACCGGCAGTCGGAGAAGGGCAATCCCTTCGGCGACACGTTCGTCTACGCCGACGAATTCGCGAAGCTCGACGTGGATGCGCTGAAGGCCGACGTCCTCTCGGTGATCACCACCTCCCAAGACTGGTGGCCCGCCGACTACGGCAGCTACGCCGGCCTCTTCATCCGCATGAGCTGGCACGCCGCAGGCACCTACCGCATCTTCGACGGCCGTGGAGGCGGTGGTCAGGGTTCGCAGCGTTTCGCCCCCCTGAACAGCTGGCCCGACAACGCCAACCTGGACAAGGCGCGACGCCTGCTGTGGCCCGTCAAGCAGAAGCACGGCAACAAGATCTCCTGGGCTGATCTGCTGGTGTTCGCCGGGAACGTGGCGCTGGAATCGGCCGACTTCGAGACATTCGGGTTCGGGTTCGGCCGCGAAGACATCTGGGAGCCGGAGGAGATCCTCTTCGGTCAGGAGGACATCTGGCTGGGCACCGACAAGCGCTACAGCGGCGAGCGCGAGCTGGCTCAGCCGTTCGGCGCCACCACCATGGGCCTCATCTACGTCAATCCCGAAGGGCCCGAAGGCAAACCCGACCCGTTGGCCGCTGCGCACGACATCCGTGAGACGTTCGGCCGCATGGCGATGAACGACGAGGAGACCGCCGCACTGATCGTCGGTGGCCACACCCTCGGCAAGACGCACGGCGCCGGCGACGGCGACCTGGTGGGCCCCGAGCCGGAAGCCGCCCCGATCGAGCAGCAGGGCCTCGGCTGGAAATGCGCCTTCGCCTCAGGCAAGGCCGGTGACACCATCACCAGCGGCCTTGAGGTGGTGTGGACGCCCACGCCGACGAAGTGGAGCAACGCCTACCTGGAGATCCTCTACGGCAACGAGTGGGAGCTGACGAAGAGCCCGGGCGGCGCTTGGCAGTTCGAGGCGAAGGACGCCGAGGCGAGCATTCCCGACCCGTTCGATGCGACGAAGAAGCGCAAGCCCACGATGTTGGTCACCGACATCTCCATGCGCGTCGACCCGATCTACGGCCCGATCACCCGTCGCTGGCTGGACCATCCCGAAGAGCTCAACGAGGCGTTCGCGAGGGCCTGGTACAAGCTGCTGCATCGCGACATGGGCCCGATCAGCCGCTACCTCGGCCCGTGGGTGGCCGAGCCGCAGTTGTGGCAGGACCCGGTTCCCGCCGTTACCGGTGCGGTGATCGACGACTCCGACATCCAGGCGTTGAAAGATGCTGTGCTGCAGTCGGAGTTGACGCTGCCTCAGCTGGTGAAGACAGCATGGGCGTCGGCGTCCAGCTTCCGCGGCACCGACAAGCGCGGTGGCGCCAACGGTGCCCGCCTGCGGTTGGAGCCGCAGCGGAACTGGGAGGCCAACGAACCATCCGAACTGGCCAAGGTGCTTCCTGTACTTGAGCGGATCCAGCGGGAGTTCAACACCGGCGGGAAGACGGTGTCGCTGGCCGACCTGATCGTGCTGGCCGGCTCCGCAGCGATCGAGAAGGCGGCCCGGGACGCCGGCTACGACATCACGGTCCACTTCGCTCCGGGCCGCACCGATGCGTCGCAGGAGGACACCGACGCCGACTCGTTCGCCGTGCTCGAACCGCGCGCCGACGGGTTCCGCAATTTCGTCCGTCCCGGCGAGAAGGCGCCCCTGGAACAGCTTCTGGTGGACAAGGCGTATTTCCTCGATCTGACGGCTCCCGAGCTGACCGTGCTCATCGGCGGTCTGCGCGTGTTGGGGGCCAACCACGGCGGGAGCAAGCACGGCGTCTTCACCGACCGTCCTGGCGTGCTGTCCAACGACTTCTTCGTCAACCTGCTCGACATGAGCATCGAGTGGAAGCCGTCGGAGACCACCGAGAACGTCTACGAGGGACGCGACCGCATCGCTGGGGCGACCAAGTGGACGGCGACCGCGAACGACCTCGTCTTCGGTTCCAACTCGGTGCTGCGCGCCATCGCCGAGGTGTACGCCCAGGACGACAACCACGCCAGGTTCGTCGAGGACTTCGTCGCGGCGTGGGTGAAGGTGATGAACAACGATCGGTTCGACCTGCGCTGAGCCACGGCGGTACCCGGAGGATCGGCGAGTGCGCCGACCTCCGGGACGCTCAGCCGTCCAGTAACCCGGCCGCCAGTCGAAGGTCGGCGACCACGCTCGGGTCTACGCCCGCCGGCGCGTCGCCTGGTGGCAGATGCAGCACCTCCCCGCGGTGGGCGGTGACGCGAAAGGCGTTGCCGAGCAATGATTTGGCGGCGGTGGCACCGAGAAGGACGACGACGTCGGTATCGACGGCCTCCAGCTCCGCGAACAACCACGGTCGGCACGCGACCACCTCGGTGCGACTGGGCGTCTTGTGGATCCGGCGCGTACCCCGCTCAGACGGGGTGAACTTGAAATGCTTGACCGCATTGGTGACATACACCGTGGCACGCTGCACGCCGGCCTGCGCCAGCGCCTTGTCCAACAGCTTGCCCGCAGGACCGACGAACGGCTCGCCCGCGACATCTTCCTGGTCGCCCGGTTGCTCGCCGATGAGCATCAGCCGGGCGGTGGCCGGGCCCTCCCCGAAGACGGTCTGACTGGCGTTCTCGAACAGATCGCAGCCTCGGCACTTCCGAGACGCCGCCGTCAGCTCGGCGAGGTCTCGGGTCTGTGGCACAGACTCAGCAGCAGTCATGTCGCCTCTACGAACGAGTGAAGAGTTCCACCGCTTTGGTCTTGACGGTCTGGTAGACGAGGTGCCGTGCGTTCGCGTCACCCTTGGCGATGGCCTGGGTCAGACTGAGCATCTGGTCGAAGGTGACGTGCGGCGGAATCGGCGGCACCTCCGGGTCGCAGCGCACGTCGAGTACCGTCGGGCCCGGCGACGAGAGCGCCCAGTCCCACGCCGTTTCGACTTCGGACTCCGATGTGACGGTCATCGCGTCAAGCCCCATCGAACGCGCCACCGCGGCATAACTGACGGCGGGCAGGTTCTGGGACTCTTCGAATTTCGGTGCACCTCCCATGGCCCGTAGCTCCCAGGTCACCTGGTTGAGGTCACCGTTGCCGAACACGCACACAATGAGTCGTTGATCGTCCCATTCCTCGCGGTAACGGTTGATCGTGAGCAGTTCGGCCAGGCCGTTCATCTGCATCGCGCCGTCACCGACCAACGCGATGACGGGCCGGTCCGGATGGGCGAACTTGGCGCCGATTGCGTACGGCACCGCGCACCCCATGGTGGCCAGCGTCCCCGACACCGAGCCGCGCACATCGCCGGTGAAGTTCAGGCATCGTGCGTACCACGTCGTCGATGACCCCGAGTCGGCCGTCACTATCGCGTTCGCCGGCAACCGCTTCGAGAGTTCCCACGCGACGCGCATCGGGTTGACGGGGCTGGCGGACATCATGCTCTGCCGTTCGAGCACCGACCACCACCTCTGGACGTTCTGCTCGACGGTGTCACGCCACGCCGTGTCTGCCTTGGGATGCAGAAGTGGTTGCAGGGCAGCCAGAGTCGCCTTCGCGTCGGCGACGATGTTGACTTCGGTCGGGTACCGCAACCCGATCGAGGTGCCGTCGCTGTCGATCTGCACGGCGCGCGCCTGCCCGAACTCCGGGAGGAATTGGGTGTAGGGAAAGTTCGAGCCGACGATCAGCAAGGTGTCACAGTCGCGCATCAGCTCGTAGCTGGGCCTAGTTCCGAGCAGCCCGATCGATCCGGTGACGAACGGAAGGCTGTCAGGCAGAACATCCTTGCCCAGCAAGGCTTTTGCCACGCCGGCGCCGGTCAGCTCCGCAATGCGGGTAATTTCGTCGTGCGCTCCGCGCGCGCCCTGGCCGATCAGGATGGCGATCCGTTCACCGTCGTTGAGAATCTCCGCCGCGTGGCGCACCTGGTCTTCGGTCGGCGTGATGGTGCCGACCACATCGCCGGGGTCACTGGAGGGCACGTGCTTGAACTTGTGCTCGGGCGGCTCGTACTCTGCCTCCTGCAGATCCGACGGAACGATGACCACCGTGGGTGCCCGGCGGGTGCGGGCGGTGCGAATGGCGCGATCGAGGGCCGCGGGCAGTTGCGTCGACACGTTGACCTCGACAACGTAATCGCTGGCGACGTCGCCGAACAGGGCCTGGAGATCGACCTCTTGCTGGTAGCTGCCGCCCATCGCGCTGCGGGCGGTCTGACCGATGATCGCCACGACCGGTACGTGGTCGAGCTTGGCGTCGTAGAGGCCGTTGATCAGGTGGATGGCCCCCGGCCCGGAGGTGGCCATGCACACCCCTACCTCGCCGGAGAACTTGGCGTACCCGACGGCGGCGAAGGCGGCCATCTCCTCGTGACGAGTCTGCACGAAGTAGGGGTCGCCGTCGGCACGTCCGAGCGCTGACACCAGGCCGTTGATCCCGTCGCCGGGGTAGCCGAAGATGTGGGTCACGTTCCATTGACGGAGGCGATCCAGGATGAAGTCGGCGACATCAGTGCTCATGATCATCGCGGCTACCCTGCGTTCGACGACTCAAACTCACCACCGTGTCTGTGGGCGGCCCCGTCGGCGACATTCGGTAGGGTCCTGCGGGTGAATTCGAGCGCCGCCCTGAAAAGCCTAAATGCCCGTCTCGCTGCGGAACTGGAGGTGGGGGAGCCCCGGGTCGCCGCGGCTGTCCGCCTGCTCGACGAGGGGGCGACGGTGCCGTTCATCGCGCGGTACCGCAAGGAGGCCACCGGCAGCCTCGACGACGGTCAGCTGCGCACCCTGGAGGAGCGCCTGGGCTATCTGAGGGAACTCGACGACCGCCGAAACGCGGTGCTGGCGTCGATCAAGGAGCAGGGCAAGCTGACCGATGAGCTGGCCGCCGCCCTGATGGCCGCCGACACCAAGGCCAGGGTGGAGGACATCTACCTGCCGTACAAGCCGAAGCGGCGGACGAAGGCGCAGATCGCCAGGGAGGCCGGGCTGGAGCCGCTGGCCGATCGGCTGTTGAGCGACCCGATCCAGACCCCCGACGAGCTGGCCGCGGGTTTCGTTTCCGACGATGTCGCCGATGCTGCTGCGGCGCTCGAGGGTGCCCGGCACATCATCGTCGAGCGGGCCGCCGAGGATGCCGAACTCGTCGGCGGTCTGCGCGAACGGTTCTGGGAAAGCGGTTCGGTACGCGCCCGGCCCGTCTCGGAGGCCGTGGCCGCCGCCGAGAAGTCGCAGAAGTTCCGAGACTACTTCGACCACACGGAGGCGCTGGCCGCGATGCCGTCGCATCGCGTCCTCGCTGTGCTGCGCGGGGAGAAGGAGCAGGTGCTGGCGCTGACCTTCGACGGCGGTGACGATGCGATGTACCAGGCGATGGTCGCCTCGGCGCTGGGTGTCGACCTGACGGCGGGCGCGGCCGCCACACCGTGGCTGGCGTCGACCGTCGGCTTCGCGTGGCGCACCCGCCTGTCGGTGTCGGCGTCGGTGGACGCCCGGGTACGGCTGAAGCTGCGTGCCGAAGGGGACGCCGTGGGGGTGTTCGCCAAGAACCTCAAGGACCTGCTGCTGGCGGCACCCGCAGGCAACCGCACCACGATGGGGCTGGATCCGGGCTTCCGGACCGGGGTCAAGGTCGCCGTCGTCGACGGCACGGGCAAGGTCCTCGACACCTGCGCGATCTTCCCGCACCAACCGCAGAAGCAGTGGGACTCGGCCAAGGCCACGCTCGCCGCGCTGGTCGCGCGCCACGGGGTCGAGCTGATCGCGGTCGGCAACGGCACCGCGTCGCGTGAAACCGACTCCCTGGCAAGCGAACTCGTCGGTGAGATGCGTGCGGCCGGAGCCACCGCACCCGCGACGGCGATGGTCAGCGAAGCCGGCGCCTCGGTGTACTCGGCGTCCGCCTACGCGGCACACGAACTGCCCGGCCTCGACGTCACACTGCGCGGCGCGGTGTCCATCGCCCGGCGGCTGCAGGATCCACTGGCCGAGCTGGTCAAGATCGAGCCCAAGTCGATCGGGGTGGGGCAGTATCAGCACGACGTCGCTCCCGGCATCCTGGCCAAGAGCCTGGGCGCGGTGGTCGAGGACGCGGTGAACGCCGTCGGTGTCGATTTGAACACCGCCTCGGTGCCGCTGCTCGCGCGCGTCTCCGGGATCACCGAATCGCTGGCCGAGGCGATCGTGGCGCACCGCGACAAGGCCGGCCGCTTCCAGAGCCGTCGTGCGCTTCTCGACGTTCCGCGGTTGGGCCCCAAGGCTTTCGAGCAATGCGCCGGCTTCCTGCGGATCCGCGACGGCGAAGACCCGCTCGACGCATCAGGCGTGCATCCGGAGTCCTACCCCGTGGTCCGGCGCATCCTCGACCGCGCGGGCGTGAGCCTCGCCGAGATCATCGGCGACGAGCGGGCCCTGCGCGCGATGCGGCCTGCCGACTTCGCCGACGACCGGTTCGGCATCCCGACGGTGACCGACATCCTCGGCGAGCTCGAGAAGCCCGGCCGTGATCCGCGCCCGGCGTTCGCCACCGCGACGTTCGCGGCCGGGGTGGAGAGGGTCGCCGACCTCAAGGCCGGGATGGTGCTGGAGGGCGTGGTGACGAACGTGGCCGCGTTCGGTGCGTTCGTCGACGTGGGTGTACATCAAGATGGACTCGTGCACGTTTCCGCGATGGCCGATCGCTACGTCGCGGATCCGCATGAGGTGGTGCGGTCAGGGCAGGTGGTGCGGGTCAAGGTCGTCGACGTCGATGTCGACCGTCAGCGCATCGGGCTGAGCCTGCGACTGAACGACGAGGCGAAACCGGATCGCGGCGCCCGCCGGAAGGAGCGTCCGGCCACCCCGAAGCGAAAACCGCAGCCCAGCAACAACTCCAGACGCCCCGAAGGAAAACCGGCAGCCGCCGGGTCGATGGCTCAGGCGCTGCGGGACGCGGGCTTCGGGCGATGACCACGGCAGCGCGGCGGGCGGCGGCCACGGTGGCAGCCGGTGCCTGCGTCGTCGCGCTGCTGGCGGGCTGCACGCGCACCGTGGACAATCCGCAGGCCAGGCCTGCGTCGTCGGCGGCACCCATCACAACGCTGCAGGTGGTCGACCTGCTCAGCCCGAAGGTGATCGGCGACGAGGGCAACCTGTTCTCCATCGCCGAGCCGGAACGCTGCGGCAGCCTGGCCCGAGAGGTCGATCCGCCGTTGATCGAAGCGCATCGTCCGTTGGCGACCGACGGCGGCCACTGGACCAGCGAGGACGGCCAGTTCTACATCGAAGAGATGGTCGCGGTCTACCGATCCGATTTCGACCCCGCAGCCGCGCTGGACACCGCGCGACAGGCGATCGACGAATGCCGCGGATCGATGCTGACCGTCACCTCAATGGAGGACCGCACCTACGAATTCAATGTGCAGCCCGCGCCCGCCGAGGGCCCGGACGGCAGCGTTCTCTGGTCATTGAGGGCGTTCGACTGGAACTGCGAAAACCTATTCGTCGCCGCCTACAACGCGGCGATCGAGATCACCACGTGCGGAACCACCCCCGGCTACGACGTCGCCGGTCTGGCCGTCGACGCGCTCGAACGGATCAACGCGCTGGCCAACACCACCGCGTAGTCACGCCTCGGCGACGATCTGGCCCGTTTCCCCTGACAGCTCCGCCCGTGAGGTGTCCTTGAGGGCGACCCCGGAACGCCCCAGCCGGCGGGCACCGGCGACGAGGGAGGCGGCGATGCGGGCCGCGGCCTGGTAGCCGAGACCGTCGGGAGGGTGAATGTTGGAGATGCAGTTGCGATCCGCGTCGGTGCAGCCCGGCCTCGGCAGGTGTGTCAGGTAGATGCCCAGACTGTCCGCGACAGAGAGGCCGGGCCGTTCCCCGATCACCATGAGCAGCGTTGTGACACCCAGTGCCGCGCCGATGTGATCCCCGAGCGCGACACGCGCCTCCGTGGCAATCACCGGCGGTGCCAACCGATAACGACCGCCGAACTCGTCGATCAGCGCGGCCGACAGGCCCGCTCCGTGATCGGCCAGGGCGCGCGGCGAGAGCCCGTCCGCGAGCACGATGCCGACGTCGGCGTCCGTGGCCGACAGTGTGCTCAGATCGTCCGGTGCGCGACCCAGGTCGGGGCGCCGCAGATATTCGCTTCGGCTCGAGGCTCTGCTTTGGACGTGCAGCGGCGCGCCGAGGCCCAGTGGCTCGAGCTCAGCCGCGAGAGCCTCGACATCCAGGGGCACGTGAACCGCATCACGGGCAGCCGAGTGCGCTGCCTTGAACTCGAGAACCCGTTGCGACGGAAGGGAATTGCCCGCACGCCCCAACCCGATGCGCGCCTGGGTGGTGCGCCGCAACGGAGCCCAGACATCGACCTCGGGAATTGCGCCCTCGCCGCTCATTCGCCGGCCGCCAGCGGGAGCAGGGGAGAGCGGGCCGGATCGACCGGCAGAACCCGCCCGTCCTCGTCGGCCATACCGAGGCGAGCCAGCCAGGCCTCGAACTCGGGGGCAGGCCGCAGATTCAGCGCCTTGCGGACATAGAGCGCGTCGTGAAAGGCAAGGCTCTGGTAGCCGAGCATGACATCGTCGGCCCCGGGCACGGTGATGACGAATGCCGCGCCCGCCACGCCGAGCAGAGTCAACAGGGTGTCCATGTCGTCCTGGTCGGCTTCGGCGTGATTCGTGTAGCACACGTCGACCCCCATCGGGAGCCCGAGGAGCTTGCCGCAGAAGTGGTCCTCGAGTCCGGCCCGCACGATCTGCTTTCCGTCGTAGAGATACTCCGGTCCGATGAAGCCGACGACGGTGTTCACCAGCAGCGGGTCCAGCGCGCGGGCGACGGCGTAGGCCCTGGTCTCCAGTGTCTGCTGGTCGACGGGCTTGCCGCCGGTACCCAGATGCGCACCCGCGGACAGCGCCGAGCCCTGACCGGTCTCGAGATACATGACGTTGTCGCCGACGGTGCCGCGTGCCAGTGCCCGGCCGGCCTCGTTCGCCTCGGTCAGCATCGGCAGCGTGATGCCGAAACTCGTGTTCGCGCCCTGCGTTCCGGCGATCGACTGGAACACCAGGTCGACCGGGACGCCCCGCTCGATCAGTTCCATCGTGGTGGTGACGTGTGTGAGCACGCACGACTGCATCGGGATCTCGAAGCGCTGTCTGATGTCGTCGAGCAGATACAACAGGTCCGAGGTGGCGTGGGCGGAGTCGGTGGCCGGATTGATGCCGATCACCGCGTCGCCGCAGCCCATCAGCAGGCCGTCGAGCGTGGCCGCGGCGATGCCGCGGGGATCGTCGGTCGGATGGTTCGGCTGCAGCCGGGTCGCCAGGGTTCCCGGCACGCCGATCGACGTGCGAAAGGCCGCGCTGACGGTGGTGGCCGCCGCCACGGCGATCAGGTCCTGGTTCCGCATGATCTTCGATACCGCTGCCACCATCTCCGGCGTCAGCCCCGGCGCGACGGCCGCGATGGCGTCGGCGCTGTGCGCATGGGATGCGGTGTCGAGCAACCAGTCCCGTAACCCGCCGACGGTCAGATGCGACAGCGGAGCGAACGCGTCGCGGTCGTGGGTGTCGATGATCAGCCGCGTCACGTCGTCGGTCTCGTACGGCACAACCTGCTCGTGCAGGAAGGTCGACAGCGGAAGGTCAGCCAGAACCCATGCCGCTGCGGCTCTTTCGGCATCGGACTCGGCCGCACAGCCGGCGAGCTCGTCACCGGAACGAAGCGGGGTTGCCTTCGCCATCACCTCGACGAGACCGTCGAACTGATAGGTGTGGCCCGACACCTGCTGGGTGTAGGTCATCTGAGCTCGTCCTCGGCGGCGGCTAGGGCCGCGAACTCTTCGTCGGGGGAGTTGGCTACCAGCTTGTGCCTGCTGTAGAGGCCGAAATAGGCCATGAACAAGGCGAATACGAGCAGGCAACACAGCGCTGCGATGTGGTCGACCAGGAAGGTCGCGATGACGGCGAACACGGCAACCACCAGAGCGAAGCCCGTCGTGACGACCCCGCCCGGGGTGCGGTAGGGCCGGTGCATGTCCGGCTCACGGCGACGCAGCACGATGTGGCTGACCATCATCAACACGTAGCTCAGCGCGGCGCCGAACACCGCCATGTTCAGCAGCAGGGCACCCTGTCCGGTCAGCGAGAGCGCGAATCCGATCAGCCCGGGCACGATCAGCGCCAGTGTCGGCGCCTTGCGGGAGTTGGTCACCGACAGCACCTTCGGCAGGTAGCCGGCGCGCGACAGCGCGAACAGCTGTCGAGAATACGCGTAGATGATCGAGAAGAAGCTGGCGATGAGCCCCGCAAGGCCGATGTAGTTGACCACCGTGGCCCAGGTTCCGTCGCCGAGCGCCTCGACGAGTGGGTTTCCCGACTCCGACATCGCGGCCGCGCCGCCGGCGCCTGTGGTCAGCACGAGCACCCCGACGCACGTGACCAACAGCACCGCCATCGCGGCGATGATGCCCCGTGGCACATTGCGTTCGGGGTTGGCCGCCTCCTCGGCAGCCAGCGGCACGCCCTCGATCGCCAGGAAGAACCAGATCGCGAACGGGATCGCGGCCCAGATGCCGAGCAGACCGAACGGCAGAATCGCGGAAGATCCTGTGGCACCGCTGTCCACGGCGATGTCGGTGAGGTTGGCCGCGTCGAAGTGCCCGACGGCGGCGACGGCGAAGATGACCAGGCCGACGAGGGCGATCGCGGTGATGACGAACATGACCTTGAGGGCTTCGCCCACGCCGGACAGATGGATGCCGATGAAGATGGCGTAGGCGGCGAGATAGACCCACCAGCCGTCGGTGATGCCGAAGAGGCCCAGCGATTCGACGTAGGCCCCGATGAACGTCGCGATCGCGGCAGGCGCGATCGCGTACTCGATCAGGATGGCGGTGCCGGTGGCGAAGCCGCCCCACGGTCCGAGTGCGCGACGCGCGAAGGTATAGCCGCCGCCCGCGGCGGGCAGCGCCGAGGACAGTTCAGCCATCCCGAGCACGAGGGCCAGGTACATCCCGGCAATGAGGACTGCGGCGATGGCGAGGCCGCCGAAGCCACCCTCGGCGAGGCCGAAGTTCCACCCGGAATAGTCCCCGGACACCACATAGCTGACGCCGAGACCGGCCAGCAGGATCCAGCCTGCGCTGCCCTGCTTCAACTGCCGCTTCTGTAGATAGTCGTCGGACTCCCGATGCGCTTCCACGCCGCGCGTGGTGTGGGTGGGTTGAGCATCGCCGCTCATGTATGGAACTCCCTTTCAACGGTGTGACTCAACGGTGTGACCTAGCACACTAGCCCCGTAGAGTTGCAACAACGTTGCACAGATCATTGAAAATCGTTGGCACGCAACAGAATAGCGGGAATTTACGGCATGGACCGTCGGCGCGACGACGGCGTCGCATTCTGCACCTTGCGCATGAGGCGAGCCTCGGCGTTAGGCTCCTGCCGATCTGGCAAACCCGTTGGCGGTGCTTAAAGGTCGAGAAGTCAACCTTTAGAGCAGAGCCTATGGGCTGTCGTGGGCGGTGTCCAGTCCTGGCCGGACGGAGTGGGCCGTAACACCAGCTCAGGCGCGTCCGATAGATCGCACAACGCCGGAAATGGAAGGGGACGCCGTGGGCATGGTGCTGGGGCTGTCACTGACCTCAGATGACGTCGTCTGGGTGTTGGTCGACGATGCGGACGGTACCGTCGCAGATCACGACGAGGCTGAGTTCAACGCCGACGCGGAGATCGCGGGCGCTGCCGCACGGGGGGCCCATGCGATCGCGACGGCGGGCGGATTCGACGTCGAGCGCATCAGGCTGGTCTGGAGCGACGACGTCGCCCGCGACGGCCTCCGGTTGCTGTCCCGCCTCGGCGCCTTGGGTTTCGACAACGCTGAAGCGGTTCCGCTGAAATGCGCAGGCGCCGTCATGGTCGACCCCGACATGGAACCCGGACTCGCGCTGGCCTACGGCGCCGCGCTTGCCGAGGTCAGCCTCCTCGAGGCGATCACCGTCCCCATCAGCACGCGGGCGAAACCGAGAAGGATTCGTCGTGGCCGGATGGCCATGGCGGTCCTCGGCGCCGCGGCCGCAGCCACTGTCGGCGGGTTGCTCCTCACCTCCGGCTCGGTACCCCGGGTCGAGCAGACCGCCGTGGCTGCCGAGCAGCAGGCGGTTGCCGACCCCGGTTGGGTGGCAGTGTCCGCACCGTCTGACAGCGCAGCCCACACGGTCCGCAAGGTCGTCGAGGCGCTGGCCGCCGACACTCCGGTTTTCGAGGCGCCGGAACCCGCGCAACCGGAGCCGGCGGCAGCTACAGGTCCGCAGGCTGAATCCGTCGCCGCCGTCGCTGCCCCGGTCGGTGTGCCACACCTGCCCGCGGGGGTGCCGGAGGCCGCAGAACCCGTCGTCATCCCGCCCCCGGCACCGCTCGTCGCGGCCCCTGTGGCGTTGCCCGCCGAGGTACCTGCACCCGAATCGGTCCCGACCGGTCAGCCGCACCTTCCGGTCGACCAACCCGCTCCAGGACCCCCGACCGACATGACAGATCCAGCGAATCTGTTCACTGGGCTGCCCTGAGCCGCTAACGTCGACGCCGTGACGGCGGTGACGCAGGAGATCCAGACCGGCCAGAGCGTCCTGGAACGGGCCCGCGGGATGCGCGACCTGGTTCGCGAACAGGCCGCAGAATCCGAACAGAACCGCACGTTGACGCCTGCGGTGGTCCAGGCGATGTGGTCGAGCGGTCTGATGTCGGCGTTCAATCCGCTCGCCGCGGGCGGCGTCGAGCCCACGTTCGCCGAGATGATCGAGACCTGGATCGAAATGGCTTGGCAGGACGGGTCATTCGGCTGGGTCGGGATCGCCAACCTGCCTTCTTCGTTCGCCGCCGCGGCGTACCTCCCCGACGACGGTTTCGCCGAGGTGTTCACCGCCAACGGCAACCACGTCACGATGGGCGGCCAGTTCTTTCCCAACGGCCAAGGAGTCGCCGTCGAGGGTGGCTACCGATTGACCGGATCGTGGAGCTTCGGCTCGGGCACCGGACACGCCGAGTACGTCGCGGCAGGGTTCCTGCCGATGGTCGACGGCGAGATCCGCTGGATCAGTGAAGGCGTGCCCGACATGCAGGTCGCCGTGATCCCGCGCGCCGAGGTCGCCTTCAAAGACGGTTGGCACGTACAGGGATTGAAGGGCACCGGGTCCTACGACTACGCCGTCGACGACGTCTTCGTGCCACACGCGCGCACGTTCGCGTTGTTCACCCGTGCCCCCAAGCGGGGGAGTTCGGCCGCCACCCGCATGGGCATGATGCCGGTGACCGCCGCCGGTCACGCGGCATGGGCACTCGGGGTGGCCAAGAGCATGCTCGACGACGTTGCCGAGTTGGCGGCGACGAAGTACCGGATGAGCGACATGGCTGCGCTGGCGAGCCGACCGACTTTCCAGAAGGGTCTCGCGCACCACGTCGCGGCGTGGCGGGCGGCGCGACTGCTGGTGCTCGACGCGTTCTCCACCGCCGAAACGGCCGTGGCCGCAGGCGGCGAGCTGACCCCCGCGCTTCGCGCCGACATGAGGGTCGCCGCCGTCTTCGCCACCGACACCGCTCGCGAGTGCGCGGAATGGGCCCACCTCGTCGCCGGAACCACGTCGATCCGCGAAGGTAGCCGCCTCGAGCGCGCGTTCCGGGACATCTACACCGGGACCCAGCACGCCTTCATCAGCGAGAAGGTCGCCATCGATGCCGCCCAGGTGTGGCTCGGGATCGTCGAGGACCAGTTCGGGCTCTAAGCCACAATCTCGCGCAGGTAGCGCCTGCCGGCGAGCAGATAGCATCCGATGGCGACCAGATGCATCACCGGCACCACCCACAGCAGCGCCCGGCCCAGGGACATGTTGCCGAGATCGGCCTTCAACGCGTCACTGATCAGACCCGTCACGAACGGACCCGCGGAACCGAGAATCGCACTGAAGAACAGGAAGATCGCCGACGCGGTGGCCCGCTGCTCGGCGGGCACAAGGCGTTGGATCGCCGCGATCGACGGGGCCATGTAGGCGGTACCGACGACGTAGCTCAGCGCGATGAAGCACACCGCG
This sequence comes from uncultured Actinomycetota bacterium, assembly GCA_963796545.1. Taxonomy (GTDB): domain Bacteria; phylum Actinomycetota; class Actinomycetes; order Mycobacteriales; family Mycobacteriaceae; genus Mycobacterium. Next base: position 14,873 of record CAWCMF010000007.1, on the reverse strand, counting down.
AGCGTGCTGCTGCCCACGATGAAACCGAGTGTGGAGAACGGAATCAGCGCCGCGATCATCGCGGCCACCAGCCACAACAGCCACCGCGGATCCACCCCCGACAACCGGTCCGCCACCTTCCCGACGACCAGAAGACCCAGGATCCCGGCGACACCGCTGGCGATGCCGTACTGCAGCCCGACCTCGCCGAGGGACATCCCTCGCGCACGCATCAGGAACGCGGGCGCGAACGTCGTCACGGCGTACCCCGCCACCGAGATCGACGCGGCACCGGCCACGATCGCCAGATAGCTCGGCTTGCGCAAAATGCCCCACCAGTTGACTGGAACCTGTTCAGCGGCAACAGGTTCCACCAGGGGACTCTGCCTGCGGCCGAGGACGGCCAAGACCACAGGGACGAACACCACACTGAGGGCGCCCATCACCACGAACGCCGTCCGCCAACCGAGCGCCTGGGCGAGCAATCCGCCGCCGATCAAGCTGGCCGCACTGGCCAGCGGAATGGCCAGCGTGATGACTGCCAACGGCGCAGCGCGGCGCTCCGGCGCGAAGTTACGGGCCACGTACGCGTGTGCGGCGGGCGTCGACCCCGCCTCGCCGACGGCCACCCCCACCCGGGTCAGCGCGAGCTGAAAGCCGGACTGTACGGCGCCGCCGAGCATCGTCATCACACCCCACAGCGACAGGCACCCGGAGATCACCAGGCCGTACGCGCCACGATCGGAGATGCGCGCGATCGGGATGCCGATCAGTGCGTAGACCGCGAGAAAGCCGAACCCGTTGATCACGCCGATCGCGGTGTCCGACAGCGCAAGATCTTCGCGGATCGGTTCGGCCAGGACCGCGGGGAGAAAGCGGTCGGCGTAGTTCAGCGTCCCGACGAACGCCAGGACGGACACCCCTGCCCATGCCCTGCGGGGTCGGTGGGTCTGCTGGGATTCCTCTGTGGCCGACGATGCGGACATGTAGACCTCCTCGAGGTTGAGCCTGGTGGTTAAGTATTCTAATTATCCGACCCGGTATCAACGCAGGAGCGACCCGATGACCTTGTTAAAGACCGCGCTGGCTGCCGTCGGAATCGCCTGCGGGCTGACCGCCGGATTGTTGGATTCGGGCAGTACACCCGCGAGTGCGCAACCGGCTCCGCCGCCGGCTCCCGTCCTGGGCGAGGTGCCACCTGCCTGGGCGCCGCCGAAGCCCGCCCCCGTCTGGAATGGGCAGCCCGTCGTGTGGTTCTCGGGCTGGGGTGGACGGTGGGGTGTGTGGCTCAACGGTGGTTTCATGCCATTGACGTCGAATCCGGTGACAAACGGCGGCTGAACCGATGAGTATTGGTGCGGACCGCGGTTACCTGAGACGTCTAGCTGCGCTATATAGTTGTCGGGGAATACGCTGAGAGTGTGGATGAGGCAGGAGTATCGATGACTGGACTGGTGGGTCGCGCCGCGCGGGTGGGACTTGGGTTCATCGGAGCCGCGGCGGTCTGTCTGAGCGCCACCGGGCCTGCGCTCGCCGACTCCACCGAGGACTTTCCGATCCCGAGGCGGATCATCCACACCACGTGTGACGTCGAGCAGTATCTGGCGGCGGTGCGGGACACCAGCCCGGTGTACTACGAGCGGTACATGATCGACCGGAGCAACCGGCCACCAGACGTCCAGCAGGCCGCGTTCGACCGCATCCATTGGTTTTTCTCTCTCGACGCGGCGGGACGCCGCCAGTACTCCGAGAACACCGCGACCAACGTCTTCTACGAGCAGGTAGCGACTCGCTGGGGCAACTGGGCGAAGATCTTCTTCAACAACAAGGGTGTCGTGGCCCACGGCACCGACACCTGCATGAACTACCCCCGCGGCGACATGTCCGTGTGGCACTGGCCGAGATAGCTGTCAGGGTTTGACGCTGACGGTGACGAGACCTGACACACCGTCTCGCGCTCTTACCGCGCCGCCTGATCGAGAATGGGTAGCTTCTCGGGGCAGTAGGTACGCAGTCCCGCGGCGACGAACTGGTACGCCTGCTCGGTGGTGGTGTCCTTCACCAATTGGTTGCGGACGAAGTTCGCCGTCGCGAACAGGTCGGGATCGACGTTCGTGTAGATCCGCTTGCACATGATCTTGCCGATCCAGGCGTTGTAGTCCTTCTGCCCGTAGATGCCGTAGGTGTGCAGCTCATTGGTGAACGCCGTGTCTGGGTCAGCCGCCGCGGGCGCCGCGAACGCCAAACTCATGACGACCGTTGCGATACCGACCAGGGTCCGCTTCATACCTTTACTCCTTCGGAAGGATCTGATTGCAGGCCACCAGGTCTGGGCCACGGCGCCGGAACAGGCCGGTTGCGAACGCGCTGCGGCCACCAGAACCACGTGCCCCAACAGCGCCGCGATCGACGGCGTCATGAACGACGCGGATCACCAACGTGTCGAACAACAGACCCAGACCGATCGTGGTACCGACCTGCCCGATGACCGTCAGCTCGCTGACCGCCATCGACATCATCGTGAAGCGCGAAGACCAATCCGGCGGACGTCACCACCGAACCGCTGCCGCCCATCGCACGGATGATGCCCGTGCCGAGCCCGCGTGTATCTCCTCTTTGAGCCGGGAGACCAGCAACAGGTTGTAGTCAGCGCCGACGGCCAGCAGGATGATGACCGCCATCGCCAACACCATCCAGTGCAGCTCCATGCCGAGGAGGTGCTGCCAGATCGAGCACCGACAGACCGAACGACGCGCCAGCGACAGCACCACCGTGCCGACGATCACCGCGGCCGCCACGACGGCCGCGGGTGATGATCAGCATGATGATGAAGATCAGGCCCAGCGCGGCGATGCCGGCGATCATCAGGTCGTAGTTGTTGCCGTCCTGCATGTCCTTGAACGTGGCCGCGGTGCCGCCGAGGTAGATCTTGGACCCCTCCAGCGGCGTGCCCTTGATGGCTTCCTTGGCGGCCTGTCTTGATCGGCTCGATCTTGGCGATGCCCTCGGGGCTCAGCGGGTCACCCTCGTGGGAGATGATGAACCGCACCGCGTGCCCGTCGGGGGACAGGAACTGTTCGATCCCGCGCTTGAAGTCCGCGTTGTCGAAGATCTCCGGCGGCAGATAGAACGAGTCGTCGTTCATCGAGGCGTCGAACGCCTCGCCCATGGCCGACGACGTTCTCCTGCATCGCCGCCATCTGATCCTGCATGCCCTTCTGGGAGGCATACATCGTCAGCATCATCGTCTTCATGGTCTTCATGGTCTAGATCATCTCGGGCATCATCGCGACCATCTGCGGCATCAGGGAATCCAGCCGCTCCATGTCCGGGATGAGCTGCCTTGATGTCGTCGGTCATCACGTTGATGCCGTCGAGGGTGTCGAAGACCGACCGGATCGCCCAGCACACCGGGATGTTGAAGCAGTGCGGTTCCCAGTAGAAGTAGTTGCGGATCGGCCGGAAGAAATCGTCGAAATTCGGCGATGTTGTCGCGCAATTCGGCGATGTCGACGACCATGCCTTCCATCTTGGTCACCATGCTGTGCGTGATCGTCCGCCATCTGCTGCGGTCAGGCTCGACATCTTCGTCATGGTGTCGATGGTGTTCTGCATCTCGTCGGCCTGCACCAGCATGTCGGCCATCCGGTCCTGCATGTACTTCTGGTTCAGCTGCTGCGTGGTGCCCTGCATGCTGATCTGGAACGGGATCGACGTGTGCTCGATCGGCTTGCCGTCGGGCCGGGTGATCGCCTGCACGCGGGCGATGCCCTCGCACCCGGAAGATGGCCTTGGCGATCTTGTCGATCACCAGGAAGTCGGCCGAGTTGCGCAGGTCGTGGTCGCTCTCGATCATCAGCAGCTCGGGGTTCATCCGCGCCTGGTAGAAGTGCCGGTCGGCGGCCGCGTAACCCTCGTTGGCCGGCAGGTCGGCGGGCAGGTAGTCGCGGTCGTTGTAATTGGTCTTGTACCCGGGCAGCGTCAGCAGCCCGATCAGCGGACAGCGCGATCGTCGCGACCAGGATCGGCCCCGGCCAGCGCACGACTGCGGCGCCGATCTTGCGCCAACCGCGGATGCGCATGGCGCGCTTGGGTTCCAGCAGCTTGCCGAACCGGCTGGCGACGCGAGATGATCGCGGGCACCAGCGTCAGCGCCGGCCATCACGGCCACGAACATGCCGATCGCCAGCGGGACGCCCATGGTCTGGAAGTACGGCAGCCGGGTGAAGCTCAGGCAGAACGTCGCGCCGGCGATGGTCAGACCCGAGCCGAGCACCACGTGCGCGGTGCCGTGGAACATCGTGTAGTACGCGGTCTCTTTGTCCTCGCCGACCGTGCGCGCTTCCTGATATCGGCCTATCAGGAAGATCGCGTAGTCGGTCGCCGCGGCGATCGCCAGCGTCACCAGCAGGTTGGTGGCGAACGTCGAGAGACCGATGATCTCGTGGTAGCCGAGGAACGCCACCACGCCGCGCGCGGTCGGCCAGCGACAGCACCACCATCACCAGCGTGATCAGCACGGTCACGATCGACCGGTAGACCAGCAGCAGCATCATGATGATGACGGTGAACGTCACTGCCTCGATCAGCTGCATGCTGCGGTCGCCGGCGATGTGCTGGTCGGCGGCCAGCGCCGCCGGGCCCGGTCACGTAGGCCTTCACGCCGGGCGGCGGCTGGAGGCTGTCGACGATGTCCTGGACGGACTCCACCGACTCGTTGGCCAGCGCCTCGCCCTGATTGCCGGCGAGCTTGACCTGGACGTAGGCGGCCTTGCCGTCGTTGCTCTGCGAGCCGGAGGCGGTCAGCGGATCACTCCAGAAGTCCTGGACGGACTGCACGTGCGCGGTGTCGGCTTCGAGCTTCTTGACCATCTCGTCGTAGCAGGCGTGGGCCTCGTCGCCGAGTGGCTCCTCGCCCTCGAGCACGATCATCACCGAGCTGTCGGAGTCGCCTTCCTCGAAGAGTTCGCCGACCTTCTTCATCGAGATCATCGACGGCGCGTCGTTCGGGCTCATCGACACCGCCGCGCATCTGCGCCGACCATCTTCGAGCTGCGGCACGATGACGTTGAGCGACGGCGATCATCGCGATCCAGCCGAGGATGATCGGGCACCGCGAAGGCGCGGATCATCCGCGGAATCAACGGCCGGTGCGGCTGCCGGGCGGGCGGGAAGGCGTCGGTGGGGGCGTCGGAGACGTGGTGCGCTCATGCGGACTTCACAAAGCAGAAGGTCTGGGCGTTCAAGCCGTCGGTCGTCCTCTCGTCCTTCAACTCATCATCGACGATGATCCGGCAGGTGATCGAGCTGCCGTCGCCCTGGGCGACGATGTTGGGCGCGGCCGAGGGCTCGGTGGTCTCCAGCGTGAGCGACCACGGCAGGGCTGCGCCATCGACACGCTGCGGCTTGGCGTCGAGGTCGAGGTAGTTGATGTCGGCGTAGCGTGCCGGTACCCGACGATCTCGTAGCGGACGACCTTGGGGTCGAACGGCTCGGGCAGGTCGGCGAAGTTACGGGGCGTCTCGATGATGCCCTCGGCGCCGAAGAAGGTCCGGATGCGTGCGACGGTCAGTCCGGCGACCACGACGACGACGATGATGAGCAACGGCAGCCACACCTTTTTGGCGATGGCGATCACGTCTGCCGACCCCGAGATGCGGAGAGCATTTGACCCCTGGACTTTCGTATCTAATGTTCTGCTGATCGTAACTTAGCCCGTATAAGTTCTCACCCAGCCACAGATTAGCTCAAGCAATTGTGTCGCTGCTAACTCGTATTTGCCCGATGCGATCCAGGTCACTATCTGACAGATCCGACAATCGCAACGTCGCCGCCGCGGCGCGACCCTTGACCGCTGGTCACCGCCGCTGCTAGACATGGCGACAGCCCAGGATGCTGAGCAGTCGCACAGTCGGCGAGGAGCGTGCCCGCGAATGACGGTGAACGACAACCTTTACTACGACCCGTACGACCCCGACATCGCCACCGACCCATATCCGACGTATGCGCGACTTCGCGACGAGGCGCCGCTCTACTACAACGAACGCTACGACTTCTGGGCGCTGTCGCGCCACCCCGACGTCGAAAAGGCGCTCCTGGACTGGTCGACGTTCAGCAACAGCCGCAGCGACATCCTCGAACTGGTCAAATCCGATTTCGACATGCCCAAGGGCGTGATGATGTTCGAGGACCCGCCGGAGCACACGATGCTGCGCGGATTGATGTCGCGGGTGTTCACGCCGCGGCGGATGGCCGAGATCGAAGACCGGATCCGGCAGTACTGCGTGAACTGCCTCGACCCGCTGGTCGGCAGCGACGGGTTCGACGTCATCGCCGAGCTCGCCGCGATGATGCCCATGCGGGTGATCGGCATGCTGCTCGGCATCCCGGAGTCCGAGCAGGTCTCGGTGCGCGACGCCAACGATGCGAACCTGCGCACGAAACGGGGCGCACCGATGAAGGTGTCCGATCCCGACAAGATCGCCGACGGCCGCATCTACGCCGAATACGTCGAATGGCGTGCAGCGAACCCGTCCGACGACCTGATGACCGCGCTGCTCAACGTCGAGTTCACCGACGAGACAGGCGTACACCGCAAGCTCACCCGCAAGGAGGTGTTGCATTACACCCAGGTGGTCGCAGGCGCGGGCAACGAGACCACCGGGCGACTGATCGGGTGGCTGGCCAAGGTCCTCGCGGAGCATCCTGCCCAGCGCCGCGACATCGTCGAGGACCGATCGCTGCTCGGCCGGGCGGTGGACGAGACGCTTCGTTTCGAACCCACCGGACCGCACGTCGCACGGTATCTCGCAACGGATTTCGATTACCACGGCACAACGGTGCCCACGGGCAGTGCGGTACTGCTGTTGTTCGGTGCGGCCAACCGCGACGAACGCCGCTACCCCGATCCCGACATGTTCGACATCCACCGCGACAACATCAGCCACCTCACCTTCGGCAAGGGGCTGCACTACTGTCTCGGCGCCAACCTCGCACGCCTGGAAGGCCGGATCGCACTCGACGAACTACTCAACCGGTGGCCCGAATGGGACATCGACTACGGCACCGCCCGCCTGGCACCGACCTCGACCGTCCGCGGCTGGGAGCACCTGCGGGTGCTGGTGCGCTAAACGTCCGTGGAGTCCTCGGACACGTCGAGCACGCTGACGGCGATGCCGTAGGGCAGGAAGCGGACCCGCCGGGTCGGATCGGTGTTGGTCTTGTTCGCGCGCAACGCGTCCAGCTCGGTCGGATAGACCTGCTCGATGTGGGCGCTGCCGTCGTCGTCGATCGCGTAGATGGCCCACACCCCGTCGCCGGTCTCGCCGGCGGTCTCGGGTCGGGTCCGCGGCCGGGTACTTCGGGAGAACTCGTCGAACAGTGTCGCCCAGCCTGCCCGCTCACCCGATGTGGTCACGAACCTGCCGAGGCCGTCGAGCGCCTCACGCAGACCTTCCCCTGCTTCACGGACGACGCGGTCGAGATCTTCGGGGTCGAATCCGAAGGGGCCGTTGCTGCTGCTCATGGTGGTCCTCCTCACGGCTGCGACCGAACCGCAGCGGTTAGTGACCAGTGTGCCTGCGAAGGCAGGTCTAGTCGACTGTCGCCTGTTGAGGTGGTAGGCAACCATATGCCCTTCACACGAGCTGACGTGTTGTCCGCGGCGAAGCGGTCGCTGGTCGCCGCGGGCGCGCACGACCGTGACGGCTGGGTCGGCCTGTTCACCGCCGACGGCCGGGTGGAGGATCCGGTCGGCTCCGCCCCACACCGGGGGCATGTGGCCATCGGGCGGTTCTACGACACGTTCATCGGTCCACGCACCATCGCTCATCATCCGGAGAGCGACGTCGTCGTCGGCGCCACCGTCATCCGCGATCTCACGCTTGAGATTCAGATGGCGTCCGCGCTGACCATGCACGTCCCCACCTACATTCGCTACGAGCTGCGCAACGAGAAGGATGGGCTCAGAATCGCATCGCTGTCGGCCTATTGGGAGCTGCCCGCCATGATCGCCCAGTTCGCCCGCGGCGGTCTCAGCGCCGTGCCCGCCGGAATTTCGCTGGGCAGGACCATGTTCGCCAATCAGGGTGTCACGGGCAGCCTCGGGTTCGTCAGCGGCTTCCGCGGACTCGGATCCGGCGGCAAAGCACTCTTCGGCCGCTTCCTCGACGATGCGTGCGGCGGCGACGAGGTCGGCATGCGGCGACTGGTGTCCGATACCCCCGTCACGGTCGGCGACACCGAGACGGTGACGTCCTCTGACCTGGTCAAGCATCTTTCGGGCGGGTCATGGAGCAAGCTCGTCAGCTCTGGGCGGTCGGTGGTGGCCCGCGTCGACCGCGACGGTCGCCGCACCGTGCTCGTCGGCGAGATCGCTGCAGGCACAGCCCGGGAGCGCGCCCGGATCACCCGGGTCCGCCTGTTCGGCGAGATCACGTGACGGCGCCGGAAGTTTCGGCCGCGTTGTCGCGCTGGGCCCGCAAGACGTGAGAACGTAGGCAACACCATGTCCACCTCTGCGTCCGAACCATTCCCCGCCGCTTACCTGACCTACGAGGAGTTCGGCCGCCGTTTCTTCGAGGTCGCCGTGACCGAAGGGCGGGTGGGCGCCGCGATCGGAGAGATCGCCGGCGATGCGTTCGAGATCGGCCCGATCGCCCAGGGGCCCGGGAAGATCGCCAAGGTGACGGCACAGGTGCGCATCCAGCAGCCCCGGGTCAGCCGCCAGGTCGGTGAACTGATCACGTTCGCCATCCGCATCCCACTCGAGATCGACATGGTGGTCGACCTGCGGATCGACAAGCCGAAGTTCATGGTGTTCGGCGAGATCTCGTTGCGCGCCACCGCCAAGGCCGCCGAACCGCTGCTGCTGATCCTCGACGTCGAGAAGCCGCGCGCCTCCGACATCGCCATCCACGTGACCTCGAAATCGCTACGCGCCGAGGTGGTACGCATCGTCGGCGGTATCGACGCCGAGATCAAGCGGTTCATCGCCATGCACGTGGCGGGTGAGATCGACAGCCCAGGCTCCCAGAAAGCCAAGATCATCGACGTCGCCGAAACCATCGACGAGGCCTGGACCGGCGTCTGACCGCGGGCTCATCAGACCTTCACCAAGTCGAGCGCCGGACGCCTGGGCTCGCGTCCCTCGCCCACCGACTTACCGCGTAAGTGGGTCCAGAGCCACGGCATCAGCATGTTCTGGGTCCACAGCACCTGCGAGTACGCGCGTGACCGGAAGGACGGCTGGGCCGCGCCCGGGTCGGCGAGGGCCCAGTCGTGGCTACTGTCGGGCAGCCCGAGCGCCTCGGCGGCAGCAGCAGCAAACAGCCTGTGGCCCTTGGGTGAACCGTGCACCCGGTCGATGCTCCACGTGTCGGGCTGTGTCATCGACGGTGCGGCGAAGAGGTCTACCAGACGAAATCCGTGCAGTGTCGAGGCGGCCCGGATCCGGTTGTTGATCACGACCACCCGCTTGGCGAGCACCCGGCCAATGGGCAGAATCCGGGCGAGGTCGGGGAATGTCGTGGTCACGACGGTGGCGCCCGACGCGGCGAGACGCACGTACACGGCGTCCAGCTGTTCCAGCGCACGGTCGAAACCAGGTCCGGGCCTGGTCATGTCGTTCATGCCGATGCAGACGGTGACCAGGTCGGCGCGCATCTCCAGCGCCTGAGGCAGCTGATGGTCGAGCACGTCGCGAATCTGCTTCCCGCGGATCGCGAGGTTCGCGTACTGCAGACCCGGACGAAGCTGGTCGAGCATCGCCGCGAGACGGTCGGCGAAACCGGCGAGACCGATCTCGTCGTCACCGTCCCAGAGGCCCTCTGTCTGACTGTCACCGAGCGCAACATACCGCGAGTACCCGAGCACAGAGGCGACTCTAACTCGACGGGGTTATCGAACCCGGCGCAACCTGGTCAGATTGAGGACCATGCCGGTGACACTGAGTTGGGTGATGATGTCCTCCAACAGTTTCGGCGGAAGTTCGGTACGCAATTCCGAGAGCCGGCCCGACACCTGAACGACTCCGGGTGCGAACGTCACGCCGGTCAGTTGCAGGCCGTGCGCCATCTCGGGTAACTGCACCGGGTACGCGGGAGTGCGGCCAGGCAGCCGCCAGCGCCTGGTGCCGACCCCGAACTGCCGCGCGGACAGCCACAGCGTGGTGCCGTCGAGGCGGGCCTCCACTTCGACATGGCCCAGCCGTGGGCGCCTGGCCAGGCGCAGCCGGGCCACGCCGTCGTCCCCGATCTCGCCGGACAACCGGGGTGCGGATGCGCGGAACAGGTCGTCCAGTGCCGCGGCCGGGATGTCCAGCGTCAGGTCGACGGGCGCCGCAACCAGGACCGGCGGGCCACCCGGCTTCATGTGCACGTTGTGCAGCGTTACCGCAGCCCGATCGAAACGGCTTGTCCGCCAGTCGATGTGTTCTGCCGACGCGGTGACGTCGTTGAGCTGGCCGACGGACAGGCCACGGACATCGAGACGGGAATCGAACTCGGTGATCGTCATGGTCAGGTCACCGTCGTCCAGACGCACAGTGAGCCTGCGCCCGATGACAAGCCTGCGCACTGTCAAGAACAGCGTCCGATAGGCGGCCGCGGCGCCGCTGTTGAGAGGCACCATCGCAGTCGCCGACCACAGCGAGGAGAGCAGTTCGATCGGCCGGAACGCACGGGTCATGATGACCACATCCTGTCACGGGTTATCGTCGGGCGGTGCCCAAGCTCAGCGCCGGACTGCTGCTCTTCCGCGAGACCGATGGGGCGCTCGAAGTGCTCATCGGCCATCCCGGGGGACCTTTCTGGGCGCGCAAAGACGAAGGTGCATGGTCGATTCCGAAAGGCGAATACGTCGACGGCGAGGATCCCTGGGCGGCGGCTCAGCGAGAGTTCACCGAGGAGGTCGGCAAACCGCCGCCTGCCGGACCGCGGATCGGCTTCGCGCCGCTGCGTCAGCCCGGCGGCAAGATCGTGACCGCCTTCGCGGTACGCGGCGACCTCGATCTCGACGGCGCCGTCAGCAATACCTTCACGCTCGAATGGCCGAGGGGATCGGGGACGTTCAAGGAATTCCCGGAGATCGACCGGGTGGGCTGGTTCGACCTGGCGGCGGCGCGGGTGAAACTGCTGAAGGGGCAGCGTCCGCTGCTGGACCAGCTCGAGGAGGCACTCGAACACGGCGCACCGGACGGGTCTCGATCGCGTTGATCGTCAGCGCGCGCCCGTGGAACCGCCATCCCCTTGGCGTGCGCAGGTATTCGTCGTCGTAGCGCAGGTGCCACACCACGTCGGTGAACGCACCCTGGCTGGCTGCCGACCAATGATGGGCCACGCAGGTGATTCGGCCCAGCGCATAGCCGGGATCGTCGCCGGGGGCGTAGACCTCGCCGACGATCGCATGCTCGGTCCGCGTCACGGCGGCAAGTGCCGACAGCGCCGCGCGAACACCGTCGCGACCGTGGTGGCGGCGTATCGGATCCAGCGACCGCGGCGGGTCGGGCACCCGCAATTCCGCTGTCTCGGTGAAGAGTTCGACCACGTCGGCGAACCTGCGGTCATCGACCCCGGAAGCGTAGAGATGGACGAGATCACTGACCGCAAGCCGGTCCGCCGTGTCCAGACTCACGGGACCGGCGCCCGGCCGTTGCTGTTGCGGATGTCCCCCCGGCATTCCCTGCGCGTCTGACCTGTCTGTGCCATACAGGTCAGCACCGGGAACGCCTCTTCGGTGGGCAGCGGCTCCTCGGTCGGATCCGGGGGCGGGAGTCGGACGTCGGGCTGGGCACTTCACCCTGGGTCAAAGACCAGATCGTGGGTCCGGAGCCCGGCACCGAGGAGCAGTACGCGGTGGCTCCGCTCTCGGTTGTGGCCGTGCTGTCCAGTGGCGCGCAGTTGGCGCCGATGACCGCGGCAGACGGTGCTGCGGGTGCCGTCGTCACGGTGTCCGTCACGGTCTCGGTGGCGCCCGGATCGTCGGGGGCAGCGGCCGTCAGCCGGTGGGTGAGAGCACGGGCGAAGTCGGCGCACCGCTCGAAGCGATCGCTGGGATCTTTGGCCAGCGCCTTGGCCAGAACCGAATCCACGCCGGGCAGGTCGGGACGGTGGTCGGCGATCGCCGGGGGTGCCGCCGACAGGTGCTGGCTGATCACCACGGCCGGGTTGGAGTGTGAAAACGGCGGTTTACCGGTCAGCAGGTGAAAAGCTGTGGCGGCCAACGCATATCGTTCAGCACGGCCGTCGAGCTGCCGACCATCAGCTGCTCCGGTGCGCATAGTTGACCGTCCCGACGGTCATGTTGGTCGCGGTCAATCCGCTGATGTCATCATCCCACCGCGCAATACCGAAGTCCGCCAGCAGTATTCGTTGATCTGGAGCACCCGGTCGGGCTAGTAGGATGTTGGCGGGCTTGACATCGCGATGCAACAGGTGACGTTCGTGCGCGTAGTCGAGCGCCTCGGCCACCGCAGTGACGATCTCGGCAACCTGCTGCGCGGGCATGCCATTTCCCTGTTGCGCCGGCCAGCAGGCGCGCAGCGTCGGCACCCTCGACGTAGTCCATCGCGATCCAGATCTGACCGTCGTCCTCACCGCGGTCGTGCACGCCGACGATGTGCGGGTGCCACAGCGTGGCAGCGATGTCGGCTTCCCGGTGGAACCGCTGCCGGTATTCCGAGTCGGCAGACACCTGGCGGGCAAGATTTTCAGTGCGTCCTGGCGGGGCAGGCGGGGATGCTGCGCGAGATACACCTCGCCCATGCCGCCGGAACCCAGCAGGCGCACGATTGTGTAACCCGCGAACGTCTCACCAGCGGCCAACGGCATGGCCGCATAGTACCGACGACGCTACAGATCGAGCGTGAGGCCGGAGCCACGGGACACGCAGGTCAACATCATTCCGGCGGCGCGCTCGGGATCGGTTAGCAGCGTGTCGCGGTGATCGGCCGCGCCGCCGAGTACCCGCGTGCGGCAGGTGCCGCAGAAGCCCTGCTGGCAGGAGTACGACGCGTGCACTCCGGCCCGGCGCAGCGCGGCCAGCAGCGTCTCCTCGGCGCCGACGTCGACGACCTGGCCGCTGGAGGCGACGGTAACCTGGAACGGGTGGCCATCGACCACCGGGGCCGCGGCGAAGCGTTCGAAATGCAGTTCGATGTCGTCACGGCCCGACCAGCGCGGCGCGGATCACGGTGAGCATCGGCGCGGGTCCACACGCATAGACGGCCGTGCCGTCGGGGCAGTCGCCGAGCAGTTCGGTCGCTGTGGGTAGCCCGTGGCGGTCGTCGGTGCGGATTTCGACAGCGGCGCCGTGGGTCGCCACCTCGTCGACGAACGGCAGCGTGTCGAGTGAGCGGCCGGTGTAGACCATCGACCAGTCGATGCCGAGGCGACGGGCGAGACCGAGCATCGGCAGGATCGGCGTGATGCCGACCCACCTGCGATGAAACGGAATCGCCTTGCGGGCGAGCCATATCCGGGCACCGTCAGCGGAAACGCGTTGCGCGGACCGTGGGTGCGCACCGTCGAACCCACCGACAGACCGTCGTGTACCTCGATCGAACCGCCGCCGCCGTCGGGGATGCGGCGCACCGCGATGCGGTAGTGCTCTTTTTCAGTGGGGTCGCCGCACAGCGAGTACTGACGGACGAGACCACTGGGTAGGTGAAGATCGAGATGGGCGCCCGGATACCACTGCTTCAGTGCAGCGCCCGCCGCCGGCGTCAGCGTCAACTCGACGACGTCCTGGTCGCGCGCTACGACGCGGCGCGCCGCCACCGTCAGCGGGAAGGTGTCCGGCCCGCCGTCCGGCGGGCGAATGCGCCGCACCGCCGCCGATGCGGCGAACAGTCCGGCGATCGCCGCGTCGGCCAGGCCGAGCGTGGGGTCGTGGCGAAGGCGCCCTGAGGCAGTGGGCGGTGTCTGCAGGTACCGCTCGAACAGCCGCATCACATGTGAGCGGCGCGCGCCGCGGGCGAAGCAGCCAGGTACGCGACGGCCTGCGCGGTGGAACCCAGCTGTTCGGGCGAATACCCCGGACGGAAATAGCCGAAGGTGCTGGTCCCGAACAGGGTGCGATAGCGGGGGAGCAGGCCGATCCTGGAATCCCGCATCCGCATCCGGTTGAAGGTCCACCAGGTGGCGTCGACCGAGGGGTCGTGCTTGATCAGGTACCACGCCGCGCGCTGGAAGACGGCGAACAGCATGGTGGCGGCCACACTCATCGCGCGGATCCGGGCGAAATAGCTGTCGTGGAAATAGCCGGCGACGTCGTGGGCGACGCAGCGGTGTTCCACCTCTTCGCTTCCGTGCCAGCGGAACATGTCGACCAGCGTCGGGTCAGCGCCGTGATCGTCCCAGGCGCAGTTGAGGGCGAAATCCCCCATCACCGCGGTGTAGTGCTCAATGGCGGCGATCAGCCACAACCGGTCGCAGAGGTGGTTGATCCGCCTGGCCTCGTCCGCCGAGTCGAGCGGCGCCAATACACGGGAGAACACATGCTCGATCTGCTCGAGGATCGGCGACGGGTCGACGCCGTGGCCGATCATGAACTCGTGCAGCACCTGATCGTGCACGTCGGCGTGGATGGCCTCCTGTCCGATGAAGCCGCGGATGTCGTCGGCCAATTTGGGATCCTTGACCAGCGGCAACGCCTCGTTGAAGGTCTGGACGAACCACCGTTCCCCTGCGGGCAGGACGATGTTGAGGACGCTGACGACATGCGATGCGGCCGGATGACCGGGTATCCAGTGCAACGGAGCGCTCGCAACATCGAAGTGCACCTTGCGTGCCTGGATCTGCACAGGACCAGGGTCGATCTCGGCGTCAAAACGGCGTGGTCGCAACATCTGCGGCTCCGGTTCGTGGTGAACTCCTGGTGGGAGTTTAGAACGATCA
>CAWCMF010000006.1:0-27653 GCA_963796545.1 uncultured Actinomycetota bacterium | reverse complement strand
AGCTTCCAAGGCGTCGGGGTCGACGAACTGTGCCAGGCCGCCGACGTCCGGAAGGGCAGCTTCTACCACTACTTCCCGTCCAAGTCGGAACTCGCCAAGGCGGTGATCGACCTGCACGCAGAGGTCTTCGCGCGACGGCTGTCCGGCTCCCCCGCGGCGACACCGGCGGAAAGACTGCATGCCATTCCCGACGCCATCGGCAAGATTCAGTCCGCGCTGGAAGCTCAGTTCGGGCGGGCCGTCGGCTGCCCGTTCGGGAACTTCGCCGCCGAGCTGTCGACCACCGACGACGATCTGCGAACGCACCTCGCCGGGGTGCTCGGCGCGATGGAACACCACCTCGGCGCGGCGTGCCATGACGCGGCCGCGGCCGGCATCCTGCGGGACGGCACCGACCCGGACCGGCTCGCCCACGCACTCCTGGCGCAGTATCAGGGCATCATCCTGCTCGCCAAGCTCAACGACTCCGGCGTCGACGCACTCGCACCCGCGCTGCACGACTTCATCGACGGCTATCTCGTCGACGCGCGCACCTTAGTTGGCCCGGCCAGCTCCCGCAGCGCGGGCACCAACAAAGCCAATGCGCGGCCACGATGCGATACCGCATCCTTCTCGGCGGGGCTGAGCTCCGCGGCTGTGCGCTGCGATCCCGACGGCAGGAACACCGGGTCGTAGCCGAATCCGCCCTCACCGCGCGGCTCTCGCACGATGGCGCCCGGCCACTCACCGCGCACCACGACTTCGCCTGCATCAGACACCAGTGCGCACGCCGAGACGAATGCTGCGCCCCGCCGCGAGTCAGGCACATCACCCAACTGCCCCAACAACAGCGATGTGTTGGCCGGGTCGTCGCCGTGACTACCCGACCACCGCGCTGACAGCACGCCCGGCATACCGTTCAACGCCGCCACCTCCAGGCCCGAGTCGTCGGCCACCGACGCCAACCCTGTGGCGCGGTAGCGTCGCGCGCCTTCGCCAATGCGTTCTCCTCGAACGTCGCGCCCGTCTCCGGTGCCTCGTCGAACGCCGCGACATCGTCGAGCGACAAGAGCGTCAACCCCGAGACTCCCGCAGCATCGAGTACGCGGTGCAGTTCGGCCAGCTTCTTGCGATTGCGGCTGGCGACAAGTAGATCGGTCACTTCATTCCCAACAGCCGCTTAAACCTCCTAGGCACACCGCCAGGCTATCGACAATTCACTCTCGGACCATGACCCAGACGTATGAGCCGGCCGGGTCGCGTATCTTACCTGTGTCGGCTTAAACCTTGCCACTTTGTGAGCATGCCAACAACTGCTTGTAGTACCTAGCGCCGAGGCGAACGTCGGACGTAGAACGACAATCTACGAACGAACAAGAGGGGGACCAATGGCAGAGAACAACAACGGTGCCATCGAGGCCGTCCGGGGCATCGTCTCCGGTGCCATCGGATTCACCAAGCAGGTCGTCGGTCTGATCCTGAGCCGCGGCGATCTTCAGGAAGAGGGCCGGGCGCAGGTCGAGAAGGCCTCACACCAGCTCGACGCGGCTCGGGCCGAGGCCGAGGCCGAGACGGCTCGCGCCAAGGCCAAGGCACAGGAAACGCGCCAGAAGGCCGCCGCCGGCAGGTCCAAGTAACCGATCATCGAGACACCCTCGGCTCATCGAAGCCGAGGGTGTTCGGTTTGCGGAGCTCACAACAGCTCGGTCAGCTTCCGAACGCCTTCTTCGCCGGCTCCGACGACTCCGGCAGCACTCCGGGATAGGGCAACTCCAGTGCCTCGCGCTGGATCACGAAGATCTGCTCACATGCCGCCATCGCGGCGTCGAGCATCTTGTCCAGCGTGGAGCGCGGGAACGTGGCCCCTTCACCGGTGCCCTGGATCTCGACCAGCGTTCCGGTGTCTGTCGTGACGACGTTCATGTCGACCTCGGCCCGCGAATCCTCGGTGTAGGGCAGGTCGACGCGGACACGGCCGTCGACCACACCGACACTCACCGCCGCGATCGCACACGACAAGGGCCGCGGATCCGACAACTTGCCCGCCGCGCCGAGATACGTCACCGCGTCCGCCAGCGCCACGTACGCACCGGTGATCGCCGCGGTGCGAGTACCGCCGTCGGCCTGCAGCACATCGCAGTCGATCGCGATGGTGTTCTCGCCCAGCGCGCCCAGATCGATGCAGGCGCGCAGTGACCGCCCGACGAGCCGGCTGATCTCCTGGGTGCGGCCGCCGACGCGGCCCTTGACCGACTCGCGGTCGGAGCGGTCGTGGGTGGCGGCGGGCAGCATCGCGTATTCGGCGGTCAGCCAGCCCTGCCCGGAACCCTTACGCCAGCGCGGAACCCCTTCGGTGACGCTCGCCGTGCACATGACCCGGGTCTGGCCGAACTCCACAAGCACCGACCCGGCGGGATGAGTGGTGAAGCCACGGGTGATGCGAACCGGTCGCAGCTCGTCGTCAAGGCGGCCGTCTTCTCGTCTGGACACGGGCCAACCCTATCCGGTGGGCCCGACGCGCCGGCCGAGCCGGCAATCAAGCACCAGCTCAGGACCGTGCGACCTCGAACGACTCGCCGCACACCACGGCGTGCACCGGACCGTCGAACTCGGCCTTGGCCTCGCTGATGACGTCTTCGCGCGATGTCCACGGCGGGATGTGCGTCAACAGCAGTTCGCCGACACCCGCGTTCGCCGCCGCCCGGCCTGCTTCTGTCCCCGACAGATGTAGCCTCGGCGGCCGCTCCGGCGAATGCGTCCACGACGCCTCGCAAAGAAAGACATCGGCTCCGCGGGCCAGGTCGATCAAGCGCATCGCAGTAACCGGTGTCGCCGCTGTAGACCAATGTGGCGCCCGTCGGATCGGAGATCCGAAGGCCGTACGACTCAGTGGGATGACAGACGAGGCGAGGCACCACGTTCAGCGTCCCGATCTCCACCCCGCGGTTGTCCACCCAGTGGCGGATGTCGAAAATGTCGGAGAAGTCGTCGATCTCCCCACCCTCGGGCGACGACGCGGCGCCCAGCCGAGCCCAGGTATTGGCCGGCCCGTACATGACGCCGCGCTCCTGCGCCGGCGACGGGTGATAGCGACGCCATACGAATAGGCCCGGAAGGTCAAGACAGTGGTCTGCGTGCAGATGCGACAGGAGTACGTATACGGAATTCGGATCGGCATACCGCTGCAGCGCACCCAGCACGCCGCCGCCGAAATCGAGAACTAGCGGCGGGGTATCGGGGGCGGTAACCAGATAACCGGACGCTGGCGAATCAGGCCCGACAACACTGCCGGAGCAACCGAGTACGGTGATTCGCACACTCACTAGCTTGCCATGCCCACCATCCGCAAGACGAAAACATCGCTGCTTTGCGTGACCGAATTCATTTTTCTACTTCAGCAGTGCGCTGAGCAGCGCGAACACCGTGGATTGTCGGACCAAGGAATCGACCCGCCAGTGTGGTGAACGCCTCAGGATCGCCGGTCGCCTCGAAACGGCGGCGAACAGCGGCCCCCCGTCGCCGGGATGCGGATGTAGCAAATCAAGTTCGGTGAGCACCCGAAGCAAGTCCTTGGCCGTTTCCTCGGCGCTGGACACCAGCGTCACGTGATCCCCCATCGCGAGTTGGATCAGACCCGACAGCATCGGGTAGTGCGTGCACCCCAGCACCAACGTGTCGACCTCGGCACGTTGGAGCGGCTCCAGATACCCCTCCGCGAGTCCGAGCACCTGGCGTCCGCTGGTCACTCCCCGCTCGACGAAGTCGACGAACCGGGGACATGCCACCCCGATCACCTCGGTGTCGCGCGCCGCCGCGAATGCGTCGTGATACGCCCCCGACGCGATCGTCGCCTCGGTGCCGATGACGCCGATGCGGCCGTTGCGGGTGGCGGCCACCGCACGACGTACGGCGGGCAGGATCACCTCGATCACGGGCACGGGCGCATACGTTCCCTGGCGTCACGCAGGCATGCCGACGACGCCGTATTGCACGCGATCACAAGCGCTTTGACGCCACGCTCGACGAGGTCGTCGCCGATCGCCAACGCGTGCGCGCGGATCTCCGGGATGGTCAGCGGGCCGTACGGACCGTTGGCGGTGTCGCCGACGTAGATGATGTCTTCGTCGGGTAGCTGGTCGATGATCGCGCGAGCGACCGTCAGCCCGCCGACCCCGGAGTCGAAAATCCCGACGGGCGCAGTTGCAGAACTCACGGCGTCAGGTACGGATTCTTCGCGGTGACCTTGCGGCGCTCCCGCGCCTTGCGTTCCGGCCCGGAGAGCAGATACGCCGCGACGACGCCGGCGACCGCACCGCACAAGTGGCCCTGCCATGAAACCCCGGGGGTGCCGGGCAGCACCCCGAACAGAACGCTGCCGTAGACCAAAAGCACGACGACGCCGACCACGATCTCCCACACCTTGCGGGTGAAGAATCCGAACACGATCAGGAACGCCAGCCATCCGAAGATCAGGCCCGAGGCGCCGATGTGGTTCGTCTCGCAACGCACGCCGACGTACGGGCAGTGCGCGCCGATATTGCCGAGCAGCCACGTGCCCAAGCCGCCGAGAATCCAGACGATCGCGGTGGCGAAGATGAACCGCGACAACCCCGCGAGCGTCATCAGGAAACCGAGGATGAGCGCCGGAACGGTGTTGGCGATCAGGTGATTCCAGTCCGAGTGCAGCAGCGGCGCCCAGATGACCCCCCACAGGCCGTCGGTCTCCAGTGGCCGGATGCCGTTGTTGTCCAAGCGGTGGTTGGTCAGCGAGTCCCACAGTTCGATGACCCACAGCAGCACGACGAAGCTGACGATGGTCAGCGCCGCCGAGAATCCATGCGGGCCGCTTCTTCGGCTCCGCCGGCGTCCCTGGCAGCCCCTGGTATCCGGGCCTGTCAAGCCCATAACTGCCCTTCCAATGCGTCCTCCGCGTCATCCAGGCTACCGGCGTACGCACCGGTCGACAGATACTTCCAACCGGCGTCGGCGACGACGAACGCGATGTCGGCCTGCTCTGATGCCTTGAGCGCCTTGGCCGCCATCCCCAGCGCGGCGTGCAGCACCGCCCCGGTAGAGATACCTGCGAAGATGCCTTCCACCTGGACGAGCTCGCGGGTGCGCTTGACCGCGTCGTAGGAGCCGACGGAGAAGCGGGTGGTCAGCACGTCGGGGTCGTACAGCTCGGGGATGAACCCCTCGTCGATGTTGCGCAGGGCGTAGACACCCTCGCCGTAGCGGGGCTCGGCCGCCACGATCTGGACATCGGGCTTGTGCTCGCGCAGGTACCGCCCGGTGCCCATCAGCGTGCCGGTAGTTCCGAGGCCCGCCACGAAATGGGTGATTTCGGGCAGGTCGGCCAAGAGCTCGGGGCCGGTGCCCTCATAGTGCGACAGGGCGTTCGACTCGTTGCCGTACTGGTAGAGCATGACCCACGAAGGATTCTGCAGCGCAAGCTCTTTTGCGTGAGCGACCGCGGTGTTCGACCCACCCTCGGCGGGTGAGTAGATGATCCGTGCGCCGTAGAGCTCCAGCAGCTGCCGCCGCTCGATGGAGGTGTTCTCGGGCATCACGCAGATCATCTGGTAGCCCTTGAGCAGCGCCGCCATGGCCAGTGAGATGCCGGTATTGCCACTCGTCGGCTCGAGAATCGTTGCGCCGGGCTGCAATTCACCCCGCCGCTCGGCATCCTCGATCATCCGCAGCGCGGGCCGGTCCTTGATGGAACCGGTGGGGTTCCGGTCCTCCAGCTTGGCCCACAATCGCACGTGCGGCTGATCGCCCTCGCTCGTCCACCGCGGCGACAGCCGCTGCAGGCCCACCAGCGGCGTATCGCCGAGCGCCTGGATCAAAGAGTCGTATCGGGTCACTCAGCCACCTGCGACGGCGGGCAGGATCGTCACCGAATCTCCTTCGGAGACCGCGGTGTCCAGCCCTCCGGAGAACCGCACATCCTCGTCGTTGACGTAGATGTTGACGAAGCGGTTCAGCTTGCCGTTATCCATCAGGCGATCAGAGATTCCCGAGTAGTTGGCTTCGAGATCGCTGATCACCGCACCCACGGTTTCGCCCGCTGCGGTGACACGCTTCTCGCCGCCGGTGTGGGTGCGCAGGATGGTTGGGATCGACACGGTGACAGACATGGGCCGGCCACTCCTTTCAAAGTTCTAGTACTGCTCGACGATCTTGACGGGTTCTTCGGTGACGACGCCGTCGAGGATGCGGTAGCTGCGCAGCTCGTGCTCGTCGGGGTCGCGCGTGGACACCAGCACGTAGTGGGCGTCCGGCTCGGACGCGTAGGAGATGTCGGTACGGCTTGGGTAGGCCTCGGTGGCGGTATGCGAGTGATAGATCACGACGGGCGCCTCGTCTGCCTCGTCCATCCCGCGCCACACCTTGAGCTGCTCGCCGGAGTCGAACCGGTAGAACGTCGGCGAGCGCTCGGCGTTGGTCATCGCGATGAACCGCTCCGCGCGGTCAGACCCCTCCGGTCCCGCGATCACCCCGCACGCTTCGTCGGGGTGGTCGGCGCGAGCGTGGGCGACCATGGCGTCGACCAGGTCCGCTCGGATCACCAGCACTGAAGACATCCTTTCAGATCTCGAACGCTCCGGGCAACATGTCCCGGTACGTCGGTATTCCGGCTACCGACTCGGCGGCCAGCACACCGACCAGGACCGCGCGGGCCAGACAGTCCGCGGCGGCCGCCCCGAGCGCGGTGATCAGGGGCACCTCCGGCGACATCGACGCCGGAGTCGTCGGATCCGGCGGGACCTCGATGGCTCCGGTGGCCAGCGCAAACACCGTATCGCCATCAAGCGGGGTGTGGCACGGCCGGATGGTGCGTGCGAGACCGTCCTGGGCGGCGACGGCCATCCGTCGGCACCCGGCCTTGCTCAGCACCGCGTCGGTCGCGACGACGGCGATGGTGGTGTTGAGCGGGCTGAGCTCGGTGTGACGGTCGGCGTATGCGGCGATCTGATCGGCCGGCGGAGCGATCAGTCCGAACTCCTCGATCTGATCCGCGAGCCAGGGCAACCCCGTCGCGGGATCCACGGCGTCACCAGCGGCGTTGACGACAACTACCGCCCCAACCGTCACCCCGGACTCGAGCGTCATCGACGCGGTGCCGACACCGCCTTTGAGCACTCCAACCCGCGCCCCGACGCCGGCGCCCACAGTGCCGATGGCCACATCGGTGCCCGCGGTCTCGGCAGCGGCCCGACCGAACTCCGCATTCGGACGGCACTTCCAACCACCGACCGGAAGATCGAAAATCACCGCGGAGGGAACGATCGGCACCACACCGTCCTCGATCGCCACCCCCCGGCCCTGCTCCTCGAGCCACTCCATCACGCCGTGGGCGGCGGCCAGACCGAAGGCGCTACCTCCGCTCAGCACCACGGCGTCGACATGGCGCACCGAGTTGATCGGGTCGAGCAGGTCGGTCTCGCGCGTGCCGGGCGCGCCACCGCGGCAATCGACGGCACCCACCGTCCCCGGCGGGGTCAACACGACCGTCGTACCCGCGGCCCAACCCGAACCGAGCTCGACATCGGGATCGATCCGATGGTGGTGGCCGACGAGGATTCCGCCGACGTCGGTGATCGCACTCATCGTTATGACTTCCCCATCATCCCGAGCACCAGATATTCCTGCAGCACGGTCAGCCACTGGTACACGTCCAGATGGCCCGCCATCGGATGCTCAGGCGGCAATTCCGCAGGCCCATCCTGCGCGACTCCGAGCATGGTGCCCAGCGCCAGCCGCATGTCGTTGACCGCTGCCGCCCACGCGTGCGCGTCGTCCTCGGTGAGCTCGAATTTGCCGCCCTGTGGTGGCACGGTGTTCAGCAATCGTTGCGCCGCTTCACGTTTAGCTTCGATGATCTCCGGCTCGTGGAGGCTGCGCAACGCGCTGTTGAGGCTCTCGGCGGGACCGGAACCGGCCGGATGGTCGGTGTGGGGACGGAAGAAATCCGGCAACAACCGCTTCATCGTCTCGTCCTCCGGAGGCGACGAGTGGCCAGTGCGCATTCCGGTTATCTCTTCGAGTTCATCAGCGGGAGAGGATGATTCGCGGTCATCGAGCATTCCGACCATCGACGTCGCCAGGTTCTGCAGCAACGACACCTCGTGAGCGGCCAGCGCCGATCGGAAGCGCGGGCCGTCGGCGGTATCGACCCGTTTCCATTTGCGCACAGTCGGATCAGCGGTCCTGCTGGAGGGTCGCCCATAGACCCGCGGCGTGCAGCTTGGAGACGTCGACCTCCATTGACTCGCGGCTACCCGCCGACACCACAGCCTTACCCTCGTTGTGCACCTGCATCATGAGTTTGGTGGCGTGCGGCTCGCTGTAGCCGAAGAGTTTCTGGAAGACGTACGTCACGTACGTCATCAGGTTGACCGGGTCGTCCCAGACCAGGGTGACCCAAGGGCTATCCGTCGCTAGTTTCGAGGGTGGCGACGTCCCGTTCCTCGCGAGTTCCCGGTCGGGCCTTCGCTGGCGTAACCATGTGGATAAGGATAGCCCGGCCATAGAAGAGGTCCGAACTACTACGGTTGCGGTGTGGTCCCGGCGTCTACGGCGTTACTCACCGACAAGTACGAGTTGACGATGCTCACGGCCGCCCTGCACGACGGGACCGCGCACCGGCGGACGACCTTCGAGGTGTTCGCCCGCCGGCTTCCCGAAGGCCGCCGCTACGGCGTGGTCGCCGGAACCGCGCGATTCATGGAAGCGTTGGCGCAGTTCACGTTCGACGAGTCGGCGCTGTCGGCGCTTTCGGACTTCTGCGATCGCGAGACGCTCGCATACCTCGCCGATTACCGGTTCCGCGGGGACGTGGACGGGTACGCCGAAGGTGAGCTCTACTTCCCCGGCTCCCCCGTGCTGGCCGTCCACGGCACGTTCGGCGAGTGCGTCGTCTTGGAAACCCTCGCACTGTCGATTTTGAACCACGACACGGCGATCGCTTCGGCGGCGGCTCGGATGGTCAGCGCAGCACAGGGCCGCGCATTGATCGAAATGGGCTCGCGTCGCACTCACGAGCAGGCTGCGGTCGCCGCTGCGCGAGCCGCCTACATCGCCGGCTTCGCCGGGTCGTCCAACCTCGAGGCGCAGCGCACTTTCGGGGTGCCTGCACTCGGCACCAGCGCGCACGCGTTCACGCTCCTGCACACCACAGCCACCGGTCCGGACGAGCAGGCGGCATTCAGGGCACAGGTCGACGCGCTGGGCGTCGGCACGAC
The DNA here is from genome assembly GCA_963796545.1 of uncultured Actinomycetota bacterium. Lineage (GTDB taxonomy): Bacteria > Actinomycetota > Actinomycetes > Mycobacteriales > Mycobacteriaceae > Mycobacterium. The sequence continues at coordinate 18,426 of CAWCMF010000006.1, read as the reverse complement.
GCTGCTTGTCGATACCTACGACATCACCGCGGGCGTGGCCAACGCGGTGGAGGTGGCCGGCCCGGAACTGGGCGCGGTCCGCATCGACTCGGGTGACCTCGGCGTGCTCGCGCGACAGGTGCGCGACCAGCTCGACAACCTCGGCGCCCACCGGACGCGGATCGTGGTGTCCGGTGATCTCGACGAGTTCGCGATCGCCGCCCTGCGCGCCGAGCCTGTCGACACGTACGGCGTGGGAACCTCGGTGGTTACCGGCTCGGGCGCACCTACGGCTTCAATGGTCTACAAGCTGGTCGAAGTGGACGGGATACCGGTGGAGAAGCGCAGTCTTCACAAGGAATCCCACGGTGGCCGCAAGGAGGCACTGCGTCTGGCCAAGTCGACCGGCACCGTCGTCGAGGAGGTCGTGCATCCCTTCGGCAGCCAACCGCGCGAGCCGCAGGGCTTCGTCGAACGCCCCCTGATGACGACGCTGGTCCAGCAGGGCGATCCCGTCGGCAGCGCAGGACTCGAGTCCGCCCGCGACCGCGTCAGGGAGGGGCTGGGAAGCCTCCCTTGGGACGGCCTGAAATTATCCCGAGGCGAACCGGCGATCCCCACCCGCATGATCGCTCCCGCGAGTCACTAGGAGCAGCCACGGGCGAAACTGCGAACGTCACCGAACTACTGGCCAAGGCTGTCACAGGGCTCGGTGGTTCAGAACGCCCCGGCCAGATCGAGATGGCCGAGGCGGTGGCGCATGCCTTCGACAGCGGCGAACACCTCGCAGTCCAGGCAGGCACCGGAACCGGAAAGTCACTGGCCTATCTGGTGCCTGCGATCGCGCGGGCGATCGACACCGACGAGCCGGTCGTCATCTCGACGGCGACTATCGCCCTGCAGCGCCAGCTCGTAGATCGCGATCTCCCACGGCTGGCCGAATCACTGAGCGGCGCACTGCCGCGCAGTCCCGAATTCGCGCTGCTGAAAGGGCGGGGAAACTATCTGTGTCTCAACAAGATTCACAACGGCTCGGCGACGGAGCCGGATGAGCAGTCCCAGGAGGAGCTGTTCGAGCCGGTCGCCGCATCAGCCCTCGGCCGCGATGTGCAGCGGCTGATCGCGTGGTCCTCAGACACGGAGACAGGTGATCGCGACGAGCTGACACCGGGAGTGCCGGACCGCTCGTGGTCGCAGGTCAGCGTCTCGGCGCGGGAATGCATCGGCGTCTCTCGCTGCCCGTTCGGCACCGACTGCTTTGCGGAGAAGGCGCGCGACAAGGCCGGCCATGCCGATGTGGTCGTCACCAATCACGCGCTGCTGGCCATCGACGCCGTATCCGACGCCGCCGTGCTCCCCGAACACCAACTGCTCGTCGTCGACGAAGCACATGAACTCGTCGACCGGGTGACCGGCGTGGCCACCGGAGAACTCTCGGCGACGTCTATGGGTGTCGCGCATCGACGCTCCGCGCGGCTGGTCGACCAGGAACTCGCACAACGACTGGAGGCCGCGACTGCAACACTGTCGTCAGTCATCCACGACGCCGCACCCGGGCGTATCGACATCCTCGACGACGAAATGGCCACCTATCTGACCGCCCTGCGCGACGCCGCGCATCGGGTGCGGTCGGCGATCGACACCAGTCCGAGCGATCCGAAGGCGGCTTCGGCGCGCGCCGAAGCTGTCACCGCGCTGACCGATTTGGGCGACACCGCGTCGCGCATCCTGGACTCCTTCGTGCCGGCCATTCCGGACCGCACCGACGTCGTGTGGCTGGAACGCGAAGAGAACCGCGGCAATACGCGAGTGTTTCTACGGGTCGCGCCGCTGTCGGTGTCAGCTCTGTTGCGCAGCAGGCTGTTCGAGCAATCGACAGCCGTGCTCACCTCGGCCACGCTGACCCTCGGGGGCACCTTCGACGCCATGGCGTCGGCGTGGGGGCTGGCCGGTGACGACGACAAGGTCCGGTGGCGCGGCATCGACGTCGGATCACCGTTCGAGCACGCGAAGTCGGGCATCCTCTACGTCGCCGCCCACCTCCCGCCGCCGGGTCGCGACGGCACCGGCTCAGCCGAGCAGCTCGACGAGATCGCCGCGCTCGTCACCGCCGCGGGCGGCCGTACGCTCGGCCTGTTCTCGTCGATGCGCGCGGCGAAGGCCGCCGCCGAGATCATGCGAGATCGCCTCGACTCCCCGGTCCTGTGTCAGGGCGAGGACACCACCTCGGCGCTGGTGAAGCGGTTCGCCGACGACGCGGAGACGTCACTGTTCGGGACGCTGTCGCTATGGCAGGGCGTCGACGTTCCCGGCCCGTCGCTGTCGCTGGTACTCATCGACCGCATCCCGTTCCCCCGGCCCGACGACCCGCTGCTGACGGCACGCCAGCGCGCCGTGGCGGCCCGCGGCGGCAACGGTTTCATGGCGGTCGCCGCCAGCCACGCGGCACTTCTGCTGGCTCAGGGCGCCGGCCGACTACTGCGGCGCATCGACGACCGGGGCGTGGTCGCGGTGCTGGACTCGCGCATGGCCACCGCCCGCTACAGCGGGTTTCTGCGGGCGTCGCTGCCGCCGTTCTGGGCGACGACCGACACTGTCCGGGTCCGTCAGGCGCTCGAACGCTTACGCGCAGGCTGATTACTTTCATTATCCTGTCGGCTAACTCCACGTGCCGCCGCCCGGGCCGCCGGCAGACCCCGAAAGGCGGCGTCAATGGCCCCACGACACCTGGTGGGCGCCGTGATCGCGTGTCCGCGGCGCTGCTCGTCACGTCGTGCAGCACGACGCTGCAGGGCAACGCGGTCTCGGTCTTCGACGACCCCTTCAGCGTCGCGGGTATGCCGGCCACCGACGGGCCAGCGGTCTGCGACCTGTTCCCGCGGATCCGACCCGGGACGTCCTCGGCACCGACGACGGCGAGATGGACGAACTCGGCCGTCAGGCGATCAGCGATATCGAAGAGTTCTGGGAAGCCGAGTATGGCGAGTCCTTCGATGGCGAGTTCCGAACCCGTGACGGAGCTGATCTCCTGGGATGCAAACGGTTTCGACGACACCGAGTTCTGCGGCGGACACCACGTACGGAATCGTGAACGCGGGCTACTGCCTTGACGACCACACCATCGGATGGGACCGCGGTGAGCTCTGCCGGCCCTGCAGCAGGCCCACGGCGACATGGGCGTGGCGATGGTGCTCGCCCACGAGTACGGGCACGCCATTCAGTACCAGTCCGGGATGGCCGACGACGACACCCCGACGCTGGTGTCCGAACAGCAGGCCGACTGTCTGGCCGGCGCCTACATGCGCTGGGTGGCCGAGGACAATTCGCCACGCTTCACGCTCTCGACCGCAGACGGGCTGAACAACGTGCTGGCCGCTGTCATCGGGTTCCGCGATCCGCTGCTGAACGTCGACGATCCCGAGGTCGGCGTGGACGAACACGGCTCGGCGTTCGAACGGGTGTCGGCCTTCCAGTTCGGATTCACCGACGGCGTGGCTGCCTGCGCGTCGATCGACATGAGGGAGATCGGCCAGCGCCGTGGCGACCTGCCCGTCTTGCTCCCCGAGGATCAGACGGGTGAACTGGCGATCACCGAGAAGTCGGTGCAGGACATCATCGGTGCGATGGACACGTTGTTCGAGCCCGAAGAACCCGCCGGAGTTGAGCTTCGAAGCCGCCGACTGTGCCGACGCGCGACCGAGTCCGCCGGTGTCGTTCTGCCCGGCCACCAACACGATCGTCGTCGACCTCCCCGAACTGGAAGCGATGGGCGCTCAGCCGGATAGCGAGGACGCCGCCGGCCTGGCCACCGGCGACAATTCCGCGTATTCCATCCTGATGTCGCGGTACATGCAGGCCATCCAGCATGAGCACGGCGGCGTCGCGCTCGACAACGCCGAGGCCGCGTTGCGCACCGCGTGCCTGACCGGCGTCGCCACCGCCAAGCTCTCGAATGACAGCAGCACACCCGAGGGAAACACCATCACGCTGACCGCCGGTGACGTCGACGAGGCGGTGTCGGGAATCCTCACCAACGGATTGGCCGCCAGTGACGTCAACGGCGAATCGGTGCCGTCGGGCTTCTCACGGATCGACGCATTCCGCGTCGGCGTGCTCGGTGATCAGGAGCGCTGCTTCAAACGCTTCGAGTGACCGATAGATCTAGATCTTTTTTGTGACGCCGTACCAGGCCAGCACGGCTTCGGACTGCCGTGTTGACCTGGTCAGGAACGCATACGAGCGGATGAACGACTCGCCCACGCAACCGTCGATCTTGACGCGGAAACCGCTGACCATCACCCATGGGTCGGCGCCGATGTAATCCTTTTTCGTCACCGGGACGATGTTGACCAGGCCGGGCTTGAGGCCGACCGTGATGCCGCCGCCGAGGTTTCCTCCCAACCCAGGCAGGACGCCGTCGATCCCCGGCGAGACGACGTCGAGGCCGATGAGTCCGATGGACGGGTTGATGCCCATCGTGCCGGTCAGCGAGACGCCGTTGGAGGTGCTCATGTCGATGCCGCAGCCGATCTCGTAGCCGACCTCGAGAGTGCCCCCGGTTTCCTCACCGTCGTCGGGCCCCCTCAGCGAGCCGCTGTAGGTTCCGCCGACGACGTATTCGCGCGACGACAACGCCGTCGTGAGCGGCGGTATGGGCGCCTGTGTCTCGTCCTTGGCCGACAGCGTGAGCTCCCAGCCGTCGGGCGTCTCCGTCACGGCGGGAGGCGTCGACTCGACGTGGCCCTCGTCGACGGGCGGAGGCGGCGGCGCGCCGTCGGGCGGCAGCGGGGCGGCCACGGGCGCGGCGCGTCGACCGGGACGGGTTGAGGCTCGGGCCCGGGCTGGGCAAACGCGGTTCCGACCGATGGACAACTCATCAATCCACCGATGGCCAACACTGTGATGCCGCGCCGCAGCACATCCCCAACCGTCACACCCGAGCCCTTTCCCACGCCTCGCGGTAATTGACGCAAAACCTACCCCGACCGCGCTAGGCGCCGAGCAGGTGTCCGCGAGATTGACCCGCAAACAACAGTGCTCAAAAAGGCATCCGCACGACGAAACCGGCTTCCAACGCGACCCAGAGCGCACCCTCCGGACCTATCGCCAGGCCATGCGGCTCACTGCCCGGCGGGAGGTCGATCGTGACGATCTCGCCGTCGCCACTCACCCGGGCGAGCTGGTTCGAACCCCACAGACTCACCCACACACCGTCGTCCGGATCGGCGACGACGGCGTGCGGCTTGCCGGGCAGGTCGATCTCCTGGATCGCCTCATTCATCGGGATCCTTCCGAGCCGCTCGGCGAGGATTTCGGTGAACCAGATCGCGTCGTCGTGGGTTGCCGCGATACCCACCGGACCCGCTGCGGCAGTGGGTAAGTCACGCACCGTGAGCTCACCCGACAGAGTCAGCCGACCGATCGCGTTGCGCTGATTGAGGGTGAACCACAGCGCGTTGTCGGGCCCGGTGACGATCATCGACGGCACACCGCCGACCGCATGGGGGTCGGACAGCTCGCCGTCGACGGAGATTCGCCCGATGTTGCCCGTCGTCATCGCGGTGAACCACAACGCGCCGTCAGCTCCGACGGTGATGCCGTACGGCGCGCTGTCCTCGGACAGCGCGAACTCTGACAACTCCCCCGCCGTGCTGATCCGCCCGATGCGGTCGTCGCCGTTTCGGGTGAACCACAACGCGCCATCCGGGCCCGCGGTGATGATCGACGGCCGGCACGCAGGGGCGACGGGAAAGACCTCGACGTCACCGCACTCCGTCACCCGCGCGATCGCGCCGCGATGCACCAAAGTCACCCACAGCGCGCCGTCGGAGCCGGCGGCCAGCGCGTATGGTCCGCCGTCGACGGCAACCTTGAGGGCGGACGCGGCCTCGTTGTGATCCTCACTCGCGGTCGTCTTCGGTCGTCACGCGAGCGTGACGAGGCCGAGTTCGTTGTCGCCGGCCAGCAGCGTGTGATGAGGCAACACCCGCACCGTGTACCCCACCGGCCCCGCGACCGGCAGCGGTGCAGTCGTAGTGAAGATCTCGTTACCGCCGTCGGCGGTACCGGTGTGCTCCATGGGCACAGTCACCGGGTCCACCAGCACATCGCTGGCGTCGACGCGGCCCAGCACCGCCTGCACGGACACCTCTTCGGGTGTCAGGTCGGCCAGGTGGACCGTCGCGGTCAGCGTGAGTTCGGAGCCCAGCAGCGGAGTATCCGGAAGTCCATAGCTGTCGACGTCGGTGATCTGAATCTTCGGCCACGCCTCGGCAGCACGCTCGCGGTAGGCCGCCAACTCGCGTGCCGCACCGAACGGCTCGCCGTCACCGCCGGCTACGACGGTCTTGCGCAGCGATTGGGCGGCCGGCGCGTAGTACTTCTCGGTGTAGTCGCGCACCATGCGCGAGGCCAGCACCTTCGGTCCGAGCGCGATCAGTGTGTGGCGCACCATCTCCACCCACCGCTCGGGGACGCCGTGCTCGTTGCGGTCGTAGAACCTCGGAGCGACGGACTTCTCCATTAGGTCGTACAGCGCGGCGGCCTCAAGATCGTCGCGCCGCCCCTCGTCGACCAGCCCGTCGGCAGTGGGTATCTCCCAACCGTTTTCACCGTCGTACCACTCGTCCCACCAGCCGTCGCGGATCGACAGGTTCAACCCGCCGTTAAGCGCACTCTTCATGCCCGAGGTGCCGCACGCCTCCAGCGGCCTCAGTGGATTGTTCAGCCACACGTCGCAGCCCCAGTACAACTGACGCGCCATCGACATGTCGTAGTCGGGCAGGAACGCGATCCGGTGCCGGACCTCGGGCCGATCGGCGAACTTCACCACCTGCTGGATCAACGCCTTCCCGCCGTCGTCGGCGGGGTGTGACTTACCTGCGACGATCAACTGGATCGGCCGATCCGCGTCGAGCAGAAGCTTCTCCAGCCGCTCCGCGTCGCGCAGCATCAGAGTCAGCCGCTTGTACGTAGGGACTCGCCGCGCGAACCCGATGGTCAACACGTTCGGATCGAACGCCGTTGCGATCCAGCCTAATTCGGCGTCCGACGCGCCGCGCTCCAGCCAAGATCGGTGCAATCGCGCTCGAACATCCTCGACCAGCTTCGCGCGCAGCTGTGAGCGAATCCACCACATGTGCCCCGGATCGACCTGATGCAATCGCCCCCACACCTCGGGCTCGCGCAGCATGCCGAGGTCATCGTTGCCGATGAGTTCGCGGCCCAACTCCAACCATTCGGGCGCCGCCCAGGTGGGCGCGTGCACGCCGTTGGTGATCGAGCCGATGGGCACCTCGCTCGAGTCGAAGCCGGGCCACAACTCGTTGAACATGCCGCGGCTGACCCTGCCGTGCAGCAATGAGACGCCATTGGCTCGCTGAGCGAGCCGCAGACCCATGTGCGCCATGTTGAACTTCGACGGGTCATCCTCGGCCCCGAACCAGATGATGCGGTCCATCGATACCCCGGGAAGCAACCGCGAATCGGCCCCCGACGGGTCTCCGCGCGGGGCTGCCGAAGTACCGCTTGACCATCTCCACCGGGAACCGGTCGATTCCGGCGGGAACGGGCGTGTGCGTCGTGAACACCGTCGACGAGCGCACCACGGTCAGCGCGGTGTCGAAATCCAGCCCGGCGTCGATCAGCTCACGGATCCGCTCGACACCGAGGAAACCGGCGTGCCCTTCGTTCATGTGGAACACCTCGGGCGAAGCCAGGCCCTCGACCTCGGTGAACGCCCGGATCGCGCGCACGCCGCCGATGCCGGCCAGGATCTCCTGCTTGATTCGGTGTTCCTGGTCGCCGCCGTACAGCCGATCGGTCACACCACGCAGGTCGTGGTCGTTCTCCGGAATGTCGGAATCCAACAGCAGCAAGGGAATTCGGCCGACCTGAGCGATCCAGACTCGGGCGCGCAGCTCAGTGCCCTCGGGCATCGCCAGGTCGACCAGCACCGGGTTGTCCTCGTGCGACTCGGTGAGCAGCCGCAGTGGCAGGCCTTGCGGATCGAGCGACGGATAGCTTTCGTGCTGCCAGCCGTCGGCGGTCAACGACTGCCGGAAGTACCCCGACCGGTACAGCAGACCCACCGCGATCAGTGGCAGTCCCAGGTCGGAGGCGGACTTCAAATGGTCGCCGGCGAGAATGCCCAGGCCACCGGAATAGTTGGGCAGCACCTCGGCGACGCCGAACTCCATCGAGAAGTACGCGATGCCGTTGGGCAGTTCTGCACCATGTTCGAGCTGCTGCTGGTACCAGAGCGGCCGGGACAGGTAATCGTCCAGCTCGGCGGCCAATTCGTCGAGCCGACGGACAAAGGATTCATCCGCCGCAAGCTCGTCGAGCCGTTTGGGGCTGACCTGCCCCAGCAACGCGACCGGGTCGTATCCGACCTGCTTCCAGAGCTCCGGATCGATTGTCGCGAACAGGTCCTGGGTCGGCTTGTCCCATGACCACCGCAGATTGATCGACAGCCGCTCGAGCGCGACCATGCGATCGGGAAGATGGGCGCGGACGGTGAACCTTCGCAGAGCTTTCATCGGGCCATCACGCGACTCAACCTTACTGACATTTCGTCGCGCTGCAGGGCTGGTCCTCGTACTGCTTCACCTCCGCTTGGTTGGGCAGCGCATTACGGTGGGTATAGGCGCAAAGAAGCGAGTCGATGGCTCAGACAACGCAGCGTGAAGGAGTGGTGGGAAGTGGTCGGTCGGATCGGGATCGATGACGTCGCCCCCGTCGTATCCGGCGGACGATTCCCGGCCAAGGCGGTCGTCGGCGAGATCGTGCCGGTGCGCGCGACGGTGTGGCGCGAGGGCCACGACGCAGTCGCGGCCACGCTCGTCGTCCGCTACCACGGGTCGGCCTATCCGCAGCTCGTCAACGGACCGGCCGGGCCGCGCGACCGTGACGTCCGAAGCCGGTGCCCATCGAGACGGTCGTCAATCCACGGCCCGCATCAACCGCACCACCTGCCGATGGCGACCGGGCACAACGCCGGATGTGTTTCACGGTCAGTTCACCCCCGACAGCGTCGGGCTCTGGACGTATCGGGTGGACGCGTGGGGCGATCCGATCGCGACATGGCGCAAGGCTGTCATCGCCAAGCTGGACGCCGGCCAGGGCGAGGACGAGCTGTCCAACGATCTGCTGGTCGGGGCGCGGTTGCTCGAACGGGCGACGACGGGAGTGCCGCGCAAGCTGCGAGACCCGCATCATCGAGGCGGCGGAGTTGTTGCGCAAGCCCGGCGACCCGTTCGCCCGGGCCGGCGCAGCGCTGTCGCCAGAAGTGACGCGAGTTGCTCACCGAGTATCCGTTGCGCGAATTGGTCACCCGCGGAGAGCAATACGGCGTGTGGGTGGACCGCCCGCTGGCCCGGTTCAGCGCATGGTACGAGATGTTTCCGCGGTCGACCGGCGGGTGGGACAAGAAGGGCAAGCCCGTCCACGGCACGTTCGCCACCGCCACCAAAGCGCTTCCGCGCATCGCCGCTATGGGCTTCGATGTGGTCTACCTTCCGCCGATTCATCCGATCGGCAAGGTTCATCGCAAGGGCCGCAACAACTCGGTCACCGCGGCGCCCGGCGACGTCGGCTCACCGTGGGCGATCGGCAGCGACAAGGGCGGCCACGACGCGATCCACCCCAAGCTGGGCACGATCGAGGACTTCGACGACTTCGTCTCCGCCACACGCGATCACGGTATGGAAGTGGCACTGGATCTGGCCCTGCAGTGCGCACCCGACCATCCGTGGGCGAAGGACCATCCGGAGTGGTTCACGGTGCTGCCCGACGGCACCATCGCCTACGCCGAGAACCCGCCGAAGAAGTACCAGGACATCTACCCGATCAACTTCGACGACGACCCCGGCGGGGTTGTACGAAGAGGTGCTGCGGGTGGTGCGGTTCTGGGTCTCCCACGGGGTCAAGGTGTTTCGGGTGGACAACCCACATACCAAGCCGCCCGACTTCTGGGCGTGGCTGATCGGCAAGGTCAAGAGCGAAGATCCCGACGTGCTGTTCCTCGTCGGAGGCTTTCACCCGACCGGCGCGGCTCTACGGTCTGGCCAAACTCGGATTCACCCAGTCCTACACGTATTTCACGTGGCGCACGGCGAAGTGGGAGCTCACCGAATTCGGCCAACAGATCGCCGAGCACGCCGACTACGCGCGGCCCAACCTGTTCGTCAATACGCCGGACATCCTGCACGAGAGCCTGCAGCACGGCGGCCCGGGCATGTTCGCGATCCGGGCGGTGCTGGCCGCGACGATGAGCTCGGCGTGGGGCGTGTATTCGGGTTACGAGCTCTTCGAGCACCGTCCCGTCCGCGAGGGCAGCGAGGAGTACCTCAACTCCGAGAAGTATGAGTTGAGACCACGCGATTTCGAGGCGGCGCTGGCCGACGGCGAATCACTGGAGCCTTTCCTGACCCGGCTCAACGAGATTCGCCGCGTGCATCCAGCGCTGCACCAGCTGCGCACCATCAAATTCCACCACGTCGACAACGACGCCTTGTTGGCCTACAGCAAGTTCGACCCAGCGACGGGCGATCAGGTGCTGGTGGTGGTGACGCTCAACCCGTTCGGCCCGGAAGAGGCGACGCTCTGGCTAGATATGGGCGCATTGGGTATGGAACCCTACGACCGCTTCTGGGTGCGCGACGAGATCACCGGCAACGAATACCAATGGGGCCAAGCGAATTACGTTCGCCTCGATCCGGCCAACGCTGTGGCGCACGTGCTGAACATGCCCCAGGTGCCGGCCGACCAACGACTCAACCTACTGCGTAGGGAGTGACGAGATGACGCAGACCAACCAACTCACAAGCCCGAATCTGCGACCGCACACAGCCGACCTGAACCGTCTGCTGGCCGGCGAACACCACGATCCGCATTCGGTTCTGGGTGCGCACGAGTACGACGACCACACGGTCATTCGCGCCTACCGGCCCCACGCCGTCGAAGTGGTGGCCCTCGTGGGCGGTGAGCGCTATCCGTTCGAGCACATCGAGGGCGGACTGTTCGCCGTGGCGCTGCCGTTCACCAATTTGGTCGACTACCGACTCGAGGTCGGCTACAGCGCGCAGGCGACGCGCACGACGTGCACACCATCGCCGACGCCTACAGGTTCCTGCCGACCCTCGGCGAGATCGACCTGCACCTCTTCGCCGAGGGCCGCCACGAGCGGCTATGGGAGATCCTCGGCGCCCATCCCCGTAGCTTCACCACGCCCGACGGCGTGGTCGACGGAGTGTCTTTCGCGGTGTGGGCGCCGAATGCCAAGGGCGTCAGCCTGATCGGTGAGTTCAACCACTGGGACGGCAACGAGGCCCAGCTGCGAGTGCTCGGCTCCACAGGCGTGTGGGAGCTGTTCTGGCCCGGTTTCGAGATCGGCGAGCTGTACAAGTTCCGGGTGCACGGCGCCGACGGTTCGGTGAGCGACCGCGCCGACCCGATGGCGTTCGCCACCGAGGTGCCGCCCCAGACCGCGTCGAAGGTCACCAAGAGCGAATACACCTGGGCGGATCAGGACTGGATGGCCGCAGCGCGCCGAGAAGAATCCGGTATTCGAGCCGATGAGCACGCTCGAGGTGCACCTGATGTCGTGGCGGCCGGGTCTGAGCTATCGCGAATTGGCCACCGAGCTCACCGAATACGTGGTCGCCAACGGCTTCACCCACGTCGAGTTGATGCCGGTCGCCGAGCACCCGTTCGGCGGATCGTGGGGCTATCAGGTGACGTCGTATTACGCGCCGACGTCGCGATTGGGCACACCCGACGAGTTTCGCCTGCTGGTGGACACCCTGCACCGGGCCGGCATCGGCGTGATCATGGACTGGGTCCCCGCCCACTTCCCCAAGGACGCGTGGGCGCTGGGCCGCTTCGACGGCACCGCGCTGTACGAGCACTCCGACCCGCGCCGCGGCGAACAACTCGACTGGGGCACTTACGTGTTCGACTTCGGCCGCGCCGAGGTCCGCAACTTCCTGGTGGCCAACGCGCTGTACTGGCTGCAGGAGTATCACATCGACGGCCTGCGGGTGGATGCGGTCGCATCGATGCTCTACCTGGACTATTCGCGGCCCGAAGGCGGCTGGACACCGAACATCTACGGCGGCCGCGAGAACCTCGAAGCCGTGCAGTTCCTGCAGGAGATGAACGCCACGGTGCACAAGCTGGCGCCGGGCATCGTCACCGTCGCCGAGGAGTCCACGTCATGGCCCGGCGTGACTCGGCCGACGAACCTTGGCGGCCTTGGCTTCTCGATGAAGTGGAACATGGGCTGGATGAACGACACGCTTGGAGTTCATCAAGCGCGACCCCATTCACCGCAGCTACCACCATCACGAGATCACGTTCTCGATGCTGTACGCGTTCAGCGAGAACTTCGTGTTGCCCATCAGCCACGACGAGGTGGTGCACGGCAAGGGCACGCTGTGGGGACGCATGCCGGGCAACGACCACGTCAAGGCGGCCGGACTGCGCGGCCTGCTGGCCTACCAGTGGGCCCACCCCGGAAAGCAGCTGCTGTTCATGGGCCAGGAGTTCGGCCAGCGTGCCGAGTGGTCGGAGGAACGCGGGGTCGACTGGTATCAGCTCGACGAGAACAGCTTCTCCACCGGCGTGCAGCGGTTCGTACACGACATGAACGGCATCTACAGCAGCAGGCGGGCGTTGTGGTCGCAGGACACCAAGCCTGAGGGCTATTCGTGGATCGACGCCAACGACTCGGCCAATAACGTGCTGAGTTTCATGCGGTTCGGCGATGACGGTTCGATGCTGGCGTGCGTGTTCAACTTCTCCGGCGCCGAGCACGCCCGTTATCGGCTCGGTCTGCCGCATGCGGGCACCTGGCGGGAGGTGCTCAACTCCGACGCCGACATCTACAACGGATCGGGTATCGGCAACTACGGCGCCGTCGAGGCGACCGACGAGCCGTGGCACGGCCGTCCGGCGTCAGCGGTCATGGTGCTGCCGCCGATGGCCGCGCTGTGGTTCGAGCCGGTCGACCCGGAGTAATCGCATGCACACGCGAGCTGGCTCAGTAGAGCGCGTTGGCCAGCTTGCGCCGGCCGGCGATCACCTCGGGATCGGCCGGGTCGAAGAGATCGAACAGCTCGATCAGCCGGGTCCGCACCTTGGTGCGGTCGTCGTCGGCGGTGCGCTTGAACAATGCGATCAGTCGGTCGAACGCCGATGCGATGTTCTGCTGCAGGATCTCCACATCGGCGGCGGCGAACACCGCGTCGATGTCGTCGGGTGCGGCGTCGGCCGCAGCCAATGCGTCGGGACGGTGCGCCGATGCGCGCTGCAGGAATCCGATCTGACGCACCGCGCCCTTGGCCTCGGGATCATTCGGCTTGGCGTCGAGGATCGCCTGATACGCGCTGCGCGCGGCGTCGAAGTCACCGGCGTCCAGATGCGCGCGCGCCTGCGCCAGTTCGGGATCCACCTGTTCGGGATCCTCGGCATCGCCTGCCGCCGCTGAGCTTTCCCGCTGTCGCATTCAGCAGCGAGTCGATCCATCCGCGCAACTGCTCGGGCGGCTGCATCCCCTGAAAACTCGACAGCGGTTGTCCCCCGCCCAACGCCACGACGGTCGGGATGGCCTGCACGCCGAACATCTGCGCCACCCTTGGGACGGTGTCGACGTTGACCGTCGCCAGCGACCACTTGCCGCCGTCGGCGGCGGCGAGGCTGGCCAGAGCGTCACCCAATTGGATACTCGCGTCGCTGCGCGGTGACCACAGCAGAACGACGACGGGAACCTGGCTGGACCGGACCAGAACCTCGGCTTCCAGATTGGCCTCGGTGACCTCCACACCGCCGGACGGGCCGGCCGCGCCGCCCGCCGCCGGCAGCAGCCGGCTGTTTGAGCGCCGAAAGGTCGATCGCACCGGCCATGGAGGCCGCGACAGGACGTGGACGAGTCACGCCCACAAGTTTGTCACGTCGTTTCGGGTACCGGCCGCCCCGGTTGCATGATCGCCGCGGCCGGTGCCACGAGCGCCCATTTTGCCGGTCCGATCCGCCCATATGAGGAAGATCACACTGCCCAGCGGCACGATGCTCGCGAGCAACGCCAGCAACCATGTTCCGATCGCCCATTTGAACGCGATTCCGGCCAGCAGGGCCACCACGACGAACGCGATGAAGATCAGCCCGTGCGCCATGCCGAACACCTTGACGCCGATCTCGGTTCGGCGCGCTGGCCAGGTACTTGAAATACATGCCGACCAGCAGACCGACCCAGCTGACGGCCTCGAGCAGAGCAACGAGTCGAAACCACCCAGCAATGGACCGAAGATCAAACGCGCCTGTCATGGCCGCCATTGTGCCCGAAGACCGACGCGAATTACTACGCGGCGTCGTAGACGGCTAGCCCGCTCGCAGCACCAGGGCGTCGCCCTGCCCGCCGGCGCCGCACAGCGCCGCGACCGCGTAGCCGGAACCGCGTCGTGCCAGCTCAAGGGCGGCGTGCAGGGTGATCCGGGCGCCCGACATACCGATCGGATGCCCGATGGCGATCGCACCGCCGTTCACGTTGACCTTCTCCGGGTCGACGCCCAGCTCCTTCATCGACGCGAGCGCAACCGCGGAGAACGCTTCGTTGATCTCGATGACGTCGAGCTGATCGACCGAAATGCCTTCGCGGGCAATGGCTTTCTTGATGGCGTTGGCCGGCTGGGACTGCAGGGTGGAGTCCGGGCCCGCGACCACGCCGTGGGCGCCGATCTCGACACAGCCAGGTCAGCCCCATCTCCTGGGCCTTCTCCTTGTTCATCACCACCACCGCGGCGGCGCCGTCGGAGATCTGCGACGCCGACCCGGCGGTGATGGTGCCGTCCTTGCGGAACGCCGGCTTCAGGCCGGCCAGCGACTCGGCGGTGGTGTTGGCGCGGATGCCCTCGTCCTCGGTGAACTCGATCGGGTCGCCCTTGCGCTGCGGGATCTTCACCGGCACGACCTCGTCGGCGAAGACGCCGTCTTTCCATGCCGCAGCGGCCTTTTGGTGCGAACGTGCCGCGAACTCGTCCTGCTCGGCCCGGGTGAACTGGTCGACGTCGTTGCGCTGCTCGGTCAGCGCGCCCATCGGCTGATCGGTGAAGACGTCGTGAAGGCCGTCGTAGGCCATGTGGTCGAGAACGGTGACGTCGCCGTACTTGTATCCGGCGCGGCTGTCCATCAGCAGGTGCGGCGCCTTGGTCATCGACTCCTGGCCGCCCGCGACCACGACGTCGAACTCGCCGGCGCGAATCAACTGATCGGCCAGCGCGATGGCGTCGATACCGGACAGGCACATCTTGTTGATGGTCAGCGACGGCACATCCCAGCCGATGCCCGCGGAGACCGCAGCCTGCCTGGCGGGCATTTGCCCGGCTCCGGCGGTGAGGACCTGGCCCATGATGACGTATTCGACGGCCGACGCCGGGACCTTGGCTTTTTCCAGCGCACCCGCGATCGCGACGGCGCCCAGGTCACTACCGGAGAAGTCCTTCAGCGAACCCATGAGTTTGCCAACCGGCGTACGGGCTCCAGCAACAATTACCGACGTCGTCATTTCCTACCTCCAGGAACGTCTGTCCGGCCGATGTGACCGATCACGCATATGCAAACCGTTCTCGTAAACGTTACCGTTGCGTTATGACCGCCGAGCAGGTTGATGCCCGTCCGGCCCTCGCGAGCGCGTTGGTGACGGCAATCGACCACGTCGGCATCGCGGTTCCCGATCTCGACGCCGCCATCAAGTGGTACCACGACCACCTCGGAATGATCGTCCTGCACGAGGAAATCAACGACGATCAAGGCATCCGCGAGGCCATGCTGTCGGTGCGCGGCGCGCCGGTCGGCAGCGCCCAGATCCAGTTGATGGCACCGCTCGACGAGACCTCGACCATCGCGAAGTTCCTCGACAAGCGCGGCCCCGGACTTCAGCAGATCGCTTACCGCGTCAGCGACATCGACGCGCTCACCGAGCGGCTGCGCGCCGACGGCGTCCGGCTGATTTACGACGCTCCGCGCCGCGGCACCGCGAACTCGCGGATCAACTTCATCCATCCCAAGGATGCCGGCGGCGTCCTCGTCGAACTCGTCGAGCCCGCCGCCGACCACTGACAGCGCCACTAAGACCACTTGCGGGTCGGACCCCGCGTAGCCCGGTTCGTCCAGCACGGCGTGTGCCAATGACGCCGGTCTTCTGACGCCTGCTCGCCGCGATCGGCCGGCCAAACGACTATATGCGCAGTGCCAGAGCGTATTTCGTGATCACATCCAGGACAGCGGTAGGTCTTCGTCGCGCGCGCAGCCCGCGTACCGGCCGCACCTCGTACTCGTATCCGTCCGGACCGGTTTCGATCCGCCGGGTCGCAGGCAGCGGCGGCGCAGCGCGTTGCTTGCGCGGCGGTGTACGGCGCCGGGGCATGTCGTCAGCCTGCTCAGAAGAGCCGGAACTCGTCGCTGTCCATGCCGCGCATCTGGTCGTAGTCCAAAGTCACGCAACGAATCCCGCGGTCGGTCGCCAGCGTCCGCGCCTGAGGTTTGATCTGCTGGGCGGCGAAGACTCCCGCCACGGGTGCGAGCACGGTGTCGCGGTTGAGGAGTTCGAGGTAGCGGGTGAGTTGTTCGACGCCGTCGATCTCGCCGCGCCGTTTGATCTCGACGGCGACCGAGCGGCCGTTCTCGTCGCGACACAGCAGGTCCACCGGCCCGATCGCGGTCATGTACTCGCGACGCACCAGCGAGTAGCCCGCGCCGAGCAGCTCGACGTGTTCGGCCAGCAGCTCCTGCAGATGCGCTTCGACGCCGTCCTTCACCAATCCGGGGTCGACACCGAGTTCGTGGCTGGAGTCGTGCTCGATGCCCTCCACGGTGATGCGCAACTGCTCCCCCGCCTTGTTCTCGACCACCCACACCGGCGCGGGCCCGTCGGGCTCCTCGGTCAGCCAGCAGGGCGGGCTCATCCAGTTCAGCGGCTTGTAGGCGCGGTCATCGGCGTGGACGCTGACCGACCCGTCGGCCTTGATGAGCAGCAGGCGGCGGGCCGACGGCAGATGAGCGGTCAGGCGCCCGACGTAGTCGACGGTGCACTGGGCGATCACGAGACGCACCCGAACCACCTTAGGGGGCCGGGCCGGCAACTTAGGCTGAGGCCACGATGACCGCCAACAAGAGCGTGGCGCACCGGCTGGGCCGGGTGCTCGAGAAGGTCACCCGGCAGAGCGGCCGCCTGCCCGACACCCCCGAGTACGGATCCTGGCTGCTGGGCAAGGCGTCCGAAAGCCAGCTGCGCCGCCGGGTCCGCATCCAGATGATCCTGACGCTGTTCATCTTGCGTCGCCAACCTGCTCGGGATCGGTGTGGCGCTGCTCGTGGTCGCTGTCGCCTTTCCGGTGCCCAGCGTCTTCAGCGACGCGCCGGTTTGGCTCACGTTGGGGTGCGCCCGCCTACATCGTGCTCGCACTGTTCGTCGGGACGTTCTGGATCACCCGCGGACGGTCAACGCGCTGCGATGGTCGATCGAGGAGCGCATGCCGACACGCGAGGATCAGCTCAACGCGTTCCTGGCGCCGTGGCGGGTGGCGAAGGCGCATCTGGTCCTGTGGGGCGTCGGGACGGCGCTGCTTCACGACGCTGTACGGATTGCAGAACACCGACTTCATCCCGCGGTTCTTGTTCGCAATCAGCTTCGCGGGTGTCGTCGTCGCGACCGCCTGCTATCTGCTCACCGAGTTCGCGTTCCGGCCGGTCGCGGCACAGGCGCTTGAGGCGGGCCCACCGCCGCGCCGGCTCGCAGCCGGGCATCATGGGCCGGACTGATGACTCGTCTGGCTGCTCGGCTCGGCTGCCCGTTGTCGGCATCGCACTGCTCGCGGTGTTCGCGCTGTCACTGCGGAACCTCACCCCGACGCAATTCGCCGTTGCCGTATGGATTTTGGCGATGGTCGCGCTGATCGTCGGGTTCATCTTGATGTGGATCGTGTCATGGCTCACGGCGACCCCGGTGCGCGTGGTGCGCGCCGCACTCAAGCACGTCGAGCAGGGCGACCTCGACTGCAATGTGGTGGTGTTCGACGGCACCGAGCTCGGCGAGTTGCAGCGCGGCTTCAACTCGATGGTGGCCGGCTTGCGTGAGCGTGAGCGTGTCCGGGATCTGTTCGGCCGTCACGTCGGCCGTGAGGTGGCCGCCGCCGCGGAGCAGCAACGCCCGAAGCTCGGCGGTGAGGAACGCCACGTCGCGATGATCTTCGTCGACATCATCGGCTCCACACAGTTGGTGACCGGCAGGCCCGCGACGAGGTCGTCGACCTGCTGAACCGGTTCTTCGCGGTCATCGTCGAAGAGGTCGACCGCCACCACGGCTTCGTCAACAAGTTCGAGGGCGACGCGGCGCTGGCCGTGTTCGGCGCGCCGAACCACCTCGACAACCCCGAGGACGAGGCGCTGGCG
>CAWCMF010000005.1:0-124802 GCA_963796545.1 uncultured Actinomycetota bacterium | reverse complement strand
CGCGAGCGCTCACTGGTGCACCATCCTTGTGTCGGTGATCTTGGATGGATCGCCGATGCACCCGAGGTGCCGTCGGGTCACCGCCACAAGCGCTTGACGGTGTGACGTCCGTGATGAGTTTTGCGGGACTCGACGGTTACCCGGAGTGTGCCGACCGGCGACAGGGCTGAGCGCCACCGAGCGCCGAACAGTGAGCGAACCGGCAGCCACACCCCGGTACCGAAGTTTGGGTGCCTCCCCACTGGGTCTAGCAGCGAGGAGGCTGTGATGAAGTATGCCCGAACCGTCTTGCCGACGGAACCCGCCAACGGAGTGACCTGCGGAATCGATTGGGCCCGTGACGATCACGCGGTGTCGATCGTCGACTCGCAAGGTCGTGAGGTTCATCGAAGCACCGTCGAACACAGTGCTGGGGGACTGCGGACGCTGTTGACACTGCTGAATCGTCACGGTATCGGCGAGATCGCTATCGAACGTCCCGACGGTCCTCTGGTCGATACTTTGCTTGCCGCGGACATCACCGTGGTGGTGATCAGCCCCAACCAGCTGAAGAACTTGCGTGGCCGCTACGGCTCGGCCGGCAACAAAGACGACCGGTTCGATGCCTTCGTGCTGGCCGACACCCTGCGCACCGACCGGACCCGACTGCAGCCGCTGACTCCGGACACGCCCGCCACCACCGCACTGCGTGCGACCTGCCGTGCGCGTAAAGACCTGATCGGACACCGCGTCGGGATCGCCAACCAACTGCGCGAACACCTCAACCGCGTCTTGCCTGGGGTCGTCGGCCTGTTCTGCGAACTCGACTCGCCGACCAGCCTGAGGTTTCTGACCCGGTTCGACCGTCAAGACCGCATCGACTGGTTGACACCTAAACGACTGGGCGCATGGCTGGCCGGAATCGGCTACACCGGCGGCGCCGACGCCACGGTCCTGCACGCCCGACTGACCGCTGCGCCCCGCGGCCTCACCGGCGACCACGGCGCTGCCCACGCCCATGTCACCCGGGCGCTGGTCGCAACTCTGGGTGCCCTCAACGAGCAGATCAAGGCGCTGTCGGATCAGATTGCCGACCAGCTCGCCGACCATGTAGACGCACACATCTTCACGAGCCTTCCTCGCTCCGGAAAGATCCGAGCTGCAAAGCTTCTCGCTGAAATCGGCGATTGCCGCGGCCGATTCCCCACCCCCGAAGCGCTGGCCTGCCTGGCCGGTGTCGCCCCCTCGACCCGTCAATCGGGCACCATGCGATCGGTTGGATTCCGATGGTCGTGCGACAAGCACCTGCGCGAGGCCGTCACCGACTTCGCCGCCGACTCCCGCCGCGCCAACCCCTGGGCTCAGGCCCTCTACCGCGGCGCACGCGCCCGCGGACACGACCACAACCACGCCGTCCGCATCCTCGCCCGAGCCTGGCTCTACGTCATCTGGCACTGCTGGCAAAACCACACCGCCTACGAGCCCACCCATCACAAAGCCCTGCAGATGCTCCTGCACCCCCAACAACCCGCGGCTTGACACAGGGCTACTCATCAATGCTGCCCCAGGTCGTTGGCCAGGATCTCTTCAGACGGAATCAGGCGACGCCGGGTGTCGATGGCGATCACCGACCAGTCCACCCTGTCGTAGTCGTCGAACTTGCGTCTCGCCCGCTCACGGGCCTTCTCCGGCGCCCCGTGGTGCACCCCTTGCGGTGCGTGGGACACCAGGCCGGGGGGCATCGGGATCCCATAGAGGGAGCCGTCGTGGAAGAACGCGATCTCGTCGAAGTCGACGTTGCGGTGGTACCAGGGCGTGCGTTCGGTGCCCGGAACCGACTCGGCAGGCTTGGGCAGGAAGTTCATCACGTAGACACCGGTGGCCTGCATGAAGAGGTGGACGGTGGGCGGCAGGTGAACGCTCTCGGAGGTGATGACGGTGTAGTCGTCGATGTTGAAGGTGAAGGGGAAGTTGTCGCCCCGCCAACCCTCCACGTCGAGTGGATTGTGTTGGTAGAAGAGGCTTGTCGGTCCACCCCCGTGGATCAACCGGACCTCGTACTCGTCTCGTCCGTCATCGTCGATGGGTTGTGGCTCCGGAATGGTCGCCTGGGCCGGGTCGAACGGGAAGTGACGGCCCAGAGCGCCGGCGGGCGGAACGCGGAACTCGTCGGTCGCCTGGATCATGAGCAGCGTGGTCTCCTCGGCCGGAATCTGCCGCCACGTGCACGCCTTGGGGATGTAGATCCAATCGCCCTGGCGATAGTCCAGCGGCCCGAATTCCGTCTCGAGCGAACCGGATCCGCGGTGGACGAAGGAGAGCAGATCGCCGTCGACATAACGGGCGAAGTAGGGCATGGGTTCGGTGCGCCGCGACAACAACACCAGGCAGTCGGCGTTGGAGAACATCAAGAGCGGTCCGCCGTTGGCTTCGGTGGCATCGCTGGGTTTGAGTTCGCTGCTCAAGACGTCGGTGGGGCGCAGCGGTCCGACGGTCCGGTATGCGGTCGGATCGTTGCGGCGGTACATGTTCGCGGTGCGCCCGACGAACCCACCGCGGCCGAGCTCGTCGTCCTTCAGCCCATCGAGGTCAGCGTGAACCCGCTTGGGAGTCTTACCTTTTCGAAGGTGGACGAACGATTCCATAGCCATCTCCTCGATCAAAAGTAAAACTGACTTTACTTTTAGGCATGCTGATGGTCAATGGCTGATGAGAGATCGAAAATTTGTCGGTGGTTCGCACTAGTGTTCGATTTATGGATGTGGTGTCGGAGGCGGTGGGGGTGATCGCGGAGCAGATCGCGATTCTGTCGAAGGCCTGTGACGAGGTGTCCCACCGTGAGTTGATCGGGTTGTTGTCGGAGGTGACGACGGTGCTGCGCACGGTCCCGGCGTTGGAGCATCGGGTGCTGGCCCGGTTGACCGAGGAGACCGTGCCGGGCGCGTTGGGTGAAGCGTCGTGGAAGAAGGTCCTGACCACGACGCTGCGCTGCAGCGCAAAGGACGCCACCCGGCGGCTGGAACGGGCCGCGACCCTGGGGCCGCGGCGCGCGATGACCGGTGAACCCTTGTCGCCGCTGTGGGAGGCGACCGCCGCCGGCCAAGCCGAGGGTTCACTCGATGACGAGCATGTGAAGGTCATCGCCGAGTTCCACGACGCGTTGCCGAGGTGGGTCGATGTGGGCACCCGTGCCCACGCCGATCGACAGCTCGCCGAGCTAGGTGCCGGGTTGGGTCCTGAAGCGCTGCGCAAGACCGCGGCACGGTTGGCGGCGATGATCGACCAGGACGGCCCCGAACCCGGTGACAAGGAGCGCACCCGCGGGTGTGGAGTCGTGTTGGGACCCCAGCAGGCCGATGGGACTCGCACGATCAGGGGTCGGGTGGACGCCGAAACCGGGGCCTATCTCGAGGCGATCCTGGCCAAAGAAGCCGCCCCCGGCATGAACAACCCCGACGACGAGCCCAATCCCACCGCCGAGCACCGAGGGCCGAGCTGAGCCGCCGGCGGACGCTGCGCCTCCGCGGACGCCGAGGCCGCCAGATTCTGAGCCCGCCGCGGATTCTGAGCCCGCCGCGGATTCTGGGACCGCCGCGGCGGCTGAGGCCGGGCCCCTACCCGAGCGGGCCCGCCGTGACATCCGCAACCAGGCCCAACGCAACCACGACGCGTTCAAAGCACTCGCCCGCCGGGCGCTGGAACGCGGGCTCGGGACCCACAACGGGTTACCGGTGACCGTGATCGTCTCGACCACCCTGCAGGAACTGGAGAAAGGGGCCGGGTT
This sequence comes from uncultured Actinomycetota bacterium, assembly GCA_963796545.1. GTDB lineage: Bacteria > Actinomycetota > Actinomycetes > Mycobacteriales > Mycobacteriaceae > Mycobacterium. The sequence goes on along the minus strand of CAWCMF010000005.1, from coordinate 121,039 downwards.
CGCGGTCACCGGCGGCGGCTCGCTGCTACCGATGCCCGATCTGATCCGGATGGCCGCCCACGCGCACCACTACCTCTACATCTACGACGAGCACACCGGTCAAAGTCTCTACCTGGCGCGGACCAAGCGCCTCGCCAACGCCGCGCAACGCATCGTGTTGCATGCGCGGGATCGCGGCTGCACCCGACCCGGCTGCACCGCGCCGGGGTACTGGTGCCAAGCCCACCACGCCGTCGACGACTGGAACGACGGCGGCCAGACCAACGTCGACGACATGTCCCTGGCCTGCCCCCAAGACCATCGGATGCTCGACAACACCGACTGGCACACCCGCAAGAACACGAGGAATCAGACCGAATGGCTCCCACCACCGGACCTCGATTCACCGGCGCAACACCGCATCAACGGCTACCACCACCCCGAACGCTACCTACTACCCCAAGACGAGGAAGGACCATGAGAGTCGTTGCCGTTCAGTCGATCAGGTCGACCCGCACCGTGAGCAGGTTCGTCCCGAACGTGCGGACGCCGAAGTTGTTGATCGGCGGCAGCTCACGCATCCGTGCGCGGGAGTCGTCGTCGGGCAGCAGGTGCGCCGTGCCCCGGTGCCAGCGGCCCTTCAGTCGAACCCGCACACTCGGGTCGGCCTGGATGTTGCGGATGTACTGCGACTTGTCGCCGAACTCTGAGACAAACCAGAATGCGTCGCCGATCCGGCGCCCGCCGAGCGGAGTCGTGCGTGGCTGGCCGGACTTTCGGCCCGTCGTCTCCAACAGTGTTTGGAACGGCACGCGGCGCGCGGCCTTGTTCACGTACTTCTGGAACGTCTTGGTGACGGTGTCGCGGACTGTGTCGGGCATCGGAACCTCCCGTAGCTCACACCATCGCGGTGCGAGGGATCGTCATTCCTATTGTCAGGGCTCCGGCAAGCTCGCGGCTGGTGTCGTAGTCGAAGACCAGCATGACCGTGACCGTACCAAACCTTTTGGTATGGAAAGTGAGCTCAGTCAGCCAGCATGAGGTCGAGGAACCGCTCCCGCTGGGCGGTCGACCGGGCGCTCGGTGTTGCATCTGAGAGGTGAAGGAAGCCGACTCCCGCCGCGAATGTCGCGTTGGCGCGCATGTCGGCATCCTCGTCGTCGAAGCCGGCGTCGAGAAACGCCCGGCGGACCGCCGCGAGCACCCGACGGTCGGCGGCACGCACGCTCGCCGCGACCACCTGATCGGTGCGAGCCCACTCCCGCATCGCGCGCTCGAGAGTCCACTGCCGCTCTCCCAGCAGCGACGCCATCATCTGTGCCAGTCGCTCGCGGGGAGGTAGGTGCCCAAGCTCGCTGAAATGGCTTCGGTCGCGATCGCGCAACTCTGCCCAGGATTCGACCAAGGCGCTGCGATAACCGGCCATGTCCTTGAAATGCCAGTAGAAACTGCCTTTGGTGACACCCAACCGCGAGCACAACCGGTCGATCTTGAGCATTTCGACGCCGCCGTCGGCCACGATCGCGTAGCCGGCCTGGATCCAGTCGTCGACCGACAGCCTGCCCGAGCCTGCGCGGCTTTTCGCCATCAGCCGGAGCCTACTGAATGACAAATTGTGACTGGCAACACCTAGTTGGCCGGAATTTCATTTTGCGCGCGGCTGGCGAGCGATTACCAGCGCTTTCACCCACCTGGGACCATTGATCTTCGCCGCCGTCAAAATCGGTTCGGTGCAGGAAGACGGCCGACTCGGCGTGGCTCGGCTTTCTCACATCGTGGTCGCATGCTTTACTGCAACCGCTACAACTGATCGTTTCTCGGCCCACTCTGCCGCCTGAAAGGCGGATTCGGAGTGGTGGGACAGCGCGGTGGAACATCGCTGTGGTGTCTGTGGCTCCAATGTTCGCCCGAGAATCCGCAGGACAAGCCGCGCCAGGCGGTACTGGAAGATGGATGGATTGACCGTATGAGACTTGTTGACAAGATTCGCGGGCCATGGGCACGCCGATTCGGCATCGCCGCCATCGCCGCGCTGCTGCTGCCCGGCGTGGTGGGCCTCACCGGAGAATCGGCAACTGCCGGAGCGTTCTCCCGGCCGGGTCTGCCGGTCGAGTACCTGATGGTGCCGTCTCCGTCGATGGGACGCGACATCAAGGTGCAGTTCCAGGGTGGCGGACCGAACTCGCCGGCGCTGTACCTGCTTGACGGCCTGCGTGCGCAGGAAGACTTCAACGGCTGGGACATCAACACCCAGGCGTTCGAGTGGTACCTCGACTCGGGAATCTCGGTCGTGATGCCCGTCGGCGGCCAGTCCAGCTTCTACGCCAACTGGTACAAGCCCGCCTGCGGTAAGAGCGGCTGCCTGACCTACAACTGGGAGACGTTCCTGAGCCAGGAACTGCCAGGATGGCTGCAAGCGAACCGGGAAGTCCGGTCCACGAACAACGCTGCGGTCGGTCTGTCGATGGCGGGCGGCTCGTCGCTCGTGCTGGCCGCACACCACCCCGGCCAGTTCACCTATGCCGGCTCGATGTCGGGCTTCCTGAACCCGTCCGAAGGCTGGTGGCCCTTCCTGATCAACATCTCGATGGGTGACGCCGGCGGCTACAAGGCCAACGACATGTGGGGCCCGGCCGAGACCGACCCGGCCTGGAAGTACAACGACCCGATGGTGCAGATTCCGACGCTCGTCGCCAACGGCAGCCGACTGTGGGTCTACTGCGGCAACGGCCAGCCCAACGAGCTCGGCGGCGGCGACCTGCCTGCCACCTTCCTCGAGGGCCTGACCATCAAGACCAACATCACCTTCCGCGACACCTACATCGCCGCGGGTGGCAGCAACGGTGTGTTCAACTTCCCGAACAACGGCACGCACAACTGGGCGTACTGGGGTCGCGAGCTGCAGGCTATGAAGCCGGACCTGCAGGCACACCTTCTCGGATGAAATAGCTGACGAACGAAGCCCCCGGCCCATTGCGGTCGGGGGCTTCGTCGTGCGCGGCTACTGTGGCCGTCATGACGGAAATCTAACGCGATGGTGGCGCACGAGGACGCCGAGGGCGGAATCTTCTTGCGCCACGAAGTGGTCGACGAATCCTTCCTGCCCGACGGCGACGTAGAGATCCACGTCGAGTACTCGAGCGTGAACTACAAAGACGCGCTGGCTGTCACCCCGAAGGTGGCGTTGCCCAGTCCTATCCGCTGATTCCCGGGATCGATGTCGCCGGGACGGTGACAGCGAGTACGTCGCAGGAATTCGCCGTCGGCGACCGAGTCGTCGCACACGGCCAGGACATCGGCACCGGCAGACACGGCGGATATGCGCAGACCGCCCGGTATCCCGCCGACTACGTGGTCAAGCTGTCCGCGTTGAGCGCGTCCGACGCGGCAGCGATCGGTACGGCCGGCTTCACCGCGGCGATGAGTGTCAACGCGCTACGGGCCCACGGGATCACGCCGTCCGACGGGCCGGTCTTGGTGACCGGAGCCACCGGTGGCGTCGGCAGCATCAGCGTCGACCTGCTGGCCGGGCTGGGATTCGAGGTCTTCGCCTCGACCGGGAAGACCGACGCCCACGACCTGCTGCGGGATCTAGGTGCGTCCGAGGTGATCGACCGGGTGCCCGGCCCCGACGAGAAGGTACGCGCCCTCGGCAAGGCGCAGTGGGCCGCAGTCGTCGACTGTGTCGGCGGCAAGACGCTTGCCTATGCCTTGAGCACCCTGAAATATGGTGGTGTCGCGGCGATTTCGGGTCGGGCAGGCTCGACAGATCTGCCTGCCACGGTCATGCTCAGATCGAATCGGAGCTCCAGCCACGCCATCTGGCCCGGATCACCCGGGAGGTGTCGGTACTTGAGGTCGCCGACGTACTGGGGGCGATCATCGGCGGCGGTGTCACCGGGCGGACACGGGTAGCGGTACACGACGGGTTCTGACCTGGCACGGTACCCCGTTGACCACCTGGGTATTGCTCGGAACATCGACGAGGGCACCGGGATTGAGCAGGTTCGTGTTGACGCCCGGGTGGGCGTTGGCGACGTCCATGCGGGTGCCGTCCATGCCGTGCCCCCAGCCGTGAGGCAGCGAGACGACGCCGGGCATCATCTCGTCGGTCACCTCGGCCACCACCTCGATCGAGCCCTCGGTGGTGCAGACCTCAACGACTTCGCCGTCCACCACGTGATGGCGGGCGGCGTCCTGCGGATGGATCAACAGCGTGCAGCGGTCTTTGCCCCGCATCAGGCCTGCGACGTTGTGCAGCCAGGAGTTGTTGGACCGCAGGTGGCGTCGGCTCGTCAGCAGCAGGCCTTCGTCGATTCGGTCGAGTCGCTCGACCAGCCTGGGGATGTCTCCGGTCAGCAAGGGGTGCATCAGCTCGATCCGGCGCGACGGCGTGGTGAGCACGTCGGCGAGGCGACCATTCTCCAACTCGCCGAGTCGCAGCCCGTCGGGGTGACGACGCACCTCGTCTAGAGTCAGCCCGCCCGGCCTGCGGCCGAGGTCGTCACCCCACGGGCCGACACGGATGCCGAGGTCGATCATCCGTTCGGGCCCAACACCTTTCAGCGCGGCGAACACGTCAGCGGGATCCCGCCCGAACAGGGGAGTGTCGGCCGCCTGGCATGCGGTGTAGACGATGCCCTGGGTATACAGGTCATCCATCGCGCGGACGTCGACATCGGGGAGCGGGGTGCCGACCAGCGCGCCGGCCAGGCGCAGCATGATCTCCCACTCCTCGGGTCGGCCGGGCGGCGGCGGAACGGCCGGATCGGACCATTTCACGCATGCTGCAAGGGAATACATCCAGTAGAGGTCATCGCAGTGGGACCGCTCCAGCGGCGACAGTCCGGGCAGGATGACGTCGGCGTGCCGGCTTGTCTCGTTGAGCCAGTTGTCGACGGAGATCATCGCGTCCAGCCCGCTCAGCGCGGCGTCCAGGCGGCCGGCCCCGGGTGCGGAGATCACCGGGTTGCCCGCCACGGTGATCAGCCCGCGGATCTGACCGTCGCCCGGCGTGTCGATCTCCTCGGCCAGGCAGCTGATCGGGAACTGGCCGAGCACCTCGGCCGCTCCGCGCACACGGCTGTGAAACCGCCCGAACTGCCAGCCGGGGCCGTCCTGGTCCGGCGGTTTCATGAACATCGGCGACCACACGGCGGCCTTGGGAAACAGGGCGCCTCCCGGACGGTCGATGCTGCCGAGCGCGACGTTGAGCACGAAGACCAGCCATGTGGCCAAGGTGCCGAACTCCTGTGTGCAGGTGCCGATTCGGCTGTACAGGACCGGCCGGTCGGCGCGCGCCAGGTCATTCGCCAACCGGCGGATGGTCTGGGAAGCGATCCCGGTGGCCGCCTCGACGCGCTCGGGGGAGAACTGCGCTGCCAGGCCGACGACGTCGTCGAGTCCGTCGACCATGCCCTCCAGGTGGGGTCTGCGGCGGATCCACCCGTGCTCGGCGAGAGTGTGGAGGATGGCGAACAGCAGCAGTGCATCAGTGCCCGGCCGAACCGGCACCCACTCCGTGGCGCGTCGTGCCGTCGGGGTTCGCCGGGGGTCGACGACCACCACATTGCCGCCACGCTCGCGGATCGCCGCGAGCCGACCCATGATGTCGGGCGCCGACAGCATCGACCCTTGTGACGCAGAGGGGTTGGCGCCCAGCATCATCAGGTGATCGGTGCGGTCGAGGTCGGGGATGGGTGCGTTCCACATCCCGCCGAACAGCAATGCGCTCACCACGTTGAGCGGCCACTGGTCGACGGTGCCCGGCGTGTAGTACGCGGGCATTCCCGCCGCTCCCGCCATGCCGACCAGCGCACCGACGTACGTCTCCAGGCCGAGATTGTGTGCGACCGGATTGCCGATGTACACCGTCACCGCGCGGGCACCGTACCTGTCGATGACGGGCCGGAGCACTCTTTCGGCCTCCGCGAACGCGTCATCCCATGACACGTGGACGTGCTCACCCGAGCGGGTGCGCACCAGAGGGAGGCGGAGCCGGTCGGGATCGTGGTGGATCTGCTGCAGAGAAGCGCCCTTGGGGCACAGGTGACCCCGCGACCACACATCGTCGGGATTACCTCGAACTGCAGACGCGGTGCCGTCCTCGACGGTGACCCGAAGGCCACACATCGCCTCACACAGCGGGCAGGTGATGCGATGCTCCACCAGCGCACCGTAGCAAGCGGTGCGCCGGTACTACTTCAATTCGGCAGAGGACAGGCCGAGCAGGCGGCGGGCGACCACCAACTGCTGAATCTGCTGCGTGCCCTCGAAGATGTCGAGGATCTTCGAGTCGCGGGCCCACTTCTCCAACAGCGCCTGCTCGGAGTAGCCGGCGGTGCCCGCCAGTTCCACGGTCTTCAAGGTGATGTCACTGGCGACGCGGGCAGCCTTCGCCTTGCCCATCGAGGCTTCCTTGGAGTTGGGGATCTTGTTGTCCGCCTGCCACGCCGAGCGCAGCGTCAGCAGATAACCGGACTCCCAGTCGGCTTCCATCCGCAGGAACTCCGCGGCCGCGGCGCTCTGGGCGTGGGCGGGCTTGTCGTAGGAGATCTCGATGCCCGCGTCGGTCAGGATCTTGCGTAGTTCCTCGAGCGCGGCGCGCGCGATGCCGACCGCCATGCCTGCCACGACGGGCCTGGTATTGTCGAAGGTCTCCATTACCCCGGCAAAACCCTTGTCCGCGTTGATGTCCGGACTGCCCAGGAGATTCTCCTTGGGGATGCGGGCGTTGTCGAAGCGGATCACCGCGGTGTCGGAGGCCTTGATGCCGAGCTTGTGCTCGAGGCGCTCGACAGTGACGCCGGGATGCTCCCTCGGCACGATGAACGACTTGATCGCGGCCCGGCCTTTGGTCTTGTCCAGCGTCGCCCAGACCACGATGTGGCTGGCCCGCGATCCGGCGGTGACGAAGATCTTCTCGCCGTTGATCACGTACTCGTCGCCGTCGAGCTTGGCCGTGGTCGACACCGCCGCCGAATCGGAGCCGAAATCCGGTTCGGTGATCGCCATTGCGGCCCACACCTTGCCGAGGCGCTCGAGTTGCTCGTCGGTCGCGACGCCGGAGATCGCCGCGTTGCCCAGTCCCTGGAACGGGATCGACAGCACCAGCGCGACGTCGCCCCAGCTGACCTCGATGATGTTGAGCACGGCGGACATGTTGCCCCCGTTGATGTTTCCCTTCGGCCCTTCTTCTCCGTCGCGGAATGCCTCCGCGCCGGCGAACGAGATGGTCTTGGCCGCGGAGACGCCCTCGAACAGCGTCGCTATGGTGTCCAGCTCGACGGGATAGGCGTGTTCCTTCGCGTCGTACTTGCGCGAGATCGGTCGCAGGATCTCGGCCGCGCCCTGGTGGCCCTTCTCGATGACCGCCCGCAGCTTCTTCGGCAGTTCCAGATTGATCGCCATGTTCGAGGCCTTTCTAGAGATCGCGGCGGTTAGAGGACCACGACACCTTCGGCGACGCCGATGGCTCGCAGATCGCGATACCAGCGTTCGACCGGGTGTTCCTTGGTGAATCCGTGGCCGCCGAGCAACTGGACGCCGTCGAGGCCGATCTGCATGCCTTTGTCGGTGCCCAGCCTCTTGGCAAGCGCCGCCTCGCGGGCGAACGACAGGCCTTGTTCCGCCCGCGCCGCGCCGCGCCAGGTGATCAGGCGCAGCCCGTCGAGCTCGATCGCGATGTTGGCGCACATGAAGGCGACCGACTGCCTGCGGGCGACGGGTTCGCCGAAAGCTTCGCGTTCCTTGACGTAGGGGATGACGTAATCGAGCACCGCGTGCGAGGTGCCGACGGCAAGGGCCGCCCAACCCAGCCGCGACAGCGCGATCGCCTCGGTATAGATCTGGGCGGAGTCGGCCGCTGTGGCGTCGTCCTCGCCGAGCCGTGCGCGAAACCGGCACGGTGACCTTGTCCAGCTCCACCCGGCCGAGCGCCGCGGCGCGGATGCCCATGCTCGGGTCGGCCTTGACGCTCAGTCCCTTGCTGGACGCCTCGACGATGAACAGCGCCGGTTTGCCGTTGAGTTGAGCTGCGACGATGAACAGCTCGGCGTCCGCGGCGGCCGGGACCAGCGACTTGACCCCGTCGAGCCGATATCCACTCGGGGTGCGCACCGCAGTGGTCTTGAGCGCGGTCGGGTCGAACAACGGATGGGGTTCGGCGATCGCCAGACAGGCTTGAGGAACGTTCTCGCCTGCGAACTCCTTCAGATACGTGGCCTGCTGATCGGCGCTGCCCCAATGGGTCAGGGCCGACGCGACGCCGCCGGGGGCCAGGATCGGCAGCGCCAGGCCCATGTCTCCGTAGGCCAGTGCCTCGGCGACGAGGGCGTTGGTGACAGTGCTGCGATGCTCGGCGATGCCGTCGAAGTCCTCGGGAATGTTGATCGCGGTGATACCGAGTTCGGCGGCTTTCGCGATCAGGTCCGGCGGATACGTGGCGGCCTCGTCGGCGTCATGCGCCGCGGGCCGCAGGATCTCCTCGGCGAACTCCTCGACCGTCTGGGCGATCATCTTCTGGTCGTCGTCGGGAGTCAGGTCGAAGTAGTCGGAGCCCTTGGCCGGTGGTCGGCAAGCCGGGTCGCCGGCTTGCCGATGCCCTGGATGCGCTTGAACTGCCGCGTCGAGGCGCCCGCGGCGGAGAACCCGTGCTTCACGCCGTACTTGATGCCGCGGTTCAGCGGGTCGCGCAGGTTGTACTTGTCCAGGAACTCCTGGCCCATGATCGGGGTGAGCAGCGCCATCCCGACATCGATCGCGGAGCGGTTGTGCTTCTGCAGGCCCACGGCGCTCTCGTGGCCGCTTCGCTTAGAGGGAAGGGTGTTGGTCATCGTCGACTTCCTCACTGGCGCTCAGACGTGCAGATCCGCCACAACTGACTCCAGAGTAAGGTATCGCAACTGACTCGTCGGTAAGTTCTCTGCTTCTGTATCGCAAGTCACAAATCCGCTGGTCGGACCATCTTAGCTGGCGCCTGCGCTCGGGGATCGTGGCGGAGTCCGCGGGACACAATGTGCTACAAGCAAATTGAGATGTAACGTATCCGCTAAATTCAGTTTGCAGATGTCGGTGTCGGCCTATGCTGCCACGGTGAACCTCGCGCCGTGGGTGCAGGCAAGCATCACGGATGCTGCGCGCCCATGCGCGGTGGGTGGCGCGGGCGCGCCTGGACGACTATCTGGTGGCGGCCGGGGCGGTGACCTCGGGGCTGCCGGTGATCGGCCGCCATCTCGAGCCGGTCGCCGGCATGGCCGCGCTGGGTGTGTAGGGCCTCCGCTACCTGCCCGACTTCATGACATCGGCCAAGTCCCGCGTGGGTCCCGGGTCGGCCGACAATCGCCGCACTCAATTGCTTGGTCTGGGCGAGGTGATGACTGCGGGGATGGCCGATGTGATCGCCGCCGAGGCCCTGGCGCAGCCCTGGCCTGCTCTCCGATACGGGTGCGCCGTGGCGCAACGCCTCACGCCAACGCCGCGCGGTGTACCGCACCTCGGTGCCTTACGGCGACGAGCCGGGTCAGGTGCTCGACGTGTGGCGCCGTGCGGATCTGACCGGGCCGGCTCCGGTGCTGGTCTTCATCCCCGGTGGCGCATGGATTTTCGGCAGCCGCGTGCTGCAGGGGCACGAGTTGATGGCCCATCTTGTCGAGTTGGGCTGGGTGTGCCTTTCGGTGCAGTACCGGACCAGCCCCAAACACCGGTGGCCGCGACAGATCATCGACGTCAAGACAGCGATCGCGTGGGCCAGGGCGAACGTCGACCAATACGGGGGCGACCGGTCGTTCGTCGCCGTCGCGGGGTGTTCGGCAGGCGGGCACATGGCCACGCTCGTCGGCCTGAGCCCCAACGACCCGCAGTGGCAGGCGCGGCTCCCCGCCTCGGCAGACACCTCGGTCGATGCGGTCGTCAGCGTCTATGGCCTCTACGACTGGGAGGACCGCGCCACCCCGGAACGCGCCCGATTCATGGACTTCCTGGAGCGCGTCGTCGTCAAGCGTCAGCCAGTCCCGCCACCCGGAGCTCTTCCGTGACGCCTCCCCGCTGGCACGGGTGAACGCCGACGCGCCACCGTTTCTCGTGCTCCACGGCGACAGCGACGTGATCATTCCCGTCGGCGAGGCACGAGCTTTCGTCGACCGGCTGCGCGCCACGTCCAAGCAATCCCGTCGGCTATGTCGAAATGCCGGGCACCGGCCACGGATTCGACCTCACCGACGGCAAAAGGACGGGTGCCGCGGTGCGGGCGATCGGCTTGTTCCTCGAACACGTCCGCCACTCCCGCCCGCAGGCACCGGCGAACGCAGTCGGATAGACGATCAGCCTGCGAGTGGCCAACAGGTCGTCGAACGCCGCCTGCATACAGTCGGCGTAGTGGGCGGGGTCGGGCAACGCGACACGGTCCGCCGTGACGCCCATCGACACGGTTCCGTTGTAGCTCGCGATGACGTGGAACAGGTTGGACCCGGCGACCAGCGGGCCGAGGCCGGTGACGCGAACGAGGCGTGCGCCCCTGAAGTAGATCGGCTGGGTCGGTCCCGGCACGTTGCTCACCGTCGTGTTGAGAATGGTCGGGCCGGAGAAGGGCATCGCGGTCGCCGCCTTCACCGTCAGGCCAAGCAGCGTGGTCGGAATCAGCCCCACCAGTTCCATCAGCCGTGTGCTGCTCGCGAGATCGGAGTTGTCGCGATACGTGGCGGACTCGGCGGCGATCGACGCGAGGCGTTTGTGTGGATCCGCCGTATCCGTCTTCAGCGACTGGGCTCTGCCGAACAGTCGATTGCCGCCGCCGCCCTTCTGGCTCGCGTCGCGAATCGAGGCGGGACACGCCGCCACGAGCGTTTCGTCCGGTAACTCGCCGTGGCCTTCCAGGTAGCGGTGAAGCGTGCCCCCGACGTAGGCCAGCGCCACATCGTTGATCGTTGCTCCCGGCACCGTCGCCTTGATGCGTTTGAAGTCGGCGAGGTCGTGGAAGCGCGCCTCGAAGGCTCGATGCGGTGTGACCGAATTGTTGAACCGGGTCGTCGGAGGGAAGATCGAGCCGGAACCGCTCCCCAGGGTTGAGGCCGATACCTCCGGCGAGTTTTCCTGGCAGCCCGGCCAATTGGCCCACCGCCTTGAGTGCGCTCGGTATCACCACCCTGGTTGCGCGCAGTGGATAGAGTGCCCCGTTGATCGCAGTTCGTGAAGCAAGGCCCGCCCTGGACGGCAGAGCGCTTGGCTCCCAAGGAGTTTCGGGCGGACTGGGGCGCGGACCGTCGGGGGCGAGGTCGTGCAACGCAGTCATCAGCTCGACGCTCTCCATTCCGTCGACCACGCTGTGGTGCAGCTTGAGGCCGATCGCGAACGCTCCCTTCGGCACCCCCGGCACCGCGTTCAACCCTTCGATGACGGTCATCTCCCACGGCGGTCGGCGCAGATCGATCTGCCTCGCGTGGATGCGCGCGATCTGGATGCACAGCTGCCGCCAGTCGCCCGGCTGGGGCAATGCGATGTGGCGGACGTGGTACTCGAGATCGAAGTCGGGATCGTCCACCCAGTACGGCATGTGCAGACCGCCGGGAAGTTCGGTCAGCCGCCGCCGGAACGTCGGCGACAGATGCAGGCGGGCCTCGACCTCTTCGAGGATTCCCTTGAACGTGACTCTGCCACCGGGGGCCGTTGTGGGATCGTAGATCAGCAGCATCTGGATCTGTATCGGAGTTTCCGGCCGCTCGGCGCGCAGCATCATGTCGTCAGTCCAGCTGAGCTGCTGCACGTGGAGCTCCGTCCTCTCGACTCCTACGGCCCAGGCTAGGCGTGCCGTTCACCCACCGCTAGGCCGGACAGCTGTCCAGTGAGCCCGTGCCGAGCCGGAGGCGGATAGCAGATGAGTGCAGTGCCGAGTCGGAATGCCGCTATGTGCTCGCCGCCAAACACGCCGAGCTGTGGAACGCAAAACAAGAAGGACCAACCGTTGGCGTGGGACGAGGCTGCCTGAACATGTTGGCGCAGAATGTGATCCGTACGAGCAGCTACTCGGATGGCAAGAGGTACGGGTCCTCAGTCGGCGAGTGCGGCCAGCACGGCGTCGTGCAGCAGTCCATTGGTCGCCACGGCGCTGCCGCCGTGCGGGCCAGGCGCCGCCGTCAGATCCGTGAACCGGCCGCCGGCCTCGCGAACCAGGATGTCCAGCGGCGCGAGATCCCACAGCTTGACCTCCGGCTCCACCGCGATGTCGACCGCACCCTCGGCAACCAGGCAATAGGACCAGAAGTCGCCGTAACCGCGCACCCGCCACACCGCGTCGGTGAGGGAGACGAACTTGGACCGGTCCTCGTCCCATCCGGTGGTCAGATCGGAAAACGACAGGCTCGCCGAACTGAGCTCACCGACGCCCGACACCGAAATCCGCCGCGTCACACCGCCGAACGACGTGAATGCGCCCTGTCCGTCGCAGGCCCACCAGCGCCGACCCAGCGCAGGCGCGCTCACCACGCCGACTGCGGGCACGCCGTCGACAAGCAATGCAATCAACGTCGACCACACCGGAACCCCTCGAACGAAGTTCTTCGTGCCGTCGATCGGGTCGATCACCCACTGCCGACCGCTGAACTCCTTGCTGCCGCCGAACTCTTCACCGAACACCGGATCCTCAGGCCGTCGTTCGGCCAGCCGTGCCCGCAACAACCGCTCGGCGTCCAGATCCGCATCGGTGGCCGGGGTCATGTCCGGCTTGGTCTCGATGCGAAGATCGGCCGCGCCGAAACGCTGCATCGTCAGAGCATCGGCTTCCTCCGCCAGCTGCAGCGCCAGTTCCATGTCGTCCGTCGAGGGTGCTCATAGGTGCCGTCCTACCATGTCGGTGTGGCCGAACTCGCGATCATCCTCCTGCTCGTCGGCGCGCTGGCGTTACTCGCGGCGCCCTGGATCAGGCGGCGGCGCGGTGCAGGCAGCGACTGGCTGCAGGGTCGGCTGCTGGTCACCGGGGTGAGCCCGCGGCCCGACGGGGTCAGCGGCGAGCAATTCGTCACGATCACCGGAGTGATCAACGGCCCGTCTGTCAGCGAATATGTCGTGTACACCCGGCTGGCGGTCGACGTGAACGACTGGCCGACGATGGGCCAGCTGTTCGACGTCATGTATTCGCCGGGCAATCCCGAGAAGTGGGCGTTCGGGTCACGTCCCGAGCCGTTGCAGCCTCCGCCTGATCAGCAGCCGTACAGCTGACTCCGTCAACCGTGCCCGATGGGCTGACTCCTCACGGGCTCGTTCCTCGCCCGCATCGTCGTCAACCGTGCCCGATCCGCAGCAGCTCCGCCACACTTGTCAGCTTCACCCGAGGCCGGCCTGACCCTTCACCGGCCGTGCGCTCGTGTTCGTCGATGAGCTTCCAGTGGTCGTTGGTGACCAGCTTGGGTTGCCGCTCCAGCATCCAGCGCTCGACCGACTCGTCGTGATCGGCGGCGAATTCGGCGAGCTCCGCGGTGGCCAGGTCCGCCAGCAGCGTGTCGACGGTGTCCTGCGAGTCCGACTTGTTGCTGCCGATCACACCGGTTGGGCCGCGCTTGATCCATCCGACGACGTACTCGTTGCGGCTGCCCTCGACCTTCCCATCGACGTGCGGGATGGTGCCTGCGCGCTCGTCGAACGGCAGGCCGGGTGTCGGCAGCCCGCGATAGCCGACCGCGCGGACCACGAGTTGGGCAGGCACTTCCTCGCGCTCGCCGGTGTCCTTGGCCGACACTCGCCCGTCAGCCCCGGTGACCAATTCGTTGCGGCCCAACACGATCGACTCGACCTTGCCGTCACCCTTGATTTCCACCGGCGAGGTCCGGAACCGGAACACGATGCGGCGCGTCGCTCCGCTCGGCGTGCGTGTCTGCGTACTTGCGCAGCACCTTGATGTTGTTGCGCACCGTTTTTCCCGCGGCCTCGAGATCTTCGTCGGTGATGTCGGCGAAGTCGGCGGGATCGACGACGACGTCGACGTCACCGAGGCCCTCCAGATCACCCAGCTCGCGTAGTTCGAGCGTGGTGAACGGAGCCTGCAGGGGACCGCGCCTGCCGATGACAAGCACTTCCTCCACTCCGCGGGCGTGCAGCGACTCCAGTGCGTGGTCGGCGATGTCGGTTTCGGCCAACGCTTGCGGGTCGCTGACGAGGATGCGTGCCACGTCGATCGCCACGTTGCCGTTGCCGATCACCACCGCGCGGCCGCCCGACACGTCCGGCGCCATCTCCTCGAAGTGGGGATGGGCGTTGTACCAGCCGACGAAGTCGACGGCCGGGACGCTGCCCGGCAGATCCTCGCCGGGAATGCCCAACGACCGGTCGGACTGCGCGCCGATGGCGTAGACGACGGCGTCGTAGCGCTCGGCCAGCTCTGCCGGATGCACGTGCTCGCCGATGACGAGATTGCCGAAGAATCGGAATCGCGGGTCCAGCGAGATCTTGTCGAACTGGGCGCTGATCGACTTGATCTTCGGGTGGTCCGGGGCGACGCCGGACCGAACCAGGCCCCACGGGGTTGGCAGCATCTCCAGCATGTCGACGTGGACGTCGCGATTGTCGCCGGATCCACCGGACTTCAACAGGGACGCCGCGGCAAAGAACCCGGAGGGTCCGGAGCCGACGATCGCCACGTAGTACGGCCGCAAAGGGGGCATGTGTGCTGCCTTCTGTCGTCGCCCGGCCACGCGCAAGGGGCTGTCGCGACGCGACCGGACGAAGTTCCGACCCCGATGCTAGATCGCGCCGAACGCGATCGACGGCATTCTGGGACGCCGCGGCGGAAAAGCGCTCGGGCGAAGAGCATGAAGGCAGCGACGGCCGGTGCCGATCGCGGAGTGAGTACCCTGAACTCCCGTGGATCCTGACCGTCAAGCCGACATGGCCGCCCTCGACGCCACGCTGACCACTGTGGAGCGTGTCATCGACGTCGACGGGCTTCGCGGGCGCATCGAACAGCTCGAACAGGATGCCTCCGACCCGAAGTTGTGGGACGACCAGTCCCGTGCCCAGAAGGTCACCAGCGAGCTGTCGCACGCGCAGGGTGAACTGCGACGTGTCGAGGAGCTGCGCGGCCGCCTCGAGGATCTGCCGGTGCTCTACGAGCTCGCGTCCGAAGAGGAGGGTGCCGACTCCGACAAGGCCACCGCCGAGGCCGACGCGGAGATCGCGAAGCTGCGTGAGGACATCGCGGCGATGGAGGTCCGCACGCTGCTCTCCGGGGAGTACGACGAGCGCGAGGCCGTTGTCACCATCCGGTCCGGAGCGGGAGGCGTGGACGCCGCCGACTGGGCCGAGATGCTGATGCGGATGTACATCCGCTGGGCGGAGCAACACAACTACGGCGTGGAGGTGTTCGACACCTCCTACGCCGAGGAGGCCGGCATCAAAAGCGCGACGTTCGCCGTGCACGCGCCGTACGCGTACGGGAACCTGTCGGTCGAACAGGGCACCCACCGGCTGGTGCGTATCAGCCCGTTCGACAACCAGAATCGGCGACAGACGTCGTTCGCCGACGTCGAGGTGCTGCCGGTCACCGAGACGACCGACCACATCGAGATCCCCGAAGGCGACATCCGGGTGGACGTCTACCGGTCCAGCGGGCCGGGCGGTCAGTCGGTGAACACCACCGACTCGGCGGTTCGGCTGACCCATATCCCGACGGGTATCGTCGTCACCTGCCAGAACGAGAAGTCGCAGCTGCAGAACAAGGTGTCTGCGATGCGCGTGCTCCAGGCAAAACTGTTGGAACGCAAGCGGTTAGAAGAGCGTGCCGAGATGGATGCCCTCAAGGGTGACGGCGGCAGCTCGTGGGGTAATCAGATGCGGTCCTATGTGTTGCATCCCTACCAGATGGTGAAGGATCTGCGCACCGAGTTCGAGGTCGGCAATCCAGCGGCAGTGCTGGACGGCGACATCGACGGCTTCCTGGAGGCCGGTATCCGGTGGCGCAACCGAAAAGATGACGAATAGCACCCTTCTCGCATTCGACCTGGCCTCACGGTGGCACGGATTCTGGCGCGGTGACATCGGCGTCTGGATCCTCGACCGTGGCGTGCGCATTGCGCTGCTGCTGATCGGCGGCTTGCTGGCCGCCCGGTTCATCAACTGGACTGCGCAGCGGATCACCCGCCGCATCGACGCGGAATATCAGGAAAGCGATCAGCTCGTGCGCTCGGAGAGCGCCAAACACCGCCAGGCGGTGGCGTCGGTCATCTCCTGGGTTTCGGTGGCGCTGCTGTTCGTCATGGTGGCGGTCCAGATCACCGACATCCTGGCGATACCCATCGGCTCGCTGGTCGCCCCGGCGGCCGTGATCGGTGCCGCGCTCGGTTTCGGCGCGCAGCGGGTCGTGCAGGACCTGCTGTCCGGTTTCTTCATCATCACCGAAAAGCAATACGGCTTCGGTGATCTCGTCGCGCTCACCGTTTCCGGCATCGCCGCGCCCGCGGAGGGCACCGTCGAGGACGTCACGCTGCGGGTCACCAAACTGCGGTCGGCAGAAGGTGAGATGTTCACCATCCCCAACGGCCAGATCGTCAAGACCGTCAACCTGTCCAAGGACTGGGCCAGGGCTGTCATCGATATCCCGGTGCCCACGTCGGCCGACCTCAACATCGTCAACGACGTGCTGCACGATCTGGCGCAGAAGGCGATCGACGATCCGCAGTTGCACGACCTGCTGCTCGACGCACCCCAGTTGATGGGAGTGGAGAGCATCGAACTCGACACCGTGAACATGCGCATGGTGGCCAGGACGCTGCCCGGTAAGCAGTTCGAGGTGGGCCGGCGACTACGCATCCTCGTGATCCGGGCACTGCGCCGATCGGGCATCGTCGCGCCGGGTGAGCCTGCGCCCACGGTAGGGGCCATCGTGCACCCGGCCACCGCCGGAGGCGCCGAGAACCAGACACAGGGCCCGGCGTCGGAGTCGGACAAATGAAGCTCACGTTCCGGCCGAGCGGCGAAGGTCTCCGCAACTGGCCGACGTACCTCCTGCGTGGCCGGATCCGCACATCGACGGCCGGATTGATTCTGGCGTTCATCGCGCTGTTCTGGGTGAACCAGAACTACCAGCCCACCCCGCCCGCGCCCGCCGTGGACCCGTCGCAGCAGGTGGTCCCGCCCGGTTTCGTCCCTGACCCCAACTACACGTGGGTACCACGCACCAATGTGCGGCCCAGGGAGCCCGAGATCACGACGCGCACCACGACCACCACCACAACCACCACGACGCCGCCGACCACGATGTTGCCGCAGGGTCCGACGACGACCAGTCCAGACGTTCCCGGGCTGCCCACCGCTCCGACGACGACGGTGATCGACCCCGACGGGCTCGGTCCACTCAGCCCCCGGACGTACACGCAGGAGCCTCCGGCGCTGCGGTCCACGGAGCCGCCTGCCACCGTCGCACCGGGGGTTCCTACGCCGACGACGGCGCCGTCGTGGCCCTAGTGCGGCAGTAACCGCATCCGGCCCCGCTACACTGGCGTGCCGTGATGATCACCCTCGACCGCGTGTCCAAGCAGTACAAGTCGTCTGCCCGTCCAGCGCTCGACAACATCTCGGTCAAGATCGACAAGGGTGAGTTCGTCTTCCTCATCGGCCCGTCCGGGTCGGGCAAATCCACCTTCATGCGGTTGCTGCTCGCCGAGGAGAACCCTTCGTCTGGCGACATCCGGGTGTCGAAGTTCCACGTGAACAAGCTGTCCGGCCGTCACATCCCCGGGTTGCGCCAGATTCTGGGCTGCGTGTTCCAGGACTTCCGCCTGTTGCAGCAGAAGACCGTGTTCGAGAACGTCGCGTTCGCGCTGGAGGTGATCGGCAAGCGCGCCGACACCATCAACCGCGTGGTGCCCGACGTACTGGAGATGGTGGGCCTGTCCGGCAAAGCCAACCGGCTGCCCGCCGAACTGTCGGGCGGCGAACAACAGCGGGTCGCCATCGCCCGCGCCTTCGTGAACCGGCCCCTGGTGCTGCTGGCCGACGAACCCACCGGCAACCTGGATCCGGACACGAGCAAGGACATCATGGATCTGCTCGAGCGCATCAACCGCACGGGCACGACCGTGGTGATGGCCACCCACGACCACCACATCGTCGACTCGATGCGCCAGCGCGTCGTCGAACTCGAACTCGGCCGCCTGATTCGTGACGAACAGCGCGGCGTCTACGGAATGGATCGCTAAGTGCGCTTCGGCTTTCTCATCAACGAAGTTCTCACCGGGCTTCGCCGCAACGTGACCATGACGGTCGCGATGATCTTGACGACCGCGATCTCGATCGGGTTGTTCGGCGGGGGGCTGTTGGTGGTGCGACTGGCCGACCAGTCCCGCGCCATCTACCTGGACAGGGTGGAAAGCCAGGTCTTCCTCACCGACGACGTGTCGGCCAACGACCCGACCTGCGACTCCGACCCGTGCAAGGGGCTGCGGCAGACGATCGAGGACCGCGACGACGTCCGCTCGGTGCGCTTCCTCAACCGCGACGAGGCCTACGACGACGCGATCCGGAAGTTTCCGCAATACAAGGACGTTGCGGGCAGGGACGCGTTCCCGGCTTCGTTCGTCGTCAAGCTCGAAGACCCGGAGCAGCACAAGGGCTTCGACGAGGCGATGGTCGGTCAGCCCGGGGTGCGCAGCGTGCTCAACCAGAAAGACTTGATAGACAGGCTGTTTGCGGTCCTCGACGGGATCAGCAACGCGGCGTTCGCGGTGGCACTGGTGCAGGCGATAGGCGCGGTCCTGTTGATCGCCAACATGGTCCAAGTCGCCGCTTACACCAGGCGCACCGAGATCGGCATCATGCGATTGGTGGGCGCCACCCGGTGGTACACGCAGCTGCCGTTCCTGCTGGAGGCCATGCTCGCCGCGTTCATCGGCGTGGTGATCGCGATCGGCGGGCTGATACTGGTGCGCGCGCTGTTCCTGGAGAACGCGCTCGACCAGTTCTATCAGGCGAACCTGATCGCCAAGGTCGACTATGCCGACGTCCTCTACTACAGCGCGCCGTGGATGTTGTTCCTGGGCCTGGCGATGTCCGGCATCACGTCCTACGTGACCCTGCGGCTCTACGTGCGAAGGTAGCGGTGTCCAAGAAGGCCAAGGGGCCCAAAGACAGCAACAATCAGGTCGTCGCGACCAATCGCAAGGCGCGGCACAACTATTCGATTCTGGAGACCTTCGAGGCGGGCGTCGCTCTGATGGGCACCGAGGTCAAGAGCCTTCGGGACGGGCAGGCCTCGCTGGCCGATGCGTTCGCCACCGTCGACGACGGCGAGATCTGGCTGCGAAATCTGCACATCCCCGAATATCACCACGGCAGTTGGACCAACCACGCGCCGCGACGCAATCGCAAGCTGCTGTTGCATCGCAGCGAGATCGACAACCTGGTCGGCAAGATTCGCGACGGAAACCTGACGCTGGTGCCGTTGTCGCTGTACTTCACCGGCGGCAAGGTCAAGGTGGAGTTGGCGCTGGCCCGCGGTAAGCAGGCGCACGACAAGCGCCAGGACATGGCCCGCCGAGACGCCGAACGTGAGGTGACGCGCGAGTTGGGTCGCCGGGTCAAGGGCATGTCCTCCTGACGGGGATCCTCAGCGCGCTCGTCGCAGCCTTCGGCTACGGCATCAGCGACTTCGTCGGCGGTATCGCGTCGCGCCGGGTGGCCGCGCTTCGCGTCGTGATCATCTCCTACCCGTTGGCTCTGGTTCTGCTCACGGTGCTGGCCGTAGCCGTCGGCGGCCATGTGAGCGCCCCGGCTGTGTGGTGGGGTCTGCTGTCGGGAGTCGGCCAGGCGTTCGGCGTGTGGTGGTTCTACGCGGCGCTGGGATCCGGCCCGATATCGGTGGTATCGCCGCTGACGGCGGTGCTGGTTGCCGGAATCCCCGTGGTGGCGGGTCTCGCGTCGGGGGAGCGGCCCAGCGCGCTCGCCGGGATCGGGGTTGTGCTCGCTCTGATCGCGGTGGTGTTGGTGAGCCGGGAAAGCGCCGATGGCGATGAGGGCACCCGACCGCACAGGTTCACCGCCAAAGTGGCGTGGCTGACCATCGGATCAGGGGTCGCATTCGGGATGAACTTCGTCCTGCTTCATCAGGTCCCCTTCGAGGCGAAGCTGTGGCCGCTCGTGTTCGGCAGGTTGGCCGCAACCGCCATCGTGCTGGTCGCTGCCCTGGCCACCGCCAACCTGGTCCTCGAACGTGCAGTACCGCTGCGGTTGGCGCTGGTGGCCGGTGTGCTCGACACGGTCGCGAATGTCGCCACCTTGCTGGCATTGCAATCGTCGCTGTTGTCTCTGGCCGGGGTGCTGATCGCCCTCTACCCTGCGGCGACGGTCGTGCTGGCGATCGCGGTGCTCCGCGAGCGGGTGACGCGGTGGCAGGCGCTCGGGATGGCGTTGGCCCTCGGTTCTGTCGCGATGATCGCCTCCAATTAGCTACCGTCGTCCCTAAGCACCAACGTTCGGCGGGGGGACCGGGCGGAGGGGGAGGAGGCGCGTGGCACCCAAGCTCTCGCGACCTAGTCTGATCATCACCGCAGCCGTCCCGCTACTGGCGGTCGTCAATGCGCTCGCCCTGTGGGGTGATCAGGCGGCGCGTCTCGGCGAACTGATCCTCCAGGTGGCCGTGGGTTTGGGGGCCGCACTCTGCGGCCTGCTCGTCGCGCGGGAGGTCAGCGGCCTGGCGCGTTGGTGGCGACTGCTTTACGTGGCCGCGATTGTGACCTGGATCCTCGCCCAGATCAGTTGGTATACGAATGCGTCCGACACCGCTTCGACGATGGCACGCATCGCCTACTTCACTCTTCCCGTTCTCGCTCTGGCCTCGATGGTCCTGCTCGTCCGGTCCAGCGGCGGGGTCACCGGACCACATGAAAGTCCGCTGCGGCACCCCTACGTCACCAATGCCTTCGATGCGGTGATCGCCGGCATCTCGTTTCTCATCCTCGCGGCGATGGGCGAGTTCGGTACCAGCTCGACGGCGTCGTTACCGCGATCCGGTGTGCCGGTCCTCGATGTCATGTTCGCGGTAGCCGAGCTGCTCCTGGTGGCGACGGCCGTGGTGATCGCGATGATCTACGAGCCGGGCCGGCCCTTCCGGAGGAATTACCTGCTGTTGGCCAGCGGGCTCGTCACGATGGCGGCGTCGGACAGAGTCGTCGCCTACTTCCGCTCGGTGGGTGTCGACGGCGGGGACCTGTGGGGTGGCATTGGACTGATCGTCGGACCGATGATCATCGCGTTCGCATTCCTCGAACGTACCGAGCCTGATGACACGGAAGCGGACCGCAAAATCGACTGGGTGCAGCTGGTGCTGCCCTACGCGGGATTCCTCGGGATCGCGGTGATGTTCGGCTACCACGTGCTGATCGGCAAGCAACTGGACCCGTTCGTGGTGTGTCTGACGGTGCTGATGGTTCTGCTGGTTACCGTCCGCCAGGTAGTGGCGATGCGGGCGCAGAATCTGCTGACACAACGCCTCTACTGGGCGCAGCGGGGGCTGGCCTATCAGGTGCACCACGACGCGCTGACCGGATTGCCGAACCGCGTCCTGTTCTCCCTGCGGCTCGACGAGGCGATGACGCACGGCCGATTCGTGCTTATTTTCCTCGACCTCGACGACTTCAAGGAGGTCAACGACCGATTTGGGCACGCGGCGGGCGACGAACTGTTGTGCGCGGTGGGCGAGCGGCTCAAACGATGCCTGACCAACGCGGACACCCTTGCCCGCATCGGAGGTGACGAGTTCGCGATCTTGATCGACGGCGAAGCCGAGCAGCTCGAAGACGGTGGCCGAGCGTCTTCGTATCGCGCTGCGGGATCCGTTCCCGGTCCATGGCTCTTCGGTGCGGGTCAGGGCGAGCATAGGCCTGGTCAGGCCCGACACCGACGCCCAGACTTCAGATGACCTGCTGCGTCACGCGGACATCTCGATGTATGCGGGGAAGCGGATGGGCAAGGACACCGCCGTCGTCTACCAACCGTCGTCCGGCGTGACGGTCGACTTCCCGACGATGCTGCGGAACGCCGGAGGAGGCGTCCCACCCGGGTTTCGACTCGTGTATCAACTCGTGGTGCAGTTGCCGGAAGGCACTCCGGTCGCCGTCGAGGCGCTGGCCAGGTGGACCGCCCCCAACGGCATCGACATCTCCCCGGAGACATTCGTCGCCGTGACGGAAGCGGCCGGACTC
This sequence comes from uncultured Actinomycetota bacterium, assembly GCA_963796545.1. Lineage (GTDB taxonomy): Bacteria > Actinomycetota > Actinomycetes > Mycobacteriales > Mycobacteriaceae > Mycobacterium. The sequence goes on along the minus strand of CAWCMF010000005.1, from coordinate 98,882 downwards.
GGTGCCGTATTCGACTCTCTGGTCATGGATCTCGCGTGTCGGGAAGTCCGGATGGCAGGCCTGGACCTCGATATCCACGTCAACATCGGTGCGGCACGCCTCGGGAATCCCGGCTTCGAGCAACAGGTCCACCAGCTTCTGAGGCGGCACAGGATCCCTCGGGGTCGGCTCGTCCTGGAGATCACCGAGACAGTGCCAATTGTCGACCTCGGTAAGGCGGCAGCGCAGATCACGCGCTTGAGCAACCTCGGTGTGAAGATCGCTTTGGACGATTTCGGCGCCGGATTCAATTCGCTGACGTATCTGCACAGTCTGCCCGTACACATCGTCAAGCTGGATCGCAGTCTGGCGTCCGGGGGTGATCCGGCGCGGGATCTGGCGCTCTACCGTTCGGTCATCGGATTGTGCAGTGCCCTCGGCATAGAGGTGATCGCGGAGGGGATCGAGTCGGATGTGCAAGCTGCGACGGTGTACAGCGCCGGCGGCCGGCTGGCGCAGGGGCACCGATTCGCTCGGCCGGTGGCCATCGCAGAGCTGGTGCGCGCCTCGGCAGCCTCTGCCGAGGGCCCGGAACAAGATCTCTCCCATGCGGCGACGCGCGATCTCGCGCAGGCGGACTGATAAATCGGTGTTCGATGTCTGAACAGGCCGGTAGTATGGACTTCCTGTCGAAAGTCGGCAGGTGTGCGAGGGGCTGAACGGTTTCGACTTCGCGCATCGAATCAAGGGAAGCGTGCCGGTGCAGGCAATTGACCACCGTAAGCGTCGTTGCAACCAATTAAGCGCCGATTCCAATCAGCGCGACTTCGCCCTCGCTGCTTAAGCGACGGTGAGTCTGTCAGACCGGGAGCGCCCTCGGCCCGGACCCTGGCATCAGCTAGAGGGACAAACCGATAAGTCCGGTCGCGGGATCTATCGGGACACCAAACAGCGACTGGGATTGTCATCCTGACTTGTTCGCGTGATCAGGAGATCCGAGTAGAGACATAGCGGACTGCGCACGGAGAAGCCTCGAGGGAATGCCGTAGGACCCGGGTTCGATTCCCGGCAGCTCCACAGGTAAAGGCCCAGGTCGGAAAAAAATTCCGAGCCTGGGCCTTTCTGCGTCAACACCCACGTCGACAAATCGGTACTCGATGCCTGTCATGGCGTCTCTTCGCATCCGCGATCGTCGTGACGGAAGCATGTACCACGACGTCCTCTACCGTCCAACGGCTAGCAGACCCCGGCTTCGTTCTACGACTATGTATCGGCGGCCGGGTTCCGCGATCTGATCGACGAGAGCGGCCGGTGAGGTCAACGACTTCAGTGCTGTGCGCAGTATCAACCTTTCGTGACCCCGACAGACTCGAATGCCAAGTCCCGTTCGCGAAGTAGGCTTCCAGCCAATTCGTTTAGAGGGCGACCGTTCTCAGTCATCCCGCGCTGCCGCCGCGAGATCGCCTGCGAGGCTGACGAGCTCAGTCTGGATGCCGGGCACCGCCGCCATGGCTCCCGGCGAATTCAGGGTGAGCGGGTCGCCCGCATAGTCGGTACATTTCGCTCCCGCCGCGCGAGCGATCGCATGCCCGGCGACGACGTCATACGGGTTGTTGTGGGCAAGCACCATCCCCTGGATCTGGCCGCTCACAAGCCAGGTCCAGAGCACCGACGCTGCGCCGACGCAGCGAAAGCGCAGCGCTCGTCGGTGCACCCGCATGGTCAATTCGAGATACGCGTCCAGCCGCGCGCCACCTCGGTGGAAGGCGTCGCCCATGCCGACGATGCCGTCGTCGAACGAGCCAACGTCGGCCACCGCACCCGAGTCGACCCGTACACCGAGGAACGGCAGGTCGATGACGCCCAGTCTCGGCACGCCGTCCTTGAGCAGCCCGAGCATCACACCGCACAGCGGTGACCCGGTTGCGTAGTTGATAGTTCCGTCGAGCGGATCGGCCACCCAGACCTTGCCCGTGTCGAGCGGAGCCCCGCCGCCCTCTTCGCCGTAGAAGCCGATATCGGGCGTGGACGCCGCGAGTGAGCGCTGCAGCGCCGACTCGCTGGCCAGGTCGACCTCGGTGAGGAAGTCCTTGGCCGTCTTGTCGATCCGCTCGAGCGGCTTGGAACGCCCGTCTCGCAGGATCGCGACCGCATCGTCCACCGCGGCGTGCGCGGCCGCCAGCTCTGCCCTCACGCCAGCATCGTAGTTCTGCATTCGTGGGCCGGCACCGCCTTGGCATCGGCTCGGCTGTCGGGCCTCACCGGGGCCGTGTCCCCGGTGTTTGGGCACCTCGCAATCGAGGTATCTCAGATCTCCCTTGACAGCAGATGTGTTCCAGATCACAATAGAAAGCATCAGACATCAGACATCAGACGTCTGATCAGTTTCTTGGAAAGGCCGGGCCGTGGCACTTCCCGAAGAACTCGCGGACATGCTTCTCGAGTCGATCGTGGATGGACAGTTCCCCGTCGAGTCGGTCCTCCCCTCGGAGGGGGAGCTGGCCCTGAAGTACGGGATGAGCCGATTGACTGTCCGCGAAGCGGTGCGCATCCTGCGGTCGCAGAACATCCTCACGATCCGTCGCGGTCGCGGCACCTTCATCAATCCGCCGCAGGCGTGGACGTCGCTGGCCGCCGTCGTCCGCATCGAGGAACGCCGGTCGTCCTCGGGGGGAGTATCGGGACGCCTGATCGAAGCGAGGCGGATGGTCGAGATCGGCGCAGCACAATTGGCTGCCGTCAACCGGTCGAAGGAGGATCTCGAATCCTTGGCCGCCAGCATCGAAGAAATGCGACTGGCCAACACGCTGAACCGGGTCGAGCTATTCGTCGAGGCGGACATCGCCTTTCACGACGTAATCATGCACGCGACCGGAAACATGTTCATCCCGTTCATGTTTGAACCGTTTGGAAGTCTGCTGGTCGAGGCACGCACCGAGACATCGTCAATTCCAGAGATCCAGGTGAACGCAATCGCCATGCACGAAGCGATCCTCGACGCACTCACCGCCGGTGATCCCAGGCGAAGTCGCGACGCCATGGAGGCCCACATGGACCAAACCGAAAACGACTTGCGCCGATACGTCCTCGACGCCGATCAACGCTGATCCGCGGCGCACCCCACTCGGAGAAACAAACATGACAACCACTCCCAGCTCGCCTGAAATCGACACCCTCGTCACCACTTTGAGAAGCGCCTGATGCTGCTCACCGGCACCGAACCCCTGCACCTCGCCGCGAAGCAGGGTTGGGCTCTGGCCGCCTTCGCGGTCTACAACCTGGAGATGGTCCAGGCGATCGTGGCCGCTGCCGAAGAGGCCGACCGACCCGTGCTCCTCCTCGCGGGATCAAGTCACTTTCAACACGCCGGGCAGACAGCGCTGATGAGCATCGCGCTGACGGCAGCACACTCAACCTCAGCGTCGATCGGCGTGCATCTCGATCACTGCCGGGACCTACCGGAAATGCAGCGCTGCCTGGATGCCGGCTACTCGTCGGTGATGATTGACGGCTCGGACCTGAGCTTCGAGGACAACATCCGGTTAACGCAGGAAGCGGCTGCACTCGCCCACAGCACAGGCGCATGGATCGAGGCCGAACTCGGTGCGGTGCCCGGAGACGAGGACGTCTCCACGAATGCACTTCCGTCGCAGACCATGACCGACCCGCTTCAGGCCCGCGAATTTGCGGAGCGCACCGGCATCGATGCTCTTGCCGTGGCGGTTGGAAACGTGCACGGATTCAGCGCCACCCCGGTCACCCTCGATCTCGAACGGCTGGACGCCATTGCGGCGCAGTGTCCGGTTCCGCTGGTCCTGCACGGGGCGAGCGGACTGCCGCCCGAACAGCTACGAGGCGCCCTCAGCTGCGGGGTTGCCAAGGTCAACGTCAACGCTGAACTACGCCGTTCCTACCTCTCCGCAGTCGAAAAATCACTGCCGCAAGCGATGTCGAATGCCGATGCCGTCGCAGTTTGGAAGGCGGGACGTGACGGTGTCACGGCCGCGGCGCTAGGAATCATCAATTCGTTGGCCCCGACCTGCGAACCCCGAAGCACCATCACGCGGGGGCATTCCGAAGGGGCGCGAGCGTGATGGCTGCGCTGGACACCACTCTGTACATGCGCCCAGATCGCAACCTGGCGCTGGAATTGGTGCGCGTCACCGAGGCCGGCGCGATGGCGGCTGGCCGCTGGGTGGGCCGCGGCGACAAGGAAGGCGGTGACGGTGCCGCCGTCGACGCTATGCGTCAACTCGTCTCCTCGGTGTCGATGCGTGGCGTGGTGGTCATCGGCGAGGGCGAGAAAGACGAAGCGCCAATGCTCTACAACGGTGAAGAGGTCGGCAACGGGCTGGGGCCTGAATGCGACTTCGCCGTGGACCCCGTCGACGGGACCACGCTGATGGCCAAAGGGATGCCGAACGCGATCTCAGTCCTCGCGGTTGCCGAACGCGGTGCAATGTTCGACCCGTCGGCGGTGTTCTACATGAACAAGATTGCCGTGGGACCGGACGCCGCGGACGCGATCGACATCACCGCCCCCATCTCGGAGAACTTGCGTGCAGTGGCCAAGGCGAAGAAGTCCTTCGTGTCCGATCTGACGGTGTGCATCCTTGACCGCCCTCGGCACACAGAGCTCATCGCGCAGGTCCGCGAGGCCGGCGCCCGGATCAGGCTGATATCGGACGGCGACGTCGCCGGCGCGATCGCCGCGGCGCGCCCGGAATCGGGCACCGACCTGCTGATCGGAACGGGGGGAACACCTGAAGGCATCATTGCCGCGGCCGCCATGCGGTGCATGGGTGGGGCGCTGCAAGCGCGTCTGGCGCCCACCGATGACGCCGAACGCCAGAAGGCAATCGACGCCGGCCACGACCTCGACCGCATCCTGTGCACGGAAGACCTGGTCTCGGGTGGCAACGTGTTCTTCACCGCCACCGGCGTCACCGACGGTGACCTGTTGCGCGGTGTCCGCTACAGCGGCGGTGGCGCCCATACCCAGTCGATCGTGATGCGGTCCAAGTCGGGCACCGTCCGCGTCATCGAGGCCTACCACCGCCTCGAAAAGCTCCGCGAATACGCCAGCATCGACTTCGCCGGCGACGACAACGCACCGGCCCCAATGCCATGAAGCCGCCCCTGATCAGCTCACCCGACCGGTGGCCTTCGCGCCCCGGACGGACCTGTCCTCGACGAGGTCGAGCCTCGATGAGTCGGCGGGTCCGTTGGGGCTCAACACAATTGAATGCTGGGTCTGTTTACAGTGGATTTGCCGCACTCTTTGCATGTCGGGCGTCACTCGCGACTTGCGGCTTCGGGTACAGGAATTCGTCCGATCGGCCGAATGGACATGTCCTTGGGTGCCGAATGCACGGGGCTAATTCACCAGGTAGAGCAGCTTTTGAAGGTGCGTATGGACCCTTGACATGGCGTACGCCGCGGAGTTGCCTGATGGTAGTTGAAATACCAGCTGGCCTTGGGCCGGTGTCGTCCCCAGAGCCGGCGGCGGCACCGCGAAAATGTATGCCGCCCAGGAATTGTCCGAGCCCCTGCGGGAAAGATACGCAGCCCCGCGGCCGCATCGTTTACACCACCCTCGAAGGCCAACCACTTGTCCTGTTGTAATCCCCTCATGATTGGAAGCTGTTATGTCCGGATCCCGAACATCCCGTCGAATCACTGGGTGAATTAGGTGATCGCACGATCGCAAGGTCAAGCGGCGGGTGTTGCCGCTGATCGTTTTTCTGTATTTCATCGCGTTCCTCGATCGGAACAACGTCGGGTTCGCGAAGCTGACGATGAGCGAGGACTCGGCCTCAGCGCAACAGCTTTCGGGTTCGGTGCCGGGATGTTCTTCATCGGGTACGCGATCTTCGAGATCCCCAGCAACGCAGGCATGTTGAAGTTCGGTGCCCGCAAGTGGATCGCCCGAATCCTGCTGACGTGGGGCTTCTTCGCCACTGCCATGGCGGCAGTGAACAACGAGCTCACTTTCTACATCATCCGGTTCCTGCTAGGCGCCGCGGAGGCCGGGATTCTTCCCGGCCATCATCCTGTATCTGACGTTGTGGTTCCCCGCCCGCCAACGGGTCGCAGTCTTGGGGATCTTCATCCTCGCCCAGCCGATCGCCAACGCGATCGGCGCACCGATCTCGGGTCTGCTGCTGAAGATGGACGGCATCCTGGGGTCTCGCGGGATGGCAGTGGATGTACATCATCGAGGGTCTTCCCGCGATGCTGATGGCCTTCGTGGCGCTGAAGGCAATGACGGACTACCCCAGGGATGCGATGTGGCTGACCCTGGAGGAACGCACATGGCTGCAGGACAAGATGGACGCCGAGGACGCGGCCAAGGGGACCGGGCACAAGCACAGCTTCATGGCCGGCCTGAAGGATCCCCGCGCCCTGATCTTCGCGGCCCTTTACTTCGGTCTGGTGATGGGCATCTACGGGCTGAGCCTGTGGCTGCCGTCCATCGTCAAGGCGATGGGTGATCTGTCGAACACGCAGGTCGGCTTCATCGTCCCGATTCCGTACATCTGTGCGGCGTTGTTCGTCTGGTTCTGGAGCCGGCATTCCGACCGCACCAATGAACGCGTCGGCCATACCTCGGGCGCCATGTTGCTGGGCGCCATCGGTATGGTCGCGGCCGGGTTCCTGATCCAGTCGAGCCCCGTCCTGGCGTTGGCCGCGATCTGCGTCGCCGCGATGGGTATCTTCGCCGCGATATCACCGTTCTGGGAGCTGCCGGCCGCCGCGTTGGCCGGGGCGGCAGCGGCGTCCGGCATTGCGCTGATCAATTCGCTGGGCAACCTGGGCGGGTTCGCCTCGCCGTACGCGGTCGGTGTGCTCGTCGACAAGACCGGTGATTCGAAGTACGGGCTGCTGATGCTGGCCGCGGTGTTGTTGATCACCGCCATCGCCACCTTCCTGTATGGCAGGAAGCATCCACGCCGGGAAGGTGCCGACCGGCTCACACGAGGATCTGCTCGCCAAGGAGGTGGCGGCCTTCGACCTGCCCCCCGACGAACTGCACCGCCGGGGCAACCCGAGCGGCCCGCCCACGACTCCGCGGGAAAAGAGGCCGTAGTGCCAAGCGCCGATCGCAACAGTGGTACGCCGGGCCGGACCCGCGGAACAACTACCTGCACCGCGCATGGATGCGCCGCGGGGTACCGGACCACGCCTTCGACGGCCGACCGCAGATCGCCATCGCCAACACTGCCTCCGACCTGACTCCGTGCAACGCCCACTTCGACGAAGTCGCCACCAGCGTCAAACAGGGCGTGTACGAGGCTGGTGGCATTCCGCTGAACCTGCCGGTGATGTCGCCGGGGGAGACGCAGATGCGGCCGACCGCCATGCTGTGGCGCAACCTGGCGGCGATGTCGATCGAGGAGATGCTGCGCGGCAACCCCATCGACGGGGTGGTTCTGCTGGGTGGGTGCGACAAGACCATCCCCGCGCTGCTGATGGCGGCGGCCTCGGTCGACCTGCCGGCCCTGGTGCTGCCGGGTGGGCCGATGCTGACCGGCCACTTTCGGGGAGCGGCACTGGGCTGCGGCACGGACGTGTGGCGCTTCGGTGAGGAGGTCCGTGCCGGTCTGATGTCCCAGGCGGACTTCCGCAGATCCGAATCGGGGATGGTCCGCAGCAAGGGCCACTGCAACACGATGGGCACCGCCTCGACGATGGCCGTCATGGCCGAGGCGTTGGGTACCACGATCCCCGGAGTCGCCGGCACCCCCGCCCCGGACAGCCGGCTTCTCGAGCACGCCCATGCCGCAGGCCGGTTGGCGGTGGAGATGGTTCAGGCAGAGCGGCGGCTCAGTGACGTCATCACGCTCGCGTCGTTCCACAACGCGATCGTCGCGTTGGCCGCCACCGGTGGATCCACCAACGCAGTCGTGCACCTGCTGGCGATCGCCGGGCGGTTGGGGATCGAGCTGCGGCTGGAGGACTTCGACCGGATCGGTTCCGCGGTGCCGTTGCTGGTGAACGTGCAGCCCGCCGGTACATACCTGATGGACGACATGTACAGGGCCGGTGGGCTTCTCGCTGTCCTCCGCGAGGTGAAGGACCTGCTCGACCCGACCGCGGTGACCGTCACCGGCCGGCCGCTGACGGACTATCTCGGGGACGCCCGGATCTTCGACGAGGACGTCATTCACCGCCGCAACGCCCCGCTGATGGACAACGCAGGCATCGCCGTCCTCCGGGGCACCCTGGCACCCAACGGCGCAGTGATCAAACCGGCTGCCGCGTCGAAGGAACTGCTGTTGCACCGGGGCCGGGCCGTGGTGTTCGACAGCATCGAGGACTTTCATGCTCGTATCGACGACCCCGACCTGGACATCGACGAGAGCTGCGTGATGGTGTTGCGCGGTTGCGGACCGAAGGGATATCCCGGTATGCCGGAGGCCGCCAACACTCCACTGCCTGCCAAGCTCCTCGCTGCCGGTGTTCGGGACATGATCCGAATCTGTGACGGCCGGATGAGCGGTACCGCCTACGGCACCGTCGTGCTGCACGTGGCGCCGGAATCGGCGGCGGGTGGGCCGCTCTCACTCGTCCGGGACGGCGACATGATCAGTCTGGACGTCCCCGGCAGGCGGATTGATCTGGATATCCCCGCCGAAGAGTTGCAGCGCCGTCAACCCTCGAAAGCCGCAGAAGCCGCCTATATTTCGCCGCTGCGGGGCTGGCAGAAGCTGTACGTAGACCATGTCATGCAAGCCGACCGGGGAGTGGATCTGGACTTCCTCGTCGGCTCCAGTGGCGACACCGTGACCCGGGATTCGCACTGACCATGAACCAGCCCACCACACTTCTGTCCGCCGTCCCGGTGCCCTTCGAGGCCAACGGTGACCTGGACGTCAAAGGCCAGGAAACGCTGCTGCGCCACCTGAAGGACACCGGCATCGGCGGTGTGTTCATCGCCGGCACCACCGGGGAATTCACCGCGCTGGACGACGACGAAAGAGCCATCGTGCTCAGCGCGGCGCTCGAGGTGTACGGGGCGGACGCCGTGTACACCCACGTCGGCGCCGCGGCGGCCCGGCAGGCCGAAAGACTTACCGCCCAGGCGGTTGCGCTCGGAGCCCGGAACCTCGCCGCGATCACCCCGTACTACCTGCCTGCCGGCCCGGCGGCCTTGATCGACTACTACCGCCGGTTGGACGCCGTCGCAGAAAACGCCCGGATTTACGTCTACCTGTACGCCGCCCGCACCGGCAGCACCGTCACCCCAGATCAACTCGCCGAACTGGCGACGATTCCGTCGGTCGCCGGGGCGAAGATCAGCGGTGAAGCGAATTCCCTTGTTCTGCAATATGTCCGGGCAGTTCCGGACGAATTCGAGGTGTACTCCGGCAACGACATCGAGTTCGGCGACTTCGTCCGCGCCGGGGGCACCGGTGCCGTGTCCGGGGTCTCCAGCGTCTTCCCGCGACCATTCCTCGACCTCGCAGATGCGCTGCGCCGCCGCGACGACCAGGCGGCCGCCGCAGCGCAGGACCGCATCAAACAGGCCGTCGATGCCGTGAGCGGGGCCGACATCGCACTTATCAAGGCAGGCCTGTCGCTTCAGGGCCTACCGGCAGGCCCGACCCGGGTTGCCCTCGACCAGCCAACTCCGGCACAGCTGGAAACCCTGCGCACCGCAGTCCGGGATCTGACATGACAACGTCCACACACCAACAGAAGGCGGCCATCTCATGAGTTCTCCACTACCGACCGAACGCACCGCCGTCGTCACCGGCGGCGCATCACCCCGCGGTATCGGCCGGGCCACCGCCGACCGGCTGGCGCGCGACGGGTGGTGCGTGGCGATTCTCGACATCGACGAGGCCGCCGCCAAACTGGCGGCCGACGAGGTGGCCGACACGTACGCGGTATCCACCCTTGGTGTCGGCGCCGACATTTCCGACGAGAACTCGGTGCAAGCGGCCATCGCGCAGGTCGAGTCGGCCCTGCCGCCGATCATCGGGCTGGCCAACATCGCCGGGGTCAGCTCTCCGACCGAGTTCATGGATGTCACACCGGCCGAGTGGGACCGGGTGTTCAACGTCAACATGCGTGGCACATTTCTGGTCACCCAACGGGTTTTGCCCGCCATGATCGACGCCGGGGTGGGTCGGATCGTCAGTGTCTCCTCCATCTCTGCGCAGCGTGGTGGCGGGACATATTCGAAGGTGCCGTACAGCGCATCGAAGGCCGCCGTGATCGGATTCTCGCGGGCCCTGGCCCGGGAGATGGGCCCGCACAACATCACCGTGAACTCCGTGGCGCCGGGGCCGATCGACACCGAAATCATGGGTGGCACATTGACCGACGAGCGCAAGGCGCAGATGAGCGCCGACATCCCCCTGGGCCGGGTCGGGACCGTCGAGGACGTTGCCGCCCTGCTGACCTTCTTGATGAGCGAGGACGCCGGCTACATCACTGCGGCGACCTACGACGTCAACGGCGGATTGCAAATCTCGTGACCTTCGTCTACCCAGCCCGAGGAGCTCGGATGACCGCGAAAAGTACTGACACCAAACGCCCGTCGGCCGAGGAAATGCTCGCCGCCGCCCCGCCCGTGCGGAACGAACCAGGGGCGCGCGAGCGCATCAGGGCCGCTCACGCCGCCGCAGGCCGCCGTATCGCCGTCCTCGACGACGACCCCACCGGCTCACAGACCGTCCACGATGTCAGCGTCGTCACTGTTTTCGAAGCCGACGAGTACGCCGCCGGTCTGGCCGCACCGGGGTCCACCTGCTTCATCCTGACCAACACCCGCAGCCTGCCTGAAGACACCGCCGTCGAACTGAATACCGCAATATCCACCAGCTTGTTCGCGCTCGGCCAGAGTCTCGGCGGCCCAATGGAAGTCGTCAGCCGTAGTGACTCCACGTTGCGCGGCCACGTCGTCGCCGAGATCGCGGCCATCGATGCCGCCCGGCACCGCGTGACCGGTGCCGGGTTCGACGCGGTGCTGCTGATCCCTTGCTTCTTCGAGGCGGGCCGTTTCACCGCAGGTGACATCCACTGGGCCAACGTCTCCGGGCAGCCCATCCCAGCGGGCGACACCGAGTTCGCCCAGGACTCGACGTTCGGTTTCACCTCGTCCAACCTGCGGGACTTCATCGCCGAGAAGAGCGGTGGCACCATCACCCGCGACGAGGTGCACAGCATCTCCCTGGACGACATCCGGCTCGGCGGGCCCACTCGGGTCGCCGAGATCCTGGGCGGGGTCTCCGGCGGTGCCTTCGTCGTGGTCAATGCGACCGACTACGCCGACCTCGAGATCGTCGTTCTCGGTCTCCTGGAGGCGCAGGAGCAGGGCAAGTCGTTCGGATACCGTTGTGGCCCATCGTTCCCCCGTGCTCTCGCGGGCCTCGAACCTCAAGGCCCGCTCACCGCGGCGCAGATCTGGCCGACCGGTCGTCCGGGCGGGCACGGGCTCGTCGTCGTCGGTTCGCATGTTGGCCTGACTAGCCGGCAGGTCGCCAAGGCGCAGGAACGCGGCGGCCTCGCCGAAACCGAACTGCACGTGCCCACCCTGCTGGACCCCGAACGACGCGACGATCATGTCGCCGCCATCGGCGGGCAAGTCGCCGAGGCGCTCGCCACCTCCGATGTAATGCTGTTCACCAGTCGCACCCTGATGCGTGGCGGTGATGCCGATGACAGCCTGGCCATCTCCCGCACCGTGTCCACTGCGGTCATCGAGGTCGTCCGCGCTGCACTTGCCGCGCACCCGGCCTGGGTCGTCGCCAAAGGCGGAATCACCTCCCACGACGTCGCGGTTCGCGGCCTCGGCATCCGCCGCGCAGAGGTCATTGGCCAACTGTTCCCCGGCATGGTGTCGGTCTTCCGCCCCATCGAGGCGGCACCCGAAGCCGTCGGCACCCCCTACGTGGTCTTCGCCGGCAACGTCGGTGACGACGACACCCTCGCCGACGTCGTCGACCTCTTCGCCGGACGCCGATGACCTCTTCGGCAGAATCGCTCAATCCACCACTCGCAGAAGGAAACAGCAGATATGACCAACGTCGGATGGATCGGTCTGGGAGCCATGGGTTCTCCCATGGCATCGTTCGTCGCCAAGGCTGGACACGCGGTCACGGCCTTCGATATCGACCCGCAGAAAGCCGTGGCCCTTGCCGGCGACGGCGTCAAAGCAGCGGCCACCATCAGTGACGCGGCGGTCGACGCCGACGTGCTTGTGCTGATGGTCGCCACCGCCGAGCAGGCCGAATCGGTGCTCTACGGGGACGGCAAGGCCGCCGCGGCACTCAAACCGGGCAGCGCTGTGCTGCTGATGGCCACCGTCGGGCCAGCAGCGGTCGAAGACTGGGCCCGGCGCCTGGCGGTTACCGGCGTGCAGATCGTCGACGCCCCCGTGTCCGGTGGTGCCGCCCGGGCGGGGCAGGGCGACCTGCTGATCATGGTCAGCGGCTCGGAGACCGCGCTCGCCACAGTGCAACCCTTGCTGGACGTGATGGCCCGCAACGCCCCCGTCGTCGGAACCGAACCCGGGGAAGGGCAGAAGGTCAAACTCGTGAATCAGTTGCTGTGTGGGGTGCATGTCGCGGTCGCGGCGGAAGCCCTTGCCTACGCTGAGGCGCTCGGCCTGGACGCCGGTAAGACCTGGGAAGTGCTCAGACACGGCGCGGCCGCATCGTTCATGCTCGACGACCGCGGCGCCCGGATGATCGACAACCCGAACAACGACATCCGTTCCGCCATCGACATTTTCGTCAAGGATATGGGTCTGGTCACCGCAGCGGCCCGCGCGAAGGCCTACCCCACCCCGCTCGCGTCCGCGGCCGAGCAGCTCTACCTCGCCGGCCGCCGCGCCGGCCTCGGACGCGCCGACGACTCATCGATCATCCAGGTTCTGCGCGGCACCGCAACCGCGTCGACCTGACGTGAGACAGACGAAAATGTCTGATTCGGTCGACTACACGTCCTTGTTCCGGCTCGACGGCCGCAAGGTTGTCGTAGTCGGTGGCGGCAGCGGGCTGGGCCGGGCCGCCAGCATCGCGCTGGCGCAGTACGGCGCCAACGTTGTGGTCGCCGATGTCAACGTGGACGGTCTGAAGTCCACCGTCGCCGAGATCGAGGCGCTGGGCTACAGTGCCGAATCCGCCGAATGCGACGTCACCGACAGTGAATCCGTCGTCGCGCTGGCAGCCGCACATCCCGACACCGAGGTCTTGGTGGCCACACCCGGGATCAACGTGCGCAAGCAGCTACTCAGCACCACTGACGACGAGTTCGACCGGGTCATCGACGTCAGCCTCAAAGGCACGTACCGGCTCGCCAAGGCGTTCGGGCCGGGGCTCGTTGCCCGCGGCAAGGGCAGCATCATCAACTTCTCCAGCTTCCGCGCGCTGGTCGTCGAGCCGGGTCAGGGACTGTACGCTGCCGCGAAAGGCGGTGTGCTGCAATTGACCAAGGTCCTGGCGGCCGAACTCGGTCCGTCGGGTGTGCGAGTGAACGCCGTGGCGCCCGGTCCGTTCGAGACACCTCTGACGGAGCAGATCAAGGCCGATCCCGACTGGTACGGCGCCTATGCGGACAAGACCGCGTTGAAGCGCTGGGCCAAGCCGGACGAGATCGTCGGCGCAGTCCTGTTCCTGGCATCGGACGCATCCACCTTCGTAACCGGGACCCTGCAGTTAGTCGAGGGCGGATGGACCGCGATCGACGGTCGCTTCGTCCCGAAGGTCTAGTTCGTGACGGAGCGGCAGGCCAGCGGGCACACCGCACTCGCTGAGACGGACGGTGGCGCCTGCCGGTCGCTGCGGCAGCTCCACGAAGAAGAAGCAGGCCAGGGGCATTACCCCTGGCCTGCTTTCTTTTCTGTCAACATATCGTGAACATCGGCACCGGATTTGGCCCCCTGGGGTCCCTCCGCTGTGATCGCGCCGGGCCTACGCCGGTTCGGACACGCACCTCCGCCACGTGATCGGACCGACAATACCGTCGATCTCGATGCCTTGATCGCGCTGGAAGTCCCGCACCGCTTGCTCGGTGATGGGGCCGAAGTCGCCGTCGACGTTGATCGGGCCGGCCTGACGCAGGTTCATCCGGACCTGCACGCCCTTCACGGCCTCGCCGGTGTTACCCAGCCGAACGGTGATGAAGAGCCGAGTCCACGTCACCGCTCCGACGATGCCGTCGACGTCGATGCCCTGGTTTCCCTGGAATCGGCGCACCGCGTCGTTGGTGACCGGGCCGAAGATGCCGTCGACCTTCAGGCCGAACCCCCTCGCCCGCAACAGATGCTGCAGGATTTCGACGAAAGGCCCGTCGTCGCCCTGGTTCAGTTCGACGATCTTGAGTTGCTGCGCGGGCTCTTCACCGAGCGGGTTGAGCAGGTCGGCGCGTCCCTCGAAGGCGAACAGCAACAGGTCCACCATCCGGAACGTGAACGTGTCGGGTCCCAAGTTGGGGCGCCAGTGGGGTTCTCGCACGATGGAATGCGTGCTGCCTTCCATCGCCCGATGGAAGACCTCGGCCACGATGCGGCCGCCAACGCCGGTGAGACGACCATCGTTGAGCTCGGCTTCCCGCAGAATGTACATCCACAGCGGGGTATTGCTCACGAGCTCGTTGCGCAAACCCGCAGTCAGCGTGGTGAAGTCGACACCCCCGTCGCCCACCACGATCTCGTCCTCGGTCAGCGGGGTGACACCGGCAAGCGTTGCCATCTGTTGACCGCTGGCGAGCTTGACCATGTTGCCCCGGATGAGGTTCCGGAACGCGAGATTGGCCTGCGGCGGTGGAACTTGGGCGTCGGGCGGCCCGAACGAGCCGTTCGGTAGGTTCGCCAGTGGATCGGTGAGTCGCGTGTCGATGATTCGCGCGTGGTTGAACTTCGGTGCCGGTACCACCAAATCGTTGCGCCCGGCCTCGGCGAAGTTGTACAGCCGGCGGAAATCGGCAATCCAGTTGGAGGGCAACGGTGTGTCTCCTTGTAAGAAACCACTGGTAGCCGAGAAGTTGAACAGGAAGAACAGGGAGCCGCTGCCGTCGTCGAAGAACCGATTCCAGTTGTACGAGTCGCGAACCATGCTGTGGCCCAGGCGGAATGCTGCGACAGAGAATTCGATCGGCATGGTGGGCGCATCACCGGGCGCCGCCAGCTGCTCGAAAAGAGTGCGCCCGTTCGTGAATACATCCTCGACGATTCCCGGGTCGACGATCCTCGGAAGATAGTCGGTCCGCAGCATCCACTGGTAGTGCTTGACGACGCTCTCTCGCGCCGCCTCGAACGTCGCGGGTCCAGGGGCGATCGTGTCGACTACCCGGTTGTGGAACCTGTGAAAGGCGAGGTGGGTCTGCGCGACCACCAGGTTCTCGTCGTTTCGGGCATCGGGTATCACTGCGAGGCGCTGCTGCGGGTCCCGCGGCAGATCGTGGCCGTCGAACGCGGGCAGAAAGTCTATGAGTGGAGCGGTGGTTCCCATCTTCAGATGCAACCCATCGCTGTAGAACTGCGGGTCGTCGGTTGGGCCGCGACCGTAGAGCGAATCGAGATCGAGTGCGGGCGAACGGCCCTGGATGAGTTCGTCGACGGTCACGTCTGATCCAAGCGCGGCCTGCGTCTTGTCCATCGTCAGGTCATGGTCGACGAACTGACCCAGATAGGTGAATCCGGCTGGGATCCCCCCATCGTGGTCGGGTGCCTGCTCTGTCATCGCTCCGGCCATTGCCTCCACGAGTTGTGTGCTCGTCGGCGCGCCCTGCGGCCCGATGCGCGAGAAGCGGAACTGCCTGATTTCGGCCGCTTCCGATAGACGCGGTGCCGCCACCGCCGCTCCGCTGCGCCGCGTTCCCGGCGGCGTTATCCGCTGTCAGAACCCCCTCCCCAAGGACGAAAAAGTGTCTCTGCCGTGTCGCGTCATCATTTGCCCCTTTAGGTTTTGCGTGTACGCCTTGATAAGACAACCGCCGCATTCTGGGTGTGTCCCGAGTACTGCACTACCTGAATTTGGCTTGCGTTACGGCGTGGGGACTGTGACATTCAGACGAACTACCTGCCAGGCGCAACCGCGAGCGAGAACGCCGATCCCGGCATGACGACGATGACAGTGCGCAAGTGGATCGAGCACCACATCCAGCACCTGGCCGGCCAGAAGCGGCGAGCGGCCCCTGGCGCAATCGCATCAGCGACGCCACCGCGAACATTCACGCGACGAGGGTCGGACGCAAGCGTTCGGCCGACACATCGGCACCGGAGGTGAGGTCGTGCGCGAGAGCGTCGGCGTAGTCGATCAAGCCGGCGACGTCGACGGAATGCGGTGCGGCCCGATCAGTACCGGCAAGATGCTCGGCGGCGCGGCGGAGCAACGTGATGGCGCCGCTGATGTTTCCGCGCTGGGCGTGGGTGATGCCGACGGCGAGCTGGGCCAAGCCCCGCCACATCGGTTTCTCCATGGTGGGAGCGTTCTTCCACGCCGCTTCCAGCACCTCGTGCGCGTTGAACGCCAATCCTTGGTCCAGCAGGTTCTGCGCGTATTCGAGCGATTCGGCCGGCAACAGGTCGAGGTCGTCGGGGATCGGTTCGACGCCCTCGCTGCCGCGGCTCAGTGGTCGGCCCAGCGCATCGCGTGGGCGCGCGCTCTGAGGACGCCCCGAAACGTCGCGATCGCGATCTGCCATCTGCCCATCCTCGCAAGCCATGACGAGCTCATTCCTTTGCGTTCCGTGTCCTCAGCGTTCGACCGCCGATGCGATCAATGCAGCGACGTCGGCGGCAGTTTTGCGTGTCGGTGCGTCGTCGGCAGGGAAGTACTGGTCAACGGTCGCGTCGTACCGGGCGCCGGCGATCGCACCGTGGTCGGTGTCGAGCTCGACAAGGCGTACCGGCCAGCCGACCCGTTCGAGGCCGGCGGCGAATTCTCTGCTCGCCGTCACGGGAACGACGTCGTCGTGGACACCGTGCAGCAACGTGAACGGAGAGCCGACAGCCAGCGGGGTCAACCCGTCGGCGACGTGCTCGCCCGAGATCGGGTCGCGCGCCATGAAGGCGCCGCCGAGGCAGATGGTGTGCACGAGTGAGACATCGAACCGTGCCGAATGGACAGTCAGACCTGCCGCGGCCACACCGCCCATGGACCAGCCCACCAATGCCAGTCCCGCTGCGGCGCCGCCGAATTGCCGGGCGAAGTCAACGGAACTCAGCAGATCTGCGCGTCCGCCGTCATTGGCATGCGAGTCCCAGTCGGCGACCACCACTCCCAGCTTGTGCATGGCCAGCATCTCTGCGAGCGGGCGCAAGGCGGTGCGGGAATCGGTCTGCATGCCGTGCCACATCAGCACCGTCGGCGCCGACATGTCTCCGATGACATCCACCGCTCTTCCCGGGGCGTATTCCTGAGTCAACATGCGGTTCGTGTTCCCCGGGAGAAAACGGGTAACCCCGCCAAGACAGACTTCGACGGCCCTCAAGCCTGACAGGTGAGCACTGAATGAAAGCAGAAATCATGATCGGAACCATCCTCGGAGCAGTGATCGTCGGGCTCATCGTCGGCGCCCTGGCTCGGCTGATCATGCCGGGCAAGCAGAAGATCGGCGTCATCATGACGGTGCTGCTCGGTGTGGTCGGCTCCTTCCTCGGCGCATGGGTTTCGTACAAGCTGGGATATTCCAACGAAAACGGCGGATTCGAAATCATCCCGTTCCTCGTCGGCATCATCTTCGCCATCGTTCTCATTGCGGTGTACCTGGGGATCACCGGCCGTCGAAGTTCCTCGACCCCATCGGTGCGTTGATCGGAAGAGGATTCCGCGGTCGGTTCGGGAACGCCTCATGGGATGTGGACCCTTCGGCAATGAGGCGCCCGACAGGGTTTCAAAGCAGTCGAAATGGTGCATCCCCCTACCGTGAGCAACTCTGCTCTCTAGCTGCGTCCAGACCCGGCGCTCCACCCGCGACCGGACGGCCGCTCGGCATGTCGACGCACCTACCCGTGAACACCGAAGGCGTTCCGCCGCCTATCCCGGCGGAGCCCACGTCCGTCTCCGTAGAACGGGGACTCGCAACCACACCTCAGGCACTCCACGCAGTGCCGGTCCCGGGGTGGCAGAAGGAGATCGAATGACAGAGCACGATAAGGCTGACCAGGCACGCAAAGGCTTGATCGACTCAGTGAAGGGCAAAGCGAAGGAAGTCTTCGGGGCGGTGACCGGCAACGACTCGCTGACTGCTGAGGGCCAACTCGAACAGACGCAGGCTCGGGAGCGCAAGGAAGCCAACAGTGTCGAGGCAGTGGCAGACGCCCAGGCAGAGCAGGCCCGCGCCGAGGCTGCAGACGCGCGACTGGCAGGTGCGCAGGAGCGTGCAGCGGTCGATGCCGAGGCTGCGGCCGTGGAGCGGTCCGTGCGCTCCGAGCAGGACGCGCAGAAGCGCGCGGCCGAGACCGTGGAGGCACAAAAGGCCGCAAACGCGAAGACACAGGCCGAACTCGACGCTCAACGCGAGGTGGAGCAAGCCAAGGCGCAAGAACGCGTCGACGTCAGAGCCGCCGCCGATGAGGTCGTCGAGGCCGCCGCCGAACAGCAGACCGCCGAGCACATCGCCGAGAACGCCCACGAGGAAGCCGACCGGATCAGGGCGCGCGCCGCCCGTCTGACCAACGAAGCCGATCTGCCTTGAGCACCGGCACGACACAGGAGTCAAGAATGAGCATCACCACAGTCCCTTTCGCCGTGTTGGGATTTCAGTACCGCATCGCCCGTTTCCCACTTCAGTTGATCGAGGACCGGGTGATGGCCCGGATGGATGCAGAAACGCCCGCTCGACTGTTCTATGAGCGCACGCTGGGCATGCTCGACGCGGCTGTCGGCGGCGCGCTGGGTGACTCGGAGTTGGAGGCCCGTGGGTCTGCACTTGCCGAGCGCAGCGATGCGCTCAGTCGAGCTGCCAAACTCGACACGGCTGCCTCGCAGAAGCAGCAGCGTGCCGACGCCGAGCTGAAGGCCAAGCGCAACAACGCCAGCGAAGACCAGAAGCAGGCCAAGGAAGCCAAAGAACGTGACGTTCAGGACGCGCGCACCCAGGCTGAACAGCGCAAGAGCGCCGCTGCCGAGGATGCCCAGAAGCGCGCCGCGGCAACGAAGCGGCAGGTCGATGAGGTTGCTGCGCAACGTAAGAACACGGTCGAAGAGGCCAAGCGTGCCGAGCAGTCCCGAATTCGGGCTGAGGAGGACAAGGTCACGAAGGCCGCGAAGTCCAAGCTCGAGGACGCCAAGGCCAAGAGTGGCGACGCCGAAAGCAAACGCGCACAAGCTGATCGAATCGAGCAGCTGGCCGACGCCGAGAAGCAGAAGCGCCGGGAGACGCGAGTTACCGAGAACTGACCGACATTCCGGACAGGACCATCGTCATCAGGACAAGCCCCCCAAGCAATTGGGGGGCTTGTCCCGTGTTGGAGCATTTTCCAGGTTTCTATCACGTTCTGACACTCTGTGCGGGTGGACCCTATGGGTGTCGTCGCGCTGACCGTCGCGGGCCCCTGACTTCCAGCCCGCCGCAAGGTCTGAGCCGGGCGCCGGCGGTTCATTGAGTGCGGCACATGTCGGCCAATGGCCTTGAGCAATAACGCATTCAGGGCATCCGGGTACTCGAAGTGATTTGGGGCAAGGATCGTACGGGAGGGCACTGCGTGGGGACGATGCGCTTGGCGGCGGTGATCTGGCTGCTCGGTGCGGCCGTCTATCTGGTCTGCGAAGCGATCGCGGCCGCCGGCGTCGGCGGATACAGCTACACCGCCGACTACATCAGCGACCTCGGCGTGCACACAGTGATGAATGTGGCATTCACGGTCCACGGCATCTTGTTTGTGATCGGCGCCTTCGTGGCGACGCGCGGTCACCCGACGGTTGGGCGGGCGGGGTGGCTCTTCGTCGTCGCGGCGACTGCGAATGCGATCGGCAATATCCTCGTCGGAGCCTTTCCGAGCGGGTCAGCCCAGTCGCACTGGCATGTGCTCGGTGCGGCGATGGCGATTCTCGGTGGAAACGTCGCGGTGATCCTCGCCGGCGCCGGCGCTGTCAGCGCATCCCCGGCCTTCCGGTGGACCAGCATCGGACTCGGCGCCGCCGGCATCGCCTGTCTGGCTGTTCTGACCATCGACGGTGCCAACGGGTCTCGCGTACTTCCGGCCGGTCTGGTCGAGCGCGGTGCGGTGTACTCGATCATCGCTTGGGAAATTATGGCCGGTGTGACGATCCTTCGTCGTAGAGCCTGGTGACGCGGCGTGCTCAGCCTTCGAACACCGATTCGGTGACCTTGATTGCGGCGAAGTCGGCGGCCTGCATCACCAGACCGTCAGAGACATAGCGGGCGTGAGCGCCGATGTCGTTGCCCGGCGAGCACACGAAGTCATTGGGCACGCACAGCTCGAGCGTCTTGGGTTGATACAAGGGGCCGATCGTCACCGACGGCTGCTTGATCACGTTCATGAACCGGTCCGACGGTGTGCCGAGCAGTGTCACCGCCGAAACATGCGTGGCGATGTCTGGCGGCATCGGCGCCGGAACCTCCGACGCCGATACGCCGTCGGGTACGAGTTCTGTTGTCACAAAACCCATGACGGCGGCGCCCTGGGAGTAACCGCCCAGCACCAGCTTGGTATCAGGGCAGTTCATCGCCATCTCCTGCACGTGCGTGCTGGCATCGGTGACGCCCTGGACGGCGGTCGGGAAATCGGGGCTTGCCGGATAGTCGACCGCGTACACCCCGACCGATCTGCCGCCGAGTCTGGACCGCAGGTCGTCGACGAAGGCCTGACCCATCGCGCCGAGGCCTGGCGCTTCCGTCGTTCCGCGAGCAAAGACCACTTCGACGTCGGGGCAGCCAGGCAACGCCAACGGAGCAGGGGCTGCCGCCGGAACGGGGACAGGGCCAGGGGCAGGCCCCAGCACAGCGGCAGCAGGGGCTGCCGCCGGAACGGGGACAGGGCCAGGGGCAGGCCCCAGCACGGTAGGAAGCGGTGACGACGGCGATGGGGGAGGTGGCGCAGGTGGGACCGCGGGCTGCGCGCCGGCGTGCGGGGAGGCAAGCGGTGCGATCAACACGCTCACGCAGACGGCCACGGCGAGACGTCCGTAACCACCCAGACGATACGACAAGCCCATCTGACGATGGTGGCACAGTTGCCGGACCGAGGCACGTTCAAATGCCAACCGTTACCTACGTGCATTCAGACGGCGTCGCGTCGTGGCGGTTTCACTCCTTGTCGCGAAGCCGCACCAGCCGTGTCGTCGAACTCTCGTCCAGCTCAACGACTTCTGAGCGTGACCGCAGGAAGTCGCTGAATGACCGGAAGCCCAGGGACTTCTCGCTGAACGACGGATCCATGCGCTTCATCTGGGCCTTCACCGCGGAGTTGTGCAGCCAGTCAGCGTCGTCCTTTTCGAGGCCGATGCGCAGGGCCCGGGTCAGCAGACCCGTCGCCGCAGCCTGCGGATCCGGCTCGTCGGGCACATCCGGCTCGTCGGGCACATCCGACTCCTCGAGCACACCGGCCTTGGACTTCGCGGACCGCCGCCTCGGCGCCGGTTTGTCCTCCGCGGTAGGCGTCGGCTCGAACACCGGCACCCCGGGCAGCGCGTCGTAGGTGACGAACTCGTCACACGCTGCGGCCAACATACGGCTCGACGAGCCGGCCACGCCGATGCCCACCACGTATCGGCCCAGGCGCTTGCACCGCTGAGCCAGCGCGATGTAGTCGGAATCGCCGGCGACGATCACCACGTGCGTCAGGTCGGGCAACCGGAACATGTCCTCGACCGCGTCGACCGCGAGCCGGATGTCGGCACCATTCTTGCCATAGGCCGCCGCAGGGAACAGCTGCACCAGGTCGACCGCTCGTCCTACCAGTTGGCCGCGGTAACCGGCGTTGATCGCGGCGGACCAGTCGGCGTAGGCGCGCGTCAGCACCAACGTTCCGAAGGACGACGCGAAGTCGATGATCGCGCCGACGTCGACCGTGGCACGAGTGAGCCGTTCCAGGCCGTCGTCGGAACCCTTGGCCTTGTCGCGCTGGAACGAGTTGCGGCCGTTCACCTGGTCGTACCGCGAGATCACAATGTTGTCGAAGTCGAGGTACACCGCGACACGCGTCGCGCCGGATTCCGTCATGGACCACAGTCTGGTCGATGAACTGACTTCCGGACCCGAACAACGGTGTTTGAACGCCATTCCGAGGGTGGGTTTCATTCCGTCCGAAATGGTCATCCTGAGCGGGACGGCGATCTGTTGTGCATTCGCGTCCAGACCCGGCGCGCCCCGTCCGACAGGACAGAGGCAACGTCTCGATGAACTTCTCACCGGGCTGGCGGAAACGAGGTGCGCATGGAGCAGGGGTGCCCGAAGCGGATGGATTTCGGGCCATGCGGCGGGGTGCGGTCCGACGGGCAGTGCGAAATGCGTCCGGGGGACTGCGTCTTCCCCGAAGCGGTTCTGTGGACAGGACCAGACATCGCTGCGCCTACGGTGCGACCACCGTTGGTACTGACAGATTTCAGTTGCATGCCCTTCGATCCCGCCGATGTCGCGAGGGTCGCCGCGACGTTGGCACCGTCCTGCGATGCGGTCCTGGTGGGAGAACACCAGAATCGCCCCGATTTTCCCCCGACGCTGATGAGCCGGATGCTGCTGGACGGAGGGGTGACTCCGTGGATCACGTTGTCGTGCCGCGACCGCAACCGCATCGTGCTGGAGCAGGAACTGCGAGGCCTGTCGCTGCTGGGCGTCCGAACGGTGTTCTGCGTGACCGGCGACGGCCGCGGGTACGACGTGCGCCCTGACGTCACCCAGACTTTCGACCTCGACGGGCCGAGGTTGGTGGCATTGTCCGCCTCGTTGGGCATGACGGCCGCCGTGCCGGAAACACCGACGGCGCCGCCGGTGGCGGCACGCCCGGTGCGACTGGTTCAGAAGCAGCGGGCGGGGGCGAGCATCGCGGTTCTCAACCACGTGACCACTCCCGGTTCGGTGGAACGCTTCGTCATGGCAGCCAAGGCCGCCGGATTGACGATCCCGGTTCTTGCCGCTGTCGCCGTCTTCACCGACGCCGTGTCGGCGGCGGTGCTGCAGGGTCTGCCCGGTTTGGAGCTGGACCCCGAGGTGGTCAATCGTGTGCTCGCAGCGCCGAATCCGATCGACGCGGGTATCGATGCCGCCGTCGCCGAAGCCCAGGCACTGTTGCAGATCGACGGGGTGGCCGGGGTGAACATCTCGGGTTCGGCGTCGTCGGGCGGAACACGCTTGGGTGCTGAGATCAAAGCCGAAGTGGGAGCACGGATTCGGGCCGCCGCATGAGCGAGGCGATGGCCGCGGAGTTCGACACCGTCGCGGAGTGGACCGCCGAGGCGGCCCGTCGGCTCGGCGAAGAGTTCTTTCTGCCCGCAGCCTGCCGGGGGAGCGGCAGTCCGGCCGCACTGGACTGGCTCATCGACGCGCTCGAGCTGCAGGCCGACGACGTCCTCCTGGACAGCGGCGCCGGAGTGGGCGGTCCCGCGTCGTATGCGAGGCAGCGCCGAGGGACGCGCGCGCTGCTCGTCGAGCCAGAAGCAGGGGCGTGCCGAGCGTCGGCGACACTGTTCGGTCTGCCTGTCGTCCAGGCGTCCGGCTCCGCCCTCCCGGTCGCCGATCGCGCGGTCGACGCCGCCTGGTCTCTGGGCGTGCTGTGCACGATGGATGATCAACTCGGCCTGCTCACCGAGCTGCGCCGGGTGGTGCGGTCGCCCGGTCGTGTGGGCCTGCTCGTCTATCTCGCGACCAGACACATACCGGACGACGAACTGCCCGAAGGCAATCACTTCCCGACCATCGCGTCGTTGGAGGGGTTGTTCGGCGAATCGGGTTTCGCTGTCGTAGAGCAACAATCCGCCGCGGAACTCGACGCCGCGCCCGCCGATTGGGAACGGCGCGCCGACGACGTGGAAGCCGAGATCAAGCGGTTGCACGCGCACGAGGAGGCATGGCGGGTGGCCGAGCAGCAGTCGGAGACCATGGGCGATCTTGTGACCAGCGGCGCCGTGGCGGCCACGCTGTTCAGCCTGCGAACCACGATTTAACCGAGTTTTCGCCGAGCCGACGGGGATGAGCGCACCATGGCAACGGTGAACAGTGCCGCACCGGGACAAGGGCCGAATCGACACACCGTCCTGGCCGACATCGACAGCGCCGCCTATCACTCGCTGCGGCAGCGGCCGGTGACCCGCGCCGAACGGTATGCGCTGGGCAAGAGTCTGCGAAAGCGGGTCCCGCGGCGAACCCTTGCCGAATGGACGCCGCAACCCGACCGGCCGGACCCGGTCCAGCTCATCGAGGAGAATCACCGCGGCCGGGTGGAGCGGCTGATCCCGGTCCGGGTCGGGCGCATGATCGCGTCGCCGTACGGCTTTCTGCGCGGCACTGCGGTCGTGATGGCCGACGATGTCGCACACCTCCCGTCGACCGGCATCACGCCGGTGGTCTGCGGCGACTCCCATCTCGGCAATTTCGGGTTCTACGCGTCGCCCGAACGCGACCTCGTCATCGACCTCAACGACTTCGACGAGGCACATCCCGGCGGTTGGGAATGGGACCTGCGTCGGTTGGTGGCCAGCATCTGGGTCGCGGGCCGCTTCAACGGCGCATCCGAGGACGACTGCGGTGCCGCGGTGCGCTCGTGTGTGTCCGCGTACCGCCTGGAGTTGCGCCGGTTGGCCGACGAGCCGCTGTTCTCGCGGTCCTTCACCCGGCTGGACGTCGACCGATTGGCCGGCGAAACAGCCGGCCCATTGGCCGACGAGGTGCGGCGGTCAGCGGCACGGGCACGCAACCGCACCAGTGACCGTGCGTTGCCGCGGTTCACGCAGGAAGTCGACGGGGTGCGCAGGATCGTCGAAGAGCCGCCGCTGATCAGCCGATTGCCCGATGACGAGGCGGACGCATTGGCCGACGCGCTCGACGATTATCTGCCGACGCTGTCCACGCACTGGCGCCGCGTCCTGGGCGGGTACACGCTGCTCGACGTCGCGCACAAGGTCGTCGGCGTCGGCAGTGTCGGCCTGCGCGCGTATGTGGCACTGCTGGAGGGTTCTTCGCCCGAAGACGTGGTCTTCCTGCAACTCAAGCAGGCGCGTCGCTCGGTGTTGGCGCGCTACGTCCACGGTGAGTCGGCCTGGCACGCGCACCAGGGCCAGCGGGTGGTCGAGTACCAGCAGGCATTGCAGACCGTCAGCGATCCGCTGCTGGGCTGGACGACGGTGCGCGGCCGCCAGTACTACGTGCGGCAGTTCCGAAACATGAAGGGCACCATCCCGCTGGATGCGATGGATCCCCAGGCGCTCATCGACTACACGGGGGTGGTCGGTCAGCTGCTGGCCAAGGGGCACGCGAGAACCAGTGGCGCGTCGATGATCGCCGGCTATCTGGGTCGGTCGGAAAAAGTTGACGAGGCGCTGAGCACGTTCGCCCGCCGGTACGCCGACCAGACCGAAGCCGACCATGCGGCGCTGGTGGCGGCTGTCGACAAGGGGCGGTTGCCGGTCGAGCGCGGAGTGTGACTGCCTCGAAGCTAGATTTTTTGTTCTCAGTCGCCATGCTCAGTTTGATTTTGCTCTCTTGTCAACCTTATTCGGCCGCGCCGACGTGGTGCGCGGGCACACCGCTTGTTTCGGCGACGTCACGGGCGAAGACGCCATCTCGTTTTGCGGTGTCCATCCGCGGCGGCCGGATGTCGCCAGCTCAGCGACGATGACCCAAGACTCCCGACTCAGTTCCGACCAGTCGTGAACATGCACAGCCCTCCGCGCCTCGCGCCCGCGCCCGCAGCTCCACTCTCGCCCCACCGGCGCCTCGGCCCACCACGGCCTCGAAATTGCGCGCTGAGCGCACGGGTTATGGAGGATTTCGGACCGCCCGCTCGTGTTCGGAATTGTCCAGAACCTTCTCGGCCCTGCCGGATTCGACGATTGCCGATACGTGCACCTGATCTTTCAAACAGGTCGAAATACCCTTCTGCCAAATAGATCGTCGCGTGGGCAGCACGGTTCTTCGCCACTCCGCCGAGCGGGTAGGGTGAGCGACATACCTATTCGCGGCGCGTCCGATGCACCGATCCGAGTGGCCGTGCTTGCGCCGATCGCGTGGCGGACACCTCCTCGGCACTACGGGCCGTGGGAACAATTCGCGTCCCTGCTCACCGAGGGGCTGGTAGCGGCCGGTCACCACGTCACGCTGTTCGCCACCGCAGATTCGATCACCACCGCCAGCCTGTCCGCCACCGCATCAAGCGGCTGGTCTGAGGACGCGACGATCGACACCAAGGTCGCCGAATGCCTGCACATCGCTTCGGTGTTCGAGCGAGCCGGCGACTTCGACGTCATTCACAACGGGTTCGACTTCCTACCGCTCACGTACAGCGATCTCGTCGCAACACCCGTGGTGACCACGATCCACGGGTTCTCGTCCGACCGGATCATTCCCGTCTACGTGCGCTACGACAGCACGACCGCCTACGTGTCGATCAGCGACGCCGATCGACATCCCGAGCTGCATTACGCCGCCACCGTCCACCACGGCATCGATGTCGACGCCTTCGCTACCCATCCGAGTCCCGGCGAGCATCTGCTGTTCTTCGGGCGGATTCATCCAGACAAGGGCACGGCGCATGCGATCGAGGTCGCCCGTCGATGCGGCCGTCGCCTCGACATCGCCGGCATCATCCAGGACGAGGAGTACTTCCGCGCCGAGGTTGCCCCGCATGTCGACGGCAAGCAGGTGCGCTACCTCGGCGCGGTCGACGCCGACGCGCGCGCCGAGGTGCTGGGAGGGGCGCACGCGCTACTGCACCTGATCAACTTCGACGAACCGTTCGGTTACAGCGTCGTGGAGGCGATGGCCTGCGGCACGCCCGTCATCGCCAATGCGCGAGGCTCGATGGGCGAGCTGATCACCCACGGCCAGAACGGCTTTCTCGTCGACGGCCTCGACTCGGCGGTGGCTGCGGTCGCTGCGGCCGGTGCGCTTGACCGGCCCGCCATCTCCGCAACCGCCGCCGACCGCTTCACCGTCGCCGCCATGGTCGACAAGTACGTCGAGGTCTACCGCGACGTCATCGGTGACCGGATATGACGCCAGGCGCCGACTGGTGGAAGGCTGCGGTCGTCTACCAGATATATCCGCGCAGCTTCGCGGATTCGAACGGCGACGGGATCGGCGATCTCGGTGGGATCAGGGCCCGACTCGGCCATCTACGCGAACTCGGTGTCGACGTGATCTGGCTGTCCCCGATCTACCGTTCACCCCAGATCGACAACGGCTACGACATCAGCGATTACCGAGACATCGACCCGATGTTCGGCACTCTCGCCGAGTTCGACGCACTACTTGCCAAGGTGCACGACCTCGGCATGAAGCTGGTGATGGACCTCGTCGTCAACCACACCTCCGATGAGCACCCGTGGTTCGTCGAGTCGCGTTCCTCGCGGGACAACCCGAAGCGGGATTGGTACATCTGGCGCGACGCCCGCGACGGTGCGGAACCGAACAATTGGGGCTCGTTCTTCAGCGGACCGGCGTGGACGTGGGACGAGGCCACCGGCCAGTACTACCTGCATCTGTTCGACCCCAAGCAACCGGACCTGAACTGGGAGAACCCGCAGGTTCGAGCGGCGATCCACGACATGATGCGCTGGTGGCTGGACCGCGGCGTCGACGGCTTCCGCATGGACGTCATCAACTTCATCTCCAAGGTCGATGGTCTGCCCGACGCGACGGTCGCCCCGGGACAGCGTTTCGTCGTCGCCTTCGACCGGTTCGCCGACGGACCGCACGTGCACGAATACGTCGTCGAGATGAGCCGCGAGGTTTTCGGCGGTCGCGCGGGCCGGTTCATGACCGTGGGGGAAATGCCGGGGGTGACGCCCGAGCAGGCGCGGCTCTACACGGATCCGGCCCGCGGCGAGCTGAACATGGTCTTTCAATTCGAGCACGTGTCCGTCGACCAGGGCCCGGCGGGCAAGTTCGAGTACGTCGGACTCGACCTGGTCGCACTCAAGCGCGCCCTGCACCGGTGGCAGGTGGGGTTGGCGGACACCGGGTGGAACAGCCTTTACTGGAACAACCACGACCAGCCTCGCGTCGTCTCCCGGTTCGGCGACGACCACCCCGACCACTGGGCCGCCTCGGCAAAGGCTCTGGCGACGATTCTGCACGGCATGCGTGGCACGCCGTTCGTCTATCAGGGCGAGGAACTCGGCATGACGAACTACCCGTTCCGAAATGCGCAGGACCACAAGGACCTTGAGGCGGTGAACTACTACAACGACGTGGTCGAAGATGGCGGTGATGCCGGCGCGGCGCTGGCCGGTCTGGCCCACGTCAGCCGCGACAACGCCCGCACACCCATGCAGTGGGACGCAGGGCCGAACGCCGGGTTCACCACCGGTGAGCCCTGGCTGCCCGTCAATCCCAACTACACCTGGCTGAATGCTGCAGCCCAAATCGCCACGCCAGGTACGGTTTTCGCGCACTACCGTGCATTGATTCGCCTCCGCCACGGGTTGTCCGTTCTGGTCGACGGAGACTTCACGCCGCTGCTGGCCGACGACCCACAGATCTGGGCGTACACCAGGGCCACCGCGGATCGGAAACTGTTGGTGATCGCGAACTGCGGCCGGGTCCCGCGGACGGTCGAGATCGGCCCTCATTGGGTTTCGGCCGAACTGTTGCTCGGCAACCTGCCCGGCACGCCGACCGCGTCGTTGTCAACGTCGCTCGAGCTGCTGGGGTGGGACGCGCGCATCTACTCCTGCGGCCGATGACGGATGGCCTGAAACCCGAGTTCTCACGGCCCCGTCGAATTACGCTCAGGGGTCTATGGCGGAAACCGCGTACGCATCGTGCGGCGACCTCAGCCTGGCGTACCAAGTGTTCGGCGACGGGCCGGTCGAGCTTGTCTTCGTGGGGCCGATGGTCAGCCACATCGAGCTGTTCTGGGCCATGCCCGAGTTCAAAGCCTTCTTCGACCAGCTCGCCACGTTCTGCCGCGTCGCAATGTTCGACAAAGCCGGAATCGGGCTGTCGGACCCGGTGCCCCGAGTCCGCACGCTGGATGATCGGGTCACGGAGATCGAAGCCGTCATGGATGCCGCAGGCTTCGACCGGGCAGCCATCTTCGGTATGAGCGAGGGTGGCGCGCAGTCCATGTACTTCGCGGCAAAACGACCGGAGCGAACCCGGGCGTTGATCGTCTACGGCTCGTTTGCCTACCTGTCGGGCGGCGGATGGGACGAGGTGCTGGGAGACCCGGCTGAGCTGTCGGCGCGGATGGTGCGCGAGCTCGGTGAGAAGTACACGCCGTCGGTGAAGCAGATTGAGCGAATGCAGGACCTCACCCGAAGCGCTCGCTCGGAGTGGGGCAGCGGGGCGACCGCCAAGGCGATGTTTCCCTCGGTCCGGTCGCTACGCCAGCTCGCCATGTTCGAGCGCATGGCCGCCAGCCCCGGGATGGCGCGTGCCACACTGGAATCCAACCTTTATATCGACCTCCGGGCCGTCCTGCCGACGCTCGGCGTGCCCACCCTCGTTGCTCATGCCCGCGGCGACGCCATTCCGGTGCAGTGCGCCCGGTTCATCGCAGACCAGATTCCGGGCGCCAAGTACCTCGAGGTCGACGGCGTCGATCATGCGCCGTGGTTCACCGAGCCCGACACGATCCTGGCCGAGATCGAGGAGTTCCTCACCGGTGGCCATGTGGTGCCGTCGCAGTCACACCGAGCGCTGCGCACCGTGCTGTTCACCGATATCGTCGCGTCGACGCAACATGCTGCCGCGGCGGGCGACGAGCGGTGGCGGGCGGTTCTGGTTCGTTTCGGTGAGATCAACGCCGACCTTGTCCAGCAGTTCGGCGGCACAGTCGTGAAGAGCACGGGCGACGGCCACCTGGCCACGTTCGACGGCCCGACGCACGCCATCCGCTGTGCTGAGGCTCTGCGGACAGATGCCGAAACGCTTGGCATCGAAATTCGCGCCGGCATTCATAGCGGTGAGTGCGAGCTTCTGAACGCTGACATCGGCGGGATCGCGGTCCATATCGCCGCGCGAATCCTCGGCCAAGCCGGCGCAGGCGAGATCGTCGTCTCCCGGACCGTCCGTGATCTGGTCGTCGGCTCGGGCACGAGCTTCGAGGACCGCGGCACTGTCGAGTTGCGTGGCGTACCCGGCAGCTGGCAACTCCTCGCCGTCGATCGCCACGGCTCTCGCGCGGAATCGGCCGAGGCGAAACTGGCGTCGACCCCCACCCCCGGCCCTCGAGCGGCAATGCACCGAACCGATCGTGCCGTCGACATGATCGCCAGGCGCACACCGTGGGTCCTGCGCGGGATGGCGCGTCTTTCCCCCGCTACAGGTCGCGGCCGAAGGGCCGGCTGATCCCGCCTCCCAGAGCCTGATGCCGATTGCCCCGTACTCTTCCTACGTGAACGCGATCGACCCGGCCAAGCTCAGCACCTGTCTGCAGGTGCTCGCCGACATCGAGGCCTTGCCTCCTGAGCACCCCGATGCCATTGCCGTGCGCCGGGCCACCGCGGGCATCTTCAAGTCGGTGAAGAAGGCCCGCCGCAACGCCAAGCGTGACGCAGGTGTCGGCGGCTGACCGCGCCGTCATCGCCGCGACTGCCACGGGTGCGCCGGGCCGCATCGACGACGAGACGGCCGGCTTGCCGCTCGTCTCGTCGGTGGCCGGGGCCACCGCGGGCACCCTGCTCCGGTCACGGGCCTGCTACATCTGCAAGAACCACCACACGGTCGTCGACGCTTTCTACCACCAGCTGTGTCCCGAGTGCGCGGCTCTCAACCGGGCCAAGCGTGACGCTCGCACCGACCTCAGCGGCAGGACCGCGCTGCTGACCGGCGGTCGCGCCAAGATCGGCATGTATATCGCCCTGCGGCTGCTCCGCGACGGCGCGCACACGACCATCACCACCCGCTTTCCGAATGACGCCGTGCGCCGCTTCGCCGCGATGGACGACAGCGCCGACTGGCTGCACCGACTCCGCATCGTGGGTATCGACCTGCGTGACCCGGCCCAGGTGGTCGCGCTCGCCGACGACGTGGCCGCGCAGGGCCCGCTGGACATCCTGATCAACAACGCCGCCCAGACCGTGCGCCGCGCGCCCGGCTCATACGCGGCGCTCGTCGAGGCGGAGCGCGCCCCGGCGCCGGAGCTGGTCGACGTCGTCACGTTCGACCGTGTCAGCGACGCGCACCCGGCGGCGCTCGCGGGCAGCCTCGCCGAGCACCCCGACCCGCACGCGGTGACATCTCCCGGGTCGCTTCGCTCTCCCCCGCAAGCGGGAGGTGCCCCCAGCCCTCCGGTGACCGAACTGGCGCTGACGGCCCGAAGTGCGTCCCCGGACCGGATCGCCGCGGGCACCGCCATCGACGCGGGTGGCCTCCTACCCGACACCGCCTCGGTGAACAGCTGGACCCAACGCGTGCACGAGGTCGACGCGATGGAACTGCTTGAGGTTCAGCTGTGCAACCAGACCGCGCCGTTCATCCTGGTGAGCCGTCTGCGCCCCGCGATGGCCGCGTCGGCGGCGCGCCGCAAGTACGTCGTCAACGTCTCGGCCATGGAGGGCCAGTTCAGCCGCGGGTACAAGGGGCCCGGCCACCCCCACACCAACATGGCCAAGGCCGCGCTGAACATGCTGACCCGCACCAGCGCCGGCGAGATGCTGGAGCAGGACGGCATTCTGATGACCGCGGTGGACACCGGCTGGATCACCGATGAGCGCCCGCACCCGACGAAGTTGCGCCTCGCCGAGGAGGGTTTCCACGCACCGCTGGACCTCGTCGACGGCGCCGCCCGCGTATACGACCCGATTGTGCGCGGGGAGGCCGGCGAAGATCTGTACGGCTGCTTCCTCAAGGACTACTCGAGAGCCGATTGGTAACCGTGAGCCGTCAGTCGAGGGGGTAGTGCGGCTGACGATCAGCGGATCGGCCGAGGTGAACGGGAAGCTCGGCAGGTCGTCGATGTGGGTGTCGAACGCGGCGGCCGGCACCTTGCCTGCATAGGCGCTCACCGAGGCGCGGTAGCCGATGTCGGCGGGGAACGGCTGGTCGAAGAAGATCAGGAAGTGCCGGTCGGCGGCGCCGATGTTCTCGATGTGGTGTGGGTAGGCGCGCGGGATGAAGTACACGTTGCCGGGTCGCCATGGTCCAAGTGTCCAGCGTGCCATCGGGATTCATCACCGTCATGCGGGCGTTGCGGTGTTGCACGTAGCCCATCGCGGCGGTGACGGGATGCCAGTGCGGTTCGCGCATGCCGACTCTCGGCGACGCGCAGCGAGTACATCGAGATGTCCTTGAGGATCGGTCAGAATTGGTCGCGGGCGAACAGGCGTTGCCGCTGACGTAGTTTCATTCCAGGGGGCTGAACGAGCAGAAGTTCAGGGTGGGCTGCAGCGTTCAGGGCGCCTGCAGTTGCAACTCAACGAGCCGGGTCCGGGCATCGTCGGGGAGCGGCATCGGGCCGTTGTCGTCGAGGAGCACCAGCACGGTGTCGCAGAGACTTATGCAGGCGTCGCCGAGGAACAGTCCGGTCGACGCGACGAACGACGTGCGGCCGACGTGCCCGATGCCGATCGCTGTGTCGATCACCGACGGCCACGGCGCTTCGCGGAGATAGTGCACGACGATCGTCGATGTGACGATGCGCAGGCTTCGCGCGGTGCGGTCATACACATTGGGGAAGACGCGCCGGTTGAGCGTGGCCCGGGTGTTCTCGTGCAGCGACTCGAGCGCGACGTTGTTGAGATGGCCGTTGGCGTCCATGTCCCCGAAACGCGCCTCGATGGAGTGATGAACCGGGTAGGACGTCGCCGTTACGCGCGCTGGATGTGGCCGGGGCACGGTGCTGATGAGCGGGTTCGGTCCAGATTCCATGGGGTCAAACTACTGTCACAACGCCCTCATCCCGTACATGCGGGTGGTGACGTACTGCTCAATGACGCCGAGTCGTCGTTCGTGTGGTTCCAGGACGCGGACCGCTTCGGTGAGTGCCGCCCGAAGGTCGTGGGGTTTCTTGAAGAACCGGGAAAGTTCGGCGGCCATCCGGTCCTCTTCCCGGCGCTCCATCTCCACCAGCACGTGCTCTTTGGTGGGGAACTGGAAGAAGAATGTCCCGTGCGCGACACCCGCTGCCGAGACTATGGCGCCGATGTCGGCCGCTGCCATTCCGCCTCGCTTGAATTCGCTGAGCGCACGACGGCTCCGTGTCCCGAACGATCACCTACGCGCGAATCGTGTTGTCTGCCAGTATAATTGGATCATGGTGGCTGGCTCCAGGCACTCCACGGTTGCGGACGTACCCAGTGTCCCGATCACTGTCGCCGTCATTGTGCTCGGATTCATCAAGTGCTGCATGATCATTCAATACTTCATGGAGGTGCGCACCGCCCCGAGATGGCTGAAGTCAACCACCGATTCCTGATTGTTCGTCTTGTGGGGAGCCGTCCTCGTCATCTACCTGCACTGAGCGCCGACGGACTCGGGACTGCTTCCCTAGGTGGGCAGAACGATAAGTGACTTCCGCCCCGGCAGAAACTGCGTCGCGAATTCGTCCTGACCGAACTGCTGGGTTCGACCTTGGCGTTCAGCTACGACGTCACGTATGCCGCCGAGGCAGCGTCCCTCGCCACCTGGCTCACGCTGGTGGTGTCCCTGAAGGCGGTCTGCGGCGAAGGGCGAAGGCGCACAACCCGTCTAGCCCTAGGTGCCAATACCCCCGATGCGGCTCGCCGATGAGGCAGAATTGCACAGGTGACGAACCCGCCGAATCGCCCTGGCCAGCCCGGGTGGCGCGGCCGGGGAACTCCACCGCCTTATCCCGCGACCCATCGGCTCCCGCGTCCCGGCGGACCGGACTCGCCGACGGAGAAGATCCGCGCGCGGCCCGCGGATGCGGCACTCACCGAGCAGTTCCGGCGGCCTCCGCCGCCGACGCCACTGGCACGTCGGCCGCCCGCGAGCCCACCTCAGCGGCCGCCGCCACCCTCGCCTGCTCCGAAACCATCCAACGAGAAGCCACGCCGTGGCGGCTTTCTCAACCGGCAGACGATCATTCTGATCGCGATCGTCGCAGTGGCAGTCCTGGTGGGCGGCCTGGCAGGGGCAGAGCTCTACGCCCGACACCGCGCAGACGACATCCTCGTCGAGGTGGCGGAATGCATTGTGGAGGACGGTGCCACGATCTCGTACGGGGTGAATCCACCCTTCCTGTGGCAGCACATCACCGGCCGCTACACGAACATCTCGGTGCATACGGCGGGTGACCGCGTGCAATCCGCCGACGGAATGACCGCGGACGTCACCCTCGAAGACGTTCGGCTGCAGGAATCCGGAGCCTCGAAAGGCACCATCGGCTCGCTCGACGCCACGCTCACGTGGACGTCGGCCGGTATCAAGGACACCGTCGCCGCCAACCTGCCGGGGGTGGGCAGTCTGGTCACCGGAGTGACGACCGACCCGGCGGCGGGCACCCTCGTCATGGATGCGGGCAGCTCCAGCGTCACGGCCAAACCCGTCGTCACCGACGGCGACCTGAACCTCGAGGTTGTCGATGCCATCGGACCGTTCCCCAAGGAGGACGTGCAGTCGGCGCTGAACGACCTCACGAAGAAGCTGAACGACAACTATCCGCTCGGCATCCAGGCGGACAGCGTCGAGGTCACCGAAAGTGGAGTCGTCGGAACATTTTCCAGCCGTGACGCTTCGATTCCGACCGAAGACTCAAACGCCTGCTTCGCAAGACTCTGAGCTGCCATGGACATCTGTGTTTTTCTCTCCGCCGCCGATCTCGACGAGCGCTACACCCTTCCGGCACGCGAATTCGCCGAACTTCTCGGCGCAGGCGGACACACGCTGGTGTGGGGTGGGTCGGACACCGGCTTGATGAAGGTCGTCGCCGACGGCGTGCAGGCCGCAGGCGGGCGGCTCGTCGGCATTTCGGTCGAGTTGTTCCGGCACGTCGCGCGGGGGAACGCCGACGACATGGTGTTCGCCAAGGATCTGGCGGAACGCAAGGCGCTGCTGCTCGCCCGCTCGGATGCGTTGGTGGTGATGACGGGTGGCCTCGGCACGCTGGATGAAGCCACCGAAATCCTGGAACTGCGCAAGCATGGGCTGCATGACAAGCCGGTCGTTCTGCTCAACACAGCCGGTTTCTACGACGGATTGATCGCCCAACTCCGGCGGATGGAGCAGGACGGCTTTCTCCCGATCCCCCTGGCTGATCTGGTGTACCCCGCCGACAGCGCTTCCGATGCGCTGGCCTACCTCCAGGGCGTTATCGACAATCGTTCGGGCGCAGAATGACTCATTGCCCGCGTGCGAGCTCCTCGAGCAGCGGGCGGGTGCGGTAGGCGACGACCTCGTGCATCGCCACCGACATCGTCGTGCGTTCCACGCCGGGTACCGCGAGGACAAGCCCAGCGACGCGGTACAGGTCGTCGGCATCGGTGGCCACCACGCCGATCAGCAGGTCCGCTGCGCCGGACAATCCGGTGACCTGAGTGACCTGGGTGACCGTCTCCAGGGCGGCGATGACGTCTTCGAGTCGATGCTGATCGACCACCACGGTGATGAAGGCCTTCAGCGGATAGCCGAGATCGCGCGGCGACACACAGCGGTCGATCGGTGCGAGCACCTTCTCCTGATCCCAGCGGGCCAACCGCGCCTGCACGGTGTTCCGCGCCAGGTTCAGCTTGGTCGCCAATTGGACGCCGGTGGCGCGCGGTGCGTCACACAGCGCCAGGAGCAGTCGGGCGTCGGTGCGGTCCAACTTCGTCATGTCGCGCAGTATCGCACGTCACACTATGAAGAATCTGGGCAACATGCTCAACTGATATGGACAGCTTGCTCACTATGCATAGTGCTGGCACCCTTAAAGGAGCAATAAGCCCAGCAATCGCCGAGGCGGTGAGCACAGATGACGGATCTCGACATCCGACGGCCGGAACAGCACCCCTACGAAAGCCGCTACGAACTCGGCGACCGCTACCGCACCGGCTCGGGCCCCGTGGTGCTGACCGGCGTGCAGGCGATTGCCCGAGCCTTGGTCGAACAACACGAACGCGACGCCCGCGCCGGCCTGCGGGTGGCGACGTTCGTTTCCGGGTATCAGGGCAGCCCCCTGGGTGGAGTCGACCGGATGCTGACCGGCATGCCCGACGTTCTGCGCGCGCACGACATCACCTTCGTCCCCGGCCTCAACGAGGAACTGGCGGCAACGTCGGTGTGGGGAAGCCAGGCCCAGCTCCCCGCGGGAACGCTGAAGCACGACGGGGTGGTCGGTGTCTGGTACGGCAAGGGGCCCGGGCTGGACCGCACCACCGACGCCATCCGGCACGCCAACATGTACGGCGCCAACCCGCGTGGTGGCATGCTGCTGCTGGTCGG
This sequence comes from uncultured Actinomycetota bacterium, assembly GCA_963796545.1. Taxonomy (GTDB): domain Bacteria; phylum Actinomycetota; class Actinomycetes; order Mycobacteriales; family Mycobacteriaceae; genus Mycobacterium. The sequence continues at coordinate 62,441 of CAWCMF010000005.1, read as the reverse complement.
CGACGATCCGGCGTCCAAGTCCTCCACCGTGCCTGCTGTCAGTGAACGATCCCTTGCCGCACTGGGAATCCCGGTACTCTTCCCGCGCAACGCCCGCGAGATCGTCACGATGGCCATGCACGGCGTGGCCCTGTCCCGGGCATCGGGTTGCGTGGTGGCGCTCAAGATCGTCGCCGACGTCGCCGACGGCGCCTGGTCGGTGGACCCACAGGACGTCGAGTTCGACCTCGTCGTTCCCGAAGTCGTCTGGGAAGGAAAGCCATTCGTCTACCGTCAGCGTCCGATGGCCGCTCCCGCGGCCAGCCTTGATGCCGAGGCCGACCTGTACGGTCCCCGCGCAGAGATGGTCCGCGCCTACGGCGCCGCCAACCATCTCGACGTCATCGAGATCGATCCGCCCCAAGCGTCGATCGGAATCGCCGCCACAGGAACGACATTCGACTCGGTGCGGCAGGCGCTGGTGGACCTCGGAGCCGACGACTTCGCCCTGCACCGCGCCGGCATCAGGTTGCTCCGGATCGGCATGCCCAGCCCGCTGGGCCCCGACGCCGTCACGACCTTCGCCGCAGGCCTCGACGAGATCCTGGTGGTCGAAGACAAGACCGCGTTCATCGAGACCCAGATCCGCGAAATCCTCTACGGCCGAGCGGATGCGCCGCGCATCATCGGCAAGAAGGATGCCGCGGGCCGGCTGCTCATCCCTGCCGGGGGCGAGCTGACGGCGGGCAGACTGCTCGCACCGCTGCGCCGCGCACTGCGGGACCGCCTCGAGCTCAGGAAGCCGCCGCCTCCGCCGCTGTCGCTGGAAGTGCTTCCTGCCCAACGTGCCGCCTACTTCTGCAGCGGCTGCCCACACAACCGCTCCACGGCGGTGCCAGAAGGATCCCTCGCGGCCGGCGGGATCGGCTGCCACACCATGGTGACCATGTCCGGCCGCAAGGACAGCGCCGTCACCGGCCTGACCCAGATGGGCGGCGAAGGCAGCCAGTGGATCGGCCAGGCGCCCTTCACCGATGTGCCCCACCTGTTCCAGAACATCGGCGACGGCACTTTCTTCCACTCCGGCCAGCTCGCGGTGCAGGCCTGTGTGGCCGCCGGGGTCAACATCACCTACAAGCTGCTGTGGAACGAAGTCGTGGCGATGACGGGCGCCCAGCACGCCGAGGGCGCAGTCACCGTCGCCGCAGCTGACGCACAAGCTGACCTCCGAGGGCGTCAAACAGATCATCATCTGTGCGGACGAACCCAAACGGCACAACAAGCGGGCGCTCGCCAGAGGCACTCTCGTCTGGCATCGCGACCGCCTCGACGAAGCCCAGAAGCGCCTGCGCGATATCGAAGGCGTGACCGTCCTGATCTACGACCAGCACTGCGCCGCCGACGCGCGCAGGCAACGCAAACGCGGCACCCTGCCCACCCGCACCACCCGCGTGCTCATCAACGAAGCGGTCTGCGAAGGGCTGCGGCGACTGCGGCGTCAAGATCGAATTGCCTGTCCGTGCAACCGGTGGACACCGAATTCGGCCGCAAGACCCGGATCGACCAGACCTCCTGTAACACCGACTACAGCTGCCTCGACGGCGACTGCCCCTCGTTCGTCACCGTCGAGGTGCGGCCCGAGAAGAAGCGCCGACGCCGCAGTGCCCCGACGCCGCCGGCGCTGCCAGACCTCGGCGTGGAGTCCGTAACAGCAACGCACAACGTGTTTTTCGCCGGGATCGGCGGCACCGGCATCGTCACGGTGAACCAGGTACTCGCCACCGCAGCATTGCGCGCAGGCTACGACGTCGAGAGCCTCGACCAGATCGGGCTGAGCCAGAAGGCCGGTCCCGTCGTCTCCCACCTGCGGTTCGCCGCGGGCAAGCTGGACCCTTCCAACCGGCTCACACCCGGCAGCGCGGACTGCTTCGTCGCCTTCGATCTCCTCGCCGCCGCCGACACCAAGAACCTCGGCTACGGCGATGCGACGAAGACGATCTCCGTCGCGTCGACCAGCAAGACGCCCACCGGCGACATGGTGTACGACAAGACGATCGCGTATCCGGAGACGACGTACCTGCTCCACCGGCTCGGTCAGGTGTCGCACAGCGTGCACTCCTTCGACGCACTGGTCGCGGCTCAGATGTTGTTCGGCGACACCGCCGCCGCGAACTTCCTGTTGATCGGTGCGGCGTACCAGACGGGGGCGCTGGGCATCCCGGCCTCCGCGATCGAGGAGGCCATCGAGATCAACGGCGTCGCCGTCGACACCAATGTCGCCGCGTTCCGCTGGGGGCGCGTCGCGCTCGCCGACCCCGCCCACTTCCACGATGTCGCGTCGCCGGTGGCCGACCGCCAGCCTGCGTCGCCGCCCGCCCGTGTTCTCGAGGGCACGACATTCTCCGGCCACGTCGGCGATCTCATCACACGACGGGCAGCCAACCTCGTCGCGTTTCAGAGCGAGAAGGTCGCCCGCCGTTATGTGGCATTGCTGCAGACGATCTGGACGGCCGAGCGCGCCATCGGTGACCGCACCGAGTTCAGCGAGGCGGTCGCGAAAGGGCTCTACAAGTTCACCGCCTACAAGGACGAGTACGAGGTGGCGCGACTTCTCACCGATCCACAGTTCCTCTCCACCGTGAAAGCCGAGATTCCGGACGGGGAGAAGTTGACCTACAAGCTTCATCCACCGATGCTGCGGGCGATGGGGCGCACGAAGAAGATCGGCCTCGGTCCGAGGAGCCATGTGGCGCTCCGAGTGCTCGCCAAGGGAAAGCGGTTGCGCGGCACCAAGTTCGACCCGTTCGGCTACGCCCACGTGCGCAAGGTCGAACGGCAACTGCTCGCCGAGTACATCGGCATCGTGACCGGCCTCGCCGCGGATCTGAACGCGGACAACTACGACCGCGCCGTCGACATCGCAGGTCTGCCGGACATGGTGCGCGGTTACGAGGGCATCAAACTCGCCAGTGTCGAGGCCTACCACGCGCAGCTGGGCGAGAGGGGTGTTTAAACCCGTTGCTGGACATGCTTGGTGATCCACTGTGCCGCCAGCTTCACCAGCCCGGACTGGGGATACCGAACGTGTGCGTCGAAGTCGTCGCCCTTGGAACAGATCGGGTCGTTGGTGTTGCACAGATCGGCCGTACGCGCCCCGAAGTCGGGGCTCAGGAGTGTCAGCGGTCTGCCGATCCGCGCGGACGGGTTGCCGAAGACCGCGACAGCCGCGACGTGCGGGACCACAGCCAACGGCAGCGGTGCGGTGTAACCGAGCCCCGCAATCGGAGCGGTGGTGACGACGTCGATGACCGCGGCGCCCTGCGAGTAACCACCCAACACGATCTTGCTGTCCGGGCACGTCGCGGCGATGTACTGGACGCGCTTGCTGGCGTCATTGGCCCCGGCGGCCACCTGGGCGAAGTCCCACGTCGCCGGATACTTGACCGCATAGGTGCCGATCGACTTGTCCTTCACCATCGGGCGCAGGGTGTCGACCAAGGACTTGCCCACCACGCCGAGCCCGGCCGGCTCGTCGGTGCCGCGGGCGAAGACGACCTCGATGTCATGGCAGTCGGGTGCGGCGGCGGCTGATGACATCCCGGGGATACCGAGGGTCGCGCACGCGGCGAGCGCCGACGACGCGGCCATGATCGTCCGGTGCATGCGCCGCGTAGTGCTACCGACAGCCACGGGTCCCTCCTCGACCTGACGCGGTGAACGTGCAATGGTGACCAGCGTGTACCCATTGGTCACAATTTTCACTCCTGCCACAGCCAGTGTAGCGGCGCTCGTGACGTCTCAGCCCGGATGTGCAGGACGCAGCAGTGCGAAAAAACCGTATGACGGATCGTCGGAGCCCATGCTGCCCGCGGGCGTGTCCCTGGTGACCGGATGGCGGAGATCAACGGTGGACGGGTCGTTGACCTGCGCCGTGTCGGTGACAATGGCCCGTTCGATGATCTTCCACGCACCATCGCGCTTCTCGTACCTGTCGAGATACCGCCCGCCCACGATCAGGTCCACGTCTCGGTCACCTGCGATGAACGTGTGGGTGGCGATCGTGTAGACCTCGCCCTCGGCCATCTCTCCCTCGATCGCGAAGTTGGCTGTGGTGACGTGGTGTTGCATCGACCGCAGATAGGGCCGCGCCGCGACCAGTTGGTCGATGAAGTCGCTCGCCGACCCGGAGGAGAAACTGCCGTGCGCATCCTCGGCATCGTGGTGGTAAAGGCTGCGCAACTCGGCGACGTCTCCGCGGTCGACGGCGCGACAGTAGCGGTGCACGAGTTTGCGGAGTTGGTGTTCGTCGAGCACTTCCTGCAGCAGGGGATCCGTTGACGTCATCGTGGCCCAGCCCTCCTTTACTCAGTCCTGCACTGCTTTGGCGATCGCCGCGTACCTCGTCAATGGCGCTGCCTCGGGCACCCGCGCATCGGTCAGTGCACGGGTCCACGCGTGCACCACCCGGATGAGGGTCCAGGCGCGCGCCCGATCCTCGTCGAGACCGGCGGCGTCGACGAGCGTGTAGAAGCGGTACCACGTCGGTGGACGTGTCCGAGGCCATCTCACGGCTCAACGCGGCCACCTGCTCCACAAGCCGGTGGGGGATCGGTGCGCTGCGCGGCAACTGTTCGATTGCCCCCGTCGCCCGTCGCCGCCCCAGCGTCGCAACACGAGGTGTTCGTGTTCGGCACCCGCATCGTCGGAGCTGACCTTGAGAACCGCAGCGGTGCCCTCGGAGGTGAGCACGGGTACCACGAGTGATCCGGCACTTTCCCGGGTCGGCCCGTCGATGCGGAGCCCCCACTGCTCGAGGTGGTGCTGTGAGACACGACCGACGTCCCGGTGATGTTCGGTCATCGAATGTGTTTCAGAAGAGGTTAGTTCGTTGCCGGCGTCTGTTTGGCCTGTTGTTCTGCGGCATGGTCCTCGATGGCTTTGCCGATCGCGTGAGCTGCCTGGTCGACGAACGAGCGACCGCTGTCGGTGACCCAGTCGCGTGACGCGACCGGGCCGGCGAGCTGGCCCGTGAAGTGGGGTATGACGTACTGCGCGAACAACTCGTAGCTGTGCAGCTTCGCGGCGGGCGAAGCCCAGTCGTGGTCGAACAACAGGAACGCGCCGAAACCGCCGTTGCTCGCCTCGACCAGTTCCTCGATCTTGGCGATCGCATCCTGCGGAGTACCGATGACCGCGAAGCCCGACTCCCGGTTGTTGGCGATGATCTCCACCGGCGTCTCACCCTGCACCGGACCTGCGGGCAGGATGTGCGTGAAGTACTGGGAGAACTCCGCGATTCCGTATTCGACGTCGCGCTCCGCCTGTTCGCGGGTGTCGGCAAGGTGCATCGGTCCCACCAGCCGCCACTTGGATCGGTCCGCGACGTGGCCGTGCTCCAGGGCGACCTCTTCCCACGTGTTCCAGTGCTGGGCAAGCAGATCCATGCCCTGCTTGGCGGTGGCAGCGATCGACAGCATGCCGATGCCGTGCCTGCCCGCACCCCGGGGTCCGGTGGGGGAGAAGGACGCCGCGACCGCGACGTCGAAGCACGGGTCGCTGTAGGGCTTCAGCTGGAGTCGCGCATCCTGCAGCGTGAAGCCGTCGGTGTGCATCGTGACGGTCTCGCCGCGCAGCAGGCGCATGATCGCATCGAGGCACTGCTCCATGCGCGGCCGCTGCTCGTCGGCGGGAATTCCCAGCATGTGCGCGTCCGATGTGAGCTGGCCCGGCCCGCAGCCCAACATGACCCGGCCCCTGGTCAGGTGATCGAGCAGTACCATGCGGTCGGCCAGCATCAACGGGTTGTGGTACGGAAGTGAGCTGACGCCGGTGCCGAGCTTGATGTGCCTGGTGCGCTCGGCCGCGACACCGAGGAAAACCTCGGGCGAGGCGATGATCTCGAACCCTGCGGAGTGGTGCTCGCCGACCCACGCCTCATGGAACCCGAGGCGGTCCATCGCGACGATCAGGTCGAGGTCCCGCTCGAGGGCGAGCGTGGGGTTCTGTCCGACGGGGTGGAACGGAGCCATGAAGTTTCCGAAGCGCATCTGCACATTCTGGACTGAGGGGCAGGTGCGGCGTGGCGAGATGCCCGCTGACGGGATCAGGTCGGCGCGGAAGTGTCACTCAGCACGTCAGAACCCAGCAGGTCCTGATACACGCTCGGCCGATCGCCGTGGGCATCAGGCAGGAACGGGAAGATGAACCAGTCGTGGATCAAGCCCTCGCGCAGCCGGAACGTGACGTCGGGAACGTCCTCGGCAAGAACGCGATCCCGCAGCCTCAGCGTGTCCACGGTGAGCAGATCACGCGACGAGCTGTAGACATAGGTCGGCGGCAATCCCTCCAGTGAGCCGAACAGCGGGCTCGCCAACCTATCGGCGGTCCCCGCCGGGCCCGCCCATTTCGCGTCCGACTTGGCGAGGCCCGAGACGCTGAGCAACGGATCCTTGATCTCTGCGCTGCGCGGATCGCTCATCGACACGTCCAGCCACGGCGCGAGAAGCACCAGCCTCGAGGGCTTCCTGGAGTTGCGGCGTCCCTGGTCTTCTTCGCGGTCCGCGGTGGTTCGGCGTCTGTCTCCGCGTTCGGAGCTGCCATTGGATGCCTCCGCGTTGAGGATCTCGTCGGCCGTTAAGGCGGGACGATCCTGACGGCATAGCTGATCGGCTACCGCCGGATCAATGGGCTTTAGATGCCCTGCGATTCTAACTAGCCGACCTGGGCCATCCTCGGGGAACATGGAGGACGACGAACGGCACCGAACGAGAGGAGAGCGAGATGAGTGCGCCGACGACCCCCAGCCTGAGCTCGATCGAACTGCGCGAACGATTGGGCTCCGATACTCCTCCGCAGCTTCTCGACGTGCGGACCCCAGCCGAGTACGAGACCGCCCACATCGCGGGCGCGTACAACGTGCCGTTGGACATCGTCCGTGAGCACCGCGCTGACATCGTCGACCGGTTGAGGGGCGATGTGGTTTTCGTGTGCCGCTCAGGTCAGCGGGCGTCCGAGGCCGAACAGGTGCTGCGCGGTGCCGGCCTGACCCGGGGCGCCGTGCTGCAGGGTGGGATCGCCGACTGGCAGGGCAAGGGATTCGGGGTGGACCGCGGCAAGGAGCGCTGGGAACTCGAGCGGCAGGTGCGACTCGTCGCCGGGTCGATCGTGCTGACCTCCGTGCTCGGCAGCGTGGCGGTTCCGAAGCTGAAGTGGTTGGCCGCCGCGATCGGTGGCGGTCTGACGTTCGCGGCTGTCAGCAACACCTGCGCGATGGCGTCGGTGTTGTCGAAGTTGCCCTACAACCGCACCGAGTCCTACGACGCCTCCCAGTTCGTCGCCCGACTCGGGGAGGCCTGAGCTGTCGAGTTCCCACACACCGCCCGCCTGTATCGCCGTGGTGGGCGGCGGTTTCAGCGGCGCGATGACGGCCGTGAACGTCGCGAGGATCAGCAAACGTCCCCTGCACGTCATCGTCATCAACGACCGGGGATCGGTGGGCCGCGGGGTCGCCTACGGTCTGCGCAGGCCCGAGTACCTACTCAACGTCGCAGCGCGGAACATGTCCGCCTTTCCTGACGAGCCGGAACATTTTCTGCAATGGCTGGGAACGCGCTCGGAATTCGAACGAATCCCCGAGATCGAGCTGCGGGAGCGGTTCGTGCCGCGGCAGATCTACGGCGACTACCTCCGCTCGATCGTGCAGCACCATCTGCAGAGCCCCGGCGACACGATTCGGGTCACGTGCGAGTTCGTCACAGGTGAGGCGGTCGACGTGGAACCGCACAACGGTCGCTGCCTGGTGCGTCTGGACGACGGCAGCTCGCTTGACGCCGACCGCGTCGTGCTGGCCACCGGCAACGAACCGCCGGCGTCACTGCCCGGCGCGGAAGCCCTTGCGACGCACCCTTCCTGGGTGAGCAACCCGTGGCAACAGTGGGAGAACCAGCTGCCGTCGCACGACGGGAGCATCGCCCTGCTCGGCACGGGGCTGACCGCGGTCGACGCGATCCTCACGCTGCGAGATCTGGGTTGGCTGGGCAGCATCCACGCGATCTCGCGGCACGGCTGGTTCCCGCACGCCCACTTCCGGGGCATCGAGTACCCCCAGTTCCCGCCCCAAGACATCGATCTCGCCGCGGTCGGCCTCGACGAACTGCAGGTGATCGTCAAGCAACACTGCGCCAACCTGCACGACCGGAATGCCAATCCCGCGATCATCGTCGACAAGCTTCGCCCGCTCACCCAACGCATCTGGCAGAATTTCAGCAGCGACGAGCGCCTGACATTTGCGGCCCAGCATGCGGCGCGCTGGAATGTGCTGCGGCACCGGATCGCACCGGAGATCTACGCCCAGATCACCAGCTCGCAGCTCACCGGGCAACTTCAGATACATCCCGGCGAGATCACGAAACTCGAAGCGGCACAAGAGCGCATCCGCATCCATATCGACGATCAGGACACTGTCACCGCCGATCTGGTGATCAACGCCACCGGGCCGTCCACGAAATTCACCGCCACCAAATCGGTGCTGCTGCAGAACCTGCTGCAGCGCGGGCTGGTGGCGCCGGACGAGATCGACATGGGTGTCCGCGTCGACCGCGACCACACGGTCGTGACCGCATCGAGGCGAGCGCTCACCGTGGCTGCTGGCGCTGGGCCCGATGCTGCGCGGGACGTACTGGGAGACCATCGCGGTGCCCGAACTACGAGTCCAGGCGCGGCGCGTCGCCGAGACACTGCTCGGCGCCACCCGCGCCGATGTGGCAGAGGAAAGCCAGCTTCAGCTCGAGTACATGCTCTGAGCGACGTTACGTCGTCAGGCCGAGTTCCACTGCGGTGTCGAACTTATCGTCGATCAGCACGACGTCCCTGCCCGCCTTGTCGAGCACCGACGCGGCCACCGATGCCCGATACCCGCTGGCACAGTGCACCCAGACCTGCTCGTCGCCGAGCTCTGCGAGCCGGTCGAGCAGTTTGTGCACTGGGATGTTCACTGCCCCTTCGACATGCGAGGAGGAGAACTCGTCGTCGCGGCGGACGTCGACCACGCGCACACCGCCGCGGTCATCCATCTCGGCAAGTGCCGTGAAGTCGGCAACCCGATAGCTGCCGATCTCGCCGGATTCGCTCCAGCGCTTCACATCTGCCGTGGCCGAGCCGTCGACGTCGTCGATGCCGATCCGGACGAGCTCGCGCCGTGCCTCGGCGATCTGGTCGACATCGTCGCCGATGAGCGTGATCGGAGCGCCCCACTGGTAGAGCCAGCCCAGGTAGGTCACGAACGAGTCGGACAGCTCGAAGCCCAAGCTGCCGTGCAGATGTCCGGCGGCGAACGCGGTCCGGTGCCTCAGGTCGACGACCCATTGTCCGGCGGCGATTCGGCGGCGGAGCTCGTCGACGTCGACCGCTTCGGGGATCGACAGGTCGGCCTCCGGTGGGCCTTGCCGGTTGATGACACCCATATGGGCGTAATAGGCAGGGTAGTCCGAGAGATTGGCCAGCAGTTCATCGACGAACTGCTGCTCGCCCTGGGTCAGCGCCGGATTTGCCTGGCGTTGTTCGTCGATGGTCGACTCGTCGCGGCCGGCGCTGCTGGCCGCACAGAAGCTGCCGAAGCCGTGGGTGGGGAAAAGCGGTGTGTCGCCAGGAACTTCGTCGGCAAGCCGGCGGACCGAGCGGTATTGCGCGACGGTGAGCGAGTGCGTGTGTTCGGGTCCTACGAGATCGGTGCGGCCGGTGGCGTCGAACAGCATCGACCCGCCGGAGAACACGCCGACGGTCGCGCCTGCGCCGTCGACGAGCACATAACTGATGTGGTGCTCTGTGTGTCCCGGGGTGTGCAGCGCCCGCAACACGAAGGCCCCGGCATCGACGACCTCTCCGTCGGTCACCCGTCTGGCGGGGTAGTCCAGGTCGTCGCCGTCCGGCACGACGTACTCGGCACCGGTGGCGCGCGCGAGGGCAAGACCTCCGGACACATAGTCGTTGTGCACGTGGGTTTCCAGGACGTGGGTGATACGTGCACTCTTGTCAGCCGCCAGCTCGCGCACCCGGTCGATGTCGCGCTGCGGGTCGACGACGACGGCAACGCCGCCGCCGGTGATCACGTAGCTGCGATCGCCCAGCGAGGACGTCTCGATGATGGCGACGTCCACCCGGTAGGTCATCGCGGGTTCTTCTCGCCTGCTTCGACGGCGACAGGTAGGCGATTTTCCGGCGGCGCCACCGGACACGTGGCGAAATCGGTGAACGAGCACGGAAGGTTCGCCGCCCGGTTGAAGTCGAGCGTCACCGTGCCGTCGGCAGCGGGTTCATCGACGGCCAACGACCGCGCGCCGGGATAGGTCGTCGCGCCGCTGGTGGTGTCCGTGAACAGCACGTGCAGCCCGCCGCCGCCACGGCCGAACGCGACCAGTCGCCTGGTCGCACCCGCAAGCTCGAACTCGATGACGCCGACCGCGGAGTGGTGGTGTTCGAGGCCTTCGACAACAGCGCCCGTCGTGACGGTGGTGGGTTCGTCGAAGTGGGTGAACGTGCCGGTGATCTGCCACCGCGTGTCGGGTGCATAGGTCGGTATTCCGCGGTAGGCCGTCAAGTGCTCAGACCGCGGATCGTGCACGCGCAGCGCCACCGATCCCGTACGGCGGATCACTTCGATGCGGCGGTCCCCGTCCTCCACGAGCAGGCCGGGCGCACCTTCGACCGGCTCCAGACGGGTGGTCCCGTCGAGACCTTCGGTGTACACGGCGTCGGCGTCTGCCCGCCACCGGCCAGGCAGGTCGGCGACGGTGTCGAACTCGTCGGTCAGCCAGTACAGGCCGGTGATGCTGACCCAGCCCAGCGGCTCGGCGTAGTACCGTTCGCGTTCGGTGTGCCACTGGCTCCAGGCATTGTCGAATGTCTCCGCGGCCGTGTCGGCGGTGGTCGTCACTCCTTGAGTTAAGCGCAACCGGGGCCGATGGGCGCCGGTTGCGCTCGTTCAGATCCTGAAACTGGTCCCGGTCACCCCCTGATGGCGGTGACCAACAGGTATTCGGCGTGGTAAGCCGTCCGGTTCGGTTCGTCGGTCTGGTTCCAGTCCTCCAGGAAGGCGAGGAAGTCACGGTCCAGGTCGGCCACCTTCGCGGGGTCGTGGGCATTGAACTTGTACGTGGCGATGGTCGGGCCGTAATTGCTCTTCCAGTACTCGCGGAACTCCAACGCTGTCGCGCAGTGGTCGATCAGAACCGTTTCGCGGCGCAGCTCGAGATCGGTGACGTTGTCGCCGAACAACGCCCGCACGTGATCCGCACTGCCCCACAGCGGCGCCGGGCTTGCGCCGGGCGGTGGCGGGGGAGCGAACGGCTTCATCGTTGCGAAGAGCTGACCGATGAAACCCTCGGGAGTCCAGTTGATCATGCCGATCGTCCCGCCCCGCCGCGTCACGCGCACCAGCTCGTCGGCGGTCACCTGGTGGTGCGGCGCGAACATCGCCCCCACGCACGACATCACGACGTCGAAGTCATTGTCGGCGAACGGTATTGCTTCGGCGTCGGCTTCTATCCACTGCAGCTCGATTCCGCGTTGCGCGGCGATGGCGCGTCCGGCGTCGAACAACTCCGGTGTCAGGTCGCTGGCCACGACGGTCGCTCCCGTCGTGGCGGCAGGGATGGCGGCGTTACCCGAACCGGCGGCCACGTCGAGGACGCGCTGACCGGCCCGGATCCCGCAGGCGGCGACCAGTCGCGGCCCGAGTTCGGGGATCAGTTCGGCGGCCACGGCCGGGTAGTCCCCCGACGCCCACAGCGCGCGGTGCTTGGCTTTGACCTGACGGTCGGCATCGTGATCTCTCACCACGCCGGCGTTCGCAGTGCTCATGGTTGTTCCTCGAATCTGTCGATGGTCGTGCCACGGTCGCAAGGACCGGCTGACCCAACCATCGCGCATCCGGCGACCGGTCGACATCGGGAACGACTACCTATATTTCGGCACTGCATCGCCGACCGCCCTAAGTGAGGATGCCGACCTCGCGGGCCCGGCGGACCGCGTCACGCCGCTTCGTCACATCGAGCTTGGTGAGGATCGCCGACACATGGTGGTCCACTGTCTTCACCGACAGGAACAGCCGGTCGGCCAGTTCGGCGTTGGTCAGCCCGTCGCCGAGCAGACGTAACACCTCCACCTGGCGGGCCGTCAGCCCCGCAGGATTCGCCAGCGTCGATGCCCGCCGCGGGCCCGGCACCGCGGAGGCGCCCGCGGCCCGCAGGTCGAAGCGGACCTTGTTGGCGACGGCGTCGGCCCCGAGACGGTCGAGCAGGTCCAGTGCGCGTCGGATCGCCGCATGTTCTCCGGAGTCGACAAGCGCCAGTGCCGCGTCGTAGGGCGTCGACAGGCGATGGAATTCCGCCGCAGCCGCTTCGTACCGGCCATCGAAGAGCAACGCGTACGGTGCCGCGACGTCGGTCACCGCGATGTCCAGCCCTTCGAAGCGGCGCAACCACATCGCCAGCTCGCCGCGCGCCCACTCCAATCCGTTGGGCGGCGCGTCGCGCAACAACGAACGGCATTCCGGGACACGGGAATCGGGGACTCCGGTCAACCACACCCGTTCGACGATCGCCGAAGCGACGGGCAACATCCGCACCAGCTCGCCGAAGCGGCAGGCCAGTTGCCAGGCGTCGTCGATGACGCCGGCATCGTCACCGCTGCGGCGTAGCGCGACGACCCCGCGGATCAACAGAGGCCAGGTCCGGGCCAGGGGAGCGCTGGGGCTGCCCAGCACCAATTCGGCATCGGCGAGTGCGTCGTCCCAGTCGCCGACGAGGAGATGCAACCGGCTACGCGACCCCAGCTGCACCATGCGACAGATGGGCAGGTCGTGCTCGACCATCAACGGAATGCTGGTGTCCAGCAGCGCTGCCGCCGCGCTGAGACGGCGTTGTTCGACGTCGAAATAGGTGAGGTTCGTGTAGCCGGCGGAATAGGTCTCGTCGATGTGCGGCGGGCCGGACGCCAGCTCGGACAACAGTTGATCCCGCACGGCGGCCCGGCCCGCCAGGATGTCGCAGTAGTACCCGATCAGCCGCACCCGCACCGAAAGGTTGGGATCCTCGGCCTTTCTGGCGATTTCACGGGCCCGGTCCAGTGCGCGGACGGCCGCGTCGAGCCGGCTCGACTGGACAGCCAGAAACGCCTGCATCGCGAAGCCGTGCCCCAACTGGCAGAGGCGGTCCGGATCGTGTTGTGCGGCATCACCGTCGAGCGTCTCGATCGCGTCGCCGACATGTCGGTCCGCGACCGCGCGGTTGCCGCTGTACCACTCGTAGACGGCAAGCGAATGGTGGTTGGTGCTCACCGCGACAGGCGATCCCGTTGCCTGACGGATTCTCATCGCGCGGCGGCATGCGTTGATCGCGTCCTCGAGGCGGTCGGTCAGGTAGTACTCCCCGGCCAGCTGTTCGAGAAGCGTGGCCTCGGCGTCCTCACTGAGCAGTCCGCCTCGCTCCAGTGCGATCTGGAAGAACTCACACGCCTGGGTGTGGGCGCCTGACCGCGCGGCCGCCCGGCCCGCCTCGGCGGCGGCCGCCGTGATCAAGGCCCGGTCGCCACCGCCGAGCGCGTGATGCGTCAGCACCGCGGGATCCTCGTCGGACGCGTCGCGATGGGCGTCGAGGAACCGCCGGTGCAGGCCAGGCTCGGCGCCGGGCGGTATCACGCTGGTCACCGCACGTCGGCACAGGTCGTGGCGGAACGCCACCCCGCGGACGTCCCGTCTGATCAGCTTCGCCTGATCGAGGGCGCGCAGCGCGGGCAGGGTCACCCCGAGCCCGGTCAGCAGATGATCGCCGATTGCTCCCGGCGCGCAGGTCAGCAAGTGGAGCAGATCCCATGCGGCGGTGTCCAGGTCGGCGGTGCGGGCGAGTATCGCGTCCCGGACCGTGGTCGGCAGGTCCGAGCCGCCGACCGCGGCGTCGTGGTCGAGCATCTCGCATACGAAGAAGGCGTTGCCCCCGGTGACACGATGCAGCCAGGCCGGGTCCACGTCGCGATCGCCGACGAGCGTCGCGATGGCGTCCACGCTCAGCGGTGGCACCGTCAGCGACTGCGCGTGCGGGGATCGGGCGATGTCGCCGAGTAGTCCGCGCAGCGGGTGGGTGACGCTGACCTCGTCGTCGCGCAGGATGCCGACCGTCAGCAATTGCGACTGCGGGGCTCGACGGAGAAGGAACCGCAGCAGGTCGATGGTGCCCTGGTCCGCCCAGTGCAGATCGTCGAGCACCAGGACCGTCGGCCGCGTCCGAAGTTCCTCGAACACGGCCGCGAAGATGTCGAACGGTTGCTCACTGCTGCTGAGGTGTTCCTGCGTGGCGGTGCTGAAACGGTGCGCAAGGTCGTGCAGCGGCCCCAGCGGCCGCGGAGTCGACAGCGGGTCGCAGGCGCCCCACAGCATATGGGTGTCGTCGGGTAGGCCGCGCGACGAACGCTTCGACGAAAGACGTCTTGCCCGCGCCGGATTCGCCGCACACCATCACTGCGCCTCCACGGCCGGCGCGTGCAGCCGTCTGCCGGACCGCGAGCTGATCGAGCTCGTGCTCGCGCTCGGTGAGCGTCACGGACCGATGGTAGCCGCTGGCGACAGGCCTTACCAGGGAAAACTGGTGGTCCGAGAGTGCGCCGAACCCGGCGACGACAGATGGGGAGGTATTACCGATGACGCAACCGGAGGCGAACTCGCACTGTTGATGGAGGCCCGGCTCATCAGTGTCGGCCACCCGTCACGAAGTCAGGAGAGTCCGATGACACGTTTCCTCATCGAGCGCGATATCCCGGGTGCCTCGGAGTTGACCGGGGACGAGTTGGCCGAGATCGCGCGAAAGTCCAATGCCTCCATGCAATCGCTCGGAGTTCCGTACCGGTGGATCACCAGCTATGTGGCAGGCGACAAGGTGTACTGCATCCACGAGGCCGACGACGAGGAGGCCATCCGTGAGCATTCCCGCCGCGGCGGATTCCCGGCCAACGTCGTCGTACCCGTGGCCAACGAGTTCGGTCCCCACACTGCCGATGCCACGACATCACGCCCAGGGCAACCTATGTGAATAGGTTTGTGATCCGGCGCCGAGTGGAATAATGCGGCAATGCCTCAGCCTGACCCGACGTCCGGATCCGAGGTGGACGAGCTTCTCCGGTCCGGCGGCTACCTGAACGTCGGCAGCTTCCGATTCTGGTTCGTCGGTCAGCGGTGGGAGTGGTCGGACGAGGTCGCGCGCATGCACGGCTACGAGCCCGGCACCGTCACGCCGACAACCGAACTGCTGCTCGCCCACAAGCACCCCGACGATCGGCGCCACGTGCAGGAGCTCCTCGACCAGGCCCTGCACTCCGGCGGATCCTTTTCCAGCAGGCACCGTTTCCTCGACACACAGGACCGTGAACACACCGTCCTCGTGCTTGCCGACAGGATGGTCGCCGACGACGGCGCGGTCGTGGGCACCGAGGGCTACTACATCGACCTGACCGACGCGCTGAACGATGCCCGCCGGGAGGCCCTGAACACGTCACTTCCCGATCTGTTCGCCGCCCGCGCGGCGATCGAACAGGCGAAAGGGGCACTGATGCTGGTGTACGGCGTCGGTGCCGATCAGGCTTTCGAGCTGCTGCAGTGGCGATCGCAGCAGACCAACACCAAGCTGAGGGCACTGGCCACCCAGGTCGTCGCCGAGTTACACACGATTCAGCCTCGTCAGGACGACCTGAGACGCCACTTCGACCACCTGCTGTTGACCGTGCACCAGCGCGTCGAGTGACAGGCGACGGAACACGTGGAACTGCTGGACATCGTGCGAGATAGTCGCGACGTTGCGGTCGTGGTGCGCGCCAAGGGCGAAGTGGATTCGAGCACAGTCGAATCGCTCGTCACGGCACTGGACGCCGCGGTGGCTGAGGCCGAAGCACATCCCGCCAGACTGGTGGTCGTCGATTTGGAGGATGTCACCTATTTCGGCAGCGCCGGGCTGAACGCCCTGCTCGGCTGCACCGAGCGCGGTGGCGCATACGGCGTTGCCGTGCGCCTGGTGACGACCAGCGCCGAGGTCACCCGTCCCATCGAAGTCACCCGGCTCGACGAAGTCCTACGGCCCTACCGCACGGTGGACGAGGCCGTCGCATCCACCGAGAGTCCCCGGTGACCGGCACCGGCGTGGAAGGGGCCACGCCGGCACAGGTTTTCGCCTCCGGAGGTGAGGTCGGCCGCGATCTCGCACAGGTGAACTGGGCGGCCACTCCGCTCGGTCCGCCGGAGGACTGGCCGCAGAGCCTGCAGACCGCGGTGAGCATCCTGCTGTCCTCCCGGTTCCCGATGTGGATGGCGTGGGGCCCGGAGCTGACGTTCTTCTGCAATGACGCGTACCGCCGCGACACCTTGGGCCGCAAGTACCCGTGGGCGCTGGGCCGGCCGGCACGGAGGTGTGGTCGGAGATCTGGGGACGACATCGGCCCACGGATCGAGCGGGTGCTGTCGACCGGCGAGGCGACCTGGGACGACGGCGCTGCTGCTGTTCCTCGAGCGCTCGGGCTACCCCGAGGAGACCGTATCACACGTTCTCCTACAGCCCGCTGCGCGACGACGACGGGCAGGTCGTCGGCATGCTCTGCGTGGTCAGCGAGGACACCGTCCGGGTGATCGGCGAGCGGCGGATGGCTACGCTGCGCGACCTGGGCTCCGACCCCAGCGTGGTGCGCACCGAGAAGAGATGCTGGCCTTCGCCGCGTCTCAGCTCGAACAGAACCTGAGCGACCTGCCGTTCACGCTGACCTATCTGTTCGACGACGACGGTGCCGCGCGGCTGGCGGGTCGAGCGGGATGCCGGCCGGGCATCCGGCCGCGCCGGCCAGTGTTGGCTGCCGACGGCTCGGGGCTGTGGCCGGTCGAGGAACCCGCGCGCGGTGAATCCGTGCTGCTCGAACTCGTCGGTGACGCGTATCCGGCTCTGCCGAGCGGGGATTGGCCCGAGCCGCCGACGCAGGCACTGGTGGTGCCGCTGTCGCAGCAGGGCGGCGCTCCGAGTGGCTTCCTGGTGGCCGGCGCTGAACCGGTATCGGCCCCTTGACGAGGTCTACCGGGGCTTCGTCACCCTGGTCGCCGGACACATCGCGGCGGGCGTCGGCAGCGCCCGCAGCTACCAGGCTCAGCAGCGGCGGGCCGAGGAACTCGCCGAACTCGACCGCGCCAAGACCACCTTCTTCTCCAACATCAGCCACGAGTTCCGCACCCCGCTGACGCTGATCCTCGATCCGGTCGCCGAGCTGCGCCGCGCCGAACAGCGTCGACCAAGAGGTCCGCGACGAGCTGGATATGGTGTAGCGCAACGGATTACGGCTGACCAAGCTGGTCAACACGCTGCTGGACTTCTCCCGCATCGAGGCCGGCCGCACGCAGGCCCGCTACGAGCCGGTCGACCTCGGCGCGCTGACCGCCGAGCTGGCCAGCGTGTTCCGGTCGGCCATCGAGCGCGCCGGGCCTGACTTCGAGGTGGACTGCCCGCCGATCGAGGACCCCGTCTACATCGACCGCGACATGTGGGAGAAGGTGGTCCTCAACCTGCTGTCCAATGCGCTGAAGTTCACCTTCGACGGGCGTCATCTCCGGTGCGGGCGCTATCGCGAAGCGGCGAGGCGGTCGTCACCGTCGCCGACACCGGAATCGGTGTGCCCGCCGCCGAGATGCCGCGACTGTTCGAGCGGTTCCACCGCATCGAGAACGCCCGGGCGCGGTCCAACGAGGGCAGCGGCATCGGGCTTGCGCTGGTGAAGGAACTGGTCCAGCTGCACGGCGGCACCATCACCGCCGACAGCACCGAGGGAGAGGGCACCACCTTCACGATTCGGCTGCCGTTCGGTTCGGCGCACCTACCCGATGACGGTGTCGCCTCGACGACGGCATCGCAGGGCGGCCTCGGGTCGCCGACGCCTACGTGCAGGAGGCGCTGCGCTGGCTGCCCGGCGAGTCAGGCTGATGCAGAACCGCGGCAGCCTTGAGGCGGATTCTCTACCAGAGCTTTCCGCGGGCCTGTCGCGGGCCACGGGAGCCCGCAGCGCCTTGCGGGTGCTCATCGCCGACGACAACGCCGACATGCGTGAGTACCTGAGCCGCCTGCTGCGCTCGGCCGGCTACCAGGTCGACACCGTCACCGACGGCTACGAAGCGCTCGAGGCCGTCCGGGCCGATCTGCCCGACCTGGTGGTCAGCGACGTGATGATGCCCCGGCTGGACGGGCTGGAACTGGTCGCGGCACTGCGGGCCGATCCGCGCACCGCCGCCGTGCCGGTGCTGCTGCTGTCCGCGCGCGCCGGTCAGGAGGCCTCGATCGAAGGCCTGCAGGCCGGGGCCGACGACTACCTCGTCAAACCGTTCGCCGCCGCCGAACTGCTCGCCCGGGTGCGCGCCAACGTCGAACTGGCGCGGCTGCGCAACCACCACGCCCGCTGGCGCACTGCCCTTGTCGACTCGCTGCAGGAGGCGTTCTTCGTCTGCGACGAGCACGGGCGCGGTGATCGAGATCAACGCGGCGTTCGCCGACATCCTCGGGTACGGCGCCGACGGCCTGCCCTACGATCCCGTGCATCCGTGGTGGCCCTCGGCCGACGACCGACCCCGAGGCGCACCGGCAGGTGCGGCGAGGCGTTCGCGCAGCTGCTCGAGCCAGACCGCACGGCAACTACACGGCATTCCGGTGAACCACCGCGACGGGCACCGGCTGTGGGTCACCGCGACGTTCAACCAGGCCGAGGACCCCGACACCGGCCGCCGGGTCATGGTCGGCACGTTCCGCGACGTCACCGCCGAGCACTACGCCGTGCAACGCGAGACCGCGCTGGCCGCGCTCAATCAGCAACTCGTCACAGGCCGACACGTTCGACGAGGCGGTGCGCGCGGCGGCCGAGGCGCTGCGCGGCGGTCTGGCAGCGCGCGCCGGGTGCTGGCGGTCACTCTGTCCCGGCCCGGCGACGAGGTGCCGATCCGAGCCCGCGGCGACCACCGGCAACTGGTGTGCGCCGGCGAGCCGGCCCGATGGGCGGACCTGTCTGCCGACCACCGGCGAGGCGATCGCTCAGCCTGCGCGACGGACGATCTGCTCGACCCCGACACCTCAGAGCCCGGGGCTGCGGGCATCGCGCTGCAGCACCCGCAGCGGCGTGCTCGTGCTCCACATCGAGCTGTCCGAGCAACGGCCGTTCACGCGCGAGGACCAGACGCTGCTGCCGTGCTGGCCGGCCGGTCTCGGTCAGGGACTGCAGCGGGTGCACCAGTTCGACCAGCAGCGCGAAACGGCGCTGGCCCTGCAGCACGCGATCCTCGGGCCTGCCGGCTGTCCCGGCGGGTTCGCCGTGCGCTACCAGCCGGCCAGCCGCCCGCTGCAGGTCGGCGGCGACTGGTACGACGTCGTCGACCTCGACGACGGCCGGATCGCGCTCGATCGTCGGCGACTGCGTCGGCCACGGCCTGGCCGCCGCCACCGTGATGGGCCAGCTGCGCAGCGCCTGCCGGGCACTGCTGCTCGAGCATCCGAGTCCGGCCGCCGCGCTGACGGCGCTCGACCGCTTCGCCGCGCGACTGCCCGGCGCCCGGTGCACCACCGCGTTCTGCGCGGTGCTCAACCCGGACACCGGTGAGCTGGTGTACTCCGTGCGCCGGCCACCCGCCGCCGATCCTGGTGCTGGCGGACCGCTCCACGCGGCTGCTCGACGGCGCGCGTGCGACGCCGCTCGGGCTGCGTCCCGGCCAGCACCGCCCCGAAGCGCGCGGAGACGATGCCGCGCGGGCGACCCTGCTGCTCTACACCGACGGCCTGGTGGAACGCCGCCGCGAGTCGCTCGACGACGGCATCGCCCGCGCCGCCGACGTCGTGCAGGACAACCGGGCCACCGCGCTGGACGAGCTGGCCGAACGTCATCATGGCCAAGCTCACGCCCTCCGACGGCTATCACGACGACGTCGCGCTGCTGCTGTACCGGCAGCCTGCCCCGCTGGAGCTCGAGTTCCCCGCCGACGTCGGCAAGCTGGCCGCCACCCGCGCCGCCCTGCGCGACTGGTTGGACGAGGCGGGTGTCAGCCCCGAGCAGGCGCTCGACGTGCTGATCGCCGCGGGCGAGGCGTTGGCCAACGCCATCGAGCACGGCCACCGCGACCACCCGAATGGGCGATCCGGCTGCGCGCGATCGCGCTGGCGGACCGTCTGCACGTCACGGTCATCGACACCGGTTCGTGGAAGGTTCCTCCGGATGTTCCTGCGCCGCATCGCGGCCGGGGTATCGCGCTGATGCGGGCTCTGATGCACGATGTCACCATCGATTCACCGAACGACGGCACGACTGTGCATATGCACGCGAGGATTGCTTGATGGCCACGCCGCTGAGGCTCCGCACCGACCGTCGGGACGACGGTGTCTTGGTGCTGGTCGCTGCGGGGGAGATCGACCTGAGCAACATCGGCGCGTTCTCCGACGCGATCGCCCACGCGATCACGGCGGGCGTCGACGGTCACCCCTTCACGTCGACCTCAGCGGCGTCGAATACCTGGACAGCGGGGCCATCAACGTGCTGTTCGACCACGCCGATTCCATCGACGTGGTGGTCAACCCCATCCTGCTGCCGGTGCTGAAGGTCAGCGGCCTGACCAACGTGGCCCGCGTCAGGGCGGCGTTGCCGGGCAACTAGTCGCTCCGCTCGCGGTGGCTGGATTGCTCGCTCCGCTCGCGGTGGCTGGATTGCTCGCTCCGCTCGCGGTGGCTGGATTGCTCGCTCCGCTCGCGTGGGCCCGGGCGCGTCGCTTGCCCTCGTGCATCGCCGCCACCCGCGCCACCGGGATCGTGTGGCCGTGTTCGATGAGATCGCCGGGCAGACGCTGCGGGGTCGGCATCGCTCCGGCCCACGGATCGTGGCCGGCCAGCGCATCGACCGCGGTGTGCACGGTGAAGTCCGCTGGTTGCACCCGGTCCAGGTCCGACCACTCCACCGGAAACGACACCGGCGTGCCTGGCCGTAGCCGCGGACTGTAGGCCGCTGCAACGGTGGCGCCGCCGGCGCGCGTGGCGTCGACGAACACCTTGCCCGCGCGATCCTCGACGATGAATGCGGTCGTGGCGACGGACGGATCCAGCGCTGCGGCGCGCGCGGCCAATGCCCGCGTGGCCGCGGCCACGTCGTCGACAGGTGCGCTGTCGTCGATGGGAACGAAGATGTGGACGCCGCGCGAACCGCTGGTTTTCACCGCACCGGCCAGCCCACAGGCGTCGAGGGCTTGTCTCACCAGATGTGCGACGGCCACCACGACGGCGAAATCGTCGCCGGTGGGCGGATCGAGGTCGAGGATCAGATGCGTCGGTCGATAGATGTCGTCGGCCAGGCCGAGCGTCGGGTGGTATTCGATGGCGCGCTGATTGGCCAGCCACAGCAGCGTGCGCCGGTCGTTGCAGAGCGCGTAGTGGATTTCGCGCTTGGAAGCCTCTGCCCAGATCGGCACGGTCCGTACCCACTCGGGGGTGTACTTCGGCACGTTCTTCTGCATGAACGGTGCCCGGCCACGCAGGGCCCGCAGCACCGTCAGCGGCCTGTCCGCCAGGACGGGCAGCATGCGGTCGGCGACGGCGTCGAGATAGTCGACGAGGTCGCGTTTGGTGGCGCCGGCATCCTCGGTCAGTTGCTGCTCAAGGTTGGTCAGGTCCACTCCGGCACGCTGCTCTCCCGTGCTCATCCGTCCAGCCTACGGGCGGAAGGCCTGCGACAAGTGGCCTCCACCAACCGAAGTCAGGATTCTGCCGCGGGTACCGCGATCGCGGCATAACGTTGAGGTCCCTATGGACCGGACCCCATCGGAAGAGCCAGGCGACTCGCCGACGGCGGTCGCCACGGCGTCAACCTCTGCAGCGACGACGGAGCCGCCCGCGTCGCTGCAGGTGGACGATCAAGAGAAGCCCGGCCGCGAACTACGCGGGTGGATTAACACTCTCGTCGCCTGCGTGGCGTTCGCGGTGGCGATTCTGACCATCTGGCAGGTGTTTCGGCCGCTGCCGCAGGGGAGCCAGTACTACCTCATCGTTTTCCTCGCCGGCTCGCTGCCGCTCGTCTACCTCGTCTACCGGTCCGGTATGGGCAGCTCGACCCGGACGATCGCCCCGGCGTCCTCGACTGGATACTGGCCGCCGTCACGCTGCTGGTGTGTCTGTATCCCGTTCTGCCGCTGAGTATCGGCTCCGGCGGCGGTGGCTACAACGCGTTCCTGGACCGCCAGGGCATGCTCGAACCGACCGACGTGGCGATGGGCGCGCTGCTGCTTGTGCTCATCGTCGAGGCATGCCGGCGGACGACCGGGTGGGCACTGCCTATCGTGTGCGCAGTCTTTCTGGCCTACGGCTATTACGGCGGGCTGTTGCCCCAGGGCTGGGCAATCGCGCACGCCGGTCTGGATTTCGATCAGATCGTCGACGCCCTCTACAACTCCGGCAGCGGATTCTTCGGTACCCCGCTGGATGTGGCGGCGACCTACATCGTGCTGTTCACCATCTACGGCGCGGTGCTCGAACTCTCCGGCGGCGCACGGTTCTTCGTCGAACTGTCGGTGGCCTCCTTCCGTCGGTCCCGCAGCGCTGCGGGCCGCACCGCGGTGGCTTCCGGATTCCTGCTCGGCACGGTGTCCGGATCGGGCACCGCGACGGCCGTCAGTGTCGGCGCGGTCACCTGGCCGATCATGCGGCGGGCGGGCTATACCCCCGAGCGGGCGGGCGGTGTGCTGGCGGCAGCGGGCGTTGGGGCGCTGCTGTCGCCGCCGACGCTGGGAGCCGCGGCGTTCATCGTCGCCGAGTACCTCGAGGTCTCCTACCTGACGGTGCTGGGCTGGGCGATGATTCCCACGGTCCTGTACTACCTGGGTATTGTGCTCGCCGTCGAGATCGACGCCCGGCGGTTCGGGATGAAGGCAGCGCACCTGGACAGCCAGTCGCCGTGGAAGTTGCTCGCCCGCTTCGGATATCACTTCTCGTCGTTGATCGCGATCGTCGTGCTGCTCGCCGTCGGGATGTCGGCGACCAGAGCGGTGGTCTACGCGACCGCGCTCGCGTTCGTGCTGTCGTTCCTGGATCGGCGCGGGCGACTGACACCGCGCCGGTTGTTCGACGCGCTCAGCGCCGGTGTGCGCGGGGTCCTCCCCGTGGTCGCGGTGTGTGCGGCCGCGGGTGTGATCACCGCGATGACGACCAAAACCGGTCTGGGCGCACAGTTCTCGTCGGTGATCGTGGGCGGAGTGGACGCACTCACCGACAACCGCACCCTGATGCTGGCGTTGACGGCGGTCTTCGCCGCGGTGGCGCTGGCATTGCTCGGACTCGCGATACCCGTGACCGCGTCGTTCGTCATCGGCTGGGTCATCATCGGACCTGCGCTGCTCGCGCTCGACGTGCCGGCGCCGGCGGCGGCGATGTTCGTCTTCTACTACTCGGTGCTCTCGGAAGTCACCCCGCCGACGGCGCTGGCGGCCGTCGGTGCCTCCGCCGTCACCGGCGGACGGGCGATCCCGACGATGTGGCAAGCGCTGCGCTACGCCGCCCCGGCGTTCCTGGTGCCGATCGCGTTCGTGCTGACCGATCCGGGTGAGTATCTGCTCGGACGCGGACCGGTGCTCGGGATCATCTGGGCTGGTTCGGCCGCCTGCGCGGGCATTGTCGCGCTGTCGTTCGCCGCGGGCGGGTGGGCACTCGGTGTCGGCGCGATGAGCCGTATTCCCCGCCTTCTCAGCGCGATTGCGGCGCTGCTGTTGCTTTACCTGAATCCCGTCACGATCGTGTCGGGATTGGCGTGCCTGCTCGGTGCGGTCGCGCTCACCTTCATCACCGACAAGAGGAGACGGACATGAAACGTACGACCGGGGCGTTCGCTGCGCTGGTGCTGGCCGGTGCCGCGTTGACCGGGTGCGGCGGCAGGCAGGATGCGCCGACCGCCGACTCAGGTGGCGAGATCACCTGCGAGGTCAGCTCCGACACCCGGGTCAGCATCGCCACCGGCAACTCGACGGGCGTGTACTTCTCGCTCGGCAACGCCTACGCCGAGCAGATCTCGGCGGCCACCGACGGCACGGTGAAAGCCACGGCCGCGGAGACGGGCGCTTCGGTGCAGAACATCCAGCAGCTCGTCGGCGGCAGCTACCAGGTGGCGTTCTCACTCGCCGACACCGCGGCCGACGCTGTCGAGGGCAAGGCCGGCTTCGAAGGCGAGAAACAACCGATCCAGGCGATATCGCGGATCTACCCCAATTACACGCAGGTCATCGCCAGAAAGGACAGCGGTATCGCGTCCGTCGCCGACATGCGTGGCAAACGGGTCTCCACCGGCTCACCCGGATCGGGCACCGAGGTCATCGCCAACCGCCTGCTGGAGTCGGCGGGCCTCGATCCGGCATCCGATGTCGCCGCGCAGCGACTCGACCTCACCAAGACGGTGGACGGTATGAAGGACGGCTCCATCGACGCGCTGTTCTGGTCGGGCGGCCTGCCGACGCCGGGCATCACCGACCTGCTCACGTCGGCGCGTAACGACGTGGTCTTCATCGACATCTCCCCACAGCTGGCCGGGATGTCCGAGATCAGCCCGGCCTACGAGGAGGGCGTCATCCCGGCCGCCACCTATCAGCTGCCCGCTGACGTCAAGACGATCGTCGTGCCGAACCTGCTGCTGGTACGCGACGACGTCGACGCGAACCTGGCGTGCGTGCTGACCAAGACGTTGTTCGACAAGAAGCCTCAGCTGGAGCAGGTGGTGGGCGCCGCAAAGGGCATCAGCCTCGAATCGGCGCGGGACACCGACCCGGTGCCACTGAACCGCGGCGCCGAACACGCGCTCGACGAGCTCGACGCGGCCAAATAAATCGCCATCGACTCGGCATCGATCAGGGCCGAATCGGACGCGCTGGTCAAGCTGTGAAAACGCTGTCAAAGCGCCGATTGACAGCAGATCGTTTGACGGACTAGATATATGACACGCGAAACATAGCGTGTCACGCGTGCGGCTTGTCGTGGGCCGAGGTCGGGCCTGATCAGGGGGCGGTGGAAGTGGCGAATGCCGGACGGTCCGGGATCGGCAGGGTCATCCGCGTACTGGCTTTACCCATCGTGCTCGTCTGGCTGGCACTCACGGTCCTGACCAACGTCGCGGTCCCGCCGCTGGAGAAAGTGGGCGAGGAACACACCGTCGGGCTCAGCGCCAACGACGCACCGTCGATGGTGTCGATGAAGCGCATCGGCGCCAACTTCGAAGAGTTCGACTCCGACAGCACCGCGATGATCGTGCTGGAGGGCGAGCAGCCACTCGGCGACGCCGCCCACCGCTACTACGACCAGCTCATCGACAAGCTGGAGGCCGATACCGAGAACGTGCAGCACGTTGCCGACTTCTGGGGTGATCCGCTGACGGCGTCCGGGGCGCAGAGCACCGACGGCTTGGCGGCTTACGTTCAGGTGTATCTGCACGGCAATCAAGGTGAGCCGCGGGCCAACGAGGCAGTGGCCGCGGTACGCGAGATCGTCGCGGAGACGCCCGCGCCCGATGGTGTGCAGGTTTTTGTAACCGGTGGAGCGCCACTGGTCGCCGACCAGCACAGCGCCGGTGACAAGAGTGTCTTCCGCGTCACCATGATCACCATCGGCGTCATCGCGATCATGCTGCTGATCGTCTTTCGGTCGGTGGCCACGATGATCCTGATCTTGCTGATGGTGTTCATCGAGCTCGGCGCGGCGCGTGGCATCGTCGCGTTCCTCGCCAATTACGAGGTCATCGGTCTGTCGACCTTCGCGACCAGTCTGCTGACCCTGATGGTCATCGCTGCGGGCACCGACTATGCGATCTTCGCGATCGGCCGCTATCAGGAGGCCAGGGGAGCGGGTGACGACCGGGAAACCGCGTATTACACGATGTTCCACGGCACCGCGCATGTCGTGCTCGGCTCAGGCCTGACCATTGCTGGCGCGATGCTCTGCCTCAGCTTCACCCGGCTGCCGTACTTCCAGACGATGGGTGTGCCGTGCGCGGTCGGCACGTTCGTCGCGGTGATCGCGGCGCTGACGCTGGGCCCCGCGGTGATCGCGATCGGCAGTCGCTTCGGGCTGTTCGACCCCAAGCGGAAAATCAGCTCCCGCGGCTGGCGGCGCGTCGGCGTCGCGGTGGTGCGTTGGCCGGGCCCTGTGCTGGCGGCGACGATGGCGCTGGCCCTCGTCGGTCTGCTCACGTTGCCTGGCTACAAGACCAATTACGATGCGCGCGACTACCTTCCCGAAGACATCCCCGCCAACGTCGGGTACGCCGTGGCCGACAAGCATTTCGGCACCGCACGGATGAACCCCGAGCTGCTGATGGTCGAAAGTGACCACGACCTGCGCAACCCAGCGGATTTCCTCGTCATCGACAAGATCGCCAAGGCCATCTTCCGGGTGCCCGGCGTCGCGCGCGTCCAGACGATCACCCGGCCCGATGGCAAACCGATCAAGCACACCACCATTCCGTTCGCGATGAGCATGCAGGGCACGACGCAGCGGCTCAACGAGAAGTACATGCAGGACCGGATGGCCGACATGGTCGTCCAGGCCGATGCGATGCAGTCGAACATCGACACGATGACGAGGATGTCGGCGCTGATGACGCAGATGTCCGAGACCACCCACCAGATGGTCACCAAGACGAAGGCCATGACGGTCGACATCGTCGAACTGCGGGATCACATCGCCGATCTCGACGATTTCATTCGTCCGATTCGCGCGTATCTCTACTGGGAGCCGCACTGCTACGACATCCCGGTCTGCTGGACGATGCGGTCGGTGTTCGACACCCTCGACGGGATCAACCCGCTGACCGACGACATCCAGGAACTGGTCCCCGAGCTCGAACGCCTCGACGCGCTGATGCCGAAACTGATCGAACTGCTGCCGAGTCAGATCGAGACGATGCGTTCCATGCAGACGATGATGCTGACGCAGTATCAGACCCAGAAGGGCCAACTGGATCAGAGCGCGGCGATGTCCGAGGACGCTGACGCCATGGGGGAGGCGTTCGACGACTCGATGAACGACGACTCGTTCTATCTGCCGCCGGAGGCCTTCGACAACGCCGACTTCAAGCGCGGCATGGAGAACTTCATCTCCCCGGACGGTAAGTCGGTGCGCTTCATCATCAGCCACGAAGGCGATCCGGCCACGGTGGAAGGCATTTCGCAGATCGTACCGATCAAGACCGCGGCGAAGGAGGCCATCAAGGGGACCCCCCTTGAAGGGTCCACCGTCTACCTGGCGGGCACCGGCGCCACCTACAAGGACATGAGCGACGGCGCGTTCTACGACCTGCTCATCGCCGGAATTGCGGCTGTCACACTGATTTTCATCATCATGCTGATCATCACCCGCAGCGTCGTCGCCGCCGCGGTGATCGTCGGCACCGTCCTGCTGTCGCTCGGCGCTTCGTTCGGCCTTTCGGTGCTGCTCTGGCAGCACATCCTCGGGCTGGCATTGCACTGGATGGTGTTGCCGATGTCGGTGATCCTGTTGCTCGCCGTCGGTTCGGACTACAACCTTCTGTTGGTGTCCCGCTTCAAAGAGGAACTGCCCGGCGGGCTGAAGACCGGCATCATCCGGGCGATGGCCGGCACCGGCTCGGTCGTGACATCGGCCGGCCTGGTGTTCGCGTTCACGATGGCGACGTTCGTCTTCAGCGATCTGAAGGTGATGGCTCAGGTGGGCTCGACGATCGCGCTCGGATTGTTGTTCGACACCCTGATCGTGCGTTCGTTCATGACCCCGGCGTTGGCGGCGCTGCTCGGGCGCTGGTTCTGGTGGCCGCAGAAGATCCAGACCGAAGCTTCGCAGCGGCGACTCGCCAAGCTCGGGCCGGATCCGGCTATCGCGGGCCGCTGACCCGTCGCGCCAGCTCGCCGATCAGCGTCGAGTCCACGTTCGCCAACAGATCACCCGGATCCTCGAACACCGCTGACGCGCCCGCCTCGAGCAGTTCGGCAGGTGATACGCCTCCGCTCTGTACACCGATCGACGGCACGCCCGCTCGTCTAGCGGCCTCGCAGTCCCACACCGCGTCGCCGAGGAACACCGCGTCCTTCGCGCTGACCCCGCCTCGATCCAGCGCGACCCGCACGATATCGGGCTTGGGTTTCGCGGTATCCACATCCTCCGATGACGTCACCGCGGATATGGCGTCTTCACAGTCGAGAATCTCACGCAGCGTTGCCAATTCGTCCTCGGGGGCTGACGTTGCCAGCACCACCTGCAGCCCGTGCCCTGCGACCCATCGCAACAGATCCCGCGCCCCGGGCAACGGTGCGAGCAGCGCGGTGCTCTCCTTGTAGAACTCGCTGTGGCGGTCTTTGAGGCGGTCGAGCACGTCCTGGCCGGCGTCTTCGGTCAGTGTGCGCACGAGCGTCGTGCCGTCCATGCCGATGCAGCGGTGGATGCGCCAGCCGTCGGCAGGCAGTCCCTCGGCATCGAACGCGCGCAGCCACGCAGTTACGTGAAGGTAGTTTGAATCGACCAGCGTGCCGTCGATGTCGAAAAGTACTGCAGGAGCCCCTTTTTCAACCCTCACGCCGCGTCAGGGGGCCGGGATGGTGATGGTCGGCCCGCCGGGAATCGACCCTGAGCCGCCACCCGGTCCGCCGGTGATCGTGGGTCCGCCGGGGATGGAGCCGCCTCCGCCGGCGGGTCCGCCGCCGCCGGTGGGTCCGCCCGGGATGGAGCCGCCTCCGCCGGCGGGTCCGCCGCCGCCGGTGGGTCCGCCGGGGATGGAGCCGCCCCCGCCCTCGGGTCCACCGGTGCCGCCGGGGGCCGGGGTTTCACCCGGTGCACCGGTGGTGGGGGTGTCCGTAGCAGTCGTCGGAGAAGGGGTCGTGGTGGTCGTGGTCGTGCTGGTCTCTGATGTGGTCGTCGTGGACTCTTCGCCGCTGTCGCTGCCGCCACATCCGACCGCGAGCGCGAGTACGGCAGCGCCGCCGAAGGCGACGAAAGCGGTTCTCACTGGAGTGTTCATGGGCCACCTTGCTGTCGAGGAACTTCAGCGGAGTTACCCCGAAGTGAATGGCCCAAACTCAGCTGGGCGTTACCGGCCGGATTCCGGTGCCGCCGATCTGCTGAACAGAATCGATCACAAAGGCGACCGGCCCGGTGAGTCGATCGGCCACCGGCGCTTCCAGCACGGGGGAGAGGTGGCCAGCTGTCGGAAGGGTGGGCTTCGGCGTGTCGGGTCGCCGGAAGACAGGTGCTTCTTGCGGGCCGGCGTGATCGCGTCGCGCCGCGTCGGCGGCCATTCGGTACCCTTCGGTGCCATGACCGGCGACGTGATCAGAGTGGCCCGATGAGCGCCGGCCTGTTCGCGCTTCTTGACGACGTCGCGGCGTTGGCACGGCTCGCTGCCGCATCGGTCGACGACATCGGTGCCGCCGCAGGACGGGCCACCGCCAAGGCTGCCGGCGTGGTGATCGACGACACCGCGGTGACCCCGCAGTACGTCCACGGCATCGCCGCCGAACGCGAGCTTCCGATCATCAAGCGCATCGCGATCGGCTCGCTACGCAACAAGGTCGTTTTCATCCTGCCCGCCGCGCTGCTGCTCAGTCAGTTCGTGCCGTGGCTGCTCACCCCGATCCTGATGCTCGGCGCCACCTACCTCTGTTTCGAAGGGGCCGAGAAGGTCTGGGGCAAGATCCGCGGCCACGACTCACACGGCGCACCTGTTGCCGCGGAGGGACAGGACGCCGAGAAGTTCATGGTGACCGGGGCGATCCGCACCGACTTCATCCTGTCGGCCGAGATCATGGTCATTGCGCTCAACGAGGTCGCCGACCAGTCCTTCGTGCCTCGGCTGGTCATCCTGCTCGTGGTGGCCGTGGTGATCACCGTGGCGGTGTACGGCGTCGTCGCCGCAATCGTGAAGATGGACGACATCGGCCTGAGTCTCACGCAGCGGTCCTCGGCGTTCGCCCAGAAGGTGGGCCGCGCCCTTGTCGCCGGCATGCCCAAACTGTTGTCGGCGCTGTCGGTCATCGGCACCGTCGCGATGCTGTGGGTCGGTGGTCACATCCTGCTCGTCGGGGCCGACGAGCTGGGCTGGCATGCCCCGTACGGGCTGGTCCATCATGGCGAGGAATACGTCCATCACGTGGCGGGCGTGGGCAGTGCGCTGGCCTGGCTGGTCAACACCGCCGCGTCGGCAGTCGTCGGGCTGGTCGTCGGCTTGATCGTGGTGGCGATCGTGCACGTGCTGCCGTTCGGCAAGAAGAAAGACAAGCACGCGACGGCTCATTGAGACACGGCGAATCGCCTGTCGAACGCCGCCTTGCGGGAGGTCAGCTGTGTGGCGCGCTGAGCCGGGGTGACGTATTTCGTCGTGGACGGCAGTACCGCCGCCAGGTCTGAGACAGCGACGAGCTGCGACGTCAGTGTCGGTGCCACCGGCGACGACAGGTCGAGATCCTGGAACCGGATCGAGATGGTGCCTTTATTCAGGCCACCCGTCGACACCCAGTTGTGGACGCCGGGATCGGTCGGCGAGATGACGAACGTGTACGTGCCGTCCGGATTCCTGACGGCCTGGGCATTGTTCAGGCTGGTCTGTTCGTCCCAGTAGTTGTCGGTGATCGTCCAGAGATTGGTGACCGGAACCGTGAAGTAGCGCGCGTTGCCCGGCGTGACGGTCACGACGAGTGCCTGATCGTCGGACAGCTCGAAATACCCGGCGCTCTGCAATTGCGTCGCCAGAAATTCGGCGTTGCGCGTGGGGTTCCTCAACACATTCGGCGCGACGCGCTCACCCGTCTCTGGGTCGGTGGTGGCCACCCTGATGTACTTCGACTCCTGGCCCAGACCCAGCGCCATGATCACCGCGGTGAATACGCCGCGCAGGATCGGCGGCGGCTCCTGCATCGGTGGGATCGACGACACGAGTGCGGTCAGCGGCGGACTGCTGGTCACCGTCGGCCCGAGGCCGGGGATCGCGAATCCGCCGAGTTGGCTGAAGAGGCTGTCGGGCGGGCCGGACAACCGTTCGATGGAGAGGGTCATCGGCGGCTGGGTGTTCCAGTCCGACAGGGTGTTTCGTACTGCGATCAGCGTGGTGTCGGCGGTCATCTGCAGATGGTTGCGCTGTCCGGGCGCGGCAGGGGCGCCGCTGACGGTGATGGTGAACGAGCCGTCGGGTCCGATGTCGATCTGTCGCCCGCTGAGGTTGTCCGCCGTGACACCCGAAAGCCCGGTGAGCACACTGAAGTTCGTGTCCGCGGGTAGCGATCCGGTGAATCGTCCTTTGATGACATAGTTCGACGTCATGTTCACGCCCATGAAGCGGTAGACCGTGTCGGGGTTGTCGTAGAGGATGCGCGAACCCCCGACCTCTTGGCCGTACCACGTGTGGGGCGGAGCGACCTGAGTCACCACGGTCGGCTTCATCGAATTCAGCAGCTGCTGCTGGAATGCGGCGCCCATCGCATACTCGTCAACGGCCCTCCCCAACTGCCCTGAGTTCTCCCAGTCGGGTCCGCCGATCCCGTCGTACTCGCGACTCGCGGTCACCAGCCATCCCACTTCCAGCACGAACTTCATCAGCCGTACCGGCCAGGTCTTGACGGTCTCGGTGGCCACCTGCTCGGCGATTCGCTGCTGTTCGGTGGCCAGCGAGGCCGAGGTCGTCGATATCGTCGTCGACTTCTTCCACACGTCGGTCTGGGCGGACGGGGCTGTCGTGTCGGGTGCAGTCTCCCGGCGCGCGGACCCGGCCAGCGTCCATATCGCGGCCGACTCGGGGCTCACGGGTTCGTCTGCCGCGCCGCCGGACTCGTCGTTCTCGGGGGTGGGGGAGGCGACCTCGACCGTGGCTCGTGGCGCGGGGCCCCTGGTCTTGGTGGTGGGCGAGGTGTCACTATCGTCGTCGGGTTCCCCGGGCGAGGGTCCGTCGTCCGTGTCGTCCGTGTCGCCGGTGTTGTCGAGGGTCGTGGATTTCGACGGAGAGTCGGCGTCAGCCTGGCTCGGTGCGGTGCCTTCCGACGTCGAACTCGACGAGGACTCCGAACTCGACGAGGACTCCGATCTCGACGTGTCGTCCTCTGCCGCGGCGACGGCGGGGCTGTTCGCTATGACGGCCCCGACGCCCAGCGCGACAGCGAGCGCGGCGACGCGTCCGACGAACCGACCATGGCGCGCGCAGGGGGTCACCGAGTGCTGAGGCGTCCTTGCCAACACATGGTCCTTCCGTGTCAGCGGTGACGCCGCAAGCAACGTTCCGCTACCCCCTGCCCGTACGGTATCGC
Organism: uncultured Actinomycetota bacterium; assembly: GCA_963796545.1. Lineage (GTDB taxonomy): Bacteria > Actinomycetota > Actinomycetes > Mycobacteriales > Mycobacteriaceae > Mycobacterium. Next base: position 30,145 of record CAWCMF010000005.1, on the reverse strand, counting down.
CGCCCGTCGTCGAGAAAGTCTCGAACGGGCAAATCGGAACGGCGGCGGGAGCCGGTCATTCCTCACTGGTGACACGGTCGCCGACAAAGGCCAGCAACCGCGGGTCGGTGCTGGTGAACTGCCCGACCCGCTCGCCGCCGTCGCAGCTCATCAAGGCGACCGTCACCGAAGATGCGGTGCGTCCGACCACCTGCCACACCGCTCCGGCCTCCTCCCAGCGCCGAAGTTCGGCGACGCGGTCGATATCCATCGCTCCACGATGCCACCTAGGATTCGGCGCGTGCAGGGTGTTCTTGCCGTCGCCGTTGTCGCGACCTTCGTCTGGCTCGGGATGGTGTTGGCGATCTCGTTCCTCGAGGCGCCGCTGAAGTTCCGCGCCCCCGGTGTCACGCTGCAGATCGGGCTCGGCATCGGGCGACTGGTGTTCCGCGCATTGAATTCATGCGAGGCGGCGCTTGCGGTGGCGGCGATGATCGGGACGTGGCGGGGCGGAGGATCGTCAGCCGCATTCGTGTCGTTGCTCATCGCCACCGCGATGTTGCTCTCCCAGGTGTTGCTGGTCCGGCCCGCACTGACCCGGCGCTCGAATCAGGTGCTGGCAGGCGCCGAAGGGCCCAGGTCCCGAGCGCATTACGCCTACGTCGCGCTAGAGCTGGTCAAGGTCATCGCGCTCGTCGCCGCAGGTCTGTTGTTGGTCACGTAGGAGCGAAAACGTAGGCAAAACCGGCTCCACCTGCTCCGGTAGGCTCTGCGGTCACGATGACTGATGTGCTGCCGATCCTGCCAAGGGAGCTCACCGTGCTCAGCGATGAGGTCCGCGCTGTGCCGCCCCCTCCGATCCCGCAACTGGCTGAGCCCTACGAGATCCGGCTTGTCGACCCCGACACCGACGCGGCGATGATCTCCGAGTGGATGAACCGTCCGCATCTGGCCGAAGCTTGGGAGTACGACCGGCCGGTGGAGTGGTGGCACGGTTATCTGCGGGCCCAGCTGGCGGGCACCTACTCGCGCCCGCTGATCGGCACCTTCAAGGGTGAGGCGCACGGTTACGTCGAGGTGTACCGCGCCGCAAAGGATTCGATCGCGTCTCGATACCACGCCGATCTCTACGATCTGGGCTTGCACGCCGCCATCGCCGATCTGAACATCGTCAACCGCGGCTTCGGTCCGCTGCTGCTGCCGCGCCTGGCCGCAAGCCTGTTCAAGATCGAGCCGGACTGCCGGCGCATCATGTTCGATCCCGACCACCGCAACACCGGCGCGCGCCGGCTGTGCGAGTTCGCCAAGTGCGACTTCCTCGGCGAGCATCAGATGTCGAACCGGCGGATGGCGCTCTACGCGATGAACCGGCCCGCATAGTTACGGTGTGGGGTGGCCGATCATTTCGGCGTAACCGTCGAAGTCCGGTTTCATCGCCGCGGCGACAAGTTCCCAGAGCACCTCGTCGGTGCCCCCGCCGACGCGCGCCAGCTTCATGTCGCGCCACCAGCGGCCGAGTGGGGTCTCGTCGACGAGATAGCCGGAACCGCCGAAGATGTGCATGCACTCGGAGAGCACCTCTTCACCGAGTCGGGCCGCGGTGACCTTGACCGCTGCCGCCGCGCGCAGATCCAGCCGGCCTTGCGCGGCAATGCCATTGAGGCCGTGACGAAGCAGATCCACGCGGGCCTGCAGGTCGGCCATCCGCAAGCGCAGCGCCTGGTGTTCGAACAGGGTGGAGCCGAACTGCCTGCGCTGCACCATGCGGGCATGCGTCACGCCGAGGACGCGTTGGCACGACGACGCGACCTGGCCGGCGATCGACATGCGCTCATGGGCCAGCCCCCACGAGATCGCCGCCAGGCCGGTGCCGGGACGCGCGACCAGATGGTCCGCGGGCACCCAGGTGTCGATGTGGACGGCTGCGGTGTCCAGCGGACCGGCGCCGACCTTGCTGTACGGCGGTTGCACCTCGACCTGAGTGGTCGGCACAGCGATCACGAGGACATTGCCGTGCCTGCTGCCGGGGTCGTGATCCACGCCGCGGGCGACAACCATGATGTGGTCGGCGATCGGGGAGAGGGAGACGTACTTCTTGATTCCGTGTATCTCGAAACCGTCGCGAGCAGAACGGACTTCGGTTTCCACGATCTGGAGGTCGGAGCCGCCGGACTCCTCGGAGGCGCCGATGCACAGCACCGCGTCGCCGTCGATGGCCTGCTCGCAGATCGTTTTGAGGTGGTCTGACTTGCCGAACCGGCGCAGCAGCGCGATCGCCGAATCGTGCAGGCTTACGCCGACGCCGATGCCGGCAGAGCCGAGGTGGCCGAGCCTGAAGGCCAACTCGTTGAGCTTGGCGACGTCAGGATGTTGACCGCCTGCCGGACCCCACTTGCTGCGGAACACGCCTGCGGCGCCCAGGTGTTCGATGAGCTTTCGCGGAAACCGTTCGGAGGCTTCGGCTTCCGCTGTCCAGTCGGTGACCTTCTCGTCGAACACCTCGGCGAGCAGCTCCCGGTATTCGTCGATGGATGCGGTCATACGCGCGCGGCCTCCAGGTTGTGTTTGACTTCGAGCCGCCGCAGCTTGCCCGACGAGGTGCGTGGTAGCGAACCGGGTGTCAGGAAGACAACGTCGGCGGGCACCACTCCGCACTGCGACGCGATCCGCTGCACCACTTCGCTTCTCGCGCCTGCTTCATCGGGACCGCGGAATTCCGCGGCGACGACAAGGCCCTGCCGGGCCGAATCGCCGCCGGTGCTCACCGCGACGACAGCACCCTCGCGCACGCCGCGCACCTGGGCGGCGATGCGTTCGACCTCGCTGGGGAAGATGTTGCGGCCCGCAACGGTGATGAGCTCCTTAATTCGCCCACACACCACCAGGCCGGCGTCGGTCAGGTAGCCGAGATCGCCGGTGCGGAACCATTCGTCGGGCCCGAGCGGGTCCTGGCCCAGGTAACCCGTCATCATCGACGTCCCGCGGATCTCGACCTCACCGATCTCGCGTTCCCCGGTGGGCCCGGAGTCGCCGGACGGCGTGATCCGCAGCTCCATGCCGGGGATCGCCGTGCCGAGCACGGCGTGTCGATGCATGGCATCGGTTGCCGGATCGATGATTTCATCGACCAGCAGCCCGGCCCCGGGCACCGGGGTGGTGACGGCGCAGGTCGACTCCGCCAGTCCGTAGGACGGTGCGGCCACCCGCGGATCGAGCCCGAAGCGGGCGAGTTCGGTCAGGAAACGTTCGAAACCCTCGCAGTCGATCGGCTCGCCGCCGTTGAGGGCGAACCGCAGACTGCCGAGGTCGACGTCGGGTACCCGCCGTGCGTACTTGCCGATCACCGAGTATGCGAAATTCGGTGCGGCCGTGAGGCTTGCACGGCTCTCCGAGAGCCAGTTCAGCCACCGGAACGGTGATGCGGCGAACGCAGCGGTAGGGGCCAGCCACATCTCGCCGCCCGTGATGAACCCGGTGAGCAGGAACGTCAGGCCCATGTCGTGGTAGAGCGGCAGCCATGTCAGACCGACATCGTTGGCGTCGTCCACTCCGGTGTGTTTCAGCAACGCGGTGACATTGTTCATGACCGCGTCGGGCGAGAGCATCGCCGTGCGCGGTGTCCCGGTGGATCCGGCCGTGCCCTGCAACACCGCCGGGGTGCCCGGTGGGGCGGTCTGCTGCGGCAGCGTGGTGGAGCGCTGCGCGTGCCCGACGACCGTCACATCGTGGATCGCCAGTCCAGAACTATTGGTGCGCAACAAGTCCGGATACTCGCCGTGGGTGAAGACCTGGCTGACACCGATGCCGGCGAAGCGTTCGGCGGTGGACTGGGCCCACTGCTGGTCGTCCGCGCCCCGGACCGGGCCGGGCAAGGATCGACAGTGAGCGGCCGGCGAGCCAGACGCCCTGGATCGCCGCGATGAACTCCACGGTGGGCTCACCGACAAGGCCGACGGCGCCGTCGGGTCCGTTGAGGATGCGCTCGGCGATGTTCTCGGCGCGGGCGTGCAGCTCCTGCCACGGATGACGGATCCACTCTCCGCTGGCGCGGTCGAGCAGAACGAGATCACTGGTGGACGTTGTCATCGCCCGCGACAACGCGGTCGCGAGCGCACTCACCGGCCCGCGGGTACCTTCGCCAGGATCGCCGCTTCCAGGTCGCCGACGGTGTTGCAGGTGAGCAGATCCTCTTCCGTCAGCGCCACCCCGAGCTTGTCCTCGATCGCGACCATCCCGACCGCGAAAGCGACCGAATCCAGGCCGACATCATCGATCAGGCGAGAGTCGCGCGTGATGCGGCTGGTGTCGACATTCAGGTCGTCGCGCAGGATCTCCTCGAGGGATGCGCCGACGCCATGCGGGGATGACTCCGGGGAAGACGTGGTCATGGCGGCAGAGGTTACTCTGTCAGCTAAAGATAGGCTACCCTCACTATCGGTTAGTGATGCTGGCCGTCTCCCAGGTCGAGGGTGCCGAGCCTCTGTCCGGGGTGTACCTCCAGCATCCCCTGTAGCGACTCCACGGTGACCAGTCCCTCGTGCTCCGTCAGCTCGTCGATGATCGGGTAAAGGGCGGCGATGTTCGACGCGGTATCGAGGATGATGGTGGTCACCGGAACATGGCGAACCAACTGGAGGAAGCGGTCACCCCGTGGATGCTCCGCGCCGCGGAAGCCCCAGATCGCACGCAGCACCGTGGCGCCGGTGGCATGGTCGGAGTCCTTCAGCCGCTGGATCAAGGCCCGATGGATCGGCTGACCATGTCGCCGGGAAGCCTCCGAGGTGTGCACGACCAGCTTCTGGAACAATCCGTGCGCGGATGTCGGGTGGGCGAGGGGCGTGGCCGTCGTCCTTGCACACGAGCACCGGTCCCGATCGTGAACAGCCCGTCGGACAGAATTGCCCGCAGCTCGTCGATCGCCGCGGCCGCCTGACCCCGGTGCCGATGCCGACGATCGACAGCGGAACATCTCCGTTACGGCTGAAGAATCGCGCGCGGCGCCGCTGCCCCGCGACCGTGCCGTCGACACCGAGGTAGACATCGGCGCCGGCGAATCCGTGGCGGTGCAGCACATCGCAGACCGCCACATAGCCGGGAGCGTCCGCGATACGGTGCCGGCGGCCGACGTGCAGTGACAGTCGCATGGTGTCAACGGTGTCGGTCAGCGCGGCGGGCAGAAGATGGCTGCGTTCCAGCGTGATCACGCCACGTCCGACGAGACCGGCCACCTCGTCGGCGAGCGCGGTGATCCGTTCCGCGGTGTCGACCGCACCGATGGTCACCGGCGGATCTTCGGACAGACTCAATGACCGGTCGCTGCGGGTGACGTTCGCGGGCCCGAAGCCGGCGATGCCGCGAAGCATCACGCTGGTAGCGATACGCCGATCCTCGAACAGGTCCAGCAACGCCTCGGCGAGGAACCGCCCCTGACTGCGTTCCCGTTCGGCGAAGTAGGCCCTCAGCGTGAGGATTTCGCTCACCCCGCCGATCGTTCGCTCCGCTCACAGAGCGCTCCCAGAGTCTGGCCCAGGAACGCCGCGGAAAGTCCGAGCGCGACGCTGACCACGATATTGCCCAGCGCCGACCACAGTTGGCGCTCCTCGGCCAAGCGGTGCGTCTCGAACATCCACGTGGAGAAGGTCGTGTAAGACCCGACGAACCCGGTGCCGGCCACCAACGCCACGTGCGGCGGAAGTGCCAGTCCGGCGAAGAACCCGAGAAGCAGTGCTCCGCTGATGTTGACGACGAGAGTGCCGTACGGAAACGACCCGCCCGCCCGCCGGGATATCGCTTTGTCGACGGTGAAGCGAGTGACCGCGCCAAGGCCCCCCAGGAGGCACACGCCCACCCAGACAAGCACCGCGGTCATCGAACGTATTGCTCGTCGCGTCCGCGGCGGACACCGGGCCCGGCGAATCAGCGCGGTCCCGACGTAGACCGCGACCAGGCCCGCGGCGATGCTCGCCGCGATGTAGCCGGCCGCCAGACCGTAGTGGCCGTGCTCGACCATCTTCAGCGTCTCGACCTGCATGGTGGAGAACGTGGTCAGGCCGCCACAGATGCCGGTGCCCAGAAAAGGCCGCCGGTAGCTCGACAGCGGCAACCGTTCCAGCAGTCGGGTGACGAACACGCCCAGCAGGAACGCGCCGACGATGTTCACGATGAAGGTGGGCCACGGCCAGTGGCCCGGATCGGGTGCGGCGAGCTCTTCGAAACCGGCACGCCCGAGGGTGCCCAGCGCGCCGCCGGCGAACACCGCGGCCAGTTCTCGCCGGTCGACCGCCATGCCCGAAAGTATGCCCATCCCCGGGCGTGCTTTGGGGGCAGCGCGCAGGGAGCAGAATCAACCTCATGGCGAATCCGCGTGCAGGCCAGCCGGCACAACCCGACGATCTCATCGACGTGGCCCAGGTCGTGACGGCGTACTACGCCGTCGCTCCCGACCCTGACAACGTGGACCAGCAGGTGGCCTTCGGCACCTCGGGTCACCGCGGGTCGAGTCTGGACGCGGCGTTCAACGAAGCCCACATCCTTGCCACGACGCAGGCCATCGTCGAGTACCGCGCCGCGCAGGGGACCACCGGCCCGCTGTTCATCGGGCGCGACACCCACGCCCTGTCCGAGCCCGCGTGGGTGTCGGCGCTCGAGGTGCTGGCCGCCAATGACGTTGTCGCCATGATCGATTCGTCCGATCGCTACACGCCGACGCCCGCGGTCAGCCACGCGATCCTGTCCTTCAACCGGGGCCGTGAGACCGCGCTCGCCGACGGCATCGTCGTCACGCCGTCCCACAACCCGCCCCGTGACGGCGGCTTCAAGTACAACCCGCCCAACGGTGGACCCGCCGACACCGACGCCACCGGCGTCATCGCCAAAAGGGCCAACGAGTTCCTGCGCGACGGCCTCAAGGGCGTCAAGCGGGTGCCGCTGGCGAGGGCGCTCGGCACGGTGCAGCGCCACGACTACCTCGACGCATACGTCGCGGATCTGCCCAACGTCGTCGACCTCCACGCAATCAGCGCTGAAGGCATCCGGATCGGTGCCGACCCGCTGGGCGGCGCCAGCGTCGACTACTGGGGCGCCATCGCCGAACGCCACAACCTGCAACTGACCGTCGTCAACCCGCTCGTCGACGCGACGTGGCGGTTCATGACCCTCGACACCGACGGCAAGATCCGGATGGACTGCAGCTCGCCCAACGCGATGGCTTCCCTGATCGCCAATCGGGACTCCTACCAGATCGCCACGGGCAACGACGCCGACTCCGACCGGCACGGCATCGTCACCCCCGACGGCGGCCTGCTCAACCCGAACCACTACCTCGCGGTTGCGATCGACTATCTGTTCGCCCACCGCCCGGAGTGGGCCGGCGAGACCGCCGTCGGCAAGACCGCGGTGAGTTCGTCGATCATCGACCGCGTGGTGGCGGGACTGGGCCGCAAGCTGGTCGAGGTGCCGGTGGGGTTCAAATGGTTCGTCGACGGGCTGATCAGCGGCACCATCGGCTTCGGCGGCGAGGAGAGCGCCGGAGCGTCGTTCCTGCGCCGCGACGGCTACGGTCTGGACCACCGACAAGGACGGCATCATCCTGGCGCTGCTGGCGTCGGAGATCCTGGCGGTGACCGGGTCGACGCCGTCGCAGCGTTACGCCGGAGCTGGCCGAGAAGTACGGCGCCCCAACGTATGCGCGCATCGACGCGCCTGCCAACCGGGAACAGAAGGCGCGGCTGGCCAAGCTCTCGCCCGAGCAGGTGACCGCGACCGAGCTGGCCGGTGAGCCGATCATCGCGAAGCTGACCACCGCACCAGGCAACGGTGCGGCGCTGGGCGGCCTCAAGGTGACGACGGAGAACGCGTGGTTCGCGGCGCGCCCGTCAGGCACCGAGGACGTCTACAAGATCTACGCCGAATCCTTCCGCGGCCCAGAGCATCTCGCCGAGGTGCAGGATGCCGCGCGTGCCGTGGTGAACAAGGTCATTTCGTGACGGTGGTCATTTCGTGAGCTCGCCCTCGGAGGGCGACTGTACCGAGAAGACAAAGCAGCGGCTTCCCCGTGAAGTCTGGGTGCTGGTCGTCGCCAATATCGTTGTAGCACTGGGCTATGGGGTGGTGGCGCCGGTGCTGCCGCAGTACGCGCGCCACTTCGGTGTCAGCATCAGCGCCGCGACGTTCGTCATCACCGCGTTCGCCGTCATGCGTCTGGTCGGTGCGCCACCGGCGGGACTGCTTGTCCAGAAGTTGGGGGAGCGCCGGGTCTACATCAGTGGACTGTTGATTGTCGCGGTGTCGACCGCGGTGTGTGCATTCGCCGAAACCTATTGGCAGCTCCTGCTGTTCCGCTCGCTGGGCGGGGTCGGGTCGGCGATGTTCACGGTGTCGTCGCTGGGTCTGATGATCCGGATCTCGCCATCCGATGCACGGGGCCGCGTCGCCGGGCTGTTCTCGTCGGGATTCATGATCGGCTCGGTGGGCGGGCCGATTCTGGGCAGCCTGACCGTGGGGTTCGGGCTCGCTGCGCCGTTCTTGATCTACGGCGCGGCTCTCTTGGTCGCCGCCACCGTCGTGTTCGTGAGCCTGCGCAACTCCGTGGTGGTCGGGCCGGCGGAGGAGGATGCGGCGCCGCCGGTGCCGTTCCGGACGGTGTTCCGGCACCGGGCCTATCGGGCGGCGCTGTTCTCCAACTTCGCGACGGGATGGGCGTCCTTCGGGTTGCGCATCGCGCTGGTGCCGCTGTTCATCGTGGAGGTGCTGGGCCAAGGTCCCGGCGCGGCGGGTCTGGCACTGACCGCGTTCGCGGTGGGCAACATCTCGGTCGTCATCCCCAGCGGCTATCTGTCCGACCGCCTCGGCCGCCGCAAGCTGTTGATCTTCGGGCTGTCGTTGGCGGCGGTGTCGACCGCATTGGTGGGCTTCACGACGTCGCTGCCGGTGTTCCTGGTGGCCGCCTACGTCGCCGGCGCGGCCACGGGCATCTTCATCTCGCCGCAGCAGGCTGCGGTCGCCGACGTGGTGGGCAACAAGTCCCGCGGCGGGACGGCGGTCGCGACCTTCCAGATGATGGCGGACTTCGGTTCGATCGGCGGATCACTGCTTGTCGGTCTGATCGCGCAGTACACGTCGTTCGGCTGGGCGTTCCTGGTCAGCGGGGTCATCCTGGCGGTCGCGGCGGTGGGCTGGGTCTTCGCCCCGGAAACCCGGCCGCGGCCGTCCGGTGAGCACACGCCATCGCGCCCGCTGGGCCCGGAGGCCGGTGGAGAAGTGCCGTGACCAGCGATTTTGAAGGCCAACCGTCAGTGGTGTAACTTCGATGAGCACAACTTCACGGGGCTATGGCGCAGTTGGTAGCGCACCACACTGGCAGTGTGGGGGTCAGGGGTTCGAATCCCCTTAGCTCCACATACAGAAAACCGCCCTGACCAGTGGTCTGGGGCGGTTTTCTTGTTTGCAGGCCGGTGGTCATCCTGGCCGAGTGTTCCCTAAGCCGCTCGCTGCCGATGGTGGTAGGCTTTTTCGTCGCAGGGCAAGCGGAAGCCCACGTTGACGTGACCGCTGAGAGTGGTCAGCGGCAATGGGTCGAACGACGTCAAGGGCTTGCGTGGGATGCGCTCCCCGCCGAGAGCCGACGATGCCTAGCAAATGTGTTGGAGGGCCGGTGGAGATCGTACTTGGTGTGTCGATGAGACCCACGACGGTCAGCATCGCACTCGTCGAGGGCGAAAAAGCCGACGGAGTCATCATCGAGCGCGACGTCTTCGACATCAGCGCCATCGACGGCTCGGCAATGTCGGGCAGCATCCGATCACGTCATCGCCGCGATCCTCGGTACCCAGGAGGGCGCGATCGCCGCCGGCCACCATCTGGTGTCGACCGGGGTGACCTGGACTGACCACGCCGAAGCGGCCGTACTGCGGGAGGCGTTGGTCGCCCGCGGCATCGAAGATGTGCTGCTGGTCTCGGAGCTGCATGCCGCCGCGGCGCTCGCCCAGGCGGTCGGCCGGGCAGTGGGCTACGACAAGACCGCACTGATGTTCGTCGAGCGCGACACCGCGACGCTGGCGGTCGTCGAGACCGCCGACGGCTCGGTCGTGAAGGTGCTGAGCCAAAGTCTGCACGGTGAGGACGCAATCGCCGTGGTGGCCGAAATGGTCACCGATCTGGACGTCCAGGATTCAGTGGCCCAGGGCCTGTTCGTCGTTGGCTCCGGTGTGGACGTCACCGCGGTCAAGGCACATTTGAAGGACCTTGTCTCGGTGCCCGTCATCGCCCCTGAAGAACCCCAGCTGGCGTTGGCGCGCGGCGCTGCGCTGGCGTCGGCGAATGCGCCGCGCTACGACACATCCACCGTCGGCCTGGCCTACTCACAAGATCCCGACGGGACCACGGTCTACCCGATGGCCCTGGCCGATGACGCCACCACGTTCCTTGGCCACGACAACGCATCCCCGGACACCGCCGACATCGCTTCGGACCCCGACGACGTGCCGGAACGCAGCAAGCCGTTCCTATTAATGGGCAGCTCGCTGACCGCCATCTTCGTAGCGGGAGTGACGGCACTGGCCATCGCGATGGCGATCACCTGTCCAGCCGACCGCGATCAAGGCCCGGGCGAGACGACGCTGCATCCGGAGCGCTGTGGCGCCGCCTCCGGCGTTGCAGAGTGCGCCGCCCGCCGCGCCGCAGCCGGCGCCCAAGACGGTCCCTGTCCCCGCCCCGTCGGCGCCACCGCCTGCGCGCCACCGCGACGGCACGGCTGATGGTTCCGCCCGCCCCGCCGCCGGAGTAGTCGTGCGCAACGCTGCGCCCGCCCCGGCGCGCCACCACCCGCTCCGGCTCCTCCGCCGCCCGTTGTGCTTCCGCCGGGGATACCACCGCCACCGATCATCCAGTTGCCCATACCGGGGCTTCCCCAATTGTGCTATCGCCCCGCTTCAACCCGCAGTCTGAAAGCCGCCGTGGGACCGCGGCGTTCGAAGAAGCCGCCGCGGTGAGCCGCGGCGGTGGGGCACGGGACGACGACGGTGATTAGGGTGGAATTAGCTGGACTTAGGGCGTGCCGGGCGGGTCAGTACGCCGGATGAATGACGGGGACCCAGCGATACCGCGCCGGATCGCCATCGGTAACGATCGCGGTGATCGAAACGCTCAGCCGGCCATCGGGCATTCGCCGAGCAGCGACGTGGTCAGCATGATGCGGCCCAGCGCCACCCAGGCGGCGCCGTAATAGGTCGGAGACCGCTGCTCCAGTTGCGCCGCCGCGTCAAGGCGCTCGACGGCGCCGTCGGGATTGCCGGCGCCCTGTTCGGTGGCCGCGGCGGCGACCAGGGCGACGGGATGCTGCCAATTGCCGGCAGCCGACCCATCCAGGTTGCGCAACGCGGGAACTTCACCCGGCGCTGTGAGGACGGGGCGCATCGCACCCGCGAGGGCTCGGTCCTCTCGATCGCAGGATTCTGCGAACCGGACTGGTAGGCGCGCGGCGTCGAGACCGAAGCGTATGGGCCCCCCGGTGACGGGTCCGGTGGGCACGGCATGGCCGACTTCACTGACGGTGGCCCAGTCGGGCGGCAGCATCCCGGTCCCGATGAGCTGCCAGCCCAGGACCCGCTGGGTGCGGGTGATGTCCGTCCACCGCCGGTCGGCCGATGCCTCGAAGAGTTCCCATTCGGCGCGAGGACTGAAGTACCCCGGGTTGACGACGTACGGCGCCGTCCTAGCCCAGTTTCCGCCGACCAGCGTGCGCCCCGATCCGGCCACCCAGGTACCCGGCGGATTCACATCGCTCGGAGGGGCGGCCCCGGTGCCGACGGCGACGGTCTCGGTCTCCAGGATCGCCACGCCCAGCCGTCTGCCGTCCTTGGTGAGCTCCGGCGCATTGAAGCGTCGGCCGGCCAACACCAACGACCGCGCCGCATCGAGATCGGCATCCGCGGCGCTGTTGACATCGGTGACCTTGTTATCGGCCCACCGCCAGGCCAGCAGGCCGTCGGCGCGGCGCAGGTAAGTCTTCGTCCACTTCCATATCGACCGGAACCGAGTCTCGTCACCGACCGCCACAGCGATGAGCATCCCGTAGGCCTGTCCCTCGCTTACGACGTCACCGCCCTCGTCACGTCGCACGACCCGCCCGTCGGGTTCGACGTACTCATCCAGGAACTTCTGGCCGGCGATACGCGCCGTGTCCTCCCGCATGCCGGCGATGTCGGCCGCATCCAGCCGCGGATCGATGGCGTTCGCGATCCACCAGCCGGCGCCGACCATCAACACCAGCACGAGCGCAACTGCCGACGCGGTGCTCAGTTGCCTCTTCATCTGGGCTCCCGCGGAACCGAAGGCTTAACGGCCACCGTTAGGTAGTCGCGCAGTGTTGTCAACATCCAGATCTAAGCGCGCAGTGTCGTCAACCGGTCGTGTGCGGCGAACCGCCTCACCGCCAGTGCGCCCGCACCGCCCGGTGCAGTGCAGCATCGTTCTGCCGTCTCGGCCGCCGCGGCGGAACCGAAGGCTTAACGGCCCCCTAGGTAGTCGCGCAGTGTTGTCAAGATCCAGATCTAGTCGCGCAGTGTCGTCAACCGGTCGTGCGCGGCGAACCACCTCACCGCCGCGCCAGTGCGCCCGCACGCCTCGTGCAGTGCAGCATCGTTCTGCTGTCTCGGCCGCCGCGGCGGAACCGAAGGCTTAACGACCCACCTAGGTAGTCGCGCAGTGTTGTCAACACCCAGATCTAAGCGCGCAGTGTCGTCAAGCGGTCGTGCGCGGCGAACCACCTCAACGCCGCGCCCGCGCGCCCGCACCGCCTCGTGCAGTGCAGCATCGTTCTGCTGTCCCGGCCGCCGCGTCGGTCGCGCCCTGGCCATCAGGACCGCTGCGCCGATGATGGCGGCGACGCACAGTACGACCGCGATCCGCCTTCCGTCCGAGCGTTCAATCGCAGGCGTTTTCGCTGTGGTTTTCTCCACCGCACTTCCGCTCGCGGGCATCGTCAACGTCGGGGGATTCAGCGCGGCGGGGGCCTCCGGAACATCCCGCAGCGTCCGCAGCACGGGACCGTCGGGCCCGTCGGTGAGCAGGAGACTCATCGGCTCGCCACCGAGGAATTCAACGGGTTGGCGCCATTCCCGGCCGTTTGCACTCACCACCGCTTCGTACTGCCCCGCGGGCAGCGCGGCATACCCGGTGATCAGCCCGTACCCAGCTTGGTTCGCCAGCACCATCGGCTCGACCATGCCGGGTGCTACCAGCGCCAGGTAGACGGATCCCGCTGCACTGGCAGCGTGCAGCATCCGCACGGCGGAGTCGGGCGTGGGGCCGGTGGGCGGGCCGTCCGGTGCGAGTTGCAGCGCGACCTGGCTGGATTCGGCCGCGGAGAACAGTGCGAGCGTGTAGGTCACCCCTGGATGGAGCGTGAGCTACCTGACGTATAACCGGGTCACCTCCGCCGGCACGGTTCGTCACCACCACGTACGTCCCCGCGGGCATCGACCGATAGCCCGACGGATTCGCGTCGTCGCTCGTCTCAAGCGAGCCGGCCGCGGTGCCGTCGATGCGCACCAAGTCGAGTTGCTCGGCCGGTCGGCTGCGGCGCAGGTCCGCCACCCGCAGCGCGGCCGGACCCCCCTGCAGCGGCGCCGGACCTGTGCCCAGACCGATATCCTTGGTGCGCAACGGAAATCGAACTCTCAGTCCCTTGGCGGTCAGATCCACGGACTGCACTGCGAACGGGCCCACTTGGCGTTCGAAGAATGCCGCCACCCCTTGTAGCCGGTGGCGCGGGCCCGTCAGCGTGATATCGCGTCGGGGAGTTCCGGTGTCGTCCTCTCCTTCGATGGTCGAAATGTCCTCGACCCGAACGGGTTGCGTCGCAGCGATCACTGCCAGCGTCGCAAGCACACGTTGATCCACCGTCCGAGACTGCAGGACCGCGAGCACATCCGGATCGGTGGCACCGGCAAGGCGGGCCGCGAGTTGCCCTCCGAACGCCGGCGCCGCGGGCGACGGGGGTTTCGAGGTCGGTGCGCCATTGTCGACACGGAGCACCTCGACTCGCGTCCCGCCCGAGCCGAATATCGCCGCTGGTTGTGAGTGCGCGACCGCGTCAGTGAATACACCGTTCGGCGGCATGTTGGCACGCAAGGACGCCCTCGACACGACCCACTCGTAGTCGGTCCAGCCGCGGGGCGCCCAGCCCTGCACCTGCTCGTCGGTGTCCACCTTGTAGGCCCACACGACATTGCGCCGGTCGCGGCCGTCCCGGATCAGGTCCAGCCACAACGCATCGTCGACGATCAGACGGTCGGTCTTTGGCACGTTCTGCTCGATCCACTGCTGTGCCTGCCGCATCGACGCGTCATCGTCGGACTCCATCAAGCCGTGATAGGTGGGCAGCCAGAGCGACACGGCGATGGACACGACCAGCGCCCCGGCGGCCAGCGCCGGAACACGGAAGCGCCGCAGGCCAACCGATCGCTGCTCAACGGTGCGGAACAGATAGCGCAGCGCCACCTCGCCGGTGCCCGCGGCCAGAAGCGCTGTCAACGGCAGCGCGGACAGGATGAACGGCGCCGGCAGGTATCCGGGACGGAGAATCGTGGCGATGAGTATCACCAACCCGACCGCGAACGGCCTCAGCCGCTTGACGAACAGTGCGGCCAGGGCGATCGGGCCGGCCAGAAACGGCAGGGCCGGGTCGAGTCGGAGCCATTCGTCAACGGTATGGCGATTGAGCGAATCGGGATCATCGAGCGCGCCGCCGGCCGCGCGATCCCGCAACTGGAACCTGATGCCGTCCCACAGACTGACGTGTCCGGGCCCGGGGACCAGCTCACCACGCAGGACGGCCATCAAGACGTACGTGCTCACCACCACGCCGAACACGGCGACGAACACGGCGAGCGCGTAGCGGCGGGTCACCGGCGCGGTCCTGGTCCAGACCAGCCAGGCGAACATCGGCAGGAGCAGCAGCATGGTCTCCTTGGTCAACACCGCGATGCCGAAACATGTTGCGGCGCCGAACATTGCCGACAGCCGGTACCGGGGTGAGCACAGCAGCACCAGGGCGCCCAGCATCCATGCGATGGCGAGATTGTCCAGATATACCGTGCGGCTCAACGAGATCGCCAACGGAGACAGCGCGAAGACGGCGACCGCGGCCGCGGCTGCCCACCGCGACATCTCGATTCGGCGTGCCAGGGCCCACAGCAGGGCAGCGGTGATCACGGCGACGATGACCATCAGGTATCTCCCGGCAGCGACCGCGTTGCCCCCGAAGTCGGGACCTGAAATCACCGTCCACAGCGCCAATTGCAGCCAGCCGGCCGGCGGATGGTCGTACCAGTAGGTGTAGTGGGCGAGTTCTCCCCATTCGGCCACGGCGTAGGCCTGGGCCATATACGTGCCTTCGTCGTCAAGGCGGGCGGGCGACCCCGTGAGGTTGATCAACCGCAGTGTCGCGGTGAGTATCAACAGGATCCCGAGTATCGGGATCGAGGGATTCAGGCGGGATAACCGACTCATACCGGAACCGGCCGCTTGGGTGTGGTGGTGCGGTGGGCGTTGGTGTGAGTGGTCTTCTCCCAGCCTCCGTGCCCGCGGCTCTCGCGCCACACCGACCGCACCGCGGCGGCCGCGAGTAGCAGCTGGTATGGAACGGTGCCCAGCAATAGTCGCGCGTGATCACGGGCACGTATTCGGATGCCGAATTCCCGTCCGAACTCACCGAGTGCGGCAGACTCGACCGCCATGGTGACGAGCGTCGGCGCCAGCGGCAAGAACGTCACCAACGCCGTCGGCATCGGAACCTTCAGCAGGAACATCATCGCCAGCGACAGCGGCAGCAGCACCCCCGTTGCCGCCTGCAGCAAGGGCATCGCCAAGGTGTAGCGGGCCAACCAGCGCTGTCTGCGGCTGGGCAGCTTGCGCCACTCGCCCTTGCGGAGCACCTGCAGAAAACCTTGATCCCAGCGCGTGCGCTGCTTCACGAGGGCACGGATCGAACCGGGGGTCTCTTCCCGGGTCACCGCTTGCGGGTCATAGGCGACCGCTACGACTGCACCGCGGGTGGACAACCGCACGCCGATCTCGCAGTCCTCGGCCAGACAGTCGGGATCCCAGCCGCCCACTTCCCGCAACAGCTCGGTGCGGGTGAACACGGTGTTGCCTCCGAGCGGGATGAACCGTTTCTCCGCGTGGAAATGCAGGCGGGAGCGGAACCAGAAGTAGTACTCGAGGCAGTTGCGCAGCGACCACCAACTCGTCTGGACGTTCATCAACTGCACGCCCGCCTGAACCACATCTGCGCCGGATTCCTCGAAACGCGCTTCGACCAGACGCAGCAGCCCCGGATGCACCTCGTCCTCGGCGTCAAAGACACCGACGATGTCACCCCGGCATTTGCGCAGTGCGGTGTTGAGCGCCCTCGGCTTGTTCTTGGGCAGGTGGTAGTCCATGACCACGCTGACGATCCGGGGGTGGCGCGCCGCTGCCTTACGCGCGACGAACTCTGTCTCCGGGTCGTCGTGACCGATGATCACGATCACCTCGTACTTGGGGTGGTCGAGCCGGGCCAGCGCGTCGATCGTGTCCCCGAGGACATCTTGTTCGTGGCGAGCCGGCAACATCAATGAGAACGACCGAGGGGCGCCGGCTGATCGACGCCGAAAACCCGTTGCCGCCAACGCATCCGGACTGCGCCACGCGTGTAGCATCCACCACAGGGTGGTACCGGCGACAGTGAACAACCCTAGCGACAGGATCATCAACACGCCGCTGAGGAGGAGTTGCGGCCACGACAACGGATTCTCGCTCTGCTCGCGCGGCATCGGCTGTGCGGGTGGCTCATTGCCGCCGGAGAACGCTTGCACGCCTTCGGCCGGTGGCAGTGCGCCGCCGGATGTGCCTTCGGGATGCGCGCCCGGGGCGGGATCTTGTTCCGTCGCGGCTGATGACCCGTCAGCGTTGGCTGCGGGCACCGACGGCGGCGGCGCCGGCTGGTCGTCGCCCCCGAAGGGCTGCCCACTGAAGACCACTAACGCGACGAAGAGGAGAACGGCGGCGAACGCCGTGGCCGTCCGCTTGACCCGGAGCCCCCAGAGATTTTCCTCGCCAACGATCACCGCTTCATGCAGTGCAGCAACGTTCTGCTGTCTCAGCCGCCGCGGTGGACCCGAAGACCGAACGGGCACCGTATCCGGATCAAGTTCGCACAGTGGTGTCGGCGAGATCGCAGGGAGTCAGCGGATCTAGTCGCACAGTGCGTCAGCGAGATCTAGTCGCACAGTGCTGTCAGCGTTCAGATCTAGGCGCGCAGTGTCGTCAACCGGTGGCAAGCGGCGAACCACCTCGCGCCAGTGCGACCGCACCGCCTCGTGCAGTGCAGCATCGTTCGGCTGTCCCGGCAGCCGCGGCGGAACCGAGGGCTTAGCAGTCAAAGCATCCAGGTCTACTCGCGCAGTGTTGTCAATCAGTTGTCGCAGTGAACCACTTCGCACTCGTGCCGGCGTGTCCGCACCGATTCGCTGCGCATCGATATCTTACCTTTGACGGTCACGTAATTCCCAGGTCTGAGGGCGACTGCGCCGCGTTACGACGCGTCCGCCGTCGGCCTGGTCTGTTCAAAGTCATCTGGGGAAGGTTATCTACCAGCCGGGGAGTGGGAATGTTGACGCCGTCAACACGTCTCGGCGTGTCCGCAGGTCTTCTCACGTCTTCTCGCGTAGGGCCAAGCATCACGTAAGCACGACTGTCAGCTGCTCAGCGGCTATTTCCGAGGGTCAAGGCGAGGGATTTCGAATCCCCTTAGCTCCACTTAGTTTCACCCAGGCCTCATTGCTGTTCGGCTGCCAGCACCCGCACTGGATGCATTCCACGCGTGGGCACCACCGACCGCGGCGACGGCCAGGCATCGATGGAACACGACCTGCAGTCTGGGGATTCGCAGCGTGGCGATCCCCCACGCGAGTAAGCCCAGCGTGGCACGCCGCGAGTTCGAACACCGGCGCGCCTTCCGCGAGAGGGTGAAATGGCTAGACCGGATCCGAGGGTCGGATCAACCACATGAAACGCTGCTACGGCTGGAACCGCACCGAACTCCCCGGCATCAACGGCGCCCGAACCTGGTGCGGACACGGCGTCTTGCCCACAACCTCGTCAAAATCGACACCCTCCCCACGTGAACCGCCACCTAAAGCTACCCGAGCCGCCCATAACTGGGGGCGGCACCAAACACATAGCTTCGCGGTGGCGGCTCCCGTCCGCTCGGCCGCTCCCGTCCGCCGCCACCGAACCCTGATGTCTGCCTCAGCCACCGAGAAGGCAGCGTGATCTGCGGTGTGAGAACTTTCTTGCTCGTATCAAGATCCGCCAGTTCAAGCCCCAGGGTGGAGCAGGCTTGTGGGGCCGAGCTTGGCGAGAATCGGCTCGACGACTGTTGATGCTCCACCGGCACTGCGACAATCGTGTCGCCAAGTTCGCGCGCTCGCTTGCAAACGACGACGTTGCGGCGATCTCCGATGCGGGCCGACCGCGTCTAACACTGGCCCCGGGGGTGCGTCGCTCATTCTTGGGGAAGCCGATGTTTCAACTGCTGGCGCAGGTATCGCGGCGACCTACACGCTCAAGGATTAGGCCCGTCATGCAGGGGCTGACTGGGTTCTCACAGGCTACTGATACCCGCCGCCCCGATGGGCCGAGCGGAGTAAATTCGTGCGCGACTTGGCCTGAATTTGATTGCGTGAGCGATCTACCTATCCCAGCTTCGAGCAAGGGAGCAGCGATGTCGGATGCCGCCGCAAACATTCATGTCGATTCAATGGGCGGGGTGGTCGCGCCGAAACTGCCCGGTGGCGCGACGCTGCCGTTTCCGCCGACGCCGTCGGCGAGTGTTGCCGGGCGGACCCTGCAGGAATCCACCTATGCCCAGCGCGTCACTCCGGCTCGGCTGCATGAGGATTCACCGAATATCGTGATCGTGCTGATCGACGATGCTGGGCCTGGTCTGCCGACGACGTTCGGCGGTGAGGTGCGTACCGCGACGATGGACCGGATCTGCGCGGAAGGCGTTAGCTACAACCGGTTCCACACCACCGCGATGTGTTCGCCGACGCGGGCGTCGCTGCTGACCGGGCGCAATCACCATGAGATCGGCAATGGGCAGATCGCCGAATTGGCCAATGACTGGGACGGCTACGCCGGGAAGATCCCGCGCAGCAGCGCCCTGGTGGCCGAGGTGCTCAAGGACTACGGCTACAGCACGGGCGCATGGGGCAAGTGGCACAACACCCCGGCCGAGGACACCACGGCGGCCGGCCCGTTCGAGGACTGGCCCACCGGGTTGGGCTTCGAGTATTTCTACGGGTTCTTGGCCGGGGAGGCGTCCCAGTACGAGCCACATCTGGTGCGCAACACCACTGTCGTGACGCCACCGAAGACCCCCGAGGAGGGCTACCACCTCTCGGAGGACCTGGCCGACGACGCGATCAACTGGCTGCGCAACCACAAGGCGCTGCAGGCTGATAGGCCGTTCTTCATGTATTGGGCCAGCGGCTGTCTGCACGGCCCGCATCACATCATGAAGGAATGGGCCGACCGCTACGCGGGGAAGTTCGACGACGGCTGGGATGCCTACCGGCAGCGGGTTTTCGAGCGCGCCAAGGACAAGGGCTGGATTCCCCAAGACTGTGAGTTGACCGCGCGCGACGAGCGGATGAAGGCGTGGGACGACATCCCCGAGGACGAGAGGCCGTTTCAGCGCCGCCTGATGGAAGTCGCGGCAGGGTTCGCCGAACACTGTGACGTTCAGGTGGGCCGGATCGTCGATGAGTTGGATCGGCTGGGCTACGGGGATAACACGCTGTTTCTCTACATCTGGGGCGACAACGGGTCATCGGCGGAAGGCCAGGACGGCACCATCGCCGAACTGCTGGCGCAGAACGGCATTCCGACCACACCCCGGATGCACATCGACGCGCTCGAGCAACTCGGCGGGCTGGACGTGCTCGGCTCACCGAAGACCGACAACCAGTACCACTCCGGCTGGGGCTGGGCGGGCAGCACGCCCTACAAGGGCGTGAAGCTGATCGCCTCGCATCTGGGCGGCACCCGCAATCCGCTGGCGATCCGCTGGCCCCAGAAGGTCGCGCCGGACCCGGTGCCGCGCGATCACTTCCTGCACGTCAACGACGTGGTCCCGACCATCTACGACATCGTGGGAATCGAGCCTCCGCTGCTTCGTCCACGGCGTGCCCCAAATCCCGATCGCCGGAGCAAGTTTCGCGCGCACACTGACCGACCCATCCGCACCGGGGGGTAAGAAGACCCAATACTTCGAGGTCATGGGCAGTCGGGGGATCTATCACGACGGCTGGATGGCCTCGACGTTCGGTCCACGGGTGCCCTGGATGCCGGGATTGCCACCCGGCATCCACGACTGGACACCCGACAACGACCGCTGGGAGTTGTATCACCTCGACCAAGACTGGTCCCAGGCCCGCGACCTTGCGGACGAGATGCCCGACAAGCTCGCCCAGATGCGCGAATTGTTCGCCATCGAAGCCGCTCGAAACTCCGTGCTCCCCATCGGGGGTGGTTTGTGGGTGCCGATCTTCCATCCCGAACTGCGCATCACACCGCCGTATCGCGAGTGGGAGTTTCCCCGGCGACAATCACCCGCATCCCCGAGTTCTGCGCGCCCGCGCTGGGCAACAAGAACAACACCGTCACCATCGAAGCCGACGTGCCAGCCGATGCCAGCGGAGTCCTCTATGCGCTCGGCGGTTTCGCCGGCGGGGTCACCTGTTACCTCGACGACGGATATCTGTGCTACGAGTACAACTGTTTCATCATTTCCCGCACCAAGATCCGCTCAGCGGCCAAACTGCAGCCCGGCCCGACGACGATTGTCGTGGAGACCCGTTATGCCGAACAACGCCCCGCCGGACCGCTTGACATCACCATCCGAGTCGGCTGAGGTCGTCGCGAAGGGCCAGGTGCCGGTCAGCGCGCCGTTGTTGTTTACCGCCAACGACTGTCTTGACATCGGTGTCTGCCTCGGCTCACCGGTATCGCTGGACTACTACGACAGAGCACCGTTCCGATTCGACGGCCACATCGAGCGGGTCCACGTGGCATACACCTGACATGTCAACCCGATGACCGGCTATGCGGTGATTCCCGCGGCCACGGTGCCCATCGGGGATGAACCGAGGGTGGAACCGAACCGCAGGTTCTCGTCGGCGATTGGACTCTTGCGGAACGTCTTGACGTTGGCCCGGTGGTCGTTGGAAATCTGCCAAGGACCTTCGGCGCCTTGACGCGGGAACTGTTGGATCGAGCGCTGTACGTAACCGGCGCCGGATTCAACGAACGGACCAGTCACCATGTCTGGATTGTCGAATACGGGACAGCAGACGGTGTGACCGCAGGTGTCCATGTGGGCCAGCAGTCGGCAGAAGTGCTCGCCCACGAGTCCGACCTTCAGCGTCCACGACAAGTTGGTGGATCCGAACGCGAACGCGAAGTTGGGAACCCTGTCGAGCATGAAGCCCCGAAATGCCACCTTGTCGGACAGGTTCACTGCCGCGCCGTCCACGTTCAACGTGACGCCGCCGAACGCCTGTAGGTTCAGGCCGGTAGCGGTCACGATGATGTCTGCTTCGAGCTCGCGCCCGGATTTCAGCTGGATGCCCTGCTCGATGAAGGTGTCAATCCGATCGGTGACCACCGATGCGTCCCCGTCGCGGATCGCCTTGAACAGGTCGCCATCGGGTACGACGCACAACCGCTGATCCCACGGGTTGTAGGGCGGATTGAAATGCTCGTCGACGGGATAGTTCACCGGTAATTGCCTGGCAATGTGGTGGCGGATCAGCCATCGGGCGGTCCGCGGGTAGGCCCGGCAGAACCGGAAGATCGCCCGCTGCCGCGCGATGTTTTTCCGGCGGGTGATTGCGTATGCCCGCTTGGCGCCGAGCAGAGCGGGCAATGAGTTGGCGATCTTGTCGCGGGACGGAACCGACAGGACGTAGCTCGGCGACCGCTGCAGCATTGTCACGTGCGCTGCGGTTCCGGCCAGCGCCGGAATGAGCGTGACCGCGGTGGCGCCACTGCCGATCACCACCACCCGCTTACCGTGGTAGTCGAGATGTTCCGGCCAATGCTGGGGGTGCACGATCTGTCCCTGAAATCGCTCACGGCCCTCGAATTGCGGAATGAATCCTTGGTCGTAGCGGTAGTAGCCGCCGGCACTGAAGAACCAGCCGCAGCTGATCGTCAGCTGCTCGCCGGTGTCGGTCCGCTCGATCTCGACCAACCAGCGAACGTCCGTGCTCGACCATGTCGCGCGGTGCACCCGATGGTGCAAGCGGATCTTGCCGTCGATGCCGTTTTCGGCCGCCGTCTCGCGCAGATAGTCGAGGATCGCCGGTGCGCCGGCGATTGCCTTCTCGTTCCGCCACGGCTTGAACTCGTAGCTGAAGGTGTGCAGGTCCGAATCGGAGCGAATACCGGGGTAGCGGAACAGGTCCCATGTTCCGCCGCTGGCGCCACGCGCCTCCAGGATGGCGAAAGTCTTGTCGGCGTGCTGCGTGGAAAGTGAATACGCCGCGGCGATACCGGAGATGCCGGCACCGACGATCAACACATCGACGTGCTCGAGGTCGTTCGTCACGGGTGTGGTAACCATTTTTTCGACTTCCTTGGGCTATCTACTTGGCGAGGGCGGCGGAGGTGCGGGCGGAAAACCAGCGCGCCACCGGCGGAGCGATGCGGGTCAGTGCGTACGTGAGGTGGGCTTCGGGGGTGATCGGGGCGACTGCACGATTGCGGCCCACCGCGCGCAGGATGTTGATGGCAACTTTCTCTGGTGAGTAGCCCCGCCGCTCATGCACGCGCGCGAGCCGCTCGGCCCGTTCCTCTGCGCGGGCTCCGCGCGTGACACTGGTCCGCAGGATTGGGGTGTTGATCAGGCCGGGGCAGATGGTGGTCACCCCGATCTTGTGCTGTCGCAACTCCATCCGCAGCGCCTCGGAGAACCCGAATGCAGCGAACTTGGTGACCGAGTAGCCGAACATGTACGTCAGCGCCGAGTAGCCACAACCAGATGACACGTTGGCGACCTGACCGCCGGTGCCGCGTTCGATCATGCGCGGGACGAAACGCTCGCATCCGTGCACCAGCCCCATGATGTTGACCGCGATCAAGCGGTCCCAATCCTCGCGCGTGGTGTCGAAGAATCCGGCCCGGACGCCGATGCCGGCGTTGTTGATCAGCAGGTCCACCGTGTCGAAGCGGGCGTGCACCGCGTCGGCGAATTCGTCCATCGACGCGGCGTCGGTGACATCGACGGTCTGCGCGAGCACCTCGGCCCCCAGCCCCCGAGCGGCCTCGGCGGTCTCCTTCAGCCCGGCCTCGTTCAGATCGCAGATCGCCAGCCGTGCACCGCGGCGCGCGGACAGCAGGGCGGTGGCCCGGCCGATGCCGCTGCCGGCGCCGGTGACCAGGACGACACGGTTTGTCAGGTTCTTGAGCTTCATCGCTGATTCCAATCGGTGGTGGTTGTCGCCGCCTGGTCCGACACGGCGGGCCCCAGGTGGCTGCAGAGGAATTCGAGCTGATCCGCCAGCAGATCTTGTTGTGCGGGAATGGTTTCAGCGTCCAAGTGGTCAATTGGGTACTCCCGCAGCTCCCCGCGGGCGGCGCTGGCGGCGGCTCGGCGGGCGCGGGCGGGTGGGGTGATGCTGTCGACAGTTCCGGCCTGCACCAGCAGCGGGCAGGATACGCGTGAGGCGAACGTGATCGGGCGGTTGAACGCCACGCCGAGCGCGGTGCGTGCGCATACTTCGTTGCGCCAGCTGGGGCCCGTGAGCGGCGTATAGTCCTGCTCCGCACCATGTTTGGCGATGATCGCGCGCGAGCCAGGTTCACCCATCACCGGAACAAGGTGCGGCGCGCGGCGCGTCAGCCCCCGCATTGCATCCCTCAGGCCATGCGCGGTGATGCGGAAGAGATGGAGCACGCCGGCGTTGCGAGCCAGCTGCGCAACCACCGCCACACCGTCCACCGCCGGGGTCACCGACATCACGGCTGCGGCGCGCCCGTCCTCGGCGGCGACCCGAATGACATGACCGCCGGAATTGGAGATCCCCCATAGGACGATGCGTTCGGGATCGACTCCGGGCAGCCGCCGTCCAATACGACCTGCCCATCGCCATCATCATCTGCAACGACAACGCCTACGGCATGATCAAAGCGCCCAGGAGCGGCGCTACGACGGCCGGGTGATCGACACCGTCCTCAAGAACCCGGACTTCGTCGCTTACGCCAAAGCCTTCGGCGCGCACGCCGAGAAGCTCGACGGCCCCGGCGAGATCGCCGACGCCCTCCGCGCCGCCCGCACGCGCACCGGCCCATCGCTCTACCAGCTCGACATCGCGCTCGCGCCACCCTTCCACTAGCCGCGCCGGGCACAGAACTTGCCCCTGCCTCCCTTGAATAGGAGGCACACACAACTATGGCTCCAGTAGTCTTTCTCGCCGCCGGTGCCGGCCAGCCATGTACTTCTTCGACCCCGAAAAGGGCGAAGCACGCCGCGCTCAGCTGCGTGGCCGGTTCGACAGTTTCAGGAACGATCACCCCGATCTAGTGGAGATGGCCGACGACAAGACCGTCGAGCTTCGCAACCGCGCCAAGGGCCTACTCCACGAAACCCGCACCAAGATCGAACAGAAAATCGATCCACCGACAGACGAAACCGAACGCGCCGCCTAGACGGCGCCGACGTAGCCGGGGGTTCGGCGGGCCGAGCGAGCAACGAGCACTCGCGCAGCGAGAGCGCAGGCGTTAGGGGGCCGGGGCTTCAGGGCGTAGCGAGCGAGGCCCCCGAAGAATTAGCTAGGGGGTTCGGGGCGGGTGAATTGGCGCGCGCCGAAGGCGGAGGAGCGCCAAGAGGGCCGGTCCCTGGGCAGCGTCCCCCGCAGACCGGCCGCGGACGTACCATGATGCACCAATGTCTGCACCCGACACCGTCCGCCCCCTAACCGCCGTCCCCGGGCGACGAGCCGCGCGAGATGCGCGCCACCGAGCCGCCCGAACGACGCCATCTTCCACTACGTCGTCGAAGCGATCGGCACCGCCGGCTCCTCTTCTTCGGCGTCAGCGCCATCGCGCACACCGCCGGCGAGAACCTCGTCGCGATTGCGCTCGCGCACGGCCTCGCCATCGCCCTCATGGTCGCTGCCCACCGGCCACATCTCCGGGCGGCCGGCCTTTAACCCCGCCGTCGTCGTCGCCCTCCTGATCGCGCGCAAGATCACCCCCGTCAAGGGCGCCATTTACATCGTAGCCCAGCTGATCGGCGCCGCCCTGGGCACCTTCCTCGCCACACTCATCTTCCCCGCGGATGCACTCGCCAAAGTCGGCTACGGCAACCCCGCCGTCGGCAATGGCTTCAGCGCGATGAACGCCCTTATCGCCGAGATCGTCACCACCTTCTTCCTCGCCTACGTCATCTTCGGCGTCGCGATCGACAAGCGCGGCCCTCTCACCATCGCCTCGCTGATGATCGGCCTCACCATCGTCATCGACATTCTCGCCACCGGCGGGATCTCCGGCGCCGCCATGAACCCCGCCCGCTGGTTCGGCACCGCCATCATCTCAGGCAACTTCGCCGACGCCTGGATCTGGTGGGTCGGCCCCATCGCCGGCGCCTCCCTAGCCGCCCTATCTACCACTACGGCTACCTCCGAGGCCGAACCTCGTCTAGGGGTTCGGGGACCGAGCGAGCGAAGCGAGCAATGGTTAGAGCGGGAGGTTCGGAAAGCCTGAGCCCTCCGCCTGGGTCCCCGAAGGGGACAAAACTCGCTAGGGGTGCAGGGGAGCGCAGCGTCCCCTGCCCGGCGGAGCCTCAGCCGGCACGTCCTGACCGCCTGAACTCTTCCAAGGTCTCCTCATTAGGCGGATAAACCCCAATAATGCTCACCCCCGCCCGCCACCTTACTAAGAAAAAACCTCTCCCTCCTCTCCTGCTCCAAAGCCCTCCCCGCCGCCTCCTCCGCCAAATGCCGTGAGGCACCACGATCACCCCATCCCCATCCCCCACAATCGCATCCCCCGGATAAACACTCACTCCCCCACACGCGATTGGGCAGCCTGCAGATCCACCGGATGGTGCAGCGTCACATTAGTCGCCGCGTGCGTCCCCCGCGAGCTCTAACGCCGGCAGCCCCACCCGCCGCGATCCCCGACGCATCCCGGAACGCCCCATCGGTCACCAGCCCCGCCGCCCCCCGCTGCCTCATCCGCGTCACCAAAATGTTCCCAATCGTCCCCGCCCGGATCTCCCCCCGCGCATCCATCACCAGCACGTCCCCTGACCCCACACTCTCTATCCCGATACCGCTGGGATTCCGCAGATTATCGAACCGCCCGTCCAGCGCATCGGCATCCACGTCCTCCCGCATCGGGATATACCGCATCGTGTAAGCCTGCCCCACCACCCGTCCCCGGCGCTAACGGATGCACATCCGTCATGAACGTGTTGCGCAGCCCCAGCTTGAGCAGCACCGAGGTGAGCGTCGCTGTGCTCACCTGATTCAGCTGTTCCGCCACCTTGGCGTCCAGGCGGCGCGCTCGGTTTGGGGTCGAAGTACGAAGCGTGAGAGAAGGCAGGCGTAGTCACGTCGGTTAGAAAGCTAGTGGTACCATCCCCCGCCTCGCGCCGGATGGCCTCCCCTCCCACGACCCTCCGCCCGCCCTCCCTGGCGCCGGCGGGAGGGAACCGGATCACCGGCGCCCTCGGATCGCTCCTCTTCTTCCTCTTCGTCGCCGCCTTTTTCGTCTCTTCCGGCGCCGCCGGCCTGATCTACCAGGTGGCGTGGGTGCGCATCCTCTCCATGATCTTCGGCGTCACGGTGCACGCCGTGAGCGCCGTGCTGGCCGGCTTCATGGCCGGGCTCGCGCTCGGCTCGTTCGTCGCCGGCCGGGTCGCCGAGCGCGTCCGTAACCCGCTGCTCGTCTACGGCATCGTCGAGATCGGGATCGGCGGCACAGGACTGCTTATCCGCCGCCTTCCGCGCGCTTAAAGACGTCTATCCCGCGCTTAATCAGTCCATCGAGAGCGTCGTCCCCGCCTTCGCCGCCGGCACGCCGTACGGCGACGCGCTCCCTATCGCGCTTCGCCTCCTGCTCGCCTTCCTCATCTTGCTCATCCCCACCAGCCTGATGGGCGCGACGCTCCCCATCATGCTCAAGTCCGCGCTTCCCCAGCCAGCTCGCTCTCCGGCTCGGTCAGCCTGCTCTACGCCATCAACACCATGGGCGCCATCGCCGGCACCGCATCGCCGCCGGCTTCTACCTCATCTCGGACTATGGCGTACAGGCCAGCATCCACGTCGCCGTCGCGCTGAACGTCGCGGTCGGTGTCGTCGCCGTGCTCGCCTCGTTCGTCTTCAGCGGACGCGCCGCCACGTTGCGCGTCGATGCCTCCGCCGGGAGGCCGCCCGCGAAGGCGGTGGCTTTGGCCGCGCCGTCGTCTGGTTCGCCTTCCTCATGTCCGGACTGTGTGGCCTCGGCTTCGAGGTGGTCTGGTTCCGGCTGCTCGCCCTCTTCTCGGCCGACAACAGCACCTACGCCTTCACCGTC
The DNA here is from genome assembly GCA_963796545.1 of uncultured Actinomycetota bacterium. GTDB lineage: Bacteria > Actinomycetota > Actinomycetes > Mycobacteriales > Mycobacteriaceae > Mycobacterium. The sequence continues at coordinate 2,539 of CAWCMF010000005.1, read as the reverse complement.
ATGCTCGCCGTGGTGCTCTTCGGCATCGCCGCCGGTTCGTACGTGCTCACCCCTATCGCCGGGGCGTTCGGCAAGCGCGTCAACTGGTGGATCGTGTCGCCCTGCTGGAGCTGGGCATCGGCATCTCGGCCGTCTATTATCACCGTCCTGGCCACCTGCCCGCTGCCGTCGCGCGAGTCCCACCTGGCCCGGCCTTTCATTCCTCGCCAACCTCGAGGATGGCTTCATGATCCTGGCCGCCTTCGTCGCCATCGCGCCGTCGATGTTCCTTTCGGGCATGACGTTCGCCGCCGCCGCCTCGCTGTACGCCGGCGACCGACCCGATACGGGACCGGCGCGTGGGGAAGCCTCATGCTGCGAACGTGCTCGGCGCCATCGTCGGCTCGCTCGTCGCCGGCTTCTACCTCTTACCCGAGTTCGCCAGTCAGCGCAGCTTGACCTTTCTTGCCATCGGCAGTGTGGTCGCCGGTGGCGCCGTCCTGTGGCCGCGCCCCGGCGCTGGGTGCATCCCTTCGCCAAGGTGGCGCTGACTTTGCTCGGTGGCGGGTTGTTCGTCATGGCGTCCCGGGCCACGCCCAGCCTGGACGAGCGGATCAACCTCGCGCGTTTCCCGGACAAGCCGATCGAGTACTACAAGGAAGGGCTCGAAAGCTCGGTCACGATCGTTCGCGAGCCGGACGGTTACATCACGCTCTACACCAATGCGCGCGGGCAGGGCGTGACAGCCGCCGTTGGTGGAGTTCCACCGGCTGCTGGCGCACATTCCCATGCTGATCCACCCCAACCCGCGCCGTGCCCTGATCGTGGGAATCGGTGGTGGCACCACCGCCGGCGCTGTCGCCATCCATCCCAACGTGCAGCTCGATGCGGTCGAGCTGTCCGACGCCGTCATCGAAGCCTCGCGCCGCTTTAGCCACGTCAACTACGCCTTCCATGATCGGCCCAACGTCAATCTCAGGCAGGGTGACGCGCGAAACCACCTGCTCACCTCCGGCCAGAAGTACCACGTGATCAGCGGCGATGCCATCCGTCCGAACGATGCCGGCTCGGCGACGCTCTACTCACTCGAGTACTACGAGCTCTGCAAGGCCGCCCCTCGAAGAAGACGGGCTCATGACGCAGTGGATCCCGCCCTTCTGGACTACGAGTACAAGCTCGTCGTCCGCCCCTTTTCCTCGAAGCCTTTCCCTACGCCACTCTATGGCAGGATGGCGACCTCATGATTGGCTCCAAGAGCCCCATCAAAGATCCACCGCCGCTCTCGATCGGCGCCTGCAGGACGCCGCGTTACGAGCTGAGCTCCAGAAAGTCCGCCTCCCCACCACCCAGGACCTGCTCGCCCGCTTCAACGCCAGCGAGCAAGAGCTCCGCCGCATCGTCGGCGAAGGCCCCATCATCACCGACGACCGCCCCTACATCGAGTTCTTCCGCTCCCTCCCCAAAAACCACCCCCCCAACATGTCCCTCTACTCCCGAGACCAACGCCAAGTCATCCGCTAAGGGGGTTTGGGACCGAGCTTGTTCGCGGGGTTCGGGGACCGAACGAGCGAAGCGAGTGAGGTCCCCGAGAATCTGCTAGGGGTCCAGGGGAGCGCAGCGTCCCCGGCCGGCGGAGCCTCAGCCCCGACTAAGGCGACGTCCTCACAAAAATGTGAAACGGCCCCTCCTGAAAATCCACCTCATACAACTCATCCAAATACGAGTGCGCCAACCTCCCACTCTCCGGATCCCAAAGAAACAAAGCCGCCACATCCACCCTCGGATACCCCGCAATACTCCCATCAAAACTCCCCACCCCCGCCTTCTGTAACCTCCCCACATGCTCCAGAACGTGTCCTGATCCACGTACGCTTGGCTCCGCGTGTAATACGCCACATCCCTTGATGAGATGAACACCTGGTCCGGCGCAAGATGGTCTCCAGCGCTGCACCGTCGGCCGCAGCCCAAACGACCCATAGTTGTACGCCGTCGAATAGTCCGCCCGAGACTGCTTCTCATTCACCCCCCAGCTCCAGCTCACTGTCAGCAGCAACAACAGGATCGTCAGCTGCCGCGGTAGGTGGTGCCTGCCCAGCGCCGCGCACAACACCAGGAACGCCAGCCCCAGCGCCGCCGGCCACACCAGCAGCGGAAAGACAAAGTCATACCCCGCGAACAGGACGTACTTGTCGTTCACGAAGGTCACGAAGTACCCCGCCATCCCCGCCGTCACCACCGCGTACACCGCTGGCTCCCACCACGCGATCCGCTTTTCACGTACCGAAACAGCAGATACGCGATCCCCACCGCCCAGAACGGCATCATCGTGATGTGGTACTTGGGAAAGCTCGCCGCGATTTTGATGAGATACGCCGCGCCGATCGCCCCGCCCGCACACGAGTGAGAAGTCCACCGCCCACGCCCCCCACGGCTCCCCCATCGCCGGCCTCTTCATCACCCTCCGCGCGCCGCTCACAAACGGCTGCGTCACCAGATCGGTCGAAGTCGAACCCGCCCCCGCCCACACGAACAGGAAGATCAAGTACGGCGAAACCCATAG
>CAWCMF010000004.1:0-208172 GCA_963796545.1 uncultured Actinomycetota bacterium | reverse complement strand
CAGCATTGATGAGCGCTTGCGCGAAGAAACGAGAGCAGCGATGAGCACTGTTGAAGCACCCGTCAAGCACGAGTACGACCGCGTCCCGTATCTGGTTGCCTACCAGAACAATTCGGGTGTTCGCGACGTCTACGGCGGCGTTGCCGAGCTGGTCGTCTTGGAGAGCTATCTACTGAAGCCGAAAACGGTCGAGTCAGACACCGTGCTGGTGTTCATGCACCCCATCGGCGGCGGCGCATACCTGCCGATGATCAACGGACTGGCCCGCGCAGGACACCACGTCATCTATTGCAACAGCCGGTTCCGGGGCACCGATTCGGCGCTGCTGATGGAGAAGGTCGTCGAAGATCTCGGCGAGTGCATCAAGGATGCGAAGAACCGACTCGGCTACTCGAAGGTCGTCCTCGCCGGATGGAGCGGGGGTGGCTCGCTGTCGGTCTTCTATCAGCAGCAGGCGCAGAACCCCACGCTCACCGCCAGCCCGTCCGGCGATGGCCCCGACCTGACGAAGTTGGGGTTGATCCCGGCCGACGGCATCATGCTGCTCGCCGCCCACATCAGCAGGCACGGGACGATGACCGAGTGGATGGACGCCTCGATCCTCGACGAGGCGGATCCGACCAAGCGCGACCCAGAGCTTGACCTGTACAACCCCGACAATCCGAACCAGCCTCCGTACACACCGGAGTTTCTCGAGCGCTATCACCAGGCCCAGATCGAGCGTAACCGGCGAATCACCAAGTGGGTCAAGGGAAAACTCGCCGAACTGAGGAAAGCGGGCCGGCCCGATGACGAGTTCGCCTTCGTCGTGCACGGCACCATGGCCGACCCACGCTGGCTGGACCCGACCGTCGATCCCAACGAACGCACCCCCGGGACGTGCTATTTGGGCGACCCTCAGGTCGTGAACATGAGCCCGGTGGGCCTCGCGCGGTTCTGTACGCTGCGCAGCTGGCTGTCGCAATGGAGTTACGACGACGCCAACGGTGATGCCGTCAAGGCCGGGCCAGACATCGCCGTGCCCGCTCTGGTCATCGGGAACCTCGCCGACGACGCCTGCACACCAAGCCACACCCGCAGGATCTTCGAAGCCATCGGGCATCACGATAAAGAGATGCACGAGATCACCGGGGCGAACCACTACTACGCCGGAGCCGATCAGCGCGACAAGCTGCACGAGGCGGCCGCCATCGTCACCGACTGGCTGCAGCGCCACGACTTCGCAGGCGCCCGATGAGCTCACCGACGGGCCCGCTCGACGGAATCCGGGTGATCGAGGTCGGCACGCTGATCTCAGGGCCGTTCGCCGGTCGGCTGCTCGGCGACATGGGCGCCGAGGTCGTCAAGATCGAGCCGCCCGGCGCGCCGGACCCGCTGCGCACGTGGGGGCAGGCCGAGCTCGACGGTCATCACTTCTTCTGGACGGTCCACGCGCGCAACAAGAAAGCCGTGACACTCAACCTCCGGGTCCCCGAGGGGCGCGAGCTGTTTTTGGACCTCGTGGAGAAGTCCGACGTCATCGTCGAGAATTTCCGGCCGGGCACCCTGGAGAAATGGGACCTCGGTTACGACGTGCTGCGCGAACGCAACCGCGGGATCATCCTGGTGCGGGTCTCGGGGTACGGACAGACCGGCCCCGAGGCCCACAAGGCCGGTTACGCCTCGGTCGCTGAAGCCGCGAGCGGTCTGCGGCACATGAACGGCTTTCCCGGCGGTCCTCCCCCGCGGCTTGCCCTGTCGCTCGGCGACAGCCTCGCAGGCATGTTCGCCGCCCAGGGGGCGCTGGCGGCGCTCTACCGCCGCTCCGTCACCGGGGACGGCCAGGTGGTCGACGCCGCGTTGACCGAATCCTGTCTGGCAGTGCAGGAATCGACCATTCCCGACTACGACGTCGGCGGCGTGGTCCGGGGACCGTCCGGCACCAGGCTTGAGGGTATCGCTCCGTCGAATATCTATCCGACCGCCGACGGCAGCTGGGTGGTCATCGCCGCCAACCAGGACACGGTGTTCCGTCGGTTGTGCGCAGCCATGGGACAGCCGGAGCTCGCCATCGACGAACGGTTCGTCAATCACGTTGCGCGAGGACGTAATCAGGACGAGATCGACAAGATCATCGGGACGTGGGCCGCCGAGCGCCAGCCTGCCGACATCATCGCGACGCTGTCGGATGCCGGGGTGATCAGCGGTCCCATCAACACCGTCGCCGAGGTCGTCGAGGACTCTCAGCTGCAGGCGCGCGGCATGATCGCCGATCACTGGGATGACCGCATCGGGCGAAACGTCAAGGGCCCCGGCGTGGTCCCTGTCCTGTCCGAGACCCCCGGCACCATCCGCAGCAGCGGATCGGCACGACCCGGCCAACACAACGACGAGATCTACCAGGATCTGCTCGGCAGGACCGACGTCGAACTCGACGCGCTGCGCGAAGGGGGCGTGCTATGAACTTGCCCACCCACGTCGACATCCGGGACGTGTCCTTGCGCGACGGATTACAGATCGAGGATCCGATTCCGTTGTCGGCCAAGCTTGATCTGCTCGCCGCCATTGCCGCTACCGGGGTGCGTGAGATGGAGGCCACGGCCTTCGTGTCGCCGTCCAAGGTCCCGGCGCTCGCCGACGCCGCCGAACTCGCGGCGGAACTCCACAACTTCCCCGACATCGAGTTCTCCGCGTTGGTGGCCAGTCCCAACGGTGCCAAGCGGGCGATCGCCGCGGGACTGCGGTCGATCGAGTTCGTGGTGTCCGCCGCCGACGGCCACAGCCGCGCCAACGTGGCCCGGTCGTCTGCTGAGGCCACCGCGCAGATCCCCGAGATCGTCGCGATCGCCCACGCCAGCGACGTGACAGTCGAGGTCATCGTCGCCACCGCATGGGACTGCCCGTTCGACGGCCCAACACCGCCGCAGCGGGTGATCGACATCGTCACGGCGGCCACCGACGCCGGCGTCGACCGCCTGGCGATCGCCGACACCATCGGCACCACCACGCCCAGACGGGTCAGCGATCTGATCGCACTGGTGCGTCCGCGGATCGGCGACATCCCGTTGGGCGCCCACTTTCACAACACTCGCGGCGCCGGACTGGCCAGCGCGTACGCCGCGGTGAGCGTCGGCGTCACCCGCCTGGACGCGGCCGTGGGAGGGCTGGGCGGATGCCCGTTCGCGCCAGGCGCCAGCGGCAACATCGCCACCGAGGACCTCGTCTACCTTTTGCGGGACAGCGACATTCACGTCGATGTCGATCTCGACGCCGCCATCGCCGCGGGGCGCGTCGCCCAGGACGCCGTGGGTCACGGCCTTCCCAGCTCGCTGCTGCGTGCCGGCGACCGGATCCTGGGTTAGCCGCCGTGCCGCCGGGACCGTCAGAGTCGTTGAGTGCCAAGGGCCGTCAGACCCGCGATGCCATCGAACAGGCGGCCAGGAAGCTGTTCGCCGAACGCGGTTTTCACGGCACCACGCTCGGTGACATCACGTCGGCGGCAGGCAAGTCACCTGCGGCGTTCTACCGGTATTTCGCCGACAAAGAGGATCTCCTCGCCGCACTGGCCCAGTCGTTCCTGCACGAGGTCGTCGCACCGTCGGGGTTGAGCGTTCCGTTGCCCGAATCACCCGACGACGACGCGTTCTTCACCACCGTGGTGACCGGCTATTGGACGATGTTCAAACAGAACATCGGTATCATGATCGCAGTGGCTCAGCTCGCGGCTACCCAACCGCGTTTCTCCTTGGTGCAGAACGAGTTCCGCCGCTTCGGCGTGGACATCGTCGCTGCTTCGGTACTCCGCGCACAGGAGCAGGGCTTCGCTTCGGAACTGAACCCCGAGCACACCGCGGCGGCGATCGCGCTGCTGTTCGAGAACTTCACCACCGTGTTCGTCGGCCCATCCGGCCTCGGAGTCGAGATGACCGACCAGGACGCCATCGCCACACTGTCACGGATCTGGAAGAAAACACTGTACGGATACTGACCACCCGACGTTCAAAGGAGAACCAGTGGACTTCACCCTTCCCGATCACCTTCCCGGTCTGCTCGCCGAGATGGATGCGTTCATCGAGGCCGAGATCAAACCGCTGGAACGCGAACACATCCAGTACTTCGATCAGCGCCGCGAACACGCGCGGACCGACTGGGACAACGGCGGAATCCCTCGGCGGGAGTGGGAGGACCTGCTCGGCGAGATGCGCAAGCGCGCCGACAAGGCGGGCTGGCTGCGGTACGGTCTTCCGTCGCAGTTCGGCGGCCGCGACGGCAGCAATATCGACATGGCCGTCATCCGGGAGCATCTTGCAAACAAGGGACTCGGCCTGCACAACGACCTGCAGGACGAGTCCTCGATCGTCGGCAACTTCCCCCAGGTGATCATGATGGACCGCTTCGGCACCGAGGCCCAGAAGAAGGAATGGACCGACGCGCTGATCACCGGTGAACGGTCGATGGCGTTCGGGCTGACCGAACCCAACCACGGCTCGGACGCCACCTGGCTGGAGACCACCGCCGTGCAGGACGGGGGCGACTGGGTGATCAACGGCGCCAAGAGGTTCAACACCGGGGTGCACCGCGCCACCCACGACCTGGTGTTCGCACGGACGTCCGGAGAGCCGGGTCAGGCGCGGGGCATCAGCGCCTTCCTGGTGCCCACCGACGCGCCCGGGTTCTCGGTTCCGTACTACTGGTGGACGTTCAACATGCCCACCGATCACGGCGAGGTGCTCCTCGAGAACGTTCGTGTTCCAGACGATGCGATCCTCGGAGAAGTCGACCGCGGCCTTGAGGTCGGCCAGACCTTCCTGCACGAGAACAGGATTCGCCAGGCAGCCAGCAGCCTCGGCGCAGCGCAGTACTGCATCGACCGGGCCGTCGCCTACGCCGGCGAGCGCAAGGTGTTCGGCAAACCATTGGCGGTGAACCAGGCGGTCCAGTGGCCGTTGGTGGAGCTGCAGACCGAGGCGCAGATGGTGCGGCTGCTCGTGCGGTATGCGGCGACCGAACTCGATCAAAACCATCACATGGAGGTGTCGGACAAGGTCTCGATGGCCAACTACCGGGCCAACCGCCTGGTGTGCGAGGCTGCGGACCGGGCGATGCAGGTGTTCGGCGGCGTCGGGTACAGCAGACACGAGCCGTTCGAACACATCTACCGACACCACCGCCGCTACCGGATCACGGAGGGAGCTGAGGAGATCCAAATTCGGCGGGTGGCGCAGCGGCTGTTCGGGTTCGGGCGGCAGTGACCGCAGACCTGGCGCAGGCACTCGAGGGGGTCCTGCGGCCGGTCCTCGGCGAGATCACCGTCGAGAACCTGCAGCGGCTGACCGGGGGCGCGAGCAGGACGACGTGGGCCTTCGACGCACTCGGAACGAGTCGGCGTGCACTGATCCTGCGCACCGGCGCCCGCGACGACATCCACGCCAGCATGGAACTCGAGGCCAACGTGCAACTGCGGGCTGCGGCCGCGGGCGCACCTGTCCCCCACATCCTGACCGCAGACAATTCCCCTGCAGCCGTGGGGAACCCGTTCCTGATCTGCGACGCCATCGCGGGTGAGACGATCGTAAGGCGCATTTTCCGCGGTCTGGACGACGCCGGACGGGCGCGACTGCTCCAGCAGTGCGCCACCGCGCTGGCGGCGATCCATCGCGCCGACCCTGACGGCATCGGCTTGACCACCCCCGACGAACTCGCCGGCTGGCGCACCCGGCTCGACGAGATCGGCGACACCACAGCGACGTTCGAGTGGACCTTCCGCCGCCTCGCCGACGACCGTCCCGATCCGTCGCCGCTGGTCTTGGTGCACGGCGACTTCCGGATGGGGAATCTCATCGTCGATGAGTCGGGTCTTGCCGCGGTGCTGGACTGGGAGCTGACCCACATCGGCGAGGTCTACGAGGATCTCGCATGGTTCTGCATTCGGGCCTGGCGTTTCGGCGCCCCTGAAGCACTCGGGGCAGGAGGACTCGGCAGCGTCGAGACGTTCTTGCAGGCCTACGAGAGCGCTTCGGGAAACAAACTCGACCGCAAGGGATTTCGGTGGTGGCTGACGGTCGCAACGCTGCGGTGGGGTGTCATCTGCAGGCATCAGGCCGAGCGTCACCTGTCAGGCGAGATGCCCTCGGTCGAGCTGGCCGCGATCGGCAGGCGGGTCAGCGAGACGGAGTGGGATCTGTTGGACCTGCTGTCTGGAGGGGGACCCCGGTGACGTCGCCAACCGGACGGCCCACGGCCGCCGAACTCATCGCCGCCGTGGTTGACTTCCTCGACACCGATGTCCGCGCCGCCGGCGGTCAGGTCGGATTCCACGCCAGGGTCGCGGCCAACGTATTGCGCATCGTCGAACGTGAACTGCTCGACAACACTGGTGAATTGGTTCGCGAGTCCCTCGACGGTCTCGGCTTCGCCGACGAGACCGCGTTGGCGCAGGCCATTCGCGACGGTCACCTCGACGGTCGTCCCGACGAGGTGACGGAGTGCCTGCGGCTGGTGGTGCGGCACCGATTGGCGATCGACCATCCGGGGTACGCCGACGGGCGATGACCTCACGCGTCACGTCGGTCACACAGAGCGATCTCACCGACGGCACGGATCCGTACGGCGTCGACCCCGCCGGCACGGTCCGGCACATTGCCGTGCCCGGCGGTTGCTTCCCCGCCGTCAGCAACAGCGGCCCGATGAGACAGTCTGGGCCACCCCCAACCGCGCCGCGCGGTGGTGTGTGGGTGGCGGCCGAGAGCGGCGCCGTGGTGGCCTCCGGCGAGACGGATCAGAGCCGGCGGACGCGCACCAGCCAGGCGGGCTCGTCGACGACGGTTCCGATATCGAGGCCGAGTGCCTCGGCATGCACCTCGGTCACCGTCCCCCGATAGGTGGTCACGGTCAGCGATTCGATGTCCCAGTCCGTGCCGAACGCGTTGCGGATGGCGTCCTCGCTGACCTCGGGTCCGAATCCCCGGCCCGCGTCGGACAGCGCGAGGACGTGCACGACCGAGCCTGGCCGGGTGGCGCCGTGCAGGCTGCGGACGTAGGTGGCGCGGTCATCGTCGTCGAAGATATGAAACAGCGCGCTGTCGACAATCGTGTCGTAGGTCGGGGCGTCACCGAGGTGCAACGCGTCGGCGACCTCGAACCGGGCGTCGACGCCCCGGTCGGCTGCGTTGCGACGGGCCTGCTCGACAGCCGTGGGCGCGCCGTCGACGCCGAGCACGTCGTAGGCCGCCGTGGTGAGCAGGATCGTGTGCTCACCGGTACCGCACCCGACGTCGAGCACCCGGCCGGTGATGAGGCCTGCGCGTTCGAGCTCGACGATCGCCGGTTGCGGCTCGCCGATCACCCAGGGTGGGGTCTGGTTCTTGTAGAAGTCGTCGAAACGGGAGATGGTGGGCGTCAGGTCCATGCCCACCAGTGTTCAACCTGAACCGAAGTTGAGGTCAACACCATGCCCGATACCGATACGGACGTCGGCGACCTGCTGTTCGGCGCCATCGAACGCAGCGACATTTACGCTGTCGCGCAACTATTCAGCCCGAACATCACGGTGTGGAAGAGCGGCGATGTCCGAGACAACGACCACACGCGGTCGGTGAAGATCATCAACTGGTTCATCAGCACCACGACGGAACGGCGGTACGAGATCCTGGACCGCCAACTCTTCGACGGCGGCTTCGTTCAGCAACACATCCTGCACGCCACCACGCGTACCGGGGCATCGATCGCGATGCGCGTGTGCATCGTGATCAAGGTGGGGCCGGACGGCCTGATCTCCCGCGTCGACGAGTACTTCGATCCGGCCGAGATGGCTCCATTGCTCTCCCATGGCGACTTATAACCCAGATCACCTGGGCCGGAACAGTATTCGGCAATTGCGGCTGCCGATCAGCTCGCCACCCGCCCCGACGAGGCAGGCGTATTTCCGCGACTTGACCGACTCCATGTTCGCGCCGGGCTACCATCGCGCGCATGGCTGCGCCATCGCGGACGCCGGAACCGCTGCGGATCCTCGTCTACAGCGACAATCCCAGGACCAGGGAGCAGGTCCGGCTCGCGTTGGGCAAACGGATACACCCGGAGCTGCCGGAGCTGACCTATGTCGACGTCGCCACCGGCCCGATGGTGGTCAAGCAGATGGATGCAGGTGGCTTCGATCTCGTGATCCTCGACGGCGAGGCCACCCCGGTGGGCGGAATGGGAATCGCGAAGCAGCTCAAGGATGAGATCGACAACTGCCCACCGGTGCTGGTGTTGACGGGACGGCCCGATGACGCATGGCTGGCCCGTTGGTCGCGTGCGGAGGCTGCGGTTCCGCATCCGATCGACCCGATCCGGTTGGGCGACGCGGTCGTGTCGCTGCTGCGATCCGCCGGGTAGCCATCCAGATAACGAAAACTGCTGCCGCACATGCCTATTCGGGGCAGTGCAACATCGCCGAACGGCGCCAATAGCGATACTAACCAAAATGTGTGGCTCGCATCCAAAACAGGCTAGGCTGTGTTGTAGCTCACATCGACAGCCCCCGAGGAGCTGCTGCGCAGGATGAATTTGTATACGCCGATTCTGGTGCTTGGTGCGATAGCTGCTGCGTTCGCCGTCGGGTCGGTAGGGATCGCTCTGCTGATCGGCCCCAGGCGCTACAACCACGCCAAGCTCGAGGCCTACGAGTGCGGGATCGAGCCCATGGACGCCTCCGATCCCGCGGCGGCCGCCACCGGCCAGCGCTTCCCGATCAGGTACTACCTGACAGCGATGTTGTTCATCGTGTTCGACATCGAAATCGTCTTCCTCTATCCGTGGGCCGTCGCCTTCGACAGCCTGGGGATGTTCGCGCTGGTGGAGATGCTCCTGTTCATGGTCATCGTGTTCGTGGCCTACACCTACGTCTGGCGACGGGGAGGTCTGCAATGGGACTAGAGGAAAAGCTGCCGGGTGGCATCCTGCTGTCCACCGTGGAGAAGGTTGCGGGCTATGTCCGGAAAGGCTCGCTGTGGCCTGCGACGTTCGGCCTGGCGTGTTGCGCGATCGAGATGATGGCCACCGCGGGGCCGCGTTTCGATATTTCGCGATTCGGCATGGAGCGGTTCTCGGCGACGCCGCGGCAGGCCGATCTGATGATCGTCGCGGGACGCGTCAGCCAGAAGATGGCCCCGGTATTGCGACAGATCTATGACCAGATGGCCGAACCCAAGTGGGTTCTGGCGATGGGTGTGTGCGCGTCGTCGGGCGGGATGTTCAACAACTACGCCGTCGTCCAGGGAGTCGATCACGTCGTGCCCGTCGACATCTATCTGCCGGGTTGCCCGCCCCGCCCTGAGATGCTGCTACACGCAATTCTCAAACTGCACGACAAGATTCAGGAGATGCCGCTCGGGGTGAATCGCGAGGAGGCCATCAGGGAAGCCGAGAAGGCGGCGCTGGCGGTGACTCCGACGATCGAACTGAAAGGCCTGCTGCGGTGAGCGCCGGCAGCAACGAGACACCCGAGGTGATCGGGGTGCGGCGGGGAATGTTCGGCGCCGAGGGCAGTGGCGACACCTCCGGTTACGGCCGGCTGGTCCGACCGGTGGCGCTCCCCGGCGGTTCGCCGCGCCCGTACGGCGGCTACTTCGACGACGTCGTCGATGCGTTGGCCGGCGCGCTCGGCGAAGACACCTTCGAAGAGTCCATCGAGCGGGTGGTGGTCTACCGCGACGAGCTGACGCTGGAAGTCCACCGCGAGCGCCTGGTCACGGTCGCGCAGACACTGCGCAACGAACCGGCGCTGCGGTTCGAGCTGTGTCTCGGTGTCAGCGGCGTGCACTATCCCGACGAAGCCGGGCGTGAACTGCACGCGGTTTATCCGCTGATGTCGATCACCCACAACCGCCGCATCCGCGTCGAGGTGGCCGCACCTGACGGTGACCCGCACATCCCGTCGCTGTTCCGGGTGTATCCGACCACCGACTGGCACGAACGCGAGACATACGACTTCTTCGGCATCATCTTCGACGGCCACCCCGCCCTGACGCGCATCGAGATGCCTGACGACTGGGTGGGCCACCCGCAGCGGAAAGACTATCCGCTGGGCGGGATTCCAGTGCAATACCACGGCGCCGAGATACCGCCGCCCGACGAGCGGAGGGCATACAACTGATGACCACATCTGCGCCCCCGCCGGAGCGGATCGTCGTCGTCGGCGGCCAGGACTGGGATCAAGTCGTCACTGCCGCACGGCAGAACGCCGCGGAACACGCCGGCGAGCGCATCGTCGTCAACATGGGGCCCCAGCATCCGTCCACACACGGGGTGCTGCGGTTGATCCTGGAGATCGAGGGCGAGACGATCGTCGAAGCCCGCTGCGGAATCGGCTACCTGCACACCGGCATCGAAAAGAACCTGGAATATCGTAACTGGACACAGGGCGTGACGTTCGTGACCCGAATGGATTACCTGGCACCGTTTTTCAACGAGACGGTGTACTGCCTCGGGGTGGAGAAGCTACTCGGGGTCACCGATGCGATCCCGGAGCGCGCCTCGGTGATCCGGGTGATGATGATGGAGCTCAACCGAATCTCCAGTCATCTCGTCGCACTCGCCACCGGCGGCATGGAACTGGGTGCCATGACGGCGATGTTCCTCGGTTTCCGGGAACGCGAGTTGATCCTGTCGGTGTTCGAGACCATCACCGGACTGCGGATGAACAACGCCTACATCCGTCCCGGAGGCGTGGCGGCCGACCTGCCTGCTGAGGCGCTTCCGCAGATCCACGACCTGCTCAAGCTGCTGCCGGTCCGTCTGCGCGATCTCGAAGACCTGCTCAACGAGAACTACATCTGGAAAGCACGCACCCAGGGCGTCGGGTACCTGGACCTGACGGGATGCATGGCCCTCGGCATCACCGGTCCGATACTGCGCTCCACGGGTCTGCCACACGACCTTCGCAAGTCGCAGCCCTATTGCGGTTACGAGACATACGATTTCGACGTCATCACCGACGATCAGTGCGACTCCTACGGCCGATATCTGATCCGGGTCAAGGAAATGCGCGAGTCGATCAAGATCGTCGAAGAGTGCGCAGAAAGACTGGGACGCTCGTCCGGCGAACCGGTGATGATCACCGACAAGAAACTGGCGTGGCCCGCCGACCTGACGGTCGGCCCCGACGGACTCGGCAACTCCCCCGAGCACATCGCCAAGATCATGGGCCATTCGATGGAGGGGCTTATCCACCACTTCAAACTGGTGACGGAAGGTATCCGCGTTCCGGCCGGCCAGGTCTACGTCGCGGTCGAATCACCGCGCGGCGAGCTGGGCGCACACATGGTGTCCGACGGCGGAACCCGGCCCTACCGGGTGCACTACCGGGATCCATCGTTCAACAACCTTCAAGCCGTGGCGGCGATGTGCGAGGGGGGCATGGTCGCCGACGCGATCACGGCGGTGGCATCGATCGATCCGGTCATGGGTGGGGTGGACAGGTGATGAGTAGCCCTTGCGCGAAGAACGGACGGCCATGACGGTATTCCTCGAGCTCGGTCAGCGGCCCGACGAACCCGGGCCTCCGATCCACGGTCCGGCGACCTATGCCGCCGACGTCTCGGGGCGGCTGGAGGCCGACGCAGCGACGATCATCGGCCGTTATCCGCAGGCCAGGTCGGCGCTGCTGCCCCTGCTGCACCTGGTGCAGGCCGAGGACAGCTGCCTCACCCCGGCGGGAATCGCTTTCTGCGCAAGCCAATTGGGGCTCACCCACGCCGAAGTCACCGCGGTGGCCACGTTCTACTCCATGTACCGGCGCACACCGACGGGCGACTACCTGGTCGGGGTGTGCACGAACACGCTGTGCGCCATCATGGGCGGCGACGCGCTGCTGGAAACCCTGGAGAACCATCTGGACATCGAGGCCGGGCAGACCACCGCCGACGGCCGAATCACTCTCGAACACGTCGAGTGCAACGCGGCGTGCGATTACGCGCCCGTCGTCATGGTCAACTGGGACTTCTTCGACAATCAGAGTCCGTCATCGGTACGCGATCTCGTCGACGCGCTGCGCATCGGCGAACCACCGGCGCCGTCCCGCAGCGGCGCCTTGTGCACGTTCCGCGAAACGGCGAGAACCCTTGCCGGCCTGCCGAACACAGATGATCCTCCCGGTGCCGGTGCTGTCGGTGCGGCGACGCTGGCCGGCCTGCGATTCGCGCACGAGCACGACATGACCGCGCCGTCTGCCGACCAGCCGGCCACCGACAGCACGGACTCACACAACCATGCAGAACAGGCCGAAGCCGCCGAGTCGGTCAAGGACGAGCCTGCGCCTGCGCCGTCGGCCGACGTTCCGGCGCGGTCGTCGACGCCGGAGACCGATCCGACCGCGACGGACGCGAGGAGCACGAACGGGGGTGGCTCCGAATGACGCCACTGACTCCCGTTCTCAGCCGGTACTGGGACGAACCGGAACCCTGGACGTTGGACGCCTATCGCCGCCACGGCGGATACCAGGCGTTGCAGCGGGCGCTGGACATGGGCCCGGACAACGTGATCACCACCGTCAAGGACTCCGGGTTGCGCGGCCGCGGCGGTGCGGGCTTCCCGACGGGCACCAAGTGGTCGTTCATCCCGCAGGGCGACGAGGGGGCGGCGGCCAAGCCGCATTACCTGGTGATCAACGCCGACGAGTCCGAACCCGGTACCTGTAAAGACATTCCGCTGATGATGACCACCCCGCACTTCCTGGTCGAGGGGGCCATCATCGCGGCGTACGCCATCCGGGCGCATCACGCGTTCATCTATCTGCGCGGCGAGGTCATCCCGGTGCTACGGCGACTGCAGGCCGCCGTCGCCGAGGCCTACGCCGCGGGACATCTGGGTGAGGACATCCACGGGTCCGGGTTCAACCTGGAGCTCATCGTGCACGCCGGGGCGGGCGCCTACATCTGCGGTGAGGAGACCGCGCTGCTGGACTCCCTGGAAGGACGGCGGGGCCAGCCCAGACTGCGGCCGCCGTTCCCCGCCGTCGCGGGCCTTTATGCGTGCCCCACGGTGGTCAACAACGTCGAGTCGATCGCCAGCGTGCCACCCATACTGCTCAACGGCGTCGACTGGTTCCGCTCCATGGGTTCGGAGAAATCACCCGGGTTCACGCTGTACTCGCTGTCCGGCCACGTCACCACGCCCGGTCAGTACGAGGCACCGCTGGGGATCACCCTGCGCGAGCTGCTCGACTACGCGGGTGGGGTGCGCGAGGGCCACACGCTGAAGTTCTGGACGCCAGGCGGATCGTCCACCCCGCTGTTGACCGCCGAGCATCTGGATGTGCCACTGGATTACGAAGGCATGGCCGGTGTCGGCTCGATGCTCGGCACGAAGGCGCTGCAGATCTTCGACGACACCACCTGCGTCGTACGGGCGGTGCGCCGCTGGACTCAGTTCTACGCGCACGAGTCCTGCGGAAAGTGCACACCCTGTCGCGAGGGCACTTACTGGTTGGCTCAGATCTATGAACGGCTGGAAACCGGTAGGGGCACCGAGGCCGACATCGGCAAGCTGCTCGACATCTCCGACACCATCTTCGGAAAGTCGTTCTGCGCGCTCGGCGACGGTGCGGCCAGCCCCATCATCTCGTCGATCAAGTTTTTCCGCGACGAGTACGAGGCACACCTCGGCGAGGGGTGTCCGTTCGATCCGCACGCATCGATGCTGGCCGCACCGGAAAAGGTGGGCGCATGACACTCAGTGAGCACATCCGCGACGCACCACCTGTCGAGATGGTGACGCTGACGATCGACGGCACGGAAGTCAGTGTTCCCAAGGGCACGTTGGTGATCCGCGCCGCCGAGCTCATGGGTGTGCAGATCCCCCGCTTCTGCGATCACCCGCTGCTGGACCCGGTCGGCGCGTGCAGGCAATGTCTCGTCGAGGTCGAAGGTCAGCGCAAACCGATGGCGTCCTGCACGATCACCTGCACACCAGACATGGTGGTGCGCACGCAATACACCTCCGAAGCCGCCGACAAGGCGCAACACGGCGTGATGGAGTTACTGCTCATCAACCATCCGCTGGATTGTCCGGTCTGCGACAAGGGTGGTGAATGCCCGCTGCAGAACCAGGCGATGTCCAACGGACGGGTCGAGACCCGATTCGACGATGTGAAGCGGACGTTCCCGAAGCCGATCAACATCTCGTCTCAGGTGCTGCTCGACCGCGAACGGTGCGTGCTGTGCGCACGATGCACCCGATTCTCCGAGCAGATCGCCGGCGACCCGTTCATCGACCTGCTCGAACGTGGTGCGCACCAACAGGTCGGTATCGCCCCCGGCGAACCGTTCCAGTCCAACTTCTCCGGCAACACCGTGCAGATCTGTCCGGTGGGCGCGTTGACCGGCACGGCCTACCGGTTCCGTGCGCGGCCGTTCGATCTGGTGTCCAGCCCCAGTGTCTGCGAACACTGTGCGTCCGGTTGCGCGCAACGCACCGACCACCGACGCGGCAAGGTGTTGCGCCGCCTGGCCGGCGACGACCCCGAGGTCAACGAGGAGTGGAACTGCGACAAGGGCCGGTGGGCGTTCCAGTACGCGACCGTCGGTGACCGGATCACCACCCCACTGCTGCGTGAGGACGACGGCACGATGCGTCCGGCGTCGTGGTCGGAGGCGCTGGGTGTCGCGGGCGCCGGTCTGGCCGCGGCCGGCGGGAGTTCCGGCGTGCTCGTCGGCGGCCGCGCGACCGTCGATGAGGCGTACGCCTACGCGAAGTTCGCACGGATCGTGCTGGGCACCAACGACATCGACTTCCGGTCCCGGCCGCACAGCGGCGAGGAAGCCGACTTCCTCGCCGCGCACGTGGCGGGCCAGCCGATGACCGTCACCTACTCCGACATCGAGAATGCACCCGCCGTGCTGCTGGTCGGCCTGGAGCCCGAAGAAGAGTCGCCGATCGTCTTCCTGCGGCTACGCAAGGCCGCTCGCCGCCGCGGCCTGCAGGTGATCTCGGTGGCGCCGACGCGCACCCGCAGCCTCGGCAAGCTGTCGGGCACGCTGATCAGAACGGCCCCCGGCGGTGAAGCGGCCGCGTTGGACGGCCTCGCCGACAACGAACTGTTGGCAATGCCCGGCTCACTGCTGCTGCTCGGCGAACGCCTCGCCACATCGCCGGGCGCGTTGTCGGCGGCTGTCCGCCTCGCTGCACAGACAGGAGCCCGGATCGCATGGGTTCCGCGCCGCGCCGGAGATCGAGGCGCGGTGGAGGCGGGTGCGTTACCGAACCTGCTGCCGGGTGGGCGGCCTGTCGACGACGAGGCGGCGCGCAGGCGGACGGCAGCCGCGTGGAACGTCGACGATCTGCCGGCTGCCCCAGGCCGCGATGCCTCGGAGATTCTGGCGGCCGCACACGACGGAGAGTTGTCCGCGTTGCTGGTCGGGGGCGTCGAACTCGACGATCTGCCCGACCCCGGCGCCGCGCTCGCCGCGATCGAGGCCGCGCCGTTCGTCGTGAGCCTCGAACTGCGTCACAGCGCAGTCACCGAACGTGCCGACGTGGTGTTCCCGGTCGCCCCGGTCGTCGAGAAGGCGGGTGCTTTCCTCAACTGGGAGGGCCGCATTCGTCCGTTTGAACCATCGCTGCACACCAACGCCGTCACCGACCTGCGGGTGCTGACCTTCCTCGCCGACGAAATCGGCGTGGACCTCGGCATACCGACCGCCGCGGCGGCCGCCGACGAGCGTGCCCGCCTCGGGTTGTGGTCCGGTGACCGCCCCGCACCACCGCGCGTGGATCCGTCGCCACCGGAGCCGGCACGCGGTCAGGCTGTCCTCGCCGGGTGGCGCATGCTGCTCGACGCCGGGCGACTGCAGGACGGCGAGCCCTACCTCGCCGGTACCGCCAGGACGCCGGCTGTCCGCCTGTCGGAAGCGACCGCAGCCGAGATCGGGCTCAGCAACGGCGAATTGGTGATGGTGAGCACCGACCGCGGCACCATCACACTGCCGCTGGAGGTGACGGACATGGCCGACCGCGTCGTGTGGCTGCCGCTGAATTCACCCGGCTGTCATGTGCACCGTGAACTCGGTGTGACGACGGGCGCCGTGGTGTCGATCGGGCGGGCTGACCAGTGACCTACCCCGACCCGACACTGTTCGGCCATGACCCGTGGTGGCTGATACTGGCCAAGTCTCTCGGGATCTTCGTCTTCCTGCTGCTGACCGTCCTCGCGGCGATCCTGATCGAACGAAAGATCCTCGGCCGGATGCAGTTGCGGCCCGGCCCCAACCGGGTCGGTCCGCACGGCCTTCTGCAGTCGCTCGCCGACGGGGTGAAGCTCGCGCTCAAGGAGGGGCTCGTCCCGGCGGGCGTGGACAAGTGGATCTACCTTGCCGCACCGGTGATCTCGGTGATCCCGGCCTTCATGGCGTTCGCGGTGATCCCGTTGGGCGGCGAGGTCTCGGTGTTCGGTCATCGCACCGCGCTGCAGCTGACGGACCTGCCCGTGGCCGTGCTCTACATTCTGGCCGTCACCTCGATCGGCGTGTACGGCATCGTGCTCGCGGGGTGGGCATCCGGGTCGGTGTATCCGTTGCTGGGCGGGCTGCGCTCGTCGGCGCAGGTGGTGTCGTACGAGATCGCGATGGCGCTGTCGTTCGCCGCGGTGTTCATCTACTCGGGAACAATGTCGACGTCAGGCATCGTCGCCGCGCAGAACGACACCTGGTACATCTTCCTGTTGCTGCCCTCGTTCATTGTCTATCTCACCTCGATGGTCGGCGAAACCAACCGTGCCCCTTTCGATCTGCCCGAAGCCGAAGGCGAGCTCGTCGGAGGGTTTCACACCGAGTACTCGTCGCTGAAGTTCGCGATGTTCATGCTTGCCGAATACGTCAACATGACCACCGTCTCGGCGCTGGCGACCACATTGTTCCTCGGTGGTTGGCACGCGCCGTGGCCGATCAGCATGATCGACGGCGTCAACAGCGGCTGGTGGCCGATTCTCTGGTTCACCGCCAAGGTGTGGCTGTTCCTGTTCTTCTTCATGTGGTTGCGCGCTACCCTCCCCCGGATGCGGTACGACCAGTTCATGGCGCTGGGCTGGAAGATCCTGATTCCGGTGTCGCTGGGCTGGATCATGATCGTCGCCACCACGCACACACTCCAGAATCAGGGTTACCAGGCGTGGGCCACAGCGCTGATCGGTGTGGGCATGGTCGCTGTGATCGTGCTGGCGCTGATTGTCTGGAGACGGCTGCGCGCGAGGAACATTCGCAACAGTCCTCCACCCCCCGTCCAGCCTGTGGACGACGACGCCTTCCCGGTGCCGCCGATTCCGGTGAAGGAGAACGCGAATGCCTAAGTTCCTCGACTCTGTCGCCGGATTCGGTGTCACCTTCGGCTCGATGTTCAAGAAGCCGGTGACCGAGGAGTATCCGGAGAAGCCCGGCCCCGTCGCCAAGCGTTACCACGGCCGTCATCAGCTCAACCGGTACGCCGACGGACTGGAGAAGTGCATCGGCTGCGAGCTGTGCGCCTGGGCCTGCCCCGCCGACGCGATCTTCGTCGAGGGCGCCGACAACACCGAGTCCGAACGGTTTTCGCCCGGCGAGCGGTACGGCCGGGTCTACCAGATCAACTATCTGCGCTGCATCGGCTGCGGGCTGTGCATCGAGGCCTGCCCGACGCGCGCGCTGACGATGACCAACGACTACGAGATGGCAGACGACAACCGCGCCGACCTGATCTACGGCAAGGAGAATCTGCTGGCACCGATGCAGCCCGGCATGGAGGCACCGCCACACGCGATGGCTCCAGGAAGCACCGATGAGGACTACTACCGGGGCAACATCAAGCCGGTGACCCAGGAGCTTCCATGACCGCCGCGTACGCGAGGAGCACAAATGGGTGAAGCGGTCCTCTTCTGGGTCATGGCGGTCGTGTCGGTAGCCGGCGCGATCGGCGTGGTCGCCGCCCCGAAGGCGGTCTATTCGGCGATCTCGCTGGCCACGACCATGATCGCCCTCGCTGTTCTCTACATCGCCCAGGACGCACCGTTCCTCGGCGTCGTCCAGATCGTCGTCTACACCGGTGCCGTCATGATGCTGTTCCTGTTCGTCGTCATGCTCATCGGCGTCGACTCGTCCGAATCGTTGGTCGAAACCCTTCGCGGACAACGTGTTGCGGCGATCGGCATCGGCCTCGGATTCGGCATCCTGCTCATCGCCGGCATCGGCAACGTGTCGGCGGCCGGCTTCGTGGGACTGACGGAGGCGAATTCGGCCGGCAACGTCGAAGGCCTGGCAGCACTGATCTTCACCCAGTACCTGTGGGCGTTCGAACTGACCGGCGCGCTGCTGATCACCGCTGCGCTCGGCGCGATGGTGCTGGCGCACCGCGAACGCTTCGAGCATCGCAAGACCCAACGCGAGTTGTCTATCGAGCGCTTCGCACCCGGCGGCCACCCGACCACGTTGCCCAACCCGGGCGTGTACGCGCGGCACAACGCGGTCGACGTCGCCGCCCGACTGCCGGACGGTACGGGATCCGAGCTGTCGGTCAGCGCGATCCTGCAGATCCGCCCGGTCCCGCCGATGAGCGCTTGCGCGAAGAGCAACGGCCCACGACCGAAACGGGGGTTCGCGATGAGCGCTTGCGCGAAGAGCCAGAGGCGCCGATGAGCCCCGACAACTACCTGTACCTGTCTGCGCTCCTTTTCACCATCGGCGCGGCCGGAGTGTTGTTGCGGCGCAACGCCATCATCATGTTCATGTGTGTCGAGCTGATGCTGAATGCCGCCAACCTGGCGTTCGTCGCGTTCTCGCGCATGCACGGACATCTCGACGGTCAGGTGGTCGCGTTCTTCACCATGGTGGTCGCCGCGTGCGAGGTGGTCATCGGCCTGGCGATCATCATGACGATCTTCCGGACCCGGCGCTCCGCCAGTGTCGACGCGGCCAGCGTGTTGAAGCACTGATGAGC
Organism: uncultured Actinomycetota bacterium; assembly: GCA_963796545.1. GTDB lineage: Bacteria > Actinomycetota > Actinomycetes > Mycobacteriales > Mycobacteriaceae > Mycobacterium. The sequence continues at coordinate 189,251 of CAWCMF010000004.1, read as the reverse complement.
GCTCGCGCGAAGAAGAGAGAGCTGAGCTGATGACCGTTCCGGTGTGGCTCGTCATCGCGCTTCCCCTCGTCGGCGCGGCGATCCTGCTGCTGTCGGGCAGGCGTTCCGACCGTTGGGGTCACCTGCTGGGCACGGCGGCGTCGCTGGCGTCCTTCGCCTGTGCCGCAGTGCTGTTCGTTGACATGCTCAACCGCCACCCCGACAAAAGGTCGACGCAGGAGTCGCTGTTCTCGTGGGTGCCTGTCGGTGAGTTGCGGGTCGACTTCGGCCTGCAACTCGATCAGCTCTCGATGTGCTTTGTGCTGTTGATCACCGGTGTGGGGTCGCTCATCCACATCTACTCGATCGGCTATATGGCGGCGCAGCGACCCGAAAACACAGGTCCGAGTCGTCGGCTTTTCTTCGCGTATCTCAACCTGTTCCTGTCCGCGATGCTGCTGCTGGTCCTCGCCGACAACTATCTCGGTCTCTACGTGGGCTGGGAGGGTGTGGGTCTCGCGTCGTATCTGCTGATCGGTTTCTGGTCGCACAAGCCGTCGGCTGCGACGGCGGCCAAGAAGGCGTTCGTCGTCAACCGTGTCGGGGACATCGGTTTGGCTGTCGCACTGATGATCATGTTCGCGACCGTCGGATCGGTCTCCTTCGCGACGATCTTCGACGCCGCACCCGAGTTGACCGAGGGCACGCTGACGGCGATCGGGTTGATGCTGCTGCTTGCCGCGTGCGGTAAGTCGGCGCAGGTGCCACTGCAGTCCTGGCTCGGGGACGCGATGGAGGGCCCGACACCGGTGTCGGCACTCATCCACGCGGCCACGATGGTCACCGCAGGTGTTTATCTGATTGTGCGGTCCGGCCCCGTCTTCGACCTGGCCCCGCACGCGCAGACAGCGGTGGTGGTGGTCGGCGCGGTGACGTTGCTGTTCGGCGCGGTGATCGGCTGCGCGAAGGACGACATCAAGAAGGCGTTGGCGGCGTCGACCATGAGCCAGATCGGCTACATGGTGCTGGCCGCCGGCCTCGGGCCTGCCGGGTACGCGTTCGCGATCATGCACTTGCTGACCCATGGATTCTTCAAGGCAGGGCTGTTCCTCGGCGCCGGTTCGGTCATGCACGCCATGGACGACGAAGTGAACATGCGGCGCTACGGCGGGCTGCGCAAGGCGCTGCCCGTCACGTTCGTCACCTTCGGGCTCGGCTACCTGGCCATCATCGGGATCCCGCCCCTGGCGGGATTCTTCTCCAAGGACGGAATCATCGAGGCGGCGCTGGGCGCAGGTGGGGTCAAGGGCGTAATTCTGGGCGGTGCAACGATTCTGGGTGCCGGCATCACCGCGTTCTACATGACGCGGGTGATGCTGATGACATTCTTCGGGGAGAAGCGCTGGGCTGAACACGTGCACCCGCATGAGTCCCCCGCAGTGATGACATGGCCGATGATCCTGCTGGCGATCGGCTCGGTGACCGCTGGTGGCGCGCTGGCCATCGGCGGCACCTTGGAGCACTGGCTGGAACCGGTGGTCGGTGCGCACGAGATCCACCACGTGCTTCCCGTCTGGATGGTGACGGTGATCGTGCTGTCCGTCGTAGCGGTCGGCATCGGCATCGCCTACCGGATGTACGGAGCCCGCGCCGTTCCCGAGGAGGCGCCTGTCGGTTCGCCGCTGACGGTGGCCGCACGCCGGGACCTGTTAGGCGACGCATTCAATGAAAAGGTGCTGATGCAGCCCGGCGCGAACTTCACCCGCGGTCTGGTCGAACTCGACGACGAAGCAGTCGACGGCGCGGCCAGCGGGCTCGCGGCAGGTGTCTCCCGCGTCTCGGAAGGGTTGCGGCAGTTGCAGACCGGCTTCGCGCGCTCGTACGCCTTGTCGATGCTGGCCGGCGCGGCTGTCGTCATCGCGATGATCTTGGCGGTGAACCTGTGGTGACGTCGTTGCCGGTACTCACCGCACTGTGGGCCATCCCGATGGTGGGCGCCGCGGTGGTGATGCTGTTGCCTGCCTCGGCGCGCGGCCTGGTGAAGTGGGTGGCACTGGGCGTGTCGTTGGCGGTGCTTGCTCTCACCGTCGTGATCGCCGTCGGCTTCGACGCAGGCGGCGAGCAATTCCAGTTCGTCGAGAACTACCGCTGGATACCGTCTTTCGGCACCGGTTACATCCTCGGCATCGACGGCATCGCGCTCGCCCTGGTGGTGCTGACCGCTGTCCTGCTTCCTCTGCTGCTCATCGCTGGATGGAACGACGCCCGCGATGAGCTCAGCTGGGGCGGTCGCTCGGTCCATATCTACTTCGCCCTGACGCTCGCCGTCGAAGGCATGGTCCTGATCTCGCTGGTGTCCCTCGATATCCTGCTGTTCTACGTGTTCTTCGAGGCGATGCTGATCCCGATGTACTTCCTCATCGGAGGATATGGAGGAAACCGCACCGATTCTGATGTCGCCGCCGGGGCGGCTCCGAAGGCCGCGGTGAAGTTCCTGCTGTACAACCTCTTCGGCGGCCTCATCATGCTCGCTGCGGTGGTCGGCCTGTATGTGGCGACGGCCAACAGCGATGCGTTCACGGCGGGAACATTCGACTTCCGCGCGATCGTCGCCGCTGTCGCGGGCGGCGAGTTCGTCGTCAACCCGGCGGTGATGCATCTGCTGTTCGGCGGCTTCATGTTCGCGTTCGCCGTCAAGGCACCGCTGTGGCCCTTCCACCGTTGGCTGCCCGACTCCGCCGTCGAGGCCACCCCGGCCAGCGCGGTCCTGATGATGGCGATCATGGACAAGGTCGGGACGTTCGGGATGCTCCGCTACTGCCTGCCGCTGTTCCCGGATTCCGCCGCCTTCTTCAGCCCGCTCGTCATCACGCTGGCAGTGATCGGCATCGTCTACGGCGCCGTCGTCGCGATCGGGCAGATCGACGTCATGCGACTCATCGCGTACACGTCGATCTCGCACTTCGGCTTCATCATCCTCGGCATCTTCGTGATGACCACCCAGGGCCAGTCCGGTTCCACGTTGTACATGGTCAATCACGGCTTCTCGACGGCGGCGCTGTTCCTGATCGCCGGTTTCCTGGTGTCGCAGCGCGGATCTCGCCTGATCAGCGCTTACGGCGGCGTGCAGAAGGTCGCGCCGATACTTGCCGGCACCTTCCTGGTCGCCGGCCTTGCCACCTTGTCGCTGCCCGGGCTGGCCCCGTTCATCAGCGAATTCCTGGTCCTCATCGGCACCTTCACCCGCTACCCGGTGTTCGCGGTGCTTGCCGCGAGCGCCCTCGTGCTCTCGGCGATCTACATCCTGTGGATGTATCAGCGGATGATGACCGGCCCGGTTCCCGTGGCACTGGCCGAAGGTGAGCACAAGATCCGCGATCTGGTGCCTCGTGAGATCGTCGTGGTGGCGCCGCTGATCGCGCTCCTACTGGTGCTCGGTGTGTACCCGAAGCCTGCACTCGACGTCATCAATCCCGCGGTGACGCACACCCTGACGACGATCCAGCAGACCGACCCGGCACCCCGGATGGCGGAAGGCCCGGTGCGATGAACCTGCCCACACCACTACAGACGCCATCAGTCGAATACGCCCTCTTATCCCCGATGCTGATCGTGCTCGGCGCGGCGGTGCTCGGTGTGCTCGTCGAAGCGTTCCTACCCCGCCGTCAGCGCTACGCAGCTCAGGTGACACTCAGCCTCACCGCCCTGGTCGCCGCCTTCGTCGCCGTCGTCGCGATCGCCAGGGATCTGCACGGCGGCACGGGGTTCAGCGCGGTGATGGGGGCGGTGGCCGTCGACATGCCCACGCTGTTCCTGCAGGGCACCATCCTGCTGGTCGGGGTGCTCGGCGTGCTGCTGATCGGCGAGCGCCAGATCGCGGTGCCCGGCGAGGAGCGCGACGAAAGTTCCCGGGGCCTGGACGCATTCACCCCGCAGGCGTCAGCCATCGCGGGAAGTGTCGTCGAGAAGCTGGCGACCAAGGTGGGCGTGATCCAGACCGAGGTCTTCCCGCTGACGATGTTCGCCGTCGGAGGCATGCTGCTGTTCCCCGCCGCCAACGACCTGCTGACGATGTTCATCGCGCTGGAGGTGCTGTCGCTGCCGCTGTACCTGCTGTGCGGTTTGGCGCGGCGGCGGCGCCTGCTGTCGCAGGAATCATCCCTGAAGTACTTTCTGCTGGGCGCCTTCTCATCGGCGTTCTTCCTCTACGGCGCGGCGATGTTGTACGGCTATGCGGGCACGCTGAAACTTCAGGGCATCGCCGACGCTGTCTCGGCGGGCACCGGCAAGCCGTCGCTGGCCATGATCGGCATCGCGCTACTTTTGGTCGGCGTGTTATTCAAAGTCGGTGCTGTTCCGTTTCACTCGTGGATCCCCGACGTCTATCAGGGTGCCCCTACGCCGATCACGGCGTTCATGGCCGCGGCGACCAAGATCGCGGCATTCGGTGCGATGCTGCGCATCTTCTACGTGGCTCTGCCCGAGATGCGCGACGATTGGCGACCGGTGCTGTGGGCGATCGCGATCCTGACCATGTTGGTCGGGACCGTCACTGCAGTCACCCAGACCGATGTCAAACGCATGCTGGGATATTCGGCGGTGGCGCACAGCGGGTTCATCCTCACCGGTGTCGTCGCGGGCAATGAGTCCGGCCTGTCATCGACGCTGTTCTACCTGTTCGCCTACGGCTTCTCCACGGTCGGCGCGTTCGCGGTGGTGAGCCTGATTCGCGACGCGGACGGCGAAGAGGACACAGCGATGGCCCGGTGGGCAGGCCTGGGTAAGCGCTATCCACTGGTGGGCATTGTCTTTTCACTGTTCCTTCTCGCCTTCGCGGGGATCCCTCTGACAAGCGGCTTCGTCAGCAAGTTCGCGGTGTTCAAGGCAGCGGGAGAAGGCGGCGCGATCCCTCTGGTGGTCGTGGGAGTCATCGCCAGCGCGATCGCCGCCTACTTCTACGTGCGGGTGATCGTGTTGATGTTCTTCACCGATCGCCCCGACGACGCCCCTGTTGTGGTGGTGCCCAGTGCGCTGACGACCGGCGTCGTCACCGTCACCGCGGCCGTCACCTTCGCACTCGGCGCGCTGCCGCAGCCGCTGCTGGACCTCGCCAACTCCGCGAACCGCTTCCTCTGATACGAATCTCGCATGACCTCTGAGCTCGTCCTGACCACCGACCGCGACGGCGTCCGCGTGATCACCCTGAACCGTCCGTCCGCCAGGAACGCGCTCAGCCGTGACCTGATCCGTGCGGCCTACACCGCGCTGACCGAAGCCGATGCCGACGAATCGGTGCGAGCCGTCGTACTCACCGGCACCGATCCCGCGTTCTGCGCCGGTGTCGACCTGAAAGAGGCCGCGCGCGAAGGCCTTTCGTACTTCGAGGAGTTCCGTTCGCAGAGTTGCATTGCGGCGGCAGCCCAGATGCGCACCCCCATGGTCGGGGCGATCAACGGTGCCACCTTCACCGGCGGTCTGGAGATGGCGCTGGGCTGCGACTTCCTGATCGCGTCGGAGAGGGCGGTGTTCGCCGACACCCATGCCCGGGTCGGCATCCTGCCAGGCGGCGGGATGACTGCGCGCCTGCCGCAGCTGGTCGGTGTGGCGATGGCCCGGCGGCTGTCGATGACCGGTGAGGTCGTCGACGCAGCACGCGCCGAGCGGATCGGCTTGGTGACGGAGGTGGTGGCCCACGAGCGGCTGCTCGAACGGGCGGTGGAACTCGCCGCGCAGATCGCCGACGTACCGAGGCAGACGATGCGCAGCCTCAAGGAGATCTACACGACGGGTGCCTCGGCGGTCACCGAACCGGCGCTGGCCGCCGAGGAGAAGATCGCGTTCGCCCAGCACCGCGACTTCGACAGTCTCGGTGACCGATTCAGCGCCGTCACGCAACGCAACAAGGAGCAGATCCGGCCGAGCTAGCTGACTTGACTTGCCTGCCCGCGAACGTGCATGTCTGCGGCCGACACGCCGGGCTGTGACCGAACTTTGCGCACGCTTGTCACGGCGTCCGTGGGACGAGCGTGCGTTAACTTCTGGATTTTGTCCGCGTGTCGCCTGCAGACACGCACGCTGACGACGATGGTCGCCGCGGCGCAACTGCGATGTATTGCGCACGGCAGTCGAGCACCAGTGCGGTGCGCCAGGCCCTCCGGAAACGGTTGCAGCACGTCGGCCACGCCGCTACGCGATCACGCCGTGCAGCAGGATGTCTGTGGTCTTGCCGACCCAGGAGGGGCCGGCGAGCTCATCGGGTGTCTGCAGCAGGGCGAGCAGGGTGGCACCACCGACGAGTTCGACGAGTCGGTCGGGGTCGACACCCTCCCGCACCTCGCCCCGTTCGACGGCGTCCTGCAGGCGCGCGCGGACCGCGGCGAACAAGTCGGTGAAGCGCGCCCCGATGCGCCCGGTGAGCTCGGCGTTGGCCGACATATCTGCGATCAGGCCGGGCAATGCGGCGCGCACGACAGGACTGAGGAAGACATCGCGGGCCGCCTCGATCATCCCGCGCAGATCGGCGGCGATATCTCCAGGCGGCGCCTCCATCGCCGTCGGCGTGATCGGGAAGGCGGCCTCGTGAACCAGCTCGGCCTTGCTGGACCATCGCCGGTACAACGCGGTCTTGGTGGTGCTCGCTCGCTCGGCTACCGCCGCCATCGTGACGTTCGAATAACCGATTTCGACAAGTAGATCCGCGGTGGCACGCAATATGGCAGCGTCAATGCGCGGATCTCGTGGGCGTCCGGCACCCGGGCCCTTGTCACCCGGCAACGGGTCTGTTCTCATATCGCTACCCACGGTATCGTATTAGAGCCGCGCCACGACCGCGGCGCGGCGGGAAGGACCATCTGTGCCCAGCGAACCAGCCGTAGACAATGTGGACCGGCTCCAGCGTTCCAGCCGGGATATGTCGAACGTTCCCGCAACCCTTTCGCAGTGGCTTTCCACGCTGCTGCCGGACACCACACCCGACATCACTGTGGAAAACGGTGTCGACAGCAACGGCATGTCCTCCGAAACGATTCTGTTGCACGCTCGCTGGCTTCAAGCAGGCAGGCCCGTCGAGCAGAAATGGGTCGCCAGGGTTGCCCCCACCGAATCAGACATCCCCGTTTTCGAACACTACCGTCTCGACCATCAGCATGAGGTGATCCGGCTGGTCGGCGAACTGACCGATGTCGCGGTGCCGCCCGTGCGCTGGCTCGAAAGTACCGGCGAGGTGCTGGGCCGACCGTTCTTCCTGATGGACCGCGTCGACGGCGTCGTCCCGCCGGATGTCATGCCCTATACCTTCGGCGACAACTGGCTTTTCGACGCCACACCCGAGCAGCAGCGGCAGCTCCAGCACCGCACCGTCGAGGTGCTGGCGAAGCTGCACTCAATCCCCAACGCACCACAGGTCTTCGGTTTTCTTCAGGATATCGACCCGCCCGGCGAGACCGCGCTGCACCGCCACTTCGGCTGGCTGAAGAGCTGGTATGAGTTCAGCGTGCCCGACATCGGACGCTCGCCGCTGGTGGAACGGGCGCTGGCGTGGCTTGAGGAACGCTTCCCCGACGACGCCGCAGCTGCGGAACCCGTTCTCGTATGGGGCGATGCGCGCATCGGCAACGTGATCTACCAGGACTTCTCCCCGGTCGCCGTGCTGGACTGGGAGATGGCCACGGTCGGACCGAGAGAGTTCGACCTGGCGTGGATCATTTTCGCGCACATGGTTTTCCAGGAGCTGACCAAGCTGGCCGGGCTGCCCGGGATGCCGGACTTCCTCAGCGAGGCGGACGTCAAGGCCACCTATCGTGAACTCACCGGCATCGAGATCGGCGACCTGAGCTGGTTCTACGTGTACTCCGCGGTGGTCTGGTGTTGTGTATTCATGCGCACAGGAGCCCGCCGCGTGCACTTCGGCGAAGTCGAGAAGCCGGCAGACGTCGAAACGCTGTTCTATCACGCGTCACTACTCAAAAGACTGATCGGAGAGGCGGACTGATGCTCGGACCGATGGATGAGTACCCGGTACACCAGGTACCCCAGCCCATTGCCTGGCCCGGGTCCTCGGACCGCAACTTCTACGACCGGTGCTATTACAACGCGCACGACCGCACCGGGGACATCTTCGTCATCACCGGGCTCGGCTACTACCCGAATCTCGGCGTGAAGGACGCTTTCCTCCTCGTTGCCCGCCGCGACAGCGGCAGATTCGGCGGAAGCGGTGACACCCAGACCGCGGTGCACCTGTCCGACGCCATCGATCAGGACAGACTCAATCAGCATGTCGGCAACTACCGCCTCGACGTCGTCGAACCGCTCCACAAGCTGCGTATCCAGCTTGACGAAACCGAAGGCATTGCAGCTGATTTGACGTTTGAAGGCCTGTTCGACGTTGTCCAGGAGCAGCGGCACGTCCTGCGGGCAGGCAACCGCGTAACCCTCGATGCTCAGCGCTTCGCCCAGGTGGGTGCGTGGAGCGGGCAACTCCAGGTCGACGGCGAGACCATCGACGTCGACCCGGCACGCTGGATCGGCACGCGCGACAGGTCGTGGGGAATCCGGCCCATCGGCGAGGCCGAGCCGGCCGGGCGGCCCGCACGATCCTCCGTTCGAGGGCATGTGGTGGCTGTACGTACCGATGGCGTTCGACGACTTCGGCATCGTCATCATCATCCAGGAGGAACCCAGCGGGTTCCGGTCACTCAACGACTGCACCCGCATCTGGAAGGACGGCCGCGTCGAACAGCTGGGCTGGCCGCGGATCAAGATCCACTACCGCTCGGGCACCCGCATCCCGACCGGCGCAACGATCGAGGCCACCGTATCCGACGGTACATTGCTGCGCTTTCAGGTCGAATCCAAGTTGCCGGTGCCCATCCATGTGGGCGGCGGCTACGGTGGAGACTCCGACTGGATCCACGGCATATGGAAGGGCGAGAACTTCACCGAGCGTTTCACCTACGACATGACCGATCCGGCGATCATCGGCCGAGCCGGGTTCGGCGTCATCGACCATGTCGGGCGTGCGGTGTGCCGCGAGGCGGACGGAACCGAACACGAAGGGTGGGGTCTGTTCGAGCATGGCGCGCTCGGCCGCCACGATCCGTCCGGCTTCGCCGACTGGCTCACCCTCGCCCCGTAATCAATTAGCCGGTAGTTAGGCCGGTTCGCGCACCGCGGCGCGACCGAAGACCATCGACTCCTCGATCCGGTCGAATCGATGGTCGATGACGTCGAGCACATAGTTGTGCCGCACATTCCACGGCCGTCGGGTTCCTGATTTCGGCAGCGCGTGTGGGGCCCGCTTGATATAGCCGGCGTCCAGGTCGAAGGCGGGCTTCTCGGCGATCGGAACCTCACCGAGATGCGGGTAGGCGTGGGTATAGCCACGAGAGTCCATGTAGGCCAACAGCTTCGCGACCGCCTTGGCCGTCATGTCCGCACGCAACGTCCATGACGCATTCGTGTACCCGATGCACCACGCCATGTTCGGCACGTCCTCGAGGAGGTACTCCTTATAGACGAAGCGGTCGGTGGGCTTGATCTCGTCGCCGTCGACGACGATCTGGATGCCACCCAACGCCTGCAGCTGCAACCCCGTTGCGGTGACGATCATGTCGGCGTCCACGCGGGCACCCGACGTCAGCACGATGCCCTTCTCGTCGACGTGGTCGATGTTGTCGGTCACCACTTCGGCACGCCCGTCGCTGATGTGCTCATACAGATCGTCGTCGAGTATCAGGCACATCCGCTGATCCCACGGGTTGTACTTCGGTTTGAAGTGCACGTCCACGGCGTAGCCTTCGGGCAGCGCGGCCTGGGCCCGGCTGCGGATGAGCTTGCGCCCGAACTTCGGCGCCTTGCGGAACATGAAGTATGACAGTATGTGGATGGCTGCATTGCGAAACCGCACCACCGAGTGAGAGGGCTTGGGCGGCAGTATCTTCCGGATGAAATCCACCATCGGATCGACCCGCGCCATCGACATCATGTAGGTGGGCGAACGCTGCAGCATCGTCACGCGCTCAGCCTTCTCGGTCAAGGCCGGGATGAGGCTGATCGCGGTGGCCCCGCTGCCGATCACCACCACCCGCTTGCCCGAGTAGTCGAGGTCCTCGGGCCAGAACTGCGGGTGCACCACGTCACCGCTGAACGTTTCGATCCCGGGGAACTCCGGGCGGTAGGGCTCGTCGTAGTTGTAGTAGCCGGTGCCGAAGAACACGAACCGGGCACGGTAGATCTGCGCAACGCCGTTCTGTTCGGCCCGCACGGTCCAGGTATCGGTCGTCGAATCCCATTCCGCCGACGCCACCTGGGTGTCGAAGCGCATGTGCTTGTCGATGCCGTGCTTGCGCGCCGTCGTTGTCAGGTATTCGCGGATGTACTCACCATCGGCCACGTTCTCGGGACGTGTCCACGGCTCCCACGGAAACGACAGCGTGAAGATGTCACTGTCGGATCTGATGCCCGGGTAGCGGAACAGGTCCCAGGTGCCGCCGATGCGGGAGCGCCGTTCGAGGATCCGGTACGTCAGCTGCGGGTTGCGCTCCTTGATGCGGTACGCGGCCCCGATCCCGGAGATCCCCGCACCGATGATCAAAACGTCGGAGAACTCCGCGCCAGAATGATCCTCGTCGAGCATCCGCAACCTCCCTTGGTCCGGTCCCGTACCACCCTAGGACTCGGCCACCCCGTGCGTCGACGATCTCGATCAATGAGTTCACCGCGATCGGGTGCACCTCGTGCGGATTCGGCGTGAATATCACCGCTCAACGGCGATAACCACGCCGAATCCGCAAGTATGGGTACATGGTCGACGTCGTCGTGGTGGGAGCGGGTTTCGCCGGGCTGGCGGCGGCACGGGAACTGAGCCGCCTCGGACGCGACGTCGTGGTCCTCGAAGGACGCGATCGCGTCGGTGGCCGGTCATACACCGGGTCCGTCGCCGGCGTTCCTGTCGACCTCGGGGCGACGTTCGTGGGACCGACGCAGGACGCGGTGCTGGCGCTGGCGTCCGAGCTGGGCTGCGAATTGGTGCCGACGTACGGGCGCGGCAAGAACCTGATCCGCTGGCGTGGGCGGGTGCGTTCGTACCGCAGCACGATTCCGCGGCTGTCGATCATCGAATTGCTCGACGCGTCACGGATCCAGTGGCGCTTTGACCGCGTCAGCAGAAAGGTCCCGGTGGACCAGCCCTGGACCTCAACGATCGCCGACGAACTCGATGCCATCTCGCTCGACGAGTGGCTGCGGTCGGTGCACGCGGGCGCGTCCACCCGGGACCTGATGACGATCATGGCGCGGGTGACGTGGGGCGCGGAACCCGATGCCGTGTCGATGTTGCACGCCGTGCGCTACGTCAAGTCCGCGGGCGGCCTGAACTGCATGCTCGATGTCGAGGGCGGTGCGCAGCAGGACCGTTTCCTGGCGGGAACCCAGCAGATCGCCGTGCGGATGGCCGCCGAGCTCGGCGACCGCGTGGTCCTCGACGCACCCGTGCGGGTCATCACCCGCAACGCCGACCACACCCTGACCGTCACCTCTGGCTGCGGAGAGTTCACCGCGGGCGCGGTCGTCGTCGCCGTCCCGCCCGAACATCGCGGCGCCATCGAGTTCGATCCGCCACTTCCCGCGGAGTACGGACAACTCAGCCGGCATTGGCCGCAGGGACATCTGAGCAAGGCATACGCGGCGTATGCCACGCCGTTCTGGCGCGACGAGGGCTACTCGGGTGAGGCGCTTTCCGATGAGGGCCCGGTGTTCATCACCTTCGACTGCAGCCCCGGCGACGACGGCCCGGGCGTTCTGCTGGGATTCACCGACGCCCGCACGTTCGACCCGCTTCCACCAGAACAGCGACGCGACGTCGCCCTGGCTGGGTTTGCCGCACTGTTCGGCGATGCCGCATCGGAACCACTGGAATACCTCGACCACTGCTGGGGCGCAGAGTCGTTCGCACCCGGCGGGCCCACCGCGGCGGTGCCGCCCGGTTCCTGGACGGCATACGGCCGCTGGCTGCGGGCGCCCGTCGACGGCATCTTCTGGGCTGGGACGGAGACGTCCGACCGGTGGACGGGCTTTCTGGACGGCGCGGTGCGCTCCGGCATTCGTGCGGCCGGCGAGGCACATCAGGAGCTGACGCGTGGCTCCTGAACTATCCCCCGCCGCGAACTCGGGTGCTGCCGCCTCGTGCCATCCGCGCGCTCCTGTAGGTTCGGCGGCTTTGCCGAGTACGTGACTGTGGGGCACCGCCGGTGAACCGCCGATCACGGTGTGGGTTAAATGGGCAACATGCGTGCGATACAGATAGCCGAGCTCGAGGGACCGCAGGCCGCGAAGGTCGTCGAGATCGACGAACCCACCGACGAGGACGGCACGGTGCTCGTCGACGTGCACGCCGCCGGCGTCGCGTTTCCTGACGCCCTGCAGTCCCGCGGGCTCTACCAGTACAAGCCGGCGATGCCGTACACACCGGGCGCCGAGATCGCCGGCGTGGTGCGCAGTGCGCCCGACGGCGCGCACGTGCGGCCGGGTGACCGGGTGGTCGGTTTGACGATGCTGTGCGGCGCGATGGCCGAAGTCGTTGCGTTGCAACCGGAACGAGTGTTCACGCTGCCGGATTCACTGTCGTTCGAGGCCGGCGCCGGGATCCTGTTCAACGATCTGACGGTGCAGTTCGCGCTGCGCAACCGGGGCCGGCTGACACAGGGTGAGACGGTGCTTGTGCACGGCGCCGCCGGCGGTATCGGGACGTCGACGCTTCGGCTCGCGCCCGCGTTCGGCGCGTCCCGCACGATCGCCGTGGTCAGCACCGACGAGAAGGCCGAGGTGGCCCGCGCCGCGGGCGCGTCCGACGTGGTGCTCGCCGACGGGTTCAAGGATGCGGTGAAGGAGCTGACCGACGGCCGGGGCGTGGACATCGTGGTCGACCCGGTCGGCGGCGACCGGTTCACCGATTCCCTCCGCTCGCTGGCGCCTGGCGGCCGGCTCCTCGTGGTCGGATTCACCGGGGGTGAGATTCCGACGGTCAAGGTGAACCGCTTGTTGCTCAACAACGTCGACGCCGTGGGCGTCGGTTGGGGCGCGTGGACACTGACCCACCCCGGCTATCTGCAGGAGCAATGGGCCGAGTTGGAGCCGTTACTGGCCTCGGGGGCGGTTCCCGCGCCCGAACCACAGGTGTATCCGCTGGAGCGGGCCGCCGAGGCGATCGCCTCGCTGGAGGACCGCTCAGCCCGAGGCAAGGTCGTCGTCGCCGTGCGCTGACCAGGCCTTCGGCTCATCATGCAGTAACTGACAGAAGTCGCAACGACATCGAACGACTGTCGCTGGATGAAGGCTGTTGGCGCGCGCGCCGAACTGGGCAGGCAGAACGGATCAGGCCGGCAAGCTCTAGTGATCCAGTCCGGCTGTTGGTCGACGTCGACGGCGGAGAAGTCCTTATGGGCCAGGCCGGCGATGGTGCCACCGTCGACGACGAATTCGGCGCCGGTCGAGTAGCTCGACTCGTCGCTGGCCAGATAGACCACGAGGTTGCTGACCTCATGCGGTTGAGCGATCCGGCCGAGCGCGGACTGGAAGATGTCCTCGGGAACCCAGTCGGCCATCGGGGTCTTCACCAGGCCGGGATGGACGGAGTTCACCCGAATTCCGAACGGCCCCAATTCCAACGCGGTCGACTTGGTCAGACCGCGGACCGCGAACTTGGTCGCGGTGTAGCCGTGGCAGCCGATGGTGCCCGCGAAACCCTCGATCGAGGAGATGTTGATGATCGAGCCGCCGCCGGCCGCTTTCATCGTCGGCGTCGCGGCGCGAATACCAAGAAAGACACCGGTGAGATTGATGTCGAGGATGCGGTGCCACTCGGAGAGCTCGTAGTCCTCGACGGTGCCGATGTTGAGGATGCCCGCGTTGTTGACGAGGATGTCCAGCCCGCCGAACACCTCGACAGCGGTCGCCACCGCGGCGTCCCAGTCGTCGGTACGGGTGACGTCGAGGTGCACGTAGCGTGCGGCGTCGCCGATCTCCTTGGCCACCAGCTCGCCGTCGGAATCCAGGATGTCGCCACACACCACCTTGGCGCCGTGCGATGCCATGACCCGTGCATGGGACGCTCCCATTCCTCTGGCTCCGCCACTGATGAGTGCAACCTTGCCTGCCAACCGTCCAGTCATGAATCCTCCTGTAATGAAACCTTTTTCAATATGTAGTCCTGCGGGTCGGGGTGGTGCGTCCATTTCCAGTAGTCGACGATGCGCCACGCGAACAACGTCGGCAGCTCACCCGCGGAGTTCTTGTAGTAACTGCTGACCGCCGGGTGGGCGTAGACCATGGTCTTCAACCGGGCCTGACTGCGCCGGTCGTAGTCGGTACACACCTCGGCCCGCGGCTCCGCCGACACAGCGCCGGCAGCGAGCATCATGTCGATGCAGCCGAGGATGTACCGCATCTGGCATTCGGAGTTGTAGATGAGGCTGGCTCCGTTGACGGCGTTGGTGCCTGGCCCGAACATGCAGTAGAAGTTCGGAAACCCCGCGACGGTGACGCCGAGGTAGGCGTAGGCGGCGTCACCCCATGTTTCGTTGAGTCCGGCTCCGCCCGCGCCTCGGATGTCGATCGGGCCGAGCTGGTGGTTGACGTCGAACCCGGTGGCCCACAACAGCACATCGGCCGGGCGGTGCACTCCGTTGTCGTCGGTGACGCCGTTGGCGGTGATCTCGGCGATCCCGTCGGTGATCAGTTCGACGTCGTCGCGCTGGAGCGTTCTCAGCCAGGTGCCGTCGTCCTGCAGGGTGCGCTTGCCCATCGGCGGGTACTTCGGCGTCACCTTGGCCAGTAGGACCTCGTCGTCGGTGAACGCGCGCATCCACGCCACGAACATGTCCCGGATCGCCTGATTGCCTTGGCTCACCGACAATCCGCCGGTGTCCCAGCCGGGGTCGATGGTGATCTGTTCGTCGAGCGCGTCGGCGATCGGCCACCACGAGACCAGACGCAGCCAACGCGCGTAGTACGGCAGATGGCGGGTGGCCCACCTGGCGCCTGCGCCGACCGGCTCGTGGTAGTGCACGTTGGGCGCCATCCACTGTGGGGTGCGCTGATAGACGTCGACGTGGGCGGCTGTACCCGCGATCGCGGGCACGAGCTGAAACCCGCTGGCGCCGGCGCCGATCACAGCGACCCGCTTGCCTTCCAGGTCGATGGAGTCGTCCCAGTCCGCGGTGTGACACGACGGTCCACCGAAGTCGTTGGCGCCCTTGATGTCCGGGATGACGGGAATACTGAACTGGCCGACCGCGCAGATCAGCGCGCGCGCCGTCAAGGTCTCGACGGTGCCGCCGGGTGCGCGGACCTCGATCTGCCATGTCGAGGTCGCCTCGTCCCACACCGCGGCAACGACTTCGGTGTCGAACCGGACATGACCGCCGACGTCGTAGCGGTCCATCACGTCATCGAGGTATCGCAGGATCTCCGGCTGTGTCGCGTAGTGATGCTCCCAATGATCGGTGGGCTCAAACGAATACGTGTAGTACTGGCTGGCGATATCGACGCGGCAGCCCGGATAGCGGTTCGCCGACCAGGTGCCGCCCACCCCCGACTGCTTCTCGATGATCGTGAACGGGATACCCGCCTGTTTGAGCTTGATGCCCGCCAGCAGTCCGGCCTCGCCGCAGCCGATGACGACCACCGGGCAGGCGGCACGCTGCTCGGCGGTCGACGACAGGACGGGCCCGTTCTGGTCCAGGTCGGTCACCCGCAGGTCTGCGGCGATGTAATCGACGAACTCCTCGGTGATTTGACCGGCGGACAGCACGTCGAGCATCACCCGCAACTGGTGTCCGTCCGGGACGAACGGCGGCGGACAACCTCTGTCGCGGTAGTCGCGGGCCACTTGGAAGGCCCGCTCCCGCACCGCCTGCTTGTCGGGTTCGCTCATTGCGCCCTGCAGATCCATCGCGATGAGCATGAAGGGACGCGGGAGGTCGTCGAGGATGCCGAGGTCGCCGGTCATGTGGACCATCGACATCAGCAGGGCCGGGACGCTCGCCTCGTCGATCGCCGACCGCAAGACGTCATCGTCGTCGTGGAACGGCAGCCCCGTCAGGCGTGCCAGTTCAGGATCGCGCACGTCCGCTCCGGTGAGGTGTGGCACGGACCGCACCATACACTTGCCGATCAGTGGATGGTCAGGGTTTGACCACTTCGTGGCGGGTCAGGAAATCGAGCACCGCGTCGGCGAACAGGTCGTTGCGATCACCGGCCACCATGTGCCCGGCGCCCTCGACATCGACGAAAGCGATCTGCGGGAATCGCGCCAGGAACGCGGCGGCGCGTTCCTGGTTGACGAGGTCGCTCACCTGCCCGCGCACCAGCAGCATCGGCACACCGTCGGCGACGATCGCCGCGACGGCCGCGTGCAGTCGCTCGATGTCGGTGACCTCCATCGGCGGATGCGCGGCGGTGCCGTCGACGAACTGCGGATCCCAGTGCCAGTACCAGCGATCTCCCCTGCGCCGCAGATTGTTTCGCAGTCCCTCGAGATCGGCGGGGCGAGGCCGGTGGGGATTGAACTCGGCGATCATGTCGGCGACCTCGTCGAGAGAGCCGAATCCGTCGACCATCTTCTCTGCCATGAATGCATGGATGCGCTCGGCGCCGGACGGATCCATGTCCGGCACGATGTCGACAAG
The DNA here is from genome assembly GCA_963796545.1 of uncultured Actinomycetota bacterium. Classification (GTDB taxonomy): domain Bacteria; phylum Actinomycetota; class Actinomycetes; order Mycobacteriales; family Mycobacteriaceae; genus Mycobacterium. The sequence goes on along the minus strand of CAWCMF010000004.1, from coordinate 172,590 downwards.
CACGACCGCACCCGCAATGCCCCGAGCCAGCTCGCCCGCCAGCAGCATCGAGGTGATACCGCCCAGCGACGCGCCGACCAACACCGGGTCCGGCGGCAACCGGTTCAGGATCTCGCGCACATCGGCGGCGAAGCTGGCCACCCGGTAGTCGCCCTCAGGTGACCAGTCCGATTCGCCGTGGCCGCGCAGGTCGACGGTGACGGCCTGCCACCCACGTTGGGCAACGGCCGCCGCGGCTCGACTCCAGGACCGGCGGGTCTGGCCGCCCCCGTGCAGGAACACCACTGCCCGCGCCCCGGGATCACCCTGACGGTCGGCAATGATGCGGATGCCGCCGTACCCATCGGTGCGGAAGTGCTGCGGCGCTGAAGTCATCCTCGGATGGTAGGTGGGCACCTCGCGCCGCGAGCGGGGGCACCACCCGCCTGCGGGGGACCGTGTCTGCAACGCCTTCGCGCGGCGTGTTGGGTACGAAAGCGCGCGCTCGATGCTCGAAGAGCCCCTCGCCATCACAGCGGTCGGGTCGGTCATACTGTGCCGATGTCCAGCAGCCTCAACGGCAAGGGTGTTCTCGTCACCGGTGCGGCGTCGGGCATCGGCGAAGCCACGGCGCGCCGGCTCCTCGACGCCGGCGCGAAGGTGGTGGGCTTCGATCTCGCTTCGCAAGCGCCACAGACCCTTTCGGATGTGTCCGACTACCTCAGTGGCGATGTGCTCGACTCCGCGACGGCCGAGCGCGCGGTCGCGGCGGTGGTCGAGGCGGCGGGCCGCCTGGACGGCGTCGTGCACTCCGCTGGTGTGGGTGGTGGCGGCCCCATCCACCTGCTGCCCGACGCGGAATGGGACCGTGTCGTCGACGTCAACCTCAAGGCCACCTTCGTCGTGATGCGCGCCGCGTTGTCCCACATGCTCAAACAGGACCGCGTCGACGGCGAGCGCGGCTCCATCGTCACGCTGTCCAGCGTCGAGGGATTGGAAGGAACAGCGGGCGGCAGCGCCTACAACGCCTCCAAGGGCGGCGTCGTACTGCTGACCAAGAACGCTGCGATCGACTACGGGCCCAGCGGAATTCGCGTCAACGCGATATGCCCCGGCTTCATCGAGACGCCGCTGTTCGACTCGGTGATGGGGATCGAGGGGATGGAGGGTCCGCGCGAGGAACTGCGCCACGAGCACAAGCTCCGGCGGTTCGGCCGCCCAGACGAGGTGGCCGCGGTGGCCGCGTTCCTGCTCTCACCGGACGCCAGCTTCGTCAGCGGTCAGGCCATCGCCGTGGACGGCGGCTACACCGCGGGCCGCGACCACCATGTCACCGAATTGATGGGACTCGGCGAGCAGTAGAGGTCACCAGACGACCGCGATGGCGGCCGCCGCGAAGGAGAGCACGCCGACCGCGTAGAACAGACCCCGCGGCACCGCCGCCCCGCTGCGACGCTGGCGGGCATTGCCCATGCCGAGCAACCCGCCGAGCACGACGAGGATGACCAGTTTGACGCCGATCTTCGGGTAGTTCGGCTCGATACCAGCGGGCCACGGCGCCGCGAGTGCAAGGCCGGTGAGGAGCGAGGCCAGCAGGCCGTAATCCATGACGCGGCTCGTACGAAAACGTCTCGCGGCCGCTTCGGCCACCCACGCCCCGAAGGTGATCGCGAAGCCGACGATATGCAGCAAGACAACTACGGATCGTAGTACTTCCATGCCGTGAGGCTACAACAGCCGAACCCGAAAGTGCGCGCGCCCGAAGGTGTGTCAGCCGATGCGGATGAGCTTCTTGTTGACGAACTCATCGATGCCGTAGCGCCCGAGCTCACGCCCGAAGCCTGATCGCTTCACCCCGCCGAACGGCAGCTCGGCGCCCTCAGCACCGACGGCGTTGACGAACACCATTCCGGCATCGATCTTGTCCGCAACCCTGCGGGCCTGTTCGCCGTCAGTGGTGTAGACATACGAGCCCAGTCCGAACGGGGTGTCGTTGGCCAACTCGACGGCCTCGTCCTCCGAGGCGACCTTGAAGACCGTAGCCACCGGACCGAACAACTCCTCGCGGTAGCTCGGCGAATCGGGAGAGACGTTCGTCAGCACTCCGGGCGGGAAGAAGGCGCCGTTGCGCTGCCCGTCGGACACCAGCGTGGCGCCATCGTCGACGGCCCGCTTGACCTGATCGTCCAACTTCTCGGCAGCGGCCAACGACGACAGCGGGGCCAGGCCTTCGGCTTTCGCCAACACCTTGCCGGTGAACTTCTCCAGGAACTCGCCGTAGATGTCCTCGGCGACGATGATTCGCTTGGCGGCATTACACGCCTGCCCGGTGTTCTCGAACCGCCCGTCGATCGCGGCTTCCACCGTGGCGTCGAGGTCGTCCGAGGACAACACGATGAACGGATCGGAACCGCCCAGCTCGAGCACGACCTTCTTCAGGTTGCGGCCTGCGATCTCCGCGACCGCGGCGCCTGCCCGCTCGGACCCCGTCAGCGACACCCCCTGCACGCGCGGGTCGGCGATGACCTCCGCGATCTGCTCGTTCGTCGCATAGACGTTGACGTAGGCGCCCTCGGGATAGCCGGCGTCTGTGAAGATCTGCTCGAGCGCCTCGGCCGATTCGGGGCATTGCGGCGCGTGCTTGAGCACGATGGTGTTGCCCAGCGTCAGGTTGGGTCCGGCGAATCGGGCCACCTGGTAGTACGGGTAGTTCCAGGGCATGATGCCGAGCAGCACGCCGACCGAGCTGCGCCGGATCAACGCCGAGCCATCGCCCTCAAGAAGGTCGATGGGCTCGTCGGCGAGGAACTTCTCGGCGTTGTCGGCGTAGTACTCGTAGATCGCCGCGCTGAAGTCCACCTCGCCCTGTGACTGATCGAGCGGCTTACCCATCTCACGCTGGATGATCTTGGCGAGCTCGTCACGACGCTCGGTGTGCAGTTCCGCGACCCTGCGGATCAGCGCCGCACGTTCGGCGACGGTGGAGGACCGTGCCCAATCGCGGTGCGCAGCCGTTGCAGCCGCAAGCGCCTCTTCGATGTCTTGATCCGTAGCTGTCGGGTACTCCTTCACCAGTTCGCCCGTCGATGGGTCGACTACTGCGTACAGGGTTGCGCTCATCGCGTTTCACTCCATCGGGTTGTCATTGATACTGATCCGCGCCAACCTCCACAGTAAGGATCTGTACGCGCCGCAGCCGACGATCGCAGAAGCTGGCTGCCACAGCGGCACCACCAATGCGTCAGATCAGGCAGTCGGTGGAGATCGACAATTCGGCCTTCATGTTGCGCTCCATCATCTTCAATGCCGCCTCACCGAGACCGGCATCGATATGCGCGACGGCATCGGGCGGAACCACCATCTCGTAGTGACGGACGTACCCATCGAGCGCGGTATAAAGGATGCACTGCTCGGTGACCTGCCCGGTCAGGATGATGCGGCCGATTCCCAGTCGGCTCAGCAGATAGTCCAGCGGCGTTGCATAGAACGCGCTGTGCCGCACCTTCGTGAGGAACCGGCTGTCAGGTGCCGGCGTCAACGGCCGCACGAGTTCCGGGCGCGCACCTTCGAGGGCGGCCTGCACGATGCCTGAGTGCGTCGCGGTGAAGTCGCCGTGGTTGTCGTTGACGTAGACGAGTTCCGTGTCGCCACGGTCCGCCGCCCGCGCGACGAGATCCGAGATGGGGTCGATGATCTCGGCGGCGTTGGCGGCGAGCTGTTCGGCATCGGGATGCGTGTAGGTGTTGAACATGTCGATCACGAGCAGCGCGGTATCACTCATGCCTCTTCCTTACCCCGCGCCAACGGTCGGATCACGTCGGGGTCAGTGCATGGCACCGGCGAACCCAGGAGAAGATCACGCAGACGGTCTGGGCCCACCCCGCGGTGAAGCACTCGTGGGCGCAGTTCCACTTCGACGACGAGGCAGGTTCAGCTGATCCCCTGACCCGGCGAAACATCCACCTTCGGGCTGAACTGCAAGGCGTCTCGGTGCGCGATCTCAGTGACGACGGAGGGTGACGATGGTGACGTCGTCATCGGTGTGCCCCGCCGCCATCGCCGTCCAGATCGACGACGCCGCAACGTCGCCCGCACCTCCTAGGGTCTTGGCCAACCGGTCGAGGCCGTCGTCGATCGCCTCGCCGCGTCGCTCCACGAGGCCGTCGGAGTACAGGACCAGCCCGTGCCCCGGGCCGACGGTGAACGAGCTCGGCGCATACGACGCGCCGTTCACCCCGATCGGGGCGGAAAGCCGTATCGGCGCTGGGACGGCCTTCGGCACCGAGTTCGTCAGGTACGGAATCAGGTGACCGGCGCACGCGGCCTCCACCTGACCCGAGCCGAGGTCGACTCGCGCGACGACCGCCGTGGCGAACGCGGTGCGCAGCATGTGCACGCAGAAGTCGTTGAGCTGGGTCAGCGCCTCGGCGGGTGTCGCACCGGCAAACAGCTGAGCGCGCAACGCATTTCGTAACTGCGCCATCGTGCCCGCCACCGTGACGCCGTGGCCGGCGACGTCACCGAGCAGCACGATCAAACGACCATCGCGCAGTTGGAATGCGTCGTACCAGTCGCCGCCGACGCGATCGCCCGCCGCCGGCTTGTAATGCGCGGACAGCTGCCAGCCGTCCAGTGCCGGGATCGACTCCGGCAGCAGGCTGCGTTGCAGCAGGTCGGCCACCCGCAGCGCATCCCGCGTGCGGCGGTACAGCGACTCGACCAGCTGACGCCGCAGCCTCTCGGCGGACTCGGTCTCGCTCGGTGTCCACGGCTCGCTGCGTTGGTGCACGACCTCCCGCCACCGCTCGAACGACTTACGCGGGCTGAGCCGGACCTCGTCGCCTTCGCTGACCGCGATCGCCTTGTTGTGCGGGTCGCCGCCCCAGTCCACCGAGCGCAGGACCTCGCGCCGGAACCACACCACATACTGACCGTCGGGCAGATTGAGCACGAGGGCCCCGGCCACCACCTGAGGGTCGAGGTCGAGCGCGGGAAGCTCGCGGGACAGGGACTCGGTACGAGCGATCTCCTGGCCCCCGTTGCGCGCCCAGGTGGCGACCGCGGACACGACGTCCGGAGGAGGCACCGACCCACGACTGCGATGGTGGCCCTCGATGTCGACGACGACACCGTCGGCCGGCACCAGGTCGAGCAGGTCGGGCGCACCGAGCAACGCCGACGCCAGCGTCAAGCTGTCGTCCATCGTGGCGGCGGTGAGAGTGTTCAGCACCCCTTGCGCGGTCAGCCGCCGGTGCAGTTCGTCGTCCTCGAACTGGTCGACGAACCGCAGCGACAGCGTCGAGCCGAGGAACTCGGCCGCCACCCGGGTGCCGAACGGCGGCAGATGCGGTCCGGAGTAGTGGTGGCAGGCGATCAGCCCCCACAGCCGCCCGTGACGCAGAAGCGAAATCGACATCGAGGCGTCGACGCCCATGTTCTTCAGGTATTCGATGTGGATCGGCGACACGCTGCGCAGCGTCGCGTAGGTCAGGTCCAGGGGTGTTCCGACTTCCGGGTCGATGTCCGGCACCAGCGGGGCCGGCGTGTAGTCGACGTCGGAGATGAGCCGGATCCAGTTCTTCTCGTACAGCGCCCGCGCCTGCGCCGGGATGTCGGTGGCCGGATAGTGCAGCCCGAGGAAGGAGTTGAGGTCATCGCGCTTGGACTCGGCGACGACCTCGCCGTTGTAGTCCTCGTCGTAGCGGTACACCATCACCCGGTCGAAGCCGGTCAGGTCGCGGACAGCGCGGGCAGTGGTGTCGTACAGCCCGGTCAGCGTGTCGGCCCGGTTCAGATCCTCGACAGAGGTTCGCACCGCCTGGTAGGTGTTCGGGAACGAGTAGGGCCGCTCCCCATAGGCGATCTCGAGCTCGACCAGGAGCACACCACCGGGCTCGCGCCGCAAGATCGCGTCGAATGCGTGACGTTCGCCGGCGACGTCGATGTCACACTCGATCGGGTTGCGTTGACGAAGGTCGCCGAACGTCGAGGCGGCCTTCTCGACCAGGGCGGACTGGTCGTCACCCATCAGCACCGACAGATGCCGGCCCAAGACGGCGTCGACGGATCGGCCGAGCATCTCGGCGACGTTTGCGCTGACCTGGCGCACCGTGAAATCGGGCTCGCGTACCACCGCGAGCACCCCCCGCGGCTGGATGCTGCCGGGGATGTGGATCGGCTCGCGGGCACAGTTGTCGAGGTCGATGGGTGTGCCGACCGGGACGAGGTCGTCGGGCTGATCTTCTGGCGCCGAGGTCGTATTCTCGCCGCTGGTCACCCGATCAGCTCCGCCGCTTCGGTGATGGGCAACAGCCGAGCCTCCCGCTTGTCAGTCCCTTCAATGTGCAGGACCAGTGTGCAACCCTGCCCGAAGACCGAATCGCTCGAGGCGATCCCCCGCCCGTGGGAACGGCCGGCCGGAGGAGGAAGTCTTCCACGTCGTGATCGCTGGAACACAATTCGGTTGCCCGAGAGATCAGTCCTCTGCCGCGACCAGAGAACGCAACCGCACGTCTGGGAGGTCCCGCTGAACGTGCTCCAGGCGCCACTTCGTGGAGAAGACGACGAGGACGACACCGTCAGTGCGGGTGAACACCTCGACTGACGCCAGTTTCTGCAGGGTCTCGGCATCGGCGGGGTCGGCGACGCGCGCCACTGTGTACGGCAGTGATTCGAGCTCGATGGGTGCGTTGAACTCGTTGGCCATCCGATGACTGGCCACCTCGAACTGCAGCGGCCCGACAGCGGCGAAGACCGGCGCCTGATCACCCCGCAGGTCCGAACGCAGGACCTGGATGACGCCTTCCTGATCCAGTTGTTCGATGCCCTTGCGGAATTGCTTGTGCTTGCTCGGATCGGTGCCGCGCGCGACGGCGAAATACTCGGGCGAGAAGCTCGGTATCGGCGGGAACTGCACGGCGACGTCCTGGTACAGGGTGTCGCCGGGCCGCAACGCGGCGGCGTTGGCAAGCCCGATGACATCGCCCGGCCAGGCCGTGTCCAGGGTCGATCGCTGCTGACCGAACACCGACTGCGCGTACTTGGTGACGAAGGGTTTGCCGGTACTCGCGTGCGTCAGTACCTCGCCCCGCTCGAAGGTGCCTGAGCACACCCGTGCGTAGGCGATGCGGTCACGGTGCGCGGAGTCCATGCCCGCCTGGACCTTGAACACGAAGGCGCTGAAGGGCGCGGAAGCTTCCCGCCGATTGCCGTCGACGTCGAGTTGACCGTTCGGTGGTGGGGCGAGCTGGGCAAGGACATCGAGGAGTTGATTGACGCCGAAGTTCAGCGCGGCCGATGTGAAGAGCACCGGAGATGAAGTGCAGTCGAGGAAGGTGTCCGGATCGAAGTCGGCGCCGTCGGCAGTGAGAAGTTCCGACTCTTCCATTGCGTTGTCCCAGTCGATACCTGCTGCGTCGTGTGCCCGGGAGGGGTCGATGTGTTCCTCGGGAGCAGCGGTCGCACCACCCGCGGTGCGCGTGAACCGGATGAAGTTACCGCTGCGGCGGTCGAGGACTCCCTTGAAGTCGCCGGCGATGCCGACCGGCCACGTCAACGGGGTGGGGCGCAGCCCGATGCGCTCCTGGATCTCGTCCATCAGTTCCAGCGCGTGACGACCCGGGCGGTCCCACTTGTTGACCACCGTGATGATGGGAATCCGGCGGTGGCGGCACACCTGGAAGAGCTTGAGCGTCTGCGGTTCCAGACCCTTCGCGGCGTCGATGAGCATGACCGCGGAGTCGACCGCGGTCAGCACCCGGTAGGTGTCTTCGGAGAAGTCCGCGTGCCCGGGGGTGTCGAGCAGGTTGATGATGCAGGTGTTCCCGCTGTGCGTCTTGTAGGGGAATTGCAGAGCCGTCGAGGTGATGGAGATGCCGCGGGCCTTCTCCATCTCCATCCAGTCCGACACTGTCGCGCGTCGGCCCGACTTGCCGTGGATGGCTCCCGCCTCGGTGATCGCCTTGGCATGCAGGACCAGCGCCTCGGTCAGCGTGGACTTGCCTGCGTCGGGGTGGCTGATCACGGCGAACGTTCTGCGACGTTGCGCTTCGGCGGAGATGCGGCCTGCCTTCGGCCCGGTGGCCGTCGACACACCTGCGGAGGTATCGGTCATTGCGTCGTCGATTTTATTGGCCGCAAGGCCGAAAACGATAATCGCCGCTGTTCAGTGCGCGCGGTGGCCGTCGGCAATCACGACCGCTTGACCTTCAGCGTGCGCGTACGCAAACCCTTGGTAGCCGTGTCCATCAGGCCCTTGGCACCCTTTCTGACCAGGAAGCCGGGCAGGGGCGCTATCAGGTCCACGGTGAGCTCGAAGCGGACCAGAGTGGACGAATCCCCCTGCGGTGTCAGAAGATAACGGCCGCACTGCGCGCGTTGCTGGCTCGAGCTGACCAACGTCCAGCTCACGCCACCGTCGTCGAAGGTGTAGTCGAGCACCTGCTCGTCGCTGACCCCCACGATCTTGACGACCTGGCGGGCCTTGCTCGGGCGGCCGTCGGCGTCCCGTTCGAGAATCTCGATCTCCTGATGCGCCTGCGACCACTCGGTCAGCGACTCCAGATCGAGCAGGACTTCCATGACGTCGTCCCGCGACGCCTCGATGAGTACCTCACGGACTTCGGTGATGGCCATGCAGACTCCATAGCCGGGGCGATGCGAGTCGAAACAGCTCAGGGCCTAGCATCGTGCTCCTGGGCATACCCGCAGTCGACCCGACGGCCGGCACGCCGACTATGAACGCCTCGCGGGTGGACGGACGATACCGGTGCTGGTCTTCACCGAGAGCGATTAGGCATAGACGACGTGCCGCGCTCGGGTGGTTCGGCGTCGTGCACGCCAGCCCACCCGAGCGTCAGGTCCACTACTAACTGTTGGTCGTGACCTCGATCTCGGCGGTGGCCTGGATGAGCGACAACAATTCCTTGTCCAGACCGGGAGCGAACTCTTCGCGTCGCTCCGGTGCAATAGTGATCGGGAATCCCTCGGGCATCACGGCGGTACTCAGCTCGGTGCCGTCATTGGACGGTGAGGCGCCCCGGTACAGCTTGGCAGCCTGACTCTGGTCGTCGGCGCTGAAGGTGAACTGGATGCTCTGCAGGCCCTGATCAAGGAGCTTCTTGACCTCCGGGAACTGCTCGGCGTTCGTCTTCGGGATCGGCAGGGCCGCACCCCAATTCACACCGAGGCTCTCCAGGGCCTTCGCAAAGGCGTTCTCATGAGCTTGATCCCGCACGATCAGGTAGGCGATCGTGGAGCGCGCCGCCTTGTTGTCGGTCATCTCGTAGATTCGACACTTCTGCAACCGGCCCGTCGACTCCAACATCAGGTTGTACAGCAGGTCGAGGACCAGGTTTCCGCTGTTGTAGACGTAGGAGCCGAGCCAGGGATTACCGGCTGCGTCGACCGGAAGGGCGCCCTGAGCACCGACCAGGAAATGGTGAATATTGCTGGTATCCAACGCGATCTTCAGCGGCGTCGCACCCCTGGCACCCGGTTCATCGACCGGATCGGTCTTCTTACCCTTGTACGCGGGCGAGCCGTCAAGCAGACGCGAGATCGTCGTGCCGATCAGCTCGACATGGCTGATCTCTTCGGTTCCGACACCCTGCAACAGATCCCGGTACGGCTGGGAAGCTGCGTCACCGCGGAAGTTCATGCTCTGAAACAGATACTGCATCATTGTGCGCATCTCACCGAATTGCCCACCGAGGCCTTCTTGGAGCGCGTTGGCCGCAGCCGGATCCGGCTCGTCGACGACGATCTCGTTGATCAGTTGTTGAGTGTGTAGGTACATGTACTTCTCCTGAAATGGTTTCGCGGAAGCGCGCCGTCGTTGGTCGGCGTCAGCGGTCAGCCGGACGGCCTTCGCACGTCGGTCAACGACATCGAGGCCTCACGAGGGCACTACGACGTGTGGACAGAGGAACGTGTGGAGGGCCGCTCTCCATGCGGACCGCGACGCTGATCGTGTTGTGCGTGCAGGGCTTTGATCTTGACCATCAACCCGCCGCTCTTGGTTCACCGAACGATGCTCCGCGTGCTGGAAGCGAACGGTTCATCCGTGATACCCCTGCCCGTACCGCGCAAACGTCCTACGCGTTGTTCGGGAAGCCGAAACCCGACCGGGGATGACGTCACCAGTGCTCGCGGTTTGAGCGCCTTCGGTTCGGGGATCCTGCAGCTGAGCGCACAGCCCCGCGCCGAGCCCAATGATCTTGAAAGAAAAGGTAAATGCCGTGGTAGAGACATTTGTACAGTCGACCGACGACGTCGTCGAGTTCCTTCGAGGGCAGCACAACCTGATCAAGGACATGTTCGACGACGTGGTTCATGCGTCCGGATCGAAGGCGCGGGAAAAGGCCTTCATCGACCTGCGTCAGCTGCTGGCCGTGCACGAGACCGCCGAAGAGATGGTGGTCCATCCTCGTGCGCGGCGCGACATCGAAGGCGGAGACACGATTGTCGACGCCCGATTGCAGGAGGAACACGAAGCCAAGGAGCAGTTGTCCGCGCTCGAGGGCATGGACATCGACTCACCGGAGTTTCTGGACGCCCTCCTGCTGTTCAAGGGCGCCGTGATCGACCACGCTGAACGCGAGGAGACCGAGGAGTTCAATCGGCTTCAACGCGACCTCGAACCGGATGACCTGAAGCGGATGGTGGCCGCGGTGCAAGCTGCCCAAGCCATCGCCCCGACCCGTCCGCACCCCGGGGTCGAGTCGGCCGTGCTCAATTTCGCTGTCGGTCCGTTCGCTTCGATGCTCGATCGCGCGCGCGACGCCATCGCTTCCGCGCTCAGGTAGGCCGCCCCGCGAAGCACCCAGGTTGCTCAGCGCTGAAGGAACGCCGTCAGGGCTGCGGCGTTGCCGCCGTGCCGAGCAGTTCGCCCATGGCCTCGTTCTCCCGGGCCGCGGCCGCAGCGATCTGCTCACGATGCGGCGCGTTCAGCAGGCGCTTGACCGTGGACAGCATTGCCGCAGGCCTGTCGGCCAATAGCTGCGCGTGTTGATGCGCGACCGCCAAGAGGTCGTCGGGAGGGCAGACCTTCCACACGAGGCCGATATCGCGGGCTTCGTCGGCCGAGATCCACTCCGAGGAAAGAAGTGCCCAGGCTGCGTTCTGCCGACCGAGCAGCAGGGGAAGTAGATAGGTCGACGCCGCTTCGGGCGGGGCACCGATCTCGGTGAAGGGGCACCGTAACCTGGCATCGCTGGACATGAAGACCACATCGGCGAATCCGAGGATCGTCATGCCGAACCCGACGCCCACACCGTTCACCGCGACGAGCAGCGGCTTGGGTAGATCGGCGAGCATCTCGATGAGGTCAACGAAGGCAGAGCTCTTCATGTCACGGGGTCGGGCCGGTTCGCCCATGTGCTCGGCGATCTCTTTGAGGTCGGCGCCGGCGCTGAAAGCCCGCCCGGTGCCGGTGAGAAGGATGACGGAGACGTCCGGATCGGCGGCGGCCTCTCGGAGCGCCTCGGCGAGATCAGCGACGAGCTCAATGCTGAACGCGTTGAGGCGTTCTGGGCGGTTCAACGCGATGGTTCGCACCCGAGCGTGATCGGTGACGAGCACTGTCACTGTAACCTCCTGCCCTGCAATGGAATAGCCGCAGCCTCGTCGCGCACCGGCAAAGGGTGTGTCAACGTTCCGCCGTCGGTGTCGCGGCTTCGACGGGGACGAGTTCGCTCAAACCGCTGATGGTGAAGATGTTCATCAGCAGCGGGTGCGCGACAAGTTTACCGATGCGTTCTGCACAGGCGTATAAGGCGTTAACCGCAGCGCTGTCAACGTATTCCACATCGGCGAGGTCGACAGTGAGGATATCGCCGGTGCCGGCGGCATCGGCGATGGCGGCGGCGAGGGCTTGTCTGAATGCGTCGATGTTGCTGAGATCGATCTCCCCCGCCGCGGTCAGGAGGGTCTCGCCGTCGTTGCGGCGGCCGACGTCGAGGGCGAGCGACGTGTGCATCAGGCGATCCTCACGGATAGGTGAACGGTGGTGCCTGCGGTCCCGTGGTTGATGGTCACGTCGTGCATGAGTCGTCGCATGAGCGCGATGCCGCGGCCGCGATGAACCTCTGGCACCGACTCTGGAAGTTTCCATGAGCCGGTGTCGGTGATCGTCACCTGGACCTGGTCGACCAGTGCGGTAGCCCGCAGGCTGACTGTTCCGTCCGTACCGTCGCGGTGACCGTGCTCGATGGCGTTGCCGATCGCTTCGCCGGTAGCGATGAGTACGCCCATCGCCTGATGTGGATCAAGCTGGGCTCGCGTAAGCCAACTACGTAGGGCGGTGCGGGTGGCGGCGAGGTAGCTGGCATGCGCGGGGAACTTCAGCGCCAACGGGCCGGGATGGCGGTAGAGCAGAAGGGCGACGTCGTCCTGATAGCCACCGTCTGGCACAAGACGGGACATGACCTGGTCAGCCAAATCGTCCAGTGTGGCTGCGCGGAGGTCTCGAACGACGTCGGCGGCGCGAGAGATGCCTTGCTGCAGTGCACTTCCGCGGCGCTCGACCAGACCGTCGGTGTAGAGCAGCAGCGTCGCGCCCGCCGGCATCGTGACACGGGCTTCCGGACGCGGCCAGTCTTGGCGCATTCCCAGTGCGATGGTGTGGCCGTCGTCGAGTATCCGACGGGTGCCGTCGGCGCACACGAGGATGGGCGGCGGGTGTCCGGCACTGGAGTACACCAGTTCTCCGGTATCGGGATCGAGCACCGCGCAGACCGCGGTCGTGCACTGCGCGCCGGGCAGTCGGGCTGCGAAGCGATCCAGTCGCGAGAGCGCGGCACTGGGGCTGGAATTGCCGAGCAACAGTGCGCGGCAGGCGCTGCGCACCTGTCCCATCACGGTGGCGGCGGTAAGTCCATGGCCGACACAGTCACCGACGATCAGCGCGATGCGCCCGTCCTCCAAGTCGACGACGTCGTACCAGTCACCCCCGACCTGCAGGGGCCGGCTTGCGGCCTCATACCGCACTGCGAATCCGCCTGGCAGATCCGCGGGGCCGAGGATGGCGTGCTGCAACGCTAGGGCGGTTTCGCGCTGCTGATCAACCTGGTGCACCCGCTGCAGGCCCTGACTGAGCCGGCCCGCCAGCACGGTGAGCAAGGTTTGGTCCTCGAGGGTGAACGGCCGCGTCTCGGCAAGGTCTATCCAGACGACAAGCACGCCGTCGGGGTGCTGCATGGAGATTGCCGCCATTCCAGGCTGTGGAAGGTTGGGCGTGAGGAGATCGCCGTCGCGTAATGCAAAGAGCACCTGTTGTATATCGGAGGGCAAGTCCTCCCATCGCGTGGCTTCGCCGACGGAGACGACCTTCGGCGCGGATGCCGGGGACGGACTGTGGGTCGGAAAGGTGACGGCGAGAACGCGGCGTGCACGCCACAACCTGCGCAACTCCTCGGTCGCGGCGTTCAATGCGTCGTCGACCGTATCCGCTTGGGAGAGTTCCTGATTGAGCGCATGTTCACGACCTGCCGCCAGCGCCAACGCGATGGCGGCGTGTCGGGCGAAGTCACTGACGAGCTCGAGGTAATCCTCGTCGAAGGGCGGCTGCTTCGGGCGGCGTGCGACAGCGATGACCCCGAGCACCGTGTCGTCGGCAATCAACGGCATGACGATCGCCGAGCGCTCGCCCACATCGGTGAACCCCTCGATCGGATACTGGAACGAATCAGTGATCATCGGTTGACCGCGACGCGCAACACCACCGGTGGTGGAGCCCTCCATCGGTACCTCACGACCGATAACCTGCAGGGCATACCGGCCCGCCGTCGCCGCCACGACAAGAATGTCGACGGCGTCGACGGGCAGATCGGGCTCCTTCGGAACCAGCAGGATCGCCTGCTCAGCGTCGGCGAGCTCCAGCGCGCGGTTCACGATGAGTTGTAACGGCCCCGTCTGAGGATCGCCGGACAGCAGCGCCGTGGTGATCTCGCGACTCGCCTTCATCCATTTCGCCGACTCCCGTTCCCGCTCGAAGAGCCGCGCGTTGTCGATGGCTGCCGCAGCAGCCGTCGCCAATGCCCGGACCGCCCCCTCCTGGGAGTCGGAGAACACTCGGCCAGGCCGGTCGTCGGCCAGATACAGCACACCGAAATCAGTGCCCCGCACGATCACCGGTATCCCGAGGAATGCCCGCATCGGCGGGTCCTGTCCGTGCAACGCCACCGCCTGTGGATGCGCACTGAGGTCGTCGACGCGAAGCCCGTCCCCCACAGCCAGCCCACCGAGCCGGGGCGCCGTGTCGTTGTCGATTCCGGTCTGGACGACAAACCCGAGAGTGCCGTCGGGACCTCGGACCGCCAGCGCTCCGTAGCGGGCATCGCTCAGCTCCTTGGCCGCAGCGACGAGTCGATGCAACGTCACGTCCAGGTCCAGATCAGAACCGATCGCGACGATGGCCCGGACAAGCTGTTCCATCTGGTCGCGTGCAGCGACCAGATCGCCACGTTGCTCATGCGTTGCGCTCACGGGTTCACGTCGGCTCCACTGGTGAACGTGAATCCGTCCCGTCGGTACTCCATGGATGAGAATCTAATCGCAGTACCCGCGGGTTCTTGCTTTATGGCCGAGGAATCACCTGATCACTCGGTTGAGATCCCGGCGCCGAAGCGACCGCTCACGATAACTAGACGCCGGTTATGTTGTCCCACAATAGGCTCCGCACCAGAGGACGCCGAAACACTGGGTGAGCACCGCGGAGCCGGCGCTCATCGCACCGCTTCTGCCGTCGAGCCAGCTGTCAGCGGCCGTACTGTCACACGATCTCGCGCAGAACACCCAGCACATTGTCGATCAGCGGGGTGAGGCCCGCGCGGCGATGCGCCGCCAACAACTCGACGCGCGCCGACTCCGGAGCCAGCGGCCGGTAGCAGACGCCGGCGATGTCGAGCTCCGCGGTCGGCTCCGGGACGATGGCCACACCCAGCCCGGCGGCAACCAACGTGACGAGTGTCGACGTCTCTTCCACTTCATGCCGGATCCTGGGCGGATAGCCCGCCGCTGCACACAATTCGGTCAGCACACCGGCCATCCGCGATCGGCCTCGGCCGGCGTGACTGATGAAGTCCTCGTCGCGCAGATCGCCGATGTCGATGATCTCGCGTTCAGTCAGAGGGTGGTCGGCAGGCAGGCCGACAAGGAGTCGGTCGTGCCGGATCACCTCGACGGCGATATCGGGATCAGTGACCGGGGGACGCAACAAACCGACGTCGATCTCACCGGAGTGAAGCGCGGCGAGCTGCGCCGGAGCCAGCATCTCGCCACGGACGCTGAGGTCGACGGGGTCGTCGATGCAGCCGAGGTTCTTGACATCACACATAAGCCTGGGATTCCAGCACTGACTATCACGGCGAAGCGATGCGTACACGCCGCGGAGGGGGCTAGGCTGAGGTCATCGGCCGTGGTATCCACACACCAGGGCTCGATAAAGTGTCGCTCTCTGCGCCGTGGGGTTCCTCAAGGCCCGCCGCGCACCCTGCCAGGTTCAAGCTTTGAGCCGCCCCATCAAGTTCTTGGCGGACGAAGGGCTTCGAGTGACATCACGATCCAGGTCTGAATATGCCGATGTCGCGGAGATGTTCACAAATCTCTCGGCGTTGGATGAGCGGTCGGTCGAGTACCGGCGCCAGCGAGAGGCCATCATCGCACGCTGTCTCCCGTTGGCCGATCACATAGCGCGACGCTTCGACAGCCGCGGAGAGGCGGTCGACGACCTTGTCCAGGTCGCCCGGGTGGGGCTGATACAGGCGGTGAACCGGTTCGACCCCGAGTTCGGCTCGCAATTCCTAGCCTTCGCCGTGCCGACCATGATGGGCGAAGTCCGCCGGTACTTCCGTGACTGCGGATGGTCCCTCAAGGTACCGCGAAGGATGAAAGAGCTTGGTCCCCAGATCAATCGAGCACGCGACGAGCTCTATCAGCTACTGGAACGACCTCCTACGGCCAGCGAGGTCGCCCGCCACTTGGGAATCGACCGCGACGAGGTGATCCAGGCACAAATTGCGTCCAGCGCATACTCCACGGTCTCCTACGACACGCCCCGCCGGGAAGCAGACGATGAAGATTCACGCATTGTCGGTGACAGCTTCGGGATTCTCGATGCCGAGCTGGACAAGGTCGTCGATGCAGCGGTTGTGCGCCCACTGATAGCGACGTTGCCCACCCGCGAGCAGGCCATACTGTCACTTCGCTTCTTCGACAACATGACTCAGAGCCAGATCGGCGTCCGACTGGGACTATCGCAGATGCATGTGTCGCGCCTCTTGGCCCGCGCTCTCGCGACATTGCGAGAACAAGTGGATAATCCGGCTATGCCGCCGGTACCGCTGGCGACTCGTCGCGTCTCTGCAGCACGGCCTGCGCACCGCCGAAACCTCGAGCTAAACGAACGAAGTGCCTGAGGCGCGCTGCTGGTTGCCGAGCAGTGGTGAAATCACACGAATGCCCTCTCTCGGCGTACAACCTCTCCGGCCACCGCGCGGATGCTCGATCTGACGGCGCAACTCACTCGATGTCAGTCGTACAGGTACCTAGGTCCTGCACTGCGGAGGCAGATGCGCACTCGATAGTCATCGCAGCGAGACTGAGTGCCGATACGGCGGTCGGGCGGGTCGCGGGACCGCCGCAAGGCTTGATTGGCCGATCCAGGTGGGCACTGCGCGTCGCACCTCCGTAGGGGCGTCAATGGAGACTGCCCCATCGACCAGCGCCTGCTCCCAGGATCGATCTCCGCGCCAGATCTCAGTCAGCGTGCGCAGGCTCGTCAGAATCGTCGCCGCCACTTCGTGTCCGGGATCGAAGTCGCACACCTCGGCGCCGCCATCGGCGACCATCAACCACCATGATCCCGCCTTCGGAGGCGCGCCCGTCAACCGGAACGCCACGACAGTCCGCATTCGCGGCCACAGTTCCAGGGGAATTGTGCGGCGGATGTCCCACATCAACACGCTCGGGTCGAGGTCTTTCTCGACGAGGTCGCTCATCCATCGAACACTCCACGCGCCGAGCGCTTCGACCACGGTCACCAGTTCCCGCCCGGACTCCGTGAGCGTGTAACTGGTGCGGCCGTGGACGTCGGCGCGCGCCACCAGTCCGGCGCGGCTCAACGTCTGCAGCCGCTTCGATAGCAGTGTCGGCGACATCTTCGGCACACCACGTCGGAGTTCGTTGAAGTGCGTGCTTCCCGCGAGCAACTCGCGCACCACCAAGACGGTCCACCGCTCGTCGAGCAGTTCCATCGCCTTGGCCACCGGACAGAATTGGCCGTAACCCGACATCCCAGTGCCTCCTCGCTCTGAGCTCGCCGACGTGAGTCAAGTAGACCGCATGTTCGCGACGCTTCCTAGTTCAGGATCGGGACCGCGATCACTACAGATCCGTGACTAGTCCGTAGATGCTCCCGCAGCCGATCATGTTCCTCAGCGAGACCTCGAATGCGGGCTTTCACTCACTTCCTGAGTGCGCCTCCGCACTGCAACGTTCATCTGAGGAGAAGAACAATGAGCACCACCCAGAGCCCGACTATCGACCAGGAGCTGGCTGCAAAGCATCGTGCCATGTGGGCCACCGGCGACTACCCGAAGCTCGCCAACGACCTGGTTTCCCCACTCGGACCCGTGCTCGTAGAGGCGTGCCAGATCGGCCCGGGTGACCGTGTGCTGGATGTCGCAACCGGCACCGGAAATGCCGCAATCCCAGCCGCCTACGCTGGAGCCACCGTCACCGCCAGCGACCTCACCCCGGAGCTGCTGCTCCAGGGACGGGCGGTCGCCGCCGAACGCGGAATACACCTCGACTGGCAAGAGGCCAACGCCGAGGCGCTGCCGTTCGCAGACGACGAGTTCGACACCGTGATGTCGTGCATCGGGGTGATGTTCGCCCCCCACCATCAGCGGAGCGCCGACGAGCTGATCCGGGTCGCCCGGCCAGGATCGACCATCGGGGTGCTCAGTTGGACGCCCGAGGGTTTCATCGGCCAACTGTTCGCAACGATGAAGCCGTTCATGGCAGCACCACCACCCGGCGCTCAGCCACCGCCCCTGTGGGGCAGCGAGGACCACGTGCGGGAGTTGTTCGGCGATCGCGTCACCGGTCTGACGACGCAGCGGCAGATGCTTTCGGTGGACTACTTTCACAGCGGCGAAGAGCTTCGGGAGTACTACAAGGCCTACTACGGGCCGACCATCGCCGCATATCGCAACATCGAAGCGGATCCGGACCGAGTCGCCGCCCTCGACGCCGCCCTCGCCGATCTGGGCCAACGGTACTTGCGGCCGGACGCGCCGATGGAATGGGAGTATCTGCTGGTCACGGCTCGCAAGCGCTGACCCGGCAGGCGATCAGTCGCGCATCCGTCCCCCCGAAGGTCGACCTTGCGCGGGCTGAACGACGAATGGTCACTCATGAGTCTGTTGCTCTTGTATCACAACAGGTTTCAGATCGAAGGACCATATTCTGCGCTGTCGAACTCCTCGACCAGGCTGCTCATTCCTTCCACGCTTGCAGCCGTCGGGCGCACTTTGACGTCATCACCTGAACTCCGCGGTATCGACCGTCCATGCCTGTGCCTGCTCGCTCATGGTGAAGCCCAGCCCAGGCCGATCCGAGAGGTGCATACGTCCGTCTCGGGTCTCCAGATGCTCGTTGAACAATGGATCCAGCCAGTCGAAGTGCTCGACCCAGGTGCCGTGCGGGTAGGTGGCCGCCAAATGCAGATGGATCTCCATCGCGAAATGGGGTGCCAATTGCAGGTTCTGCATCTCGGCGAGGGTGGCCAACCGCAGGAACTGGGTGATACCGCCGATGCGCGGGGCGTCGGGCTGGATGATGTCGACCGCACCGGCCTCGATGAGGCGTTGGTGCTCACCCACGCTGGCCAGCATCTCACCGGTGGCGATCGAGGTGTCCAGGCAGCGAGCTAGATGAGCATGTCCTTCGGTGTCGTACGCGTCGAGCGGTTCCTCGATCCACACCAGGTCGAACCCCTCGAGGATTCGGCCCATCCGCATGGCGGTGGGGCGGTCCCACTGCTGGTTGGCATCGACCATCAGCGGAACATCGTCACCCAGATGCTCGCGAACCTTCTCCAGTCGGGCAATGTCGGTGCGCCAATTCGGTTGGCCGACTTTGATCTTGATGCCGCCAATGCCGCTTTCCAGCGATGCTGAGGCGTTTTCCAGAACCTGCTCTATGGGCGTGTGCAGGAAGCCGCCGGAGGTGTTGTAGGTCCGTACGGAATCACTATGTGCTCCAAGCAGTTTCGCCATTGGCAGCTGGGCGCGTTTGGCTTTGAGGTCCCACAACGCGATGTCGAAGGCAGCGATGGCCTGAGTGGCGACGCCGCTGCGGCCTACCGAGGCGCCCGCCCACACCAGCTTCGTCCAGAGCTTTGCGATGTCGTTCGGATCCTCGCCCAGCAGAACCGGCGCGATCTCGCGCGCGTGGGCGAACTGTGCTGGGCCGCCGGCTCGTTTCGAATAGCTGAACCCCATGCCCTGGTGGCCCTGCGCGCTGCGGATCTCGGCGAACAGGAACACGACC
The DNA here is from genome assembly GCA_963796545.1 of uncultured Actinomycetota bacterium. Taxonomy (GTDB): domain Bacteria; phylum Actinomycetota; class Actinomycetes; order Mycobacteriales; family Mycobacteriaceae; genus Mycobacterium. Next base: position 153,057 of record CAWCMF010000004.1, on the reverse strand, counting down.
TCGGTCATGGGCTTCTGCCGCCCCGTCAGCACCTTGGCGTCGCTGATCGGGTTCTTCAGCGGTAGCACGAGGGAGGAGACAGTGACCGACTCGATGTGATCCAGCGTGGCTGGCCCCGGCTGCAACGCCCTGATGGCGGCATCGGGGTCAGCCAATGCGCTGAGCGGTTTGCTTTCCATGGTCGGGATGGACATCAATTTCTCCTTGGCTCGGGGGGTGGGTCTGGGCCGGCAGGTGGCCGTCGACGAGCTGAGGGATTCCCAGCGGGTTGTCGCGCTGGATCTCGTCGGGCACCAGTTCTTCTGGGAAGTTCTGGTAGGCCACCGGGCGGAGGAAACGTTCGATCGCCCGGCTACCGACCGAGGTGGTCGACGGCGCCGACGTCGCCGGAAAAGGTCCGCCGTGAACGGTGGCATGGCCCACCTCGACGCCCGTGGGCCACCCGTTGAACACGATCCTCCCGGCCGTCAGCTCCAGACGGCCGATCAGGTCACCGGTGTGCGGGTAATCCGCGGCGGCGGCGTGCACCGTTGCCGTGAGTTGACCGTCCAGCGTCTCGACGATCGCCGCGAGCTGGTCGGGACGGGTCCGCACGATCACCGACGACGGTCCGAACACTTCGTCGGCAAGAGCGGCTTGACGCAGGTAGTCCTCGGCGTCGGTGACCAGCAACTGTGCCTGCCCGGCACATGCGCGATCATCGGACCTGCCCGCGCCGACCTGTTGGACACCCGGCGTCTCGGCGGCTCGCCTGGCGCCGTCGCGGAACGCCGCGGCGATGCCGGCATTGAGCAGGGGTCCACCGGAGGCTTCGGCCAGCGCGCCACTTGCCGAGGAGAGGAACACATCTGCATCTGGGCCGTCGGCGACGAACACCACCCCTGGGCTGGTACACAACTGACCGAGGCCCGTCAGCATCGACGCCACGAAGTCGCGCCCAAGTTCCACAGCGCGCTCGGCAAGGGCGTTCGGCAACACGAACACCGGGTTGATGCTCGACATTTCGGCGAACACCGGGATCGGGACAGGCCGCGCCGCTGCGGTGGCCACGAGTGCCAGTCCCGCTCGCCGGGAACCGGTGAAGCCCACCGCACAGATCCGCGGATCGGACACCAGGCTGATGCCCACCTCGATGCCGGAGCTGATCAACAGCGAGAACGTTCCCTCCGGAAGGGCATGGGCGGCAACAGCTTTACGGATCGCACGACCGACAAGCTCGGAGGTGCCAGGGTGACCCGGGTGAGCTTTGACGATCACCGGGGCGCCGGCCGCCAACGCGGACGCGGTGTCCCCGCCGGCGACCGAGAACGCCAAGGGAAAGTTGCTGGCCGCGAACACTGCCACCGGGCCTACGGGAATCGACCGCTGGCGCAGGTCCGGCTTCGGCAGTGGTGTGCGGTCCGGGTCAGGGGTGTCAAGTCGTGCCTGCGCCCACCCTCCGTCCCGCACCACCTCAGCAAACAAGCGCAATTGTCCTGTGGTACGCGCCAATTCGCCTTTCGCCCGAGCTGCAGGAATCCCGGTCTCGGCGGTCACCCGTTCGGTCAGGGTGTCACCGAGGGCGTCGATCTCTAGGGCGATGGATTCCAGGAATGCCGCGCGTCTCGACCGGCGAGGTGTGCCGGTATTCGTCGAACGCGCGCCACGCCAGCTCCGCGGCAGCATCGACATCGGCCGGTCCGGCATCGTGATAGGCGGGATCCAGCTGCGCTCCGGTCGCCGGGTCGATGGCGTGGAACTCCGGACCTATTCGGGAGTCGCCTGCGCCGATGAGGCTGGCTCCGGTGAGTTCGTGGACAGCGTCCATCAGCCCACCTTTTTGATCAGCTCGGCGAGCTCGGCGACCTCTGCGCTGTCAAGATCGGTGAGTGGAGCGCGTACAGGTCCGGCAGGCCGGCCGATCACCGCCATCCCGGCTTTGATGATGCTGACCGCGTACCCGGCTTTGCGGTTCCGTAGATCGCAATATGGGATCACGAATTCGTTGAGCGCGTTGAATACCCACGCGGTGTCGTCGCGGCGAACCGCGTCGTAGAAGTCCAGCGCGAACTGCGGGACGAAGTTGAAGATGGCCGAGGAGTACGTGGTGACACCGAGTTTGAGGTAAGGCAGGGCGTACATCTCCGCGGTCGGCAGTCCGCCGATATACATGAGCCGATCGCCGAGGCCGGCGTAGATGCGGGTCATCAGTTCGATGTCGCCGTAACCGTCCTTGAACCCGACGAGGTTAGGACACGCGTCGGCCAATTGGGCGACCGCCGTCTGGGAGTAGATGGCATTGGCGCGCGAGTAGATCGTCACCCCGAGACTGGTTGCGGCGCATACCTGCTTGACGTGCGCCACCAGGCCGTCCTGACTGGCCTCGGTCAGATACGGCGGGAACAGCAGGATGCCATGTGCGCCGGCGCTTTCGGCGTCCCGCACCATTTCCACGGCGATGGCGGTGCCATAACCGGCGGGCGCGATCACAGGCAGGCCCTCGGGGGCCTCGGCCACCGCCGCGGCGACCACGCGGACCACCTCCGCCGGGGTGAGGGAGAAGAACTCGCCGGTGCCGCCTGCGGCGAACAAGCCCGCCACCTCGAACTGACTCAACAGTCCGATGTTGTCCCGATAGGCCGCCTCGTCGAATGACTGGTCGGCTTGCAGGTGGGTGATCGGAAAGGACAGCAGGCCCGATCCCAACCGGTCGGCGACTTCTGCGGGGGTGGAAATCATGTGGTGCCTCCGTGATGTGGTGGGTTAGGGGTTGGCGTGAGCGAAGGCGTCGCGGTCAGACACCTACTTCCTTCGTGGCGTCGGAGTTCTCGTCCGAGGTGTCTTTGCGGCGGGCGGCGATGATACGGCGGATCACCGGTAGCGCGGCCAGCAGCACCAGCACCACCAGGATGGTGCCGGAGATCGGCCGGGTGAAAAAGCCCGTCGGATCGCCGTCGAAGATGAGCAGCGATCGGCGGATGTTGGACTCCACCAACGAGCCCAGCACGAAGGCCAGCACCATCGGGCCGGGATCGAAACCCATCTTCTTCATCAGATAGCCGATGATGCCGAACGCCACCATGACGAAGATGTCGAAAACGGAGTTGTTGATCGTGTACACCCCGAGCAGCGTGATCAGGGCGGTGATCGGCGCCAGGATTGCGGGGCGCACTCGCAGAATCCGCACGAACAACCCCACCAACGGGATGCTGAGGATCAGCAGCAGCAGGTTGCCCAGATACATCGAATTGATGACGCCCCAGAAGATATCGGGATGCTCGTCGACCAACTGCGGGCCGGGCGAGACGCCGAGGATCAGCAGCGCGCCGAACAGCATCGCCATGGAGGCGTTCGCCGGGATGCCGATGGTCAGCAGCGGAATGAACGACGACGTGGCCGCGGCGTTGTTGGCGGTCTCCGGTGCTGCGACGCCCTCGACGGCGCCGCGGCCGAAACGTTCGGGGTCTTCGACCGCTTCTTCTCGGTGGCGTAGGCGACCAACGAGGCCAGCACCGCGCCGCCGCCGGGCAGGACACCGAGGACGAATCCGATGATCGAACCGCGCCCCATCGCGCCCGACGATTGCCGCAGGTCCTTCCGGGACGGCCAGACGTTGCCCACCTTGGCCGGCACATGCACTTTGCCGTGCCGGCTTTCGAGGTTGTAGAGGATCTCGCCGACGCCGAACAGGCCCATCGCGACCACCACGAAGTCGATGCCGTCGGCGAGTTGCAGGCTGTCGAAGGTGAATCGCGAGGCGCCGGTGAAGCTGTCGCGACCAACTGTCGCGAGCAGCAGTCCGATAGCGGCGGCGATCAGTGACTTGATGATGTTGCCGCTGCCGATGGCCGCGACCAGGAACACCCCGAACAATGCCAGCGCGGCGTATTCCGGCGGCCCGAAGTCCAGCGCGATCTCGGCGACGATCGGCGCCAGCAGGGACAGGCCGATGATCGAAATGGTGGCTCCGACAAAGGAACCGATGGCCGCGATACCCAGTGCGGTGCCGGCTTGGCCCTGTTTGGCCAACGGCGAACCCGTCGAAGACGGTGACCACTGACGATGCCTCGCCCGGCAGCCGCAGCAGCACCGAGGTGATGGTGCCGCCATACTGGGCGCCGTAATAGATGCCGGCCAGCATGATGATGGCGGCGACCGGGTCGATGCCGTAGGTGATGGGCAACAGAATCGCGATGGTGGCCGCCGGCCCGAGCCCGGGGAGCACGCCGATGACCATGCCGACCAGCACGCCGATCAGGCAGTACAGCATGTTCTTCGGCTCGACGACTACTGCGAAACCTTCGAGGAAGGCGTTGAAATCCATAATGGCTCCGGTCTGTTCGCGGTGCCCGTCAGAAGGCGATGAGGTGGGGCACCGGAATCCGCAGCCCGTAGAGGAAGAGGAGGTAGAACACCGCGACGGTGCCCACCGCGATCACGATGGTGTTGCGCCAAGTCTCCTTGCCCAGGAAACGCAACCAGATGACGCAGAGGGCCAGCGCCGGGATCTCGAACCCGGTGACCGGCATCAGCACACCGAACGCGATGAAGGTGACTGCGCCCACTGCGGGCAGAAAGCTGATACGGCTGAACTTCTCGGTGTCGTGTATTCCACGCCCCACGAGCAGCAGCAGTGCCGACATGGCGGCGATCAGGATGCTGACGATGAACGGCCAGGTTCCCGGTCCCGGCTCCCGCAAGGTGCCCAGGCCATAGCTGTAGGAGAGGATCGCGGCGCCGATGCCGATGACCAATCCGATGAGCCCGGACGCTATCTGATAGCCCGGACCGCCGGCCGGCGGGCGCTCCTCCTCCAACTCGTGGGCGACTTCCGCCGCGATCTCGGACCTGAGGTCGGCCAGCACCTCCCGGGTGTGGAGATGGGTGCCGTCGCCGGGATCGTGGGGGGTGTGGGTCACCGGCTCAGCCTTCACGCAGGTTGATGCCGTACTGCTGCACCAGATCGGCGTAGCGCTGCTGGTCTTCCTTCAGTTGCGTGAGCACCTCGTCGCCCGAGATCTCCATCGGGGTCAGGCTGTTCTGCTCGTTGAACGCCTTGTAGTCCTCTTTGGCGAACGTGGCCTTCATGCCCTCGGCGAGTTTGTCTTTGACGTCCTGAGGCGTCCCTTTCGGCACGGTCATGAACCGGTATTGCGCGACTTCGACGTCCATGCCTTGTTCTTTGGCGGTCTGGACATCCGGCAGGTAGCCGATCCGCTCCGAGGAAAACACCGCCAGCGCAGTCAGCTTGCCCGACTGGACGTTCTCGATGGCCTCACCGACCTGGATGGACGCCACGTCCACCTGGTTGCCGAGCACCGCGGTCAGGGCGGGGGCACCACCGTCGAACGGCACCGCTTGGGCGGGGATGTCACTGGACTTGAACAGCAGGGCGGCCGACAGTTGCGCGCCAGTGCCGACTCCGGTGGTGGCGTAGCGAATGGGGCGTCCGGCGTTCTTGATGTCGGCGAGGGTGCGGAACCCGCTCTCGGGACTGGTCACCAGCACGTAGTCGTCGCGGGACACACCGCCGACGATGTCGAACTGGTCGATCTTCGTGACTTCATCCGGGTCGACGGCCAAGGGAGTGATGGCGAACAACGACGCGTTCTGGATGGCGATCACCGAACCGTCCGGTGTTGCGTTCGCGACTTCGGCGGCTGCGAGCGCCCCGTTGGCGCCCTCCCGGTTGACCACCGGGAACGACGCGCCCAGTTCTTCGCCGAGACCCTTGGACACGGCACGGCTGATGAGGTCGCTCGAACCACCAGCAGAAGCGCCGACGTACATTTCGACGGTGCCCGGCGGATAACTTTCACTGTCGCCGCCGCCGGTGGAGTTCTGCACTCCGCCGCATCCGGCGAGGACAAGACTGGCAGCGGCGGTCGCGGCGAGACCAGAGCGGATACGAGCGCGTGAGATGGTGGCCATATTCGACTCCTGTGTCGGGTGACGTGCTGGCACTAGGACACGCGATGTGTCCTACATCACTCACGTTAGGAGTCGTTCGGATACCTGTCCAAGCCTAAATTCGCATCAATCCATGCCGAACCAGCATGAGACCCGGATGATCCGCGGCCGCGCACAACTGCGTGTTCATTGGGGTCTGCTGCACGATTAGTGACAGTTCCGGTCACGCGGCCTGACTGGCCGGTGTGGTCATCATTGCTGGTGCGGTAGCCGCCGTGGCGCGCTGGATTCTGAACGCATTCGAGTGGGCAGTAGTCTGCATCAAGTGGTTCGTCGACGTTCCGGTCGCCTGGCGCGATATCTGCAGGGAACGCTGCCCGGCGAGCGTGACCCGGCGCCCGATGCCGGGCAGCGCAGGCGCAGCGGGGAGGACCTGGGCGAGCGGCACACTCGCGCGGTGCTCGACCTGACGGTCAGACTTGCTGAAGTCATGCTTTTCTCGGGGTCCGGCACCGCCGACGTCGTCGCAACCGCCAAAGATGTGGCACAGGCCTACCGCCTGACCGACTGCGTCGTCGACATCTTCCTCACCACCGTCTTCGTCTCCGCGCCGCCGACGGCGGACAGCCCGCCGGTCACCATCGTCCGGACGGTGCGCACCCGTTCCACGGACTACACCCGCTTGGCCGATCTCGACCGCCTGGTGAAGGACATCACGTCGGGCGGGGTCACCGTCGACGAGGCGCATCGCGCGATGGATGAGCTGACCGAACGGCCACACGCCTACCCGCGCTGGCTGGCCACGGTCGGGTGGGCGGGCTTCGGACTGGGCATCGCGATGCTCCTCGGGGGCACCTGGCTGACCTGCGTGCTGGCTGCGGTCAGCGCGGCAGCTATCGATCGAATCGGTCACCTGCTCAATCGAATCGGCACACCATTTTTCTTCCAGAACGTCGCGGGCGCCGCGATCGTCACCCTCGTGGCAGTCGCGGCGTACTGGTTCGCGGGTCTCAATCCCACGGCACTCGTAGCCACTGGCATTGTGCTGTTGCTGACCGGATTGACCTTTGTCGGCGCGATGCAGGACGCTGTGACCGGCTACACGCTGACAGCGGTAGCCCGGCTCGGCGAGGCGCTGTTTCTCACCGCGGGCATCGTCGTTGGCATCGTCGCAGGGCTCGAACTGGCCGCGCTCGCCGGGATCAACATCGAACTCCACGTCGATGCGACGGTGAGCGTCATCATCCCCAATCAGCCGTTGCCCATCACGCTCGCGGTCGTCGGCGCCGGACTGGCCGGAGTATCTCTGACGATCGCCAGCTACTCGCCTCTACGCCCGGCCATCATCGGCGGAATCGCGGCCGCCGCAGCCGAACTCGTGCTGATCGGACTCGGCCTCGCCGGGGTTGGTCAAGTGGTGGCGACGGGTGCCGCCGCAGTCCTGGTCGGCTTCCTCGCCACACTGATCTCGATCCGGCGACAGGCGCCCGCGTTGATCACCGCTACTGCCGCCATCATGCCGATGCTGCCGGGCCTGGCCGTCTTCCGCGCCGTCTTCTATCTGGCCGTCGACGAGGATTTCACCAGCGGCCTGGCGCAGCTGCTGTCCGCGACGGCGATCGCGCTGGCGCTGGGCAGCGGCGTGGTACTGGGCGAGTTCCTCGGCTCACCGCTGCGTTACCGCGCGGGACGCGTCGGCGAGTTCGTGCGCGCTGACGGGCCACCCGGGTTGCGGCGCGCCGTCGGACGGGTGGTCCACCTGCAACCACGACGGTCCCAGCCTGCTGGAGCTGAGCCAGCGTCGAGAAGCGTCGCCCTGGAGCCGGTGATGGACGACAACTCCCCCGACATCCCCCACGACGTCGATGCCGAAGGAACTGAAGGGCGCGATCCCTAACGGATGGTGATCGAGATCATCGCCGCCGTGCAACTCGTCATGGTGGCAGCGAACTCGGCCATTTGAGCGCAGCCGCGGGCGCTACCTCTGTATGCACCGCCTCGCAGCGTGGATGCTGGCCGTTCGGGCCGAATGTCGACCCCGAATTTTCCAGGCGCCGTTGGAACATCCTCTGCAGCGGTGTGGCAACGAAGGTGGTGACGATCGTCATGAGAGCCAGGATGGTGTAGAGCTTTCCCGAGATGAGTCCGGCCTCGAAGCCGATGTTGAGCAAGATGAGCTCCATCAATCCGCGAGCGTTGGCGAGAGCGCCCATCGAACCGGCCTCATACCAGCTCATGCCCTGCCAGCGCGCTGCGAGTCCGATGGCACCGAACTTCGCGGCGAAGGAGACGACCAGCACCAGGCCTGCCATCAGCAGAGTGGAGGGATCCAGGATCAGCGTGAGCTGCGTGTTGAGCCCGGAGTAGATGAAGAACGCGGGCAGCAAGAGATAACCGACCAGCGGCTCGAAGCGCTCCCGGATCGCGTCCAGGAGCGCACCGCGTGGCATGACCGCACCTGCCACGAATGCGCCGAAGACAGAATAGATTCCGACGATATCGGTGAACCAGCTTGCGGTCAGTACGACCAGCAAGACCACGCTGATATGCGCGATCGGCAGGCCGCCCGTGCGTTCGGCATCCGCGCGAGGCGGCGTCCACGTCTCCAACCTGCCCAGCAGCGGTCGCCCGACATAGATCATGAAAAGCAGGTAGGCGAGCCCGCCACCGACGGCCAAGAACGCACCGAAAAGACTTCCCTTGGCGGTGGCCACCACCGTCGCCAACAACACCCAGGAGCACGCGTCGTCAATGGCGGCACAGGACAGTGCCATGGTCCCCAACCGGGTGTTCAGCAATCCGGAGTCGTAGATGATCCACGCCAGCATCGGAAACGCCGTGATGGCCACGGCGGCAGCGACGAAAAGACCGCCCTGCCAATGCACAACCTTGTCGGTGAAGTAGCCGCCGACCGCGACCATCCACCATCCGACGGCGCCGCCGAGGATGAGTGGAACACCGATGCCGGCGGCCGAGGTGACACCGGCCTGCCGCACGTGGGCGCCGAGGATGTCCAGCTTGAACGACGCCCCGACCAGAAACATGTAGAGCACAAGGCCGAGCTGGCCGACGACGTAGATGGCGGTGAGGTTCGGGTGAGTGAACGTCTCGGCGCCGATGGTGAGCTTTGCTGGGAACAGCCACTGCTGCGCGGCGGGCCATACCCACCCCAGAACCGAAGGGCCGAGCAGGAACCCGGCCACCATGATGGCGACCACCTGCACCTGCGCGAGCCTGCGGAACAACGGCCACAGCAGGCGATAGGTCAGCAGTATGACGGCGATCTGAAGGAAGAAGTGGGCGGTGATCGAGAGCATGGAGGGCATCGCAGACTCCAGAATCAGTTCTTGTCCGACCAGCGGAACACGTACAGGCAGGCCATCAGGCCACCGATGCTCCACGCGGCCAGTACCAGGAAAATCCGGCCGTGTTCCCAGCTTCCGGCCGGTTCGAAGGCGACCATCTGCTCCGGCAACAGCACCGAACGGAATCCCTGAGCCATCCATTTGACGGGAAAGATCGAGCCGATGATCAACATCCAGGTGGGCAGCACCATCAGCGGGACGTAGGTGCCCGACACGAACTGCAGGCCCACGGCGGGACCGTTGGTCATGACGGCGGCCGAAACTGCGTTGCTGGCGAAGTTGCTGACGAGGATGCCCAGCAGCGAGCAGCTGATGATGCCCAGGGCGAAAACCCATGAGAGCGTGAACCACCCGAACACGTCGGACGGAAGTTGCAGCCGAAAAACGAAGATGCCCAACAGAAGAATGATGACCGCTTCGGCGAGGCCGGCAATCGCGACAAGGACGATTTTGCCGATGAAGTAGGACGACGCGGTCGCCGGAGTTCCGCGCAGTCGCCGCAGCGCGCCGGTTTCACGATCGGCTGCGATGCCGATGCCGAGGTTGATGAACGATGTCGAGAGGATGCCGTAGGCAAGCATGCTCGCGGCGATGACGGCACCAGTGCTGGTTTCGGTCCCTGGCAGCTTCGCCGAGAAGATGAAACCCAACAGCAGGCAGATCACCGCAGGCATCGAGAAGGTCAGGACCAACTGTTCGGGACGTCGGTAGAACATCTTCAGCTCGGGCACGACTCGCGACAACCCGATGCTCACCGCTGAAGGAAGTGCGGAGTCCGTCTCGGTGGCGCGGCGTTGAGATGGGGCCGCTTTCTCCGCTGATTCGATGGTCATCGTCCCCGCCCGATCAGGTGCAGATAGGCATCTTCGAGTGTGGGTCGGGTGACGGTGAGCTGATCCATTTCCTGTCCGGCCGTCGAACGGGCCCGGATCATTTCCGTCGGATGGTCTGTCTGCTCGACGTGGAGTTGGTCGCGCTCCATCCACCGCACCGTCGCAGCGGTGTTCACGTGTGCGGTCAACCGCGTCGGAGAGTCCACGGCGGCGACGCGCCCGCCGGTGATGACCGCGACGCGATCTGCCAGAGCGGCCGCCTCCTCCAAATAGTGGGTGGTGAGCACGATGGTGGTGCCGTCGTCGGCCAACAGCCTGATGAGATCCCAGAACTGCCGCCTCGCTTCGGGATCGAAGCCGGTGGTGGGCTCGTCCAAGAACAGCAGTTCGGGCTTGGCGATGATGCCGAGGGCGACGTCGAGTCGGCGTCGTTGACCGCCGGAGAGCGTCCTGACCCTGGAACCTGAGGTCGATTCGAGGCCGACGAGCTCCAGTAGCTCTTCTGGAACACGGGACCGGCCATAGCACTTCGCGAACATACGCGCGGTCTCCAGGACGGTGAGCATCCCGAAATCGCTGGATTCCTGGAGCACGATTCCGATCCTGGCGCGCCAACTGCGGCCCGCCGTCCCCGGGTCTTCGCCCAGAACCCGCACCTGCCCGGCATCGCGCTTGCGGTGTCCTTCGAGAATCTCGATAGTGGTCGATTTGCCTGCCCCGTTGGGACCGAGGATCGCAAAGATCTCGCCGCGGCCGACGTCGAGATCCACGTCCCTCACCGCGCGCAGTCGCCCGTAGGCTTTCGACAGGCCGCGCACATGGACGGCAGAGGTCACGGTTGCGCCTCCCCCATTCCGGGATCGGCCCCGGTCTCCAATTCGCCGAGAAGCTCGAGCAATTCGGCGTCAGAGAGGCCATCCATCAACAGGTCCACGTCCCCGTTCTTTGGAGGAGACGACGGTTCGGTCTGGCCAGCCGTCGGTACCTCCCCGTGGACGGAGTGGAGCTCGGCGAGGATCCGATCGGAGAGCGTGTTGACGCTGACACCTCTGAGTATCTCGAGGACCGGAAGGTCGATCGAGAACGCCATATTGATGCGTACCCGGAACTCCATGGCCATCATGGAATCCAGGCCGATGTCCTCCAACATGTCGTCGGACGCGAAATCGTCCTTGCCGCAATCGAAGACAGTGGCGATGAGGCCGCGAATATGGTCGGCGACGACAGCCGGCCTGTCGATGTCCGGGGTAGCCGCGAGAACGGACAGCACGGACCCATCGGAAGCCCCCTCCGCAGAGTCCCTTTCGGGCGCGTGAAGATCGGAGAACATCAGCGGTAGGCGTCCACCGAGACCCGCCTGGCGCGCGCGACCCCAGTCCGCGCTGATCGCGACCACCGAGGCGACCCGTTGATTGATCAGTCGGTCGAGGACCCGTACGCCCACCGCGGGAGTGATCAATTCGATGCCCCGCTGTGCGTACATCTTCTCCAGGCCGAGCTCTTCGACCATTCCCACCGACCATGGTCCCCAGCCGATGGTCAGCGCCGGAAGGCCCTGCGCCCGTCGATAGTGCGCGAACGCATCGAGAAATGCGTTGGCGGCGGCGTAATTACCTTGCCCCGGCGACGCGATGGTCGACCCTGCCGAGCCGAACATCACAAAGAATTCCAGGTCGTGATGCTTGAATGCGTCGTGGAGAACCCGTGTTCCGGTGATCTTGGGGGCGGTTACGTCCGCGAAGTCGGCTTCGCTCATGTTCACGAGCAGCTGGTCATGGACCGATCCCGCGGCGTGGATGATGCCGCGGACGGGCCGGTCCCCCTCGGCCGCTTGCGTGCTGAGCCAGCGCTCGACGTGCCCTGGATCGGTGATGTCGACGCTGTGGACACGGACGGTGGCGCCGAGGCGCTCGATCGCCCGGACGGTATCGATGGTCGGGCGGTGCGGATCGTCCGCGTGCAGAGCCGGCCATTGGTCACGGGGCGGGGTCGCGCGCCGATTCAGCAGGGTGATGTGCCGGGCACCGCGTTCCGCGAGATAGGTGGCGGCGATACGCCCGAGCGCTCCCACCCCGCCGGTGACGACATAAGTCGCGTCGGGCGTGAGCTTGGTCGGGAACGGTCGAGTCAGGGTGCTGCACGCACGCAGACGTGGGACGAAGGTGGTCTGGCCGCGGATCGCGATCTGGTCTTCGGGCTCGTCGTCGAGAAGGTGCCGGCAGATGCGCGCAGCGGTCTGCGTCCGGTCGTCGGCACCGTCGATATCGATGAGCCCGCCCCAGTATTCGGCGAACTCCTGGTGCCCGACGACCCTGCCGAGCCCCCAGATGGCCGCCTGGTCCGCGGCGCGCACCTCCGTCCCCGGTGTCGGCTGCGTGTTGGAGGTGACGAAGTACATGCGGGGCTTGACCGTGTCGTTCTCGGCGAGGGTCTTGACCAGCCGGAGGACGGTGAAGACGCCCACGTGATTGTTGGTCTCGATCTCCTCAGGTGAGGAAACGTCGGCGGGTGAGGAGATGTCGAGGGGCCAGCAGTCGACGATGCCCGCAAGGTCTCGGTGTTTGTCGAGATGGGCCGTGACGAGTTGGTCCATCTGCTCAGGGCACCGAGGATTCATCAACCACCCGTCGCCGGCCTCGCTGAGGTCGCTGACAGATCGGTGTTCAACCGTATGAGCACGCTGGCCGCGGCGCCGGAGTTGTTCTGCCACGGCCTCACCGACGCCGGAACCGTCGCTGAGGATGAGCCAGGACCGGTCGTCGGCAACCGGTTCGCGTTGATCGTCCGGGTCGTCGTCCATGGCGCACCACTGGATGTCCAGGATTCCCTTGTCGATTCGGTCCGGCGACATACGGGACGAGGCGGCCAATGACTGGACGGTGAAGCCGTCGATGGTGACGAGCGGATTCCCGAGTCGGTCGGTGATGACCACGTCGCATTCGACCTGCTCTGTTGTCGCCGAGGCGACGTCGACGCGGACCTTCATGTGTTCTTCGGGAGCACCGTAGACGGAACACCGGCGGATTCGGGTCGGCAGGTAGGGGTCGGCGCTCTCCTGCTGCCCGAGAAACGGCGCGCCAAAAAGCGCTTGGAAGGCACCGTCGATCAGAGCCGGATGGAAGTGGTAATCACCGATCTCGTCGAGAATTGCTTGCGGGACTTCCAATTCGGCGATCGCCCAGTCGTGGCCGGCCGTCACCGTCTTCACGGGCCGGAACGCGGGGCCGTAATCGAATCCGATGGCCGCGGTGCGGGCGTAGAAGTCGTCCCCACCGATCGAGGTGACCGCCCCTCCCCCCTCGTTCAGCCGTGCCCGGGTGCGCAGTGCGGGAAGGGTGTTGAGTTCGGCGGTTGCCGTGATCGTCCACTTGAGATCGCCGTCGGCATTCGCTGTGAATGTGGCGAATTCAATTGTGCCGTCGTCCTCATCGAGTGTGGTCCGGAGGATGGGGTCACACGTGTCGTCGAGGATGACAGCGCGGTGCAGGACGAGGTCGTCCACACTGTGGTCCGACCCATAGACGACGTTGGCGGCCGCCAGCGCCATCTCGATGTACACCGCTCCGGGGACGACGACGCTCCCCTGGACGCGGTGGTCGGCGAGGAAGGGATTGAGGACGGCGCTTACTTCTGCTTCCCATGTGGGGTGGACGGCACTCACCGCTTGTCCCAGCAGCGGGTGCACCGGCTTGTAGAACAGGGATTCCGTTGCTTCCTGGGTCTCGTTCCAGTAGCGCTTGGTCTGCCACGGGTACGTCGGGAGCTTCGGTGGGCGGCGGTACTCGTGATCCGGGCACACCGCGGCCCATCGGATGTCGTGGCCGATGCAGTGCAGCTCGCCGACGCACCCGAGAAACGTTCGGATGTCGTCGTGCTGACGGCGCTGGACCGCCGACACGGTAATTCGCTGCGCCCCCGCGGTTTCGAAGATCGACGCGGCCAGCACGGGATGGGGACCGAGCTCAAGGAAGTGGGTGTAGCCGTCGTCGAGCATTCGGCGGAGCGCCGGTTCGAAGAGCACGGTGGCGCGGGTGTTCTGCCACCAGTAGGCAGCGCCGGCATCGTAGCTGTCGAGCTGTTCCCCGGTAACGGTCGAATACAGCGGAACCGCTGCGGTATTCGATGACATTCCGTCGAAGGCGGCGAGAAGTTCGTCTCGCACCGCGTCCATGTAGTGGGTGTGGTAGGGCACGTCCCCGGCGAGGTATCGGTGGAAGATTCCGGCCTCGTCGAGTTGACGGACGATCGCGTCGAGGACCTCGCGTGTCCCCAGCGACGGTGACCGAGGACGGGCTGTTGATCGCTGCCACCGACACCCGCCGACCGAACTCGGCGCGCGCGTCGCCCGTAATCGTGCCCATCAACGAGTCGACGTCGAGTCCGACCGCGAGCATCCGGCCCTGCCCGCTCGTGCGCTGCTGCAGCCGGCTCCGGTGATAGATCACCTCGACGGCCTGCTCGAAGCTGAGGAGGCCGGTGAGGTGGTGAGCGGCGACTTCGCCTGCGCTGTGGCCGATCACCGCGTCGGGGGTGATCCCGTAGTGCGCGAGCTGTTCGGCCAGCGCGATCTGGACCGCGAAGTTCGCGGGCTGCGCGATCTGCGTCTCGCCCATGCGAGAGGAGGATTCGTCACGCCGGAGTTCGTCGATGAGGGACCAGTCGGCGTGGCGGGCCAGCTCTCGATCGGTACGCAGAATGCTGTCGGTGAAGACGGGGAACGCATCCAACAGGCCTCGGCACATCCGCCACCACTGCGGCCCCATGCCGGTACACACGAACGCGAGCTTGGGCGCAGTGGCTGCCGCTCGGCCGGTGAAGACCTGTCCGGCGTCGGCGAGAGCTCGAAGTTGTTCTCGCGCTTCACCGATGCTGCCGGCGATCACGGCGTGACGGTGACTCAGGTGGGCGCGCCGCCGACCGAGTGTGTACGCCAGCGTCGACAGTGCGGTGTCAGGGTGCTCGTCGAGGTAGCCGGCCAACTGTCCGGCCGTGGCCGTCAGAGCTTCCTCACTGCGCGCCGATATCGGTACAAGGGACAGCGCCGCAACTGGATCCGAAGCCGAGCTCAATTCACGGGGTGGAGGCTCCGCCAGCACGACATGGGCGTTCGTGCCGCCGAAGCCGAAGGAGTTGACGCCCACCACGCGCCGCTCGCAGTCCGGGAACGGCAGTCCTATCCCTGAGATGTCGATCTTCAGGTCGGTCAGCGAGACGTGCGTGGTGGGAGTCCGGAAATGCACGGTGGCCGGGATGTGGCCGTGCTTGGCGACCAGTGCCGCCTTGATCAGCCCGGCAACCCCGGCTCCGGCCTCGAGGTGGCCGATGTTGGTTTTGACAGACCCGATGACCAGCGGCGTCGACGAGGGCCGGTCGGTGGTCAGTGCGGCTGCGAGCGCCCGCATCTCGATAGGGTCGCCGAGAGCTGTTCCGGTGCCGTGGGCCTCGACGTATCCGACCTCGGCGGGACTGACGCCCGCCCGGCGCAGCGCCATCGTGATCGCCGCGCGCTGAGCGTCCTCGCGAGGCACCGTGATGCCGTCGGTATGACCGTCTTGCGATACGGCGGTACCCAGGATCTGCGCGTAGATCTCGTCGCCGTCACGAAGCGCCTGGGCGACGGGTTTGATGACGACGACTGCGCCCCCTTCGCCGCGGGCATAGCCGTCGGCGGAGTCGTCGAAGGCTTTGGATCGGCCGTCGGGGCTGAGGAATCCGCTCTTCGATTCGGCGATCGCGGTGTTGGGGCCGATCATGATGTTGACACCGCCGACGAGTGCGATATGGCACTCATCGTTCCAGATGCTCTGTGCGGCAAGATGTACCGCGACCAACGAACTGGAGCACGCGGTGTCGATCGACATGCTGGGCCCGCGGAAGTCGAACGCGTGTGAAATGCGATTCGCCAGCATCGTCATCATCATCCCGGTGGCCGAATGAGCCTTGAACCGGTAGCGGCTGGTGCGGCCCTGGTTCTGCAGGAGCTGGTAGTCCAAAGTGAAGCCGCCGACGAACACCCCGACGTCGGTGCCCGCCAGTCCGTCGGCGGGTATCCCTGCGTCTTCCAGGGCCTCCCACGTCGTGCGCAGTAGCAGCCGCTGCTGCGGATCGAGTGAGTGTGCTTCGCGGGGCGACATTCCGAAGAACTGCGGATCGAATTGGTCTATCTCACTGAGGAATCCGCCTCGTCTCGTGACGATCTTGCCGACCTTCGCCGGGTTCGGATCGTGGTAGCGCGCGGCATGCCAGCGTGTTTCAGGGACCTCGGACGTGGCGTCGACGCCGTCGCACAGCAACGTCCACAGGCTCTCCGCCGAATTCGCGCCACCAGGAAGGCGACACCCGATACCGACGATCGCCAGCGGTTCGCGGCTGCTGTTCTCAACGGACATGGCGATCCTCTGCCTTCAAATCCGCAGTCAGGATGGCTGCAGGATCGGAGCCGCCGAGACGATCCACGCATCGCTGATCGGATTGGCCTGCTGCTCATGGCGGTACGTCGCTCGAAGCCCCCGCAAGAGTGAATCCCGTTGCCATGTCTGGACTTGGTGCATGACGGGGTCGTCGCCGAACATGCCCGCTTTGTCTGCGAGAACCGTTTCGACGAGCTGCCCTGCCAGTTGGCGCAGCAACCGGGCGTTCGCATCGAACTGCTCGACGAAGCTCGGGCTTTTCTCCATCATGGCGGTGTGGAGGGTCACCATGAAGTCCAGCGGCGAATACAGGTCGACGAACGGCACGGTGGAAGTGCCGGTCTCGATCGCGGCCCATTCCCGAAAGAACCGTTGCACCCGATTGCTCAGCGCGATAAGCCCTTCCAGGTAAGGCACGAAATCAGGGTCATCGGCGACGCGCACGAATCGGTCGTTCATGTAGAGGAGGCCGACGAAGCCCCAGTAGAAGGCCACGTCCCAGATGACCTTCGCCGTCATCACCGTCGGCGCGCCCATCAGCACGTACTGATCCTGGTAGATGGCGAGCCACATATCGGTGAGGGACCGGAAGAGGGAGTCGCTGATCTGAGAGCGCGCCACGACGTCGCCGCCGTCGAGGTCGCGGATGATCATGTCGGTGATCAAGCCATTGCCGATCGCGACCAGATCCAGGCCTGAGGAGTACAGGGGATCCAGGAAGACCCCGGCGTCTCCGGTGAGACACCAGCGGGCACTGCCGTCGAAGATCTTCGTGACACCGTGGCTGTACTTCTTCATGACCCGGAAATCTCGGATCAGGTGCTCATGTTCGATCAGTACCTGGGCGCATTGTGGTTCGTGCTCACGCAGCCATGCGGCGGCCTTGTCCAGGGTGTTGAACTCGTCGAAAGCATGGAAGGCCGGGTCGGCGACGATGCCGACGCTGGTGGCGCCAGAGGCGAGCCGGATGAGCCAGACCCAGTAGCCCTCCCCCATGAGGTGGTTCGTGGACATCGCACGGTCACCTTCGACCAGACGATTGTGATACTCCGGGTCGTCGCTCCACGTGCCGATGTCGATCTCCGTCGCAACCCGTAACCAGGCGGCGTTGCAGTGGTGCTCGTTGGCGCGCTTGAGGTCGAGCCGCCGGGGCAGGAACCGATTCCGGCCTGACGCGTCGACCACCCACCGTGCGGTCGTCTCGGTGACGGCGTCGCCGCTCTGATAGGAGACCGTGTGTGCCGCGGTGTCGGCGCCGAGTGCAACGGACCGGACCCGGCCAGAGGCGATGTCCACACCTTCGGCCCGACAGCGGCGGTAGAGCTCGTTCTCCAGCCTGCCGCGATCGATCTGGTAGGTGACCTGCGGCGCAAACGAGGAGCTGCCCAGTTCCATTCTCGTCGCGATATCGGTGTTTCCGTTGTGTGAGAAGAACATTCGCAGTCCCATCTTCCGAATCTGCGATGTGTCCAAATGATCGCCCAAACCGATGCGGTCCCGGAGGTAGTGCGCTGACACTTCGACGGTTGACTCGCCGACGGTGTGCGTGACCTCGGGCACGGGGTGGGCGTTGGGCTCGACGACCAGTACCTGCGTACCCGGGCGTGCCCGGCGAATCTCTAGTGCCAGGGTCAGCGCCGCCGTCCCGCCACCGACGATGCAGACGTCGTGATCAGCCGTCGGCGTGGCTTCGTGGGCCAGACGTGACTTGATTCGCTGGGCAAGGGCTGCGCGCGCCTCGGGGCTCATCTGCGACACCTGCGCTCGCACATCCACGGATAACCTCCCTCGAGTCGTGTCGACACGCGTCCAGCAGTCCGACGGCTATGCGGGCAGCAAGACCGGCCGCGCCAAGGAACTCTCCCAGCGAATCACACGCACGGGACGAGAAGCGGGGACGAGTGATTACCGAATCCTGACGGCCCGACAGCCGCCGCTGGCGTATTCATCGCTGCCGGCAGCGCGAGAGCAGACGCAACGGAGATGTCACGTCGGTCAGCGCCGCGATTCGGTTCCCCGCCGTCGGCGCGTCAGGGCTGCCGTCGAGTGCTCGCACATGGTCACCGTCGAGCACTCCGCGGCGGCGGCTCCCCGGTCCGGTCGGTGAAGCGGATTATCCGCATCAGCGCGAAACCGTCTGTCGCACCTCCGAGAACAGCTCGGAGTCGGTGTCGTATACCCGGACGATGGCCTGGTCACCAGGTTGTAAGAAGGTGGTTTCGCCCAGCGGGGTGTACTTCGTCGCCCCGATCCCGATCAGCACGTTCTCGGGGTGCCCGCTGGCCGCCATCAATGCGCCGACATCCTCGAGCGGGGTCTCCGGCGACCCCTTTTGGTTGGCGAGCCGTTCGACGATCCAATCCAGCAGCACCGCACCGTAATAGGAGTAGCCCAACAGCGGGCTGTCGACGCCGTACGCGTGCTCCTGGCCGTCGGCGGTCAGCAACGAACACATCAGCCGAAGGGTGGCTGTGGGGCCGTTTGGTGTCAGGTCCGAGATGTCGAAGAAATGCGCTGCAACGCCTTTGGATGCCGGCCCCCAGTTCTTCTTGTGGCTGATCTTCAGTGCGTTGGGCCGCCGGATGGAGCAGTCGTTGAACGCACCGAGCGCGAACGGTTGCAGACCTGTCACGGTCTCGCCCTGCCAGATGACCCGGCACGCCAGCGCGACCTCGGGTTCGATCTGCAGGTTAAGCGGGCCGTCCACGGTGCCCGGGGGCGGCAGGTCGATGGTGTCGTGCGACAGCGGGAACTCACCGAGGAAGGTGTCGTTGCCCGGTGCGTACCAGGGGAAGATGCCCTTGGGCGCAGCCCCTTCGGAGGCGACGTTCACGAAATCCGCCGCCTCCCCGGCCTGCTCCAGATGGCCGGCGAAGTTGCCGGCGACACCGAACCCGAACCACGTCCGCAGCTCGTCGTCATCGAGTGTGATCATTCCTGGCAGCCGCTGGCCGCGGTGTGCGTCGGTGGCGTAACTCATGATGCGGCAATGGCGTCGGCGACCGCCTTGCCGAGGGTCTCGGTGGTGGCGGTGCCGCCCATATCGGGGGTCAAGGTGTCGCCGCCGCGGGCCAGGACGGTTTCGACCGCCGCGAGTACTGCGGCGGCGGCGTCGGGTTCGCCGAGGTGTTCCAGCATCATGGAGGCGCACCAGATCTGCCCGATCGGGTTGGCGATGCCGCGGCCGGCGATGTCAGGGGCGGAGCCGTGCACGGGTTCGAACAGGCTGGGGAACTTCCGTTCCGGGTTGATGTTGGCACTGGGTGCGATGCCGATGGTGCCGGTGCACGCTGGGCCGAGGTCGGAGAGGATGTCGCCGAACAGATTTGAAGCGACCACGACATCGAACCAGTCGGGGTGCATGACGAAGTTCGCCGTCAGGATGTCGATGTGGTACTTGTCGACATCGATGTCCGGATAGTTGGTGGCCATCGCCTGCACACGCTCGTCCCAGTACGGCATGGAGATGGAGATGCCGTTGCTCTTGGTCGCCGAGGTGAGGTGCTTCTTGGGTCGAGTTCTGAGCGAGGTCGAAGGCGAACTTCAGGATGCGGTCGACCCCGGTGCGGGTCATGATCGTTTCCTGCAGCACGGTTTCGCGGTCGGTGCCCTCGAAGATCTTGCCGCCGACGCTGGAGTACTCGCCCTTCGGTGTTCTCCCGCACGACGTAGAAGTCGACGTCACCGGGCATGCCGGCCGGCCAACGGGCTGGGCACCCCGGGCATCAACCGGACCGGCCGGAGGTTGACGTACTGGTCGAAGGCTCGGCGGAACTGCAGCAGACTGCCCCACAACGAGATGTGGTCGGGTACCAAGTCGGGCCAGCCGACCGCACCGAAGAACAGGGCGTCGAAGCCGCGTAAGTTCGTCGAACCAGTTGTCGGGCAGCATCTTGCCGTGCTTGGAGTAGTAGGCGGCGCTGGAGTGATCGAAGTGGGCGTAGTCGAGTTTCACAGTCGAACGCGGCCGCCGCGGCGTCCAGCACGCGCAGGCCCTCGGGGACGACTTCGGTGCCGATGCCGTCACCGGGAATGACGGCGATGCGGTGAGTCTTGCCGGAATGCGTGGTCATGGTGGGTATCCCTTTCGGCGGTGCAGTGATCAGGTGGGGTCGACGGGGTGGCGGGGTTCGCGGCCGTCGAGTACGGCCAGCACGCTCGTGCGCGGCGGCGAGCCCGGCGCGGGTGCGGGCCTCGGCGGTTTGGCCGGCCAGGTGTGAGGTGATGACCACGTTGTCCAGGCCGCGTAGGGGGCTGTCGGCGGGCAGCGGTTCGACGTCGACAACATCGAGTGCAGCGCCGGCGATCTGACCTGTCCGTAGCGCTGCTGCCAGTGCCGGCTCGTCGACCAGTGAGCCGCGGGCGGTGTTGATGAGGATGGCGGTGGACTTCATGGCGCGCAGGGTGTCGCTGTTGATGATCCGACGGGTCGTCGTGGGGTCGGCGCGGGTGTGCAGGCTCAGGTAGTCGGCGGCGGCGATCGCGGTGTCGCGGTCCACGAACTGAATTACGGCGTCGTCGGGGTCAGGGTGAGCGGTGTGGACCAGCACGGTCATGCCGAACGCAGCCCCGAGCTGGGCGACGGCGCGTCCGCTGGGCCCGTAGCCCAGCAGGGCCAGAGTGGCGCCGCGCAGTTCATGTCCGGCTTCTCGCGGCCAGGCCCGGCGCGGACACCGTCGATCACAGCGCGCAGCCGTCGCGCGGCGATCAGCATCAACGCCATGGTCAGTTCGGCGACGGCGTCATGGTTGACACCCGGGGTGTTGCACACCCGGATTCCCCGGGCCGCGGCAGCGGTGACGTCGATCGAGTCATAGCCCACCCCGCTGCGGGCGATGACCTTCAGTTCGGCGGCCTTGTCGAGCATGTCGGCGGTGACGGGCTCGCTGGCCACGATCGCACCGGCGACGCCGTCGAACAGGGTGAGCGCTTCGTCGGCCGCCCGCGGTCCGGCCGCCGGGCGATAGCTGACCTGGTGACCGTGGCGGCGCAACAGGGCGTCCACCTCGTCACCAGGGTGCAGGTAGTCGGTGGTGACCAGGATGCGGGCCATCAGGTTGTCCTTCTCGGTGTGGTGGTCAGACGGCAGTGCCGGATCGGACGGTTGCGGCGGGCCGCCGCCGTGTACCGGCGGCGGCCCTGTCCTAGTGGGTCAAAGACCACTGTGGCAACGATCAGGACGACGCGTGCGCGATTGCGCGTGCCGGTGGCACTGTGTCTCCCCCTGCAATCGCGGGGTGTTCGGTCCCCGCCGGTAGTACGTCCAGTTCTTCGTCCTCGATGTTGAACTCGATGTTGCCGGCCAGGACCTCGCGAGCTCGATCTGCATCGAAGTCGTTCTCCCACTTGGCGATCACGATGGTGCCGATCGCGTTGCCGAGGACGTTGATGAACACGCGGCCTTCGTTGAGCAGGCGGTCGATGCCGACGATCAGGGCCAGCGCCGCGAGGGGAACGTGTCCGACCGCGGTGATGGTGGATGCGAGCACGATGAACGCTCCGCCCGCGATTCCGGCGGTGCCCTTGCTGGTGAGCATCATCACCCCGACCATGATGAGTTGCTCCTGCCAGGACAGGTCGATGCCGACGGCTTGGGCCAGGAACAGCGACGCCATGGTCAGGTAGACCGCGGATCCGTCGAGGTTGAACGAGAATCCGGCCGGGATGACAAGTCCGACAACGGGTTTGCCGACGCCGAGGTGTTCGAGCTTGCGCACCAGCTGGGGCAGGATCGCCTCACTGGAGCAGGTGCTCAGGGCGATGAGCAGTTCGGTCTTCAGGTACCGCATCAGCGTGAACAGGTTGATCTTGCAGGCCCGGCAGATCAGGCCGAGCAGCACGACGACATAGATGATGCAGGTCGCGGTGAACAGCAGGATGAGAAAGCCCAGTTGCTGCAGGCTGGAGGCGCCGTACTTGGCGACCACCGAGGCCAATGCGCCGAAGGTGCCGATGGGCGCCAGCCACATGACCCAGCCGACGATCTTGAACACGACGTGTGACAGTGCCTGGATCGCCTTGGTGATCGAAGCACTGGATTCGCGCGTGGCGTTCAGGGCGCAGCCGATGAGCAGGGACACCACCAGAGCGGACAGGATGGCATGTCCGGTGATCGCGCCGAACAGCGAATCAGGGATCACATTGGTCACGAACTGAACGAAGCCGACTTTCTCGCCGGAGTCGACACCGGGAATCGAGCTGGCGTCCAGGGTGGAGACGTCGATGTTCATGCCGGCGCCGGGTTTGAAGATGTTGGCGACCACGAGGCCGATCAACATCGAGACCAGCGAGAGGACGAAGAAGTAACCGAGTGCCTTGACGCCGATACGACCTGCTTCGACGCAGGCTGTCCATGGTGGCGATGCCGAGGGTCACGACGCAGAACACGACGGGTACCACGATCATCTTGACCAGCCCGATGAACCAGTCGTTGAGTGGGGTCAGCGCCTTACCGACATCGGGTAGCAGGACGCCGACGGCGATGCCCAACACGGCACCGAGGACGACTTGAAACCAGAGTTGACGGATCAGACGACCCGAATCGGGACCTTTGCGGTGGGGCGTGTACGGCTTGTTTGGACATGACAGGTACTCCTTGGGTGCTCGTGAAGATGGTGGATTTGGCCGAGGTGGATCAGAGCTGAGCGGCAGCCGGTGGCCGGGCAGCTGTGAGGTGCGCGCCGCCCGGCCGTGTGACCAGGGGCACCGAAGCAGCGGTCGGTCAGTTGTGCAGTTCGCGCAGCACCTTGTAGAAGGCGCTCTTGGCTTCGAAGCCGATGCCGGGAACCTCGGTGAGACCGACGCGGCTGTCAGAAACCACCGCGTCATCGGCGAAGCCGCCGGTGGGCTGGAACTCCCCGGGGTAAGACTCGTTGCCGCCGAGTTTGAGGGCCGCGGCGATGTGCAGGGAGAACTGGTGTCCACCATGAGGAATGCAGCGACGCGAGGACCAGCCGTGCTCCTTCAACATGTCCTGCACGCGCAGGTATTCGGTGAGCCCGTAGCTCAGCGCGGGGTCGACCTGGATGTAGTCGCGGTCCGGTCGCATGCCGCCGTAGCGGATCAGATTTCGGGCGTCCTGGACCGAGAACAGGTTCTCGCCGGTGGCGATCGGGCCGCGATAGTTCTCGGAGAGGATCGCGTTGAGGCGGTAGTCGAGCGGGTCGCCGACCTCCTCGTACCAGAACAGACCGTAGGGCTCGATGGCCCGCCGTAATCCAGGGCGGTCTGTAGATCGAAGCGTCCGTTGACGTCGACCGCCAGACGGGACCCGTCACCGCCGAGGACCTCCAGAACCGCCTCGATGCGCTTGAGGTCATCGGCCAGATCGGCGCCGCCGATCTTCATCTTCACCACCGAGTAACCCATGTCGAGGAAGCGGCGCATCTCGTCCTGTAGATCCGAAAGCGTCTTCCCGGGTGCGTAATAGCCGCCGGCGGCATACACGAACACCGAGTCATCGGGCTGGCCGTCCCCATAGCGGTCGGACAGGTAGCGATACAGCGGCTGGCCGGCGATCTTCGACGCCAGGTCGAACAGTGCCATGTCGAGCACACCGACCGCCACGGAGCGCTCCCCGTGGCCACCGGGCTTCTCGTTGTTCATCATGATCGGCCACGCCAGCGTCGGGTCCAGGTTGCCCGCCTCATCGAGCAGGCTCTCCGGGGAGGCGTCCAGCAGGCGGGGAATCGCGCGGCGGCGCAGGATCTCCCCCGCGCTGTAGCGGCCGTTGGAGTTGAACCCGTACCCGATCACCGGTTCGCCGTTGCGCATCACGTCGCTGACGATCGCCACGATCGAGCAGTCCATTGAACTGAAGTCGATCCAGGCATTGCGGATCGACGAGCTGATCGGAACAACACCCTCGTGGATGGACAAGATCTTCATGACGTTCGCCTTTCTCGTAACTTATAAGATGTGAGTTGTAACTGATGAGCGATGTTAGACTCACTGTGAACGTCAGCACAAGGGGCAATCTGTGGCACTGGTCACATCAGTAGAGTTAGAGAGATGGGGAGCACATGACATCACCGCAGGTCACCAACGTCTTCTCCAGCAAGAGCGACGTCGCCTACGCCGAACTGCGGCGGCTGATACTCAACGGCGGCCTAGCTGCGGGCTCGCGGCTCTCTCAATACGAACTGGCCAAGCAGATGCGCATGAGCATCACACCGCTGCGAGAGGCCATCCGCCGCCTCAGCGGAGAAGGCCTCATCGAGCTCGACAATCACAAAGACGCCCGAGTCTCATCAATCGGCGCCGACGAAGCCCGCCAACTGTTCGAGGTTCGGCTAGCCCTGGAACCCGCCGCAGTAGCGCTAGCAGCCGAACGCCGCACCGACGACGACATCGCGGTCATGCGCACAACACTGGCCGATCTTGTCCCAGTAACCCGCGAATGGGGCGAAGACGGGTTATGCGCCCACAGCGCATTCCACCGCGCACTGTACGTCGCCGCACACAACGACGTGATGATCAAAACCCTCGACGATCTCTGGGCCAAGTCCGACCGCTACCGCCGCCTCGGCCTGATGCTGCCCGCGGGGGAAGAACCCCGCATCGTCGACTTCAACCAGCACCACCAGATGCTCGAACTCGTCGTCGACCGCGACGCTGCCGCGGTGCACGCCCTCGCACGACTTCACATCGAGAACAGCCTGACCGCCTCGGCAATCGGCGCACTCGAAGACCAACTACCGGAACCCGAATCAGCAAGCGCCTGAGACGAATCCGTTCACACAACGGGAATGAAAACGGCCCCCGGAGTAATCTCCGGGGGCCGTTTTACCTGGTAGCGGGGACAGGATTCGAACCTGCGACCTCTGGGTTATGAGCCCAGCGAGCTACCGAGCTGCTCCACCCCGCGACGGGTGAACATGAGGTTACCGGGGTGGCCGGTCGCCTCCAAATCGCCTGTTCAGGACCATTAGCGGCCCGCGAGCACGCCGTTTCGCACGCACTTCGGCGGCGTTTGGCGCCAGACTCGCCCTCCCGCGGGTCGCGCGGCCCTCCCGCGGGTCACGCGGCCCGCCGTAGGTCGCGGGGCGCCCATCAGGACCGGATGACCTGGCCCGTCGCCAGCACCCGTGCGGGGTCGTAGCGGTCGGCCAGCGCGGCCAGCCAGTGCAGCGTGTCCTCGGTGTAAACCCGCGACGGGCGGGCCGGGTCATAGGAAGGCGCGAAGTTCGGCATCTGCCCCCCGGTCGCCCACGGCACGACGGCCTGCGTCACCGCGGAGGCGTGCTGGATGACCCCGTCCGCGATCTCGGGCATCAGCGCGCCGATGACCGCCAGCGAGTACGCGGCGTCGCGGTGGCAGAACGCGCTGCGATGCCGCGCCGGACGCGCCAGCGCTCCCCCGAGATGACGCAGCTCGACGATCACCTGTGGCGACCCTGAGCCCGGGCCTGCCACGGCCAACAGCGCCTCGACCGCGTCGACCGGCAGTTCCGACAGCAGGGCCTGATCTTCGTTGATCGGCATCGGCTCCACCGGGTCGGCGTGCACCGCCCCGATCGCGGCGTAGGGCAGCACGCCGACCGTGTCCATCACCGGCGTCGCGACCGCCCGCATCGGTGCCAGCAGCCGCTCGGCTTCGGCGAAATCGCCGACGGCCGTGTACCGCACCGCGACGGTCATCCGGCCGGCCAGCGGCTCGGGGACGCCGGGCAGCGGCGGCAGCTGCTGGATCGCGATCGACGTGTTCACCGTCTCCGGCAGAACCAGAGTCCAGCCGCGCCAGGCGTGCAGCACCGCGGACGCGTCGGCGCCGTCGAAATACACTGCGCCACCGTAGAACTCGGGGATCGGTAGCAGATCGATCTCGACAGCGGTGACGATGCCGAGCGTGGCCTTGCCGCCGCGCAGCCCCCAGAACAGGTCGGCGTTCTCCTCCGGCGTCGCGCGCAACAGCCTGCCGTCACCGGTCACCACGTCGAACGCCCGCACGTAATCGGAGGACAGCCCCGCCGTCCGCACCAACGGACCGATCCCACCGCCGGTGAGGTACCCCACCACGCCGACGCCCGGCGCCGAACCGCACAGCGGCGCAAGGCCGTGCGGGGTGGCGGCGTCGAGGACGTCCTGCCACCGGGCACCCGCCCCGACCCGCGCCGTGCGGTTCAGCGCGTCGACGGCAACGTGCTTCATCGCCGCGGTCTGCACGAGGATCGTGCCCGCCCCCACGCCGACGGCGCCGTGGCCGGTGGCCTGAACGGTGACGGTGAAGCCTTGCGCCGCAGCGAACCTGACCGTGCCCGCCACGTCCTCCGGGGACGTCGCCAACACCACCGCGGCGGGAGTGACCGGCGCCGCCACATTCCAGGGCGTGCACCGTTCGTAGCCGGGCTCGCCCGGCAAGGCGACGTGGGTGGCGACCTGGTCGCGCAGGGTGCGCAGCGCCTCGACGCGCGTCAGGTCGGTCGATACCGTCATGGAAGTCCTTTCTCACAATCGTGTGGTGTGAGAAAGGATGGCCGACGGTGCTTGGTGACGCCTTGTTCGCGTGTCCAAGAAACAACCAAGCGCAGTTGAGCGCCGCCGAGCGTGCGAGGACTCCCGAATTTTCGCGGCGTGTCTGCCTCAAACACGCACGCTCGCGGTATGAACCCCTAAACCAATTCGGGGACCCGCAGGTGGGCCAGCACCAGATCGCACTCGCAGGCGTCGAGCACCTCGGCGCCTGCGTCGCGGACCGTGGCCTTCTTCGAGCGCATCCAACGCGCCGCGGCTCCGCCTCAACGCCTCGGCACTGTCGAAGGTCAACGATGCGACGCCGAAGCCGGAGTCACGGTCGACCATCAAACTGGCACTGCAGAAGCCGTCCAGCTCCTCCAGCGCGGGAATGGTGGCCAGCCGGAAGCCGTCGATGGCGCGGTCGGCGCGCTCCGCGTCTACCCGGGCCCACGTCACCCGGACAGCGGCGCCGGGGGCCGAGTGGTGGTCACGGTGCAGCACGGCGATCTCCCACTCGTCGACGCTGGGGCTGCCACCGAGAATCTCGGCGGCTCGGTCCCGGTAACCGTCGGTGGCCGGCCGACTGGCGCTCATTGCCGCCTCGGACTGCCAGGCCGTCGTCGCGATGCAGCGCCCGTTCAGACGGTCCACCAGTAAAGACATGCCGATGTAGCCGTCGATACCGGTCAGCGCAGGCCACACTGTGTCGTGGATGTAGGCGATCCCGGCGTCGATTGCCGCGGACCGCGCGTGAATATTAGAGCTACGGGCATACATGTCTGCCTCCGTGGTACGCGGCAGCGTCCCAGCGGCGCCGCCGGACCTTCCCATAGTCCACCCGCGCGAGGCGCAGAGCAATGCCCGGCTGCTCGGTCAGGCCAGACGCGCTGCGGCGCCGGCCACGCCTGCGACGCCGACGGCCGCGGCCTCGGCGGCCAGATCGCGGGCGGCTGCGGCTCGCTCTGCCGACGATGGCGCCAGCTGGCACTCCAATAGCCGGCACCGCAGCAGCGTGGGCACGCCGGCGGTGCGCTCGGCGAGGCCGCGGGCGACGGCGACGTCCGCGAGCGCATGTGCCGTATCGCCGCGCAACACATGCAGCCGGGCGGTCGCCAGCGCGACCGGGCCTGCCAGCCCGACCTGGCCGAGTACCGCGATGCGGTCGCGGAAAGGGTTCAGGTCGGCTAGGAGCAGTTCGGCGAACTCCGGCAGGTGGTGGTCGGCCGCCAAGTGCGCAAGCAGCGCATGGTGACCCAGCGTCGTCCAGATGTGGCTGCGGTCGATGTTGCCCGCCCACGTCCGCAACGTGTACTTCGCCTCTGCGCGCGCCGCCGGCCCGGTGGCCAAGGTCAACAGCCCGGTCTGGACCACATTGACCATCCCCTGGCCCCCGGTCTCCTGGCTGGCGTGCATGCTGTTCCAGCTCGGGTCGACCTGCCCGCCCCTTTCCCGCAGGAGCGTCGCGGTGGCCAGCAGACCGCTACCCGCCTCGTACAGTTCAGTCTGGTCGTGCACGTGCGCGGCGATCGCGTGATGACGTTCGGCTTCGGCGAAGTCGCCGTGCCACATCGCCAAGACGGCCTCCATCCAACGCAACTGGGCACGCAACACCGGCAGTTGCAGTTCCTCGCTGCCCGCGATCCCCGCCTGCACATGCCTGCGTGTGCCCACAACATCACCGAGGTTCATGGCCGCCATCGACGCCACGGAGTGCGCGATGACAGCGTCTTCACGAGACCTGCTGTGCTGCAAAGAATTCAAGCGGTCCACCCACGCCAGGGTCTGCTTACTCAGCGTCGCCACGCCGGAGAACGTGATGAGGCGCCCGACCAGGACGTCTGCGATCACATCGGGATCCCTCGTCGTCTCGGCCAACAGCTCGGCCCGGTCCAGCAGGTCGGGTGTGATCGTGGGATCGGGGTTGTAGCAGTGTCCCACGGCGAGCGCAGGCAGTACCCGCGCCACCGACGCCGGTTCATCCTCCGCCAATTCGGCAGCCCTGGCGAGCAGGCCCAGGAGTTCGCCGGGGTCGTTTCCTGGTGCCAGCCAAGGCCATCCGCCGCTGGCCCGCAGCAGTGCGCTGGCCACCCGGCTCGCGGACGCCGCGCGGCCGGCGCGCAGGGCCTCACCCAGGTAACGCTGCACACTGTCGAGTACCAACTGCCCGCGGCCCGCCCGCGAGTGCGCCGCCAGCAGCTCCACCGTCAACGCATCCCGCTCACTGTCGTCGCGCGCAGACGCGGGCTGTCTGTCATAGGCATCCAGCGCCGCCTGCCACCACCGCGCCGCGATATCCGAACTCCATTGCGCAGTAGCCTCTTCGGCCGCCAAACGGCACGCTTGCACCACAAGGGCCGGTTCCACCAGCGGCTGCGCCGCCACGAGGTGCTGGGCGCGGCGGGTCAGCGCGCCCTGCGCGCTGCTGTCGGCCAACACCTCGGCGACCTTGGCATGGATGCGTTGGCGCCGCAGCGCGGGCATGCTCGACAGCAGCCGCTCACGCAACAGCCCGTGTGCGAACGCGTACCCGTCGCTCGCGTGGGCGGTGATGACGATCCGCTCGTCGGCGGCCTCGTCCAGGTAATCGGCGAGCGTGTCCAGATCCAGACGGGTGGCCTGCGCCAACACCGGGACGGCATTCGCATCGATCACATCGCCGATCACCGCTGCCGCGCGTAGCACCTGCACCACCGCCGGATCCAACGCGGCCAGCCGCCTATCGAGCACCGAGCGCACCGCCCGCGGAATTTCGTTGCCCGCCCGCTCGGTGCGCGGCAGACGGGCGTACTCGGACACGAAGAACGGGTTTCCGCCTGTGCGGTCGGCCAACTCGGCCGCTTCCGCGGCGGTGACCGCCTCTTCGGCGACCTCATTCGCCAGCGTCGCGACATCGGCGGACGACAACGCGGGAACTTCGATGAGCCGGTTGTCCTCACCGCGGGCGACGGTGCTGAGCAACCGCTCCACCTCCGGGGTGTGCTCGCCGTCGCGGACCGTGACGATCACCAGGACCGGGTGATCGCGCAGCGCCCCCGCGATGTAGGCCAGGCAACTCGCCGATGTGGTGTCCGACCACTGCACGTCGTCGACCACCACCGCCAGCATCCGCGGCGCTTCTTCTAGCAGTCGTTGAACACGTTCGTAGACAAGGAATCTCGCGGTATCCGGGTCGGCGTGCGGCGGCACCTCCAGAACCTCGTCGGCGTCGGCGCCCAACTCCCTGACCAGATGGCGCATCGGCCACCATGGCGGGGTGGCGCGTTCGTCGGGGCAGTTCACCCACACGACGTCGCCTCCGCCGACCTCGACCAGCCCGGCGATCTCCTCGGCCAACCGGGTCTTGCCGATACCCGCGGGTCCCGACAGCACCAACCAGCGCGCCGCTCCTGCTGTCACCCGAGCCAGAACATCTGCGGCCCTATCTAATTCACGGCGACGACCCACCAGCGGCGCGCGGTGCGAGCCGGCTTCCACCACGGCGGCGGTGACCGTGGCGACCTGAGGCGGGGGTACCGTCGCCGCGCCCGTCCACTCCGGCGACCGGGGCCACCCGGCAAGCTCGGGCGCCTGTCGCAGCACGGCGGTCTGCAGAGCCCGCAGTTCCGGCCCCGGCTCAAGCCCGAGTTCGTCGTCGAGCAATCGCGCGTGCCGCGTATAGGTTTCCAGCGCCTCGGCGGCGCGCCCGGCCCGGTAGAGCGCGAGCATCTGCAGCCGGCACCCGCGGTCGGCAAGCGGGTCGAGCTCGCGCAGCCGGGAAACCTCCGTCAGCGCCGCGGCGACCTTGCCGAGCGCCAGCAGCGAGATCACCTTGTCGGCAAGGCATTCGGTGCGCAACTCGGCCACCCGGGCGGCGTCTTCACGCACCCACTCGGCGTCCGCCATGTCCTCCAGCAGACGCCCGCGCACCAGGCTCAACGCGGCATCCGCCTCGGCCAGCGCCTCCTCCCAGCGCTCGGCCTCGATCGCCGCGCCCGCTCGAGCACAACCCGCCGTGAACACCGCGACATCTACCTCGTCGGGGTTGACGTCGAGATAGTAACCGGGCGGCTGACGCACGATCGGCGAGGCCATCTGCGACTCTCCCGTGCCGATCCGCAGCGCCCGGCGCAGATTCGAGATGTACACCTGCAGGCTGGCCGTCGCGCTGGCCGGAACGTCGTCCCCCCACACCACATCGGTCAGCCGGTCGGTCGAGACGACCCGGCCCTGGGCCAGCAGCAGCGCCGCCAGCACGGCCCGCTGTTTACGCGGACCGATCTCGACCGGCGTCTCCCCGTGGACCACCTGCAGTGGCCCGAGCAACCGATAGCGCATCGGCAGGCAGCGATTACCGGGCCGTCTGGTACTTGTTCACCGCATCGTCGAGGCGTTGCAACGCCTCGCCGTACTGCGCGAAGTCACCACCCTGCTGGGCCTCTTGCAGAGCGTTCAATGCAGCGTTGACATCCTGCAGCGCAGCAGCTTTCGCCGCTGACAACTGAGTGGGGCCGGACGGCGGAACCGCCACCGGCACCTCCGGCTGCGCAGGAGCAGGCGCCTGACCCGGCCGATTCGGCGGCTGCGCCCCCGGCGGCTGGTTGGCGGCAGGCGGCCGCGACTGCGGTTGACCGGCGGGCGTGTCCGTCGGAGCCGGTCCCGTCGCGGTGGCGTCGGCACCAGGTCCGAACAGGTCGGTCAGCGCATCGCGCACCGTCGGCCCGTACCCGATCTGGTCGTTGTACATCATCGCCACACGGATCAGGCGGGGGTACGACGATGCCGCATCGCTGGCACCCGGCGACGCGTATACCGGTGCCACATAGAGCAATCCACCCTGCCCCATCGGCAGTGTCAGCAGGTTGCCCCACCGGATCCGGTTCTGGTTGTCGCGGCCGATTACACCGAGGTCCTGGCTGACCGCGGTGTCTGTGCTGATCGCGTTGAATGCGAGCTTCGGACCGTTGACCTGACCGGGGATGGTCAGAACCGTGATCCGGCCGTAGGTTTCGGGATCCGAGCTGGCACTGATGTAGGCCGCCAAGAAGTCCCGCCGGAACCGGTTCATCGCGCTCGTCAGCTGGAACGACGTCGAACTGTTGTTCTCCGCAAGGTCTTTGGCGACGATGTAGTACGGCGGCTGATAACTGCTGGCCGTCGGGTTGGGATCGAGCGGGACGTCCCAGAAGTCCGACGTCGAGAAGAACGTCACCGGGTCGTCGACGTGGTACTTGGCCAGCAGCGCGCGCTGCACCTTGAACAGATCCTCGGGATAGCGCAGATGCTCCTGCAACTCGGGCGTGATGTCGCCTTTGGGCTTCACGGTGTCCGGGAACACCTTCATCCAGGCCTGCAACACCGGGTCCTGCTCATCCTGGGCGTACAGCGTCACGGTGCCGTCGTAGGCATCGACGGTGGCCTTGACCGAGTTGCGGATGTAGGACACCTGCTTGTCGGGCTGCAGCCGGTTGAGCGCCACCTCGTTGGAATCGGTGGTCGCCGACGACAGCGACATCAACTCCGAGTACGGGTAGTTGTCCAGCGTGGTGTAGCCGTCGACGATCCAGACGATCCTCTCGTTGACGATCGCCGGGTAGACAGCAGTGTCCGTGGTCAGCCACGGCGCCACGGCCTCCACCCGCTTGGCCGGGTCACGGTTGAACAGGATCTTGCTGGTGTCGTTGATGACGTTGGAGAACAAGAAGTTCCGCTCGGCGTACTTCGCAGCGAAGATGCTGCGGGTCAGCCAGTTGCCGATCGGCACGCCGCCGCTGCCCGTGTAGGTGTAGTTCCTGGTGTCGGTGTTGGTCTCGTAGTCGTACTCGCGCGGGGTGCCGCTCTCGCCGACAATCGCGTAATCGTCGGCCGCGCTGGCGATCACGGGGCCGAAGTAGATCCGCGGCTGGGCGAGCGGGGCCGGTCCGGGTGACGTGACGTCGCCGTTGGCGCCGACGACGCTGGCCAGGAACTCCGGATAGCCGCCGTTCTGGTTGGGGTCGTTGGCGATTCCGCGCACCGTGTTGGCCGGTGATGCGATGAACCCGTTGCCGTGGGTATAGACGGTGTGGCGGTTGATCCAGTCCCGCTGGTTGTCGATCAGGCGGTCCGGGTTCAGCTCACGAGCGGCGACCACATAGTCGCGCAGGCTGCCGGTGTCGTCGCGGTAGCGGTCCATGTTGAGCTGGTCGGGGAAGTTGTAGAAGTTCTTGCCCTGCTGGAACTGGGTGAACGCCGGGCTGACGATGTTCGGATCGAGCACCCGGATGTTGGAGGTCGTCGCGGCGTCGGCCGCCACCTGCTGCGCCGTCGCCGAGGCGTTGCCCGGGTAGTCGCGATAGGTCACCGAGCCTTCGGTGAGCCCGTACGCCTGCCTGGTCGCGCTGATACTCCGGCTGATGTATTCGCTTTCCTTCTGCGCGGCGTTGGGGCGCACGCTGATCTGCTCGACCACCAGCGGCCAGCCTGCGCCGACGATCAGCGACGACAGCAGCAGCAGCACCACACCGATCGCAGGAATCCGCAAGTCGCGCAGGAAGATCGCGGAGAAGACCGCCACCGCGCAGATGACCGCGATGGCCATCAGGATCAGCTTCGCAGGCAGCACCGCGTTGATGTCGGTGTAGCCGGCACCGGTGAACGGCTTGCCGCCGCGGGTGTGGCTGAGCAGTTCGTAGCGGTCCAGCCAGTAGGCGACGGCCTTGAGCAGCATCAGCACACCGACGAGCGCGACCAGCTGGATGCGCGCCGCCCGGCTCAGCGCACCGCTGCGCCCGGCCAGCCGGATCCCGCCGAACAGGTAGTGGCCCAGCAGGTTCGCGATGAATGCCAGGAACGCGCCGACGAACAGATAGGACAGCACGATGCGGTAGAACGGCAGGTCGAAGGCATAGAAGCCCAGATCGATGCCGAACTGCGGGTCGGCAACCCCGAAGCTGCCTCCGTGCAGGAACAGCTGCACCTGCTGCCAGTAACTTTGCGCGACGAACCCCGCGAAGACACCGATGAACGCCGGTACTCCGATCCCCACCAAACGCAGCCGCGCCATCACCGCGGTGCGGTAACGCGCGATCGGGTCATTCGGTCCCGCCGTCGGCACGAACACCGGCCGGGTGCGATAGGCCAACGCCAGCGCGGCGAACACGAGAGCGCCGAGCAGGATCGCGACGACGAAGAAGATGATCGACCGGGTGATCACCTGCGTGGTGAACACCGACCGGTAACCGAGTTCGCCGAACCACAGCCAGTCGACATAGGTGTCGATGAACCGTGGACCCAAAAGCAACAACAGCACGGCGACCAGGGCGGCCCCGATCATGAATCGGCTACGTCGCGTCAGCTTCGGCATTTTCGCCGCGGGCCGCATACCCACTCGTCTACTCCACTCTCGGAAATTCCCAGCAGATGTCCAGGTGCCATCACTGTACGCATCGACCCGCTACCGCCGGCTCAGCAGCGGGGAGGTTCGCCACCAGCGGAAAGCGTCCGCAGCCCGTCGATCGCGTGCTCGAGGGTGTCCACCTTGAGCAGGTCGATGCCGTCGGCGTCGCCGGTCTTGGCCTCCGCACAGTTGTCGGCGGGCACCAGGAACACGGTGGCGCCGGCGTCCTCGGCCGCCAGGATCTTGTGGGTGATGCCGCCGATCGAGCCCACCTCGCCGTCTCCGGTGATGGTGCCGGTGCCCGCGACGAACTTCCCTCCGTTGATGTCCCCGGTGGTCAGTTTGTCGACGACGGCCAGGCTGAACATCAGACCCGCCGACGGCCCACCGATGTTGGCCAGGTTGAAGTCGATGGTGAACGGTGCCCATGGCGCGTCGAGCACGTTGACACCGAGGAAGCCCTGGGAGCGTTCCGGATGGGAGCCCAGCGTGATCTCGGCCGTGCCCATGGGGGCATTCTTGCGCCGATAGTCGATCATGATCGTGTCGCCGGGTTTGGTGCCCTTCAGCAAGGCCTGGAACTGCGCAAGATTCTCGACGGGTGTGTTGTTGACCCCGTCGATGGCATCGCCGGCCTGCAACTTGCCCTTGGACGGACCCTCCTCGTCGATGCTCTCCACGGTGACGGCCATCGGGTACTTGAGGTAATGAAGCGCGGCGTACTCGGCGCTGTTCTCGGACTGCCGGAAATCCTGGGTGTTGGCTTCGTCGACCTCTTCCCTGGTCTTGTCCGGCGGGTAGACCAGGTCGCGGGGAATGAGCTGATCCCGGCCAGACGCCCAGAACACGAGTGCCTGCCCCAGCGTGAGGCCGTCGCGCTGGGAGACGGTCGTCATGTTGAGGTGCCCGGAAGTCTTGTGGATGTCGACCCCCTCGATGTCGACGACCTCCTTGCCGTCGACTTCGCCGAGCGTGTCGAACGTCGGGCCGGGTCCCAGCGCCACATAGGGCACCGTCACCACCGAGAGCAGCATCCCGAAAATCAGGATCGGTATCAGCGCGACGACGAGCGTCGAAATCCGCCTGTTCACGCCGCCCACAGTAGAGGTCAACATCCGGTTCACTCTCAGCGTGACCCGCGTAGCCGCACGACGCGCCCATGGTGAGTACCGTTGGCTGCATGGCTGACGTGCCTTTTGGCTTCCGCGCCGGGGACGACCCCGAGCGCGACAAGAACAAGAAGGACCCCGACTCAGGGTCCGGGGCCGGCGGTGACCCGTTCGGCGGTGGCCTCGGCGCCGGTGATTTCGACATGTCGCAGCTGGGCCAGATCTTCTCCAAGCTCGGCGAGATGTTCAGCGGGGCAGGCACATCCATGGCCGGCGGGCAGACCGGCGGGCCGGTGAACTACGACCTGGCCCGCCAACTCGCGTCGAGCTCGATCGGTTTCGTCGCGCCGGTGCCCGAGCAGACCACCGCCGCGATCGCGGATGCGGTCCGACTGGCCGAGACCTGGCTGGACGGCGTCACCCCGCTGCCCGCGGGCACCACAAGGACGGTGGCGTGGACGCCCACGGACTGGATCGACAACACGATGGACACCTGGAAGCGGTTGTGCGACCCGGTGGCCCAGCAGATCTCCACGGTGTGGGCCCAGGCCCTCCCCGCGGAGGCCCAGGCGATGGCCGGGCCGCTGCTGGCGATGATGTCGCAGATGGGCGGCATGGCGTTCGGGTCGCAGTTGGGCCAAGCGCTGGGCACGTTGTCCAAGGAGGTGCTGACCTCTACCGACATCGGGCTTCCGTTAGGCCCCAAGGGGGTTGCAGCTCTGATGCCGGAGGCGGTCGAATCTCTGGCCGAGGGTCTGGAGCAACCCCGCAGCGAGATCGTCATGTTCCTGGCCGCCCGCGAAGCCGCCCACCACCGCCTGTTCAGCCACGTGCCGTGGCTGTCCACCCAGTTGCTCAACGCCGTCGAGGCGTTCGCCAAGGGCACCAAGATCGACATGAGCGGCATCGAGGAGTTCGCGCGGGGCTTCAACCCGGCCTCGCTCACCGACCCTTCCGAGATGGAGCAGTTGCTCAACCAGGGCATCTTCGAGCCGAAGGCCACCCCCGAACAGACCGCGGCGCTGGAACGGCTGGAGACGCTGCTGGCGCTGATCGAGGGCTGGGTGCAGACCGTCGTCTCCGACGCGCTCGGCGATCGGATCCCCGGCACCTCCGCGCTGAGCGAGATGCTGCGCAGGCGGCGCGCCACCGGTGGGCCCGCCGAGCAGACGTTCGCGACACTGGTGGGTCTGGAACTTCGCCCCCGCAAGATGCGCGAAGCCGCCGACCTATGGGTGAAGTTGACCCAGGCGGTTGGAGCCGACGCCCGCGACGGTGTGTGGCAGCACCCCGACCTGCTGCCGAGTGCGTCCGATCTGGACGAGCCTGCGGGGTTCATCGACCGGATGATCGGCGGCGACACCAGCGACATCGACAGCGCGTTCGAGCAGGCGATCGCCGACCTGGAACGCGATGACGACGAAAAGGACCGTCCGAAAGAGGAGTGACACCTCGGGCTTGGCCCAAGCCCTGTGGATAACTCGGCTGGCTGTCGTCGCGCCGTGACAGGGTCGATCCATGACGCGGTACGCGCTCGATCCCGCCACCCCGGTGCTCTCGCGGCCCGACGGCACCGTCCAGGTCGGCTGGGATCCGCGCCGCGCGGTCGTCGTACGCCCGCCCGCCGGGCTCGCCCCGGCAGTCCTTGCCGAGCTGTTGCGGGCCCTACAGGGTGCGGCCACCACACCCGACCTGCAGAGCGTCGCGGCCAGCCACGGCGCCGACACCGCCGTCGTCCCTGATCTGGTCACCCATCTCGTGAGGTGCGGCGTCGTCAAGGCAGCACCGCGCACCCACATCCGCGCGGCGTGGATACGGGTGCATGGCACCGGTCCCCTGACGGATCTGCTCACCTCGTCTTTGCGCTGCTCGAACGTGCGGATCAGCACCAGCACCAGAACGAACGCCTCGACGAGTCGGGCCGACCTCGTCGTGCTGACGGACTACCTGGTCGCCGACCCACGGCTGGTGCGAGACCTGCACGATGCAGGCGTGGCGCACCTACCGGTGCGGGTGCGGGACGGCACGGGGTTGGTCGGGCCGCTGGTCATCCCGGGCAAAACAAGCTGTCTACGCTGCGCTGACCTGCACCGCAGCGACCGCGATGCCGCTTGGCCCGCCCTGGCGGCGCAGCTGTGCCTCACCGTCGGCAGCGCGGACCGGGCAACAGTGCTCGCGACGGCGGCGTTGGCGCTCAGCGAGATCGACCGTGTCATCCGCGCGGTGCGCGGCGAGGGTGTGCAGGACGCGGCGTCGTCTCCGTCGACGCTGAACACAACCCTGGAATTCGACGTCGCGCGGGGTGCGGTCGAAGCCCGCCGATGGTCCCGGCACCCTGAATGTTCCTGCTGACAACAAGGTTCCCAACCAGTTGGTGGAACTTCACCACGGTCATGGATGATGGAGGTCGTGAGCGAGATCAAGCGGGGGCGCGCAGCACGCAACGCCAAGTTGGCGTCGCTGCCCGTCGGAATGGCGGGGCGCGCGGCACTGGGATTCGGCAAACGTCTGACCGGTAGGTCGAAAGACGAGGTCAACGCCGAATTGATTGACAAGGCCGCTCAGCAACTATTCACCGTGCTCGGTGAACTCAAGGGCGGCGCGATGAAGGTCGGCCAGGCCTTGTCGGTCATGGAGGCCGCGATCCCCGAGCAGTACGGCAAGCCCTACCGCGAGGCGCTGACCAAACTGCAGCGTGAGGCGCCGCCGATGCCCGCGGACAAGGTGCACCGCATGCTCAACCAGCAGCTGGGCACCAAGTGGCGGGAACGGTTCCAGTCGTTCGACGATAAGTCCGTGGCATCGGCCAGCATCGGCCAGGTCCACAAGGCCGTATGGGCCGACGGCCGCGAGGTCGCCGTCAAGATTCAGTACCCCGGCGCCGACGAGGCGCTGCGCGCCGACCTGAAGACGATGCAGCGGATGGTCAGCGTGCTCAAGCAACTCGCCCCCGGCGCCGATGTGCAGGGCGTGGTCAACGAGCTGATCGAGCGCACCGAGATGGAGCTGGATTACCGGCTGGAGGCCGACAACCAGCGCGCCTTCGCCAAGGCCTACGACGGTCACCCGGATTTCGTCGTTCCGCACGTCGTGGCGAGCGCGCCCAAGGTCGTCATCCAGGAGTGGATCGAAGGCATCCCGCTCTCGCAGATCATCCGCGAGGGCACGCAGGAGCAGCGTGACCTGATGGCCACCCGGATGTTCGTGTTCTGCAACGACGCGCCTGGACGACTGGAGATGGTGCACGGCGACGCCCACCCCGGCAATTTCATGCTGATGCCCGACGACAAGATGGGCGTCATCGACTTCGGCGCGGTCGCACCGATGCCCGGCGGCTGGCCGGTCGAACTCGGCCAGACCCTGCGATACGCGGTCGACAAGAACTACGACAAACTGCTACCCACCATGCAGAAGGCCGGCTTCATCCAGAAGGGCCAGCAGGTGTCCATCCGCGAGATCGACGACATGCTCAAGCAGTACGTCGATCCGCTCGAAGTGCCGGTGTTCCACTACACCCGCAAATGGCTGCAACGGATGACCACGCTCGAACTCGACAAGGCTGCCGGGCAGATCAAAGCTGCGCGCCAGATGGACATCCCACCGAAGTTGGCGATCCCGATGCGGGTGATCGCATCGATCGTCGCCATCTCCTGCCAACTCGACGCCCATGTGCCCACGCGGCGCATCGCCGAAGAGACGGTCCCGGGATTCGCCAACCCCGACGCGGTGTAGCGCCGGG
Source organism: uncultured Actinomycetota bacterium (assembly GCA_963796545.1). GTDB lineage: Bacteria > Actinomycetota > Actinomycetes > Mycobacteriales > Mycobacteriaceae > Mycobacterium. The sequence goes on along the minus strand of CAWCMF010000004.1, from coordinate 113,903 downwards.
GCCGGCCGAATCTCACGCTGCGACAGTCTCTTCCGCATCCTTCCGCGGACGACCGCGCGGCCGCTTGCGGGCGATCACCGAACCGCGGTCGAGGATCTCGCCACCCCAGACGCCCCACGGCTCCTGCCGCTGCAGCGCAGCGTTCAGGCATTCCCGCCGGATCGGGCAGTCCGTGCACAGCGCCTTGGCACGATCAAGGTCACGGGGATCCTCTGCGAACCACAGATCGGGATCCTCGACATGACACGGCACCGCTAGCTTCGTCATCTCGCATGTCAGCGAAGACATGTCCGGTCCTCTGCTTCCTGGTCGTTGCTTCTCGTCCAACTGCTTCTGTCTGAACTCTTTTCGATGGATCTGCGACCAGGGCTACGTTGGGGACCAACCCAAAAAAGTAGGCCACGGATCCGTTGGTTGCGGGTCCGTGGCCTGTAAGGCGGATTGGGAGCTTCAGCTAGATTCCGAAGTTGAAGCCCCTCACGGACGCGACAGCCGTTGCGGCGGCGGCGCGGCGCTTACGCGGCGCGGCAGCGGCTTTGGCGGCAGCGGGATGTGCGGGATGTACGCCGATTTGGGCGTCGAGGGTCCACGACATGCCGGCAGCGATTGCGCCGAAAACTGTGGAATTGCTGTTCATTGTCGTGACACCCTCCTCTCGCACATGGCATTCGTCTGTGTATCTGAGGCTAGAGGCTACCAGCCAGATGCCACAACCCATTTTTGACCAGCGGCTTTGGCGCGATGTTTATGAATTTTGGCGGCTTTGACCACCGCGAGGACGTCGGGACCGAATTGCTCCAGCTTGCGGGCGCCGATGCCAGGGATCGCGACCAGCGCCGCGTCGTCTGTCGGCAGCGATTCGGCGATCGCGATCAAGGTGTTGTCGGTGAACACCACATAGGCGGGCACGCTCATCTCCTTGGAGATCCGCAGCCGCCAGTCCTTGAGATCGGTGAGCAGCTGCTCGTCGAGATCGGACGGGCAGCTCTCGCACCGGCGCAGCATGATGGCCGCCGGAGAGGTCAACGCCGCGTTGCAGACCCGGCAACGTGGCGCGGGGCCGCGCTGCCTGCGCGGTTTACTCGGGCCGTCGTCGCGTTGCGACTGCGGCGCGATGCCGTTGAGGAACCGCGACGGCCGCCGCCCCTGTCTACCACCCGGGTTGCGGGCCAGCGCCCAGCTGAGCGTCAAATGCACTCGGGCCCTGGTGATTCCGACATAGAAAAGCCGCCGCTCCTCCTCGATCTGCTCGCTGTCGGGGCCGTGGGAGAGTGCATGGGAGATCGGCAACGTGTTGTCGGCGATCCCGACGAGGAACACCGCGTCCCACTCCAGTCCTTTCGCCGAATGCAGTGACGCCAGCGTGACGCCCTGCACGACGGGCGGGTGCCGGGAGTCGGCGCGCTGACGCAACTCGGCGAGCAGAGAACGCAGGTCCAACTGTGGACGCTGGGCTACCTCGTCATCGACGAGTTCGGCGAGTGCGAGAAGTGCCTCCCAGCGATCCCGGGCCTGGGTGCCCGCCGGCGGTTCGGCGGTCAGACCCAGCGGTTCGAGCGTCGCGCGCACGATCTCCGGCAGCGAGCCCGCTGCGTCGTCCTGACCCCGCTCGGCGACACGTTGCAGCGCCAGCAGGGCTTGACGGATCTCCTGGCGGCTGAAAAACCCTTCACCGCCGCGCACCTGGAACGGGATGCCTGCCGCAGTCAGCGCCTCCTCGTAAACCTCGGACTGGGCGTTGATGCGGTAGAGCACCGCGACTTCGGAAGCGGCAGTGCCGGATTCGATGAGTTTATTGATGCTGCGGGCCACCGCCGTGGCTTCGGCGACCTCGTCGGGATACTCCTTGAATGCCGGCTCCGGTCCGGGTGGGCGCTGGCCGACCAGGTGCAGCTTGCTGCCTGCCATGCGACCGCGTGCAGCGGCAATGACTCGGTTGGCCAGGGACACCACCTGCGGGGTGGAACGGTAGTCGCGCTCCAGGCGCACCACCGCGGCGTCGGGGAAGCGTCGAGAGAAGTCCAGTAGGTAGCGCGGGGAGGCCCCGGTGAACGAGTAGATGGTCTGATTGGCGTCACCGACGACGGTCAGGTCGTCGCGGCCGCCGAGCCAGGCGTCGAGCACCCGCTGCTGCAGCGGGGTCACGTCCTGATACTCGTCGACCACGAAGCAGCGGTACCGGTCGCGGAATTCCTGGGCGACGGCGGCATCGTTCTCGATGGCGGCCGCGGTGTGCAGCAGCAGGTCGTCAAAGTCCAGGAGCATGAGATCGTTACGGCGGGTCTTCAGCGACTCGTAGTTGGCGTAGACCGCGGCGACCTTGGCCGCATCGAAGGGGATGTCGCGGCCGATGTCGGCGACGGCCTGCGCGTAATCCTCGGGGCTGATCAACGAGGCCTTGGCCCATTCGATTTCACCGGCCAGGTCGCGGACGTTGTCGGTGCCGGTCGGCAGCCCGGAGCGGTTGGCGGCCTGCGCGACGATCGCGAACTTGCTGTCCATCAGTTGCCAGTCGGTGTTGCCGACGACCCGGGGCCAGAAATAGGCCAGCTGGCGCCGCGCCGCGGCATGGAACGTCTGGGCCTGGACCGCTGCGGTGCCCGCACCATCGTCCAGCGCGCGCAACCGGCCCCGCATCTCCCCTGCGGCGCGTTGAGTGAACGTCACCGCCAGCACCTGGCCGGGCGCGACGTGCCCGGCGGTCACCAGGTGCGCGATGCGGCGGGTGATGGTGCGGGTCTTACCGGTGCCCGCGCCTGCAAGGACACAGACGGGACCCCGGGGCGCGAGCACGGCCTCACGCTGTTCGTCGTCGAGGTCGCCCAGCAACCGATCGCGCGAGGCCGTGGGGGACATGGCGACCATCATGTCAGCGTCACCCGACAAACGCGGGCCGCGGATCGGGCATGTTGGCAGCATCGGCTACGTTGAACGACTTATGAGCACTGATGCGCCCGCGGTGACGATGTACACCACGTCGTGGTGTGGCTACTGCGTACGGCTGAAAAAGGTCCTGAAGAACGAGGGGATCACCTTCGCCGAGGTCAACATCGAGGAAGACCCTGCCGCGGCGAATTCGTCGGATCGGTGAACGGCGGTAACCATGTCGGTGCCGACGCTGAAGTTCGCCGACGGGTCGACGCTGACGAATCCGAGCGGCGCACAGGTCAGGGCCAAGCTCGCCGGTTAACTACGGCGCGGTCCGCGAGCAGACACAAAGTCGCACGGATTGACGCAATTCGATGCGAGTTTGCGTCTGCTCGCCGGGTCGGTACGGCTAGTCCAGGGCGGCCCAGGATTCGATGATCTCCCTGGCGATCGAAATCGACCCCGGTAGCAAGAGCCGTGAGCTGCTGCCCGAGCCCCAGTCCCCCTGACGGAGGGCCTCGCGAATCTCCGCCCGGGTGAACCATGCGGCCTCGGCGATCTCGCCGTCGTTGAAGGAGAACTCCTGCTCGGGGTCGCCGAGGGCGTGGAATCCGATCATCAACGACCGCGGGAACGGCCACGGCTGAGATCCGAGGTACTCGACCTCGGTGACGTCGAGCCCGACCTCCTCGGCGATCTCGCGGACAACGCAGGACTCGAAGGACTCACCCGCCTCGACGAATCCGGCGAGGATCGAGAACAACCGCTGCGGCCACACCGTCTGGCGGGCCAGAACTGCGCGGTCGTGCCCGTCGTGCACCAGGCAGATCACCGCCGGATCGATGCGGGGAACTCCTCGTGGCCGGTGACGGGGTCGATCCGAGCCCAGCCACTCCTGATCGGCTTGGTCGGTGCGCCGTCGACCGGGCTGAACCCGGCGTTGTCGTGCCAGTTCAGCAGCGCGGTCGCGGTGGCGACGAGTTGCGCGCTGACGTCGTCGAAGACATCGCCGGTGCGGCGAAGGTCGAGCACCTCGGTGGCGGCGTCGGGATCGTCCGGCGGCTCGAGGTCGGAGCGCAGCGCCCACACGTGGCGGCCGTCGTCGAGGCGCCCGAGGAACACGGCGTGCTCCGGCGGTGTGTCGCCCGCCGCGGCGGCCTTGTTGCAGGACCGCCCGGCCGTCGGCGATCAGCACCTGATTGCGGCGGTCGACCCGCAGCAGCAGAGCGTCGCTCCACCCGGCGACGGCGGCGTCGATGTCGGTGCGCAGTGTGTCGGCGCGGTCGGCTCCCACCCGGGACAGCAGCGGTACATTGCGGAGACGGAAAGGCGCCCTCATCGCTGCCTTCTGCTCTTCGGGCAAGCCCTCATCGCTCCTCGTCCGCGCTTCGGATGTACAGCAGCCGATCTCCAGTTCGAGCGCATCGACCTCGGGTTCGTCGACGCGGATCAGTTTGTCGGCACGCACGACGCCGAGCACGATGTCGCTCGAATGCCGCGGCGAACCTCCTGCCTCCTTCGGGGTCACTTCGCGCTCGGCGATGGCGAACCCCCTGTCCGGGGTCAGCAGGTCCTCCATCATCTCGACGACGCTCGGCGTCTGCACCGCGATGCCGAGCAGGCGGCCCGCGGTCTCCGAGGTCACCACGGTGGAATCCGCGCCGGACTGTTCGAGCAGATGCTGATTCTCGGCCTCTCTGACCGCGGCGATGATCTTGGCCTTGGGCGCAAGCTCGCGCGCGGTGAGGGTGACGAGGACGGCGGTGTCGTCCCGGTTGGTGGCGACGATGATCGATTTCGCGTGCTGCGCTCCGGCGAGCCGGAGCACCTCGGAGTCGGTGGCACTGCCACGGACGGTGACCAGCCCCGCGCTCTTGGCACGTTCGAGGGCGGCGGTGTCCTCGTCCACCACGACGATGTCGCCGGGCGCGACCTCGTCGCCGACCATCGCCGCGGCGGCGGTCCGGCCCTTGGTGCCGTAGCCGACGATGATGATGTGGTTACGCAATCTGTTCCTCCAGCGCTGGATTTGATAGACCTGCCGCGACTGCGTGGTGAGCGTTTCCACAGTGGTACCGATCAGGACGATGAGGAATGCGACCCGCAGCGGCGTGATCACCAGGACGTTGACCAGGCGGGCCGACGGCGTGACCGGCGTGATGTCGCCGTAGCCGGTGGTCGACAGCGACACCGTCGCGTAGTACACGCAATCCAGGAACGACAGCGGGTCGTCGGCGTTCGGGGCACTCTCGATGTCGCGATAGCCGTGCCGGTCCAGGTACACGATGATGACCGCGGCGAACAACGCAGTCATCGCATAGACGACGCGGACGGTGATGCGCCGCGCGGGGCTGACCGCGGTCGTGGGGATCTGCACGCGGTCGGTGAGCGCGTGGTCCGGCATGTCGGCCAGAGATCTGATCGAACCGACGCAGCCGTCGGCGCAGTCGTCCTTTAGCCACGGGGGCCGGTCAGGGCGTGAGGCAGCCGCACCAGCACAATGTAATCATGACCTCCTCCTCGCCGGCATTGCGGCAGATATCCAACTCCTCGCGCGCCGCCAAGATGGGTGCCTGGCTGATCGGAATGGGAGTCCTGCATTTCGTTGCCCCCAAACCCTTCGACGACATCATTCCCGAGGAGCTTCCGGGCACGGCACGCTTCTACACCTACGCCTCCGGTGTCGCAGAGGTCGGTGCCGGCGGCCTGCTACTGGCTCCCAAGACCCGCCGGGTCGGCGCACTGTCGGCCATCGCGCTGTTCGTCGGTGTGTTCCCCGGAAACGTGAACATGGTGAGGCTGTGGTTCAAAGATCCGGCCAAGTCGCTTCCTTTACGCATCGGTGCGGTGGCCCGCCTGCCACTGCAGATCCCGATGGTCACCCAGGCCTGGAAGGTCTACAAGGAGAGCTGAAGCTGGGCGACCCCTCAAGCGGCCTCCTCCCCCGACTGCTCGGCCAGCAGCGCGACCAGAGCATCCTCGTCGGGTAGCACGTCCGGGACGATGGTGCGCCCGGACCGTATGTAGTGGAACGCCGCCCGGACCGACGACACCGCGCAGTCGTGCAGCCGCGCCCAGGCCAGTCGGTATACCGCGAGTTGAACTGCGTTGTGCTGCAGCTCTTCCGGACTCGACGGCGGTTCGCCGGTCTTCCAGTCCACGACGGTGACCCCGCCGTCGTCATCGACGAAGATCGCGTCGATCCGTCCCCGCACCACATGTCCGCCGATCATCATGTCGAACGGCACTTCCACATCGATCGGCGTGCGCGCGGCCCACGGCGACAACGCAAACGCTGCCTGCAGTTCCTCAGCTCTCCCCGTCCTGACGGTCCGCGTCGACGGCCCCGGGCAGATCGTCGAGGTCGAAGAGCTTCTCGGCCTGGAAGTTACCCTGCACCCATTCGTGAAACGCGGTGCCCAGCAAAGCGTGTGGGTCGGGACGGCGCGGCACCCGTCTCTGCAACCGCCGCGCGACCGCCTCCGGATCGCGCCCGAGTTCGACCAGCGAGCTGACCGACAGCTGCGCGGGCAGTGCCGGTACCGGTCGCTGCGCGGCTTGTTCACGCTCCGCCAGCAGCGCATCGACGTCAGCGGTCCAGCCATGCACATCGGTGTGGTCCGATGCGGTTTCGGCCGACATCGCGGTCGACACCAAACGCGCCCCGTGGTCGGTGGGCGCGCGGCGGCCGGCCATCGGATCTACCGGCCACATCGCCTCGATCACCCGGTCACGCAGGGGGTTGGGTTCACCGTCGGCGGGCGCCTCGGCCCACGTGTCGACGGCTCCGCACGGCGCGCCCGTGTCGACCGACGCGTCGATGACGTCCTTCAGCTCACACAGAAATGCCGACGGGCCTCTCGCTTTGGACTCGGTGGCACCCCAATGATGTCCCGACACCAACAACGTATGCTCCGCGCGGGTGATCGCCACATACAACAGTCGGCGTTCCTCATCGGTGCGACGTTGGTCGAGACTACCCTTGTGATCCGAGATCTTGTCCGACAGCCCTTTTCGATCGCTGACATCGGAGCAGTCCAGCACCGGGACACCGTGCTCGGACACCGTCGCACAGTCACCGCGCAGCAGCGGCGGAAGGTCGGCGGCGTCGGTGAGCCATGTGCGCGGCGACGCGGTCGACGGGAACACCCGCCCCGACAAGTGGGGAACGGCGACGATCTGCCACTCCAGACCCTTCGCCGCGTGCACGGTCAGGATCTGCACCCGCTCCGTGGACACACTCACCTCAGCAGGCGCCAACCCGTTCTCGACCTGCTCTGCGATATCCAGGTAGGCAAGCAGTCCCGACACCGTCGCCGGCCCCCGCATCGCGAAGTCGGCGACCACGTCACCGAACGCGTCCAGGTGCTCGGTGCCCGACCATCCCGCTGAAACAGGCTGGGCCGCTCTGACTTCCGCGTCGACCCCGAGGACGTGACGGACCTCGGCGACGAGATCCGGCAGCGGGCTGCCCAGGTGTGCCCGCAGCGCCGTCAGTTCACGCCCCAGCGCGACGATCCGTGCATGGCCTGATGCGGAGTACGCCGCAGCGGATCCCGGATCACAGATCGCGTCGGCCAGGCACGCGGCATCGGCGTCCGGCCCGATCTGCGCGAGGATCTCGGCCGTTGCCGACGCCGAATCCGTTGGCTCGCCGGCATGGATCAGGGCCGCCGCCCGCCGCCACAACGCCGCGACATCCCGGGCACCGAGCCGCCACCGCGGGCCGGTCAGCACCCGCACCGCGGCTGCACCCGCGGTGGGATCGGCGGACAGACGCAGCATCGCGACGACGTCGGCGACCTCGGGAATTGCCAGCAGGCCGGCCAGGCCGACCACTTCCACGGCTACTCCGCGCCGGTTGAGCGCCTCTGCCATCGGCGCAGCGTCGGCGTTGCGGCGCACCAGCACCGCGGCGGTGGGCGCCGCCCCGGCAACAGCGACGCCGTCGTGCCATCTGCGTGCAACCTGGTCGGCCACCCAATCCCGTTCGGCCTCAACGTCGGACAGCAATGCGCAGAGCACACTGCCCGGTTCGGCGCCGGGGCGGGGCTGAAGCGATCGGACCGCCACCGAGCGGCGCCGGGCATCGGCGGAGACCTCGTTGGCCAGATGCAGCACCTCGGGTGGATTGCGCCAACTGGTGCGCAGTTCCAGCGTGGGTGCCGGGGAGCCGTCCGCCAGCGGGAAGTCGGTGGTGAACCGCGGCAGGTTGGTCGCCGACGCGCCACGCCAGCCGTAGATCGACTGGATCGGATCGCCGACGGCCGTGAGGGCGAGCCCGTCGTCGGCACCAGCGCCGAACAGCGACGACAGCGCCACCCGTTGGGCGTGGCCGGTGTCCTGGTATTCGTCGAGAAGCACCACCCGGTAGCGCTCCCGCAGCTGCGCGCCGACCTGAGGGAACTGCGATGCCAACCGCGCCGCCGAGGCCATCTGCATACCGAAGTCCATGACGCGTTCCTCCCGCATCCGACGGTGCAGCGCATCGATCAGCGGCACCAGCATCGTGCGCTCGGTCTGGGTGGCGAGCATGCGCAGCAGCCACTGGCTGGGCCCGCGGTCCCGCTGGTACCTGCCTGCCGGCAGGGCATGCACGAGCCGGTCGAGCTCGACATGGGTATCGCGCAGTTGTGCGGTGTCGACGAGATGCTCGGAGAGCTGGCCGGCCAGCCTCAGCACCATGTCGGTGATCGATGCCGGCGACTTGTCGGTGTCCAGCGCGTCGGGGTGCTCACACACCACGCGAAACGCCAACTGCCACAACTCGGTTTCCCCGAGGAGCCTGGTGTCTGGCTCGATGGGCAGAAGCAGACCGAACTCGCGGAGCAGGTTGCCCGCGAAGGCGTGGTAGGTGCCGATCGTGACCGGGTCATCGGCGAACTCGGCGCCGGCGGACGGGATCATCAACCCAGCCCGGCCAGCCGCGCCAGCCGGGCCCGCACCCTGCGCAGCAGCTGGCCGGCCGCCTTGCGGGTGAACGTCAGACCCAGCACCTCGCCCGGATGGGCGTAGCCGTTGGCCACCAGCCACACCACCCGCGCCGCCATCGTCTCGGTCTTGCCCGCGCCGGCGCCTGCGATGACGACCAGCGGACCCGGCGGTGCCGAGATGACTGCGGCCTGCTCGTCGGTGGGCTCGAAAAGGCCGAGGGCGCTGGACAGTTCGGCCGGGTTATACCGGGGTTTCGTCATGCGTCGCTCCTGCTGTTCTGTGCGGGGCACATCGTGCGGACCGGGCAGTGCGCGCATCCGTCGTTGATTCGGGCGGTGAATTCCGGTCCCTGAGTCGCTGCGGCCGCCTGGTGCACCTGGGCCTGCCACTCGGCACGGCCCTGCGGGGTCAGCGCGTCCTGATGACGTTCGGTCGCACCGCCGCCGCTGGTCTTACCGAGGTACACCAGCCGCCCACCCCCGGGCGTGTCACCCTCTGCCAGCAGACCTGCCGCAACAGCCAGCTGATACATCGCCAGCTGCGCGTGGTTCTGGGCGTCGTCCTTGGTGACCGGACTCTTCGAGGTCTTGATGTCGACCACGACGAGGCGGCCCTCGGCGTCGCGCTCGAGCCGGTCGAGGCGGCCACGGACGCGCACGGCGGGCTCGTCCCCGTCCGGCTCGCCGATCTGACCGTCGACGTCGACCTCGGTGCCGATCTCGGTGAGGTACGGGCGGGTGTTGGTGCGCCAGCGCAAGAATGTGGCCAGCATCTCCAGGTGCCGGGCCTGCTCGTTGTCGGCATACCACTGTGCATCGAAAGGAAGCTTGTCCCAAATCTTTTCGAGCTCATTGAGTAACTGCGACTCGGACTTTCCTGACTCGGAGACCAGCGCATGCACCAGCGATCCCAGAGTGGAGCGCACATCACGGCCGCGAGAGCCGCCATGGCGTTCCAACAGCCAGCGCAACGGGCAGTCCGCGAGCATCTGCAACGTCGACGGCGACAAAGTCGCCACGTGGTCGCCGGTCTTCCACAGGGGTTCGTTGCTGGACAGACCGCGCGCGGCGTACCACGACGCAGGGTCCGCACCATGCACGCCTGCGGCGGCCAGCCGTGCCAACTGAGCTGCTGCACAGGCTCTTTCAGCATCATCCACTGATCCAGCAGCGGCGCACACCACCGATCGCAGCCGCCCGACGACGGCCGAGGGCGCCAGCAACCGGGGGGCCCGGATGGGCTCTGCAGCGTCCGGGTTCGGTTCGGTGGCCGATGCGGCGAGCTCGTGGCAGAACGATGACGGCAGCATCGCCTCGTCGCCGCTGTCGCTGTCGACGGCGGTCACCAGCAGCCGGCTGCGGGTCCGGCCCATCGCAGCGATCAGCAGCCGGCGCTCCTCCGCGAGCAGCGGTGCCCGGCTGGACAGTCCACGCTGGCCTGGATCGGTGACGCCATCGATCACGTCGACCAGTTGCTGAGTGGCCAGCACGCCGCCCCGAGGAGAGACGTTGGGCCACAATCCTTCCTGAACACCGGCGATCACCACGACGTCCCACTCGCGGTTGAGCGCCGCGTGCGCACTGACCAGGGTCACCTCGTCGCCGGACACGTCGTCGCGGCGGGCAGGCGGAAGCGCCAGTGCAGTGATGTGATCGACCAGACCACGCAGCGACGCCCCCGCGGTGCGGTCGACGTACTGCTCGGCGACGTCGAACATCGCCGTGACGGCGTCGAGGTCGCGATCGGCCTGGGCTGCGGCGGGCCCACCTCGTTCGCCGGCTTTCAGCCAGCGGCGTTGTAACCCGGAACGGTGCCACGCCTGCCAGAGGGTTTCTCGAGGATCGCGCCCTTCGTCGGCGCTGCGCCTGGCCGCCGCCAGAACAGACCGCACCCGGCGCAGCGCACGTACCTGCTCGTCGGGGAGTGCGACGGCGTCACGTCGCAGCGCGTCGACCAGGAGGTTCCCGAATGCGTCAGGCGAACCGTGCCCGGCCCGGCGCAACGTGCGTCGCATCTGGCGAAGCGACACCGGATCCACGCGGCCGATCGGTCCGGTGATCAAGGCGAGGGCGCGTTCTCCGTCGAGCCGGTCCGCGGTCGCCTCCAACACCGTCAGCAAGGCCCGTACAGCCGGCTGATCGGCAAGGGGCGCATCGGATTGCGGTTCGTCGACCGGAACGCCCGCCGAGGCAAGCGCGCGTCCCAGTGCCGCACCCATCCGCGGCACCGAACGAACGATCACCGCCATCCGCGACCACGGCACACCGTCGATAAGGTGTGCGCGGCGCAGCGCATCGGCGATCAGCGCCGACTCGGCGTGCGGCGTCGCGGCGATCCGCACCGCCAGTGAGCCCGGCGCGTCACTGCCGGTGAGCTCGCGTCCGGAGTCGGCACCGGGCAACCGCCGGGCGACCGCGCGAATCGCATCGGCGACCGGTGCCGCACACCGATACGAACGGGTGAGGGTCAGCGCGAGGCCGTCACCGCGCAGCAGCGCCGGGTCGGCGCCGCGATAGCCGAAGACCGTCTGGTGGGGGTCGCCCGCGATCACCGTGAGATCCGTGCCCGCGACCAGTACCTCCACCAGTCGGGCAGCCTGCGGATCGAGGTGCTGCGCGTCGTCGACCAACAGCAGCCGGACGCGTGCCCGTTCGGCGGCCAGAAGATCGGGGTCCGTCGCGAAGGCTTCCAGCGCTGCACCGACGAGTTCGGCGGCGCCCAGCGCGGGAACCGTGGCCTGCGGTGCCGCCATGCCCACTGCCGAACGCAGCAGCATGATCTGCTCGTAGGCCTGCGCGAAGCGGCCTGCAGCCTGCCATTCGGCGTTCCCGGACATCCGGCCGATGCGTTGCAGCGCAAGCGGATCGATGCCGCGCTCACTGCAGCGTGCCATCAGGTCACGCAACTCGGTGGCGAAGCCGACGGTGCTCAAGGCCGGCCGCAACCGTTCGGGCCACCGCACGGGCGACGCGTCGCCATCCTCGACGTCACCGGCCAGCAGCTCGCGGATGATGCCGTCCTGCTCGGCACTGGTGATCAGCCGGGGCGGCGGGCTCCCGTTGCGCTGCGCGGCAAGGCGCAACACCGCGAAGGCATACGAGTGCACTGTGCGCACCAGCGGCTCACGCACCGCCGCGCGCCCGCCTGCACCCAACAGAGTCGTCGTGATCGAGGCTCTGGCATGGGCGCTCAACCGCGCCGAACCCGTCAGCAACAGAATTGATTCCGGGTCACATCCCGCCGCGATGTGCGCCACCGCCGTGTCGACGAGCAGGGTGCTCTTCCCGGTACCCGGCCCACCCAGCACGCGAACGGTGCCGCGCATGTCCCGCCTGCCCAAGGCGTCGGGTGTCAGTTCGGTCTGTGGCGCGGACATGCAGGCATGACATCACGACGGTCCGACAAGTCCCCCTCGCATGGCCCGGGCCCGGTGCGCCTGGCAGCATCTGCATGTGTGACCGACCTGTTGTGCACCTACCGATTCGGACCGCCCGGCCCCGCTCGGGTCCTGGCGATCCACGGGCTCACCGGACACGGCAAGCGCTGGGAGACGCTGTTCACTCGGCAGCTGCCCGACGTCGCCGCCGTCGCCCCCGACCTTATCGGGCACGGCCGCTCGTCGTGGGACGCGCCGTGGACGATCGAAGCCAACGTCGCGGCGCTGGCGGCCATGCTCGACGCCGAAGCCGACGGCCCCGTCGTCGTGGTCGGGCATTCGTTCGGCGGTGGGATCGCATTGAGCCTGGCTGCTGCCCGGCCGGATCTCATCGCCGGCCTGGTGCTGCTGGATCCGGCGGTTTCGCTGGACGGGCGGTGGATGCGTGAAGTCGCCGAGGACATGTACAACTCCCCCGACTACACCAACCGTGAGGAGGCGCGCCAGGAGAAGGCGGGCGGCTCCTGGGGCGAGGTGGACGACGACGAACTGGAACGCGAACTCGACGAACACCTCGTGGACCAGGCCGACGGCCGAGTGGGCTGGCGCATCAGCATCCCCGCGATGCTGAGCTACTGGAGTGAGCTGACACGGCCGGTGCCGGTTCCGCGCGACGGCACACCGACCACGTTGGTTCGGGCCACCCGGACCGACCCGCCGTACGCCTGCGACGAGCTGATCGCCACGATGGATGCCGGCCTGGGGGCGGATTTCACTCTGCTGGAATGGGATTGCGACCACATGGTGCCGCTCGCCAAGCCCGTCGAAACCGCCGCGGTGATCCGCGACCGGCTGGGCTGATCATGGCGGCGGTCACCGAGGAACAGGTGGAGGCCGTGCGGGGACTCGTGGCCGCCATCCCGGCCGGCCACGTGGCCACCTACGGTGACATCGCCCATGCCGCAGGTCTTTCCAGCCCTCGGATCGTCGGTTGGATCATGCGGACGGACTCATCGGATCTGCCCTGGCATCGGGTGATCACTGCCTCCGGCAGACCCGCGCCACACCTGACCACCCGGCAGCTGGAACGCCTTCGCGTCGAAGGTGTGCTCGCGGTGGACGGACGAATTCCGTTGCGGGACTACCGCCACCAGTTCTGAAGGTCAGAGAGCGAGTCGGACCAACGCCGCAGTGCGGGCCAGACCGGGAAACGCGGCGGCCGTCGACCTCGGGTGCAGCGCGTGCACGGCCAGCCGGAAAATCAAGGCTCGCAACAACATCTGGGGCCATTCCGGCAACTGCGACCACCGCTCGATGAGCGCGTCGTCGGCCTCGCCCCAGGACAGCGCATCCACCACGACGACGCCTGCCGCCCAGGCGGGTGGTCGCCAGTACGGCGTGATGTCGGTGATCCCGGGAGCTGCGGTGCCCGCGAAAAGCACTGTGCCATAAAGGTCTCCGTGCACCAACTGGCTGGGGCCCCTGGTCGGGCGACGCAACGTCGCGAGCTGGTTGATCAGCTCGATGGACTTCTGGCCGTCTGCCGTTCCCGGCGCCACCCTCGCGCCCTGGGGCAGCGAGTGCAGCGGACGCTCTTCCCAGGCGGCCCGGTCGGCGGCGATGAACACGTCGACATCGCCCCATGGCGCGATCGGCGGCTGAGTCAGGAATCGGGGCCGCTCCAGTTTGGCGGTGGCCTCGTGCAGCCGGACGGCGGCCGAGACGACCTCGTCATGGCGGGGCTCAGGGGTGCCTGCGACGTAGGTATCGGCGCGCCAGCCCGCGACGACGTAGCGCCCGTCGGTCGAACGCACCGGCCGGGCCAGTCGCACGCCGTCCACGAACAGCGTCTCGCGGACTTTCGCCGACCAGGCGGCCCGCGCGTGGTCGGCGACCATGGACAACACCACCTCGCCGCAGCGCCAGCCGCCCTCCCAGCTGGATCCGAGCGGCGCAGGCTGCACTCCGGACAGCCCGAAGGCCGCGAGTACGTGCTCTGGGGGGCGCTCGGCGGTCACCGCCACAGCCTAAGGGCAGCGGTGGCCAACCCAGCGTTAGTACATGACCATGTCGGGTTCGAGTTGCTTTCCCCAGGCGACGATCCCGCCCTGCACGTGCAGCGCGTCGGAAAAACCCGCCTTCTTCACGATGGCCAGGACCTCGGCGGAACGCACACCGGTCTTGCAGTAGAAGACAGGGATGCGGTCGGCCTGCAATTTCGACAGTGCCTCGCCGGTTTCGAACGCGCCCTTGGGAATCAGTTCCGCACCCTCGATGTGGTTGATGTCCCACTCGACCGGTTCGCGAACGTCGATCAGCGCGTATTTCTTGCCGGAGTCCAGCATGTCGCGCAGTTCGCGCGGGGTCACGGTGGAATCGAGTGCGGCGTTGGCCGCGTCCTCGGAGACAGCGCCGCAGAACGCCTCGTAGTCGATGAGCTCGGTGATCTTCGGCGTCGCCGGATCCTTGCGGATCTTGATCGTGCGGTATGTCATGTCGAGGGCGTCATAGACCATGAGTCGGCCCAGCAGCGGATCGCCGATACCGGTGAGCAACTTGATGGCCTCGGTTCCCATCACCGACGCGATCGACGCGCACAGGATGCCCAGGACGCCACCCTCGGCGCATGACGGCACCATCCCGGGCGGCGGCGGTTCGGGATACAGATCGCGGTAGTTCAGGCCCCGCTCATTCCCGGCCTCGTCAGCCGGCGCATCCTCCCAGAACACCGAGACCTGACCTTCGAAGCGGAAGATCGAGCCCCACACGTACGGCTTACCCGCCAGCACCGCGGCGTCGTTGACCAGATAGCGCGTCGCGAAGTTGTCGGTGCCGTCGAGGATCAGGTCGTACTGCTCGAACAACTCGACGGCGTTGTCGGGCTCGAGGCGGACCTCGTGCAGCCGCACAGTGACCAGCGGATTGATCTCGGCGATCGAGTCCTTGGCACTCTGGGCCTTGGAGCGCCCGATGTCGGACTGGCCGTGGATGATCTGGCGCTGCAGATTGGACTCGTCGACGACGTCGAACTCGACGATGCCGATGGTGCCCACTCCGGCCGCGGCGAGGTAGAGCAGGGTGGGCGAACCCAGCCCGCCCGCCCCGATGACCAGCACGCGGGCATTCTTCAGCCGTTTCTGACCGTCCAGGCCGAGGTCGGGAATGATGAGGTGACGGCTGTAGCGCGCGACCTCTTCGCGGGTGAGTTCAGCTGCTGGCTGTACCAGCGGCGGCAACGGTGTCGACACCGAGTTCTCCTTGGTTGGCTGTGTAACCCATCTCAGCAGGTCTACTGGTCAACAGCAACGAGGCCCTGACGCTTCCCGCGCATCACCGGCGATGAGCGTGCGGCCGGTGTCTGGGAATGGCGGCACATCGGCGCACAGACCCTCCCCCACAAGCGGGAGATGCCCCCGGCCCTCGCTGGGCACGTCGCGACGATCAGGCGATCGGATACGGCCAGGGATTGAAGCGGCACGTCGACCCGTCGGGGGCGACCGTGCCCGGATCGAACTTGGCGGCGTCGTTGTTGTTGGTGGAGAACGTCTGCTGCATCATGATCGGCGCCAGCTCACCGTTGACCGCGCACCGCTCGTGACGGGCGTAGCCCATCGCATGGCCCACCTCGTGGTTGATCACGTACTGCCGGTAGGACCCGATGTCTCCCTGGAACGGCACCGCGCCCCGTACCCATCGCGCCTCATTGATGAACACACGCGGCTCACCCTCGAAAGCGGGGTTGTAGCAGGACGCTTCGAGCGGAATGTCGTACCCGCAGCCGTCCCGGATCGTCATCGGCGAGGTCAGCGACACCCGGAAGTCCGGGGCGACGCCGGAGGCGGCGTCGACGCGTGTGAACGCGAATTCGGGATTGTGGGTCCAGCTCTTCGGGTTGGCCAGGGTCTCGCTGACCATGCGGGCGAACCCTTCGTCGCCGCCGAAACTGGTCGTGTCAACGCCGTCCTCGACCTCGACGGTGTAGGTGAACACCTTGGTGGTCCCCTGTCCGACCTGCGGTGTGCCGCCGGGTACGACGTGCCACGTGCGGGCACCAGCCGCGGTGACAGGACCGCCGTCGGGCAGGATTCCGGTGGGCAGGTTGGCGTCGAACTCCGTCAGGCCCTTGGGCGGCGCGCCGACAATCGCGGTGCTGGCGACGCCGATCGTCGGCGGCCCCTGCACGGGACCTTCGTCGTCCAGTGCCTGCGGCGCGCTGGTGCCGGTGACGGTCTGGTAGATGACGACCACGGTCAGCACGACCAGAAACGGCAGTGCATACGCCCGCCACCCGTACGTAGAGATGAAACGGCCGAGCCAGGACTGTTTGCGCCACCGTTTGTGGTCGTCCCGGTTGGATCGGATGCGGCCTGGCTGCTCAGCCAGCGGATCGCGCTGGGCGCGCAGCGGCTCTCGCCATTCGTCGCGCAACACCGGTACGTGACCGTCCCCGCGACGCCCCGGACCCATTTCGCCTCCTCGTGTGCGGGAGTCGTAGGTCACCGAAACAGGATGACACAGGTCAAAAGACTTACTGTTCCGGCGCGCCACCCGCCACCAGGAAAGAGGCGGTTCCACGACAAGCGTCGACGCGGACTCGGAAGGCCGGTCGAAATCTCCGCGTCAACCGATGGTGACGCGTCACCACTCGATGAGGCCGAAAATTCGAACCCTGACGAAGCCAAGGGGCTGGTGGGAACACCCCCGCGACATCCGAAGACCACAGGCAACCGCGCATGTCGTAGCCGCGGAACCGCGAGGCACCTTTTCCTGAGCGTATGGTCAGCGAACGGTAGTACTGTCAATGCCTAGCGCATTCAAGACGCCGGATGCCCGGCTGTAGATCTCGAGGTTCTGATGAGCGAACTCGCCAAGGCGGCACCAGCGCGGCGAGGGGGCCAGCCCGCGAACGGCACCGCACACCCCGTGGCGGCCAGGCGTGGCAACCGCCTGCCACGCGATGAGCGCCGCGGTCAATTACTGGCGGCAGCGAGTGAGGTTTTCGTCGACCGCGGCTATCACGCCGCGGGCATGGACGAGATCGCCGATCGTGCGGGTGTCAGTAAACCGGTGCTCTATCAACACTTCTCATCGAAGGTCGAGCTCTACCTGGCGGTGCTGCAGCGGCACGTCGACAATCTCGTGTCCGGGGTGCGACAGGCCCTGCGCACCACGACCGACAACCGCCAGCGGGTGCGTGCCGCCGTGCAGGCGTTCTTCGATTTCATCGAGCATGACAGCCAGGGCTATCGGCTGATCTTCGAGAACGACTACGTCACCGAGCCGCAGGTCGCCGCCCAGGTGAAGGTCGCCACTGAGTCGTGCACCGACGCGGTGTTCGACCTCATCAGCCACGATTCCGGGCTGGAGCCGCACCGCGCCAGGATGATCGCCGTCGGCCTGGTCAGCATCAGCGTCGACTCCGCGCGCTACTGGCTCAACAACGACCGCCCGGTCGCCAAGGACGACGCCGTGGAGGGCACCGTCCAGTTCATCTGGGGCGGCCTGTCACACGTGCCGCTGACGCGGTCCTGACTTCCGCCGAAATCGGGACCACCCGGTTCGGCGGCAAACGTCAGCCGGTCTTCGTTACTTCCGAGCCCACCGTGCCCACACCGAACCCGACCCTGCGCGAGTCGGCGGCACCGATCTCCACATAAGCGATCCGCGTGGACTGCACGAGGAACCGTCGGCCCTTCTCGTCGGTGAGGCCGAGGACGCCTGGCTCGCCGCTCAGTGCATCGGTGACCAGCTTCTCCACTTCGGCAGGCGTTTGCGCACTGCTGAAGATCAGCTCGCGCGGGCTGTCGGTGACACCGATCTTGACCTCCACGGTGAAAACCCTTCTATTCGTGTGCTCGATCTACTCCAAGGAGGCTAGTGGACGTCGGCAGATCGAGGCGTCGCCGGACCCCCGGGCACGCAAGGAACGGGACAATTCTGCGGACAGCGAACGCGTCATAACGGCGCGGCGACCGAACCGAGTCACGACCGTAACCGCTGCGAGTGCGCGTTAGTCCCATCCGCCACTTCTGTCTCAGTAGCATCGGCCACAGAACCGGAAGAGACGACTGGGACAGCTGGGATGAACAGGCCATACACCGCGCAATCACCGTATTCTCTGACGCCGACCGAGCGCATTCGCAGCCCACGGGGCGGGCGCCACGCGCGGCCGATACGGCAGCCACGGCGGCGATCCGAACCATTACGGCGATCTCGACACCGACGCACTCCCGCCGTATCCCGGCGACGACTACGACGACGACGCCGAGAGCTATGACGAGTACATCGACGAGGCGCGGCTCGACCGCCGGTGGATGTGGATCGCCGGCGTGGCGGGCGCGATCCTGTTCGTCGCGGTGATCACGGCGAGCATGATCCTGGGCGGCGGCGACAGCGGCTCCGTGTCGGCGACCGTCGCATCCGCCGCTGCCGACGCCCAGCGCGGCCCCCGCCCCCAGCCAGGATGTGGCCGCGCCGGCCCAGCCGTCGCTGCCCGCGGAGACCGTCACCACGGTGAGCCCGACCGCCGAAACGCCTTCGCCGACCGCGGCGCCGGTCCCGACGCCCGTGCTGCCCGCTCCGCAGGCGGTACCGCCGCCCGCGGCGGCCGTTCCGGGAACCGTCACCTACCGGATCACCGGTAGCCGCAATCTCATCGACCTCGTGACCGTCATCTACACCGACGCACAGGGCGCATTGCAGACCGACCTGAACGTCGCGCTGCCGTGGACGAAGACGATCGTGCTGAACCCGGGCGTCTCGCTGAGCTCGGTCACCGCGACCAGCGTGTCCGGTCAGCTCAACTGCGCCATCCTCGACGCCAACGGCTCGCTGATCGCGGCGCAGAACAACAACTCGATCATCACCAACTGCACGCGGTGACGATCAGGCCAGACCGAGCTCCCGCATCCGGCTGTTGTGGGTGTTCTGCAGGCGGTCGAAGAATTCGGTCATCTGCGACAGACCGCCGCCGGCCATCACCAACTCGACGAGTTCGTCATGCTCGGCCAGCACGAACTGGGCCTGGGTGATCGCCTCGCCGAGCAGCCGCCGCGACCACAGCGCCAGCCGATGACGCTGCCGGTCGCTCGCTGTCACCGCGGCCCGCACCTCGGAGACGACGAACTGCGAGTGTCCCGTCTCGGACAGCACCGATCGGACCACGTCGGCGACCTCGGTGGGCATCACGTCGGCGATCTCAAGGTAGAAATCGGCGGCCAGCGCATCGCCGACAAAGGTTTTGACCAGTGCTTCAAGCCAGGTGCTCGGGGTGGTCAGCCGGTGGTAGTTCTCCAACGCCGAGGCGTATTTCGTCATCGCGGGGACGATGTCGACACCCGCGGCGCGCCAGCGCATCGCGCAGTACTTCGTAGTGGTTCATCTCGGCGGCCGCCATGGTCGCCATGTTGATACGGCCGTTGAGATTCGGCGCCATGCGCGCCTCTTCGGTCAGCCGGTAGAACGCCGCGACCTCGCCGTAAGCGAGCAGTGCGAACAGCTCGTTGATACCGGGATGGTCGGTGGAAACCAGCGGCGCCACTGATTGCGTCCGCTCGCTCGCAGAAGCGGATGCAGCGGCCGCAGACGGCGTCGAAGTCATGCCTCAACTCTAAACTCCACCGGCCGCGATGCCGCTTGAGAGGACCTGACCGGCTACCATGAGGGTGGTGTCGGCGCACGTGCCGACGGATCGAACCTGGTCACGACGGCAATTTCTCGCCGCAGACACCTAAGAAATGTGCGTGCACGCGGCGGCCCGCCCCCTCAGCGCTGGGCCCGGCGAAGTTCTCTTCACAACTCGTGCGCGCGTGGAAACGCCATGAGGATCGAACAGTGAAAGGCTTCGTCTACCAAGCATGACTCCTGTAACCCCGCACCCCACTCCCACGTTTGCCGAGCTCGGCGTCCGCGACGAAATCGTCCGCGCACTCGCCGAGGGTGGCATCGAACATGCCTTCGCGATCCAGGAGCTGACACTGCCGCTGGCACTGGCCGGCGACGACCTGATCGGCCAGGCCCGCACCGGTATGGGCAAGACGTTCGCCTTCGGCGTTCCGCTGCTGCACCGGATCACCACCGACACCGAACGTCCGCTCACCGGCATCCCGCGTGCCCTGATCGTCGTCCCGACCCGTGAGCTCTGCATCCAGGTGTACGAAGACCTCGTCGGTGCGTCGAAGTACCTGATGGCTGACGAGACCCGGAAGCTGACGGTGACCGCGATCTACGGCGGTCGTCCCTACGAGCCTCAGATCGAGGCGCTGCAGAAGGGCGTCGACGTCGTCGTCGGCACCCCGGGCCGCCTGCTCGACCTCGCCCAGCAGGGCCATCTGCAGCTCGGCGGGCTGAGCGTGCTGGTGCTCGACGAGGCCGACGAGATGCTCGACCTCGGCTTCCTGCCCGATATCGAGCGGATCCTCAAGCAGATCCCCGCGAAGCGTCAGGCCATGCTGTTCTCGGCGACCATGCCGGACCCGATCATCACGCTGGCCCGCACGTTCATGACCCAGCCGACGCACATCCGCGCGGAGGCGCCGCATTCGTCGGCCACCCACGACAGCACCGAGCAGTTCGCCTACCGTGCGCACGCGCTCGACAAGGTCGAGATGGTCGCCCGCATCCTGCAGGCCGACGGCCGCGGCGCGACGATGATCTTCACCCGGACCAAGCGCACCGCCCAGAAGGTCGCCGACGAGCTCGGTGAGCGCGGATTCAAGGTCGGCGCCGTGCACGGCGACCTGGGGCAGGGCGCGCGCGAGAAGGCGTTGAAGGCGTTCCGCAACGGCGAGGTCGACGTCCTGGTGGCTACCGACGTCGCCGCACGCGGTATCGACATCGACGACATCACCCACGTGATCAACTTCCAGATCCCCGAGGACGAGCAGGCCTATGTGCACCGCATCGGCCGTACCGGCCGCGCGGGCAAGACCGGTATCGCCGTCACGCTGGTCGACTGGGACGAGCTACCGCGTTGGACGATGATCGACAAGGCGCTGAGCCTGGACACCCCCGACCCCGCAGAGACGTACTCCAATTCGCCGCATTTCTACGAGGAGATGAAGATCCCGGCCGAGGCCGGCGGAACCGATCGGCAAGCCGACGCGGACCGCCGACAAGCCCAAGCGCGAGCCGCGAGAGGCACGCGAGAGCAGCAGCGAGCGCAACGGCGAGAAGCCGGCCCGCAACCGCAACCGGCGCCGCACCCGCGGCGGCCAGGCCGCAGGCGGCCATCCCGAGGCCACCGACCGAGCAGGCCGCTCCGGCTGAGTCCGACGGCGCAAGCCGCCGAGGGATCCGAAGGTGCACGCCCCGGTCGGCGACGCCGTCGCCGTCGACCGAGCAACGCCGCGACCGCAGGCACCAACTAGTCGACCCGCGTGGTCAAACCCGAACGCCGTACTCGGGCGGACCTGGTGGCGGCCCTGTCGATCGTCGGCGTAGTCGCCCTCGTCGCTGCCATCGTCTGGTGGACCAGCGATGCCAGGGCCACCGTCAGCCGTCCGGCCGCCGAGCCGGTACCGAGTCTGAAACCCGCTGCGGCAGTGCCGGATTCGCTGAACGAGCGGTGGACCGCACGCAGCTCGAAAACCACGCAGCCGCTGGTGATCTCGGGCGCCGTCGTCACCGGCGACGGCACGGCGGTTGAAGGCCGCGACCCCTCGACCGGCGCCACGCTGTGGAGCTATGCGCGCGACCTCGAGCTGTGCGGGGTGACGTGGGTCTACAACTACGCGGTGGCCGTGTATCCCGACGTGCGCGGCTGTGGACAGGTCAGCACCGTGGACGCCAAGACCGGGCAGCGCGGGCCTGCGCGCACCAGCTAC
Organism: uncultured Actinomycetota bacterium; assembly: GCA_963796545.1. Taxonomy (GTDB): domain Bacteria; phylum Actinomycetota; class Actinomycetes; order Mycobacteriales; family Mycobacteriaceae; genus Mycobacterium. The sequence goes on along the minus strand of CAWCMF010000004.1, from coordinate 91,901 downwards.
TCCGACCGCCACGTGACGCTGTCGGGCGACGGCACCACCGTGCTCTCCGCCGGGGACACCCGGCTGGAGATGTGGCGCTCCGACATGGTGCGCATGCTCAGCTACGGCGCGCTCGATGCGCCCATCAAACCCGGCGTTCCGGCCTCACCGCTGTGTCGCTTCGTCTCCGCCGCGGCCAGTTCCAGTTCGGTGTCGGTGTTGGAGTCCTGCCAGAGCCAGGCCGACCTGCGGCTGACGTTGTTGCGTCCCTCCGACGAGGAGGACACCCCTGAGCTGAAGTACGTCCATCAGAAGGGCGTCGCCGACGGAGCAGGCGCGCGGGTGGTGGCGGTGACAGACACCTACACCGCGCTGTACGTGCCGACGCCGAAGCCGCGTCTGGACATCATCGACGACACCGGGGTGGTGACCGGCAGCACCGTGGTGGCCACCGCGCCCTCCCCCGACGCCACCGTGTCGTTGGCGGGTGACCTGCTCACCTGGTGGACCGGTGATGCGCTGATGGTGTTCTCCGCCAACAACCTTCAATACATGTACTCGGTGACCGCGTCGGGATCTGATGCTCCGGTCGGGCCCGCGACCGTGATGGCCGGCCAGCTTCTGGTGCCGGTCAACAGCGGCTACGACGTGTTCGATCCGGACACGGGGACCGGAGACAAGCACATCGCCGTGCGGCGGCCGCCCGTCGAGGGCCCTGTCGTGCCTGCCGTGGCAGGATCGACACTGCTGGAGCAGCGCGGCAACGAGTTGGTCGCGCTCGGGTCTTAAATTTCGGGTGTGTAGGTCCCCAGGGCCTTGCCGCTCTTCCAGTGCTTCAGCAACGCGGCCGCAAACTCCCGGTATGCCATCGCGCCCTTGTTCTTGCGGCCGTGCAGAACCGAGGACCCCGATGCGCTGGCCTCGGCGAACCGCACGGTGCGCGGGATCGGCGGTGCCAGCACCGGAAGGTTGTAGCGGTCGACGACATCGAAGAGCACATCGCGGCTGTGCGTGGTGCGGGAGTCGTACAGCGTCGGCAGCGCCCCCAGCAGCTTGAGGTCGGGGTTCGTGATCGCTTGCACGTCGGAGACCGTGCGCAGGAACTGACCCACGCCGCGATGCGCGAGGGTCTCGCACTGCAGCGGCACGATGACCTCGTCAGCGGCCGTCAACCCGTTGAGCGTCAGGACCCCCAGCGACGGCGGGCAGTCGATGATCACCACGTCGTACTCGCCGCTGATCTTGTCGAGAGCCCGTCTGAGCGCATGCTCGCGACCGGCCCGCATCAGCAGCATGGCCTCGGCACCCGCAAGGTCGATGTTGGCGGGCAGCAACGTCATGCCCTCCGGGGTTTGCACCAGGGCCGTGTCGGGCTCGACATCTCCCAGCAGCACTTCGTGCACTGAGACCGGCAGCTTGTCGGGGTCGTGCCCGAGCGAAAAAGTCAGCGATCCTTGCGGATCCAGGTCGACGAGCAAAACCTTCTTGCCGTTTTCCACCATCGCCGCGCCCAACGACGCCACCGTCGTCGTCTTGGCGACCCCACCCTTTTGATTGGCGATCGCCAGTATCCGCGTCACGTTCCCCATCCTGACATTCTTTGTCCTCCCCTGTTCATCTTCACCCGCACGCGCCTGACCGCATGCCCCGTACGGCAGAATCAGACGGTGTGGGCCTCATGCAGCACCGATTGATCCTGCTCCGCCACGGCGAAACCGAGTGGTCGAAATCGGGCAAGCATACGAGCCGTACCGAACTCGAGCTCACCGAGCATGGCCGCGGACAAGCCCTCGCCGCGGCAGACACGCTGAAGCAGATGCAACTACACGACCCCTATGTGTTGAGCAGCCCCCGGATCCGCGCCAAGACCACCGCAGAACTCGCGGGTCTGCGCCGTCGACGAGGTCAGTCCGTTGATCAGCGAGTGGGATTACGGCGACTACGAGGGCACCACCACAGAGGAGATCCGCAAAGCGGTGCCCAACTGGCTGGTGTGGACCCACGGTTGCCCGGGCGGCGAGACGTCCGCGCAGGTCTGCGAGCGTGCCGACCGCGCTATCGAAGTGGCACTGCAGCACATGGAATCCCGCGACGTCGTGTTCGTCGGGCACGGCCACTTCTCCCGCGCGGTGATCACCCGGTGGATCGAGCAACCGGTCTATGAGGGCATCCGGTTCGCGATGCCCGCCGCCTCCATCGCGGTCTGCGGGTACGAACACGGCGTGCGCCAGCTCAGCGCGCTGGCGCAGACCGGTAGGCCCAACCCGGCCGTGTCGACGTGACGCGTGAACCGACGTTCGTGCTCGCCGCTCCCGGCGATGTCGTCGTCGCCGACGGCGTGCACACCACGTTTCCGCACATCGCCGACGCACGCGCCGCACTGGCATCGCACAGTGCACCAATCATTTTGGGCGCCTTGCCTTTTGATGTGAATCAACCTGCGGCGCTGATCCGGCCGCAGTCGGTGCGGTTCAGCGACGCGCTGCCGGAGTGGCCGCTGCGCGACCTGACCGACGCGCAGATCACCGAGACGACCCCGGACGCCGACGAGCACCGTCGGCGCATCGGCGTGGCGCTGGCCCGGCTGCGCGACCCGAACGACGGCCTGCACAAGGTGGTGCTGGCCCGCGCGCTGCGGCTGTCCACCGATGGGCGACTGGACGCCAGGACCGTGCTGCATCGATTGGCCGTCAACGATGCGCAGGCCACCAAGTACCTGGTGGACCTGTCCGCGGCCGGAGACGGATACTCGGGCACCGCCCTGGTCGGCGCAAGCCCCGAACTGCTCGTCGCCCGCCACGGACAACAGGTGATCTGTCGCCCGTTCGCCGGCTCCGCCCCGCGACTGCCCGACCCTGAGGCCGATGCCGCCAGCGGCGCCGCGCTCGCCGCGTCGGAGAAGAACCGCCACGAACACCAATTGGTGGTCGACGCGCTGCGGGCCGCGCTGGAGCCGCTGTGCACGGATCTGCAGTTCGCGGAGCAACCCCAGCTGAGCAAGACTGCCGCGGTGTGGCATCTGGCCACCCCGATTTCCGGACGGTTGCGCGAAAAGTCCACCACTGCACTCGATCTCGCGGTCGCGCTGCATCCGACGCCGGCCGTCGGGGGCTCCCCCACCGATCAGGCCGTCGCGCTCATCGGCGAGCTGGAGCGTGACCGCGGCTTTTACGCGGGCACGGTCGGATGGTGCGACCAGCGCGGCGACGGACGCTGGGTGGTGTCGATCCGATGTGCGCAGCTGTCCGCAGACCGGCGCACGGCGATCGCCCACTCCGGTGGCGGCATCGTCGCCGAATCCGACCCCGACGACGAGGTCGACGAGACCACAGCCAAGTTCCGCACCATCCTTTCGGCGCTGGGAGTTCAGCAGTGAGTGAGATCATCCGCCGTGTCCGCCCAGGAGACGAGGGCGAACTGACCGCCATGATTCGTGAGCTCGCGGAGTTCGAGCACGCCGCCGACGAGTGCACGGTGACCGAAAGCCAAATGGGCGAAGCCCTTTTCGGACCGAACCCCGACGGTGCACGGGCACCTCGTCGAGATCGACGGCCAGGCGGCCGCGACGGCGCTGTGGTTCCGGAACTTCTCCACATGGGACGGCGTGGGCGGCATCTACCTGGAAGACCTGTTCGTGCGTCCGCAATTCCGCAGGCGTGGCCTGGCCCGCAAGCTGTTGGCGACACTGGCCGGTGAATGCATCGAGCGCGGCTATACCCGGCTGAGCTGGGCGGTGCTCGACTGGAATGTCAACGCGATCGCGCTGTACGACAACGTCGGCGGGAAGCCGCAGAGCGAGTGGATCACCTACCGGGTGTCGGGACCGCGCTTGTCGGAACTGGCTGCCGAATCCGGTTCCTGAGTGAGCCAGCGCAGCCCGGACGGGCTGAACAGCAACGCAAGCACCGTGATCGCCGCAGCGGTCACCACCACCGCGTAGCGCAGCTGCCCGGAACTGAAGACGTACCAAGCGACCCCGAGAAGCACCAGGTTCGCGAACACCGCGATGCCGCGGCCCCACCGGCGTCCCGTCAACAACGCCCAGCCCGCCGCAGCGACACCCGAGCCCGTGATCGCGAACCAGGCTGCGGTGCCGTAACCGCTGATCGCAATCTCGTGGTGGCCTGCGGCTTCCCGTACGACGAGCGCGACAGCCACCACCAGAGCCAGGGCACCCTCCAGCGCGGCGATTGCCCCCGCGATGCGCACCGTGCGAGGTGTCACGGCGCGAGCCTGTCTGCCAGGTAGCGCACCGCCATTTCGTAGCCCAACGCGCCGGCCCCCGCCACCACCATGTCCGCGACCGCCGACACGTAGGAATGGTGTCGGAACTCCTCGCGCGCGTGGATGTTGCTGAGGTGCACCTCGGCGACGGGCAGTCCAACCGATCGCAGCGCATCCGCGATCGCCACCGACGTGTGGCTGTAGGCGGCGGGGTTGATGATGATGCCCGCACAGTCGGCGCGCGCCGCATGGATCGCGTCGATGAGCACGCCCTCGTGATTGCTCTGGACCGCCCGTACCTGCAGGCCCTCCTCGGCAGCCACGCCAGTGACTCTCAACTCGATCTCGGCCAGCGTCGTGGAGCCGTAGACCTCGGGCTGCCTGGTGCCGAGCAGGTTCAGGTTCGGCCCGTTGACGAGAAGCAGTCGGCGTTCGGTCACCGTTGTACGGTACCGGCCGTCGGTCCGCTGACGAGCGCTCGCGCGAGGAGAATTCAGCGCTGCGCGGCCAGCCGCACCGGGGCGTTGTCGACTCCGTAACCGTCGTAATGCCCGAACCGCTGCACGAATTCGAAGAACACCGACCCGACCGTGCGGGGTCTGCGGTCAACCAGATCGCGGGTGCTCGCCGAGGAATGACTCGCGACGTCATCGCTGTCCTGCGGGGAATGCCACCCGAGTCGGCCAGTTAGGCTCAGGCCCCGTGCGCGCCGTTCTGATCGTGAACCCGAATGCGACATCGACGACGCCCGCGGGCCGTGATCTGCTGGCCCACGCGCTGGAGAGTCGCGTCCGCCTGACCGTCGTCCACACCGATCACCGTGGGCATGCCATCGAGATTGCGCAGGAGGCGACGCGCGACGGCGTCGATGTGCTGATCGTGCACGGCGGCGACGGCACCGTGAACGAGGTCGTCAACGGCATCCTCGGCGAGGGCGGACCGGGCAACCGCGGGCCCGCCGTGGGTGTGGTGCCCGGAGGATCGGCCAACGTGTTCGCCCGTGCACTGGGAATCAGTCCCGACCCGACCGAGGCGACGAATCAATTGATCGATCTGCTCGGGGAGTACCGCCGCGGCGGAACGTGGCGACGAATCGGCCTGATGGACTGCGGAGAGCGCTGGGGAGTGTTCACGGCGGGGATGGGCGTCGACGGTGACGTGGTAGCCGCGGTGGAAGCCCAGCGGGAGAAGGGTCGCAAGGTCACCGCGTCGCGCTACATCCGCGTCGCCATTCGGGAGGTGCTGGCCAGCGCGCGCAGGGAACCGAGGCTGACGCTGCACCTCCCCGGTCAGGAGCCCGTCTCTGGCGTGCACTTCGCGTTCGTCTCCAACTCCAGCCCGTGGACGTATGCCAATTCGCGTCCGGTGTGGACCAATCCGGGCACGACGTTCGAGACAGGGCTCGGCGTCTTCGCGACGACCAGCATGAATATCTGGGCCAACCTGGGCCTGGTGCGGCAGATGAACTCGCGCACACCCCGCCTCGACGCCAAGCATCTGATCCGCGACGACGACCTCGCATGGCTCAAGGTGATCGCCGACGCCCCGGTGGCGTGTCAGATCGACGGAGATTACGTCGGAGAGCGCGAAATGATGCGGTTCGCGGCCGTACCCAACGCTCTGGCCGTGGTTGCGCCGCTTCCGAAAATGGGAAAATAGATGATCTGACCTGCGCACATACCGAATGACAGGCAGTTCCCGCGAGGAAAATCGGGCGCAGATGGGTAGAGCGTAGTACAACTGAGTGAGGGATCGGAAAACGACCCTCGGTAGTGAGATAGCCCACGAGTTAACGAACTTCTATTGACATCTGTTCAGCCTGTGAAAGCATCTTATGCAACAGCGCAGAAACATTTGTGCGCTTGCGTTAACAGTCGAAGCAAAAATTCGTGCGCCTTACTGCGCGCACATGAAAAGGAGTTACACCATGGATTGGCGCCACAAGGCGATCTGTCGCGACGAGGATCCGGAACTGTTCTTCCCCGTGGGAAACAGCGGCCCGGCTCTCGCACAGATTGCTGATGCGAAGCTCGTCTGCAACCGCTGCCCGGTAACTGCAGATTGCCTGAGCTGGGCGTTGGAGTCCGGTCAGGACGCGGGCGTCTGGGGCGGCATGAGCGAGGACGAGCGACGCGCACTCAAGCGCCGCAACGCTCGGACGAAGGCCCGCTCGGGAGTCTGATCCCTCACCCTCTTTCACAGTTACGGCCCCGACAAATGTCGGGGCCGTAACTGTCTGTGTAATCAATCGAATTGAATTTCAGCTACTCAACAGAAATGGACCCTGCGTCAGTATTGGCTGACACGGACCCGTCTGCCGATCGGCACCCGCAAAATGACATCGGTGCCACCCGACTCCCCGTTGTGCATCCCCAGGGAGCCGTCGAGCTCGGCTGACACCAGCGTGCGCACGATCTGCAGACCGAGCCGGTCCGACTTCTCCAGGCTGAATCCGTCCGGCAACCCACGCCCGTCGTCGTGAACCACCACGTCGAGCCAGCGAGCAGACCGCTGGGCGCGGATCGTCACGCAGCCCTGCGGGGCGGCGGTGTCGAAGGCGTGCTCGATCGCGTTCTGCACCAGCTCTGTGATCACCATGATCAGCGCCGTCGCACGGTCAGCATCGAGCACCCCGAGGTCACCGTGCCGGCTGATCCGGATCGGCGAGTCGACGGTGGCGACGTCGTTCATGATCGGCAGGATGCGGTCGATTACCTCGTCGAGGTTGACTTCCTCGTCCACCGACATCGACAGTGCGTCGTGGATCAGGGCGATCGAGGACACCCGGCGCACCGACTCCAGCAGGGCCTCGCGACCTTCCGGATTGTTCGTCCGGCGTGCCTGCAGACGCAGGAGCGCCGCGACGGTCTGCAGGTTGTTCTTCACCCGGTGGTGGATCTCGCGGATCGTCGCGTCCTTCGACAGCAGGGCGCGGTCCCGGCGCTTCACCTCGGTGACATCGCGGGTCAGCACGGCAGCGCCGACGCCGACTCCGTGAACCCCCAGCGGCAACGTCCGCAACAGCACCGTGGCTCCGCCTGCGTCCACCTCCATCCGCATGCTCGAGCCGCCGGCGAGCGAATCACGGACGTGGTTGGCAAGTTCCTGCGCCTCGAACGGGTCCGAGATCAGCGGACGCGTCACGCTGACCAGATTGTTTCCCTCCAGGTCGGCGGACAGCCCCATCCGGTGGTAGGCCGAGATCGCGTTCGGGCTGGCGAAAGTCACCACACCGGCCTCGTCCAGTCGGATGAATCCGTCACCGACGCGCGGGCTCGACCGTGACATCGCGAGATCGCCGACGTTGGGGAAAGTGCCCTCGGACAGCATGTTCAGCAGGTCGCCCGCGCAGTCGATGTAGGCCGCTTCCAGCGGACTGGCTTGGCGGGGTGCCAGCGACGTCTGATGGGTCAGTACCGCGACGACGACGTTCCCGTGGCGCACCGGCACGGCTTCGACGTTGAGCCCCGGCGAGCCATGATCTCCCTCGACGGTGGCGCGTCCGATGGCGCCGGACTGGAACGCGGCCGCCACGATCGGGATGTCCTCGGCTTCGGCAAGAGTCCCGACGGCGTCAGTCAGCAGCACCGTCGGCGCGGTGTTGGGCCGCACCTGCGCGACACAGACGAGCGACCCGTCGTCGCGGTGCACCCACATCAGGTAGTCGGCGAACGACAGGTCCGCGAGCAGCTGCCACTCGCCCACCACCGCATGAAGGTGATCCACGGCGTTGCCGGGCAGCACGGTGTGCTCGGCGAGCAGATCACCGAGGGTGGACATGGCTTACCGCGACGAAGGAGTTCGGTAACCGGGTCAGAGCGCTAGCTGATGACCGCGATGAGATCGCCGGCCTGGATGACGTCACCGACCGACACGCTGACCTTGCTGACGGTCCCTGCGACCTCGGCGAGGACCGGGATCTCCATCTTCATCGACTCGAGCAGCACCAGGGTGTCGCCTTCACCGATCTGATCGCCTTCGTGAACCACGACCTCGAGCACACTGGCCACGATTTCCGCGCGAACGTCCTCGGCCATCTTCACCCCACTCAGTCACTGCTGATCCTTGACGGGTCCTATCGAACCACAACGCGCGGTCCCCGGCGCACAGGCTGAGCGGGCCGGGGGAAATTGCTGTCTCTGGAACGTGCGAGAATGGACACAACTCACCCCGTTCAACGGGGCGGTTCCACCCGATACCAACCGACCAGTGGAGGTAGATCATGGCCAAGCGTGGCCGTAAGAAGCGCGACCGCAAGCACTCGAAGGCCAACCACGGCAAGCGGCCCAACTGCGGTTCGAAGTCAGTTCGCTGACCTTCGGCTCTGCAGAGCCAACCGCCCGGCACTCGAAAAGAGGCCGGGCGGTATTGCGTTCTGAGCGGATCAGGCAGATCAGCCGCGGATGATGGTGGTGCGGCTGATCTGGATGCGCAGCCGCTCCCGCAGACCCTCAGGGGCCCGCTCACCGCCGCACTTGACGGCGATCAGGTTCTTGATCTTCTCCTCGACGCCGTAGTGCCGTAGGCAGGTCGGGCACTCTTCGAGGTGCTGACGAAGCTTGTCGCGCGTCTCGATGGTGCATTCGCCGTCGAGCAAGGTCCACACCTCGGCGATGACGGCCGCGCATTCGGGGTGCTCCGGGTCGATCGGGCCGACCGGCGGGTTCCAGCGCTCTTCAGAATCCGAGGCGCCCAGGGAGTTGTCCGTGCCGCTCATGAGATGGCCTCCTCCGGCGTATCGAACGTCTCACCCCGGGTGAAACCGCGCTCGCGGGCCACGTCTGCCAGCAACTCGCGGAGTTGCCGTCTGCCGCGGTGCAGCCGCGACATCACGGTGCCAATGGGTGTGTCCATGATTTCGGCGATCTCCTTGTAGGGGAAGCCCTCGACGTCGGCGTAGTACACCGCCATCCGGAACTCTTCAGGCAGAGCCTGCAGCGCTTCCTTGATCTCATTGTCGGGAAGCAGCTCCAGCGCCTCGACCTCGGCCGAACGCAACCCCGTCGAAGAGTGTTCTGCGTTGGCCGCCAACTGCCAGTCGGTGATCTCCTCGGTCGGGTACTCCGCCGGCTGGCGCTGCTTCTTGCGATAGCTGTTGATGTAGGTGTTCGTCAGGATCCGGTACAGCCACGCCTTGAGGTTGGTGCCTTCGCGGAATGAACGAAACCCGGAATAGGCCTTGACCATCGTTTCCTGCAGCAGATCCTCGGCATCCGCGGGATTGCGCGTCATGCGAAGCGCACCGCCGTAGAGCTGGTCGAGCAGTGGAATCGCGTCCCGTTCGAAGCGGGCGGTCAATTCGGCGTCGGTTTCCGCCGCCCTCGCCTCTGCGTCGAGCGTCTCTTGATCAATGGTCGCTTCCGCAGCCATCCCGTTGGTGTCGGTCATCGTGGGGAACACCGTCCCTTCTGTAGCGGCGCCACCGATCACGTCCAGCAGTTCGACCGAACGCGACGGGGCCTCCATGGCCATCACTGGCACAATCAATCCCCTTCCGACGATCCTAAAGGCTGACACCGACTACCGGCCCTGACTGGGCTGACGGCCCATCACAGCTGTGCTGAACAACAGCGGCGACCGGGGTCGTTGTTCCCCGCGCGCTGCGATGAGGTGTTCGGCCCCCGCCTACGCTGTGCCGGTGGCGCGCGCAGCAACTCCGGCGATCGCGGCCCTGGTGGCCGCGGGTGTGACGCACGAGGTCGTGCAGTACCGGCACGACCCCCGCAGTGAGTCGTTCGGCGAGGAGGCGGTTGACGAGCTCGCGCAGGCCGGCGGCCTGTCGCCCGCGCAGATCTTCAAGACGCTGGTGATCGCCCTGCCCAAAGGCCTCGGTGTGGCGGTGCTGCCGGTGCCGTCGAAGCTTTCGCTCAAGGCCGCGGCGGCGGCCATGGGCGCGGCGAAGGCGACGATGGCCGACCCGGCCGACGCGCAGCGTTCGTCGGGATACGTCCTCGGCGGCATCTCCCCGCTGGGCCAGCGCAGGCCGCTGCCCACGGTCGTCGACACCTCGGCCCTGCAGTGGGACCGGGTGCTGTGCAGCGCGGGCAAGCGCGGCTGGGACATCGCACTCGACCCAGTCGACCTGGTGCGCCTGACCAATGCCGTCACCGCCGATATCTGTGCCACTTAGGCTGGGGCCATGTCGCTCGCGGGAAAGACCATGTTCATTTCGGGCGCCAGCCGCGGGATCGGGCTGGCGATCGCCAAGCGCGTCGCCGCCGACGGCGCCAACATCGCGCTTGTCGCCAAAACCGCCGAACCGCATCCGAAGCTGCCGGGCACCGTCTACACCGCGGCCAAAGAGATCGAGGAGGTCGGCGGTCAGGCGCTGCCGATCGTCGGCGATGTCCGCGACGGCGACTCGGTCGCCGCGGCCGTCGCGAAGGCCGTCGAACAGTTCGGCGCCATCGACATCTGCGTGAACAATGCCTCGGCGATCAACCTCGGATCCATCGAAGAGGTTCCGCTCAAGCGCTTCGACCTGATGAACGGCATCCAGGTGCGGGGCACGTACGCGGTGTCGCAGGCCTGCATCCCGCACATGAAGGGCCGCGACAACCCCCACATCCTCACGCTGTCGCCGCCGATCCTGCTCGAGTCGAAGTGGCTGAGACCGACGCCGTACATGATGGCGAAGTTCGGTATGACCTTGTGCGCGTTGGGTATCGCCGAAGAACTGCGCGAAGCGGGCATCGCGTCGAACACGCTGTGGCCACGCACGATGGTCGCCACCGCCGCGGTGCAGAACCTGCTCGGCGGCGATGAGTCGATGGCACGCTCCCGCAAGCCCGAGGTGTATTCCGATGCCGCGTATGCGGTTCTGACCAAGCCGTCGAGCTACACCGGCAACACGCTGCTGTGCGAGGACGTGCTGCTGGAGTCCGGGGTCACCGACCTGTCGGTGTACGACTGCATTCCCGGTTCCGATCTCGGGGTGGACTTCTGGGTCGATTCCGCGAATCCCCCTGGCTACACCGGTCCGTGAGCCACCGCGAAGGCGCCAGAAGGCGAGCAGGCAGGCTCACGCGAATTCGATGACGCCCCGGATGTTGCGGCCCTCGCGCAGGTCGGTGTACGCCTCGTTGACATCTTCGAGCCGGTAGCGACGGGTGATCAGCTCGTCGAGTTTGAGGTTGCCGTTGCGGTACATCGACAGCAGCATCGGTGTGCTCGCCCGAGGATTCATTCCGCCGTAGATCAACCCCTTGAGGGTCTTACAGGAATTCAGCAAGTCGATCAGGATCAGCGGCGGCGTATTGATATCGAACTTGGGCACCGCGGTCATCAGGCAAGTCCCACCCTTTCGCGTGAGCATCAGCGCGGGAAGCAGCATCTCGGGTTGCAGCACTCCCGGCGTCAGCACCACCCGGTCGGCCATCACCCCTCTGGTCAACTCCTGCACCAGAGGAAATGCCTCCTCCATCGACGGGCTGGTGTCGGTCGCGCCGAAGAACTTTGCCGAATCACGTTTGAAATCCACCGGATCCACGGCGATGACAGCATCCGCCCCGGCGGCACGCGCACCCTGTACGGCGTTGATGCCGACCCCGCCCGTCCCGACGACAACCACGACGTCACCGGGTTGAGTTCCGACGCCGACGGTTCCGGACCCCCATCCTGTCGTCACCCCACACGACACCAGGCAGGCAGCTTCCAACGGTATCGATTCGTCGATCTTGATCACCGACTCCTCGGCCAGGACCGCGTATTCGGCGAACGTGCCGAGCTGGGCTATCGCGGTGAGGTCTTCACCTCCGACATGGCGTCGGGTCGTGCCGTCGGTGACCATTTCCTTGGCAATCATCATCGCGCCGTTGTCGCAGAGATACGTCATGCCCGAAACGCACCACCGACAGGTCCCACACGCTGGGATGAACGAAAAAGCGACGTGGTCACCGGGTTTCACGGATCGCACGCCGGGCCCGACCTCTTCGACCACCCCGGCGCCCTCATGGCCACCGAGCATCGGGAAGTACTCCGGCACCGACGCGCCGGTGGCCTCCATGATGGCCACCATGTCCGGCGTCGGAATCATGTCGCCGGTCACGAAATGCTCGTCGGAATGGCAGAGCCCGGCGAAGGCCATCTTCACCAGTACTTCACCGTCTTTCGGCGGGTCCAGCGTGATCTCCTTGACCTCCCAGTCCTGGCCGATGCCGCCGAGGACGGCCCCCTGACACTTCAATGTTCGCCCCTCGGCTTCATCCCGAAGCGACGCCGGCCGCGGCCCGCGGCGGCCCTGATGACTCCGGTGAACAGCTTCGTCCTACGACGCGAGTAGGGATACCAGTTGATCTCGCGCGACTGCGTTGGTATTCGCGGAACGGTGATCGCTTGGGGACGACAGTATTTCAGGATCCCGTCAGGTCCTCCGTTGCGAGATCCGACGCCGGAGTTCTTCCACCCCGGCATCGGCAGCGAGAAACTGAAGCCGTTGGCGAGGACATCGTTGATGTTCACTGCGCCCGCTTCGAGCCGGCGCGCGATCCGCTCCCCGCGCACGAGGTCGGCAGTCCACACCGAGGCCGAAAGGCCGTAGGTGGAATCGTTGGCGAGCCGGATCGCCTCTTCCTCGTCGGCGACCTTGACCAGGGGCAGGGTGGGACCGAACGTCTCCTCGCTCATGCACGACATCGACTGATCGACATCGGCCAGCACGGTGGGCTCGAAGAAGGTGCCGACCCCTGTGGGCCGGCCTCCGGTGGTCACCCGCGCCCCCGCGGCGACCGCGGAGTCGACATGCCGTTGGACGATGTCGCGTTGCGCCGAGGTGGCCATCGCGCCGACGTCGAACTGGTATCGATCGTCGTCATGCCCCTGCCGCAGACGGGCGACCTCGTCGGTGAGCTTGGCGACGAACTCGTCGTACACCGGCGCCTCGACGTAAACCCGCTCGACCGAGACGCAGACCTGACCGGAGTTGAACATGCCGCCCCAGGCGATTCCGGCGGCGGCACGCCCGAGGTCAGCGTCGGCGAGCACGATCGCGGGATCCTTGCCGCCCAATTCCAGGCTGCACGGGATCAGGCGTTCGGCACACGCCACCGCGACCTTTCGCCCGGTGGCCGTCGACCCGGTGAAGTGCACGCAGTCGGAATTGGCGATCACCGCGGCGCCCGTCTCCGCGTAACCGGTCGTCAGCGAAAGCACCGGCGGCGCACCGATTTCAGCCCAACCGCGGGTGAACTCGACCGCGCTCAGCGGCGTCACCTCCGACGGCTTGAGCAACACCGCCGCCCCGGCCGCGAGCGGCGCCACCCCGTCGAGGGCGACGTTGAGCAGCGGGAAGTTCCACGGGATGATGAGGCCGACCACCGGGTACGGCCGGTAGACGGTCGTCAGCCGTTTCACGATTCCGAGCGGACTGTGGGCCGACGGATGACGGTCGGCAAGGAAGCGCGCCGCGTTGCCCGCCCAGTACTTGAGCAGATCCCCGCACAGCGGGGCCTCCATCGCGGCTTCGGTTCTCGGCTTCCCCGTCTCGGACTGCAGCACGTCCGTCAGGTGTTCGGTGTTGTCCAGGATCCAGTCCTGCATCTTGAGCAGCCAGGCCTTGCGACCGTCGGCGCCCATTGCCTCCCATTCCGGCTGGGCGTCGCGCAGAGCGCGCGACTTGGCCGCGACGGTCTCCGGGGCATCGATGGGGACGGAGCCGACGACGGAGCCGTCGGCGGGGTTGCGCACGGTGATGGTGGTGAGGGCAGGCGCTGCCTGCACGTCGGTCATCACCGAAGTATCGACCCCGCCCGGCGCCGCGACCAGGGTGTTGGACTACCTGTTTCTCGTCACGCGGGCGGGACGCCCGATTTGGGCATGGACCCCAGGTGAGAACAGTGCGCGCAGACGTGGCCCGGACGCGGCAATGGCGGCGCGTCCGACACTTTGATGTCGTTTGTGGTAACTGGTGAGCTCACCGTTCACCTCGCCATCGTGGCACGCTGAGGTCATGGCTTCGTCGACAATCTGGTCGTCCGGGCGCTACGACGCCGTCGGCGACCGTATCGCCTCCATCGCCGAACAGGTTGTCAGCGCCGCCGATCGGCGACGACCGCTGGGCGGCGCGGATCTGATCGATCTCGCCTGCGGCACCGGCAGCGCCACGCTGGCAGCCGCCGCCCGCGGCGCACAGGTGACGGGCCTCGACATCACCCCGGAACTGGTCGCCATCGCTGCGCAGCGCACGGGCTCCGAAGCGGTGAGCTGGCGCACCGGCGACGCGTCCGACACCGGGCTGCCCGCGGGCGCGTTCGACGTGGCGGTGTCGAACATGGGCATCATCTTCGTCGACCCCGGCCGGCAGGTCGCCGAGGTCACTCGACTACTCAAACCCGCTGGGGTATTTGCCTTCTCGGCATGGACCCGCAACGCCAGCAATCCGTTCTTCGACCCGGTGCTCACCGTGCTCGGACCGCCGCCGGCGTCCGGCTTCTCCCCCGATCAGTGGGGTGACACCGAGATCCTCACCGAGCGACTGGCACCGCACTTCGATGACATCGACGTCGCAACCGATCGACTCCGGTGGGAGTTCGAGTCCATGACCGCGGCGCTGCACTTCCTGCGCTACGAATCGCCCATGCACGTGGCGACCTTCCGCCGTGCCGACCCGGCGCAGCGGGACCGCTTGGCGGCGGAATTCGAGAAGGCGCTGCGGCCACATCAGGAGGTGTCCGGAACGGTGGCGTTCACCGCGCCCTACGTGGTGGTCAGCGCCACACGGCGGGCGTGACCGCTCAGCCGGCCTCGTAGAGGATTCCCCTGCCTATCGCCTCGCGGACCACCGGTATCGCCGCGTCTGCGAGTGCGGCGGCGTCGACACCGTGGTGGGCGGCCAGTAGATCGACGAGTGCGCCGAGAGACACCTCGCCGCGGCACCCCGCGAACAATGCCCGGGACACCTCGTCGACACCGATGACCGCACCCGGCCCACCGGGACGGCGCACCGCGGCACCGATGACCTCCCAGCCCTCGGCTCCGGGCAGCGAGTGCTCTTCGAGGAACACCGGTGCGGTCGACAATCGGGTGGTGAGCAATTTCTCGTCGCTCGTGTCGTGCAGATACTCCCGGCGCGCGAAGAACGCGTCTACCTCGGGACCTGTGAGTGCCTCGTCGGCCCCGGTGATCTCTTCGAGAATGTGTTCGGGTGGGCGGTTTTCGCCACGCCGCGGAGCGCGCAGCGTGACCATGCCCATGCCGACCCCGGCGATTCCCTGGTCGTCGAACCAGTCCAGCCACCGCCCGCCGCGGCGAGCGGCTTCCTCCGGCGGCTCACCCGCGTCGGAAGTCCACAGCGAGACGTAACTGATCGGATCGGCGAACTCGCGCTGCACCACCCACGCATGCAGGCCCGAACCGTCGAGCCACCCCCGCACCCGGTCGCGCCAATCATCGCCACGCACAATCCAGTTGGCCATGATCTGTGCGTTACCACCGGGCTCGAGGTGGTCGGCGGCCTGCTCGATCAAGTTCTGGCACAACATATCTCCGGCCATCCCGGAGTCGCGGTAGATGTAATCCAGCGCGCCGGTGCCGACCACGAACGGCGGGTTGGACACGATCAGGTCGAAACGCTCTCCGGCGACAGGATCGAACATGCTGCCGCACCGCAGATCCCATGACATGCCGTTGAGGCGTGCGGTTGCCGCGGCGAGGGCGAGCGCCCGCTCGTTGGTGTCGGTGGCGACGATCTCGTCGCAGTGCGCGTCCAGGTGCAGGGCCTGGATCCCGCAGCCGGTGCCGAGGTCGAGGGCGCGCCCGACGGGCTCACGGACAACCGCGTGCGCCAGCGAGACCGACGCGCCGCCGATGCCGAGGACATGGTCGTGGCGCACCGGTCCGGCGCGCAGCGCGGCGTCCTGATCGGACACGACCAGGAAGTCGGCCGCCCCGTCGCTGTGCGGGCGGATGTCCAGCGCGGCCCGCAACGTGCCGTGCGGGCCCGGTTCGAGGACGCCGTTGGCGGTCAGCGCGTCGACCCCGGCACTGGGCAGGACCGACTCGACGCGGTCGCGGGGCTCGTCGGCGCCAAGCAGGAACAGGCGCACCAGCACCGCCAGACGCTGCTGCGCCGGCGCGGCCCGGTCGGTGGCACGCAGCGCCGACCACCACAGTCCCCGGCTGAACGCAGCGCCGGCGTCGGCGCCCAGCAGCTCCCCCACCCCGTCGGTCGTGTAGCCGGCGGACCGCAGATCAGCCGCGACGGTGTCGACGACGGTGCCGGACTGCAGCGGGGCCTCCGTCAAAGGAGCGTGCCTTGCTCGGCCTGCGGCTCGGGGGCTGCGCCTGAATCGCTCCTCGCGTGCGCGGCCGGCTCGATGAGCTCCGGCCCGTTGTTGCGCACGCTGTTCACCAGCCGGGACACCTCGCGGATCTCGATGCGGTCCAGGTCACCGTGGCCGCGTAGCAGCCCTTCGTCGATCGGGGCGTCGGGGTCGAGCCAGCGGTCCCAGTCGCGCTCGCTGATGGTCAGCGGCATCCGGTCGTGGATGTCGGCCAGCGGGCCCGCCGAGTCGGTGGTGATGATCGTGCAGCTCAGCAGCGGCTTGGCATCTTTCGACGCCTCTTTCGGCCGCCACGTCGACCACAGCCCCGCCATGAACAGCGGTTCACCGTCGCCGGCGTACATGTAGAAGGGGGTCTTCGCGCCCTTCTGCCCCTGCCACTCGTACCAGCCGTCCATCGGCACCAGACACCGCTTCGTCTTGGCGGAACTACGAAACGCCGGCGACGTGCTCACCTTCTCCGAGCGCGCGTTGATCAACAGCGGGCCCTTGGTGTCCGGCCCGCCGTCCTCGGTGGTCTTCGCCCACGGCGGCACCAGCCCCCAGCGCATCAGCCGCACCCGCCGCGTCGACTCGTCCTCGGGTTCGGTGTGCCGTTTGACGACGGTGGCAACTGTCGTCGTGGGCGCCACGTTGAAGTTGGCCGTCGGGGGGTCCTTCTTCTCCGACGTCGCTTCATCGAGCGCCTTGATCTTCTCGGCGAGGAGTGCCGGATCGGTCGTCACCGCGAATCGCCCGCACATGTCCTCCATGGTGGCAGACGTCGCGGATCGGGCGCGAGACACGACGCCATGGTGCTTTTGTGCGCCCGATCCAGCCCCGGAACCGCGACAGGGAACAATAGGTGGCTGTGAGTACTTGGCCGGCCCCGTCGACCGCAACCCCCGTCCACGCCACCGTCACCGTGCCCGGGTCGAAATCCCAGACCAACCGGGCCCTGGTGCTTGCGGCCCTGGCGGTATCCCACGGCACGTCGGTACCGTCTTCTCTTCGCGCAAGCGGCTCATCGACAATCAGCGGGGCACTGCGCAGCCGCGACACCGACCTGATGATCGGGGCGCTGCAGGCGCTCGGCGTCAGCGTCGAGGCGGCAGACGCCGACGGCGCCGAGCTGACCGTCAGCGGCACACTGGCGCCCAAGGCTGGTGCACGAATCGACTGCGGCCTGGCCGGGACGGTGCTGCGGTTCGTCCCGCCGGTAGCCGCGTTGAGCACCGAGACAGTCACCTTCGACGGCGACGAGCAGGCCCGCTCGCGGCCGATCGCTCCGCTGCTCGACGGGCTGCGAAGCCTGGGTGTGCACATCGACGGCGACAGCCTGCCGTTCGCGGTGCGCGCCGACGGGTCGGTGCGCGGCGGCACGGTCGAGATCGACGCGTCGGGCTCGTCGCAGTTCGTGTCAGGCCTGCTGCTGTCCGGAGCCGCGTTCACCGAGGGGCTGACGGTCGTGCACACCGGCGCCGACGGCGCTGCCGTGCCGTCCTTGCCCCACGTGGCGATGACGGTGTCGATGCTGCGCGACGCCGGTGTCGACGTCGACGACTCGGCAGCAGACCGCTGGCGGGTTGCTCCAGGTCCGATCGCGGCGCGGCAGTGGGTCATCGAACCCGACCTGTCCAATGCGGTGCCGTTCCTGGCCGCCGCCGTCGTCAGCGGCGGTGCCGTCCGCATCACGGGCTGGCCGACGGCCAGCACACAGCCGGCCGACACCATCCTCAAGATCCTCACCAGCCTGGGTTCGGAAGTACGCCAAGGGAACTCACACCTCGAAGTGCAGGGTGCGACGAGTTACGGCGGCATCGACGTCGATCTGCGAGAGGTCGGCGAACTCGCCCCTTCTGTCGCGGCGATGGCCGCACTGGCCGCTCCCGGATCGGTGTCGCGCCTGCGGGGCATAGCGCATCTGCGCGGGCACGAGACCGACCGGCTTGCCGCGCTGAGCACCGAGATCAACCGCATCGGCGGTCAGTGCGAGGAGACCGAGGACGGCTTGGTGATCACCGCGGCGCAGATGCACGGCGGTACGTGGCTGTCCTACGCCGATCACCGGATGGCAACCGCGGGGGCGATCGTCGGGCTGCGGGTGCCCGGCGTCGAGGTCGAGGACATCGGCACCACCGCCAAGACGTTGCCCGACTTTCCGAGGATGTGGGCCGACATGCTGGGCGGCCAGACCGACGATCCCCGGGTCAACGCTTGAGTCCACGCGAGTACGACGAGACCGATGTCCGGGTGCGTCCCGGGCGGGGCTCGCGGCCGCGAACCAAGATCCGCCCCGAGCATGCCGACGCCCAGCAGGGCATGGTCGTGACCGTCGACCGGGGCCGATGGGGCTGCGTGCTGGGCCGTGACCCGGACCACCCGGTCACCGCGATGCGCGCCCGTGAGCTGGGTCGAACACCGATCGTCGTCGGCGACGATGTCGACATCGTCGGCGACCTGTCCGGCCGGACCGACACCCTGGCACGCATCGTCCGGCGCGGTGAACGCCGAACGGTGTTGCGCCGCACCGCCGATGACACCGATCCTGCTGAACGCGTCTTCGTCGCCAACGCCGACCAGTTGCTCATCGTGGTCGCGCTGGCCGACCCCCCGCCGCGTTCCGGTTTGGTCGAGCGCGCCCTGATCGCGGCGTACGCCGGAGGGCTGGTACCGATCCTGTGCCTGACCAAGACGGACCTGGTTCCGGCGGAGGAGTTCGCCGCGCAGTTCAGCGACCTCGACCTGACCATCATCACCGCCGGCCGAGACGATCCGCTCGACCAGGTCGGGTCTCTGCTCGCCAACAAGGTGACCGCAATGCTCGGGCATTCCGGCGTCGGGAAATCGACACTGGTGAATCGCCTTGTCCCCGAAGCACATAGACCCACGGGCACGGTGACCGACGTCGGCAGAGGCAGGCACACCTCCACCCAGTCGTTGGCCCTGCCCCTGAAGTTCGGCGGTTGGGTGATCGACACGCCGGGCATCCGGTCGTTCGGGCTGGCCCACATCGCACCCGACGACGTGGTGCAGGCATTCTCAGATCTCGCGCACGCGATCGAAGACTGTCCACGGGGGTGCGGCCACATGGGGCCGCCCGCGGACCCGGAGTGCGCGCTGGACACGCTGACCGGCGCGGCGGAGAGTCGGGTGCAGGCGGCGCGCAGACTTCTCGCTGCGCTTCGGGAAGCCTGACGCCGCCGTCTGACGTTGTTGCGCTCTGGAGGATTCACCGGGTTTGCAGCGGAGGCCCACCGGGCACGCTGTCGGCGATAAGAGGAGGAAAGTTGTCACAGGTACCCGCCATCGAACTGAACGACGGCACCAGCATCCCGCAGTTGGGTTTCGGCGTTTTCCAGATCGCACCCGACGAGACCGCCGACGCGGTCAAGACGGCCCTTGAGATCGGCTACCGCCACATCGACACCGCGGAGATGTACGGGAACGAACAGGGCGTGGGGCACGGTGTCCGCGACGCAGGCATCGACCGCGCGCAGGTGTACATCACCAGCAAGCTCAACAACGGTTTCCACAAACCCGACGACGCCCGCCGCGCATTCGATGCCACGCTGAAGGCGTTGAACTTCGACGGAGACGACAACTACCTCGACCTGTTCCTGATCCATTGGCCGCTGCCCACGCTCTACGACGGCGACTACGTGTCGACGTGGAAGGTGTTGGAGGAGTTCAAGAACGACGGCCGCGTGCGCAGCATCGGCGTGTCCAACTTCCAGGTGGCACACCTGCAGCGGCTGGCCGACGAGAGCGAGACCGTGCCCGTGGTCAACCAGATCGAGGTACACCCGTACTTCGCCAACAACGAGGTGCGTGCGTACGGCCGGCAACACGGCATCGCGACCGAGGCGTGGTCGCCCATCGCGCAGGGCAAGGTGCTCGATGACCCGGCCGTGGCCCGCATCGCCGAATCGACCGGGAAGTCACCGGCACAGGTCGTGCTGCGCTGGCACATTCAGCGCGGCGACATCGTCTTCCCGAAATCGGTGACGTTGCAGCGCATCAAGGACAATTTTGCGCTGTTCGACTTCGAGCTCGCCGAAGAGGACTTCGATGACGATCTCCGGGCTCGACAAGGGCGAGGCCGGGCGGATCGGGCCGAACCCGGACAGATTCGACTACGTCCCCGGCTAGACAGCCAGAAGACACAAACTCGCACGCTCCTCAAGGGAATCGTGCGAGTTTGTGTCTTTTCGCGAAAGAGAAGTTACGCGGCCAGGTCTTCCCGGCTGTCGGCCTTCTTCAGCGCCTTCTGGCTCTGCTTGTCACGACGGCGCGCGCGCACCGCGGCGATGGCCGACTTGAGGCCACGTCGTTCGGACGGCTCCAGGCCGTCGAACATCCGCTCGCTGCGCGTCTCGGGCGCATCGTCGCGGGTGTCGGTCAGGAAGCGATCAGGAAGCGACAGTTTGGCGATGGTGCGCCACGACTTGCCGTACTGCACAGCGAAATTGCCTGTCGTGTAGGGCAGGTCGTACTTGTCGCAGATCTCCCGCACCCGGAACGAGATCTCGTGATACCGGTTGCTGGGTAGATCCGGGAACAGGTGATGCTCGATCTGGTAGCACAGGTTGCCGCTCATGAACCGCAGCAGCGGACCATTCTCGAAGTTCGCGCTGCCGAGCATCTGCCGCAGGTACCACTGGCCCTTGCTCTCGCCGACCATGTCGGTCTTGGTGAACTTCTCCGCACCGTCGGGGAAGTGACCGCAGAAGATCACCGCGTTGGCCCACACGTTGCGGATGACATTGGCGACGGCGTTCGCCTTCATCGTCGACGTGAACGTACGCGCCCGGCGACAGTGACGTCAGCGCGGGCCACAACACGTAGTCCTTGGCCAGCTGCTGTCCGGCCTTGATGCCGAACTCCTCGACGCGGGCCATCGTCGCCTTGCGGTCATCGCGGCCCTTGGAGATCTTGCCGAGCTCCAGGTGCTGCAGTCCGACGCCCCACTCGAAGCCGATCGCCAGCAGCGTGTTGAAGAACAGATTGCTGAGGTTGAACGGCTTCCAGCGCTGATCGCGGGTGACGCGGATGACGCCGTAGCCCACATCGTCGTCCATGCCGAGGATGTTGGTGTACTTGTGGTGCATGAAGTTGTGGGTGAACCGCCAATGCTTGGACGCGCCACTCATGTCCCATTCCCACGTCGAGGAATGAATCTCGGGATCGTTCATCCAATCCCACTGCCCGTGCATGACGTTGTGCCCGATCTCCATGTTCTCGATGATCTTGGCCACGCCGAGCGTCGCAGTGCCCGCCCACCAGAACTTGCGCTTCGAGCTGCCTGCCAGCAGGAGCCGACCGGCCACCTCCAGCGCGCGCTGTGCGGCAATGGTGCGACGGATGTAGCGCGCATCGCGCGCCCCGCGGGAGTCCTCGATGTCCAGGCGTATCGCATCCAGCTCGCGCCCCAGGTTCTCGATGTCCGCGTCGAGTCAGATGCGTAAATTCAGGAACGTCAGTGATTGCCATGTTTCAGCCTCCTCTCTTTCACTACCTACGCTACCGTAACCTACGACGTCGTAGGTTACTACCCAGTAAAGATTAAACGTCCAGTACGCAGTCGCCCGATGCGGCCGAGATGCAGGTCTGCACCCGGGTGCCCGGCTCGTGTTCGACTCCGGTGCGCAGGTCGCGCACATGCCCTTCCACCAGTCCGACCACGCACGACTGACAGATGCCCATGCGGCAGCCGAACGGCATCTGGATGCCTGCGGCCTCGCCCGCGTCCATCAGTGGCGTCGCCCCGTCGACCTCGGCCACCTTGCCCGAGCGGGCGAACTTGACCGTGCCGCCGCTGCCGTGCGCCGCGGCCCGCGAGACCGCGAACCGCTCCAGGTGCAGACGCTCGCCGAGCCCGGCGGCCGTCCACGTCCGCTCCGCGGCGTCCAGCATCGCCTCGGGTCCGCAGGCCCAGGTCTGGCGTTGCCGCCAGTCGGGGACCGTCTCGTCAAGGCGACCGAGATCCAGCCTGCCCTCCGTGCGGGTGGCCCGCAGCTGCAGCCGGTAACCCTCGTGGCGAGACTCCAGCTGGGCCAGCTCCGAGGCGAACATCACGTCCGCCTCCGTCGGCGCCGAGTGCACGTGCACGACATCGCCGATCTGCCCCCGACGCGCCAGCGTGCGGAGCATCGACATCACCGGGGTGATGCCGGAGCCTGCGGTGAGGAACAGTACCGACGCCGGCGCCGGGTCCGGCATCACGAAATTCCCTTGCGGCGCAGCCAGTCTCACGATTGTTCCGGGCTCGACACCGCCGACCAGGTGGGTGGACAGGAACCCCTCGGCCATCGCCTTGACCGTGATCGTGATGGTGCGGGAACCCTTGCTCGTCACCGGAGAGGACGTCAGGGAGTACGACCGCCACCGCCAGCGCCCCTCCACGAGCAGCCCGATGCCGACGTACTGGCCGGCCTGATAGTCGAAGGAGAATCCCCAGCCTGGCTTGATGACCAGGGTGGCCGAGTCCTCGGTTTCGCGGCGCACCTCCAGGACGCGTCCGCGCAGCTCCCGCGCCGACCACAGCGGGTTGGCAAGCTTGAGATAGTCGTCGGGCAGCAGTGGCGTGGTGATTCGGCCCGCGAGGGTGCGAAGTGCATGCCAGCCCGGCCGCTCTTTCGCGCCCGCGATGGTGGGCCTGACCGTGTCGGCGACCTTGGCCGTGTTCTTGACGGTGTTCTTGGCCATTGACGGCTCCTGCCCTGATTTTCACTCTTGAGGGGCTACCCAATTTCATCACCGGATCGCTTACCTACGGTACCGTAACTTACGGTACCGTATCCACCCTCAGAGCAGGTCAACCAGAAACGGCAGCTCTTGTGGCGCGTACCATGCCAGGTCGTGGTCCTGAGCGTCCCCGACCGTGAGCTCAGCGTCCTCATCACCCAGGTCAGCGGCGTCGATCACGTCGACCGCCGCCAGCACCGCAGCCTCCGCGCCCGGGTTGTCGACGTAGGCGGCGATCACCCGGTCGATCGAGATCTCGCCGGCCACCCTGACCACCGCGTCATCAAGGTCGGGACGCAGCTTCACATCGTCCCCCGAGTCGGCCTCCACCACGACGCGGCGAGGCGGCAGCCCTTCGGTGTCCTCGTTGCCGAGCAGGCGCAGTGACGCCATCGCCGCTTCCCGCAGCGCGACGTCGGCGAGTTCGTCCTCATCCCCTTCGGCGTACGCCTCCCGCAACGTCGGCGTCACCGCGAATGCCGTCCCGTTGATGGGACGCAGCGCTCCGTCGGCGACCAATCGCTGCAGCATGGCCAGCGTTGCCGGGACGTAGACGTGCACCCCGTGAGGGTAGTCGGTTATTCCGCGTCACCGATCAACGTCGCGACGTGATCGTCGACATAGGTGGACAGTTCCCGCGGCGGACGTCGGTAGTCGCCGGAAAGGACAGGCCTCTTGGGCAGCTGCACTTTCGGCGAGTCGACGTCGTAGTAGTCGATCGTCGACAGCAGGTGGGCGATCATGTTGAGCCGCGCGTGCTTCTTGACGTCCGACTCGACGACGTACCAGGGGCTCAACGGGGTGTCGGTGTGGACCATCATCTGGTCCTTGGCCCGCGAGTAGTCCTCCCACCGGTATACCGATTCCAGGTCCATCGGAGACAGTTTCCACTGCCGGACCGGATCCTTGAGCCGGGCTCGGAACCGGCGCAGCTGTTCGTCGTCGGATACCGAGAACCAGTACTTGCGCAGGATCACCCCGTCTTCGATCAGCATCTGCTCGAAGATCGGTGTTTGGCGCAGGAACAGCGCGTGTTCTGACGGGGTGCAGAACCCCATCACCTTCTCTACGCCGGCGCGGTTGTACCAGGACCGGTCGAACAGCACGATCTCACCCTTGCTAGGCAGGTGCGCGATGTAGCGCTGGTAATACCATTGTCCCCGTTCACGATCCGACGGCGCAGGAAGCGCCTCGATCCTTGCGACGCGCGGGCTCAGGTACTCGGTGATCCGCTTGATGGTGCCACCCTTGCCCGCGGCGTCTCGACCCTCGAACACGATGACGACGCGGGCGCCGGTCACCCGGACCCACTCTTGGAGCTTCACCAACTCCGTTTGGAGACGGAAGAGTTCGGCCGCGTAGACGTCCTTCGCAAGCGCGCTCTTCTTGGTCTTCTTCTTGGCCACCCGCGAACCCTAGTGCGGCCGCGCCGGCTTCGCACCGACATCGGCGTCGGGGTCCTTCTCGATCGAGATGATGAAGTCGTCCCCGTGCTGGGTGACACCGGAGATCACCGCGCTGTTGACCACCTCGGCGGCGTACTCGCGGCGCATCACCTTCGGATCGCGGCGCAGATCCTTGACCAGCGCGACGCACAGACCGACCATCACCAACAGGAACGGCAGCGCCGCGATGATCGTGATCGTCTGCAGGCCTGTCAGGGCGTCCTCGCCGCCGACGAGCAGCATGACGGCCGCGACGGCGCCGGTGGCCACACCCCAGAAGACGACCGTCCCACGGCTGGGTTTGATGGTTCCCTTCTGCGACAACGAGCCCATGACGATCGATGCCGCGTCGGCGCCGGAGACGAAGAAGATCGCAACCAGGATCATCACGATCACGCTGGTGATCGTCGCGATCGGATACTGGTCCAACAGCGAGAACAGCTGCGCTTCCACGCCGCCCTCGCCCGCGAGGTCGGTGCCGTTCTGCTGGGTGTTGATGGCAGCGCCGCCGAACACCGCGAACCAGACCAGCGACACCAGGCTCGGCACCACCAACACCCCCGCGACGAACTGCCGGATCGTGCGGCCACGCGAGATCCGCGCGATGAACATGCCGACGAACGGGGTCCACGACACCCACCACGCCCAGTAGAAGATCGTCCACGACTGCAACCACGCATCGACGTCGGCGCCCTCGGCGCCGGTCCGCGCCGACATCATATTGAGATCGGCGAAGTAGCTGCCCAGCGCGGTCGGAAGCAGGTTCAAAATGAAAATCGTTGGGCCGACCACGAATACGAACATCGCCAGCGAAAGAGCAAGCACCATGTTGATGTTCGACAGCCACTGGATGCCGCGGGCCACCCCGGAAACGGCAGACAGCACGAAGCACACCGTCAGCACCGTGATGATGACCACGAGGATCGCGTTGCCGGTCTCGCCGATTCCGGTGACGATCTGCAGCCCACTGCGGATCTGCAGCGCGCCGAGGCCCAGCGAGGCCGCCGATCCGAACAGCGTGGCGAAGATCGCCAGCATGTCGATCACCTTGCCCCACGCGCCGTTCGCTCGTGATCCGAGCAGCGGCTCGAACGCCGCGCTGATCAACTGCAGACGACCCTTGCGGTAAACGCCGTAGGCGATCGCCAACCCGACCACCGCATAGATCGCCCACGGGTGCAGGGTCCAGTGGAACAGCGTGGTGGCCATCGCGTTCTGCACCGCTTCGGCGTTGCCTTCCGGCCCCGTGCCCGGCGGCGGCGTGGTGAAGTGCGAGAGCGGCTCGGCGACACCGAAGAACATCAGACCGATGCCCATGCCTGCGCTGAACATCATCGCCACCCAGGAGATGCCGTTGAACTCAGGCGGTTCGTCGTCACGGCCCAACGGGATCGTTCCGTAGCGGCCGAGCGCCAAATACAGCACGAAGACGACGAAACCGGTGCTGGTCAGCATGAACAGCCATCCGGTGTTGTTCATCACCCAGGTCAGCACGGTGCTTGAGACGCTGGAAAGCGAGCCGGTGCTGACGAAGCCCCACACCAGGAAGGCCACGGCGATGGCCGCGGTGGCACCGAAGACCACCCAGTCCATGCCAAGGGGCCGACTGATCTTCTCTTCTTCGACAGGGACGTCGAGCACCGGATGAAGCGTGCGCTCGGCAACCGAATCGGCGGGCGGGTTGGAAGGGACTGCGGTCGCTTCGTGTTCAGAGATGTCAGCCATTGAAGTTCATTCGACCCCGGCGATGTTCACCCGTCAATCCCGGGAGCGCTACGAACCGGTCACCGAGCGGCTTCCACCAATTCATCGAGGGCCTCGCGCAGCAGGCTTGGGAGCATTTCCACGTCGCTCATCGCGTCGCGATCGGCATTGATCCCGAAGTAGAGCATCCCGTTGTAGGACGTGACGCCGATCGCGAGGGTCTGGTTGTGCAGCAGCGGCGGCACGGCATAGGTCTCCAGCAGTTTGGTGCCTGCGATGTATATCTGGCTCTGCGGGCCGGGGACGTTGGTGATGAGCAGATTGAACTGCCTGGCCGAGAAGCTGGTGGCCACCCGGATGCCCATGGCGTGCAGCGTCGGCGGGGCGAAGCCCGAGAGCGTGACGATGGTGCGGGCGTCGACCAGGCTGGCCGCCGTCGGATGGCTCTCGGTGGCGTGCGAGATCTGCGACAACCGGACTACCGGATTCGATTCTCCGACAGGCAGATCCACCAGGAACGGCGCCACCTCGCTGATCGCCTGGCCGGGGCTTGATGAGTCGATCTCGGCGTCGGGGTAGACCGACATCGGCGCCATGGCGCGCATCGACGTCGTCGCGGTCACCGGCTCCCCTCGGGAGAGCAGCCAGTTCCTCAGCGCACCGGCGACCATGGCCAGCACCACGTCATTGACGTCGCATTCGTAGCGGGCGCGCACGATGCGGAACTCGTCGAGGCTGCCCGAGGCTACCGAGAACCGCCGGTTGCGCGACACGGCGGTGTTCAGCGGGCTGCTCGGCGCGGTGCCGCGGGCGACGGTACGGGCGACGTCGGCGGCACGGCGCCCGAGGTCGACCAGTTGACCGGTGCTGGTGGCCGCATCGGTGAGTGCCGACCGCACGGCGGCAGCCTGCGCCGTCGGGCGCATGATCCACTCACCGATCGCGCCGAACAGCAGCTGCCGGTCACTCGGTTCGCGGCCGGGGATCCAGATGTCCTCACCGAATACTGGGGGTTTCTGGGTCCGGTCGGCGATCGCGTGGCCGATCTCCAGGGCCGTCATGCCGTTGACGAGCGCCTGGTGCGTTTTCGTGTAGATCGCGACGCGGTTCTTGGTCAGACCCTCGACGAGGTACATCTCCCACAGCGGCCGGGACTTGTCCAGTGGCCGGGAACCGAGCCGGGCGATGAGGTCGTGCAGCTGGGCGTCGCTGCCCGGGGACGGCAGCGCCGAGCGCCTGATGTGGTAGGTGATGTCGAAGTCGCGATCGTCGACCCAGACCGGCCTGGCCAGCCCGAGCGTGACCTCACGCACCTTCTGCCGATACCGCGGGATCTGCGGCAGACGCTGTTCGACGGTCGCCAGCAGCGTCTCGTAGCTGAGCCCGTTGCGGGGCTTACGCAGGATCTGCAGGGAGCCGACGTACATCGGTGTCGACGAGTTCTCCAGCCGGAAGAAGGAGGCATCGGCCGCCGACAGCCTGGTCACCATGGGTGGGCGCCGCCTCCTGAATCGTCGTCAACAAAAGTCAGACCGTGACACGTTATCCGCCGATTCTGAGCGCCGCAGAACGGGTGCCCTCCGGCGGTTGTCGTGCATGCGATCATTGTTGTCGTCTGTCACTCTCCAGCAGACGCCCGTCGAGCGCTGGGGAGACTTCATGACCACATCCCGGACCCCGCAGGATCAGGAGTCCACCCCGTCCTCCCACGCGTGGGTCACCTCGCCGATCATCGACTATGAGCCGGTCCCGCAACCACTCACGTCGCCACACTGCCCGACCCCGTCCGGCGCGGCGCTGCACCGTCCTTCGCCTCGCCCGTTGCATGCCCACCGCCCGATGCACGAGGTACCGCCACCGAGGTCGGCTGCCGTGTTCGCCGAGACCGCGTTGCGTCAGGTGATCGAGGTGATCGACCGGCGTAGGCCCGTCGCCCAGCTACGGCCGTTGATGACACCGTTCCTCATCGACTGCGTGATCGCCCGCGCCTGCGCACCACGCACGGGCACCGCGATGCTGCGACGAGTCCGGGTTCGTTCGGTCGACGCGGGGCCCACCGGTGAGGTGACCGCGGCAGAGGTGTTCGCTTCGTTCAGTCGCAGCGGCCGCGTACACGCCGTCGCGGGCCGGATCGAGCGCTATCGCGACGGCTGGCGCCTGGTCGCGCTGCAGATCGGATGAGCTAGCGGCGCCTGGAGTGCCTGCCGCCGGCCTTGCCCTGGCGGGCGGCCTCGCGGCGTTCCTTGCGCGTCCCGCCGGTCGACGGCGTTCCCCCTGACCGCGTGACCTCCACCGAGCCGTCTTCCGACGGTCCGGAGTAAGTCAGCGGCTGCGCGCTGTCGTCGATTCCCTTGGCGTGCAAGCCTGCTGGGGTCGGACGTTCCTTGGTGGCCAGTGCGCCTGCCTGTTGCGCGGCCGCGGCGGCGAACTCGGCGAGCCCGGCGGGCGTGGCTTGCGCGGAGACGGCAGGATCGGGTGCACGTTCGACCTGCACGTTGAACAGGAAGCCGACGGATTCCTCCTTCATGCCGTCGAGCATCGCGATGAACATGTCATAGCCTTCGCGGGCGTACTCGACTTCCGGACGCTGCTGGGCCAATCCCCGCAGGCCGATGCCCTCACGGAGGTAGTCCATCTCGTAGAGGTGCTCGCGCCACTTCCTGTCGAGCACATTGAGCAGGACATTGCGCTCCAGCTGCCGCATCGCGCCCTCGCCCGCGACCCCTTCGATCTCGGCTTCCCGCGCTGCGTAGGCGCGCTCGGCGTCGGCGGTCAGCGCGTCGAGGAGCTCTGCGCGGGTGAGTTCGCCGGGCTCGCCGACGGCATCGGAGTCGATCAGATCGTGGTGGTCGATCCCGACCGGGTAAAGGGTCTTGAGGCCTTCCCAGAGCTTCTCCAGATCCCAGTCCTCGGAGTAGCCCTCGGCGGTGGCGCCGTCGACGTAGGCGGTGACGACGTCGATGAGGATCTTGTGGGCCTGCTCGGCGAGGTTCTCGCCTTCGAGGATGCGGCGCCGCTCGGCGTAGATGACCTTGCGCTGCTGGTTCATCACCTCGTCGTATTTGAGAACTTCCTTGCGGATGTCGAAGTTCTGCTGCTCGACCTGCGTCTGTGCGCTCTTGATGGCACGGGAGACCATCTTGGCCTCGATCGGCACGTCGTCGGGCAGGTTCAGCCGGGTCAGCAGCGTCTCCAGCGTCGCACCGTTGAAGCGACGCATCAGCTCGTCGGCCAGCGACAGATAGAACCGGGACTCCCCCGGGTCACCCTGACGGCCTGACCGGCCGCGCAACTGGTTGTCGATGCGGCGCGACTCGTGACGTTCGGTACCCAGGACGTAGAGGCCACCGGCGGCGATCACGTCCTTGGCTTCGGCGGCCACCTGCTGCTTGACGTGCGGAAGCTCTTCGTGCCAGCCCTGCTCGTACTCGTCAGGGGTTTCGGTGGGATCGAGGCCACGCTGGCGCAGGCGATGGTCCAACAGGTAGTCGACGTTGCCGCCCAGCACGATGTCGGTGCCGCGGCCGGCCATGTTGGTGGCGACCGTGATAGCGCTGAGCCGGCCGGCCTCGGCGATGATGCCGGCCTCCTGCTCGTGGTACTTCGCGTTGAGAACGTTGTGCGGGATGCGACGCTTCTCGAACTGCCGGGACAGGAACTCGGAGCGTTCGACGCTGGTGGTGCCGATCAGCACCGGCTGGCCCTTTTCATATCTCTCGGCCACGTCGTCCACGACCGCGATGAACTTGGCCTCCTCGGTCTTGTAGATCAGGTCTGACTGGTCGGATCTGATCATCGGCCGGTTGGTGGGAATGGTGACCACGCCGAGCTTGTAGATCTCGTGCAGTTCGGCGGCCTCGGTCTCGGCCGTACCCGTCATACCGGCGAGCTTCTTGTAGAGGCGGAAGTAGTTCTGGAGCGTGATCGTGGCGACCGTTTGGTTCTCGGCCTTGATCTCGACGTGCTCTTTGGCCTCGATGGCCTGGTGCAGGCCCTCGTTGTAGCGGCGGCCGATCAACACACGACCGGTGAAATCGTCGACGATGAGGACCTCGCCGTTGCGCACGATGTAGTGCTTGTCGCGCTCGAACAGCTCCTTGGCCTTGATCGCGTTGTTCAGGTAGCTGATCAGCGGCGAGTTGGCCGCCTCGTAGAGGTTCTCGATACCCAGCTGGTCCTCGACGAACTCCACACCGATCTCGTTGATACCGACGACGCGCTTCTTGATGTCGACCTCGTAGTGCACGTCGGCCTTCATCAACGGTGCGAGCCGGGAGAATTCCGTATACCAGTTCGAGCCGCCGTCGGCGGGGCCGGAGATGATCAGCGGGGTCCTGGCCTCGTCGATCAGGATGGAGTCGACCTCGTCGACGATGGCGAAGGTGTGGCCGCGCTGGACGCAGTCCTCGAGGCGCAGCGCCATGTTGTCGCGCAGGTAGTCGAAGCCGAACTCATTGTTGGTGCCGTAGGTGATGTCCGCGTGGTACGCGGCGCGCCGCTGGTCGGGCGTCATCTGAGACAAGATGACGCCG
This sequence comes from uncultured Actinomycetota bacterium, assembly GCA_963796545.1. GTDB lineage: Bacteria > Actinomycetota > Actinomycetes > Mycobacteriales > Mycobacteriaceae > Mycobacterium. The sequence continues at coordinate 61,013 of CAWCMF010000004.1, read as the reverse complement.
ACGTCGAGGCCGAGGAAGCGGTGCACGCGGCCCATCTGCTCGGCGTCGCGCTTGGCGAGGTAGTCGTTGACCGTGACGATGTGCATGCCCTTGCCGGCCAGCGCATTGAGATACGCGGGCAGTACCGCGGTCAGCGTCTTGCCCTCACCGGTCTTCATCTCTGCGACGTTGCCGAAGTGCAGCGCAGCGCCGCCCATGATCTGGACGTCGAAGTGCCGCTGGTTGAGCACACGCCAGGCCGCCTCACGGACGACGGCGAACGCCTCCGGCATCAGGTCGTCGAGGTCCTCTTTGCCGCTCTCCAGGCGCCCCCGGAACTCCTCGGTCTTGCCGCGCAGTTCGGCGTCGGACAGCTTCTCGGTGTCGTCGGAAAGGGTGTTGACGTAGTCAGCCACCCCCTTGAGGCGCTTGACCATGCGGCCTTCGCCGATACGGAGCAACTTCGACAGCACGCTGTATACCCTTTTTCTCGTCTGTTTCAGTCGGATGCGGCATCACGACAGACGCAGACCATCGTAGGCGACGCGCCGAAATGGCTGGTTACGCGTCTCGGCCACGCCACCGGAAAGATGAATCCCCCGGACATCGCGGTTCCGGGGGATTCTGACCTGGTCAGATGCTCAGGAGAGCTTGATCAGGCCGTAGTCGTAGGCGTGACGTCGGTAGACCACGCAGGGCCGGTCGCTTTCCTTGTCGTGGAACAGGAAGAAGTCGTGGCCGACGAGTTCCATCTCGTACAGTGCGTCGTCGACCGTCATCGGGGTGGCGGGGTGCTCCTTGGTCCGCACGATCCGGCCAGGTTCGTGTTCGTCGACGGCCACGTCGGTCGGGGCGGCGCCGCCGGCCGGCCTGGCGAAAGCGGCATCGAGGCGGTCCGGCGCCGTCGCTTCGTGCAACGACACGGGGGTCTTGTCGCCGTAATGGATCTTGCGGCGATCCTTGCTCTTACGCAGCCGGGCCTCGAGTTTGCCGGCGGCTGCTTCCAGGGCGGCGTAGAAGCTGTCGGCGCAGGCTTCCCCCCGGACGACGGGGCCGCGGCCCCTCGCCGTGATCTCGACATGCTGACAGTTCTTGCGCTGGCGCCGGTTCTTCTCGTGATCGAGCTCGACGTCGAAGAGGTAGATGGTGCGGTCGAATCGTTCCAGGCGTGCCAGCTTCTCGGCGACGTAGACGCGGAAGTGGTCGGGAACTTCGACGTTGCGACCCTTGACCACCACCTCGGCGCTGGGCAGGTCGGACGACTCGGTGTCGGAGTCCATCACCATTGTGCTGTCGGAGTCCACGGAATTACTTGACATACTTGGCAACTCGATTCTCTCGCGTTCGCACGCGCGTGCGTGCCCGGCTGATGAAGAAATCGCGCCGACGGGGCAGTCCTTGTCGCGTCACTCGCCGGTGCAAGGTGTCGACTACTCACCTCCGATCGCTGTCGCGACGCCGGCTCTCGCGTCTTGAGTGCCGCCGTGAGTTGTTCACGGTTGATTGGTGCCGACGGTAGTCGCTGTTCACCTGGCGTGCCACTAATTCAGCCGACCTGTTTTCAGTTCTTCATGCCCGTTTGATCTGCGAGTAATGAACCGTCGATGGGTCACGCGTGCGCGAGCGCGAGCACAGCAACGACGTCGGTCCCTGCGGTTTGCAGGACGCGGACGGATTCGGTGACGGTGGCCCCAGTGGTCACCACGTCGTCCACGACGACGACCGGGCCTTCGACCGGCGCAGTGAGCAAGACCCGGCCTGCGACGTTGCGCTGCCTGCCTGCGCTCGACAGCCCGACCGAATCACGGGTGAAGGCCTTGAAGCGCAGGACGGGTGCGACCGTGACATCAGGCAGGCGGTCCGCGGCCTGCCGGGCCACGCGGGTGACCGGATCGCCGCCGCGGCGCCGGGCCGCCGAACGGCGGGTGGGTGCGGGGACGAGGGTGAGCGACGTGTCCAGGACGCCCCACGTCAGCAGGTGATCGAGGGCTTCGCCGAGAGCGGTCGCCAGTGGGCGCTGCAGGTCGGCGCGTCCGTGCTCCTTGAGCGCGACGATCGCCTTGCGCCGCGCCCCCGCGTAGCGCCCGAGGGACAACACGGGCACGCCGGGATCGAGTCGCGGGGTGACGAGGTGAGGTTCGTCGTCTTTGACTTTCAGCTCGTTCCGGCAAGCCGGGCACCAGGCGGTCGCGGCGGCATCACAGCCGCCGCACTGCAGCGGAAGGACCAGATCGAGCACGGTCTCAGCGTGCGCTTGCGCGTCTTGTCGGCCGAAAGTGCGTCCAGCGCGGCCCAGCGTCCGGATCTTCGCCACGAGCGCACAGTCGCTGCCGCCACGCTGTCGTCAACCGCGCGATGATCCCGCCCTCGGTATCGCCTGCCGTCACTCGGATGTCCGTCCACCCGGCGTCCGTCACCGCGTCGTGCCGACGAATCCCCCTGTTGAACGCCGCCCGCGTCCGGCGGTGGTGGTCGCCTTCATAGTCCAGCGCGACCATGAGCCGCAGATATGTCTCCTGTGGCGATTCCGCGCCGGGATCCACGAGGTTGAGTGTCTCGCGCGCGGCACGGATGCCTCGGCGGCCCTTCTGGCGGTCGGCGAGCAGTTCGACGTCGGCGATCTTCAGCCTGGTGACGCGAGCGAGCGCATCGATTGCGGCGACGGCCGGTCGCTGCGGGTACCGGCAGGCGATGTCGAGCACCGTCCGCTGGGGCGTCGTCACCCGGATGCCGCGAATCGACTGCACCTCATCGTCATCAACACAGTCGGACCACACGCGCAATCCGTCGGGCGCTCTTCGGTTGTGCCACAGCACTTCGGCTGGAGGGCGGGCGTCGACCCACTTCGCACCGTGCAGCGCTGCGGCCGATCGGCCGGCGACGACTCCTTCGCGTCCGGTCCACAGCCATGCGGCCTTCGCCTTGGACACGGCGGACGACTCGGTGTCGACAGGCACGTAGATGCCGGGGTACATCGCTGCGTACCGCGTTCGCAGCGTGTGTCGCGTCAGACGTCCGGCGCCGAGCGCCTCACTGCCGATGAATGGTTCCCCCATGGTGGCAGTGTGCCTATTGCCACTGACAGGTCCCCGATCGTTCATCGAGCGTGCGTCCAGGGCGGCCGATCGGCCGCATCGCCGCCCTCACCGCACGTTCGCGGCGGCGTGGAGACCTACCCCGTGACGATCGAATCCCCTTGCACCCGAATCGCGACCGCCTCGAGCGGCTTGGTCGCCGGACCGTTGACCACCGCGCCGTCGAGGCTGAACTTGCTGCCGTGGCACGGGCAGTTGATGGTGCCCTCGACGATCTCGTTGAGCAGGCATCCGGTATGCGTGCACACCGCGGAGAACCCCTTGAAATCGCCGGCCACCGGCTGGGTCACCACGATCTCACCGACGATGACCCCCGACCCGACCGGCACGTCGGCCGTCGGTGCGAGCGCCCCCGCGGGTTCCGCCGCGGCGGACTCCGAGGCCTTCGGCGGTGATGACCCGGTGGACTCCGACGACCCGGAGTCTGACCCACGCGAACAGGCAGCCACCGCGACCGCCACCATGCCGACGCCCGCGCCGGCGAGCACTGTCTTTCGGGGAACCTCAATCGACATGCCGTACCTCTCCGTCGAGCTCGTTGCCAGAGGGCTTGTCTGGCAACATGTTTCAGTGTCAGCCCGGCAGCACCGGCAACGCACCCGCCGCCATGAGCGGGCGCACCTCGACCCATCCCGGGTTCTCGGCCGCCGAACCGGACAACTGGAGCACACCACGTCCGTCGGCGACATACACCGCCGACGGGTTGGCGGCCACCGTGTCGACGGGCAACAGCAGGTTGCGGCTGGGCCCGTCGGAGTTCACTCCGTCGAGGTTGACGTAGGACACCGGATTCTGTGGGTCGGTGCGGGTGACGACGATGTCATCGCCGGTGCGCCACGACAGTGACACCACCGTCTCCCCCAGTCCGTAACCCAGCCGGCGCGGATAGGTCAGCGCATACCCTCCGCCCGGTGTCTGCTCGATTCCGGCGAGGATGACCTTGCCGTCGATCACCATCGCCGCCCTCGTGCCGTCGCGGGACAGCTGCAGGTCGGCGATGCCACCGGGAAAACGGGTCAGCACCGCGGTGGCGTCGACGGGAATGCGCGCCGGTTGGCCGGAGGCGTCCTGGATGACGCGAACGACGTTGTTGCCGTCGACGACGACCCAGATCGCGTCGTCCAGCGACCAGCTGGGACGGCTCAGGCTGCGGCCGTCCATCGCCTGGGAGGCGTTGCCCCCCAACGGTCCTACCCACAGCGACGACGCCATGTCCGGCGCCCCGGGGCGCAGCGTGACGATCGAGGCGACCTCCTGACCGGTACGCGACAGCGACGCCGCGGTCTGCCCCGGCATCTGTCCGAACGGCCCCGCGACCCTCGGCGCCCGCTGACCGTCCAGCCGCACCAGCGATCCCCCGACGAGTGCGTGCAGCCCGGTCGCGACGCCGTCGGCCGCACCCGGGTCGGTCGCCGCGACGGCGCCGGTGTCCCAGCCTTCGGGGAAGCGGTCGTCGAGGGCCGCGCCGTCCGCGTTGATCACGTAAGGCCCGTTGATCCCGGAGCGCGAGAGCGTCCAGATGAGTTGCGCCGCAAGCAACTGCCTGCTGTGCGGATCGGTCGTCGACAGGTTCTCCAGGTCGATCCGGGCTCCGCCGTAGCCGCGGCCGATCCCGGCCTTACCCCCGTCGGCGCGCGTCACCGGGCCGCGCAACCGCAGCGGCGGGCCGAGCAGGTTCCGCACCGTCTTGTCCATCTCCGGGCGCGGACCGGCGATCAGCTTGCTCACCAGTTCGGTGGCCAACTGATCCGGCTCCGACACCGCGACGTAGCGCGGGTCGGGCACGACGGTCTTGCCCGTGGGATCGGCGAAGTACAGGGTGTGCCGTTTGTACGTGGCCTGGAACTGCTGCCAGTCCAGGAAGACTCCGTTGGGCAGGCTGTCGATGCGCCAGCCTCCCGGGGTCTTGATCAGTTCGATCGTGCCCGGGTCGGGCAGCGCACCCGCACCCGTCTCGAACACGCCCATATCGGACAGCGAGCCGAGAATGTCGGCGCGCATCGTCACCGAAACCCGTTCGGTCGACCGGGTTTCCACGAACACGACGTTGTCGATCAGCAGCGCGCTACCCGCGTCGTCCCACGCGCTGGACGCGGATTCGGTGAGAAACTGGCGCGCGGCCAGATGCCGGTTCGCGGGATCGGCTGTCGCCTTGAGGAATTCCCGCAGCAGGACGTCGGGATCCATACCTGCGGTCGGCTTCGGCAGGCTCGGCGGTGCGGGGCGGTCCACGGTGCCGATCGCCTGTGGCGACGACGAGCTGGGCACCCCGGCGCAACCGGCCACCATCAGCACGAGTGCCGCGGCCCACACGGCGGCCAGGACCCTGCGCACGCGAGGAGCAATCAGGACCCTGCGCACGCCAGGAGCACTCCAGCCTCCCGTCACACGCTTTCTCCCGCCGGCTCACGTTCACGGACCTGCCGATGGTTGGAAGGGCTGTCCGAGATCTCGATCGGTTTGACGGGAAGCGGGCTGGACGTCACCTTGTGTCCGCGCACCAGCGGAAGCGTCAGCCGGAAGCAGGCGCCCTTGCCGGGTTCGCCCCATGCTTCGAGCCGGCCCTGGTGCAGCCGCGCGTCTTCGATACTGATCGCCAGGCCCAGACCGGTGCCCCCGGAGCGCCGCACCCGCGACGGGTCGGCGCGCCAGAAGCGACTGAACACCAGCTTCTCCTCACCGGGACGCAGACCCACGCCGTAGTCGCGGACGGTGACGGCCACGGTGTCGACGTCGGCGGCCATCCGGATCCGGACCGGCTTGCGTTCGGCATGGTCGATCGCATTGGCGATGAGGTTGCGCAGGATCCGTTCGACTCGGCGCGGGTCGACCTCGGCGATGATCTCGTCGGCGGGCACGTCGACGACCATCTCGACGCCGGCTTCCTCGGTCAGATGCCCGACGTTGTCCAGCGCGCGCTGCACGATGGACCGCAGATCCACCGCCTCGACCGCCAGCTCGGCGACACCGGCGTCGTGTCGGGAGATCTCGAGCAGGTCGTTGAGCAGTGACTCGAACCGGTCGAGTTCGTTGACCATCAGCTCGGTCGAGCGCCGCAACGCCGGATCCAGATCCTCGGCGTGATCGTGGATCAGGTCGGCGGCCATGCGCACGGTGGTCAGCGGGGTCCGCAGCTCGTGGCTGACATCGGAGGTGAAGCGGCGCTGCAGGTTTCCGAACTCCTCCAGCTGCGTGATCTGGCGCTGCAGGCTTTCGGCCATGTCGTTGAACGACACCGCCAGTCGCGCCATGTCGTCCTCGCCGCGCACCGGCATGCGCTCGCTGAGATGCCCCTCGGCGAACCGTTCGGCAATCCGCGACGCCGACCGCACCGGCAGCACGATCTGCCGGGCGACCAGCAGTGCGATCGCGGCCAGCAGACCCAGCAGCACCACGCCGCCGGTGGCCATCGTGCCGCGCACCAACGCGATCGTGGAGTCCTCGTTGTTCAGCGGGAAGATCAGGTAGAGCTCGAGATTGGTCACGGGTGACGATGTCGGACTGCCGACGATCAGGGCCGGGCCGGAGAAGGCCTCGGTGTGCACCGTGGCGTACTGGTAGCTGACCTGTCCGGCCTTGACGAAGTCGCGCAGCGCGGCGGGCACCTGGTCGAACGGTCCGGCGGCGGTCGCCGCGCGCGGTCCGTCCCCGGGGACGACGAGCACGGCGTCGAATGTGCCAGCGGATCCGGTGCCTGCGTCGGCCTTACGGACGATCAAGGTGTTGCGGGCCAGTTGCAGGCTGCTGTCCAGAGACCGGGTCTCCTCACCGCCGACGATGCCGCTGACGGTGGCGCGGGCGCGCTCGATCTCCTCGGTGGCGGCGCCCACCTTGACTTCCAGAATGCGGTCGGTGATCTGGCTCGTCAGGACGAAACCCAGAACCAGGATGACAGCCAGCGACAGACCGAGTGTCAACGTGACCACGCGCAGCTGTAGAGACCGTCGCCACGCCAGACTCATCGCCCGACCCAGCACACCCAATCCTCGGACCAGCGGGGCTGACCGACGGTGGATGCGCCGCCTCGAGCCAAAGATCACGGAGGTCCGGCCTTGTATCCCACTCCTCGAACGGTGAGCACCACCTGCGGGTTCTCCGGGTCTTTTTCGACCTTGGCCCGTAGACGCTGGACATGGACGTTCACCAAACGGGTGTCGGCGGGATGGCGGTAACCCCACACCTGTTCGAGCAGCACATCACGAGTAAACACCTGGCGCGGTTTGCGTGCCAGCGCCACGAGCAGGTCGAACTCCAGCGGTGTGAGCGAGATCTGCTCGTCTTGCCGGGTGACCTTGTGGGCGGGGACGTCGATGTCCACGTCGGCGATCGACAGCAGCTCGGCGGGCTCGTCCTCGTTACGGCGCAGCCTGGCGCGAACGCGGGCCACGAGCTCCTTCGGCTTGAACGGCTTCATCACGTAGTCGTCGGCACCCGACTCGAGTCCGAGCACCACGTCTACGGTGTCGGTCTTGGCGGTCAGCATGACGATCGGCACGCCCGAGTCCGCGCGCAACACGCGGCACACATCGATCCCGTTCATGCCGGGCAGCATCAGGTCCAACAGGACCAGATCGGGTCGCAACTCGCGCACGGCGGTCAGCGCCTGGGTGCCATCACCGATGACCGCGGTGTCGAACCCCTCCCCCCGCAGCACGATGGTCAGCATCTCGGCGAGCGAAGGGTCGTCGTCGACTACCAGGATCCTCTGCCTCATGGTGTCCATGGTGTCACCAGATGGCGACAAAGCTCTGCTACCACGCTGGGCGTTTTGCGTCTTAAGCAGAGATCGCGCGGCTTTGCCCCATCGGGGCACTCGATTCGGTCCACGATCGCTTGTGAGATTCGATTGCGACCCGAGGCGACGGAGCTAAGGTTGCCCGCCGAGCGTGCTGTACTCGGCGCCGATCTTCTGGATGTTCGCCCCGATCGCGTTCAGCTTTCCGTTGGCCTTCAGCAGGATGTCGCTGAGGTCGGCCATGCCTTTGGAAACAATCGGCATGAGCATGGCGTCGCCTGCGGGAGTGTTCGGCACCGACGACGCGGCGCTGACGACCCAGTCGCGCACGTTGTCGAGTTCGGTACGTCCCGACCCGACGACGTACGCGGACTTGTCGATCTCGGCGGCCAGCAGGGTATCGAGTTCGGCCAGCCGTGCCAATACCTGCGCATGCTCGGCGTTGCGCGCCTCGTAGGCCATCGCGGCTGCACCCGACCACTGCGCTCCGGGCGCCGCGCCTTCGACGTCGGTGGTCAACTTGCGCAGCGCCGCGCTCCCGTCGAAGGGCGCTCCCCCGGCCGGCGCCCCCCGACCGAACGTCTGGCGTGCCTGGGACCACGTCGACATGAACGTTTCCAGCAGACCCACAGGCCGATTCTACGGGCGGCTCACGCCGGGCCCGCGCACCAAATCTCTAGCAGGCCGTCTTGAGGTTTCCACTCTGCTCCGAAATCGACTGCAGCACTTCGTAACCGATCTGCCGGATGCTGGCGATGACGGGGCTGCCGCACAGCGGCCTCGATTCCACGTCTGCCGACTCGCACACCACCCAGCCGAGTGACGCGCTCCGTCGAAGCGCGCCGCGGGCAGCAGAGGCCTCGGGATCGTCCTGTTCGCACAGCGCGAGCACGAGCTGCTTACGCGAAAACTGCGAACCGCCGGCGTCCGTGACCACCGGATTGGTCCACCAGTGCTCGAATGGGATTCGCGAGCCACTGTCGATCCGTTCTCCGCTGCGGGTGCGGATCGGCACCGGCGGGTACATGGCCAACTTGGGAACGTACGACTCTGCCCCGTGATGCCTGCTGCGGATCCTCATCAAGGTCAGCCCGGCCGTCGGGCACGTGACCTTCGGGTTGGGCACGCCTGCGGTGTCGACCCACGTGAGCGCGTCCTTCACGCCGAGTCGCTCGATCACCGCAGCGGCCTTGTCCGTGTGGTGGAACAGCGCGCAGATGTGTCCCGCCAAGGGTTTCGCTTCGGCGTGCCTGCCCTGGTCGAACCGCTCACTCGCCGCTTTGATGCGGAGGAGCAGTTCGTCGAGCGTCGTCGTCGCGGCCTCGCCTGTACGCGTCGAAACGAGCATCAATTCCCCCTTGAAGTGACCTGTCGCCGTAGCGACTTCCCCGAGGCGGAGCATAGCCGGTCGCGCGGAGGTTTGCGCAGTTAACGTCGCATCAGCTCGACGTCAGTCGGCGCGCGAGTTCGGCGGCGTCGACGTCGGGCGGCACGGCGGCCCACGGCCCGGCCCACTGCGCCGCGGCCAGCGCCCCGTAGACCGCGCCGGTGCGGCGCTGCAGCCCGTCGTCGCGTTCGTAGGCGTCCCTGGCCCGGTCGACCTCCTCGGCCGCCCGGTTCACCGCGCGCTGCGCCGCCAACTCTGTCGGAACATCAAGCAGCACCTGCCAATCCGGGACCGGAAGCCGAAGCCGCCCAAATTCGAGGTCGTGCACCCAGGCGACGACCTCGCCGTCGGTCCCCTGATGCAGACGTGCCGCACTGTAGGCGGCGTTGGAGGCGACGTAGCGGTCGAGGATGACGACGGAGTACGCCGCCGTCAGGTGCGCGATCTCCTCGCGCGCCCCTGCGCGGTCCATCGCGAACAACATCGCCATCGCGTAGACGGAGTCGGCAAGGTCGCCGTGTTTGCCGTGCAGCGCTTCGGCCGCGACGTCGGCAGGCACCGAGACCCCGTAGCGGGGGAAGGCCAGGGTGGCGACGGAGCGGCCGTCGGCCTCGAACGCGGCGCGCAGGCCGTTCGTCAAGGTCCGCTTGCCTGCGCCGTCCACTCCCTCGATGACGATGAGCACTGGGCGAGCCTAATCGAGCGGCATCATTCGATGGGCAAGCAGACATTGACTGTCTCGAGCGCCAGTACAACCGCTGGGTAGGGAGATCGCCTCCCCCATCCGTCGGCGAGATCGTCGTCACGACGAATGTGTACCGGCAGCCGGGCCTGTTGCCCGCGGACTCGATGCGGTATGTGACGCTGCAGGTCAGTCGCCGACCACAGGGAAACGCTTCGTCAACGGCTCTGCGTCACTGCGGATTTCGGTGGCCGATTCTGTCGACTCCACCTGGTGCCACGGTGGGGGTGCAGCCCGCCGCGATCAGCGCACATACCAGCAGCGGCGGCCACCGCGTCATCCTGAGCCGGCGATGCTGGATTGCAGCACAACCGTGTCACGCGGCGGGTCCATGAACGCCCGCGTGCTCCTGCGCACGGCGCCGAATCTCATGTTGAGTTCGACGCCGGTCAGGAACGGCCCCGGCGGCAGATCGGGCTCGAGCACCTTCTGCACCGCGGGCCGGTGCCCGAGGTCCTCGGCGTTCCCGCGCGCCACAAGCCCATTCATCGTTTCGGGCGTCACCTGCACGACGGCGTCTATCCACTCCAACCGCAGCTCGGACGACTCGTCGCTGGAGTTGTTCCAGATGATCCACGACGCCGATACCGGAGTGCCGAGCGCCGGGAACAGCCGGGCGAGCTCCTCGGTGTCATGGCGCACTTCGGGTGCCGGCTGAGACGCGGTGACGTCCGGTTCCTCGGACGACTGGCCCTGACAAGCCGTCAGGGCCAGCGCGAGCCCGAGCGTCACCGCCCTCAACCATCTCGACACGTCAGTAGCGGTAGTGCTCCGGCTTGTACGGGCCGTCGACGTCGACGCCGATGTACTCGGCCTGCTGCTTGGTGAGCCTGGTCAACGATCCGCCGAGCGCCTCGACGTGGATCTTGGCGACCTTCTCGTCGAGGTGCTTGGCCAGCCGGTAGACCTCGTTGTCGTACTCGTCGTTCTTGGTCCACAGCTCGATCTGGGCGATGACCTGGTTCGAGAAGCTGTTGCTCATCACGAACGACGGGTGACCGGTGGCGTTGCCGAGGTTCAGCAGACGACCTTCGCTCAGCACGATGATCGAGTGACCGTCGGGGAAGACGAACTCGTCGACCTGCGGCTTGATGTTGATCCGCCGGATGTCGCCGTCACGCTCGAGGCGGGCCATCTCGATCTCGTCGTCGAAATGACCGATGTTGCCGAGGATCGCCTGGTGCTTCATCGACCGCATATGGTCCAGCGTGATGATGCCCTGGTTGCCGGTCGCCGTGATGACGATGTCGGCCCAGCCGATGGCCTCTTCGACGGTCTTGACCTCGAAGCCGTCCATCAGTGCCTGCAGCGCGTTGATCGGGTCGATCTCGGTGACCGCGACGCGCGCGCCCTGCGCCTTGAGCGCCTCGGCGCAGCCCTTGCCGACGTCGCCGTAGCCACACACCAGCGCGGCCTTGCCGCCGATGAGGACGTCGGTGCCGCGGTTGATGCCGTCGATCAGCGAGTGCCGGGTGCCGTACTTGTTGTCGAACTTGCTCTTGGTGACCGAGTCGTTGACGTTGATCGCCGGGAACGACAGCTCACCGGCAGCAGCGAACTGGTAGAGCCGCAGCACGCCGGTGGTGGTCTCCTCGGTGACGCCCTGGACCGACTCGGCGATCGTCGTCCACTTGTCCTTTTCGGTCTCGAAACGCGCGCGGACCAGTGCCAGGAACACCTTCCACTCGTCGGAGTCGTCGTCCTCGGTGGGCGGCACGACGCCGGCCTTCTCATACTGCGCACCGCGCAGCACCAGCATGGTGGCGTCACCGCCGTCGTCGAGGATCATGTTCGCGGGCTCGCCCGGCCAGGTGAGCATCTGCTCGGCAGCCCACCAGTACTCCTCGAGCGTCTCGCCCTTCCACGCGAATACCGGGGTGCCCTTGGGCTCCTCCGGGGTTCCGTTCGGGCCGACGACGACGGCCGCAGCGGCGTGATCCTGGGTGGAGAAAATATTGCACGACGCCCAGCGCACCTCGGCGCCGAGCGAGACCAGGGTCTCGATCAGCACGGCGGTCTGGATCGTCATGTGCAGCGAGCCGGAGATGCGCGCACCCTTGAGTGGTGCCACCTCGGCATATTCACGGCGAAGCGCCATCAGGCCGGGCATCTCGTGCTCGGCGAGGCGAATCTCTTTGCGCCCGAATTCGGCCAGCGAAAGGTCAGCGACCTTGTAGTCGATGCCGTTGCGGACGTCGGCGGTCAGAGCAGTCATGTAGAGCCCCTTTTGTAATTCGTCAATTGCCTAGGAACGCACAGGTGCGTCCAAAGGCAACACCTGCGCAGACAACCCCAGCCTGCGGGCTCGCGGGACAGGCGCTTCGGCGCTCTGCCGGCCAGGGGCGTCCCTAACACCGTAGCGCCTCGCTCTGGGAGCCCTGAGACCGCCGTCCCGTTGCCGCAGGTCAACTACGGCTCGATCACTCCGTGACGTTCGGCGAACGGCGTCATCAGGCGGGCCAGGTCGCGGGCCACATCGTGATTGGCCTCCGGCGGCATCGAGATGTAGCTCATCGCCAACCGGACGATAGCCCTGGCCAGGACACCGGCGTCCTCCTCGCTGCAGCGCACCCAGCTGGTCATGAACGAGCCCGTGAGCCGCTGCGAGCAGTGCGTGATGATCGGGGCGCTATCGGTGGTGATGAGTTGCAGCAGGTCGGGCTTGGAGGTCCCGGTCAGCAGTGAGACCACCAGCGGGTCGGCGGCGGACTCGGCGAAGAAGTCGCGGAAGCCTTGCAGGAACGCCGCGTAGACATCGCCGACGTTGCCGTTGATCGCGTCGTTGATCTGGTCGACCAGGCCGTCGGCCAGCCGCATCGCGTACCCCTGCGCCAGGCCTTGGCGCGATCCGAACTCGTTGTAGATCGTCTGGCGGCTGATGCCGGCGGCCTTCGCCACGTCTGACAACGTGATCTGGGACCAGTCCCGGGTCAGCAACAACTCGCGCATCCCGTCGAGGATCGAGTCGCGCAGCAGCACCCGCGACGCCTCGGCGTAGGTGATGCGCTTGTCGTTGGGCCCCGTCACACGCGCGACAATAACGGTTCGCGGCGCGAAGCTGCTCGTGGCGATGGTCGTCATCGGACCCCAGTTGCTCCGCGAGCGAGCGTGTTTGCACGGCGCCTCGCGTGTCGCGTACGAATGCGCGCGCTCGTCGTCGATGAGTGTGCGTTCACGGCCGTGCGACCTCGACCATCTCGAAGTCCGACTTGGCCGCTCCACAGTCGGGGCAGCTCCAGTCGTCGGGGATGTCGCCCCAGCGCGTGCCGGGCGCGATTCCGTCCTCGGGCCAGCCCTTGGTCTCGTCGTATTCGAAGCCACATTGCACGCAGACGAACAGCTTGTCGGCCTCACTCATTTCTTCACTCCCATCTGATCGAAGTCGATCTTCTCGCGCACCGCGCAGTCGGGGCAGCTCCAGTCATCAGGGACGTCGTTCCATCTGGTGCCCGCCGGAAATCCTTCGCGCGGTTCACCTTTGGTCTCGTCGTACACGTAGTCGCAGCCAGGGCAGCGATAGGCGGTCATGCCTGCTGCGCTCCGTACCGGGCCAGCACCTTGTCGCGTACCCGCGGGTGGATGTTGACCCGGTTGATGTCGCCGCCGTAGTGCGCAAGCACCCGGTGATCCATCACCTTGCGCCACAGCGGCGGGAAGTACGTCAGGCCGATCATCGACGCGTATCCGCTGGGCAGGTTCGGTGCACCCGCCATGCTGCGCAGCGTCTGGTAGCGGCGGGTCGGGTTCGCGTGATGGTCGCTGTGGCGCTGCAGGTGGTACAGGAACAGGTTGGTCACAATGTGGTCGGAGTTCCAGCTGTGCGACGGCGCGCAGCGCTCATAGCGGCCACTGGCCGGCCTTCCTTCTCTTCGCGCAAGCGGCTCATCGACTTTCTGCCGCAGAAGGCCGTAGTGCTCCAGATAGTTGACGGTCTCCAGCAGCGTGAAGCCGAACACGGCCGAGATCATGATGTACGGGATCAGCGCCCAGCCGAAGACCGCGATCAACGCGCCGTAAAGCACCACTGACATCGCCCAGGCGTTGAGCACGTCGTTGGACCAGTACGTTCGTGGATCCCGCGGGCTCCGCCCGCTACGCTCCAGTCGTTTGGCCTCCAGCTCCCACGAGGACTTCAGGCTGCCGAACACGCTGCGCGGCAAGAACTCCCAGAATGTCTCACCGAAGCGTGCGGATGCCGGATCCTCCGGGGTGGCGACGCGGACGTGGTGGCCGCGGTTGTGCTCGATGTAGAAGTGCCCATAGAGGGTCTGCGCCAGGGTGATCTTGGCCAGCCAACGCTCCAGCGCGTCTTTCTTGTGGCCCATCTCGTGGGCGGTGTTGATACCGACCCCGCCGAGCATGCCGACCGAGAGCGCCAGGCCGATCTTGGCCGGCCAGCCCAGGCTGCCGTCGAAGCCGAGCCAGCTCAGATCCGACGCGGTGAACAGGTAGGCGCCGAAGACGACGCTCGCGTACTGGAACGGAATGTAGATGTAGGTGCAGTAGCGGTAGTACTTGTCGTTCTCCAGCCGCTCCATCACCTCGTCGGGCGGATTCTGGCCGTCGGGCCCGAACTTGCGGTCGAGGGCGGGCAGCAGGATGTAAAGCAGGATGGGGCCGATCCAGAACGGCACCTGCGCGGCCGCGTGCCAGCCCCAGTGGTTGAACGCCCACACCAGCGGCAGGACAACGAACAACGCCGTGGGCGCGATCAGGCCCATCAGCCACAGGTAGCGCTTCTTGTCGCGCCACTGATTGCTTTCGGCCTCCGACATCTCCGGCATTTCTCGCGTGGTCACTCGATTGCCTCCTCGCTGTGAGTGCGGTCACCGTTGAGATTGACTATAGAGCTCATTTTGTCGCCTGTCTAGACACTGATGGCCATTTTGTAAAGCCACCATTTGCGCGAGCGCGCGTGTCTGCGGGGCAACACGCGACCAGTTAGGCGATTTTGCGCACGCTCGCGACACAGCGCTCTGGCAATGGCACGACAGGCGACGGGCAGCCTGCGCCGAACGTGCGTGAACTCGCGGAAACTCGCGGCGTGTCCACCTCAGACACGCACGCTCGCGAGAGAGGTGACTACCCCTGGCGCTTACCCACCAGCGAGTGCCGACGGCCGTAAGCGAAGTAGACGACCACGCCGATCGCCATCCAGATGCCGAAACGCAGCCACGTCAGCCCGGTCAGGTTCAGCATCAGCCAGACGCACGCGATGATCGACAGGATCGGCAGCACAGGAACCCACGGTGTTCGGAATCCACGCTTCAGGTCCGGGCGGTTGCGCCGCAAGACGATCACGCCCGCCGACACCAGCACGAACGCGAAGAGCGTGCCGATGTTGACCATCTCTTCGAGCTTGCCGATCGGGAAGACGGTCGCGGTGACCGCGACGACCGCACCGACGATCAGGGTGATGCGCACCGGCGTGCCGTGCTCGCCGGTCTTGGCCAACTGGCGTGGCATCAACCCGTCGCGCGACATCGCGAACAGC
Organism: uncultured Actinomycetota bacterium; assembly: GCA_963796545.1. Classification (GTDB taxonomy): domain Bacteria; phylum Actinomycetota; class Actinomycetes; order Mycobacteriales; family Mycobacteriaceae; genus Mycobacterium. The sequence continues at coordinate 45,581 of CAWCMF010000004.1, read as the reverse complement.
ACCCGGGTCTGCCCGAGCACCAGCACGATCACCACGGTCGTCAACCCGGCCAGCGCACCGATGGAGATCACCTTCGCGGCCCAGTCGATCCCGTTCAGCGAGAACGCGGTGGCCAGGTTCTGCGTCTCGGCGTCGCGCAACTCTTTGTAACTGACCATGCCCGTCAGCACGACGGCGACCGCGACGTAGAGGACGGTGACGATGCCGAGCGAGGCCAGGATGCCGCGGGGCACATCACGCTGCGGGTTCTTGGTCTCCTCGGCGGTGGTCGCGACGATGTCGAAGCCGATGAACGCGAAGAACACGATCGAGGCGCCTGCCAGCACGCCGTACCAGCCGTAGTTGCTGCCTTCGGCGCCGGTGAGCAGTGAGAACAGCGACTGTTCAGCACCGGAACCGGCGCCCTCGCCACCGGACTCAGGAGATGGCACGAATGGCGAGAAGTTCTCGGTCTTGATGTAGAACGCACCGACGCCGACCACCAGCAGCACAACCGCGACCTTGACTGCGGTGATGGCCAGGCTGACGCCCGCCGAGAGTTTGGTGCCCATCGCCAGGATCAGGGTGACGAATGCGATGATGATCAGCGCCCCCCAATCCAATTGCAGCCCAGCCACTTCCGTCGTCCCCCCGGCAAATCCGAAGACAGTTCCCAGGTAGCTGGACCAGCCTTTGGCGACGACGGCAGCCGCCACAGCGAACTCCAGGATCAAGTCCCAGCCGATGATCCACGCGACGAACTCCCCGAACGTCGCATACGAGAAGGTATACGCGCTGCCCGCCACCGGCACGGTCGAGGCGAACTCCGCGTAACACAGCGCGGCCAACCCGCACGCGATCGCGGCGAAGATGAAGGACACCGAGATCGCGGGTCCGGTGATGTTGGCCGCCGTGGATGCGGTGATCGTGAAGATGCCGGCGCCGATCACCACCGACACCCCGAAAACGGTCAGATCCCACCAGTTCAAGTCCTTGCGCAGCTTGGTGTCAGGCTCGTCGGTATCGGCGATCGACTGCTCCACCGACTTCAGCCTCCGCCGGTTGGCCGTCTGCGTCTCGGGCTCCTGAGCCATCAGCCGTCCTCGTTTCGTCATCGTTTCAGCGGAATCTACCCATTACCGTGGACTCCAATGGGTCAAAAAATGACACCGACTGAAAAACACGCGATCGTGATCGGTGGAAGCCTCGGCGGGCTCTGTGCCGCCCGGGTGTTGTCGAACTTCTACGACCGCGTCACGATCTACGAGCGCGACCAACTGCCCGACCTGCCGGCGAATCGCGCCGCGGTTCCTCAGGACCGTCACGTGCACCTTCTGATGGCGCGAGGCGCGCAGGAGTTCGACGGACTGTTCCCGGGACTGCTCGACGACATGGTCGCCGCGGGTGTCCCGATTCTGGAGAACCGCCCCGATTGCATCCACTTCGGCGCCGCCGGCCATGTGCTGGGAACACAGCACAGCCTGCAGGACGCGTTCACCGCGTATGTGCCGAGCAGACCGCACCTGGAGTGGCAGATCCGGCGCAGGGTCCTCGATATCGGCAACGTGACGCTGCTGCAAGGCGGCGTGGACGAGCCGGTGTTCGACGGGCACCGGGTCACGGGAGTCAGGACCGGTGACGGCGCGACAGTCGACGCCGACCTCGTCGTCGACGCGACCGGACGCGGCACGCGACTCCCAGTGTGGTTGGCGCAGTGGGGATTCAACCGGCCGCGCGAGGACACCGTCGACGTCGGTATCGGTTACGCCACACACCAGGTGTGCATCCCCGACGGGCTGATCCAGGAGAAGGTGATCGTCGCGGGCGCGTCGCGGACGCAACCGTGCGGCCTCGGAATGCTCTACTACGAGGACGGCACCTGGGGTGTGACGACGTTCGGAACCGGAAAAGTCGCTCCGCCAGCCGATTTCGATGCGATGTGCGCACTCGCCGACGAGATCCTGCCCGAACACGTCAGCAGCGCGCTCCGCCGCGGCACCACCCTTGGCCCCATCGCGTTGCACAAGTATCCGGCCAGCAGGTGGCGCCGCTACGACGAGATGGAGCGCTTCCCGCAGGGCATCGTGCCCTTCGGCGACGCGGTCGTCAGCTTCAATCCGACGTACGGCCAGGGCATGACGATGACGTCGATCCAGGCCGGCCACCTCAGGCGCGCCCTGCTTGCACCGGGAGATGATCTGGCCCGCACGCTGAATCGGGCGACCGCCAAGACGACCTACCCGGTGTGGACGATGAACGCAGTCGGAGACCTGGTGCTGCACGGCGCTCAAGGGCCCGCGCCGCGGTGGTACAAGCCCGTCGGCGCGCTTTTCGATCAGTTCCTGGGCGCCGCCGAAACGGATCCCGTTCTGGCGGAATGGTTTCTGCGCCGGTTCAGCCTGCTCGACAGTCTCTGGATGGTGCCGTCGGCCACACTGATCGGCCGCACGGTGCGCCACAACATGGCACTGTGGGCTAGATCCCGACTGTCACCCGGAACAAGTGCGTCGACTCGTGTGCAGTCAGTCTGATCGGACCGTCGTCGGCGGCCACCCACGCAGCACTACCGCGTTCCAGCACCACCGTGCCCGCCTTGGCATTCACCGTCACGGCGCCCTGCGTGCACAGCAGAATCTGCGGACCGTCGTGGCGGGTGGGTGCATCGATCTCGTGGCCCAGTTGCTCGCCGTCGATGTTGAGCACTGTCACCGCGAACTCCGGCGCAGGCGTCGGATAGACGGTTTCGGCTCCGTCCCTGCGGGTTTCGGGTATCACGACGACATCCTCTGCCGGGGTGAAGTCCAGCACCCGCAACAGCTCGGGCACATCGACGTGCTTGGGGGTCAAGCCGCCGCGAAGCACGTTGTCGGAGTTGGCCATCACCTCTACCCCCACCCCGTGCAGGTACGTGTGCAGATTGCCGGCAGGCAGGTAGAGCGCCTCCCCCGGCGCCAGTGACAACCGGTTGAGCAGCATGGACGCCAGGACGCCGGCATCGCCCGGGTAACGCTCACCGAGCTCGAGCACGGTCTTTGCCTCCCGGGCGAATTCCTTGCTCCCCGAGCGCACGTAGTGGATCGCGCCGTCGAGCACAGCGGGCACCAGGACATCGAGATCGGGCTGCGGGCAGGTGATCCAGGTCGTGAACAGCGCCCGCAAGCCGTCCTCGTCGCGTTGGCCTGAGAGCAGGTTGATGTACGGATCGAGGTCGGCGACACCGAGCGCCTGCAGGAGCTTGACGGTGTGCACCGCGGGCCGGAAGCCGGCCAGCGCTTCGAATTGGCTTAGCGCCACGATGATTTCGGGCTTATGGCTACGATCGCGATAGTTGCGGTTGGGCGCCGAGACCGGAATGCCCATCCGCTCCTCGCGGGCGAAGCCCTCGGTGGCCTGCTCGGTACTCGGGTGCGCCTGCAGCGACAGTGGCTCGTCGGCGGCGAGAACCTTCACCAGGAACGGCAGGGTGTCCCCGAATCGCCCGCGCACCACAGGGCCGAGTTCACCCTCGGGGTCGGCTCGAAGTGCTTCGAGCAGCGACCGCTCACCGTCCTCGGTCTTTAGCCACGCCGGGTCACCCGGGTGAGTACCGAACCACAACTCGGCCTCGGGATGGGGTGTCGGACTCGGCGCTCCGACGAAATCGGCAATCGCAGTTCTCGAACCCCACGCATAGGTCCGCACCGCGCCTCTGAGCAGATGCACTTCGTTTCACCCTCGAACCAGCCGCTGATAGACCGCCGCCATCTCGAGGCGGACCGCCAACAGCGCCAATTGTTGTTCGGGACGCGTGGATCCAGGCATCGTTGCTGAGCCCGGCTCGCCATCCCCCCCTGTTGCCACGACGTCGGGGACGTCGTTGGCGTTGACGACGTGAACATCGTCGAATCCCCGTAACCGCGCCGATATCTCCGGGCGTTCGGCATCGGTGGTCAATGCGATCGTGCGCGTCCGCCGAGGCAGCGGGCCGTCGATCTCCTCGTCGTGAAAGATCGACGCCCCGCTGGTCGGCGCGACGCGGCCCCACCCCGATCCGATCGCCACCAACGCATCTGCCAGCCCGACCGCCGCCACGCTCTGGTGGGCGACGCGCAGCATCACCGCGCACGCGTGCCTGGCCAGGACCACGGTGGCAGCGGAGTCGCCGGCGAACACCACTTCGCGGTCGAGCATGCGCTCGGCCAGGCCCTTGGCCGGATTGGTGAAAAGGTCACGGCCGGCACTGTTTCGGAGCGCCTCGGCGTCCAGCTCGTCGGCCAGCGCCGACAGATCGATGGAGTAACCGGGGGCGATCGCGTGCAGTGCGGCCAACCCGGCGGCCAGGTAGCGAACCAGTGTGAACTCGTCGGTCACGTGCAGTCGCGGCGGCAGCACCACCGACCGGCCAGCCGTAGCGTCGCGCAGCGGACCTTCGTACGGGGCCGCCACGATGACGCGAGCGCCGCGGCGGACTGCGGTGGCGGCCGCGGCAACCAGTGCCGGGTCGCCTGCGTCGTCGCCCGCGACGATCAGCACGTCGAGGGCGCCGATCCACGGTGGCGCCTCTGCGGCAACGACGATCGGTGCCCCCACCGATCCGCCGAGCAGGGCGGCGAGCATAGTTCCCGCATTCTCGGCGTTCCCCGGGCCGGCAACCCACACGACAGTGCGCGGTGGCGAATCCGACCGGACTGAATCGAGGTCACCCTCGTCGAGTGCCGAGGCGGTGGCGCGAACCTGCGCACCGGCCATCGACGCAGCCCGTAGCAATCCGAGGCGGTCGGCAGCCAGCAGACCGTTCGCATCGTCGAGGTCGACGTCGGCAGCCGACAGCGGGCTGGCGTTCACGGCGACCCCTTCGCCCCGGAGGCGATGTGGCCCCCGATCTCGTCGACGAGATCCTTGACCTCTTCGGCGGTGCGCGCTTCGACGTTGAGCCGGAGCAAAGGCTCGGTGTTCGACATCCGGATGTTGAACCAGCTTCCCTCGCCGAGGTCGACCGTCACCCCGTCAAGGTGGTCGAGCGCGTGCACGCGTGCCCCGAACGCCTGCAGCACGGAGTCGACGATCGCGGGCGCATCGGTGACGGTGTAGTTGATCTCGCCGGAAGCCTCGTAGCGCTGATAGTCGGCCATCAATTCCGACAGCGGACGGTCCTGTTCGCCGAGCGCGGCGAGGACGTGCAGGGCGGCCAGCATTCCGGAGTCGGCGCCCCAGAAGTCGCGGAAGTAATAGTGCGCGGAGTGTTCGCCGCCGAAGATGGCGCCGGTCTCGGCCATCAGGCCCTTGATATAGGAGTGCCCGACGCGGGAGCGCACCGCTGTGCCGCCCCGCTCGGCGACGAGCTCGGGTACGGCGCGCGAGGTGATCAGGTTATGGATGATCGTCGCGCCGATCTCGCGACCGAGTTCGCGCCCGGCCACCAGCGCGGTGACCGCCGACGGCGAGACCGCCTGCCCACGTTCGTCGACGACGAAGCAGCGGTCGGCATCCCCGTCGAAGGCCAGCCCAATATCTGCACCGACGGCGACGACGTATTTCTGCAGGTCGACGAGGTTGGCCGGGTCCAGCGGATTGGCCTCGTGGTTGGGGAAGTTGCCGTCGAGCTCGAAGTACAGCGGCGAGAGTTTGACCGACGAGATCAAACCGAGCACAGCGGGGGTGGTGTGGCCGGCCATGCCGTTGCCCGCATCCACCGCAACGTGCAACGGACGCAGTTCGCTCACGTCGACCAGGGAATACAGGAACTTGCCGTAGTCGGCGAGGACGTCGCGGTCGGATATCGAGCCGCGCGGGCCGTCGTAGGCCGGGACGCCGGCGATGACCTCGTCGCTGATGACGGTGAGCCCGGTGTCCTTGCCGACGGGCTTCGCGCCGGCACGGCACAATTTGATGCCGTTGTATGCCGCGGGATTGTGGCTCGCGGTGAACATCGCCCCCGGACAGTCGAGCAGGCCCGAAGCGAAGTAGAGCTGATCGGTCGATGCGAGACCGATCCGGACGACGTCGAGACCCTGGCCGATCACGCCCTCGGCGAAGGCATCCGAGAGAGCAGGCGAACTCGCACGCATGTCGTGACCGATGGCCACCTGCGTCGCACTGTCGCGCACCAGGCGCGCGAACGCGGCACCGACCTCGGAGACGAAAGCCTCGTCGATTTCCTCGCCGACCAGTCCACGTACGTCATAGGCCTTGATGACGCGTTGTACCGCCTCGGCGGGACGAGACATGGAGCTCCTTGGACGAAGAGATTGTTGGTGATCAGCCTAGCCGTCGCGGGCGTTCCGTACGGCGTGTCACCCCGCCCGTCACCTCGCCCGAACGACGTTCCAGCAGGAAAGTGCGAGATGGACCTGCGTCGCTGCAATATCAGCGCGTGGGAGTCAGTCGGTGGGGTCGGGCAGCACCCGAAGGTGTCCGCGGCGGCGGCCGTTGGTCTCGGGGCGGCGGGCAGGCGGGGCCATCAACGCACCGCCGTGGGCTCCGGTGACCGGGTCGGAGAACCCCGTGGTGAAACCATGTGTGGGCGCGCCGGGAACGACACCGTCGCGGCCTTCTCGAACCGCGTCGGCCAACGCCACCAAGTCATCGTCGTCGGGATGCGATGGCAGCGCGCCGGCGTGCCGGACCAGCTCCCATCCGCGCGGGGCCGTGATACGGCCGGCGTGCATGACGCACAGATCCCACGAGTGCGGCTCGGACACGGTGGCCAGCGGGCCAACGACAGCCGTCGAATCTGAGTAGACAAAGGTGAGCGTCGCGACCGCGTAGTGCGGGCACCCAGGCCGGCAGCAGCGACGGGGAACATTCACAGGGCGAGGTTATCGTGCAGAATCGCCCGCAACGCGGCGGACACGCGCAGCCGCGGGGCGCCCGAAGCCCAACCGTTACGATCTTTTTCGTGAACAGGCGCCACCACCGAGGGTCGCGGCGGGGCCGGGAGATGCGAGGACCACTGCTTCCGCCCTCGGTACCGGGTTGGCGCAGCAGGGCCGAACGCTTCGATATGGCGGTGCTGGAGGCCTACGAGCCGATCGAGCGGCGCTGGCATGAGAGGGTCTCGACGCTGGACGTGGCGGTCGATGAGATTCCGCGCATCTCGCCGAAGGATCCCGAGAGTGTGCAGTGGCCGCCGGAGGTGGTGGCCGACGGCCCGATCGCGTTGGCGCGGCTGATCCCTGCCGGAGTGGATGTCCGCGGCAATGCCACACGCGCGCGGATTGTCTTGTTTCGCAAGCCGATCGAGCGTCGGGCGAAAGACACCGACGAGCTGACCGAGCTGTTGCATGAATTGCTGGTGGCTCAGGTGGCCACCTATTTGGGTGTTGAACCGTCAGTCATCGACCCGACCCTGGACGAAGACTGACGGATGACTGAGCGCCTCGATTGCGATGAGCGCTCGCGCGAAGAGCCTGATTGCGATGAGCGCTCGCGCGAAGAGCCTCAGATGATCCCGCGCTTGAGGCGCCGGCGCTCACGCTCCGACAGTCCGCCCCAGATACCGAAGCGCTCGTCATGGGCCAGTGCGTACTCCAGGCACATGTCCTTGACCTCGCAGCCCTGGCAGATTCGCTTCGCCTCACGGGTGGAGCCGCCCTTTTCGGGAAAGAACGCTTCCGGATCGGTCTGAGCGCACAATGCACGCTCCTGCCATTGATCTTCTTCGGATAGGTCAGAATCGTCGCCGAAAGAATCAATTTGTTCGGGCACCAAACTCAATTGGGGACGCCCGTTTGCTCCACTTGGAATCGGTCCGGTCTGGATGTGCGGCGCACTTCCCACCGAGCCGAGGAGCCTGTTGTCGAACCGAATCGAATTACCGAAATCGGCCTGTTCAAATGCCATGTTCCCCTCCTCCACAGGTCTCATAGATCCGTATAAGCCAGCCGCACCGAGATCGTGTGGCCATCCCAATTCGAACAAGTGATCGAATCTTGGTCTGCGGCACTGAAACCGCCGAAGAACCATGAAATGACACTGGTGTGATTACACACGCGCAAGCTGCATCGGTCAAGCGTAAGAACAGAAATTCATACCATTCCGTGACTTGGTTTCGGCGCGTCGCGCTTTGGCGTGTCTCTCACGTCCCACCTCCGGGCCGACAGCGTCCCCCTGGCGGCGCACAGCCGCGGTCCCACGGCCTAGTCTCGGTCGTTGTGAAGGTCACGGTTCTTGTCGGCGGCGTCGGTGGTGCACGCTTCCTGCTCGGCGTCCAACATCTGTTGGGCTTGGGGCAGTTCGAAACTCGCGATACCAATGAGCATGAAGTGACGGCTGTGGTCAATGTTGGAGACGATGCATGGATGTTCGGCGTGCGCATCTGTCCCGATCTTGATACGTGCATGTACACCCTCGGTGGCGGTATCGATCCCGAACGCGGCTGGGGCCATCGCAACGAAACCTGGCATGCCAAGGAGGAACTCGCGGCCTACGGCGTGCAACCCGACTGGTTCGGTCTCGGCGACCGCGACCTGGCCACCCACCTGGTGCGGAGCCAGATGTTGCGGGCCGGCTATCCGCTGTCGGCGGTCACCGAGGCGTTGTGCAAGCGATGGTCTCCCGGGGCGCGACTGCTGCCCGCAAGCGACGACCGCAGCGAAACCCACGTCGTCATCACCGATCCGGACGACGGTGAGAAGCGCGCCATCCACTTCCAGGAGTGGTGGGTGCGCCACCGCGCCCAGGTTCCTACGGACAGTTTCGCGTTCGTCGGCGCCGACAAGGCCACTGCCGCACCCGGTGTCACCGACGCGATCGAGAATGCGGACGTCGTGTTGATCGCGCCGTCGAACCCGGTGGTCAGCGTCGGCGCAATACTCGGGATCGGCGGCATCCGCGGTGCGCTGCGCTCCACGAAGGCGCCGGTGATCGGCTACTCCCCCATCATCGCCGGAAAGCCGTTGCGCGGCATGGCCGACGCCTGCCTCACGGTGATCGGCGTGCCGAGCACGTCGGAAGCGGTCGGCACTTACTATGGTGCGCGCGCGTCGACCGGCATCCTCGACGGGTGGTTGGTGCATGAGGGTGATCACGCCGACATCGACGGTGTGACGGTGCGCTCGGTGCCGCTGCTGATGACGAATCCCGCCGCCACCGCCGAGATGGTGCGGGCCGGAATGGAATTGGCCGGGGTGGCACCGTGAACGACCACGGGACCTCGGCGCGGGTCGAGATCCTGCCGGTGCCCGGGCTGCCGCAGTTCCGGCCGGGCGACGACCTGGCCACCGCGATCGCCAACGCCGCGCCATGGTTGCGTGACAACGATGTCCTCGTCGTCACAAGCAAGGTGCTGTCGAAGACCGAGGGACGGATGGTGGCCGCGCCGTCGGATCCCGACGAGCGGGATGCGCTGCGGCGCAAGCTGATCGATGGCGAGGCTGTGCGGGTGCTGGCCCGCAAGGGCCGCACCCTGATCACCGAGAACGCGCTGGGCCTGGTGCAGGCCGCCGCCGGTGTGGACGGCTCCAATGTCGAGTCCAACGAATTGGCGCTGCTACCGATCGATCCCGACGGCAGCGCGTCGAAGCTTGCCGACGCGCTGCGGGAGCGGCTCGGGGTGACGGTCGGGGTCGTCGTCACCGACACGATGGGGCGGGCGTGGCGGACGGGTCAGACCGACGTCGCGATCGGCGCGGCCGGGCTGACGGTGCTGCACGCCTATGCGGGCGAACACGATCAGCACGGCAACGAACTGGTCGTCACCGAGATCGCCGTCGCCGACGAGATCGCCGCCGCGGCAGATCTGGTGAAGGGCAAGCTGACCTCCGTTCCGGTCGCGGTGGTGCGCGGACTGAACCTGCGTGACGACGGATCGTCCGCACGCCATCTGGTGCGCCCCGGCGAGGAGGACCTGTTCTGGCTGGGCACCGAGGAGGCGCTTGCTCTGGGGCGCTCGCAGGCGCAGTTGCTGCGCAGGTCGGTGCGGGCGTTCAGTGACGAGGCGGTGCCCGGCGACCTCGTCGAGGCGGCGGTCGGCGAGGCCTTGACGGCACCTGCGCCGCATCACACGCGGCCGGTGCGCTTCGTCTGGGTTCAAGAAGCATCCGTCCGGGTGGGGTTGCTCGACAAGATGAAAGACCAATGGCGAGCCGACCTCAGCGGTGACGGGCGAGACCCCGATTCCGTCGTCCGTCGCGTTGCGCGCGGTCAGATCCTCTACGACGCACCCGAACTGATCATTCCGTTCATGGTTCCGGACGGGGCGCACACCTACCCCGACGAGCACCGGACGGCGGCGGAGCACACGATGTTCACGGTCGCTGCCGGTGCCGCGGTGCAGGGATTGCTTGTGGCGCTTGCGGTGCGCGGCGTCGGCAGCTGCTGGATCGGGTCGACGATCTTCGCTCCCGACCTGGTGCGTACGGCGTTGGATCTGCCCGGCGATTGGGAACCGTTGGGCGCGATTGCGATCGGCTATCCGTCGGATGGCCCTGCCGGTCCGCGCGATCCGGTGCCCACCGGCGACCTGTTGGTGACGCGATGACTTTCCCGCCGAGCAGACACAAAATCGCACGCTTTGGTCTCAAAGTGTGCGAGTTTGTGTCTGCTCGCCCAGCCCTGGTGGTGCCCGAGTGAGCCTGCACCAGTCGACGGTGGACGTACTCACCGCGTGGAATCCCGCCGATCCCGCGCAGGATTCGATGCGCCACGCGCTGTTGGCGTTTCTGGCTGCCCGCGAGGACGCGTGCCTTCGTGAATGCGTGCCCGGCCACATCACCGGTTCGGCGTTGGTGCTCGACCACAGCGGGCGGCATGCGCTGCTGACGTTGCATCCGCGGTTCGGGCGCTGGCTGCAGCTCGGCGGTCATTGCGAGCCTTCAGACGAGAGCATTGTCGCCGCGGCTCTGCGGGAGGCGACCGAGGAGTCGGGCATCGATGGGCTGACCATCGCGGCGGAACCCGCAGCGCTGCATGTGCATCCGGTGACGTGCTCGCTGGGCGTGCCGACCCGTCACCTCGATGTGCAGTTCGTGGTACGCGCTCCCGAGGGGGCGGAGATCGTGCGCAGTGACGAGTCGCTGGATCTGCGGTGGTGGCCGCTGGATGAGCTGCCGCAGGACTGCGATTTCGGCCTCACCCAGCTCGCGGCCGCCGCAGCCGCCGCGACTCGCGCCGCGAAATATCATTCCGGGCAGTGATCGCGGAGTTATCCACAGCCCTGGCTTAACACTCGCGGGTATGGCGCTCGCTGACTGCATCCTCTTTGGTATGGGGGATGTCATCGTCGGATCAGACGAGATATGGGCAGGTTCAATCACGCGAGGACAGCTTCGTTGGAACTACCGCGCGATCTATCCGGACATCTACCTGCCCAAAGACGTAGAACCGACGCTGGCATTACGTGCCGAGGGCGCATGGCTTTGGTCTTGACGTCGTGGAGTGATCACCGGCCGTGCCGCGGCAGCACTTCACGGGGCGCGATGGGTCGACAACAGCGCGCCGATCGAGATCCTCTGGTCCAACAGCAATCCCCCCGACGGCATCCTGTCCCGCCGAGAGCGAATTCCGCCGGGAGAGATCACCCGCGTCAACGGAATGTTTGTGACAACCGCTGCGCGTACGGCACTCGACCTGGGTCGCCGGCTACCGCGGGGAAGCGCCGTCGCGCACCTCGATGCCTTGGCGCGCGCCACGGAAGTCGAAGCCTCAGAGATCCTCGAGCTCGCGCAGCGCTATAAAGGCACCAAGGGAGTCCGCCGCTGCCGCGAAGCTGTCGACCTCATGGACGCCGGCGCGCAGTCACCGCAAGAGACGAAGCTGCGACTCATCCTCATTGACAAGGGCTTTGAGCGACCCGAAACCCAGATACCGGTCGCTGATGACGACGGTCACGTATTCGCCTACCTCGACATGGGCTGGCCACACCTCAAGATTGCGGTCGAATACGACGGTGAGCACCATCGCACCGACGACCAGCAATACCGCTGGGACGCGATACGGCTCCGCAAGCTCATCGCGAAAGGTTGGATCGTCATTAGAGTCATCAAGGGCGACCGTCCGCACGAGATCAACGCATGGGTCAGACGAGCGTGGGAGCTCCGCGAAAGAGAAGCTACGGCTGCGCAACTGAGCGCTTGAGCAACCAGGAATGTCCCCCGCAAGTGGGAGGTGCCCCAATTCCGCGGCCAGAAGCCTTAGATGTCGGTCGAAAACCTGATCCCGCCGTCGGGGATCGTGATACCGGGCCACACGCGCGCGCCGCGCAGCAGCTCGCACCGTGCGCCGATGTCGGCGCCGTCACCGATCACGCCGTCGCGAATCAGTGCCCGCGGCCCGATGTGCGCCCCGAAGCCGATGATCGACCGCTCGATCACCGCGCCCGCGCCGACTTTCACGCCGTCGAAGATCACCGCACCGTCCAGCCGGGCCCCGCCTGCGACCTCCGCGCCACGGCCGATCACCGTGCCGCCGATCAGCAGCGCGCCGGGGGCCACCGAAGCCCCGTCGTGTACCAGCTTTTCGCCGCGTTGGTGGGTCAAGGCCGGCGACGGCGCGATGCCACGCACCAGGTCGGCCGAGCCGCGCACGAAATCCTCCGGTGTACCCATGTCGCGCCAATAGCTGGAATCGACGTAGCCGCACACCCGCAGCCCGTCGGTCAGCAGGCCCGGGAACACCTCGCGTTCCACCGACAGCGCACGGCCTTTGGGGAGCGCGTCGATCACCGAACGCTTGAAGACGTAGCAGCCCGCATTGATCTGATCGGTCGGCGGGTCCTGGGTTTTCTCCATGAAGGCCGTCACCAAGCCACCGGAATCCGTTGGTACACAACCGAATGCGCGAGGATCTCCGACGCGTACCAGATGTAGCGTCACGTCGGCATCGTTAGCCGAATGCGAATCCAGCAGGGCGCCGAGGTCGCAGCCCGACAGCACGTCGCCGTTGAACACCACCGCGGTGTCGTGCCGCAACTCGGGATGCCACATTGGCGATACCGCCGCCGGTGCCCAGCGGTTCGTCCTCGACGACGTAGTCGATCTGCAGCCCGAGCTTGGAGCCGTCACCGAACTCCGCCTCGAACACGCCCGCCTTGTAGGACGTGCCCATGACGACATGCTCGATGCCCGCGTCGGCGATGCGTGACAACAGATGCGTCAGGAACGGCAGGCCGGCGGTCGGCAGCATCGGCTTGGGCGCCGACAGCGTCAGCGGCCGCAGCCGCGTGCCCATTCCACCGACAAGAACGACCGCATCGACCTCGGCCGGATTCACCATCAGCCTTGTCCTTTCGCCTGTTTACGCCGCGCCCTGAGAGAACTGCGCACGACCAGACGTGACCGTGCCCCCAATGCCCCCCGGAAAGCCCACCGTAGTGGCGCCTGCCACCGCCCGGGGTACCTATCCGCCAGGAAAGTGTAAGTGCTGGTGTGGTGGGCCGCCAGGTTGCGGGCGGGATCGCGGCCGGTGGAGTGTCCCTTGGCGTGCAACACTTCGGCCGACGGCACGTAGACGTTTTGCCAGCCGGCCTTTCCGAGCCGATCTCCCAGGTCGACGTCCTCCATGTACATGAAGTAGCGCTCGTCGAAGCCGGAGATCTCCGCCCACGCCGCGCTCCGCAGCAACAAGCAGGATCCGGACAACCATCCCGACCGCACGTTCGCTGGGGTCTTCGCGCTCCTGGCGGTAGATCGCGGTCCACGGGTTCGACTTCCACACCGGACCGACGACCGCGTGCATGCCGCCGCGGATCACCGAAGGCTGATGTCGCGCAGACGGATACACGGTGCCGTCCGGATCACGGATCAACGGCCCGAGGGATCCGGCTCGCGGCCACCGCGTCATCGCCTCCAGGAGATGGTCGATGCTGCGCGGTCCCCACTGCACGTCCGGGTTGGCCACGATGAAGTAGCCCGTGGACGAGGCCAGTCCGTACTCCGCGACCGCACGGTTGACGGCGGTGCCGTAGCCGAGATTGCCCCCGGTGCGCAGCAGCCGCACGTTCGGATATCGCTCGACAGCCTCTTCCGGTGCGCCGTCGGTCGAACCGTTGTCGGCCATGATGACGGTGACCGGCCGGTCGGTCGCATGTCCCAGCGTGGCGAGGAACCGATCCAGGTGCGGGCCCGGCGAGTACGTCACCGTCACGACAAACAGTTCGTCGCTCACGCGGGCATCACCACGGCGAACAGAGTAACTACCCGCCGGCTGTGGCGAGCGCCTCAGCCAGCGCTTCGCGCCACGGCCGCAGCGGCGTCAACCCGGCCGCCGCGGACTTCACCGGCGACAACACCGAGTACGACGGCCGCGGAGCCGGACGGGGATGACGGTCGGTACCGACGGGTCGCACCCGGTCGGGGTCCTCGCCGAGTTCGGCGAAGATCGCCTGCGCCTGTTCGAATCGGCTGGCCCCGCCGCTGTTGGCCGCATGCAACACGGGTTCGCTGATGGCGCCGTCGGCGATCTCCAGCAGTGCCGCGCACAGGTCCCCCACGTAGGTCGGCGAGCCGATCTGATCGGCGACCACATCGACACTGCCGCCGCCGACCGCGGCGCGCCGGATCCCGGCGGCGAAGTCGGACCCGTCAGCGCCTTCGTAGACCCATGAGGTGCGGACGATGTGCGCGTCTGGCTTGGCAGCCAGTATCGCGAACTCGCCGGCGAGCTTGGTACGGCCGTACACCGACAGCGGCCCGGTGGCGTCGTCGATGTCATAGGGCCGCGGCTCCCCGTCGAAGACGCCGCTGAAGACGTAGTCGGTGGAGAGGTGGATGAGCGACGCCCCGGCGCGGGCGCAGGCGTGCGCGACGTTCTCCGCACCGCCGACATTGACGGCCCGCGCACGGTCGGGTTCGGCTTCGGCGGCGTCGACCTTGGTAACGGCGGCGCAGTTGACGACGACGTCATCCGCGGAGATGAACCTCTCGGCCGCCAGAGCGTCGGTGATATCGCATTCCGACGACGTCAACGCCAGCACGTCGCGGCCCTGTCCACGCGCCTGACCTGCCAACACGCGCCCGACTAGGCCGCCTGCCCCGGTAATCACGATTCGGCCCGTCACATCACGAGTTTGGCACGCCGATCCCGGCTCCTCGGATTGCGGCCTGCACGCAAGTAGCCTGGGCGGATGCCTGCTGCCCACTTGGTCCGTGCCATTTCCGTGGCCATGGCACTGGCCGTCGTCATCGGGACCGGGGTTGCGTGGGGCAAGATCCGCTCGTTCGAATCCGGCATCAACCACATCAACCCGATCGCTCTGGGTGAAGGTGGCGATGACGGCGCGATCGACATCCTGCTGGTCGGTGCCGACAGTCGCACCGACGCGCACGGCAATCCGCTGAGCGACGAGGAGCGCGCCATGCTGCGCGCCGGCGACGAGGTGTCCACCAACACCGACACGATTATCTTGATCCGCATCCCGAACAACGGGGAGTCGGCGACGGCCATCTCCATCCCTCGCGACTCCTATGTCGAGGCGCCGGGCATCGGAAAGATGAAGATCAACGGGGTGTACGGCTCGGTGCATCTCGAGGAGATGAAGGAGCTCGTCGAGGAGCAGGGCGAGGACCCGGCCGTCGCCGAACCGGAAGCCCAGTCGGCGGGCCGCGAGGAGCTGATCAAGACGGTCGCGAACCTCACCGACGTCACCGTCGACCACTACGCCGAGATCGGCCTGCTCGGCTTCGCGCTGATCACCGACGCGCTGGGTGGTGTCAACGTCTGCCTCAATGCTCCTGTCTACGAACAACTTTCGGGTGCCGATTTCCCCGCGGGCTGGCAGAAGCTGAACGGCACGCAGGCGCTGAGCTTCGTGCGTCAGCGTCACGACCTGCCACGTGGCGATCTGGACCGGGTAGTCCGTCAACAGGCGGTGATGGCGTCGATGGCGCACGAGGTGATCTCCAGCAAGACGCTGTCGAGCCCCGCGACGCTGAACCGGCTCGAAGAAGCGGTGCAGCGGTCGGTGGTGCTCTCCGACGGCTGGGACATCATGGATTTCGTCGACCAGCTGCAGAAGCTGGCGGCCGGCAATGTCGCGTTCGCCACCATCCCGATCGTCGAGGAAGCGGGCTGGAGCGATGACGGGATGCAGAGCGTGGTGCGCGTCGACCCGACCGAGGTCAAGGAGTGGGTCACCAGCCTGCTGCACGACCAGGACGAGGGTAAGACCGAGGAGCTGACGTACAGCAACGACAAGACCACCGTCGAGGTCATCAACGACTCCGACATCAACGGTCTGGCCGCCGCGGTCGCACATGTGTTGACGGGCAAGGGCTTCATGCAGGGCAACGTCGGCAACAACGACGGCGCGAAGGTGGCCAACAGCCAAGTACAGGCCGCCAAGACCGACGACCTGGGTGCACAGGCGGTCGCGCTGGAGTTGGGCGGACTACCGGTCGTCGAAGCTGCGTCGGTGCCGCAGGGCACGGTGCGAGTGGTGCTGTCGTCGGACTACACCGGCCCCGGGGCCGGCTTGGACGGTACCGACGTGACGCTGGTGGGCGCCGACCCGTCGACGTCGGGCGTCATGACCGACACCGGCGAGGCCGTGCCTGCGCCGTCACCGATCATCACGGCGGGCTCGAACGATCCGCAGTGCGTCAACTGACGTGACCAACCTCAGCTCGGCCATCCTCGATCCGCTGATGGCCACCAACCCGGCCGGTCCGCGCATCACCTTCTACGACGACGCCACCGGTGAGCGCATCGAGTTGTCGACGGCGACGCTGGCCAATTGGGCCGCCAAGACGGGCAATCTGCTGCGCGACGAGATGGGGGCGATGCCCGGCAGCCGGGTGGCGGTGCTGCTGCCCGCGCACTGGCAGACCGCGGCGGTGCTGTTCGGAATCTGGTGGATCGGCGCCGAGGCTCTACTCGACGGGGCGGCCGACGGCTCAGCCGACATCGCGCTGTGCACGGCCGATCGCTTCGACGACGCCGACGCCAGTGTGGGCATGGGCTCTGGAATAGGCGAGGTGGCGGTGCTGTCGTTGGACCCGTTCGGTAAGCCGGTGCCCGATCTGCCGGTGGGGCTCACGGATTACGCGACGGCGGTGCGGGTGCACGGCGATCAGATCGTCCCAGAGCGCCGGCCCGGGGCGGCCCTGGACGGCCGGTCGGCGGCCGACGTGCTCGCGGCCGCCCAGGCATCGGCGGCCGCTCAGGGCATCACGAACTCCGACCGCGTCCTGTCGACGGCGCGCTGGGACACCGCCGACGACGTCATCGACCGACTGGTCGCGTTGTACGCAGTCGGGGCGTCGCTCGTTCTTGTGACGAACCCGGATGCCACCCTGGCCGAGCGCCGATGGCAGACCGAGAAATTAACAACCGCGTCACCGTGACCATATTGTTTCCGTCGCCACATGTGCTTTAAGGGTTCGTCACGCAGACTGCTTACCAGCCGATAGTGACGGATGCGGCAAGGCCCTTTGAGCAGGCAGCGGGCCCGGATGCAAGGAGGTCCGCCGATGTCGTCGACCATCACCGCCCTCGCGGTCATCGTCCTTCTGAGCGTGTGGCATCTGCGCACTCGACGTCATGCCGGCTGGCGGGCCAGCCCTGAAGGCCGTTTCTACATCTGTCTCGGATATCCGCTCGTCGCTGTCGCCGTCTATTGGCTGACCTCAGCCCCTGCGGCCACCACCTGGGAATGGGCGTTGGGCAATGCCTGGGCGCTTGGCGCGGCAATGTCGTTCGTTGCGGGATTCGGCGCGCTGAACGGCGTCACCGCCGAACACGCCCCGCTCGCCCTGGAAATGGAAACGATCGAGCCGGCCACCGGCGCGATCCCGATCTAGGTCCTTCACAGCGCGTTCGCGTTCAAACGTTTCCTTCCTGATCTCGATGTAGCGCGCGGGGTGTCCCACCCGCCAGCGGGAAGTCCGTTTCCAACCACCGGTGACCCGGCGGGTGCGGGCGCGGCGCTAACCTCGGCGACGTGTCCGCACCCGACCGTCCAGAACTGAACATCGACATCCTGCGCGCCGCCATCTCGGGCACCGAATGGCGGCGCGTCGACGTGGTGGACGAGACTGGGTCGACGAACGCTGACCTGGTCGCGCGGGCGGCCGCCGGTGAAGACATCGCCGGCGCAGTCCTGCTGGCTGAATATCAGACTGCGGGGCGGGGTCGCCACGGCCGCCACTGGTCGGCGCCACCGCGTTCCCAGATCTCGATGTCCGTCGGTGTCGACACCACGGGCGTGCCGCCCGCAGCGTGGGGGTGGCTGCCGCTGTTGACGGGCTTGTCCGTCGCGCACACCGTGCGAACGAGCTACGGCGTCGACGCCGGGGTCAAGTGGCCCAACGACGTTCTGGTCGGAACGGGAAAGCTGGCGGGGATCCTCGCCGAGGTGTCCGCACCGGTGATCGTCGTCGGGCTCGGCCTGAACGTGAGCCTGACCGCCGACGAACTGCCCGACCCCAACGCGGTGTCGTTGGGGATGCTCGGCCACGAGGCCGATCGCAGCGTGCTGGCCTGCTCCCTGCTGAACGAGTTCAGCCGTCGACTGCGGGGTTGGCGTGCCGCCGGCGGAGCCGATGCCAGCCTGGCCGCCGACTACCGCGCCGTGAGCACAACGATCGGCACCCGGGTGCGGGCGATCCTGCCCAATGACTCCGAAATCGTCGGCATTGCAACAGATATCGACGACGCGGGACGATTGCTGATCGATGACGCGCAGACGACGGTGACGGTGTCCGCCGGCGACATCACCCACTTGCGTCCGGCGGACTGAGGCTCACCCGGTCGACTTGCCGGGCCCCCGATCGGTGATGATCGACTGCAGCAGGTCGACAATCTGCTGTTGCCCCGCCGCCGCGACGTCAAACTTGCCACGCATCTCGGTAAAGCCGCGGTCGACGTGATCGCGTAGGTTGACGAAGTCCTCACGGAGGTCGACAAAGTCCTGCCGGAGCGCATTGAAACTCGCTGATGTGGCTTGGCGGAAGTCGCGAAGTTCGCCGCGGATCTCGCCGACGTCACGATCCGCGGCACCGGCAAGCACCCGGGCAGCCGCGGCGTCATGTTCACTCCCCCGCACTCGCCCCGCGAGCTCTCGCACCTCGCGTTCGAGGGCCTCCACCCGGGGCTCAAGATCGTCCGCCATGAGGGAGAGGATACCGACCACCGCATATCTTGGAGCGCAGCTATTCCTCCCCCGCGAACGTACATCTGCGGTAGCTCCAGCGCTCCACCAACGACAGGGAATGCACGTTCGCGGACGGGCGCGGCTATCTCACTTCAGCAGGGCGCGGCTCATCACGACGCGCTGAATCTGGTTGGTGCCCTCGTAGATCTGCGTGATCTTGGCATCGCGCATCATCCGCTCGACCGGGAAGTCGACCGTGTAGCCGGCGCCGCCGAAGAGCTGGACCGCGTCGGTGGTGACCTCCATCGCGACGTCGGAGGCCAGACACTTCGACGCCGCGGAGATGAAGCCGAGGTTGCCTTCACCCCGCTCTGCGCGGGCTGCGGCGCTGTAGACCATCAGGCGGGCCGACTCCACCTTCATGGCCATGTCGGCGAGCATGAACTGCACGGCCTGGAAGTCACTGATCGACTTGCCGAACTGCTTGCGGTCCTTGGTGTATTCGATCGCCGCATCGAGTGCGCCCTGCGCGATGCCGACCGCCTGGGCCCCGATCGTCGGACGGGTGTGGTCCAGCGTGGCCAGCGCCGTCTTGAAGCCGGTGCCGGGCTCGCCGATGATCCGGTCGCCGGGAATGCGGCAGTTCTCGAAGTACAACTCGGTCGTGGGTGAGCCCTTGATGCCGAGCTTGCGCTCCTTCGGCCCGATCGTGAAGCCCTCGTCGTCGATGTGGACCATGAACGCCGAGATGCCGTTGGCGCCCTTGTCCGGATCGGTCACCGCCATGACCGTGTACCAGGACGACTTGCCGCCGTTGGTGATCCAGCACTTGGCACCGTTGAGGATCCAGTCGTCGCCGTCGGCCTTGGCGCGGGTGCGCATCGCGGCGGCGTCGCTGCCGGCCTCGCGCTCCGACAGCGCATAGGACGCCATCGCCTCGCCGGCGGCCAGCGACGGCAGCACCTTCTTCTTCAGCTCATCTGAGCCTCGCAGGATCAGACCCATGGTGCCCAGCTTGTTGACGGCCGGGATCAGCGACGCCGACGCGTCGACGCGGGCGACCTCTTCGATGACGATGCACGCCGCAACCGAGTCGGCACCCTGGCCGCCGTACTCCTCGGGCACGTGCACGGCGTTGAATCCCGACGCCACGAGCGCATCGCAGTGCCTCCTGCGGGAAGCGCGCGTTCTCGTCGACATCGGCGGCGTGCGGAGCGATCTCCTTCTCCGACAGCGCGCGAATCGCGGTGCGCAACTCCTGATGTTCCTCCGGCAACTGAAACAAATCGAATGACGGATTCCCGGCCCAACTAGCCATCTTCATCTCCTTGCTACTCACCAGTAACTTTAGCGCGGCCGAGGCTCTTGGCATAGTTCGGGCCTCCTGCCGTTACCCCCCCAGCAGTTTCTGCCGCAGCGCCTCATCCTTCTGCAGCACCATCTTTTCCAGCGAGTCCTGAAACGCCGCCATGCGTTCCCGCAGCGCGGGGTCGGAGACGCCCAGGATCCGGACGGCCAGCAGCCCGGCGTTACGCGCGCCGCCGATCGACACCGTCGCCACCGGCACTCCGGCGGGCATCTGCACGATCGACAACAACGAATCGAGGCCGTCCAGTCGCGCCAGCGGCACCGGAACGCCGATGACGGGCAACGGCGTCGCGGAGGCGACCATGCCCGGCAGGTGCGCCGCCCCGCCGGCACCGGCGATGACCACGTCGATTCCGCGGCCCGCGGCGTCCTGGGCGTAGGTGAGCATGCGGCCAGGGGTGCGGTGCGCGGAGACGACGCCGACCTCGAACGGCACATCGAATTCGGCGAGTGCCTCGGCGGCCTCGGACATCACCGGCCAGTCGCTGTCGCTGCCCATGATCAGTCCCACCCGAGCGGTCATGCGTGTTCGTCCCATCCGTCGGTCCAGTACGCGTGCGACAACCAGTGTGCCGCCCGCTCTGCGCGTTCCCGCAGCGACGCCACCGACTCGGCGCCGCCGCCGACGATGTTGACGTGGCCGATCTTGCGGCCGGCGCGCTCTTCCTTGCCGTAGAGATGCACTTTCGCGTCGGGCATCCGCGCAAAGAGGTGGTGCACGCGCTCATCCATCGACATGGCCGGCGTCTCGGGGGCACCGAGCACATTGCCCATCACCGTCGGGGCCAATGCCGATGTGTCGCCGAGCGGATAGTCCAGCACTGCGCGCAGATGCTGCTCGAATTGGCTGGTGCGCGCCCCGTCCATGGTCCAGTGGCCCGAATTATGGGGCCGCATCGCGAGCTCGTTCACCAACAGCGACCCGTCGACGGTTTCGAACAGCTCGACAGCGAGGACGCCGACGACGCCGAGCTCGGACGCCACTCGTAGGGCCAATTCCGAAGCAGCTGAACCGATTTCGTCAGATAACCCTGGGGCGGGGGCGATCACGGTGACGCAGATACCGTCGCGCTGCACGGTCTCCACCACCGGCCACGCGGCGCCCTGGCCGAACGGCGAACGCGCCACCAGCGCGGCCAACTCGCGGCGCATCGCGACCCGCTCCTCGATCATGACAGCCACCCCGTCGGCCAGGTACCGCTGCACCACCGACCGCGTCTCGTCGACGTCGGCGGCCATGATCACGCCGCGACCGTCATAACCGCCGCGAACGGTCTTGATCACCACGGGCCCACCGATGTCGCGGGCGAACGCCACCGCGTCGTCCGCTGTGGACACCTCAGAGAAGCGCGGCACAGGTGCACCCAAAGCGGACAACCGTCGGCGCATCACCAGCTTGTCCTGGGCGTGCACCAGCGCTTCGGGCGGCGGGGAGACGCTCACGCCGTCGGCCACCAAGACATCCAGATATTCGGTCGGGACGTGCTCGTGATCGAACGTCAGCGCGGTCGCGCCGTCAGCCGCGCGGCGCAGGGCGTCGAGATCGGTGTGCGAGCCGATGACGACGTCGGGTGTCACCTGAGCGGCGGATTCGTCGCTGCGTACCGCGAGGACACGCAACGTCTGACCCAGTGCGATTGCGGCTTGGGCTGTCATCCGGGCGAGTTGTCCGCCACCGATCATTGCTACGACGGGCGGAGACGCGGTAGGTCTTGGCACGGCGTCTATCGTGTCATGACCTACACCACATCGTTGACCTGCGGTAACTCAGCGATGGGGCATCTCACGGGTTGCTTCCGTAAACTGGCTGCTTGTGTCCTTTGCCGATGAGACGATCCGACGCCTTCCGGGGCCGATCCGTCCCTATGCCGAGCGGCATCATGAGCTGATCAAGTTTGCCATCGTTGGTGCCACGACATTTGTCATCGACTTCACGGTGTTTTTCACGCTCAAGCTGACGATCCTCGAGCCCAAGCCGGTGACCGCGAAGATCATCGCCGGCATCGTCGCGGTGATCGCGTCGTACATCCTCAACAGGGAGTGGAGCTTCCGCGACCGAGGTGGACGTGAGCGCCATCACGAAGCGCTGTTGTTCTTCGGTGTCAGCGGCGTGGGAGTCCTGCTGAGCATGGCTCCGCTGTGGGTGTCGAGCTACGTGCTGATGCTTCGCGTCCCGATGGTGACGCTGATGACGGAGAACATCGCCGACTTCATCTCGGCGTACATCATCGGCAACCTGCTGCAGATGGCGTTCCGGTTCTGGGCCTTCCGCCGCTTCGTGTTCCCCGACGAGTTCGCCCGCAACCCGGAGAAGGCGCTGGAGTCCACCCTGACCGGAGGCGGAATCGCCGAGGCGCTGGAAGACGAGTATGAGCTGCGGCATCCGCAGGGTCCCGCGGATGCGAGGGGCGACAATGTGACCCCGATGCGGATGAGCCGCCGGCGACGGGCGCAGGATCAGGTCGACGATCCCGACGAACCCCGGGTGTCGAAGACCTCCTGATCGGCCGACCTGCGCCCTGCCGAGGTCGCGGTTGCCGAGCCTGAAGCGGCGGGTCGCTGACATTCCGCGCGGTGTTTGCCCCGAGCGTTCGACGAGCTCGAAGATGCTCGAACGGATTGTGACCGGAGAAGATCTGGACGTCGGGATGATCGGCGTGCAACGCCCGCAGCCGGTCCAGGTTGCGCCGACGGTTTGCCCTTGCCCTTTCGGTCGTCACGACCATCTGGCAACAGGTTCGGCCCTGGGCCGCAGTGTCACTCGGGGTAGCTTGCTTCCCGCGCGTCGAAAGAGGCCTCGCGGGGATCGGGTAGCCAGCCTGCCGTCGGTATTGACGGCAATACCGCAGTGGACGTGGGTGTGTCCGTGCAGTGACCATCAGAACGTCGTCACGGAGGCCGTTCAGCCGAAGGACGAGTCCCTGGTCGGATGTCTCGAGCAGCAATACGTGGCAGACCAAGTGCTGGCCCAGGACGGCGATCCCTTGAATGGATGCACAGTTCAGATGGTAAACCCGTGAAATTCCCATTGGCCCGATTCTCTGAGTCGCCGGCCACGTTGTGGTCCTACGCCACAGCGTGTTATCAGCTTCAATAGCCTTGGGCGGGTACACGTGATCGCGAGAGCCGACGGGAGGGGTTCCGATGGAAGTGGTCGACGGTGTAGTTCCAGCCGCACATGCCGGTGAACTGCTGGAGTCGTATGACGAGATGTCGTAGGTGCCGGGCCGACATCGCCATTCCTCAGCGCCACCGGTGGCTCTCATTCTGGGTGGCACGGCAGGTGCGCTTCTCCGATACGCACTGGCAACGACGTGGCCGCATCCTCATCAGCTCTTGGTGTCGACGGTGCTGACGGTCGGGCTTGCGTTTCTGATCGCCGCATACGTGTTGGCCTCGGGGCCGACGACGGTGCTGCATTATGCGGTTCTTGGACTCTGCGAAAGCGCAGCCAGCCTGAGTGCTTACGCGGTCCTCACCATCGGTGCATCGATGCGGCTCTCGCTCGCGTTTCTGACGTTGACGCCGGCCGCGGCAATCAGCCGGCTTGATGTGTGGACTGCTGGTGGCGCGGGTGAGGGCGCGGTGAATCCGGTGACGTACGCGCTGGTGGCTCTTGGCGGAGCGATCGGAGCCGCGCTCGGGGTCTTCATACTGCGCAAGCCATCCCCGAGACGTCTGCTGCTCAGCACGGCCATGGCCTGCGGGTTGCTCGGGGTTCTGAGCGCGTACCCCTACGCGCCGGTGTTGACGGCACCTGTGACTTTCGGAGTGCTGGGGTCCGCCGCAAGCATGGTCGCTGTCGCTACTGCGCCGCCGCTCTGGCTCGATTCCCAATCGATCCTGCGCAGCACGCTCGCCGTCATCCAGCGATTGGCACTCTACTGCGCGGTGGGCTTGACGTTTGCGCTGTTCGGCTATCTCGCGGTAAGAGCCGGGACCACCCTGTATGTGAAGCTGAGTCAGTCGCACCGGCCCTGAATCTCGGCTTTTACCCATCCTCCGTACTGATAGAGGTAGGTGTACTGCCACTGCGCGACGGATAACGGGTAATGGCGGGGGACGTCCCGCATGATCACTCGCCGAGCCGGTGTCGCGAAGCACTCGTCGAAGATCTTGCGCGCACGCGGTAAGTGGTACCGCCAGCTGACCACGATGATGGAGTGCCAATCGTGGGCCTCGGCAAGTTCGCGAGCCATCACCGCTTCGCCGCGGGTAGTGGACGGCACGGGTGCGCGGCAGATGACGCGGATCTCGGTTCGAGGCTGGCAGGCCTTCTTCATGACGGCGTCCATCCCGTACGGATCCGACAGCAGCACAGTGCCGGCGTAGCCCTGCTCGGCCAGCCGAAGACCGTAGGCTTCGCGGCCGTCGTGTTCGCCACCCAGGACGACGATCGCGTCAACGCGCACCAGCGGATCCGCGGTGGCGCGCGCGAACAGTAGCGTGCCGCTGGCCCCGTTGAGAAATAGAATCAGCACGAGCGCGGCCATCGAGGCAGACAGCAGGATGCGGCGGCCCCTCGTCACAGAACCCGCCGAATGCCGAACACCGCTTCGACGTTAGGTGAGGGCTCCCCCGCGCGCAGCCTCAGCTCGGCGATTCCTCCGAGCCCATGGTGTCGAAGACCTCGTGGTACAGCAGCGAGTGGACATGTTCCACCCGCGGAATGTCTTGGAATTCGAGCGGATCTTGCGACGCCGACTCGATGATCAGCGTTCCGGTGCGGAAGATGCGATCGAGAAGGCCGTGCCGGAATTCCACGCTGTTGATCCGTGCCAGCGGGATGTCGATGCCCGACCGCGTGATCAGCCCGTGCCGATACATGACGCGACGGTCGGTGATGACGAAGTGCGTGGTCCACCAATTCAGGAACGGCCAGATCGTCAGCCAGCCGATCAGGATGAGCCAGATCGCCGCGATAACGGCGAAGACGATGTTCTTGGCGGTCTGCTCCCAGTTCAGCGTGTTGACGTAGGCGGCGATGAACGCCGCCGCCGCCGACGCGATGATCAGCACCAACGCCGGCATGCTCAGTCGCCCCCAGTGCGGGTGGCGGTGCAAGACCACGTGTTCGTCCTTGGCCAGCACATTCTCGGGATAACCCACGGCAGCACTGTACTGGGGGTTCGAAGCGATGGCTGGCACTTCGCAACGCACGCCTACGCCTGCATCCGTTCTGTGTTGGACGCCACGCCCATTGCTGCTGAAAAGCCGCTGTAGACGCGTAAGTTCACTCTTGTGGAGACGGAGCTGGTAGGTGCGGCTACGACGGTACAGCGCATGAGCACTACCGAGCCGGATCTGACTGCGGTTTGTGCGAATGCCCGCGATATCAGTCGTGCTGACAAGGGTGTTCGCTCATGGCGGGTCCCGGTTGGCGACGTTCTTCCGACGATGAACACGATGCTGTCGCTACGCGACAAAGTACTCAACTGAACTACCAGCAACCACGGCGCACCGCCGTGGTCGGCTATGTCCGACATCAATGAGGCCCTTCATGATCGAGGGTGTAGTTGGGTTCCGAAGCCGCCGGTTTCTAATAGTGATCGGGCGATGTAGTTGGCGAGGTTGCGAAAGCCCAGAGCGGAGCCCCGGAGGTGTTCGACGCGTCCGTTGATCGCTTCGGTGGGGCCGTTGCTGGTACCGGGTCGGTCGAAGTAGGCCAGGACGTCGGCGGCTCGCTTTTTCAGCGTCCGTCCGGGTGCGATGAGCTCCTGCAGCGGGTGAGAACGCCGGCGCCCATGTGGTGATCAGCGCCGCCATCATTCGTGCGGCCCGGCTCCTTGCTGGCGTCTTCGGCGCCACACATGGGCGCAGCGGGCTGTTGCGCGTCGCCGACGGTGACCATGTCGGCGTCACCGATGGTGATGCAGTTCTGAGAACGGCCCCGCTCGGTGTGGGTGTCAACCAAGCGTCGCAGAAGTTCGAAGACTCGGCCAGCCGACTAGCAATCTCCACCCAACATTTTCGAAGAACTGCTCGTCGCGACCTGATCGGTCCGATATGTCCAACGCGCCCTGCACTGTCATTGAGGGCGAAATACGGAAAGTTCCGGTATTGAGCACGCGCCAAGATCCGCTGCGAGGCGCGCTGCCTCCGCGACCGTGAGCGCAGCTGCTTCGAGAAGTCCTGCAAGTTCAAATCCAGCACCTCCTCACTACTGTCCTCACAATATTGCGATTACCCGGTTTCCGCGATCCGACGTCCAATGCTGAAAAGTACGGAAAGCATTAGCCAGCACATTCGGGCACCATCACCTTCGGAACCACGGTCTCGACCAGCGGCTGACTCGGGCTCCGCGGCGTTCCTGGCACCGTGGGCTCGGACAGCTGAAACATGATATCGGCGGTTTGTCCGGGCGGGATGATCACCTGAACCTCAAAGACGGGATGCCCCCGTTCGGTGTTCAAGATCGCCGGCACGCGTTCACCGTTGAGGATCGCACTGGATAATTGCGAGCCCTTTGGTCGCGAAGAGACGTACCGACGTGACATTCGTGCCCTTCGGAACCGCAATGTCCTAAGTCGGGAGAAAGACCGACAGCGCCCGCCACGTAATCCGGTAACGGCTCATCCGGTACTGCGTTAGTCAGCTTTACGGTGACCGTCGATGCGCGCGTTTCGCCGTGACACTCATCAGCGGCGTACTCGATTTGAGTCTTCAGATAGTAATCGAGCTTGTTTCCGCCGAGATTGTTGATCACCACCTCGGCGTACGGAGCCGGGTCGTCGGGGAGCACATGGGCGAGGGGCGTCATCTTCGAGGAGCTTCTGGTCGTCCGGCAGTGCACTCCAGATGGCGATGCGGCGTTCGCTGACAGCCTTACCGAGGGCGTCCAGCAGTTGCCGAGGGGACTTCACCGGCCCCGTCATCTTCGTGACGACCGCGCTTGGCGATGTCCTGCAGGTATTGTTTGCGCGCAACCTGATCCGTCGGGAAGCGACTGTAGGCAGTGGATTCAGTGTCAGTTCGACGACATTTTCTCTCGAAATGACCTCGCCATCCGGCATGGTCACCGGCCCGACGGCCCCGAGAATGTAACTCAACGCGATAGGGTCGATTGCGATTACGCCGTCCACTTCCTGGCCGGTTTGTTCGGCCCACATGCCTTTCCATATCTGGGCGGTGTAAGGAAAGTGCGGACTGAAGTTGCTGTTGCGAAAGTCCGTGAACGGCTGGTTGTACCCATATTGCTGGTCATATTCAAACCCGAGATCGACAGGTGCCGCCGCGTCATCGAGATCGGTGTTCGGAGCCAGGGTGTCGACGGTCGGTACGCCGTTGTCGAACCGGAGGATTCCGTATCCGCCGAGCAGTCCTCCGGTTCCACGCGCTTCGGCATTCGTTTGGAAACCCATGAAATACGTGCGCGGCCCATCTGCGCCCATCATCGACGGCGCCAAGCGAGCGGCGAAAGCGACATTCTCGATAACTGAAGTGATGCTGGAAATCTGGCTCTGGAGTTCGGAACGCGCGTCGCTCATGAGGGACACATATCGTGGATCCGTGATCGCGGCGGCGGCGTCGTTGAGCCGCGTGGCGTTCGTGGACAGCTCTCTCAGCTGGGGTTCTTGGCTGCGGAGTAGGTCGACGTCCACCCGACCATCTCGGTACAGACGATCGGGGGAGATCGCAATGCCGACATCGGCCGCGGGTCGTAGAACGTCGGAGGCGAGGCCGAGGACGACTTCGGTAACCTGCTGGCCGGTTTTGAAGGGACTGCCCAGCCATGGCACTCCCGAGACAATGTTCCAGGCTAAGGAGTGAGTGGCGTTCGCGGGCCGCCCGCGCGCGGACAAGCGCTTCGTCGGCCGACTTCGACGCGGCTTCGGTATTCCCTTCGAGCAGTGCGTCTTTGGCGTCCTGAGCACTGTTGCGGGCTTGCTCGAGATTCGACTTGGCCTGAAAAGCGCCGACCGCTACCCAGCATCCCAACCCGAGGACGACAAGTACCAGCAGGGCAGTACCCCAGATGAAGCCGCGTCGACTAACGAACCCAGGCAGCCATCGCCGACCCTCGTCGTAGTCCGCTCCAGTGTCGTCACCGTCATCGGCGTTAGCATTCTGATCAGGTCGGCGTCGTGGATTGAAATCGCACTCAGAATTTCCTGTGAATGGTTGAAGCCTGCACGTCAGCTGCGCGACGTGCAGGCTTCAACACCTAGATGTGGATGGCGTATGCCCGGCGCTAGGTCCGCTAGCAGGTGCCCCGCGTGATCTGCCCGTACGACCCGGCCACGACCGAGATTGACTCGACCATCTCTGCAGGCGGTCATCGAGACCGCGCCGAATCGCGGCTCTACTGCGCTTCGAGCTGCGTCAAGTCGTCGCTGCCAGAACGGCGGCGAAAAGCGAATCCGGGTTTGCTTCCAACTTCCGACTCGTAATTGCAAGATCGTGAGATCTGGTCCAGAAGGTGGCCGATCTGGTCCACGCACCGACGAGCTGCACCGAAGACGACTGGAAAATCCAAACCAAATCTCCTGGCTGCCTGCTGCGAAATCACCGACCACCTGGTGCACTGGGGCAGCCTGGATCTGCACGGCGGGAGCAGCATTCGCAGCAACCGGGGTAAAAACAGCGGCTGCTCCGATTGCGGCCGCCGCGGCGGTCACCTGAAACTTGGTGGCGATGGCATTCATTTTGTCCCCCAATAAAGGTTCGAGATCCCTTGTTTGTTGCTGGAAGCATCCCAGACACCGCACACCCTGTCAACCGGAACACGACCGTCGGCAGACTTCCGCCGCAATCTCCTAAAGGTCGTTCACCTGCGGGTCATCTTCCGTGGCAAATCTTCACGAGCTTCGAAGCATGCCCTAGTCGCTACACAGGCGCACGGGCTTTGATCCCTTTTCGCAGCATCTCGTGCCCTTTGCGGGCGCTGATTTAGTAAACCCATCGAAGACATCTGACGGTGTTCGACCCTGAGTCGCGCGGATCGAGCAACGCTCGCAGCAGTTCAAAGCAGCGTGTCCGACCATCCACCCCGCCAGGTAGCAGCGCTCGGCGCGAAGATTCAATTTTGGCGCTTAACTCGCACTTCGCACCACCACGCCATCCGAAGGCCGACCATTCTAAGGGACCAGTAAGGGCCACCCGCGACACTCGAACGCCGCGCCATTAGCATCAGGATCTATGACCAGCGTGACTGAGCCATCTGCCGAGCACGAGATCGACATTCACACCACCGCCGGGAAACTGGCCGACCTGCGCAAGCGCGCCGAAGAGGCCTTGCATCCGGTCGGCGAGGCCGCCGTGGAGAAGGTGCACGCCAAGGGCAAGCTGACCGCCCGCGAACGCATCCTGGCGCTGCTGGACGAGGGCTCGTTCGTCGAGCTGGACGCGCTGGCCAAGCACCGCAGCAAGAACTTCGGCCTGGACAAGAACCGCCC
This sequence comes from uncultured Actinomycetota bacterium, assembly GCA_963796545.1. Taxonomy (GTDB): domain Bacteria; phylum Actinomycetota; class Actinomycetes; order Mycobacteriales; family Mycobacteriaceae; genus Mycobacterium. The sequence continues at coordinate 15,833 of CAWCMF010000004.1, read as the reverse complement.
CACCGGCGACGGCGTGGTCACCGGCTACGGCACCATCGACGGCCGCGACGTCTGCATCTTCAGCCAGGACGCCACCGTGTTCGGCGGCAGCCTCGGCGAGGTCTACGGCGAGAAGATCGTCAAGGTCCAGGAGCTGGCCATCAAGACCGGCCGCCCGCTGATCGGCATCAACGACGGCGCCGGCGCCCGCATCCAGGAAGGCGTGGTCTCGCTCGGCCTCTACAGCCGCATCTTCCGCAACAACATCCTGGCCTCCGGCGTCATCCCGCAGATCTCGCTGATCATGGGCGCCGCGGCCGGCGGGCACGTCTACTCCCCCGCCCTGACCGACTTCGTCGTCATGGTCGACCAGACCAGCCAGATGTTCATCACCGGACCCGACGTCATCAAGACCGTCACCGGTGAGGACGTCACCATGGAAGAACTCGGCGGCGCGCACACCCACATGGCCAAGTCGGGCACCGTGCACTACGTCGCCTCCGGCGAGCAGGACGCCCTCGACTACGTCCGCGACCTGCTCTCCTACCTGCCGCCGAACAACTACGCCGAGCCGCCGCGCTACCCGGCCCCGCACCCCGGCCCCATCGAAGAGAACCTCACCGACGAAGACCTCGAGCTCGACACGCTGATCCCGGACTCGCCGAACCAGCCCTACGACATGCACGAAGTCATCACCCGCATCCTCGACGACGACGAATTCCTCGAAGTCCAAGCCGGCTACGCGCAGAACATCATCATCGGGTTCGGCCGCATCGACGGCCGCCCGATCGGCATCGTGGCCAACCAGCCCACCCAGTTCGCCGGCTGCCTCGACATCGACGCCTCCGAGAAGGCCGCCCGCTTCGTGCGCACCTGCGACTGCTTCAACATCCCGATCGTCATGCTCGTCGACGTGCCCGGCTTCCTGCCCGGCACCGGCCAGGAATACAACGGCATCATCCGCCGCGGCGCCAAGCTGCTCTACGCCTACGGCGAGGCCACCGTCGCCAAGGTCACCGTCATCACCCGCAAGGCCTACGGCGGTGCCTACTGCGTCATGGGATCCAAAGACATGGGCTGCGACGTCAACGTCGCCTGGCCGACCGCGCAGATCGCCGTCATGGGCGCCTCCGGCGCCGTCGGGTTCGTCTACCGCGGCCAGCTCAAGGAGGCAGCCAAGCAACGGCGAAGATGTCGATGCGCTGCGCCTGCAGTTGCAGCAGGACCTACGAAGACACCCTCGTCAACCCGTACGTCGCCGCCGAGCGCGGGTATGTCGACGCAGTCATCCCCCCGTCGCACACCCGCGGCTACATCGGCACCGCACTGCGACTGCTGGAACGCAAAGTCGTTCAGACGCCACCCAAGAAGCACGGCAACATCCCGCTTTAAGCCTGTCCCGCCCCGAAACTACTTCTTCAGACAAGGACTTTCAGTAATGGACCACAACGCCGACATCGTCGAGGTGTCCGATCCACGGGACATGACGATCGACGACCCGCCTGCACCGGATCCGCACTTCAACGTGGTCAAGGGCGAGCCGTCCGTGGAGGAACTCGCCGCGCTGGTGACCGTCCTTGCCGGCGCCGGTGGCGGCGCTGCCGGTGAGCCCGGCCCGCAGGAACTCAACCCGTGGGGTCACCCCATCGACAAACTGCGCTACGACTTCACCAGCTGGCAACGCACCACCCTGCTCGAACGGATGCACATGCGGCGTTGATGAGCCGCTTGCGCGAAGAAAGACAGCGATGATGAGCCGCTTGCGCGAAGAAAGACAGCGTTGATGAGCCGCCTGCGCGCAAACGCCATCTGATGACGCGAATCGTCCTCGCGTCCGCGTCGCAAGGCCGGCTGCGCGTCCTGCGTCAGGCCGGCATCGACCCGACGGTGATCGTCTCCGACGTCGACGAGGATGCACTCATCGCCTCGCTCGACCCGGAACTCCCGCCGGAAGCCGTGGTGGCCAAGCTCGCCAACGCCAAAGCTCTCACCGTCGCAGCACAGCTGCCGGAGGATTTGGCAGCGGATTGCCTTGTGCTCGGCTGCGATTCGATGCTGTATTTCAACGGCACACTGCGCGGCAAACCTGGATCCGCAGAAGTCGCCCGCCGCGAATGGGAGTCGATGGCGGGCTCCACGGCCTATCTGCTCACCGGGCATGCACTGTTGCGCGTCGTCGCGGGCGTCATCACCCACACCGAAGGCGACACCGGCAGCACGACAGTACATTTCGGCGAGCCTTCCGAGGAAGACCTGACCCGCTACGTCAACAGCGGCGAACCTCTCAACGTGGCAGGCGCCTTCACGTTGGATGGGCTGGGAGGATGGTTCATCGACCGCATCGAGGGCGACCCCTCCAACGTCATCGGACTGAGCCTGCCGCTGGTCAACCGGTTGGTGGGCCGCGCTGGGCTCGCCATCGCAGATCTGTGGCGGTAGGAACCTTCGCGGGAACTAGCAGCCAGTCGACGGCCGCGCCAGAGCGAGGGTGACCGTCTGTGGCTCCGCGGGATCTATCTCGACAGTGCTGTCGGCCTCGGGCGATTGTCCACACACGATCCAGTTCGTGTAGTTGTACACCACCTGGTTGAAGGTGCTGTCATACAAATTGAACTTGACGTTGTCCGGCCCAGCCGCTTCGGTGGTTGCGTCCACAGCGTCCTGCAGCACCTCTTCCTCGAGCGCAGGCATCGTCCACGTTTCCACATCCTGTGCCATTGCCGCGGGCGCGGTCAGGCCGGCCACTGCCGTCACCACGCCGAAAGCCACGGCTACGACTGCGATGCTCCGATCTTGCCTCTTGAACCCCTTGAGCTCCATGCCGAGAACCCTAGCGGCGCCTGCCTATTACCACCAGGCGACAGGTAACGATTCGCTTACGACGGTTTGCTTCCGCGAATTCGTGCCCACGATTGCTTTTGAAAGCAGGCTATGTCCCGCAGGCTTCAGCGCCGGGCCGCTCCAATAGCAGCGTCACGGACTTTGTCTTCTGCTTCGAGAGTGCGGTTCCCGCCTTAGGAGACTCCCCGCACACCACCCAGTTCTCGACGTTGTACACCGCCTCATGATTGGGGGCTTGAGTCTTGAATGTCAGCGGCACCTGATCCACGACTCCCTCGACGTCCGCCTCTGCCTGGAATAGCACCTCATCCTTGACGTCGGGCATGACCCACGCCGCATTCGGTTCCTTGTACTGGATCAAGCCGTCATCGGCATGCGCCCAGGCCGGACCCGCGGCCGCGAGGCTTCCCGCGACCACTCCGCACACTGCGGCTGCTACCAACATCTTCACAGCGAACCCCTTGATCTCGACCGAACTTGGTGCCGCCAGAGACCGATTCCAGGGAACTTCTGGGGCAGATGTCAGATGGCGCGTCTTTGCTGAACCATCTCCTTTAGGACTGCTGATCAGCGTACGGCCACGATAGTCAGGATGCCGGAACCCCCAGCACATCGACAGAATTGCCGCAGCACTCATGCAGCTTGAACTGCTGATTCTAGCAGTTTGGGCCCCACTGGGCCAGTCTGCGGACGTGGAACACGTTCCTGTTGCCACACATCGCGAAGGCGGTGTAAATAGCGGAAGAACTGACGCACATGAAGATCCGACGCTCACAAATGCACGCCCGGGGGCACTACATGGTTACAAGGCTCGATCAATGGCGAGAATCGTCAAAGCGGCGACGCCGCCGCGCCGAACGAGCAAACTATCGTCTCGACATTCAAGGGTTGCGCATGGTCGCAGCCTTGCCCTTTTCGCGCACCACCTGCTGGGTTGGCCGCGAGGAGGTTTCGTCGGTGTCGACATCTTCTTTGTGATAGCTGGTTTCTTTCGTCTCTGAGAATTTGCTGCGAACGTCAGGAGACGGCGGCTCACTGTCACTAGGCAACTTCTATGGTGACCGGCGCCGGGCGCATCGTCCCGACGGCCGCCATCGTGCTGCTCCTGACCTTTGCCGCGTTTGTGTACGTGCTGCCGTCCCCCGGCGCCCGTGACACCGGCATCGACGCGCTGTTCGCGTTCGTCTTCCTTGCGAACTGGCATTTCGCTATGGCGGCGTGAACCGTTCCCTCGCCCGCAATCGACACCGCGTCTCCGCTACTACACTACTAGCCACTGTCGGTCGAGGAGCAGTTCGACTTCGTCTGGCCTCTGCTGATTTTCGGGATCACCCTGATCGCGGTCCGCGACGCGTGGAGTCACACCCGTCGGCTGACCCTCACCGCCGCCGTCATGGGTGTCATCGTCGCCGCGTCGCTCGGATAGGCGTAGTTACGAAACCGCGACGTCATCGACCTGGGCGTATTTCAACACCTTCGCCCGCGTGTGGGAATTGGGTGTTGGTGCTCTGTTGGCCACCGCGGTTGGAGGCGCTGTTTCGCGAATGCCGGACCTGGTGACGACCGATCGTGTCCTGGGCAGGTCTCAGCCTGATCGGCGCCGGCATGTTGCTCATCGATTCTGCAGTCCACCGGATTCCCGGCCCCGTGGGCTCTCCTGCCTGTGGTGGGCGCCGCCCTGGTCATCGCCGCCGGGAGTCGGTCGTGAACCGAATTTCCAGGGCTTCCTGCGCAACCGGGTCAGCACCTACCTGGGCGACATCTCGTACTCGCTGTACCTGGCGCACTGGCCTGTCATTGTCCTCCTCGCGGCGGTGATGGCGACCGACGTCTACTACTACGCATGTGTGCTGACGTTGAGATTCGGCCTGGCCATTGTGTCCTATCACTTTATCGAAAACCCGCTGCGGTACGCCAGTCGCGGAGTGTTCGTTAGCAGGCACGAGAGGACATGAAGCACGGCCTTTTTCAAGGCTGGCGTTGTCGACCAGGATCGCCATGGCGTTGCTGCGCTGATCCTCATCACGGTGAGCGTGATCAGCTTTGCAATGAGCCCCGACGCGATGGACGAGAGTCACGACGCCGGTCGATCCGACGCCCACGAGCCGATAACTGGACACGCTTGCGCCCAAACCCGCCGAGTCAGTGCCACCGGTAGGCTCGACGACGTGCCACTACCCGCAGATCCCAGCCCCGCGCTGCAGGACTACGCCCACCCCGAACGCCTGGTGACCGCCGATTGGCTCTCCGGGCATCTCGGCACCAAAGGCTTGGCCATCGTCGAATCGGACGAGGACGTTCTGCTCTACGACATCGGCCACATCCCCGGCGCGGTAAAGATCGACTGGCATACCGACCTCAACGATCCGGCGGTGCGTGACTACATCAACGGCGAGCAGTTCGCCGCGCTGATGAATCGCAAGGGCATCTCCCGAGACGACACGGTGGTGATCTACGGCGACAAGAGCAACTGGTGGGCCGCCTACGCGCTGTGGGTGTTCACCTTGTTCGGACACCCGGATGTGCGCCTGCTCAACGGCGGCCGCGATCTGTGGATCTCTGATGGCCGCGATACCAACCTGGACGTGCCGTCCCGAACCAGCACCGGCTATCCCGTCGTGGAGCGCGACGACGCCCCGATCCGGGCGTTCAAGGACGAGGTGCTGAAAGTGCTTGGCACGCAGACTCTGATCGATGTGCGCTCCCCGCAGGAGTACACCGGCGAACGCACCCATATGCCGGACTACCCCGAAGAGGGCGCGCTGCGCGGTGGGCACATCCCGACGGCATCGTCGGTGCCGTGGGCCAAGGCCGCCGACGATCACGGGCGCTTCCGCAACCGCGCCGAGCTCGACGAGATCTACGCATTCGCCCGTGACGCGGCCAAGCCCGTCATCGCCTACTGCCGGATCGGCGAGCGCTCCAGCCACACCTGGTTCGTGCTCACACACCTGCTGGGCATGGACAACGTGCGCAACTACGACGGGTCCTGGACCGAGTGGGGCAACACCGTGCGTGTGCCGATCGTCACCGGCGAGGAGCCAGGCGAGGCACCCGGGCTTCCTGATGAGCCTGCCCGCGCCGTTGGCCGAGGTGGTCTCCGACTTCGCCGAGGTCGAAGGCCAGGACAAGCTCCGGCTGCTGCTGGAGTTCGCCGAGGAGTTGCCACCATTGCCGGTCGACCTCGAAGAAGCGGCGATGGAGCCGGTCCCGGAATGCCAGTCGCCGTTGTTCCTGCACGTCGACGCCGACGATCCGGCTCATGTGCGGCTGTACTTCAGCGCGCCCGCCGAGGCGCCGACCACCCGCGGTTTCGCCTCGATCCTGGCCGCCGGGCTCGACGGGCAGGCCAAAGACGACATCCTGGCGGTGCCCGATGATTTCTACGCCGATTTGGGGCTGGCAAAGCTGATCAGTCCGCTGCGGCTGCGCGGGATGGCCGGCATGCTGGCCCGGATCAAACGCCGGTTACGCGCCGCGTGAGTGCGCCGAACCGATGCTCGGCGCAACTTACCCACCGGTAACCGAGACCGGCTCGCCGAGGCCCGCTGCGCGCCGCATAAACTGCCCGGATACATTCTTAAAGACGTTTCTTAGACATGCTCGATCGACATGCCCAGCAGTAGGAGGCACAGGTGCCCAGTCACGCCAGCGCGAACATCACCAAGGTCCTCGTCGCCAACCGCGGCGAGATCGCCGTCCGGGTGATCCGTGCGGCCAAGGATGCCGGTCTGGCCAGCGTTGCCGTCTACGCCGAGCCCGATGCCGACGCGCCCTCACGTGCGGCTGGCCGACGAGGCTTTCGCCCTCGGCGGCCAGACCTCGGCCGAGTCCTACCTGGTGTTCGACAAAACTCCTCGACGCCGCCGCCAAGTCCGGCGCCGACGCCATCCACCCCGGCTACGGATTCCTCTCCGAGAACGCCGATTTCGCCCAGGCGGTGCATCGACGCCGGCCTGATCTGGATCGGCCCCAGCCCGCAGTCCATCCGCGACCTCGGCGACAAGGTCACCGCCCGCCACATCGCCGCGCGCGCCAAGGCCCCGCTGGCTGCCCGGCACCGCCGACCCGGTCAAGGACGCCGACGAGATCGTCGCGTTCGCCAAGGAGTACGGCGTGCCGATCGCCATCAAGGCCGCCTTCGGCGGCGGCGGCCGCGGCATGAAGGTCGCCCGCACCATCGAAGAGATCCCCGAGCTGTTCGACTCCGCCACCCGCGAGGCCGTCGCCGCGTTCGGCCGCGGCGAGTGCTTCGTCGAGCGCTACCTCGACAAGCCGCGCCACGTCGAGGCTCAGGTCATCGCCGACCAGCACGGCAACGTCGTCGTCGCAGGCACCCGCGACTGCTCGCTGCAGCGCCGCTTCCAGAAGCTCGTCGAAGAGGCCCCGGCCCCGTTCCTGACCGACGCGCAGCGCAAGGAGATCCACGAGTCCGCCAAGCGCATCTGCAAGGAAGCCGGCTACTACGGCGCGGGCACCGTCGAATACCTCGTCGGCCAGGACGGCACTGATCTCCTTCCTCGAGGTCAACACCCGCCTGCAGGTCGAGCACCCGGTCACCGAGGAGACCGCAGGCATCGACCTGGTGCGGCAGCAGTTCAAGATCGCCAACGGCGAAGCGCTGAGCATCACCGAAGACCCCACCCCTCGTGGGCACTCGTTCGAGTTCCGCATCAACGGCGAGGACGCCGGCCGCGGCTTCCTGCCCGCCCCCGGCCCGGTCAGCAAGTTCGTCCCGCCCACCGGCCCCGGCGTGCGCCTGGACTCCGGCGTGGAGACCGGCTCGGTCATCGGCGGCCAGTTCGACTCGATGCTCGCCAAGCTGATCGTCACCGGCGCCGACCCGCGACGAGGCCCTGGCCCGCTCGCGCCGCGCCCTCGCGGAGTTCACACGTCGAGGGCCTGGCGACCGTCATCCCGTTCCACCGCGCCGTGGTGTCCGATCCCGCCTTCATCGGCGACGGCGAGGGCTTCGACGTCCACACCCGCTGGATCGAGACCGAGTGGGACAACACCGTCGAGCCGTTCACCGGCGGTGACCCGATCGACGAGGAAGACACCATCCCCCGCCAGACCGTCGTGGTCGAGGTCGGCGGCCGTCGCCTCGAGGTGTCGCTGCCCGGCGACTCGCCCTCGGCGGCGGTGGCGCGGCCGCGTCCGGCGTCGTCCGCAAGAAGCCCAAGGCGCGCAAGCGTGGCGGTCACGGCGGCGCCGCGGCGTCCGGTGACGCGGTGACGGCACCCATGCAGGGCACCGTGGTCAAGGTCGCCGTCGAAGAGGGCCAGACCGTGGCCGCCGGTGACCTGATGGTCGTGCTGGAGGCCATGAAGATGGAGAACCCGGTCACCGCACACAAGGACGGCGTGGTCACCGGGCCTGTCGATCGAGGCCGGCGCGGCCGTCACCCAGGGCACCGTGATCGCGGAGCTCAAGAGCCCCGAATAGCTTCTTTCCGTCGAATCGGGGTGCCTTCTACTGATGGCACCCCGTTTTCTTGTAGTTGCTGACGGGACTCCCTGCGTTGCTGCCTTTTTCCGTTTGACGCCCCGAACGGATGGACTAGGGGTTCGCTCATCAGGTTCATCGGTTTGCCGGCGCCGGCGAGCGGGAGCCGCCGGCCGCCGGACAGACCGGCGCGGTCACTGCCTCCCACACGCGGGCAGCCGGTCGCCGCGCCCGCCGCGCCCCCCCCCGCCCCACGCGCCGCCCCAGCTTCGCGCGTCGCCCGAACTGCCGCCGGCCGCGCGCCCAGCACACCCGGCCCGCCCCCCCCCCCGCCGCCCCCCCCCCCCTCCTCTCCCCCAGACCGAAGCATGGAGGCTCGCGCCGGAACACCGCGGGAAGCTCGCCTGCACGATCATCCGGCTGCGCTTGCGCCCGCCCCGCCCGCCCCTCAGGTTGGCTCACATCTCGTCGCCGGTCAAAGCGCGGGGAACGGGCCCCGCTTTCCACGGCGCCAGCCGAAGGGCGGGGCCGAGCCACGTCTGGCACGGCATGGCAAGCTGACCGGGTGGAACCCGTCGAGATCAATGCCGGCGCTTGGTATCTGCGGGCGCTGCGCGCCGACGACCGCGTCGACGACCGGCCCGCGCTGGCCGACCTCGGCGAGCATCGCGCCGAATACGTGAGTACGCTTGCAGCGCAGTGGGATTCCGACTCCCTGTATTCGTGGGCGGTGTGCGAGCCGACGACCGGCGAATTGTTGGCCGAGGTGACACTGGATCCGACGACCGGGACTGTCGCAGCCCGGGTGCGTCCAGGCCACGAGCAGGCAGCTCACACCGGGACGGAAGCGGTTAAGCGATTCGCGCAGGCCATTCTCGGCGCCGATTGACCTCAGCGCAGGGCAACGTCTGGTGTGCGCGCAGGTCATGGGTCACCTGCATGTTGCCGTCGTTGTTGACAGTGATTGCGGCGCTTGCGGTTGAAGAACGTGGCTGACGCGGGACACGGCCGTCAGCGCTCGTCGATGTCGCGGCCGGTGGCCAGATCGCCGCACTCCACAGCGACGACGTCGTCGCGCCCTGCGAGGAACGGTCCGGCGCCGTCATCTCCGGTCAGCGCGTCGAGCAGTTTCGGCCAATGCCTGCGCGCGATCACCACGGGATGCCCCGGCCGCCCGTCGTAGCGTGCCCGGGCCAGCCCCGATTCCGACGCGCGCGCAGCAGCGAGCACCCGTCGCACCGACGCGGCGTTGACATCAGGGGTGTCGACCGTCGTCAGCACCACGAATTCCGAAGCGCCGTCTGCCGCGAGGACGCCGGCGCGCACCGATGCGCTCAGTCCGTCGGCCCAGTCGTCGGCCAGTACCGCGCGTGCGGGCGGGGGCACCGCGACGACTGCCGCACCCAGGACGACCACAAGGTCGTCGCACCCGCCACCGCGCAATGCGGCCACGCTGACGCGCAGCCATTCGCCACCGTCGGCGAGCACCTTCGGCATCCCGAACCGGGTGCCCGCGCCTGCGGCGAGCACCACCCCCGTCACCGGGAATTCATGTGCCACAGCGCACTTTGACAAAGCCTGGCCCCAACCGGCCACCGCCGTCGTGGCCGGACACGGTGCTGCGCATGTGTGAGCCGCCGCGGCTACTCCAGCTGGTCACGGAGTCGCGCCAGCGATTTGGCCAGTAACCGGGACACGTGCATCTGCGAGATGCCGACCCGCTCGGCGATCTGAGTCTGCGTCATCGACTCGAAGAACCGCAGTACCAGCACGGTGCGTTCCCGCTCGGGCAGCGCCGACAGCAGCGGCCGCAGCGCCTCGCGGTTCTCGATCTGATCAAGGGCCAGGTCGACATCACCGAGCGTGTCGGCGATTGCCGGCGTGTCTTCGTTCCCGCTCCCCCCGCTGTCGATCGACAGCGTGTTGTATGAGCTGCCCGCGACGAGGCCTTCGATCACCTCGTCACGGTCCATCTCCAGCTCGGCAGCCAGCTCGCTGGCCGTCGGCGCGCGGCCCAGCCGTTGGGACAGATCGGCGGTCGCGGCGCCCAGCCGCAGATGCAGCTCCTTGAGCCGGCGGGGCACCTTCACCGACCAGCTGTTGTCGCGGAAGTGCCTGCGGACCTCGCCCATGATGGTCGGCACCGCGAACGACACGAAGTCCGAACCGGCATTCACGTCGAAGCGGATCACGGCGTTGACCAGACCCACCCGTGCAACCTGGACCAGGTCGTCACGTGGCTCGCCGCGACCATCGAAGCGCCGGGCGATGTGATCGGCGAGTGGAAGGCACCGCTCGACGATGCTGTCGCGCTGCCGCTGGAACGGTGCCGAGCCTTCCTTGAGTTCGGCCAACTCTCGGAACATCTCGGCAACGTCCGAATACTCGGAGTTCGATCGCTTCGACGAACCCCTGGACGAGGACCGGGTCACTGCAATGAGCTCGCTCGCCTGGTCGTCATCGAGATCCCGAAGACCTCGCCGTCGCCGACGGCCGCACCGTTGGAGAACGTCGTCACCTCGTCGGTCAACGAACTGAGCACGTGCCAGCTGAAGCTCCCAGGCGCCAGAATGTCAGTGCTGTCGCACGTCGTCGATGCGTGCACCACCAAGGCTCCAGGTTGCGGATCGACGACGACGAGCAACGTCGAGTCGGTCACCGCAGACCTGATCAGCCGAGTGCAGGCCTCATCGACGGCCAACCTCAGATCGGCGACCGCGTCAAAATCAAGATCTTCGAAGGTGCCGATCGCGGCCACCAGCGTGCGCAGCACTGCCAGGTTCTCCAGCGTTGCCACAACTCGGAGTTCTACCGCTTGCGGGCTGTGCACCGCATTACCGTGGCTTGGGACACCGGTCATCTGACCTCCTGAAAACATCCCCGCGAGATTACCCCAGGCCGATCCGTTGTTATCCATGGGCGCTCCGCGCATCTGCCAGTGCGTTCGTTAGCAGCCAGGGCGCGCCGGGTAACCCTTCGGCGTGGACCGGAACACCAAGCCGTTGCGCCGCATCCTGGTGATCGCAGGCGTCACTCTCGCGGTCCTCGCTCTGATCGCTATAGCCGTTTATGCCGGCGCATTTCTGATGTTGGCGCCGATGATGCAGTGATGCGGCGACCGCAAGGGTTCTGTTCATGGTGCGGCAGCCATACCCCGTGGTCGGTATCGGCCAAACCCTGTTCGCTGCGGGCGACACAATCGTCGGCTGCCGCGGCGTTTTCAGCGGAGCAAATCGTTGCCACTGAGGGTGTTTCGCGACTGAGACGGGCGTCACCCGTTTAGTGGTGTGACGACCCGGGAAGTCTTGGGGTGGCGCACGAAACGGGCTGTGTGACGAGCCCGACCATCCACAAATCGGAAGGCACACTATGACTGAGAAGAACAGCGGTCCCGAAGAAGGCATCAAGGGCGCCGTCGAAGACGTGAAGGGCAAGGCCAAGGAAGCCGTCGGCACCGTCGCCGGTCGCGATGACATGGTCCGCGAGGGCAAGGCCCAGCAGGACAAGGCCGACGCGCAGCAGGACGTCGCCAAGAAGGAAGCCGAGGCCGAGTCGGCTCGCGCAGGCGCCGCTGCCGCCGAGAAGCGCCAGGAAGCCAACCAGTAACAGCTTCTTTGCAATGGGCCCAACCGGATATCCGGGTTGGGCCCATTGTTTTGCGCGTGCGGCGAGATTGCAGTCAGGGCTGTCGCCCGGCCGCAATCACGACCGTCGGCGCAATCTCGGCGTGTAGCCGCGCCGCTCAAACGCTTGCCGCACTCGGTGTTTGATGAACGCCGGACTGTGTTCGGCCACCACGCGGATGTCGTGCCAACCGCTCCGCTCGATGAATTCGGCACGGCCGTATTGCGCCCCACATACATCTGGCGGTCCTCGCTGTGGTGCGCGCCCTCGTAGTCGAGGCCGACCATGGGCTCCTCATAGCCCATGTCGATGAAGGCGAGGTTGCGCCCGTCAGTCACCTCTATCTGCGTTCTCACCGGGTCGTGCCACTCGTCGACGAGTAACAACCGAAGCCGCGTCTCCCGGGGCGATTGCAACCGCAGTCCATCAGGCTCAGTGCAGTCACCGCGGAGCGCACCACGCCGGGGTATCGCTGGGCCAGCGCCAAGGCATCGAGGGCCTTGACCCCCGTCGCCTGAGCCAGGGCGTCGAGGTGGACCACAGCCTGATCACGCGGCAGGTACCTGGCCAGATCGAGCGCAGTCCGTGGGGGCGTCGTCACGAAGACCCCGGCGACCTGGGTCACCTCGTCGCCGTCGATCCGCTCGTTGCGGGCGATGATGCCGGGCGGCGGGCGGCCGCACTTCCAGATCATCTCGATCGGTTCGCGGTCGTCCACCCAGCGCGCGCCATGGAGCGCTGCTGCGGCGCGGCCCGCGATGACGCCGTTACGCCGAGTCCACAGCCACGCCCCTGTGGTGCGGCCGCGCAATGAGGGCGTGCCATCAGCCGGCACGTAGACGTCGGGATAGATGCGGCGGTAGTTCCAGCGCAGTTGGGCCCGCGTCAGCCGTCCACCAGCCAATGCCTCGCTACCGATGAAGACCTTTCGCATGTCGCGATGGTGACCATCGACCCGACAGATTCAGCTGCAGGACATCAGAATTGCGCCAGCGCTGTGGATAACTACGCCGAGATTGGACTCACGGTCGCGCCTGCCGCGCGACCACAGCCCTCAGAGCAATTTCGCGATGCTGGCGGCGGGCACCGACAAGTCAGAGCGACGGCAGACTCACGAAAGCGCTCAGCACCATCAGGACCAGAAGCAGCCAACCCGTTCCCAGCCAGACCCACCATGCCGTGTGGTCCCGGCGCACCCGAAACGTTTGCGTCAACGACCACAGACCGCCGGCCAACAAGATGCCCGGAGCTCCCAGGGTCAACATGGCGCGTTGCGGTGCTCCGCACCCCGCCGCGTCAGCGATCGATCCGGTGCAGGTCCCGACCCAGATCGAGGCGAGGGCGTAGAAGACGAGGGCGGCCACTGCGACACCCGACCCGGTACGCACGGCGTCTCGCACTCCGGCGTCATCGACGCTGACGACGCGCCGCAACTCGCGGGTGTGGTGGTGAAGGTCCGCCATCGTGTCGTCTCCAGTGATCACGCGGAATGGTCTGCCGGGGAATTCCCAGGGTCACGTTTCGATAAACGCGGTCTGTCGGGGCCTGCACCTACGATTCGGCCGTGACAACGCTCAGGTGGAAGCTGTACGTCGCGCTCGGTCTGGCCGCAGGGGGGACCGCCTACCTGGCCGGCGCGAGCCCGGCTTCGAGTGCGCTGGCCGGCTTGCTGACCCCGACGGTCGCTCTGGCCGCGCCTCGGTTCTTGCGGGGCCTGGTCGTCGGCGCAGCCACCCCGGGGACCCGCGACCAGACCGCCGCAATGTCGGGCACCGAGTTCGAGGACTACGTCGCCCGCATCGCGCGGACCTGCGGGGTGCCGGTCATCATGACCGCGATCACGGGCGACTGGGGCGTCGACCTCATCATCGGCCGACGGCCCAACCGGCTGGCCGTCCAGTGCAAGCGACTTTCCCGCCCCGTCGGAGCCAGCGCCGTGCAGGAAGTGGTCGCCGGTGCACCCATGCAGGACTGCACCAGAACCATGGTCGTCACTAATCACGAATTCACGCCAGCCGCAAGAAAACTCGCCGATCTGCACGGCTGTGAGCTCGTCGGTGGCGCGGACCTACCGCGGCTGCGCTCGACGATCCGCCGGCTCACCCAACCGGCCGGACCGACAACTTCCTGAGCACCGCACGCACCGCGTCGACCGCAGCGTCGATCTCCTCGTGGGACACCGTCAGCGCCGGCCGGAACCGCACGCTGTCGGGTCCGCAGCCCAGCATGATGACGCCGCAATCCCACAGCCCGGCGAGCAGTTCGTCGCGCTGCTCGGCGCTGGGCATGCTGAAGGCGCACATCAGCCCGCGGCCCCGCACGTCACGCACCGATTCCGGGAACTCGGTGGCGAGTTCCTCCAGGCTGGCAAGCAGATAGCGGCCATTGTCGGCAGCGCGGTCGAACAAGCCGTCGACCTCGATGACCTTGAGGATCCGTCGGGACCTGACCATGTCGACGAGGTTGCCGCCCCAGGTCGAATTGATACGCGAGCTGACCGTGAACACGTTGTCGGCGACCTCGTCGACCCTGCCGCCGGCCATGACCCCGCACACCTGCGTCTTCTTGCCGAACGCGACGACATCGGGCCAGACCCCCAATTGCTGGTACGCCCAGGCGGTTCCAGTGATACCGCAGCCCGTCTGGACTTCGTCGAATATCAGCAGCGCATCGAACTCGTCGCACAGCTCCCGCATCGCGGCGAAGAACTGGGGTCGGAAGTGACGGTCGCCGCCCTCGCCCTGGATCGGTTCGGCGATGAAACACGCGATGTCGTGGGGGTTGGCCTCGAACGCGGCACGGGCCTGACGCAGCGAAGCCTCTTCCAGCGCATCCATATTCGCGCCTTCGCGCAAGAACGGCGCGTCGATGCGCGGCCAGTCGAACTTCGGGAATCGCGCCACCTTGTTCGGGTCGGTGTTCGTCAGCGACATCGTGTAGCCGCTGCGACCGTGGAACGCACCCTTGAGGTGCAGCACTTTGGTGCCCAGCTGCGGATCTCGGCCGTTGGCCTCGTTGTGCCGGCTCTTCCAGTCGAAGGCGACCTTCAGGGCGTTCTCCACCGCGAGCGCGCCGCCGTCGACGAAGAACAGGTGCGGCAACTTCGGATCGCCGAGAACGCGGGCGAACGTCTCGACGAACCGGGCCATCGGGACGGTGTAGACGTCGGAGTTGCTCGGCTTGTTCAGCGCGGCGGCGGCGAGCTCGGCACGGAACGCGTCGTCATCGGCGAGGCCGGGGTGGTTCATGCCGAGCGCTGACGACGCGAAGAACGTGAACATGTCCAGATAGCCGCGGTGCGTGCGCGCATCTACCAGGTAGGACCCGCGAGACCGGTCGATATCGAGGACCAGATCCAACCCGTCGGCCAGGATGCTGCGCGCCAGGACGGCGCGAACGACGGCGGGGGTGACGTTCGTGGGCGCCAGCTGGCGCTCTTCCGGAAGAACAGCAGTCATGAACGCGATAATAACGGAATACTTATGCTTTGACGATCTGTAGCAGGAATTATTCCGGTACAGAGCGGCGATCGCTGTAAAACTTGTGTAGAATGATCGTGCTTCGAGTCTTCACATCGGCAGCGGTACGAATCTTCTGCAGCAGGAATTCCAGCGCCCGCGCGGACTCGACATGAACCAGCAGGACATAGCTGTCCTCACCGGCGACGGAATAGCACGCCTCGATTTCGAGGATGTGTTCCAGCCGCGCGGGTGCATCATCGGGTTGAGAGGGATCGAGAGGAGTGATGGCGACGAACGCCGACAGCATGCTGCCGACGGCTTCGGGATCGATCCGGGCCGTGTACCCGCTGATCACTCCGCGGGACTCCAGCCTTCGGACCCGCGACTGCACCGCCGAAACCGACAGACCCGCCGCCGCCGCCAGGTGCGCCAGCGTCGCACGCCCGTCGGCAATCAGCTCACGCGCGAGCACGCGATCGATCT
>CAWCMF010000003.1:0-229385 GCA_963796545.1 uncultured Actinomycetota bacterium | reverse complement strand
AAGACCGAGATGCCGTTCACGGTCGCGGGTGTGCTGACGGGTCTGACGAAACTGGATTGCGGGGTGGCGCCTTTGGCGATACCACGAGTGACCCCGAACCAGCCGCGGCCGGAAAACGCCAAGGGTCCGACGATCGCTCCCACTACCGACCAGACCGCGATCGAAGCTCCCTACCGCCTGATCGTCTCCCCGGATGGGGAGTACGGCGGCTTCACCCACGCCTCGCGATCCTGCGACCGCCCCGGATGATTCCTCGCGGGTGGAACTGTGGTACAGCCGCCTGGGTGTCCGTCGTTTCGACGCCGCGGACACGTTCGTCGGAGTTGACGAAGCAGAAGACGAACACCGGACTGTCCGCGCGATCTGGGCCCGTGACAAGGACACGCCGACTCCACCGCAGCCCGGCTTCGAGAGCTCTCTCGACGACACCGACCGCAAACACATTGTGCGACAAAGTGCGGACCCCACCACGGGGGTCGAGCCGGTGCCGCTGAGCGTGAGCCGGCTGTACCCGAGTGCGCTCGGAGCCTGGATCGACTGGCGGGTCAGCTGGGATGGATTAGCATTCCCCGGCGACAGATTGAGCGCTTACCGCCACCAGGCCATGATGGCCCGGGATCAGTACGTTCGGGTTGAGAAGCCGATCTATCTGTTCCCGTTCGGCCACCGCGGCACCTTCGTGACGGTCACCGAACGCAATATCCCACCGACGACTCCGATCCGGTGGCGTATCTACGCAAGCGGAATTTCATCGTGCTCGCGAACACACCCGCAGCTACCCCGGCCGGGAACATGCCATTCGCGTCGGTGACCATAAACCCGTTGGTCACCCCGGATCTCAAACCGGTGGCGGACGAGTCCATTCCGTTCGTGCCGGAACTTGAGGCGACCGACGGCGGCAAGTTCCGTTGGCAGCTCACCGCGCGTCCGACCACGTGGGTCGCGCGATCACCATGACAACCGCGCTTGTGGCCGTGCCGGTGAACGACACCGCCTTCACGGAAGCCAACGGCACCTGGATACGACAGGTCGTCCAGCGACACCCGATCAATGTCGGCGGCGCCGACGTGGCCTTCGCCCCCGAACGCCGTGCGGGCGACACCACCTCCCGGCTTCAGTTCATCGAGTTCCGCAGGCGCCGCCGAGGCGGAGACCAGCACACCGTCGATGTTCAAGGCGTACATCACCATCCCCGCACTGGCCGTCCCTCAACCGGGCCGGCGGCGGCCCGTCTGCCAACCTATCGTCCGGAGTACGTGGCGGCGACTTGCCCGTACGAGCACGGCGTCCCATGCTCGACAAGTCGGAGCGGTATCTGATACTGCGACACCGAAACCAAGCTGGACTTCGCCGGTGGCAGTGATCGCGGCGGCGGCTTCGTCGAACCCAGCATCTCGGTGAAGGGACTGTCGCGCACCCTGGGTGCGGTCGGCGACGACGGTAATCCGGCCGACGACATCACCAAGGGGACGTTCGATCCCGGCAAGTTCCTGGGCACTGCGTTTCCGAAGTTGTTCGGGCTCTTCGATCTGAAGGACATCCTGGTAAGGCGTCTTCGCTCGACGCGCCGAAACTCATTACCGAACAACCGGCCTTCGTCCCGCGGGTCGCCGTCGAGCACGCCGGCCTCGTGCCGCCCTCAACGATCGAAAGATTGCTGGCTGTCAACACCTCTGAGCCGCCCCAGCCAAGTTGTCGGTGCAGAACCTGCATCAAGCGCCTGCCGGACTCGGTGACCATCAGTCCCGTTGAACCGTCGACTGGCCGAAGGACAACCCGACGCGGCAATCCCGCGGGCGTCCGGAGCAGAGGCCATCCGCGGCACTGGAACCGGTGAAGTCGCTGCTGACAGCCCGGACCTGCCCGCGCAGCTACGCACGGACGTCGAGCGGCCCTATCACGCGCTGGCCGCGCTCGACATGCCGCGACGACGGCGGCTACGCGCGGCGCTTCGCTCCGCCGGAGGGCGCCAAGGTCCGCTACGAGTGGGACGCCAAGATCAAGGGCTGGCCTCCCACCGGCGACCTCATTTTCATGCCAGTAACGATCCGCGACTGGCGATCACTGTTGAGCTTCGCACCAGAAGGACGGCAAGCCGCAGTCAGTGCGTGAGCGCGGCGTGCCCGATTTCGGGCTGCAGCTGCTTCCCGGCATCGGGCGTTGATGGAGATGAAGTTCCGGCGCATCGCGTTTCGCACGTCACCGGTGGAAAACCCGAAGTAGATGTCCAGTTCGACGGCATCAAATTTGTCGGCATCCTCGGTTTCATCGAGAAGCTGCGCCAGGTCATCCCGTTGGACGGCTTCGCCGATCCCCCGTTCGTCGACGTCACGGCCGAGTCTGCAACAGCCGGGTTCGACTTGGCACTGCCCAGCGTGGCAATCGGCGTTTTCACGCTGGAGAACATCGCGCTCGGCGCGGACTGCCGCATACCGTTCCTCGGCGAAGCCGTCACCGTCGGCTTCTTCTTCTGCACCAAGGAAGCGCCGTTCCGGCTCACCGTCCTCGCGATCGGCGGCGGTGGCTGGGTCGGTATCCGGCTGTCCCCCAACGGGTTGGTATTGCTGGAGCTGGGACTGGAGGCCGGCGCATCGCTCAGCGTCGACCTCGTGGTGGCGTCGGGGTCAGTGTCGGTGATGATCGGCGTGTACCTGCGTCTGGAAGACGACAAGGGACAGCTGACCGCCTACTTCCGCATCCGCGGCGAGGTCGAGGTGCTCGGCATCGTGTCCGCGTCGATCACGCTGGAACTGTCACTGCGATACGACTTCCCGACCGGCAAGCTCATCGGGCGGGCCACCCTTACCGTCGAGATCGAAATCCTGTTCTTCTCGGCCTCGGTTGAAATCACCTGTGAGCGAAAGCTCGCGGGATCGAAGGGCGACCCGACGCTGAAAGACATCATGCCGCCGGATCAGGGTGGCCAGGGACTGTGGAACGAGTACTACTCGTCGTTTGCGATAGGAGCCTGACCATGGCGACCACCCGCCTGATGACGACGGTGCTGCCGTACTCAGTGGATACACGCGACGAATACCACGTATCGCTGTTCATCTCACACCGCCTCGACGGCGGCGGTCAGCTGTCCGACTACGCGGCAATGATCAACTGGGTCAAGACGTTGAAGAATGCCGAGATCACCTTGCGGTCGGTCGAAGCCGGCGCCAACCCGATCCCGTGCACTCCGCTGTTGGACAAGGCGAGCGAGAGCGCCTGGAAGACGGCCTTTCCCGGGGATACCAAGGTCAGATCCTATCCGGAACCCAAGCCCAGCAGCGAAACCTGGAACAGCTTTCCCGCCAACCGCATACCCGATCATGCGATTGAAGTCCATCACGCATCGGCCCTTTCGTCGCCGATCGACCGGCCCCGGGTGGTGGGAAATCCGTTCGCCGAGGATCTGCTGACCGAATTCGCCGGAAAGAACACCGCCGGCACGGTGATCAGCGCGTTCCGGTACTACGACCGCGACCGGACCAATCGGCTCGACCGGCTCAGGACGGCCCGGGAGCAGGCCGCCCGTCGGGCCGTCGCGCCCGTCAAGCCTCCTCCCACCGTCCCAACCGGTCCGGCTTTCGCCGAGAATGCCGCCGAGGACGAGCCTTGGCGGTCACCAATCGAAATTCTGCTCGACCCCGAGCACGACGACCTCGACCGCTCCATCACGGAGTACCTCGATTACCAGCTGGAGCACCCGGAGAGGGTCGCCGGCAATTCCATCCTGAGTATGCTCGTCGACCTGCACCGCGCGCAGTACTTCTACCACCGTAAGGAAGAACAGCCCAACCTCAGCTGCAGCCGGATCCGTCGGCGCGGCTGGCGCGGGCCGCACACGATCCCCCGGATTTCCACGAACGCGTGGCCGGGGTCTGCAATGTACCGGCGTTGGCGCGGGCACTCGGCATAGTCGTCGATGTCCATGGACGACCTGGACGCCCTCAAACAGGCCACCCAGATCTGGTGTGATGTCAAGGCTCGCAGGCACCGAGAAGTACGTATCACCTATCACCCACTGTGTCGTCGACGGCAACCGCTTCCTGGCCAAGGCCAAAGACCGAACCCGCTGGCACTTTGGACGGCTACGGCTGGGTGACCCCAACGGCTACCGCGTGGTGGATCTCGATCCGGATGCGGGTGCATTGTCGCTGGAGCAGTTGTGCCGCAGCGCGGTACGCGCGTACGCAATCGAACTCAACGGCGATGCAGGATCATTCGCCCCAGCGGGCCTGCGCTCCACCGGGTTCGCGGTCGCCGAACTGGCCCGTGCGGACCGACTGCAGGATCAGGTCGCGAAGAGCGAGGCGTTGCAGCCGGTCGTCGAACAGCAGGGCGGCATGCAGCCCCGCGAAAAGTTCCACTTCGAGGAGCCTGTTGCGCGGGATCCGGCTGGAGGTGTGGGACGACGTCACCAACGAGTGGCACAGCCTGCACGAGCGTCTGGTGACGGCGTCGTTCACCGTGACGCCGATACTCACCAAGGTTGAAGACCCAGGGCTGCTGCAGAATCCGCCGCTGAGCCGAGCGCCCGGCAATCCGAACAACCCGTACTACGTGCACGAGGTGCTGGCCGGCTGGGACGGCTGGAGCCTGTCGGCACCCCGACCGGGTAAGCAGGTGATTCACAACGACGCTTCACATCCCGAACCCGGCCGCGAGCGCATCGATGACACACCCGAGTCCACCGACTGCGCCGGGGCTGTGGGTGCGGTCCACGGTCAAGGAGAAGTCCTTGCCCGCGCTCCGCTATGGCCGCAAGTACTCCTTCCGCATCGCCGGTGTCGATCTCGCCGGCAACAGCGTGCCCGATGGATCAGATACCGCCGACAACCTTCGCCGAAACCTTGCTGGACGCTGCCGCAACACATCTCGACGAATTGCGGGCCGAGGCCAAAACCCGCGAACAGGCCGGCATCCTCGCATCGCTGCGCAGTTCACTCAACCCATCGGTTCCCGGCAGCACCGGGACACGGGAAGCGCCATTGAACGTGCGACCGCGTCCGTGATCGAGCATGCGTCGTCGCTGCGCAGATACCCGCAGTGGGAGGATGTCGACCTCGAACAGCTCGCTGCATTGTTCGCCGACGCCGAGGACGCCAATGTCGTCACCGTACCGCGGCTGTTTCTGCGGTGGGATCCGATAGTCGCACCCACCCTGGTACCCCGCGAGGCGTATACCACCGGTGAATCGGTGCAGCGCATGGTGATCCGAACGGGTCTGACCTCGGGGCCCGGTCTGTGCCAGCGGCACATCGTGCCACCGAAGGGCAGTCAGCTGGAGGCCGAACAGGATGGCCGCTTCGACGAGTTGATGAAAACGGGACAAAAGACCAGGGCCTACGCGATCGCGCTCAAGGAGCGGGGCAACCTCTTCTACAAGGACATTCAGGATCTCAACGACCCGACGCAAGACAGTCCCGCCAGCCGGGTATGCAAGCTGCTGTCGATGCCGCAACGCCACCGAACCCAAGACCCTGGAAGAGATCCAGGATCCCGAGGTTCAGCCCGGCAGCGGGCCAGTACATCGTTCACGATGTCGACAACTTGTTGCTGCCGTACTCTACCCGACCCGATGGCCGACCGGCGTGGCGCTTGATGTTCTATCGAGGCCGGCGCGGATCACCGCTTCACCAATCCGCGGGTCGCTGCAATCCGTCACGGTCAGCCTACGCCGGGCACTGGCCGGAGTTGCAGCCGCTGCGGCTGGTATTGCACAGCGCTGCGCGGCTGGATGCCAGCCAGGACGGCAACGTCATCCATGTCGGACTGCCGCCCGGCGAACAGGTCGCGGTGCGGTACGTCCACCACGCTCGACGACGCACATCTGGAGAAGATGGGACTGTGGGTATTCCATCCCGTCAACGATGCCAACGTGCCCGGTCGCCGCCCGACGGGTGCTGGCCAAGCGCGGCCCGCGACGGCTGGATGTGGTGGCTGACGCCCGACGAGGAACTCCGCCTGGTGCACGCGACCGCCCGACCCGCGATCGCCGCCACGCATCTCCCGGCTGACCGCGAGCCGCGCACGCCGTACATGGTCACCGCCAATCTGGACGGCGTCCTCGATGTGCACGGCGCCAGCACCGACAAGGTGGAGCTACGGGCGAAATGGACGGAACCCGTCGACGATCCCGACAAGGCCGAGCCGACCGAACAGCAGTCACCGCCGAGATCGTGGTGGACCACCGGATCGGCGAGCCGAACGGTTCTCGTTGCTCATCGCTGCGGGAACTCCGGCGGACCAGGTGGGCGCGCGCAAAACCGAGGTGCCGATCCGGCCGGCCATTCACACGCCTGCCCGGATACCAAGGCGCGCACGGTGACCTACCGGCTGCACGGCTCGCTCGAGGTACCGGGAGTTCTTCGATCCCAACGAACTCCCCACCACCGACGACCCGCTGTCGGCTCGGCAACGAGGTCGGAGGTCAATGTCCCCAGCTCAGCACCTCCCGCCCCGCCCGTGGCGCACAGTGTGATCCCGATGTTCATGTGGGAGCAGACCACCGAACCCGAGCATCCCTTCGCGGTGCGGCGCGTGCGCCGCAGCGGTGTGCGTATCTGGCTGGAGCGACCCTGGTATTCCAGCGGCGCCGGTGAAATGCTCGCGGTGCATCACCACCGGCGACCCGACGCTGGTGACAGCGAACCCCGAAAGGGTGACCTTGTGGGCGCGTGATCCGATCCTCGCTCAGCCCCGCGATCGCCAATTCCTATGAGGTTCCGGTGCTTTCCGCCTGGCAGCAACGCGCGGTGCAACTCCGATTGGCACCCGAGAGTCTGCCGGGCGGCCGGCCGGTTCGGCATGTCGTCGTCAAGACCGGTCCCGGATCGGAGAAACCCGAAGACCAGGACAAGGTGATCAACGCCTACGGGTACCATCCGGAGTTCCATAGCGGACGGAAACGTTGGTTCGTCGACGTTGTTCTCGAGTCACGCGGCGCCGCATGGCCGTTCCTGCGGCTGGCGCTGGCCCGCTACCAACCGAATTCGATTCCGAATATGGAGTTCTCCGAGATCATCGCCACCGACTTCGTGCAACTTCCACCCGAACGGATCGGCTCGCTGAGTCGTCCCGACGCCGATCACGTACGTATCACCGTCAGCGGCGTGACCGCCGTGACGAACGCGCCGGATGTCGAGCTGCCCGACCAGGCGCCGACTCCCGACGCGTTGAAGGAACTGTTGTTGAAATCGCGGCGGGTGGTGGCGACGCTGCAGTCGCGAAGCAAGACGTCGGGATCCGACCTCGACTGGGCCAGTGGACCAGAGGTGCTGTGCGAGCTTGCCGCCGCCGACCCGACGACTTTCGCTGCGACATGGACCGCAGAGCTCAGCCTGCTCGCGCCGGAACAACTCGCGACACCCGGCACGTCCGACGATCTGCGGGTCCAGATCGAGGAGTTCGAGAACCTGTCGGCTGACGAAACACCGGGCACGCCCGGGCACACCGAGACCCGCAGATTGGTCTACGCCGACCACTTCTACCTGTGACAGTGGCGGACTACTTCGCCGGTACCAGGTCGGTCGCCGCCGACCTCCACTCGCTAGGTCCGCTGAAGTCCATCAACATCACTGACACAAGCGGGTGGGCAACCAGTTCACGCCGGCCGACTCGGCGTAGCCGAATCCTCGCGGACCGCCCGGCGTGTAGCACGCGTATGCGCTACAAGATCGCGTCCGTAGGAAATACCAATGGGGCGCTGGGCTGCCACATCACGAACGCGCTGAGCATCGGTCGCCGAGCGCGATGCCGGCCGGCGCCTTCGGGATTGGGACGATCACGTCGATCGCCAGTCCGCTCGGATGCCACGGCTTTGAATCCGGCCGCACCCCGTCCATGGTGGCAATCTGGGGAAACCTCGCGCTAATGGCGCGGCAGCCAGGACGCGTGTCCGCCTGTAACCCCGCCTCATACTCTTTCCATTTGGTCTGCAGTTCTGAGCGCACCGCAGCAGACCGCTCGGCCGCTGCGCGGGCGTCAGGCCCCTACGTCGCATCGACCTTCGGCCTCGTCCCTCCCCGCCAACCGGTCGTCCCACACGGCCAGCACCTCCGGCGATGTCCGCGGCGTCAGCAGGCTGGCGATCACGTACACGATGAGGCTGGCACCCAGGCCGTAGTAGATCGGCTCGTTGGCCAGCACGTCGCCGACGACGAACATCGTGCCGAGCGTGACGACGGTGCCGACCCCCATCGACCACAGCGCGCCGGTGCCGGTCGCCCGCTTCCACAGGAATCCGCCGAGGATCGCCACCAGCAGCCCGCCGACCAGGATGTCGTAGGCGATGGTCAGTGCGGCGACGACGTCGTTGAGCAGCGCCGCGATCACGATCACCACGATGCCGAGCACCACCACGTAGAGCCGGTCGGAGTGCACGTCGCGCTCCGGCTTCCTCACGCTCCGCCGGCGCGACCAATGATCCTCAACAGCAACGGTTTCACGTCGGTCTTCGCGACCGTCGCGGTGGCGATCAGCGCACCCGACGCCGTCGACATCATCGCCGCAACGGCAGCCGCGAGCACGAAACCGCTGATGCCCGACCGGCAGGATCGTCTCGGCGATCTGCGCGTACACGTCGTCCTTGGCCTCGACATCGGGCAGGAACGTCGAGGCCGCCATGCCGATCACCGCACCGGCGACGCCGTACAGCACGCAGTACAGCGCGGCCGTGGTGCCGCCCCACTTCGCGACGCCGGGTGACCGGGCGGTGAACACCCGCTGCCAGATGTCCTGTCCGATCAGCATTCCGAAGCTGTAAACGACGAAGAACGTGATGATCGTGCGGCATTCCGATGGCGCCGAGGTCGAACACCGCGTCACCGGCCCGCTCCCGGATGCCGTCGAAGCCGCCCGCCTTGTTCAGCGTGAAGGGCAGCAGCAGGAAGAAGATGCCGATGGTCTTGAGGATGAACTGCACCATGTCGGTCAGCGTGATCGACCACATGCCGCCGATCGACGAGTACAGCATCACGATCGCGCCGCCGATGATCACCGACACCGTGCGGTTGGTGCCGAACAGCACGTTGAACACTGTCGCGTAGGCGATCGTCGACGTCACCGACAACATCAATGTGTATGCGGCCATGACGATCCCGGAGGACGCGGTCGCGTCGACGCCGTAGCGCAAGCTGCAGCATCTGCGCGACGGTGTACACCTTCAGCCGCTGAATGCGCCCGGCGAAGAGCAGGCTCAGCGCGAGCAGGCCGACCGCGATGGCCACCACCAGCCACATGCCGGAGATGCCCCACTTGTAGCCGAGGCCGACGCCGCCGACGGTCGACGCGCCGCCCAGCACGACGGCGGCCATGGTGCCGGTGTAGAGCGCCGGGCCCGAGTCGGCGGCCCGCGACCAGGAAGTCGGCCGAGTCCTTGGTTCTGGTCTTGCCCCAGAACCCGAACGCGAGCATGGCGACGAGATAGATGACGATGATCGCGATATCGAGCGGCTTGCCCATGGTGAACTCCTGTATCAGGTGGGTGGGGAACATCCGCAGCACTGCGGGCAGGACGACGACCGCGGGCCCGCGGGTCGTGAACGTGCCGGCGATTGCTTCGCCGACGCCGTCGAGCGTCGCCCGCTGCGCGGGCACGCCGAAACTCGCTGCCAGCGCGACGAAATCCGGGCGGGCCAGCTCGGTGGCGGTGGCCTGACCGAATGCTCCGGTCATGTACTCGCGCAGAATGCCGTAGCCGCCGTCGTCGACGATCAGCCAGGTGACGTCGGCGTCGTGTTGGCGGGCGGTGGCCAGCTCGGCGATCGAGTACATCGCGCCGCCGTCGCCGGAGACCGCCAGCGTTCGCTCGCCCGTTCCGATCGCCGCGGCCACCGCCGCAGGGAACGCGAATCCCAAACCGCCTGCACCCTGGGCCGAATGGAACTCGCCGTCCTGCGGATCCCACGCCGACCAGGCCCAGTAGCCGGCGATCGTCATGTCCCAGAAGGTCTGTGCCGCAGCCGGAACCGCGGCCCGCAGTTCGCGCATCAGCCCCAGCTCGGCGGCGACGGCCTGCCCAGCCAGCCGCTCCTGCACCGCCGCCCGCAGTTCACTCGCGACCCGTGCGCCGTCCCGAGGCGCGGTGCGTCACCTGCTTCGCCGATGGCGCGACAAGGCGAGTGCCGCATCCGCGTGGATGGCCAGCGCGGGGTGGTTGGCTTCCAGCACCCGACGCTCGGCGTCGACGTGGATCAGCCGGCCCTTCGGCGCGAACGTGAAGTAGTTCGAGGTCACCTCGCCCATCGCGGTGCCGACCGCCAGCAGCACGTCGGCGTCTTCGAGCAGGGTCGGTGGTGTGGCGGTCCTCGATCCACGACGCGGCCGACAGCGGGTGCGTAGAACGGGATGGCGCCCTTGCCGCCGACCGTCGAAACCACCGGCGCATCAAGCAGTTCCGCCAGCGCGATCATTGCCTCTGCCCCGCCCGCAGATCGACGCACTCCACCGCCTGCCAGGATCACCGGCCGCTCGGCGGTACCCAGCAATTCGGCGGCGGCATCGATCAGCTCGCGCGCGGGGCGCACGCTGGGAGACAGAGGTCGTCACCGACGTCACCGGCGGCACATCGGTCGGCTCCACCAGCACGTCCTGCGGGATCTCCACCCACACCGGCCCGGCGGGTGCGGACTGCGCCAACGACCACGCGTCGGCCAGCAACGAAGGTATCTCGGCCGAATTCCGGGCACCAGCCGTGCTTTTCGTGACGTTGATGGCGCTGCGCTGCTGATCGTCGAGCTGATGCAGCATGCCCCGGCGCAGCCCCAGCCCGGCGCGCGGCACCTGGCTGGCGATCACCAGCAGCGGCACCCCGGTTGCGTACGCCTCCTGCAGCGCACCGAGGGCGGTCAGCGCTCCCGGCCCGGTGGACAGGAACAGCACGCCGACCTCACCGGTGGCCCTGGCGTAGCCGTCGGCGCCGAACGCCGAGTTGTTCTCGACCCGTGAGCTGACGAACGTCAGGTCGCTGCGCCGGATCGCGTCGAACAACGCCAACGCGTTCTGGCCGGGGATGCCGAAGACGTGCGAAACCCCGAGTGCTGTCAGGGTTTCGACGACGACGTCGCCTCCATTTCTTGCCCCGTCGCTTCGCTCGCCCAGGTCGTTTCGGGTCATGTCGCGGCAGCCGCCTCGTGTCGCATCGCCAGCAGCGACACCAGATCGTAGGCGACGTGTGAAGCCGCCACACCGGTGATCTCGGCGTGGTCGTAGGCCGGCGAGACCTCGACGACGTCGGCGCCGACGATGTTCAATCCGCGGAAGCCGCGCAGGATCTCGAGCAGTTCACGGCTGGTCATGCCGCCCGCCTCCGGGGTGCCGGTGCCGGGAGCGTGCGCCGGATCGAGCACGTCGATGTCGATCGAGACGTAGACCGGCCGGTTGCCGAGGCGCTGGCGCAGCCTGTCGACGACCTCGCGCACGCCCTGGTAGTACACGTCGGACGACGTGACGATGCCGAAGCCGAAGCGGCGGTCGTCTTCGAGGTCCTTCTTGCCGTACAGCGGCCCTCGCGTGCCGACGTGGGACAGCGCCTCGGTGTCGAGGATGCCCTCCTCGACGGCCCGGCGGAACGGGGTGCCGTGGGTGTACTCCGCGCCGAAGTAGGTGTCCCAGGTGTCCAGGTGAGCATCGAAGTGCACCAGCGCGACGGGCCCGTGCTTGGCGTGCGGCGGCGCGCAGCAGCGGCAGCGCGATCGTGTGGTCACCGCCGATCGTGACGAGCGCTGTGCCGTCCTTGGTCAGGTCGACGGCGGCCGCCTCGATGGTCTCGATGGCCTCGTGAATGTTGAAGGGGTTCACCGCGATGTCGCCGGCATCGACCACCTGCGCGATCTCGAACGGCGACACGTCGAGCGCCGGGTTGTAGGGCCGCAGCAGCCGCGACGCCTCGCGCACGTGCGTCGGGCCGAACCGGGCGCCGGGCCGGTAGGACACCCCGGAGTCGAACGGCACCCCGACGACCGCGACGTCGGCGTCGGGGCACCTGGTCCAGCCGGGGCAGCCGGGCGAACGTCGCGGGTCCGGCGAAGCGCGGCGTCTTCGACGCGTCGACCGGGCCAGACGACCCGCCGCGTGAACCCGCTCCGCCTCTCGCTCGGCGGTCATGCTGACACTTCCTCTGTGCTCGTGGTGATTCCGGGCTCGTCCACCGTGGTGATCGGGATGTCGGCCGCGGGCCCGGCCGGCACCAGCCGCGGCCCGTCGGGGCCGAACGCGTCCCTCGGCTCCGGGAAGGCCAACAGCAGCACCGGGTACAGCACCGCGGCCAGGCCGAGGCCGACCGGGATCGACAGGTCGATGCCGCTGGCCAGATCGCCGAGCGGACCGACGAACTGGCCGGGCAGGTTGACGAAGCAGCAGCGACAGCGCCGCGGAGACCAGCCAGGCGCCGAGTCCCCGCCAGTTCCAGCCGTGGGCGAACCAGTAGCGGCCACCGCGCTGTCTGCGGTTGAACACCTGCAGCGCAGTCCGAGTCGTACCAGCCGCGGCGGACCAGCCAGCCGATCATCATCACGACCATCCACGGCGCCGTGCACGTGACGATCAGGACCGCGAACGTCGAGATGCTCTGCACCACGTTGAAGGCGAAGCGGCCGACGAAGATGAAGACGATGGCGAAGAGCGCCGATGAAGATCGTCGCCTGCACGCGGCTGAATCGCGGGAACACACTGGAGAAGTCCAGGCCGGTGCCGTACAGCGCGGTCGTTCCCGTCGACATGCCGCCGATCAGCGCGATCAGGCACACCGGCACGAAGTACCAGCCCGGCGACACCGCCAGCAGACCGCCGACGTAGTTGCCCTCGTCGATGAACTGCGGCGCGTTGGTCGCCACCACCGCGGCGGTGACCAGACCGAACAGGAACGGCACCAGTGTGGCGAGTTGCGCGCAGGAACGCCGCCGCCATCGACTTCCATCCGGGCGTCTCGCGCGGGATGTAGCGCGCCCAGTCACCAAGGAATGCACCGAAACTCACCGGGTTGGACATCACGATCAACGCGGCGCCGACGAACGACGGCCAGTACAGCGCGTTGGTGGCGGCGTCCGCGTCAGGCCCGAATATGCCCGCGTACCCCGGATCGAAGCTGCCGCCGAAGGCGAAGATGCCGAGCAGGAACAGCAACGTCGCGGCGACGACGGCGATCTTGTTGACCAGCAGCATGAACCGGAAGCCGTAGATGCACACCACGAGGACCAGCAGCGCGAAGATGCCGTAGGCGACACCGACCGCGACGTTGTTCGGCGCGGCGTCCAGGGCGCCGCCGAACGCCCGGCTGGCGCCGCCCACCAGCACGTCGCCCGACGTCCACACCGAGATCGAGAAGAACGCGACGGCCGTCAGCAGCGACAGGAACGAGCCGACGACCCGGCCGTGCACGCCGAGGTGCGCCGAGGACGAGACCGCGTTGTTGGTGCCGTTGCGCGGGCCGAACAGCGCCATCGGGGCCAGGATCGCCGCGCCGAGGACACGCCGAGCAGCGTCGCGACCAGGGCGTCCCGAAACGACAGACCGAAGATGATCGGGAAGCTGCCCAGGACGACGGTGGCGATGGTGTTGGCGCCGCCGAACGTCAGCCGGAACAGATCCAGCGGGCGGGCGGTGCGCTCGGCGTCGGGGATCGGCTCGACGCCGTGCACCTCGACGTCGGTGACCTTGGGTGGTGTGGCAGGTACGGGCATGTCGGCGGACATCGGCGGTCCTCTTCCGGCGCAGGTGTGGTGTGAATCACCGTAAGTCCGCCACCGAAGCCCTGCAAGCAATCCATTCGTTACAACAAGGTTTCTGCTGTCGATCTGCCTGTATCAGCCGGAGGATCTGTTCATAATGGTCTTCAGACTCGACCTTGGTGGCCGATGAGGTGCGTCGCCCCGGTCGAAAAATTCTCGATCAATTTCGGTGGCACGCACGGAGGACGCATGGATGAGGTCGATGAGGCCATCGTCGAACTCCTCGAGATCGACGGCCGGCTCACGCACCGCGAGATCGCGCGCAGTGTCGGCCTGTCGCGATCAGCGGCTGCCGCTCGGGTCCAGCGCCTCCTGGCCAGCGGGCAGGTCATCATCCGCGGGGCCGTACACCCCGCCGTGCTCGGGCGTCCCGCACTGGCCCACGTCAGTGTCACCGTCCACGGACCGGCCGCACCGGTGGCCGCCGAACTCGCCCGCCGCGACGACGTCCCGTTCCTGTCGCTGACGAGCGGTCAGCACGGCCTGGTCGCCGAGGTCCGGTCAGCCTCACCGCGCGACATCGACCGCGCCGTCTCCGATCTGCGCGCGCTGCCCGGCGTCTCGGGGGTCGACACGCTGACCTACGTCGAAGTGGTGCGTGACGTCATCGGGCCGGTCGGCGACGTCAGCACCGAGATCGACGACACCGACCGCGCACTGCTGGCCGCGCTGCAGCAGGACGGCCGGGCCTCCTACGTCGACCTCGCGGCGATGGTCGGACTGTCCGCCGCCGGTGCACGCAGGCGGGTGGTGCGGCTGATCGAGGCGAAGGTCGTCCGCATCGGCGCCGTCGTCCGTCACTCGGGTCAGGACCGGCAGAGCGCCATGGGATTCGGCGTCCGGCTCGCCGGGGACCACCACGACGTGGTGGCGGCTCTGACAGGAATGCCGTCGGTGATCTTCGTCGCCCGCACACTCGGCCGGTTCGACGTGCTGGTGACGGTGCGCGCCTTCTCGGCGGCGCAGTTGGTCGACGTGCTGGACACCGTGCGCGCGTTGCCGGGAGTGCGGGCCCTGGAAAGCTGGACGCACCTCGACGTGGTCAAGGAGAGCTACGCGTCCGGCCTGGATGGCGCGCCTGCCATTTCCTCGATGCGCCGCAGCGCGATCGCGAGGACGGGCAGATAAGCGGGCGCCCACAGCGGCGCGCTCATCCACACCCGGCACCCGGTGTCGCGCGGCTCGACCCCGTGCCGGGTGGCAGGCACGCCTGCGACGTTCCACGCCCACGTCCGGCCGGGGTCGAGTTCGGAGATCACGAACGGCAGCGGAACACCGACGGGCGTCCACACCCGTCCGACGGCACCCAACTCGAAGGCTGCGCCGTCCAGCTCGGCGCCCGTGACCGTGGGTCCCCAGCGCGGCCAGGCGTCCAGATCCGTCAAGACATGCCACACGGCGTCTGCCGACGCATCGACGTTCCTGCTCACTGTCCACATTCCTGCGTGCATACCCCGGGCAGAGCTAGGCGAACCTCGCATGGACGTAGGGCCCGCCCATCCAGACCGTGACCGCATCTCCGCACCGCCCGCCGTCGACCGCTTCCTCGCGCACGAGTCCGTCATCGTCGCCGTATTGCGTTCCGCTGCAAGCGAACTCAGCTGACGAGGGCCACTGCGAACCCGTCCCACCCTTTGGCGCCGACGGTCTGGATGGCGGTCGCCTCCAGGCGCGGATGGGCGCCCATCATGTCGAACATGGCCCGGATCGCCTGCGCCTGCTCGTCGCCGGGTTGCGGATCGAGCACCCGGCCGTTGCGTGCGATGTTGTCCACCACGACGACGGTGCCCGGGTGCCCCAGCGTGATCGCCCACTCGACGTAGGCGACGTTGTTCTCCTTGTCGGCATCGATGAAGACCAGATCGAAGGTGTCTCCTCGCTGCTGCAGGCCGGGCAGCGAATCCAGCGCGGCACCGACCACGATCTCGACCCGATCGGCCACCCCAGCACGCTCGAAGCTCTTCCGCGCCACCTCCGCGTGTGCGGGTTCGTATTCGAGCGTGACGACCGTGCCGTCGGGCCCGACGGCACGGGCCAGCGAGATGGTGCTGTATCCGGCGAGCGTGCCGATCTCCAGCACGCGGCGCGCGCCGGACATCTTCACCAGCAGGGACAGCAGCTTGGCGTGTTGGGCCGACACTTCGATGGCAGGCATTCCGGCGGCGTCGCCGGCTTCCCTCGCGGCGCGCAGCGCGTCGTCCTCGCTGTGCAGGACGCGAGTGAACAGTTGGTCGAGCGAAACCCAATCGGGCGCAGTCACGCTGTCGACGTTACCCAATCACCTTGCGCACTCGGGTACCCCGCGGATACGCGAGCACCATCGGCTCGCGGCCTTCGCTCAGCGGTTCGGAGGTGAGCACCACCCGGGGCTCGTCGCCGACGGCCATCGTGTGCACGTCCTCGACGTGTGCGACCCGGAATTCCTGGGGGTTCGGATCGTCGTCGCTCGTCATCGCCAGCCGGTCACCCCGTACGACGTTCTCGACGGCGACATAGGCCGTCTCGTATCTGTCCGTCACTAGCGCACACCCTCCTTCGCGTAGACCATTCTCAACACGAAGGCCACCTCTGCGCCCATCACCGCCGCGGCGAGTTGGCAGAACGTCGCGACGAAGTCGGGCCCGTGCGGGGGATCGGTGTCGGTCAGGTGATGCGCGATCTCGTGCAGCACCACCAGCTCCCGCAGCGCCCACGCGGACCGGTCCTCCGGCACCGCGATCGTCGCCGTATCCCCGGCTCGCTCGTAATGCGCCGCGGTGACACCCCGGCGCGGACGCACCCGCAGCGGCAACGTTGCAGGCCACCGCTCGCGGACCCCCGGATGCGAGAGCACGTCGTCGACGTAACGCTGCACCGACTCCACCGAGCCGAAGCGTGCCTCGGGCGGCAGCGTCAGCCGGGTCCCGAAGAACTCCACCACCGGGTCGCCGCGCTCGGCGGCCCTGTCGAACATGGTGCGCACGAATCCCTCTGCGGCGTACACCTTTGCGCGCTGCGCATCCCGGGTCACCTCTTGAGTGCCGACCGCGCCCCCGCCAGCTCCGGGTTACCTCCCAGCCGGGCCCGCATGCCTGCGCGGTCGCCGGCCCGGCGCGCCGCCGACGAATAGCCTGCGGTGGCGCTCGTCGCCCGCCACGCGCCGCGCGCCTTGGACTCCTGGCGGTAGTAGTCCTTGAGCTCGAGGTCCTTGTTGCGCAATGCGATCGCCGTGCCCGGGATACTCGCGGGACCGCTTTTGGCCTCCTGCTGCGCCTCGTCGCGCGCATCGGAGAGCCGCTGACCGACCCTGGCCCCGAATGCGAGCTGGAAGTTGATGCGCGCCGTGATCGTCGGCGTCGGCTTGTGGGCACCGGAGGCGATGTAGTCCTTCGATGCCCGCACCATCTGCATGACCAGGCTGGTGTAGAGCGCATGGCTGGTGTCGATGTCCTCGCCGAATCCGTAGGCGTACACGAAGGTCGAATTCGACGCGACGTCGCATTTGACGTCGTTGGCCGCCGCGATCACGACGAACAGCTGGACGTACGTGCGCAGCCCTTTAGACCCCGGGTCGCCGATGGTGATGGTGCGCTGCACCGGCGTCTGCGCCTTGGTCCGTTTGTCGCTGTGGCTGCGCGCGACGGCGAGGTCGATCGACGTCACGGTGGCCAGCCGCTGCGCAGCGGCCATGAACGCCTCGGCTTCGTGCGGGTTGTCGGTGCCCTCGGCCTGGCGCAGCAGCGCAGCGATGCGGGCCAGCATCTTCTCGTCGGTACTCATGGCCGCCAGGTTAGAGATCTGGTGTGACGATTCATCGACACGCAGTATTCCTCATCCCCACACCGGTTTTCATCCACAGGCGGTCACTTGTCGGCGAACGTGTCCAGCGCGCTCACCAGCTGGGGCGAGAGAGGTGCCTGTGAGGCGTAGTTGGCGATGTTGTCGGTGGGGTCGTCGCGCAGGACATGGTTGACACCCTTGAGCTCCACCACCGTCAGCGCGGTGTGCTGGAGCGCCTCGACCAGCGGCTGCATGGCTTCGCAGCGGGCCTGGCTGTCGGAATCCGAACACGTCAGCAGCACCGGCGTGCCCGCGGGGACCTTGCCGGCCAGAGCCAGCGGGTCGATCTTGTCCGCCTCGACGACGGCCCTGATGTTGCCGGGGTTGACGATCGAATTCAGCCCGTCGCGCAGCTTGTCCGACACGGTCCCCTTGGTCCGGATCTCTTCCACCGCGGCCCGCCATGTCGCCACCGTCTCCGGTGACCCGTCGGCCGTCACCCGATTGGTGATGATGTCGAGATAGCGGCCCGGCAAGGGCGCGAACAGGCCGAGCGAGTGCACCTTCGGCGCATCCGGCGTGGTGTCCCCGGCCAGTGCCAACGCATGGACGCCGCCCTCCCCGAGGGCATAGACCGAGATCCGTTCCGGATCGGTGGCGGGTCGGCCCGCCAGAAAGCGCACCGCCGCTTTGGCGCCGGAGGTGTAAACGGCGCTGACGACATCGGCGGGCTTCGTCGTGAACGGTCCGAGCCCGGTCCTGCCGGTCCCGACCTTGTCATAACGCAGGCTCGCGACCCCGCGGTCGGACAGCAGTTCGGCGAGCTGGCGCATGTTGCCGATCGGACCGGCGACCTGGTTGTCGCCGTTGCGGTCGGTGCCGCCACTCTCGGAGATCAGCAACGCGGCGGGCGCGGGTTGACCTTCGGCGCGGTGCCGGTAGGTGCCATGCAGGGTCAGACCGTCGGCGTCGAACGTCACGTCCTCGTCGGTCCACGTCGACTCCGCTGACGGCGAGTCCGACGAGCAGCCCGTCACCAGCAGAATCAGCGAAAGTACAACGGCAGCAAGTGCTTTCATATCTGAGACTCGATCCACGCGGTGACGTCGTCGAGCACCAGGGCTTGCTCGGGTTCGTTGAACACCTCGTGGTAGAGGCCCGGATACACCTTCAGATGCACGTCGGCCGAACCGACGCATTCGACCAGCCGCTTGCTCCCCTTGACCGGGATCAGCTTGTCCTGGTCGCCGTGCACCACCAGCAGTGGCGCGGTGATCGCCGCAGCGTGCTGCGGCATCGTCTCGCCCACCCCGATGAGGGCCCGGGCGATGCCCGCGGGCAGCTTGCCGTGATGGACGAGCGGGTCGTTCTCATAGGCGGACACGACCTGCGGGTCGCGGGACACCGCGTCGGCGGGCAGGTCCTCCGCCGGAAGCCCGGGCGCGATCCGGCCCAGCACCTTGGCCATCGTCAGCTTCACCGGCGACACGCGATTCCTGGGCGTCCACGGCGGGTCCGGACAGCACCATCGCGTCGTACTCGTCCGGGTGCTCGACACCGTAGGTGAACACGATGCCGCCGCCCATGCTGTGCCCGAGCACGATCGAGCTTCAACCCGGGGTGCTCGGACTTGGCGATACCGACGAGGGTGTGGAAGTCGCCGGTGTACTCGGTGATGTCGCGCAGGTAGACGCGCTTACCGCCGGATCGGCCGTGCCCGCGGTGATCGAGTGCGTACGTGATCGAGGCCTGGCTCACCGAACCGGGCTGCGACGTGGTCGTAGCGGCGGGCGTGTTCGGCGTATCCGTGCGCGAGGACCACGACGGCACGGGGTGCGGTTTCGGGCGTCCAGACGTCGTACACGATCCGGACACCGCCGATGCCTTCGAAACTGCGTTCGGTGTGGGACACGGACATGGCACTGAGACTAACGGGGACCCTCGGGGGTCACCGGACGGTGCCGATCGCGGCCGTGCGCGCAGGGCTGTTGTTGTCGGACCCGGTGCGTAAGCTTCTTTTGTGACCGTCTTGGCTCTCGAAGAGGGCAGTGACGAAGACGCTTTTCTCGCCGACGCGCAGAAGTACCGGCGGGAACTGCTGGCGCACTGCTACCGGATGACGGGTTCGCTGCACGACGCGGAGGACCTGGTCCAGGAAACCTACCTACGGGCTTGGAAGTCGTACAAAGGCTTTCAGGGCAAATCATCGGTGCGAACGTGGCTGTACCGCATCGCGACCAACACCTGCCTGACTGCGCTGGAAAGCCGGAAGCGGCGACCGCTGCCGACGGGTCTCGGCGGCCCTGCGTCCGATCCCACCGAGGACATCACCGCACGGCATGAGATCGCGTGGCTGGAGCCGCTGCCGGAGTCCCCGCACGACGACCCGTCCGACCCGTCGGTGATCGCCGAATCGCGCGAGTCGGTTCGGCTCGCATTCATTGCGGCGCTGCAGCACCTGTCCCCACGGCAGCGTGCGGTGCTCGTGCTGCGTGAGGTGCTGCAGTGGAAGGCCGCCGAGGTCGGCGAGGCCATCGGCGCGTCGACCGCAGCGGTCAACAGCCTGCTGCAGCGGGCCAGGGCCCAGCTCGACGAGATCCAGCCCACCCGCGATGATCAGCCCGCGCCGCCGGAATCACCGGAAGCCGCCGACATGCTCGCCAAATACATCTCGGCGTTCGAGTCCTACGACATGGACAAGCTCGTCGAACTCTTCACAGCGGATGCGGTGTGGGAGATGCCGCCCTTCGACGGGTGGTACCACGGCCCCGCCGACATCATCACGCTCTCGAAGAACCACTGCCCCGCCGAGAAGGCCGGCGACATGCGGTTTCTCACCGCGTCGGCCAACGGCCAGCCGATGGCCGCGTTGTACATGCGCAACCCGGAAACCGGCGTGCACGAGGCGTTCCAGCTCCACGTCATCGATGTGCGCGCGACCGGCATCGCGCACGTGGTCGCGTTCATGGAGACGGCGCTGTTCGAGAAGTTCGGGCTACCGGCAACGCTGTAACGGTCTGAACGCCCCTGCTGGGCTTCGGCACCCCGTCGCTCGATCGATCTAGCCGCGCGTGGCGGTGCGCAAGCGTTCGAGAATGGTGGCGACGGCACTGCCGAACGCCTGCTGCTCATCCTCCGGCAGCCCGTCGAACATCATGCTGCGCACCAGTTCCACGTGACCAGGAGCGGCGGTCCGCAACGCCGTCATGCCGGCTTCGGTGAGCGCGACGGTGGCCCCGCGACGGTCGTCGCCGTCACCTTCCCGCTCCAGCAGCCCGCGCCCCCGCATCCGGCGCAGCTGGTGTGACAACCGGCTCTGTTCCCAGCCGATCAGTTCGCCGAGTTCGTAGATGCGCAGCGGTCCCCGCTCGGACAGCGGGACCAGCACGTCGTAATCCGACAGCGAAAGCTCACAGTCCTGCTGGAGCTGACGGTGCATGGCGGTGTGCAGGCAACCCGCCATGGCGAGGTAGTCCCGCCATATCCGCTGCTGCTCGTCGCTGAGCCATTCCATGTACCCAGCCTAACCACGGAATACATGATGAATCATCTATGTTGTCGACTGGAGTACAGCCACCTAGGCTGGCTAGGACTCTTCGAGGAGTGACCGCAGATGACCATCAGCCAGAGCATCGTCGATGTTCGGCGCGCCGACGATCGCGCCAAGACCAAGATCGCGTGGCTGGATTCCAAGCATTCGTTCTCGTTCGGCGGGCACTACGAGCCCGACAACACCCACCACGGCCTGCTCCTGGTGAACAACGACGACATCGTCAAGCCAGGCAGCGGCTTTGACACCCACCCCCACCGCGACATGGAGATCGTGACGTGGGTCCTTCGCGGCTCGCTGGTGCATCAGGACTCCACCGGACACTCCGGCGTGATCTATCCCGGTCTGGCGCAACGAATGTCGGCCGGCCGCGGGATCATGCACTCGGAGAAGAACGACTCATGGAAGCTGACCGGAGAGCAATCCCATAGCGAGCCGGTGCATTTCGTCCAGATGTGGGTGGTTCCCGACGAATCTGGCATCGCGCCGGGCTACCAGCAGCTGGAGATCGACGACGAACTCCTGCGAGGCAGGTTGGTGACCATCGCCTCCGGAATGCCCGAGCACAGTGACGACGCGGCGATCTCGATCCGCAACCGCTACGCCGCCCTGCACGGCGCCCGCCTGGAAGCGGGCCAGAGCGTGCAACTGCCCGAGGCGCCGTATCTGCATCTGTTCGTGCCGAGGGGTGCGGTCGTCCTCGAGGGCGCGGGCCCGCTGCACGAAGGCGATGCGGTGCGGTTCACCGCATCCGGTGGTCAGCGTGTCACCGCAACCGAGCCTGCCGAGATCCTCGTGTGGGAGATGCATGCGGGACTTGCTGCGGCATAATCGAACTGGAGCTCTGGTCCTCGCCGCTGCGCTGCTCGCAGGGTGCAGCGGTGGGCCGGCACCCGAGTCGTCGACGGAACCGATGACCGAGCAGTCCCCGCCGGCGTCGCCGCCGCGCACCGGATCGACCGCGGTGACCGTCCAGGTTGGTCCCGGCCTCGCCGAGGCACCGTTCGACGAACCCCGCGAGGCTCTCGTACCCGACGGCTGGACGCTGTCGGTATGGGCACGCACCGCCCGGCCGCGGCTGGCCGCGTGGACACCCGACGGCACGCTGCTCGTGTCGGTGCCCAGCTCCGGCCGGGTCCTGCGGTTCACGCCGCGCGGCGACGGGCCACCCGAAGAGTCCGTGCTGCTCGACGATCTCGACGAGCCACACGGCCTGGCGCTTGATGGCTCTACTTTGTATGTGGCGCAAAGCGATCAAGTGGATGCCTACGCGTATGCAGCAGGCGCGGCGACCAACCCGAGGACCGTCGCCGGCGGCCTGCCCGATGACCGGAGCCCGGACCTGCGTGGCGCCTATTCGCACGTGCTGAAGAGCGTCGCGGTCGGTCACGACGGCGCGGTGTACTTCTCCATCGGCTCGACGGGCAACATCTCCGAACGGGATCGCAGCGCCACGCCCCCGCGCGCGACGATCATGCGCGTGCCACCCGGCGGCGGTGCGGCCGAGCCATTCGCCACGGGGGTGCGCAACGGCACCGGGCTCGCCGTCGCGCCGGACGGCGCTCTCTGGACGGCCAACAACGGCCGCGACAACGTGCAGTTCCCGGAACCGGGCCCGTCTACGGCCGGTGATCCCTGAGTACGTCGGCGACAATCCGCCCGAGCAGATCGCCAAGCTGGCTCCCGGTCGCGAGCTGGGCTGGCCATTCTGCAACAACGAGGGTGGACCTGCCGACCTGCCGTTCATCAGGGATGTTCAGACCAACCCTGACGGGGACCGACTGGATTGCGCCGCACTGCCTCCCGTCGAGCAGTCCATGGGCGCGCACTCGGCGCCGCTGGGCCTGAGTTTCGTCGACGGCGAGCTGCCCGAGCCGTACGCACACGGCGCCCTCGTCGGTGT
Source organism: uncultured Actinomycetota bacterium (assembly GCA_963796545.1). Classification (GTDB taxonomy): domain Bacteria; phylum Actinomycetota; class Actinomycetes; order Mycobacteriales; family Mycobacteriaceae; genus Mycobacterium. The sequence continues at coordinate 206,455 of CAWCMF010000003.1, read as the reverse complement.
GCACGGCTCCTGGAATCGGCAACCGCCACGCGCACCCGAGGTGTCCTTCTACCCGTGGAGCGGCGGCGATCTCGGTGACCAGCAGACTCTGGTCGGCGGCTTCCAGACCGAGGATGGATCACGCTGGGGCAGACCCGTTGCCGCGGTCGTCGGCCCCGACGGCGCGGTCTACATCACCGACGACGCAGCCGACGCGATCTACCGCCTGACTCCCCCGGGCTAGTCACTGGTCGTCGCGAGCTGGTTGAGCACCGTCGCCATCTGCTTCTCGGTGTCACCGGCCAGTTTTTCGAACACCAGCTTCATCACCGGATTGAGGAGCTTTGCGGTGCCCTGCATTTCGAGGTCGGCGACGTAGGTGATCACCGAACCCGGGCCGTCGGCGTCGACCGTGATCGTGTCGACGGTCCGCGACGACTGGTTCTCGCCGACGAACACCATTTTGCGGTCGGTGAGTTCCTCGAGCTTGTAGGTCAACTCGGCGGTGACGCCGAAGATCTTGGACACGTTGTGCCAGAAGGCACCCTCGGCGATGGGGCCGCTGTCGATGCGCTCGCAGGACCTGGTGCCGGGATCCCACTGTTCGGCATGCCCGAAATCCTTCAGGTAGTCGACGACCAGGTGCGGCGGCGGGCTCACGGTGAAGGTGCGGGAGACGGTAGGCATGCCTTTCGATTACCCGGTCGACGGTGACATCACCTGGGCCGAAGATGACATGCCGATGACGTCGCAACTCGGTCGAGCTCACCCAGCAAAGGCCGCAGCGACCTCACCGGAACCGTCCCGTGATACAGCTGTGACGAAAGTTGACAGTGTGTCTACTGGGATTACTGTTGTTACGGTTGATTCCCACTTCCCGATAGGAGCCGCGGGTGCCGACTCCGACCGCAAACTTCCGGCGCATCCTGGCGGGCGCCAGGTCGATCGTCGCGGCGACGACGTGTGCCGTCGTGATGGCCGTCGCGGGGGCACCGATGGCACAGGCGGCCAAGCGCGCGGGAACTGCTCGCCGGCGCGGTCGCCAGCACGCGCGGCTCGTACCTTGTATACAACTTCGGCGGCGGATTCCCCGCGCCGATGCTGAACGCAGCAGGCAACTGGTACGAGCTGAACAACGGCGGTCGCCTGATGATCATCAAGGGCGCCTCGCAGCGGATCGCCCCCCGGCTGCTCGCCGACTCGCACACCGGCTATCAGGCTCGCTGTGAACGCGATCCCCGCGCGCGCACCGGCGAGGGGCTCTGGCAGGCCTCGGAGACCTACTCGCCGCTGGAGGCCTGGCAGGCCCTCGGCCAACCCACGATCGCGATCAACGCCAACTTCTTCGATGTGCGCGGTCAGCAGGGCGGCTCGTGGAAGTCGACCGGCTGCAGTTCGCCGCTGGGCACCTACGTCGACAACACCCGCGGTCTCGGCCGCACCAACACCGCTGTCACCGGCACGCTGGCCTACGCGGGCAAGCAGGGTCTGTCGGGTGGGAACGAACACTGGATGGCGCTGTCGACGATGATCATCCCGGTTGCCGGTGCGCCGTTCGTCGTCCCACCCAAGGGCCTCAAGGACTACGACGCGGCGACACCGGTCATCACCGGACTGCTCGGCAAGGGCACCCGGTTCGTAGCCGTCGCAGGCCTCGGACTGCTGGCACCCGGAGACACGGGGCAGATGAACGATCCCGGCCCGAGCGCGGCACGCACCGCGATCGCCTACGTCAAGGATCGCGACGAGATGTACGTGTTTCAGGGCGGCAGCTACACCCCCGACCAGATCCAGGATCTCTTCCGCGGCCTTGGCAGCGATACCGCGGTACTGCTCGACGGCGGCGGATCGTCGGCCATCGTGCTGCGCCGCGACACCGGCGGCATGTGGGCAGGCGCAGGCTCGCCCCGCGGCTCCTGCGACACGATGGCGGTGCTGTGCGACTCACGGGAACGCGCCCAACCCGCATGGCTGGCATTCAACTGACGCAGATCAGGACACACCGGGTGTGCGCTGAGGGCGGAAATAGAGTCGCAAAGTCGCCCTGATCGCAGACTCGGGCGATCAGATTCGGCACGCACTCTCCGCGGCCGCCCGTGTCTGCCCGACGTAGCCGGATCCGAACAGCACCACGCCGTCCGGTGTCCACATGACGTTGCCGCTCCACAAGTCGCCGTGCAGTCGGCACGCCACGTCATCGTCGTCGAAATCGCCCGCACGGCAGCGTCTTATCACCGCATCGACGGCTTCCCGGGTGGCGCCGTCGAGGTCTGCGCCCTCAGCCATCGGTGCCAGACGCCGGTCGGCATAGAACTCGCCCCAGGACCGCTCGCTGCCGTATTCCATCGGCAGCGGCTGGCGCAGTGGGCCGAAGAAACCTGGGCCGGTCCAACCGGCGGGCGGCGCCCCGAAGCCGTCAGCGCCACCGTCGTGTGTGCGCGCCAGCCGTGCCCCGAATTCGTGCGCCGCAGCCCTGCTGGGCGCGGCGGATGTCAGGCGCTCCAGAGTCAGGAATCGGTCGTCCACCGCGAGAACGCGAGCGCACGGAACTCCCTCTCCGATATCCGCAAGCCACTGCAAACCGGCGGCCTCGCAGGCGAAGAATCCGTGGGGCCAGCTGTATTCCGCTTGACGAACGGTGCCACGGCTATTCCTGGCCCGCCCGGCCGAACCAGAAGATGGCGGCGCTCGCGGCGGCGGTGAACCGTGTCAGTGTGGCCCCCAGCCCGGCTCCCGCGCCCATCGTGAGAACCACGCCGTAGCGCAGCTTTTCGCGGTCACCCCCGGCGAACGCCACCGCCGCCGCCGTGAGATCGACGCCGGAGTGCGGCACGAACCAGAAGCCGCGGCGCGACGCCTGCGAGGGGGACACCACCACGAGGGGTTACAGCTGCGGCGTCAGATCGAACGAGGTGATGGTCGACATCCGGGTGATCCGCCACTCGTCACCGACACGCTGCATCGTCAACCGGTACGACAGATACCGCAGCGCGGGAATGTTCTTGGTGACCGGGCTGGTGGCCACCGAGTTGGTGTAGACGAGCGCGGTCGCCTCCGTCGGAATGGACGGCGGCGAAACGGATTCGACCGCGGCGCCCATCACCTCGGTGCTGTTGGTCACCTGAGCCTGCTTGTTCGGTTCCACGATCGCATCGATGTACCGGCGGTACTCTTCGGCGAAATCGCCGCTGAGATACGCCGATGCTCGGTCGGCGAGCGTGGCCATGTCCTCGGGGGTGTACGTCCACAGCGTCGTGATCGCGTCGGTCGCGGTACGTGCGATGTGAAGTTTCGTCTCCACGAGGGCACGCTCGGAGAGATAGGGCTGCACCGCCGCCGCGGCGAACGCGCTCGCTCCGACGAAGACCGCCGACGCAGCGGCCGTCGCGACGATCAGACCCTTGGGCGCGGGCCGGTGAGGAACCAGGACAACGGGTTCGGCAATCTCGGCTTCGCCTTCCGCGTTCTCCGCGCCGGCTGTGGACTCGCCTTCCCCGGCCTTCGGTTCATCTTCTACCGCTTGCGATTTGGCTGCTCTTGCGGCCTTGCTCATCGGGGTCTTCGGGGTTACCTCGGTCGGTGCCTCCGCGTCTGCGACAGCGTCCGCAGCAGGGGCATCGGAGAGACCCGTCTTCGGCCGCCGCCGGAAGAAGCGCCGACGTGGCTCGGACGCGGGCTTGTCCTCGGTGGTCAGATCACCTGGACCAGGTTCCTGATCTTCCACTGCTGTCCTTCCTTGATCGCCGTTGCAAGCCACCGACTTCCGCTCTCGAGAGTCGACTTTCCGTCCGGCATCGTCGAGGTGACCTTGGTGGCGACCAGCACCTCGGCGCTGCCATCGTCGTTCCATCGCTGCACGCCGGCCGCCAACACCTCGCCGGTGCTCGGCTCTGATCGGGCCACCTGGACCAGGATCTCGTTGAGCTTCTCGTTGAAATTCTTCGCGAACTCGCCGGTAGCCTGCGCGACGATGCGGTCAGCGTAAGCGTTGGCGTTGAACGGATCCAGGCTCGTGTACATGACCATGAACTCGGTCGTGTAGCCGAGTGCGGCGGCGTCGTTGACCGCAGCACGACGGTCGTTCTGGTGCTGCACGAGCATAAAGGTGCTCGCGGCGATCGCGGCGACCATCAGGACGGCGGTGACGATGACGACCAGTGGGAATCCCCAGCGGCGAGGGGGTTTCGGAACCGGCCGGAAGTAGTCGGCATCGATCCCGTCGACTGCGGCATCGCCGTCACCGAATCTGCGCCGCGGACTCATCGGCCTGTCTGGTTCATCAGCGGCTTCTTCAGCACCCTCAGATTCGCCACCCGCCACTGACCGTCGGCGGACTTCTCGAACTCGACCTGGACCGTCGCGGTGATTATTCTCCGATCATCGGGATTGGCGCCGCGCTGGCCCTGCATCGCCAGCAGCATCGACGCCCGATCCGGCGTCACCGGGGGGTTCGTCAGCACCACGCTGTTGACGGCCCAGTACTCGTTGGTGGTGGCACCCGTCCCCTGCACTACCTGCTGCTGGGCGATCAACTGCTCCCGGTAACTGTCGGTGGTCAGCGACTGCGCCCTTGCGAAGTCCTCGGGCATCGTGTCGACGCGGTAGCTCAGCATCTGTTCGACGATCCGGGGCCCGTCCTGGGCGATCTGCTGCCGCGCCGTGTCCACCGCGCGCTCGTGCCGGTAGCCCACCGCATAGCCAAGACCCACTGCCGCAACGCACGCCACCGCGGTCGCGATCATCACCTTCGCGACGATGCGGCGCATGTTCCTCTGTGGTGCCTCAACCCGGCGAACCTCGGTGCGCAGCAGCAGATCCGCGAACGTCCGGCGGCGCCGGTCCCACAGCGGCCACAGCCAGCCGACGAACAACGCCGCCGTGTCCAGCAGGTGGGCCACTTCTCGGGCCGTCAGCCGCAGGACACCGGTGGCCGCGCCGTCCTGGCGGCGCACGGCGATGCCGAACAGGGCCCGGCCCAGCGTCCAGCCGGTCGCGACCGGCAGCAGCAGTCGGTTCGCCACCACGAGGCACAACGTCACCCCCAGGGCCGCGGTGAGTACCCAGCGCAGCCAGCCGTCGGAGGGCGCGGCAAGGGCCAGTAACGCCATCGTGGCGATCACACCGAGCCCGGGCAGGACGTCGACGGCAAGGGCGCCCGCCCGAGCCGGCCACGAGGCCAGCCCCGACTCCGGTGCCGGCTCGTCGGGCGGCGTGGTGGCCTTCGTGTCGAGTACAGCCGTCACGAGTTGACCTGGTCCAGCCGGGCGATCCGGTACTGACCCTCGTCGAATGCCATCGTCGCCCGCAGGCGGTAGCCCACCTGCTGGTCGGCGGCCTCGGCGTTGGAGATCCTGACGCGGACGGCGACGAGCACGTTGACCGAGCCGTCGTCGTTATGCCGTTCGACCGCAGCACGCAGGTCGTCGACTGCCACCGTGGCTTCGGCGGCCGAATACGCCTCGGCTATCACGCTGCTGAACAGACCAGCCTGCACTCCGAACTCACCGGTGGAGCATTCGAGGATCTTCGACTGGGCCGCTGTCATCGCGGCGGTGTCCGGCGCCTGCGTGGCCGCCACGCACTCCTTGGCCGCCTGCAGAGCGGCCTCGTCGGAGCGTGCATTCTCGGCGGCCTGTTCGTTGCCGCGCAGTGCGTAGTACCCGCCCACGATGGCTCCGGCGCCGAGCAGTACCAGCACTACACAGACAGCGGACGCCCACCCGATGCCCAGTCGTGAGGGCCTGCGGGTGACCGACGGGGATACCGCCAATCCCGGGTCGCTTCGCTCCTGCCCCCCGACGTTCAGCCGGCTGGTGCCAGCATCTCCTTCCATCCGTCGTCTCCTGCGTTGCTCGAGTTGCGGACGTTGTATCTCACGCCGTCGGGACCGATGACCTCACCGCTACTCGGGCTGTACCCCGCGGTCGTGCCGGGCGGTCCCTGCGCCGGAGTATAGGTGCACGGGTTGGGCTGTTGGCCGCTGCAACTGACGGTACCCGAGCCCGGAGGGCTCAACGGATCACTGGTGGGTGCCGCCGATTCAGGCGGCGGCAGCTGATCGGCGGGCAGCGGATTCGTTCCGTTGTTCACCGACGGCGCGGGCACCACCTGACCGGGGGCCACCCTCTGGTCGCAACGCGCGGCCGGCGCAGGGCAGGCCACGATCTGGTTCGGGTCGCCGTACCAGGGGTTGGTGCCCGAGCGGCACGTACGGCTCGTCGCTGCGGCATTCCTTCGGGGTGGCTGCCCGCTTGCCCGGCACGTCCGCACACGGGTAGTTACGGGCGCCGCGAACGACGTTGGCCTGGAAGTCCTTCGGGATCTTGCAGTAGGTGCCCGACGGCAGCGGCGCCGTGCTGGTGTCGGCCGGCGCTCGCCATTCCGAGGCCGGCAGGAAGCCTGTCAACATGGCGGCGGCTGGTTGATGGACAGGCCGAAATGCAGCAGGCCCCCGTCCTTCGAAGATGGAGCCCGTCTGGCGACAGCGACGCGCCCTGCGGTAGATCACCAACGCCTGCTCGACGCCCTTGTTGTAGCGCTTGAGCATGTCGATGACGACCGCCAGATTCGCCAGGGTCTGCGGTAGCGCGTCGCGGACATCGCTGAACACCGCGTTCACCTGATCCAGGGTCGGGGCGGCCTGCTGTAGGACGCTGCGCAGCGCGGCGTCCCGCTCGGCGGACTGTGAGGCGATGGTGTCGAGGTTGCGCGACCACTGTTCGATCGCGTCGCCCGACTGGACCTGGCTGTCCAGGATCGGTGCCGAGTTGTCGATGATGTCGTTGACCTGCGGCATGTTGTCGCGGAAGCCCTCGGCAAGGTTGGTGCGTCGAGTCCACCAGCCGCTGCAGTGCCGGGCCGAGACCGCCGACCGCCGCCGAAGTCTCGGTCAGCAGCCAGTCGATCTTCTCTTTCGGCAGCACCGCCAGGCCTTCGTTGGCGCGCGTCGAGTGCCGGACCCACCTCGCTGGGCACCGTGCTTGTCGTGATGGTCTGGCCAGGGCTGAAGTATTGTGCCGGTTTCGCTCGTCGGGCACCAGATCGAGATACTGCTCGCCGATCGCCGACACCGAATGCACGTTCGCGGACACGTCGACCGGGATCTTGTAGCTCGTCGCTCGATGCTCATCGTCGCCCTGGCACCGGTTCTGGTGGTCTCGACCGCGGTGACCTTGCCGATCTGGTCGTGCCGCGATAAGTGACGTTGGCACTCGGGTACAGCCCGCCCGAGCGCGGCAACTCGGCGTACAGCGTGTACTGGCCCGACGCCCAGCAGCTCGGGCATCCGCAGGTAGTACAGCCCGAGCACGCCGAGCGCGATGATGGTCAGGATCGTGAACAGCACCAGCTGGATCTTGATGAACCGGGTCAGCATCGCTTACTCACCCCTCTCGATGGCGGACCGCCGGCCTGAGTTCGGGTTCGGCGTGAACCTGCACGTCGGGGATCATCGTGGTCGGGTCGCGACCCCACGCCTGCTCGAGGGCGCGCAAGCATGCCGGAGAACGCCTGTGCCGGTCAGGAACCCATTGTCGAGCGGCCGACAGGGTCAGGTCCACGAGGCCGAGATGTTGATGTAGTCACCGCGGATCACCTTCGGCACGTTCGTCGATGCTGAACGGCAGCGTAGAAGATCAATTGAGCGCGCCGGCCAGATACGGTCCCGCACTTGCCCAGTTCTCGAGCGGGCGCTGCAGGATCTGACCAGGTTCTTGTTCGATGTTGTCGCTCGACGCGAGCCAGCGCATCCTCGGCGAGCACCGCCGATCTCGCCCAGCGCCTGGACCGCATCGGCGAACAGATCGCGGGTGTCAGCGAAATGCTGGATCAGCGGCGGGAACTCGGTCAGCACCGCGTCCAGCGTGTCGTTGCGCTCGGCGACGACGACGTCAGCAACCGGTTCGTGGAATCGATCGCGCGCGTGATGTCTTCGCGCTGCTGGTTCAGCTTCGTCGGTGAACGTGTCCAGCCGGCCGAGGAACTCGCCGGATCTGGTCGGCCGCGGCCATTGAGCATCGTTGTCGATCTTCGTCCCGATCATCTCGAGGTTCGAGACGCCACCGCCGGTGAGGATCGATGGCGATACTGGCCAGCACCCGCTCGGTGGTCGGGAACGCCGAAGCGTTCTGCAGCGGGATCGTGTCGCCCGACGCCAGCTTCTGCGGCGACGGGTCCGGCGGCGCCGTCCAGCTGCACGTGCTGGCGAGCCCAGCAGGCTGGTCTGGCCGATCTTGGCCAGCGTGTTGACCGGAAGTTCGACGTCCTCGGTTCGAGATCGATCGTCAGCGTCGCGACCCAGTTCCTCAACTCGATGGCTCGCACCCGGCCGACGAAGACGTCGGCGACCCGGACCCGGCTGTTGACGTTGAGCGCCAACGTATCCGGCATCTGGACGTAGATCGTCGTGTGCTCCGGGCCCGGCGCCGGGCCCGCCCGGCAGCGGAACGTTGGCGATGCCGCTTCCACGATCCGCAGGACGTGAGCACCAGCGCTGCCGCCGCCAGCGCGATGCGTGCGCCGCGCCATTTCTCAGCCTGCTCATCGCGCAGCCCCCAGCCTCGGCGGCAGCGACCGCCCGCCGGTCGCCGGCGCGGGTCCTGAGCAGGCGGCGGCGCCGCTCGGCGGCCAGGGGTGGCCCAGCACGAGCCCGGCGCGGGCCGGGCGGCGGTCGCCGGCTGCGGATACCACGGCGGCGGCAGCGGATTGTTCTGGTCGAACGCGTTCGGTGGCCCTGGCAGGTTGCCATCGCGCGTCGTCCCGAACGCGGCGGCGCGCGCGGCGGCACGTGTCGGGCCCGCCCAACAACTCGGCGAGCGAATTCCGGGTGTCAGCATGTTCGCGGTGAACGGTTGCACCTCGACCCCCTGCATGCCGGGCGCGACGATCCAGCCCGGTTCGTGATTGCCGTGGGAGAACAACGTGTCGCGAGACCAGATGCCCGGCACGGTGGTGTCCTTGTATCCCGGCGGCGGCTGCAGCCGTCGGCTCGGAGTAGGCGATCTGCTTGGGCAGCGTCATCGCGGTGTGCAACTGGTTCGTACCGAACGGCAGGAAGTTGAACTTGATGGCGTCGAGGATCGGAGCGAGGTACTGCGCGCACAGCTCGGCGGATTCCTGATAGCCCAGCCGGCTGCCCGCCTGGATGGCGCTGCAGATCAACTCCATCGGGTTGGCGAAGTTGGCGATCGACCGGGCATGCGACGATCAGCCGCCCGCATGTTCGGGGTCGTAGATGTTCATGAAGTTGGCGCCGAGGTGGGGCAGCACGTGCAGGGCGGTCTCCAGGCCGTCGCGCGGTTCGGGCTGCAGTATCGCGGTGGTGACGTCGGCGAGGTTTTGATGTCCTGTGGTCAGCACCTGCCGTTCTCCTCGATGAAACCCCTTGTCGTTGCCAGCAACTGGTTGAGATCCTGCAGCGCGTCGGCCACCTCGCGGTCGGTGTTGGTGAACGCGTTGGTGAACTGCGGCCAGGTCGCTGTTCAGCGCGACGAACTGTTGGTCGCTGTCGATGCAGTGCGTTGACGAACACCGCGAGACTCTTGACGACCGCTGAAGAAGTCGCCGCGGCCTTCGTTGAGCGCGGTCAGCGCCTCGGACAGATTGTTCAATGTCGTGTTGATCTGCTCTCCCTTGCCGGCGAACCCGTCGGCGGCCGATTCGATGGCTGTCGCCGAACGGGCCCTTTGGCTGCTCCGGCGGTCGGCCCGAGATCGGTGAGCGACGGTTCAGCGATCTCGCGCGCAGTTCGTCGTACTCGACGGGTACCTGGGTGCGGTCGGCGTCGAATGACGGCGTTGTCCTGCCAGTTCGGGTCCGCCGGTGTAGGGCGGCGACAGCTGGATCGTGCGCGACGCCACCAGGCTGGGGTTCAGGATCGATGCGGTCGCGTCCGCGGGGACCTTGTATTTGTTCTCGTAGTGGAACGTGACCTTCATCTTGTCGCCGGCGGGTTCGATCTTGTCGATCCTCGCCGACCCGCACACCCTTGATCTGGACCTTGTCCCCGGCGTAGAGCGCCAGTGTCTGGGTGAAGTAGGCCACGACGGTGTTGGTGGTCAGCTTCTTGTAGAGGTTCGTAGCCGAGGATCGCCGCGATGATCGCCAGGACCACCACGATCGCTGCCGACGATCAGCGCGGGCCGGGAAACTCCCGGCATCTTCATGTTCGGACGTTGAAGATCGTCGACATCTGTTCAGCCCCCTATCCCTGATCCGGTGGGAGGATCGGCGGATTGCCCGGCAGCAGCGGCTGGCCTGCGGGTCCCGGTGCTGGACCCGGCCCGGGTGGCGGAGGCGGACCTGTGAGCGCCGGCGGCAGCGGCGCGATGCCCGGGGTGAAGTCCGGCAGGCTGCGGCTGCGGGGCCAACGGCACCGTCCGGGCCCCCGGCGGGGCGGGCGGCAGCGGCGGCCGGGCGCCGGGCACGTCAGGTGACAGCTGGCCGGGGATGGCCGCGGCGGGCACGACCCGGGGACGGTTGCGGCCCATGGGCATTGGGCGCCGACGTGGCCACGTTCGGAGGTGGGAAACCACCGGGCACGGGTCCGTACGGACCCTGGGTGAGGTCGGCGCATGGCAGCGGATCGTCGGGGCGCGGCATCCCGTCGGCGGGCGGGGTGTACGAGCATGGCGAGCCCGGCGCGACTGCGGGTCCCGGATGGTCGGGTGTGCCTTCGAGCGGTGTCGGAGCCGGTGGGGGTGCGCCGTTGGGGAATCCGTCGGCCTTGGGGTCGGGAAAACGGAATGCGGGCAGACCGGCGTTGCGCCAGAACTCTTCCGGGTTGATGCCTCGCTTCTTGAACGCGGCATCGACGAAGGGCTGCAGAATCCAGTAGGGCAGCAGGTTGGCGATCATCACCTTGAAGTAGGGACCGGAGCCGACCGCTTCGCCAGCGACGCGGTGAATTTGCGACAGGTGCCGACAGCACGTCGGCGAGGTCGTGCTTGTGCGCGACGAGCAGATCGCTGATCGCCGCGCAGCTGCTCGAGCGCCGGCGTCAGGTTGGGGTTATCGGCGATGAAACCCGCGTACCTGGTCCGATAAGTCCGCAGACTCGTTGCAGCAAAGTGCTCGACCGCTTCACTCGCGTCCGTTGACGGCGGCCAGCAGTGTTTGGGCGTTGACGAACAGTTGATTGATCTGTCCGCTGCGGTTGCGCAGGACACCGGCGACCTTGTTCGCCTCGGCCAGCAAGTCTTGAGTTCCGTCGTCGCGTTTGCCGATGGTGTCGGAGAAGCGGGCCACGCCGTCGAGCGCCGCCGATCAGATGTGGGGCGGTCTGATCCAGCGTCTCCGACAGCACATTCGAGCGAATCGCTTGACGGTCTCGATGTCCCAGCCGGCTGCGGACTTGCTGACGTCGAAGAACGCGTCGTAGATCTGGTAGGGGGTGGTGGTCTGCCCGATCGGCAGAACACCGTTCGGCGCGCAACGGGTCCGCTCCTCGCGGCTCGATCTCGAGCGTTTCGCCGACCGAGGATGGTGTCGGTCCGGATGGTCAGCCCGGCTGTCGTTGCCGATCGTGTGTGCCGCCCATGGAATAACCGATCGTGACGTACTCGGGGTCCATCGTGTCCATTGAGCGCACCGTGCCGACTTCGATGCCGACGATGCGGACCTTCGTCGCCGGTGTGGAGGCCGGCGGTATTGCGAATTGGCGTAATAGGTCGGCGTGGCGAACAGCATCGGGATGCTGGCGAAGCTCTGTCCGACTCCGATCACCACGACCACGATGATGACGCCCAACAGGCCGGTGCGGACGCCGGTTGACCCTCCTCGAGGATCCTCATTTGCGGCGTGCACCTACCCGTGGGCTGGCGCCAGGACCTTGACGGTGCGCACCGGCCCACCGGGCTGTAGGCCATTGATCTTGAGTGTCACGTCGCACAGATAGAAGTTGAAGAAGTCACCGTATATGCCACCGATGCGGCCGATGATCCTCAGTGCGTTCGGCAGTTTGGTGAGGAGATCGTCGAGCTGGTCCTGCTTTTCGATGAGAGGTCCCTGGATGGACTGCAAATGCGTGACAGTGTCTTTGCAGCACGGGGCGGTTGTCGGCGAGCAGGTCTGCGACCGTGCCCGCTGCGTCGCTGATGTGGGCCAGGCCGTCGGCGATCGGATCGGCGCGATTGTTGAGGCCGTTGATCAGCTGTTGGAGGTTGTCGATGGTCTGTCGAACTGCCTCTGATGGGCGACGGTGGTTCGAAGCACGGTGTTCAGATTGTCGATGACCTCGCCGATGGCTTGATCGCTGTCGGCCAGTGTCGATGTCAATTGCGCGGTCTGATCGAGGATGTCGTTGATGGTTCCGCCCTTGCCCTCGAAGACCGTGATCAATGAGGCGCGATGTTGTTGACCTTCTGTGGGTCCAGCGCACGAAACAGCGGCTTGAATCCCCCGATGAGTGCATCGAGGTCGAGCGCAGGTTGGGTTTGGGTGATCGGAATGTTGCCGCCCGGCGGCAGAATTCGCTCTGGGCCTTGGCCGCGTTGCAATTCGATATAGCGATTGCCGACGAGGTCGGCGTAGCGGATGTGCGCAGTGGTCGACTCGAACAGCGGCACTGAGCGGTCGACGTCGAATTCGACAACGATGTGTCGACCGTCGGGCGCCAGCCTCGACCTCCTGACACTTTGCCGACCTCTACGCCGGAGCAGCGCACGAACTGTCCGGCCTCCAGGCCGCTGACATTGCTGAAGTCGCCGGAGTAGCTGTTGGTGCGGTCGAATCGCATCTGCCCGAACACCACGATGATGAATCCGGTAACAGCCAACAGCACCGCGGAGAAGGCGCCGAGTTTGATTGCCGTGCCGGTGATTTTCATGGGTTGATCGTGTTCTCTCCGACCTGGCGGCCCCAGACGTATTCGGTGAGGATGGGTTGGCCGAGTTCGACGTGGTTGTACGGGGCGATGGAGGTGCCGGTGTCGATGACAAGGTAGGGAGCAGGCCACAGGTCCCGGGTGATGGGCTGCCAGCATCCCGGCGCTCCGCCGGGCCCGCCGCTGGCGTTGATGCGTGGCAAGTTGTCGGGGTAGACGTACGGGTTTCCGGCCCCGAGAACGCGGAGTTGGTGCGTCCGCACGAGTACCCGTTGCCTCCCGAAGCGGCCGCCATCTTTGGCGCCACGTCGTGGTAGTTGCGGATCATGCAGATCAGTTGCGGGCTGTACTCATCCAGCAGTTCCGAGGTCGGGACCAGGTCGGCCGTGCCGCGGACGAGGTACGGGCCTCCGCGGTCGAAGATGTCGGCGCCGGTGTTGCCGAACCCGACCGACGCCATCAGTGCTGCGTCGATGTTCGCCGCGCTGGTCGTTGAGGGTGGTGGCGGTGGTCACTGCGTTCGCGCAGCGCGTCCCACAGGTCCGGCGAGGCGTCGGTGTAGATGTCGGCCAGCTCGGTAAGGCGCTGATTGTCGTAGCGCACCAATGGCATTCGTGGATTGACCTGGTCAAGGATCGCGTTGCCGTTGACCAGTGAATCGCCGAACCTGTCGCCGAGGCCGGTGAGTGCCTCGGCAGTGGCGGTCAGGGTCGGGTTGAGCTTGATCGGGTCCACCTTCTCCGCGATGGACATGATGGTCTCGAACAGTGTGTTGAACTCGGTGGTCACCGACGACGACATCGATGCGTCTGGTTGGGTGAAAGAGACTGCAGCGATGGATTTTTCGGTGACGAGAAGGCCACATACTTGTTGCCGAACACGGTGCTGGCCCTGATGGTGGCGGTGGCGTTCGCCGGGATCGAGTCCAGCGATTCGGGGGTCGACTTCGAGGGTGATTTTCGCCCTGGTGAGCTTGTTCACCGAATCCGGTTGTACCGCGGTGACCCGGCCGATCACGACGCCGTTGTAGGTGACCTTGGCGCCCTTGTCCATCGACAGTCCCGACCGCGCCGACATCATCGTCAGCTGTGTGCGCGTCAGAAGGTCGCCGCGGAACTGCAGGTAACACCACGACGATCGCGATGATCATCAGCGGTCGTCAGCACCAACCCCGCGAGCTTGTACGGGGGTTGGCGCGTGGGTTCACAGGTGCTGTCATCGCGCTACACCGTCAGGTTGAAGTTCGGGTCGACACCGTAGAGCGCCAACGAGGCGAACAGGACCACACACACGATGGCTATGAGCGACGCCCGCATCGACCGGCCGACGGCCTCACCGACGCCGACGGGGCCGCCGCTGGCGTAGAAGCCGTAGTAGCAGTGGTTGAGCATGACGATGACGGAGATGATGATCGCCTGGACGAACGACCAGAACACGTCGTCCGGCGCGCAGGAACGTCCGGAAGTAGTGCTCGTAGGTGCCGATCGACTGGCCGTAGAACAGCGTCGTGGTCACCTGTGCCGACAGGAACGACATGATGATCGCCATCGCGTAGAGCGGGATGATGACGATGAATCCGGCCATGATGCGCGTCGACACCAGGTACGAGATCGACTTGATCCCCATCACCTCGAGGGCGTCGATCTCCTCGCTGATGCGCATCGCGCCCAGCTCGGCCGTCGCGCCGGCACCGACGGTGGCGGCCAGCGCCTGACCCGCGACGACGGGCGCGGCGATGCGGACGTTGATCAGGCGGCGAAGAAGCCGGTGAACGCCTCGACGCCGATGTTGCCGAGGGAGGCGAAGCCCTGGATGGCCACCAGCGACGATCCGGACAGCGTCACGAAGCCGACGATCGCGACGGTGCCGCCGATCACCGCCATGGCGCCGGTGCCCATGCCGATCTCGGCGATCAGGCGCAGCGTCTCCTTGCGGTAGTAGCGCAGCGCATGCCCGATCGAGCCGATGGCGGTGACGACGAACCACGCGACATGGCCGACGCTGTCGAGGCCGCGGCCGGGAGCGCCGACCACTTTCTCGGCGCGCGCGACGCCCCGGGGAAACCGGGACCGGAGGACGGCGGCGGTATCGGACACGTCAGCTCCCCGTTCCGAATCGAGACACCGATCGTGGTCAGCACGACGTTGACGGCGAAGAGCGCGATGACGCACAGCACCAGGGTTTCGTTCACCGCGGTGCCGACGCCTTTGGCGCCGCCGGCGACGGTCAGGCCGCGATAGCAGCCGACCAGGCCGGCGATCAGCCCGAACGTCAGCGCCTTGATCGAGGGAGATCAGCACCTCGGGCAGGCCGGTGACGAGTGTGAGTGTCGAGACGTAGGCGCCCGCCGACACGTTCTGCAGGTAGACGCCGAAGATGAAGCCGCCGACCAGCCCGATCGTGATGACCGCGCCGTTGAGAAGCATCGCGACGAACGTCGACGCGATCACGCGGGGCACGACGAGGCGGTGGATCGGGTCGATGCCCAGGACCTCGAGCGCGTCGATCTCTTCGCGGATGGTGCGGGCGCCGAGGTCGGCGCAGATCGCCGTCGACCCGGCGCCCGCGACCACGAGGACGGTCACCAGCGGGCCCAGCTGGGTGACGGCGGCCAGGGCCGCACCGGCACCCGAGATGTCGGCCGCACCGAACTCGGTCAGCAGGATGTTCAGCGTGAAGATCAGCAGCACGGTGAGCGGGATCGAGACCGCGACCGTGGGCAGGAACGCCACGCGCAACAGGAACCAGCTCTGCAGGATGAACTCGCGCCACTGGAACGGCGGGCGCAGCGACGCTTTGGCGGTGAGAACGCACATCCGGACGAAGCCGCCGACGGCTGTCGAGCCCCGGCCTCACCTGATCGCGGACGTACCCGGTGAGATTCGCAGATGACGTCATCGACCAGCCCCCGCGACCAAACCGGGACTGGCGTAGCGCACCGGCAGCATCTGTCGCACACTCCCTTCCAGCCCGAACCCCGATCGTGTGAGCACGGTCTCCCTACCGGTCAGTAGTGAGACAGACCACAGGACTGTACCCGATGGTGTCAGCGCCTGTACCGCATCGACGGGATTGAGCACCCAACCGTTAGCAAATACCACCTCCAGTAGCTAATCCTGTTGTGGCACAGCTGAAACCGTTGGTGGAGTAGAACTTTCGTCTGCGTCAATGGATTTCTGCGCAGCCGAAGCGCGTTCTCAGTTCCGTCTTGAGGACCTTGCCGGCGGGATTCCGTGGCAGCGCGTCGAGGATTTCGATCGCCTTCGGATGTTTGTAGCGGGCGAGCCGATCGGCGAGGAACCCTCGAGGTCCGCGAGCGCAAGACCTGCATCCTGCGTTGCTCCCAGCGAACTTCGCAGGACGGCCACAGCAACGGGAACCTCACCCCACTTCTGGATGCGCGCGGCCGATGACCGCGACCTCGACGATGTCGGGATGGGCCGCGAGGACGTTCTCGACTTCAGCGCAGTAGATGTTCTCGCCGCCGGAGATGATCATGTCCTTTTTACGGTCGACGACCCAGATGTAACCCTCTTCGTCCTGACGTACCAGGTCACCCGAGTGGAACCAGCCGCCGGCGAAGGCCTCGGCGGTGGCTTTCGGGTTGTTCCAGTAACCGGCCATCACCGTGGGCGCGCGGTAGACGATCTCGCCCACCTGGCCCACCGGAACGTCGTTCATGTCCTCGTCGACGATGCGCGCGGACACTTGGTATCACCTTGCCGACCGAGCCCAGTTTGCGGAGCGCGTCCTCGCCCAGCAACATGCACGTGACGGGCGACATCTCGGTCTGGCCGAACGCGGCGAGGATCTGCGCGCCGGGGAAGGTCTCCGACATCTGCCGCAGCAGCGTGTCCGACGCGGGGGCGGCGCCCCAGGACAGGACGCGCAGCTCGAGATCGCGGGATTGGCCTGCTGCGCGGCGCATACCGCCTGCCATTGCGCGGGGACCAGGAAGATCCCGGTCACCTTTTCGGCCTGAGCACGTCGAGCAGTTCGTTCGGGTCGAACGCACCCAGACGGGTAGAGCACGGTCGGGCGTCCGAGCAGCAATCCGGACACGATGCTGCCGACGCCCGCGATGTGGAAGAACGGCACGCCGATGAAACCGATGTCGTTGTTGATGTCGGCGCCGTTGGTGAACAACAGGGTCATCACCTGACCCGCCAGGTTATTGTGCGTCAGCACAGCGCCCTTGGGCCTACCGGTGGTACCGGAGGTGTACATGATCAGCGCGGGCGAGTCGTTCGGGATGTCCACCGAAGGGCAACCGGCGGCCTCGGCTAGCACGTCGTCGTAGCCCAGGACGCCGTCGCCTGTGGTCCCGCCGGCGACGATCACGGTGGCCAGCTTCGGGTCGAGCTTGCGCACCGCGGTGGCGACATCGGCGAGTACCGACTCGGTGATCATGACCCGGGAGTCGCAGTCAGACACCAGGAACGCGATCTCGGAGGGCGTCATGCGGAAGTTGACCGGCACCGCGATGGCGCCGAGTTTGTTTGTCGCCAGGACGGATTCGAGGAACTCGGTGCGGTTGAGCATCAGGATCAGGACGCGGTCACCGAAACCGACACCGCGGGCGTGCAGTGCGCCGGCCAGCGCCTCGACCCGGCTGTCCAGTTCGGCCCAGGTGGTGGTGCGGCCCAGGAATCTCAGTGCGGTGGCGCCGGGTTGCATCAGCGCGTGCCTGGCGAGTTGGGTGATCCAGTTCTGCCTGCGGGCCAGGTAGGGCTGCTCGGTCGCCGCGCCGGGCTGTCCGGTGGGATCGCTCAACGTCTTCTGCTCCGTCTTGATGGGTTGCGCAAGGATGATATTTGATCAAGCATGATGTTGCCTCGGTCACACTATTGGCTCAGGCGGCGTCCGGACAAGCCCTCCGCGGGTCCACTGTTCGACGCACCTGACGAGCCCGGAAGGCAGCAAATCCCGATGAACGCCCCCGCCCGAACGCCGGCCACCGGCATGGTGCGGCGGGAGCAACTTTCCGACGAAGTCGCCGCACGGCTGCGCGCGGAGATCATGACCGGCACGCTGCGACCGGAGACGTTCATCCGACTCGACGAGACCGCCGCGCGCCTCGGGGTCAGCATCACGCCTGTGCGCGAGGCGCTGCGCACCTTGCGCGGCGAAGGCATGGTCGAGCTGGAGCCTCACCGCGGGCACCGGGTGATGCCGCTGTCGCGCAGCGACATCGAGGACATCTTCTGGCTGCAATCGACGATCGCCCAGGAGCTGGCGGCGACCGCGGCGCGCAGAATCACCGATGAGCAGATCGAGGAGCTCGACCGGCTGAATGCGCAGCTGTCAGCGGCTGTGAAACGTCGCGACCCCGATCAGATCGCAGCGGCGGAGTTCGCGTTCCACCGGACGTTCAACCGGGCCGGCGGGCGGCTCAAGCTGGCATGGTTCCTGCTGCACGCCACGCGGTATCTGCCGCCGCAACTGTTCGCGTCCGACGAGACCTGGGGTGCGCTGGCGGTGGCCAGCCACGGCGAACTCATCGCCGCACTGCGCACGCGCGATGTCGACACGGTCGTGGACCTGACCAGGGGTCAGTTCACCGACGGCCTGGCGCGGTTGATCGCGTGGCTCGAACAGGTCGGGCTCTGGAGCTGACGCCCTCCGGAGACCACTTTCTTTTTTGCCCGGCTCCGGGCGATAAATTCGGCGTCTGCATAGCCCATTTATCCAACCGCCGAATGTGTCGGCCAGAGCCGGGCAGAAAGAGAACCGTCCCCCAGCCTCCAGGCGCAATCCCCAAAGCCGTCGCCATCCACAGGCCGCCGACCGTCCTCAAGGATGTGTCTGCTCGCTCTGGCACGGTGCGTCCATGACCGCCCGACTCACGCTGCGCGGCACCGACCTTCGCTACGTGGTCACCGATCACCTGTTCCGACACGGGCCGCAGAACATTCCCGACCTCATCGAGCAGCTCGACTATTACGGCTTCGCAGTTCAGGATCCGGCGTCCAAACGCGTATCCGACGCTCTGCGCAGCGAGCTTCGGCACGGCAGGCTGCGTAGGCTTCGGCGCGGTCGGTACGGTCCGGCGGCGATGCCACGCTCTACCGAACACCGCATCTATACGAGAGCGATGGCCCTTCGCGCGAAAGCGGATCTGCTGACGAAAGATGACGACGAACGCTTCTGGGACCAGCTCGCGGCCCTTCCGGACTAGGACGGTGCGAGTTGCTCCGCGCGCGCCTTCAGATTGTCGGCGAGGTAGTCCAGCGTGTCCCCGATGACCTTCTTGACCATCGCGCTCGGGACGGGCATCTTCGTTTCGACCTCGAGGTCGACGGTCAGCAGCGACGTCGGTCCCATCGCGACCACCGAAAACCTCTGCTCCTGCTTGTCCAGGTGATCGCCCTGTTGCAGGACGGTGTAGATCTGGTTCTCACCCGGGTAGTACACCGCGGTGATGAAGGTGCCGGCCTGACCCTGCACCTCCACGTCGAGCCGCAGCTGGCTGGGCCGCTCGTCGTCGTACCGGGCGAGCACCCAGCACCCCTTGATCTCGTCGTTCCACAGGGGATAATTCTCGAAGTCGGCGACGATCGCCATGATCGTGTCGGCTGAGGCCGCAACCTCAAGCGTCTTACTTACCAGCGGCATCGGCTGAGCATATCGACTCGCCCAGCGCAGCCCGCAGGTCCCGCGCGTTGCGGACGGCGTTGCCGCCCAGGTCATTGTTGAAGTACACGAGCACATCCCGGCCCTGACCCGCCCACTCGCCAACGCGCTCGGCCCACCACCGCAGGTCGTCGGCGGAGTACGAACCCCCGTACATGGCGTCCGGATCGGGACCATGCAGCCGAACATAGACGAACTTCGCCGTTGCTTTCAGCACGCACGGCAGGCCCGCTCCGCTCATGACCACGTAGGCAGCGCCGTGCTTTTCGAGCAGCTCGTACACGGCCTCGTCCTCCCAGGACGGATGCCGGAACTCGACCGCGACGGGTATGTCGGCGGGCATGACACCGAGGAAGTGGTTCAACCGGGCGTCGTCGCGCTCCAGCGCCGGATGCAGTTGAACCAGCAGCGGACCCGAACGATCCGCCAACGCCCGCCAGCCTCGTTCCAGCCGCTCGACCCACACCTCGGGTGAGCGCAGCCGACGGGCATGGGTCAGGCCGCGGGCGGCCTTCACGGCCATGACGAAGCCCGCGGGGAGCTGATCCCGCCAGCGCTCGAACTGCACGTCCGAGGGCCACCGGTAGAAACTCCCGTTGAGTTCCACCGTGTCGAATTCGGCGGCGTAGCGCTTCAGCCGGTCGCCGGGCGGCAGGCCGGTGTCGTAGAGCACTCGCACCCAATGGTTGTAGGACCAGCCGGATGTGCCGATGCGGACTGTCACGGGCACCGGTTACCCGCCGGACGGCCGATTACTGCGGAACGACCTGTGGATCTCCCCCGGGTCCGGCGATGTCCACACCGGCGCCCAGCGGTGACTCCACCCGGACGATCTCTTCCCGGATCAGACCGCGCAGCAGCGCCGTGCTGAATTCGACGGCGATCTCCCGGGCGGTTCGGCGGCCATGCGGCCGTAGCCATCGGTAGGACCCGAGCGTCATGCCGATGTACCCGAGGGCAAGAACGTGGGAGTCGCAGTCGTAGAACTCGCCGCTGGCGATGCCCCGGTCGATGACGTCGCGGACATGCTCGTAGACCTGGGCTTCCTTCTCCCGGATGTAGGCCACCTGCTCCTCGGTGAACCACTCCGTGATGTAGGGGCCCTCCTGGAAGTAGACGGCGGCGCGCTCGATGTCGCTCGAGATCCCGACGAGAAGGCGGCGGGTGAAGTGATAGATCGTCTCCCGTGCCGACGCCGTCGGATCGTCGTGCAGCGCATCGACCGTGAAGTCGGCGGCACCCTTGTAGATGTCATAAAGGATCAGCGACTTGCTCGCGTAGTAGTGGTAGACGGTGGCCTTGTTCAGGCCGACGGCGTCGGCCACGTCGTCCATCCGGGTGCCGTGGTAGCCGCGGGCGGCGAACAGCTTTGTGGCGACCGCCAGCAACTCCTCGCGGCGGGACATCCCGTTGGTCGTGACGGATTCAGACATGGCGACTCACTTTAGACAGGCCGACCGCACAGCGGTCTACTAACTGGTTGGTTCAGTCTAGGCCGTTGCCGTGTGCTCGTTGGCCATGCCGGTCTAGACTCGACCGCAAGCTGCCTTGGTGTGGTCGAAGGACGGAGTGATCGCGGTGGACCCGAATCCTGATTACGACGCGAGTGACGAGCTTGAGTACGGCATGAATTGGTTTGCCTGGATCCTTCGCGGGGTCTATCCGCCACCCGCGTATCCACCGGTCTGATCCATGTTCCGCGCCGCAAGGCGCTCATGCACCCATGTCCGGCTGTGCGCGTACAGGTTCTGTGCGTGTCGGCCAAGGACCGCCATCTCGGCCTTGCCGACTTCGGCGGCGACTGCCAACTTCTCACGCGCCTCGTTGCGCCAGTCCCTCAGCGGGACCGGTTCGCAGTCCGGTGGCCACTGAATCAGCGCCACTTCGGCCGACGCCGTCGCAGCGGCGTAGCTGTCCTCGCCGTAGCACTCCCCGCACTTGCGGCAACGCACCTCGTATCGCAGCCCCCGGGCTACCCGCTCGGGCGATGTCTCGATGAAGACATAGTCCGCTACCGCCACGCATCGCGGGCATCGAGCCAAGCCGCGTTCCACTACCATGCTCACGTCGATATCGTGCGGCCCGCAACGCAATCCGCGTACCGGTAAAGCGATGTCGATACGTGATCGGTGCCGTTCCGAGATCTGCGTCGCGCCCGCCAGGCGCCAGGCCGCTCCGGCCTGATTCGCCGCTACGCGGCTCCGGCCTGATTCGCCGCTACGCGGCGGCCGCCTTGACTGCTCGCCCGACCTCGGCCCGCAACTCTCCGTACTCCGGCGAGCGCCGCAAATCGTCAGGGTCGACGCCGGTCCGCGGCAGGTCGACCGGAATGTCCAGCGCCACCTGACCGGGCCTGCGGGTCAGCACGACGATCCTCGACCCGAGGAATGCGGCCTCGTCGGCACTATGCGTGACGAAGACTGTCGTGCGACCGGACTCCGCGCTGACCTGGCGTACGTCCTCCTGCAACCGCTCTCGGGTCAGCGCGTCCAGTGCCGCGAACGGCTCGTCGAGCAGGAACAGCGGTGTCTCCGCGGCAAGCGCCCGTGCTATCGCGACGCGTTGCTGCTGTCCCCCGCTGATCTCCCAGATGCGCCGGTCGGACGTGCCCGTGAGCCCGACCCGGTCCAGCAGCTCGTCGCGACGCTGAGATCTCTTCTCCCGCGGCACCTTTGCGTACTTCAGCGCCAGGTCGACGTTGCCACCGACCGTGCGCCACGGGAACAACCTCGGCTGCTGGAACACGACGCCCGCCGTCACGCCAGGGATGGGTGGCACACCTTCGATGTGCACCGACCCCTGGCTCGGCGACTCGAAACCGGCCAGCAGCCGCAGCAGCGTGCTCTTCCCGCAACCGGATGCGCCGACGAGCACCAGGAACGATCCGGGCTCGACCGTCAGGTCGACCGGGCCGAGCGCGGTGACCTCATCGCGGCCCCTGCCGTAGCGGTGCGACACCGATCTGATCTGGATCGCACCGCTATTGCGTTGTGGCACATCGACTTCGGCATCACTCCGTGATGACACCCGGGAGTCCCTTGGTGTAGACCGCGTCCTGGAATGTCTGCAGCGGTGCTGCTGCCGGGATCTGCTTCTGCTCGGCGAGGAACTCCGATGCGCTCTGCAGGTTGGCGGCGAGGTTACCCGGCTTGCCTTCGGATCCCAGCCACTCCGGCGAGGCGACCTCGCCGGGGGTCAGGTACACGCCCTGCTTCAGCTGTCCCTCAATGTCTTCCGGGGTGAGACCGACCTCGGCGGCGATAGCCGTGGCAGCGGCGGTCGGATCGTCCTTGATGACGTTGAGCGCGCGGGCCTGCTGCTGGCGCCAGGTGTCGACGACGTCGGGGTTGGACTCGGCGAACTCGGTCGCCACCACGGCGAGGTCCAGCGTCGGCTTGCCGTCGGTGGCCAGCTGGCGGCTGGTGATCAGATCCTTGCCCGTCTTGCGCAGGTCGTTCAGGGTCGGAAGCCAGGTGTAGGCCGCGTCGATGTCGCCGCGCTCCCACGCCGCGAGGATGGCCTGCGGCTGCAGATCGATGAGCTGAACATCGCTGGGCGACAAGCCATTCTGATCCAGCGCGGCCAGCAGGCTGTAGTGGGCCGTGGATGCGAACGGCGTGCCGATGCGCTTGCCCTTCAGCTCCGCGATGGTGTTGACGCCGGCCTCGTTACGTACCACCAGGGCCTCGTTGTCACCGGCGACGTCCAGCACGAACGCCACCTGGTAGGGGATGTTCAGCGGCGCGGACAGTCCGCGCGCCACGGGGCTGGAGCCCAGCGCGCCGAAGTCGAGTTCCTTGGCGATGAACGCCGTGTTGACGTCGGCGCCGGAGTCGAACTTGACCCACTTGATGTTGAAGTCGGGCAATGCCTCTTCGAGCCACTTGTTGTTCTTGACGACGAGGTCACCACTCGGGAAGGTCTGGTAGCCAATCCGAATGGTCGGCTTGTCGGCGTCCTGCCCGGACTTGTCGACCGCGCAGCCCGCCAGGGCCACGATCGCCACGGCAGCCGCAGCAACCAGTGCCTTCAACTTCATATCTTTCCTCTCCACGGGACCGCGCGGCGTTCGCCGGCGCGTAGTAGTCCATCGATCACCAACCCCGAGAACCCGATGGCGAAGATGCCTACGAGCACGACGGGGGTGTTGTTGTAATTGCTTGCGTCTTTGACAAGTCCCCCGATTCCGGGGATTCCGTTGAACAGCTCTGCGGCGACCACCGACGAGTACGCCATACCGACAGCCAGCCGGATGCCGGTGAAGGTCTCCGGTAGCGCCGAGGGGACGACGACGTCGCGGATGACGTCGCGCCGGGACGCACCGAGAGCCCGGGCCGCCTCCTGCAATCCGACCGGCGCGGCGACGACGGCCGCGGTGGTCGCGACGGCAGCCGGGGGAGGGCGGCGAGCGCCAGCAGGGTGATCTTCGGCGCTTCGTCGATGCCGAGCCAGATCACCAGCAGGAAGAAGTAGGCCAGAGGGGGAAGTGCGCGCAGGAAGGTCAGCCACGGTTCGAGCACGCTGCGCAACCAGCCGATCGATCCCATGGCCAAACCGAGGAGCACGCCGAGGGCAACGCCGATGACGACGCCGACCAGGACGCGGCGCAGCGTCATGTAGAGGTGCTCCCACAGCAGATACCCGGCGTAGCCGCGGACCCCGTCGTGGGTGGTGGACACATCGACGAACGCTCGCCACACCGTTGACGGAAACGGCACGAAAGTCTGGTTCCAGATGCCGGCGGACGCGGCCAGCTGCCAGACCACACCGAACACGACGACCGAGAGGAGCGGCAGCGCGGCCCGGGTCAGCCGGGCGCGCCAACGGTGCCCGGCGCGCGGCTCATCGCCCGGCGCCGGCGTGACAGCGTCGTCGGGTGCAATGTCAACAAAAACGGACACCGGCAGACATTGACGGAAGAGTCACCGTCCGGGAATACCTGGGATCACCGCGCGCAAAAGTCGCCTCACCACGTCAGGACGGGTTTGATCACGTCTCCGCTGTGCTGCGCCGCCAGTGCGGCGTTGGCGTCCTGGTGCGGGTCATCCACGACGATGTTCGCGATGACGAACGGGTCCGCGGGGTCGTATGACAAAGCGGCGGTGGTGACGGGCATGCGGGCTACGCTATCGGTCGCTTGACGCGCGTCAACTGGGACGTTGCGACAGCTCCCGGTTTACACTGCCTCGCCATTACGTCACGTCCAGCGCGTTCGTGCCCCACACGGCGCGCCTGGGTGGCGGGCGAACTCTTACACTGACATCTTCCACCCGTCCAACGACGAGCACTGTCGGGGCGTCTGACCAACACACGACGCGCCCGACCGCACCGTGAGCGAAGCCTAGATCGGATCGAAAGCAATGATCATCGGGATACCGCGTGAGTCCCTGCCTGGCGAGACGCGCGTTGCCGCCACCCCGCAGACGGTCGGGCAGCTCATCAAGCTGGGCTACGAGGTACTGGTCGAGGCCGGTGCGGGCACCGCATCGAGCTTCTCCGATGAAGCATTCACCGAGGCCGGCGCCGGCGTCGGAACCGCCGACCAGGTCTGGTCGGCGGACGTGGTGTTCAAGGTCAACGCCCCGAACAGCGCCGAGATCGCCGCGCTGCGTGACGGCGCGACCCTGATCGGCCTGATCTCACCTGCGCTGAAGCCCGAGCTCGTCGAGGAACTGTCCTCGCGGACGATCACCGTGCTGGCCATGGACGCGGTGCCGCGCATCTCCCGGGCACAGTCGCTGGACGTGTTGTCGTCGATGGCGAACATCGCCGGGTACCGCGCGGTGGTCGAGGCCGCGCACACCTTCGGCCGGTTCTTCACCGGGCAGGTGACCGCGGCGGGCAAGGTCCCGCCCGCCAAGGTCCTCGTGGTCGGCGCGGGCGTGGCCGGACTGGCTGCCATCGGCGCGGCAGGCAGCATGGGCGCCATAGTGCTGGCCACCGACCCACGACCCGAGGTCGCCGATCAGGTCAAGTCTCTGGGCGGGGAGTACCTCTTCGTCGACCCGGCGGCGGCAGAGGTCTCGGCCACCGGCTACGCCAAGGAGATGGGCGACGACTACAAGGTCCGCGAGGCGGCGCTGTACGCCGAGCAGTCCAAGGACGTCGACATCATCATCACGACGGCGCTGATCCCCGGAAGACCGGCGCCGCGCATCATCACCGCCGACATGGTGGCCTCGATGAAGTCCGGCAGCGTGATCGTCGACATGGCCGCAGCCAACGGCGGCAACGTGGAGGGCACCGTCAAGGACCAGGCCGTGCGCACCGACAACGGTGTGACGATCATCGGCTACACCGACCTGGCCGGCCGCCTGCCCGCCACGGCATCGCAGCTGTACGGCACCAACCTGGTCAACCTGCTGAAGCTGCTGACCCCGGAGAAGGACGGTCAGCTCACCCTGGATTTCGATGACGTGGTGCAGCGTTCGGTGACGGTGGTCCGCGACGGCGAGGTCACCTGGCCGCCGCCGCCCGTGCAGGTGTCGGCCGCACCGGCTGCCAGCGGCGCCGTCTCCCCGGAGAGCACCGTGGCGAAGCCGGCCAAGAAGCCCATGACGGTCGGTCGCCGACTCGGACTGACCTTCGGCGGCGCAGCGGCACTGTTCGCGCTGATCGCCCTCTCCCCTACCGCGCTCCAGGTTCACCTGACGGTGTTCGCGCTGGCGATCGTCATCGGCTACTACGTGATCGGCAACGTGCATCACGCACTGCACACTCCGCTGATGTCGGTGACCAACGCGATCTCCGGAATCATCGTGGTCGGTGCGCTGCTGCAGATCGGGCACGGCGGCTCAACGAATGGGGTCGTCATCACGACCCTGGCATTCCTGGCGATCCTGCTCGCCAGCATCAACGTCTTCGGCGGCTTCGCGGTGACGCGACGCATGCTGGCCATGTTCTCGAGGAGCTGACCCATGTTCACGCTAGAAACTGCAGCCACCGCGGCGTACGTCGTCGCGGCCTTGCTGTTCATCCTGGCGCTGGCCGGGCTGTCCAAGCACGAAACATCCAGGGCAGGTAACACTTTCGGCATCGCCGGGATGGCGGTGGCCCTGGTCGCCACCATTGCGCTTGCGCTGGCCCGCCACATCGAACCCCTTGGTCTCGCGCTCCTGGCCGTCGCGATGGTCATCGGTGCGGCAATCGGGTTGTGGCGCGCGAAGATCGTCGAGATGACCGGCATGCCCGAGCTGATCGCGCTGCTGCATTCGTTCGTCGGCCTGGCCGCCGTGCTGGTCGGCTGGAACGGCTACCTGCACGTCGAAGGCGATGCCGGCGGCGCCGAAGCCGTGCAGCTGGGCACCGAGGGCATGCTGGGCATCCACTCGGCCGAGGTCGTCATCGGGGTCTTCATCGGCGCGGTGACGTTCACCGGATCGATCGTCGCCAACCTCAAGCTCTCGGCGAAGATCAAGTCCTCGCCAATGATGCTGCCCGGCAAGAACTTCCTCAATGTCGGCGCTGTGGTGGTCTTCTTCGCGCTCACGGTCTGGTTCGTGATCGACCCGCAGCTGTGGCTGCTGGTGGTGGTCACGCTGCTGGCCCTGCTGCTCGGCTGGCACCTGGTGGCATCGATCGGCGGCGGGGACATGCCGGTCGTGGTGTCGATGCTCAACAGCTACTCCGGTTGGGCGGCCGCGGCGTCGGGCTTCCTGCTGGGCAACGACCTGCTGATCATCACCGGCGCGTTGGTGGGGTCCTCGGGTGCCTACCTGTCGTACATCATGTGCAAGGCGATGAATCGGTCGTTCATCTCCGTCATCGCCGGCGGCTTCGGGATCGAGGCCGGACCTGCCGAGGACAAGGACTACGGCGAGCACCGCGAGATCAACGCCGACGGCGCCGCCGAACTGCTCGCCTCAGCCAATTCGGTGATCATCACCCCGGGTTACGGCATGGCCGTCGCGCAGGCTCAGTACGGGGTGGCCGACCTGACCCGCAAGCTGCGTGAACGCGGCATCGACGTCCGCTTCGGCATCCACCCCGTCGCGGGACGCCTTCCCGGCCACATGAACGTGCTGCTGGCCGAGGCCAAGGTGCCCTACGACATCGTCCTGGAGATGGACGAGATCAACGACGACTTCGCCGGTACGTCCGTGGTCCTGGTCATCGGCGCCAACGACACCGTCAACCCGGCGGCGTCGGAGGACCCGAGCAGCCCCATCGCGGGAATGCCGGTGCTGACGGTGTGGAACGCCGACAACGTCATCGTGTTCAAGCGGTCCATGGCATCGGGTTACGCCGGCGTGCAGAACCCGCTGTTCTTCCGCGAGAACACCCAGATGCTGTTCGGCGACGCGAAGGACCGGGTCGACGCGATCAACTCGGCGCTGTCGGTCAACGAAAGGGTCTAGACCGCCGCACGGATCACACCTCCGCGGCGGCTCTTCTTTACGCGTGTCATATCGTGACGGTCATGGACTTCGCGATGTCGCCCAAGGCACTAGATCACCACAAGCGGCTGACCGACTTCATGATCGACTTCGTGTTTCCCGCAGAGGAGTCCTACGAGGCGTATCGCCACGAGAAGGGGCCGAACGATCACACCGTTCCGCCGGTGGTCGAGGAACTCAAGAAGCGGGCCAAAGAGCAGGACTTGTGGAATCTGTTCCTGCCGTCGGAGTCCGGGCTGAGCAACCTGGAGTACGCGCCACTGGCCGAGCTCACCGGCTGGAGCATGGAGATCGCTCCGGAGGTGCTCAACTGTGCGGCGCCCGATACCGGGAACATGGAGACGCTGCACCTGTTCGCCAACGAGGAGCAGAGCAAGCAGTGGCTCGAGCCGCTTCTGGCCGGTGAGATCCGCAGTGCGTTCGCGATGACCGAGCCTGCGGTGGCGTCCAGCGATGCGCGCAACATCGAGACGACGATCGAACGCGACGCCTCGGGTTCTGGGGACTACGTCATCAACGGGCGCAAGTGGTGGATCTCCGGTGCGGCCGATCCGCGCTGCAAGATCCTGATCGTGATGGGCCGCACCAATCCGGACGCCGCCAGCCATCAGCAGCAGTCGATGATCCTGGTTCCCGTCGACACACCGGGGGTCTCCATCGAACGGTCGCTTCCGGTCTTCGGCTGGCAGGACCAGCACGGGCATTGCGAGATCTCGTTCGACAATGTGCGCGTGCCGGTCGGCAATCTTCTCGACGAGGAGGGCAGCGGTTTCGCGATCGCGCAGGCGCGCCTCGGGCCGGGTCGCATCCATCACTGCATGCGCGCGATCGGCGTGGCGGAGCGGGCGATGGCGCTGATGATCGACCGCGTGCAGACGCGCATCGCGTTCGGCAAGCCGCTGGCCGAGCAGGGTGTGGTGCAGCAGCAGATCGCCTTGTCCCGCAACGAGATCGACCAGACGCGGTTGCTGTGCCACAAGGCCGCGTGGACCATCGACCAGCACGGCAACAAGAGCAAGGAAGCCCGGGTTCAGGTCGCGCAGATCAAGGCGGTGGCACCGCAGATGGCGTGCAACGTGCTCGACCGGGCGATCCAGGTCCACGGCGCTGCGGGCATCTGTGACGACGTACCGCTGGCCCGTCTCTACGGATGGCACCGGGCGATGCGGCTCTTCGATGGACCCGACGAGGTACACATGCGGACCATCGCGCGTGCCGAACTCGGCGCAGAGAAGTCGGCTTTCGCCGCGGCGGTGAACCGCCAATCCGGCAGGGCGGTGGCCAGCTAGTGGTTGCTGTCGGTATCTCAAGCGGCGGAGAGCTGTCGGGGGCATGGAACTTCCGGGACGTCTCCGAGCAGACGGGCATCGCGCCAGGCCGCTTCTACCGGGCCAGCGAATTGTCGAAGCTCGACGACGCCGGCCGCCGGGCGCTGACCTCGTACGGCGTCACCGACATCGCCGATCTGCGCACCCTGCGCGAGCTCGAGCGTCACGGTCCCGGACTGGTTCCCGCCGGCGTGGAGATCCACCACCTGCCGTTCGTCGAGACGACGGCGGCCGACGGCGAGTCCCCGCACGAGCATGCGTTCCAGCGGATGATGACCGACAAGCCCGACGACGAGCCCGTGGCAGAGACCGCCGCGCGCTATATGAGCGAGGAGTACGGGCGCATCGCCGCGGCTCCGCTCGCGCAGAGCGCCGTCCAGCGAGTGGTGACACTGCTCGGCTCGGGACGCACGGTGCTGGCCCACTGCTTCGCAGGCAAGGACCGCACCGGGTTCACCATCGCGGTGGTGCTCGAAGCCGCAGGCGTGGACCGGGACGCCATCGTCGCCGACTACCTCCGGAGCAATGTCGCCGTCCCGCAGCTGCGGGAGAGCATCCTGGAGTCCGTGCGCGCCAGGGCGGCTGAATCCCCGGAGATCATGGAGCTCGCCGAGGCGCGGCTGACGGATGCCGTGCTCGGTGTGCGGGAGGAGTACCTCGACGTCGCGCGCCGCACGCTGGACTCCGAGTTCGGTTCTCTGGGGGGCTATCTGGAGGCCGCCGGGGTCACCGACGACGACGTGGCGAGGCTCCGCAAGGCCCTGCAGGGCTGAGGTTCCGCGCCGAACGTGCAGTTCTTGCACGCCTTACCTGGGATCTGCGTGCAACTTCTGCACGCTCGGCGCATCACTAGACCGTCAGGAAGACGCCGACCACCCACGCCGCTGTCGCCAGCAGCGCGCCCGACAGCTCGACGCCGACCGACAGCGCGACTCCCTTGAGGGCATGCCACGTCGACGCCCATGCCCTGGTCGCGTCGTGACGAATTGCCAGCTCGGCGCCGAATACGCCGAGCACGAAGCCGATCAGCAGCCCGACGACGGGAATCACGAAGAAGCCGACGACGCCCGCGACGCCGCCGACCACCAGCACCGACGTCCGGACATCGGCCTGACGCATCCGCTTGACGGGCCACGTGTACTTGATGACCTGCGACGTCACGAACAACGCTGCCGCGATACCGAAGACCACCCACGACACGACGTTGTTCACCACGAACGCCCATATCCCGATGGCGCCGAGCACCATGATCCCGCCGGGCAGGATCGGCACGATGATGCCGACCAAGCCGACGGCGATCGCCAGCGCAACGAGGACGATGCCAGCGGTGCTCACGCCAGCGAGACTACGGGGTCAGCGCGCCGGGGCTCCCGTCACGCTTTCTTCCCGCGCACCCACTGAATGGGTCCGACGCTCTTGGTCCGCACGCTGACCAGTCCGAGACGCTCGAAGGCATCACCGAGTTCGTCGTCGCCGAACACGTGGACGCCGGCATTCGGCAGGTAGCGCAGCACGCCGGCCGCCGGCCCGGCGGTCGGCACCATGACGGCCATGCGCCGACCGGGTCGCAGCACCCGCACCATTTCCGCGACCGCAACCGAGGGATCGGGAATCAGTTGCAGCATCGCGATGGACACCACCGCGTCCACCGACTCGTCGCGGAACGGCAGTCGCTGCGCATCGGCCCGCAGGAAGCCGACGTTCGGTCCGGCTTCTGCCGCGACGGCGCGTAACAACATGGGCTCGGAGATGTCCACGCCGAGCGCCAGCCCGCCGGGCCCGACGCCACGCCCGAGCGCGGCGGTGACGTTGCCCGGGCCACTGCCGACGTCGAGCGCGGTGCCGCCGACCGGCAGGTCGAGCCATTCGGTGGGTTCCTGCCACGCGGTCATCAGGCGGCGGGCCACGGTCTGCACGTTGTCGTAGAACAGCGAGCCCAGCCGGGACGCCCAGAGCGCCTGGATCGCGCCGGTGTTCCGATCGGAGGCGGGTTGCTCGCCCAGCAGGTCGAGATATCCGTTGCTGACGTCGGGGTTCTGCGGGGTCTCGACGAACAGTTTCTCGGCCATCCGCAGCGCGGGCGACAGTGTCGTTGTCGAACTCATGACATCCACGCTACGCCCGCACCGTCACGCACCCAACTGGTCGGCGAGATCGAGGAAATCGTTTGCTATGACGTCGAATTCGCTGTCTGGCGGTTTGCTCAGCGTGCGACCAGGGCCATATTCGGCGGGACGGAAGACAAACCCGGTGCGCAGCCCCGCCTCGCGGGCCGCGCGGAGGTCGGCGGGGTGCGCGGCGACCAGCATCAGTTCGTCGGGGCTGACATCCAGGATCTCGGCGCAGCCGAGATACGCCTCCCGGTCCGGTTTGTAGTGGCGGAAGATCTCCGCCGACAGCACGCAGTCCCATGGCAGCCCGGCGCGCTTGGCCATGTTCGTCAGCAGCGACACGTTGCCGTTCGACAACGTGGTGATGACGAACCGCTGCTTCAACCGGGTGAGTCCCTCCACGCTGTCCGGCCATGGATCCAGCCGGTGCCAGGCGCGGTTGAGGTCGTCAACCTCGTTGTCGGCAACGGTGATTCCCGCCTCGGCAAGCAGCTCCACGAGCCGTTCGCGATGCAGGTCGTCCAGCCGCGTCCACGGCAGCTCGCCGCGACGCACCCGGTCCATCGCCGGGACGTAGCCGGCACGCCAGTCGTCGGCGAGGCGCGCCCAGTCTGCCGTGACCTGATTCCTGCTGCCGAACGCAGCGAGCTGCGCGATGACGCTCGAGCGCCAGTCGACGACCGTGCCGAACACGTCGAACGCCAGTGCGCGGATCACCTACTGTCCGCTCTTCGCGCACGCGCTCATCGGCCGGGCTCCAGGACGAGTTTTCCGTTGATCTCGCCGTCGGCGAAACCCTGTAGCGCGGCCACTCCCTCGGACAGCGGAAAGCACACGGGCGCGGGAGGTCTGAGGCCACCGTCGACAAGCGTAGCCAGCGCGGCACCGACCTCGGCCTGCGCACCGGGGGTGCGGTTGACGAACTCACCCCACCCGACGCCGACGACGCTGACATTGCGCAACAGCAGACGGTTCACCTTCACGGTGGGGATGCCGCCCGCGGCGAAGCCGATGACCAGCAGCCTGCCCTCGGTGGCCATCGCGCGGACGGCGTCGTCGAACGCGGCGCCGCCGATCGGGTCCACCACGAGGTCAACCCCGCGTCCGCCGGTCTCCCGCTTGACCGCATCGAGCCATCCGTCGGTCAACGGCAGGACCACGTCGGCGCCGAGGGACTCGACGAACCCGACCGCCGACGGCCGGTGCACCATCGCAATGACCTTGGCGCCCAACGCCTTGGCGATCTGAACCGCGGCGGTACCCACCCCACCTCCGGACCCGAGCACCAGCACCGTCTCTCCGGGCTGCAGCGCTCCGCGGCGCTGCAGCGCGAAATGCATCGTGTAGTAGTTGCCCAGCAGACACACGGCCGATCCGTCGTCGAGCGCGTCGTTCGTCGGCACCACGCTCTGTACTGGCACGGCGACGCGGTCGGCCCAGCCACCGAGCAGGCTGAACGCGGAGACCCGTTGCCCCACAACGAATCCCGAATCAGCTGGGGCCGACCGTACCGTGCCGGCCACTTCGAGACCTGGGATGAAAGGTGCAGGCATCTTCATCTGGTACTCACCGCGGAGCATCAGCAGATCGGGGAAGCAGACGCCGGCCGCACCGACGTCGACGACGACGGCGTCACCGCCGACGTCGGCCGGATCTTCCCAGTCGGTGAGAACCAGCCCCGATGGACCTGAGAGCTCTTGCGCTACAAGCGCTTTCATGCAATGTCAGCCGATGCTGAAGGTGGCGCGCTCGGCCGCCGACAGGTCGGTGATCTCGCCCCACTTGCCTGCGACGTCGTCGACCGACGGCACGTCGGTGAACGTCACTCCACTGTTCTGGAACAGCGCGACGCGTTGCACCTTGCCACCGCCGACGATGAACACCGATGCGGTGTCCGGGTTTTCCTCGGTGCACAGGTACGCCACGACAGGTGCCACGTACTCAGGGGTGAGCTTCTCGAACACCTCGGGCGGCAGGATGTCCTGCGTCATGCGGGTGGCGGCGATCGGCGCGACGGCGTTGGCCTTGATGTTGTACTTCGCGCCCTCCTGGGACAGCGTGTTGATCAGACCGACGAGGCCGAGCTTGGCGGCGCCGTAGTTGGCCTGGCCGAAGTTCCCGAACAGGCCGCTGGTGGACGTGGCGACGACGACGCGGCCGAAGCCGTTCTCGCGGAAGTGCGGCCACGCGGCGCGGATGACGTTGTAGCCGCCGTAGAGGTGAACCTTGAGGACGGCATCCCAGCTGCCGAATTCCATCTTGTGGAACGTGCCGTCGCGCAGAATGCCCGCATTGCTGACGACGCCGTCGACCTTGCCGAACTCGTCGATCGCAGTCTTGATGATGTTGGCCGCGCCCTCGGATTCGGCGACGGAGTCATAGTTGGCGACGGCGCGGCCGCCGGCGTCCTTGATCTCCTTGACGACCTCGTCGGCCATGGTCGATCCGGAACCGGTGCCGTCACGCGCTCCGCCGAGGTCGTTGACCACGACGCTGGCGCCTTCACGCGCGAGCGTCAGCGCGTACTCGCGCCCCAGTCCTCCTCCGGCGCCCGTGACGACGATGACACGATCCTGCACTCCTGGCACTGATGTTCCTCTCTGATCGGATGAAGGTCTCGGCCGGCTCAAACTATCCTCCCGGGTCGCTCCACTCCTGCCCTCCGGGTTAGAACAGCTTGCGCGCCAGCTTCCACGCCTTCTCTGTATACGGCGGGTAGATCATGGCCGTGAGGTCGGGTCGGGTTGGCTTCGTCAGCACCGACTTGCGGTGGCTGAACGTCTCGAACCCGAACTTGCCGTGATAGGCGCCGAGACCGGACGGACCGACTCCGCCGAACGGCAGCTTGTGAGTGGCGAACTGGAAGATCAGATGGTTGACGAGCATGCCACCGGCGGGCACGTCCCTGATCACCCGTTCGCGCACCGCTTTGGCCTTCGTGAACAGATAGGCGGCCAGCGGCTTGGGTCGTGAATTGACGAAAGTGATGGCCTCATCCAGAGATTGGACGGTGACCAAGGGCAGGATCGGACCGAAGATCTCGTCGGTCATCAACGGCTCGGCCGGGTCGGGGTCCACGACGACAGTCGGCTGGATCTTGAGGTTGACGGCGTCGGAGCCGCCGCCGACAGCCACCTTGCCCTTGGTGGCGGCCAGCGCGTTGGCCAGTCTGTTGAAGTGCTTCTCGTTGACGATGCGCTTGCCTGCGGAATTGCCGGCTTCGAACCCGTCGACCGCTTTCCGGAGTTCGTCGACCAACTGGTCGCGGATCGGCGCCTCGGCCAGCACGTAGTCGGGAGCGATGCAGGTCTGACCGGAGTTGATCAGCTTGGTCCAGGCGATCCGCTTCGCGGCGACCTCGATGTCGGCGTCGGCCGCGACGATCACCGGGCTCTTGCCGCCCAGCTCCAGCGTGACCGGTGTCAGGTGTGACGCCGCACCCTCGTACACCCGGCGGCCGATCTCGGTACCGCCGGTGAAGATCAGATGGTCGAAGCCCTGCGCGATGAGTTCCTGGCTGACCGCACCGTCGCCCTCGATGACGGCGATCGCGTCGTTGTCGAGGTAGCGGGGCACCAGTTCGGCCATCAGGGCCGAGGACGCGGGGGCGACTTCAGAAGGCTTGAGCACCACGGTGTTACCCGCGGCGATGGCGCCGACGGCGGGGCCGAGAGTGAGCGCGAACGGGAAGTTCCACGCGCCGATGACCAGGACCGTGCCGAATGGCTCGTATTCCACCCAGCCGCGGCCGGGCAGCTGGGACATCTCCAGCAGGCGGTGGCGGCGCTTCATCCACTTGCCGACGTTCTTCGCCGCGAACGCGGCCTCTCCGGTGGTGCTGGCGACGTCGGCCAGCCACGCCTCGAACGGCGACCGGCCCAGGTCCTTCTCCAGCGCCTCGGCAATCGCGCCCTCGTTGTCGGCCATCAACCGTTCGAGCGCGAAAAGCTGTTCTTTACGCCATTCGACGCTGCGGGTCCGGCCGGTCGCGAAGGTGTTGCGCAGCCGACGGACGATGGCTGGGATGTCGGCGCTACCAGTGCTGCTGCCCGGCTGAACAGGTACGACGGATTCGGTGGTCATGGGGGTCCCTTCGTGACCTCGGCGTCCCCGAATCCTAACCAACCATCCGGTTGGTGCCTAGGCGCAGGCCCTGGACTCCCTCAGAGCTTCACCCCGGTGGTGAACGTCGAAAACGACTGTCCGTCGGAGTCGGCGATCTCCACGAGTCGACCCAGTCGGCGCATCTCGTCCTGCGAGGCGATGGCCTCGGAACGCCAGCCGTTCGCGTCGAGCCAGTCCGCCACCTCGGCGCGGTCAGCGTCTTCGTAGGTGAGCTCGGTGATGTCCATCGGCTCGATGTCCATTTGGGCGGTGATCGCCGCGAATCGCTCCCGCATCCGCTCACGGCGATCGTCGGCCTGGATGCCCATCGACTCCGCGGCGATCCGGCTTCCCGGCGCGCTCAGCTCGGTGACCTGCGCGAACAGTCGGTCCTGCGCGTCAGCGGGCAGATACATCAGCAGGCCCTCGGCCAGCCACGCCGTCGGCCGGCCTGCGTCGAATCCGGCGCTCTTGAGGGCGGCGGGCCAGTCCTGGCGCAGGTCGATCGGTACCTCGCGACGATCCGCGGACGGGCTCGCGCCGTGGGCGGCCAGCGTCTCGGACTTGTACTCGAGCACCATGGGCTGGTCGATCTCGAACACCGTGGTCCCGGCGGGCCAGTGCAGGCGGAATGCCCGCGAGTCGAGGCCGGAGGCCAGGATGACGATCTGCCGGATGCCTGCCTCGACCGCCGCGGTGAAGTACGCGTCGAAGAAGTGTGTGCGGACGGCCTGGTAGTTGCCCATGTGCTCGAACAGGGGGCCGATCTCGGGGTCGGACTCGGTCACCTTCGCCACGAACGCGTCATCGGCGATGAACTGCCACGCCCCGGCGCCTGCGCCGGCCACCAGCGACTTGGCGTAGGGATCGCTGATCAGCCGGTCGGGACGCTCGGTCTCGGCGGCGCGGGCGGCCGCGACCATGACAGCGGTGGCGCCGACGCTGGACGCGATGTCCCAGGTGTCATTATCGGTGCGTAGTGAACTCATGGCGGGCTCCGGTGTCGTCGATGGACGCAGAATTACTTCGTGAGTCTATCTAAACAACGGCGTGCGGTGCCGCGGCTGTGGGACATACCACAGGACTGAAGCCCGAATTCACTGGCAACGATCAGGCGCGAGTGGGTCTGAGAGTTACTCGTTGAGATCCCAAAGCTTGTTGGCCAGCAAAAGTTCGAGTTTGTGCATGACAGCGCTGAGTTCGGTGCGGTCTCTCACGAATCCCGAGTAGAAGCCCATGCCCCACACGACGGCAACGAGCATCTCCACGAGAGGGTTGACGTCGGTGGCGGTGCTCAGTTCGCCGCGGCTGATGGCGTCGTCGACGGCCCACGACACGAAGGTGCGCGAGATCTTCAGCGAGTCGTGCTCGTCGTCGTTGAGTTCGGGGTGCCGCTGGGACTCCAATACCGACGTCACCAGGAACGCTGCGGCGGAACGGTCGTCGGAGTCCGCCTGCGTCGCGACCGCGAGAAAAGCCGACAAGCGGTCGACGAGCGTCGTCTCTTCCTGTGCTCTGGCGATGCCTGCGCTGACAACGGTCGCATTCGTCTGCTCGACGACTTCGGCCCACAGCACGCGTTTGCTGGCGAAGTAGTGATTGATAGCAGGGCGGGTGAGATCCGCACGAACGGCGATCGCCTGAAACGTCGCAGCGTCGTATCCGAGTTCGCTGAACACCTCGCGAGCAGCATGCAAAATGCGCTCCCGCGTTTCAGCGGCCTTCGCTGCGGGAGGACGCCCTGGACCTCTACTAGCCGTATACGGCACGGTGAAATTGTGCCACACGTCATCTGGCACTTGTTCGCACGACGTCCACCCGTTACCCGAGGGTGACATCGCAGCTAATAAGTCTCCGCGGGATTCCCGCCCTAGGCGGCAATGGACCACAGGCGGCCGGCCGGTCGCGAACTAGGGTTTTGGGTATGGGGGCGGTTGAATCGCGGGAGTCCTTCTTCGACGCAGGCCTCGATGTCCTCTCCGACCGAGGCTACGGAGGCCTCAAGCTCGCCGAAGTGTGTCAGCGACTCGGAGTCACCACGGGGTCGTTCTACCACTACTTCTCCAACTGGTCCGCCTACACGAGGCAGCTGGTGTCGCACTGGCAGCAGGGAATGACGGTCAGGGTTGTCGAGGCCGTTCAGGCCGAACCCGACCCGCGCAAGCGCATCGGAAGGCTCCTCGAGGCCGGGCTCATGCTGCCCTACGGCGCGGAGGCCGCCATCCGGGTGTGGAGTGCGATCGATCCCGAGGTGCGCACGGTTCAGGCGGCGGTGGACCGCCAACGTTTCGACGCGACATGCACGACTCGGCGCTTCAGATCCTGCAGAACCGACCGCCAGGCCGGACCCGTCGCGGCCCGGCGATGAGTGAGATCACCGAGGGCGCCGCAGGCATCCGACCGCTGGAGACCGACACGGCCATGTGGGTCGCCAAGCGGATCCTCGTCGCCGAGCTCGGGCTGATTGCCCTTGCGGCGGTCCGCCGGACGCGTCTGCTCTGGTGGCAGCAAATTGTGACGGTTCTCTTACTCACCGGCGTCGGGCTCCGCGTCATCGGCATCAAGTTGCTCGCACACTGATGCTGGGGCGCCTGCACGACCTGCGACTTCGTATCAGGAGCCGTGCCGCGCAACGCGATCCGGACAACGATGCACTGCGGCGCGCCGTTCGGGCCGCCATCGTGGTGCCCCTGGCTGCCGCGCTCAGTTTCATCGTTGCTGGAGACAGCGCGCAGACACCACTGTTCACGATCTTCGGCTCGGTGGCGCTGCTGGTCTTCTCCGACTTCCCGGGCAACCGCCAGCACCGCGCCGTCGCCTACGCCGGGCTCGGGCTCAACGGGTTCGTCCTGATCACGCTCGGCACTCTTGTCGCAACGCATCCGTGGGCCGCGGTGGGGGCGATGTTCGTGCTCGGCGTCGCCGTGACGTTCTCCGGTGTCCTCAGCGAGACGATCGCCGCGGGCCAGCGCGCCACGCTGCTGACCTTCGTGCTGCCCGCCTGCACGCCGACGGGCCCGATCGGAGAACGTCTCCTCGGGTGGGCGATCGCCCTGGCCATCTGTGTCCCTGCCGCGCTGTTCGTGCTCGCTCCGCGCCATCACGGCGAGTTGCGGCGGCGGGCGGCGGGGGCGTGCAGCACGCTGGCCGACCGGCTGGACGGCGACGCGACGGTGGCTGACGTGGGTCGGGCTATGGACGCGCTGCGAGAGACGTTCCTGGGTGCCGACTTTCGCCCTGTCGGACTGACGGCGGGCAGCCGGGCGCTGGTTCGCGTTGTCGATGACCTGGAGTGGGTCGCCGATCGAGTCGGCCACCCCGGCGGGGTAACCCTGCGTGACAAGGATGCTGTGGTGCGGGTACTGCGGTGCTCGGCAGCCGTGCTGGACATCGCCAAGGGCGACGACCGCGATCTGGCCCGCGCCGACCTGGAGGCCGCATTGATGACGCTTCGAACCCTGGCTCGGGGCCGCTGGCGTGAGGACCTCGATGCGATACTCGGCGCCGCCGACGACGACGAGGCCGTGTCCCTGGGGCGCGACCTGCTGCGGCGGCGGACCATCGCGGCGACGGTCAGTGCCACCGGCCGTGTCATCGCTGTAGCGGCGGCCGCCGACGCCCGCCCGGTGTGGGCGCGCGCCCTGGGTTTACGGCTCCCTCCTACCGGTGCATCGGATCGACTGTTGCCCGAAACCGTTGCGGCCGCCCAGATCACGACCGGTTTCGTCGAGAACCGCTCGGTGGCGGTCCGCAACAGCCTGCGCACCGGACTCGGCCTCGCGCTCGCGGTGGCGGTGACGCACCTCTTTCCCGTCGAGCACGGCTTCTGGGTGGTTCTCGGGGCGCTGTCGGTGCTGCGCAGCAGTGCGTTGACCACAGGGACCCGGGTGTGGCGCGCGGTGATCGGAACCGGTATCGGCTTTCTTCTCGGTGCGGTGCTGATCAGTCTGGTGGGCGTGGATCCGGTGGTGCTGTGGATCCTGATGCCGGTGGTGGTGTTCGGCTCGGCGTACGTGCCGGAGATCGCGTCGTTCACCGCGGCGCAGGCCGCGTTCACGATGATGGTGCTGATCTTCTTCAACCTGATCGTGCCGACCGGGTGGGCGGTCGGGCTGATTCGCGTCGAGGATGTTCTGGTGGGAGCTGTTGTGGGCGTTGTGGTTTCGCTACTGCTATGGCCACGGGGCGCCACCGCTTCGGTGACGCGGGCGATCGAGTCGTCCCGTGCGCTGTCCGCGCGATATCTGCGCGCGGCGGTACTGCGGATCACCAGGGGCGCCTACGAGGAGCGCAACGACGAGGTCTGGACGTTGAGCCACGACGCGCTGGCCGGCACGCGGGTCATCGATGATGCAGTGCGGCAGTACCTTTCGGAGAGCAGCGGGGAGACGGACTTTCGCGCACCGATCGTGCGGTCCTTCAACCGCGCCATCCGCTTGCGCGTAGCGGCCGACCTGATCGCCGACATCCCCACTCCCCCACCCCTTGGCACATATCCTGCGGTGCGTGCAGTGTTGGAGTCGCACGCCGAGGCGATCTACGAACGGGTCACCGGCCGGCTCGACCCGACCAATCCGGTGGCCCCGATCAGCGACGACTTCGTGCGTGCATTGCGCTCCGAGGCTCGTGACGACGATCTCGGGGTCTCGGCGGCGTTGCCGTTGCTGACAGCGGCGGCTGCCATCGGCGAACTAGAGGCGATCTATCCGCTGCAGCCTGGTCCGGCGCGATCGTCGTCCGACAATGCAGACCCGTTGCTCTGACGCTCAGCGCAGCGGCCGGTGCGGCATCAGCGCGTTCGGCGGGATGGCGCCGAACTTGCCTGCGTTGAAGTCCTCCATGGCCTGGACGAGCTCTGACTTCGAGTTCATCACGAACGGTCCGTACTGGACGACGGGTTCACGAATAGGCCTGCCGCCCAACAGGAGGACCTCAAGAGCCGGACGATTGGAGTCCTGCGCACCGTCGGCGGCCACCGTGATGCGGTCGCCGAGCCCGAGCACCGCGAGCTGGCCCTGCTGAATCGGGTGACCGACGGACCCGACCCTCCCGCGACCCGACAGGACATACACGAGCGCGTTGAAGTCCCGGTTCCACGGCAGATTCAGCCGCGCTCCTGGCTCAATTGTGGCGTGCGCCAAAGTGATCGGTGTGTGCGTGTCCCCGGGACCACCCTTGTGGTCGATCTCGCCGGCGATGACGCGGACCAGCGCACCGCCGTCGTCGGATGACAGCAGCGCGACCTGATTGCCCTCGATGGACTGGTAGCGGGGTGCGGCGAACTTGTCCTTCTTGGGCAGGTTCACCCACAGCTGGATTCCGTGGAATAAGCCGCCGCTCTCCACGAGTTCGGCGGGCGGGGTCTCGATGTGCAGGATCCCCGAACCGGCCGTCATCCACTGCGTGGCCCCGTCGGCGATCAGGCCGCCGCCCCCATGTGAATCCTGGTGCGCGAACCGGCCGTCGATCATGTACGTGACGGTCTCGAAGCCGCGGTGCGGATGCCAGTCGGTGCCGCGGGGCTCGCCGGGCTGGTATTCGACCTCACCCATCTGGTCCATGTGGACGAACGGGTCGAGGTCGCGGGCGCTGACACCGGCGAACGCGCGGACGACGGGAAATCCTTCGCCCTCATAGCCGCGGGGACCGCTGGTCACGGACCGCACGGGGCGTTCGGTGTCGGTGGGAGCCGGTCCCGAGATGCGGGGCAGGGTGAGCGTATCGGCAGTGATGGCAGGCATGTCCACCCTAACCGGACTATGGTCCGATTCATTCCCTGATACGGACGCAATGAGGAATTTACCAGCGCGTGGAAAGATCCCGTCCGGATGCCGTTTGCATCGGTGTTTTACGGCAATCCTGACTTCATCGACCGACCGGGGCGCGGTGACGGCAACTTCGCGTGACGAACTGGGAGGTGTGGGTGCGGCGGACCATCGGCGTCGAAGAGGAGTTCCACCTCGTTGATCTTGAGACGCGGCGTTTGACCGCGCGCGCTCCGGAACTGTTGCGCGAGCTCTCTGATTCTTACGTCGCCGAACTGCAGCGTTGTGTCGTCGAGTTGAACAGTGAGGTGTTCGACACTCTCGACGGCCTGAGCCAGGCACTCCGACGACAGCGCAAGGTGCTCGTCGACGCGGCGGCGACGCTCGGCATCGGCGTCGTGGCCGCGGGCACCGTGCCGTTGTCCGTGCCGGCCGAGATGCAGGTCACCGCGACACCGCGATACCGGCAGATGCTCACCGACTATCAATTGCTCGCCCGGGAACAGCTCATCTGCGGCACCCAGATCCATGTCGGCATCGATGATCGCGACGAGTCGGTCGCGGTGGCTCACCGCGTGGCGCCCTACATGTCCACGCTGCTCGCGCTCAGCGCCAGTTCCCCGTTCTGGGCGGATGGCTCCGACACCGGCTACTCCAGCGGGCGCACGTTGGTGTGGCAGC
This sequence comes from uncultured Actinomycetota bacterium, assembly GCA_963796545.1. Taxonomy (GTDB): domain Bacteria; phylum Actinomycetota; class Actinomycetes; order Mycobacteriales; family Mycobacteriaceae; genus Mycobacterium. The sequence continues at coordinate 164,638 of CAWCMF010000003.1, read as the reverse complement.
GTTGGCCTACCAGCGGGCCCGCCGCCGATGTCACCTCCGCCGCCCAGTACGACAAACTGGTCGCCGACCTGGTCGCCAGCGGCGCGATCGCCGACGAGGGAATGGTGTATTTCGATGTGCGGCCTGCAAGCTCGGCACCGACGCTGGAACTGCGCGTCTGCGACAGCTGCCCCTCCGTCGACACCATCGTGCTGATCGCCGGTCTCTTCCGCGCCCTCGTTGCGCGCGAGATCGACGGTCTTCGATCGGGCAGGCCTCCTGTCGAGGTCGCCCCGGTGCTGGGCCGCGCGGCGGTGTGGCGCGCCGCCCGATCCGGCCTGGAAGGCGACCTCGTCGACATCACCGTTCCCGCGGCCCGGCCGGCCGGCGACGTGGTCACCGAGTTGCTCGGACTGCTGCGGCCCCAACTCGAGGAGTCCGGCGACTGGCCGACCGTCAAGGAACTGACCCAGAAAGTGCTCCTCGCCGGCACCTCGGCGGCGCGCCAGCGCCGCGCACTACGTCGACGGGGACGCCTCACCGACGTCGTCGACCAGCTCATCGCCGAGACGTCGGGCACATGGCCGGATCCTGCGGCGGCAATCCTCGACGACCCCACCCTCCTTTTCGGCTATCGCCGAGCGGCCAGGTACGACGCGGGCGACATCACCGCGGCATACAGCTACGACGAGGCGGTTGACGAAAATGGTTGCCCGCGTCAGGAATACGAGTCCATCTTGCGGGCCGCCTCGACACTCGCCGTCACCGCGTTGCGGTCGCGGGAGAGTGCGATCGAGCAGGACCAGCGCGCCGACAACATCGTGTTCCGGGTCAGTGGACAGGGCCGCGCGCAGGTTTTCCCGCTCGATCTCGTTCCCCGCGTCGTCACCGTTGACGACTGGGCGAAACTGACCCCCGGTCTCGAACAGCGGGCACGGGCGATCAACACCTTTCTGAACGACATCTACTCCGAACAGGCCATCCTGGCCGACGGCATCATCGGACTACACACGCTGGACCGGGCGCCGGGCTTTCGCTCCACCGGACGGCGATGCCCTTCCTTGGTCCGGGCTCACGTCAGCGGCACCGATCTGGTGTGCGACGCGCGCGGACGCTGGATGGTGCTCGAGGACAACGTCCGCATCCCGTCGGGGATGGCCTACGCCATCGCCAACCGGCGACTTCTCGACAAGCATCTGCCCGAGCTCGAGCGGCCACCTGGGCTGGCCGACGTCGAGCCCGCTCCGCGCATGCTGCTGGAAACGCTGCGGGCCTCAGCGCCGCGGCGCGCGCAGGACGATCCCGCCGTCGCGGTTCTGTCCGCCGGGTGGGACGATTCCGCGTGGTTCGAGCACACATTCCTCGCCGAAGAGATGGGCGTGCCCTTGGTGCAGCCGTCTGATCTGTCCGTCAGAGACGGGAAAGTGTTGCGCCACTTGGGTTCTACCCAGTACCCGATCGACGTGCTCTACGTTCGGATGGACGAGGACATGTTGCTGTCCTCGGTGAACCGCGACGGTGAACCGTTGCGGCCCGGTCTGATGCAAGCGCTCAGCGACGGGCACGTGAGCATCGCCAACGCGCTCGGCAACGGCATCGGCGACGACAAGGCCGTCTACGCGCACGTGCCGGCGATGATCACGTACTACCTCGGTGAGACACCACTGCTGGCGCAGGTGCCGACGTGGGTGTGCGCCGAACGGGACCAGCGCGACCACGTGCTCGACAACATCGACAAGCTGGTGGTCAAGCCGATCGACGGATCGGGGGGTGTCGGCGTGTTGATCGGACCGGAAGCAACCGACGAAGAACTCGACAAGCGGCGCGACGAGCTGCGGACCCAGCCCGAGCGCTTCATCGCTCAGGAGACGATTTCACTGTCGACGCATCCCACGTTCGACGGCGACGGCATGTTCCCGCACCACGTCGATCTGCGCGCCTTCGTCCACCTGCGGCCCGGACCCGACAACACACCCACTGCGTGTGTCATGCCCGCGGCGCTCACCCGCGTCGCGGCGCGGGGTTCACGTATCGTCAACTCCTCATCCGGCGGCGGCAGCAAGGACACCTGGATCCTGACCAGCCCTGGCTCTGACCGATCGACTTGTTGAGAAGGGCGCCACATGTGTGGGATCTGCGGAGAAATCCGCTTCGACGGCAACGCGGCCGACCTCTCGGCGATCAGCCGGATGATGAGCGCCATGTCGTCCCGCGGCCCCGATGCCGAAGGTGCTTTCGCCCACGGCACCACCGCATTCGGGCATCGGCGGCTGTCCATCATCGACCTGTCGGCGCGGGGTGCTCAGCCGATGGTCGACAGCGAGCTCGGCCTGGCGCTGGTGTTCAACGGCTGCATTTACAACTACCGCGAGCTGCGCACCCAACTGGAGGGCGCCGGATACCGGTTCTTCTCCAGCGCCGACAGCGAAGTCGTGCTCAAGGCGTTCCACCGGTGGGGCGCTCGCTGCGTCGAACACTTCAAGGGCATGTTCGCGTTCGCAATCGTCGACACCGATACCGCGGTCGTGACACTGGCGCGCGACCGCCTCGGTATCAAACCGCTCTACCTCGCCGAGACACCGGGACGCATTCGCTTCGCGTCCACGCTTCGCGCACTGCTCGACGCAGGCGACGTCGACACCGAAATCGACCGTCACGCCCTGCACCACTACCTCACGTTTCATTCGGTGGTACCGGCGCCGCGAACCATCTTGCGCGGTGTGCGCAAGCTACCGCCTGCGACGGTCCGCGTCATCGCCGCTGACGGCTCATACACCGACACCACCTATTGGACACCGGTGTTCGAACGCGATCCTGCGCGCGTGGCGTGGTCTGCAACCGAATGGCAGGAGGCGCTGCTGGATTCGCTGCGAACCGCGGTCATCCGTCGCATGGTCGCCGATGTGCCGGTGGGAGTTCTGCTCTCGGGTGGCATCGACTCCTCGCTCGTCGTCGCTCTGCTCGCGGAGCAGGGGCAGCAGGGTCTGGCCACCTTCAGTATCGGATTCGACTCCGCGGGCGGGGAATCGGGGGACGAGTACAGCTATTCCGATCTGGTGGCCGAGACGTTCGGCACCGACCACCACCGCATCCACATCGACGGTTCACGCCTGCTGCCTGCGGTGCCGAAAACCATTGCGGCGATGAGCGAACCGATGGTAAGCCATGACTGCGTCGCGTTCTACCTGCTGTCGGAGGAAGTCAGCAAATCGGTCAAAGTGGTCCAGTCCGGGCAGGGTGCCGACGAGATACTTGCGGGCTACGACTGGTATCCGCCACTGGCCACCGTCGACCGATCGCAGACCACCGACGCGTACGCCAAGGTGTTCTTCGATCGCGGGCATGCTGACGTGCTGGCCCTGTTGAACCCCGAGTATCACGTCGATACCGATGTGAGCCGCGCGTTCGCCGGCGCTCACCAGGGCGCGTCCGGCGCCGAGTCCGCCGTCGACGCAGCATTGCGTCTGGACACCCAGGTCATGCTCGTGGACGACCCGGTCAAACGGGTCGACAACATGACCATGGCATGGGGCCTGGAGGCGCGGGTGCCGTTTCTCGACCACGACTTCGTGGAACTCGCCGCTACGTGCCCTCCCGAACTCAAGCTGGCACTCGGCGGAAAGGGCGTCCTCAAGGATGCCTCGCGCGCGCTGCTGCCCGCTGAGGTCATCGACCGCACGAAAGGTTATTTCCCGGTCCCAGGCATACGGCACCTGCACGGCGACGTGCTGGCGATGGTCCGCGACGCGCTGACCAACGACACCGCACGAACCCGCGGATTGTTTTCCCCACAGCGTGTTTCGTCCCTCCTCGAGGCACCCAACGACACCCGCACCACGCTGGGATCCAATGCACTGTGGCAGCTCGCGGTGCTGGAGATGTGGCTGCAGGCCACCGTGCGCTGAACCAACTGAAGCTCCTCGACCTCAAACCGCCCGATCAGGGCTTGAGCCAGCGCCACTGTGCCGTCAGCCAACCGTGCGAGTCCGGCAGTCTGTCGCGCACGGCGGCGACGACGCCGGGCCAGAGTCGGTCGTCGTAGTCGTCGCCGGACAGCCAGCCACCCGCCATGACCTTCGGCGCCCAGGCGTCGATGTCGGCGGCGACACTCTCGTAGTCGTGCCGTGCGTCGAGATGTACCCACGCCAGCGAGCCGTCGGCGAAGAAGTCGGCCGCCCTCGGTGACGAGCTGATCAGTATGTGCACCGAGTCGGCGAATCCGCACGCGATGACGTTGCGGTGCAACAGGCCTGCGAACGTCCCGCCGCCGTGTTCGACCGCGGGGCCGTGCGCGTTCTTGTTGGCCTGTCCCTCTTCTCCGCTGCCGCGGCAGGTGTCGACACCGATCACGGTGAAGTCGCGGCCCGATTTGCGCACGACGTCGGCCAGCGAACACAGGCTGCGACCGAGATACGACCCGACTTCCAGGAACGTGCTTCCTTCCGGGAACGTCGTGGCGGCTTCCTCCTGGCCTTCGCGCCAGTGGAACCAGCCCGGGATGCCGGTCCAGTCGGTGACCTCGGCGGCGAATGCGTCCTGCGATGGATGGCTCACAGCGTGGTGATTGACCGATGGTCGCTATCGGAAACAACTTGTCCCGCTGCCGGCGTTCTCAGGCAGCGACGTGCGCACTGTCGTCGAAGTCGAGCCGTATGCGCATCCGTTCCGCGGCACGATTCGGAACGAGTAAGAGGCCCGGATTGACTGGATTTTCTCTCGAAGTAGCGAGAGGACACAGTGCCATGCCGATAACAGTCACCGTTGAAGCTGTAGCGATCGAGAACATCCAGACCGGTGACGATCCGGGCAACGATCTGGAGATCTACGGCCACCTCGGCGCGTGGGTCTACTTTCACGTCAACGGTCAGCAGCATGTGAGGCACCAGCATCTGCTGATGAACCGGATGAACCCTGACCAAGCGCAGAGCATCACCCAGGGTGCGAAACTTCATCTCGGCACTATCACTCCGCAGATGACCCTTCAGCCCGGCGATTGGCTCATGATCGGAGGCCACCTGAAGGAGCAGGACACCAATCCCAACGACAGCATGGGTGACAGGTACAAGGACCTCTCGATCGCCTGGCTTGGTCTGCACGGCAGCGGTGAGCAGAGGGTGCGTTTCCGTGAGTCGGATCAAGTGGCCGAAGCTATCTTCAAAATTCAACTGGTGTGAACGTCGCAGGGACTTCTGCGATTTGAGCACCAGGTCATGCTCGATGCCGTCGCGTTGGTCGAGGTTGAGCACACGCTGCGTCAGGTGCTCAACGTGAAGGGCACCTAACCGGTCAACCCCAGTGCTGCCATCGCCGCCGCTCTGGCTTCAGAGGCACTGGATGTGGTCAGCACCGCCTCGGCGGCGTCGCGGCACTGCTGCAGCGTGACCTGCGCCAGCTTGGCGCCGACGCCCTGCACCGCGGCGGCCGCCGCTGACAGCGATGTGACGCCGAAACCTGTGAGCACACAAGCCAATACGGGATCGGCGGCGGCCTCACCGCAGACGCCGACGGGCTTGCCGACGGCGGCTCCGGCTTTCACGGTCATGGCGACCAACGCGAGCACCGCGGGTTGCCAGGGATCGGTGAGCGTGGCCAGATCCGCGGACATCCGGTCGGCGGCCATCGTGTACTGCGCCAGGTCGTTGGTGCCGATCGACAGGAAGTCGACGTGCTCGAGGATCCGGTCGGCCAGCAGCGCGGCGGCAGGCACCTCGATCATCACGCCGGGCGTCAGGCCGTGTGAACGTGCTTTGTCGGCAAAGTTTTTCGCTTCCTCGGCGGTGGCGATCATCGGCGCCATCACCCACGGCGGATTGCCGGTGCGCTCCGCGGCGGCGGCGATCGCCTTCGAGCTGATGATCCAGCAGGCCCGGGTTGTTGAACGAGATACGGATGCCGCGGACACCCAGCGCGGGGTTGGCCTCGTCGGGATGGCCTGCGAACTTGAGCGGCTTGTCCGAACCGGCGTCGAGCGTGCGGACGACGACTTTCTTGCCGGCGAACGCCTCGAGCACCTCGGCGTAGATGGTGGCCTGCTCGTCGACCGTCGGCTCGGTTTCGGTGTTGAGGAAGCACAGCTCGGTGCGGAACAAGCCCGACGCCCTCGGCCGGGGTCTCGCCGGGCGGCGCGGGCGGCGGCACCGTCCTGCACGTTGGCGAGGACGGCGACGGCATGGCCGTCGGCGGTGGCGCCGGGGCCCGACCAGTCCGCCGCTGGATGCGGCGGCCTCGCTGCGCCTCGGCGACGGCGTCGCGCGCGGCGGCTTCATCCGGGTCCGACGGTGATCGGTGCCCAGCGTCCCGTCGACGAGGACCATCGCGCCGCCGGGACGTCGTCGAGTCCGGTGACGGCGACGACGCACGGGATGCCCAGCTGGCGGGCGATGATCGCGGTGTGGCTGGTCGGGCCGCCGAGCGTGGTGGCCAGCGCGACGATGAGCGTCGGGTCCAGACCCTGCGGTGTCGGCCGGCGCGAGATCCTCGGCGCACAGGATCGACGGCACGTCGGGCATCGGGACACCCGGCTCCGGCAGGCCTTTCAGCTCAGCCACGACACGGTCGCGGATGTCGCGCAGGTCGGTGACGCGTTCGGCCATCAGCCCGCCGAGCTTGGTGAACATGCTCGACGAACTGCTCGATCGCGGCGTCCACCGCCCGCGACCGCGGGCGCACCGTCCTTGATGCGCTTCTCTGCGACGCCGAGCCAGCCCCGGTCCTGGGCCAGCGTCGCGGTCGCGGCGAGCACCTCGGAGGCGGAGCCGGTGGCGTGTGCGGCGCGGTCGCGCAGCCGCTCGGCGACCGCGGCCGCCGCGGCGGTGAACCGCTCACCTTCGGCCGCGCGCGTCGGTCTCGGCGAGGTCGGCGTCGGCCGAGGTATCGGCGACTTCCGGCAGCTTGCCGGGCCGGATCACCGGGGCGTACTGAACGCCGGCGACGACAGGAACACCGTGCAGGACGGTCCCGGCCGACGAGACAGTGAGCTGAGCGATGGTAGACGCAGTCATGTGAACCAGGTTACAAGAAAATCGTTGACAAGTCAACACGATTCAGGAGTAAAACCAAACATATCAACATTGAATTCGGACCCAACCCCACACAACCCTCGTCAACGCGGAGTCACATGTACCCGGAAGAACGGCAGCAGGCGATCGCGTCGCTGGTGATGACGAAGGGGCGCGCGTCGGTCACCGAGCTCGCGCAGGCTTACGACGTCACCACCGAGACGGTGCGTCGCGACCTCGCCGTTCTCGACAAGGCCGGCATCGTGCGTCGTGTCCACGGCGGGGCTGTTCCCGTCGCGGGCCCTGCACCTCGTCGAGCCGGGCGTCGGCGAGCGCGACGTCACCCGTGCCGAGCACAAGGACGCGATCGCCGACGCCGCCGCCGAGTTCTTTCCGCTGAGCGGGGCCAGTGTGCTGCTCGATGCCGGCACCACGACCATGCGGATCGCCGCGCAGGTTCCCACCGACCGCCAACTCGTCGTGGTGACCAACTCGGTGCCGATCGCCGCCCGGCTCGCCACGGTGCCGTCGGTGTACGCTGCAAGTCCTCGGCGGGCGGGTGCGCGGGGTCACCCAGGCCGCGGTCGGCGAACAGGCGCTGAGGGTGCTGGACACGCTGCGAGTGGACATCGCCTTCATCGGGACCAATGCGATCAGCGTGCGCCACGGCCTGTCCACCCCCGACAGCGAGGAGGCCGCCGTCAAGCGGGCGATGGTGCGGGCCGCCAATTACGTTGTGGTCGCCGCGGATTCTTCGAAGGTGGGCCGCGAGGAGTTCGTCAGCTTCTGCCCCATCTCCAGTGTCGACACCCTCATCACCGACCCCGAGATCTCTGCCGACGACAGCGCTGAGCTGAACGAACACGGCGTCGAGGTCATCTGCGCAGGAGGCCCGCAGTGATCGTCACCGTCACCCCCAACCCGAGCATCGACCGCACGGTCACGCTGCCGTCGCCGCTGAAACGCGGTGCGGTGCACCGTGTCACGTCGGTCACCAGCCAGGCCGGCGGCAAGGGCGTCAACGTCGCCAAGGTGCTGACAATGGCAGGCGTCGACGCGCTGGCCGTGCTGCCGGCAGCCACCAACGATCCATTGATGGGCGCGCTTGAAGCCGCGGCGGTCCCGTTCCGCGTGGTGCACGACCGCTGAGCCTGCCCGCACCAACCTGACGATCACCGAGCAGGACGGCACCACCACCAAGATCAACGAGCCTGGCGCGACGCTCGACGAATCGCGCTCTGCGCGCGTTCACCGACGCGGTGCTGGACGCGGCGAAGGACGCCGCCTGGGTGGTGATGTCCGGCTCACTACCACCCGGAGTGCCCGCATCCTGGTACGGAGACGTCGTCGCGCTCCTCGCGGGGCAACCGTGCCGGATTGCCGTCGACACCTCCGACGCGCCGCTGGCCGCGCTGGTGGGTTCGCTGGACCGAGGCGCCCCGGATCTGATCAAGCCGAACGCCGAGGAGCTCGCCGGCGTTCTCGGCTACTCCCGCAGGCGCTCGAAGATGCTGTCACTCAAGGAGATCCCGGGCCCGTGGTCGCGGCGGCCAGGCAATTGATCGACAGGGGCATCGGCGCCGTGCTGGCCACGCTGGGCGCTGCCGGTGCCGTGCTCGTCGACCAGAACGGAGCATGGATGGCGACACCCCCACCGATCGTCCCCCGCAGCACCGTCGGCGCCGGTGACTCGTCACTGGCCGGGTACGTGCGCGCCGAAGTCGGGGGCGCCGAGCCACCCCAGCGTCTTCAGATGGCCGTCGCGTACGGCAGTGCCGCGGCCGCCCTGCCGGGAACGACGCTGCCCGGCCCCGCCGCGATCCATCTGAATGCGGTTCAGGTTTCACCGATCTCGCACATTCCCGCCAACCAGTGAGAACGAAACGAAGGTAGTTCCATGACCAGCTCCACCAGCTCCCCGCCGATCATCACGCGCGACCTCGTGCTGCTCGACGCCGCCGTCGACGGTGGTAAGCAGGCCGTCATCACCCGCCTGGTCGACGTCCTCGCTGCGGCGGGCCGTACCGGCGACGCCCATGGTCTCGTCGGCGCGGCGATGGCGCGTGAAGAACAGTCGGCGACCGGACTGCCCGGCGGCATCGCGATCCCGCACTGCCGCTCGCCCTACGTCGACACGCCCACCATCGGGTTCGCGCGGCTGCAGCCCGGAGTCGACTTCGGCGCACCCGACGGACCTGCCGATCTGGCGTTCCTGATCGCGGCTCCGGACTCCGGCGGCGCCGAGCACATGAAGCTGCTGTCCAGCCTGGCACGGGCGTTGGTGCGCAAGGACTTCGTCGAGTCGCTGCGCAACGCCGCCTCCGCCGACGAGGTGGTCGCACTCGTCGAGGGCGTCGTCAACCCCGCGCCGGCAGCGGCGGCAGCTCCCGCGCCCGCGGCCGCCCGGTCGAGGCGAAGGCCGCCAAGTCGATCGTGGCGATCACCGCCTGCCCGACCGGCATCGCCCACACCTACATGGCGGCCGACTCGCTGACCGCCGCGGCCAAGGAGGCCGGGGTCACGCTCATCGTCGAAACCCAGGGGTCCTCGGGCAGCACACCGTTGCCGTCCGAGACCATCGCCAAGGCCGACGCCGTCATCTTCGCCACCGATGTCGGGCGTGAAGGACAAGGGCCGTTTCGCCGGCAAGCCCGTCGTCGCGTCCGGCGTCAAGCGCGCGATCAACGAGCCCGGCAAGATGATCTCCGAAGCCCTTGCTGCAGCGGACAATCCGAATGCGGCGCGGGTCGAGGGTTCCGCCACCGACGCCGGCTCGTCCGGCGCGCCGTCGGGGAATGTCGGCTGGGGGACCCGAACCCGGCAGATCCTGCTGACCGGCGTGAGCTACATGATCCCGTTCGTCGCGGCGGGCGGTCTGCTGATCGCGCTGGGCTTCCTGTTCGGCGGCTACGAGATCGCCGACAACGGCAACGACATCGCGCTGAACAACTCGCTGACCAACCTGCCCGACGGCGGCTTCGTCCAGTACCTGGGTGCCATCCTGTTCACGCTCGGTGGGCTGGCGTTCAGCTTCCTGGTGCCCGCACTGGCCGGCTACATCTCCTTCGCCATCGCCGACCGGCCCGGTATCGCACCGGGATTCACCGCAGGCGCACTGGCAGTCTTCGTCGGCGGCGGCTTCATCGGCGGCATCGCCGGCGGTGTGATCGCCGGCTTCACCGCACTGTGGATCAGCAGCATCGCGGTGCCCCGATGGTTGCGCGGCCTCATGCCCGTCGTCATCATCCCGTTGGTCGCGTCCCTGGTCGTCGGCCTGATCATGTTCTTCCTGATCGGCCGTCCGCTGGCCTGGGTCAACACCAGCCTCACCGAATGGCTCACCGGGATGTCCGGCACCTCCGCGGTCTTCCTGGGCGTGATCCTCGGCCTGATGATGTGCTTCGATCTCGGCGGCCCGGTCAACAAGGCGGCGTACGCATTCGCCACCGCGGGGCTGGCCGCGGCGACCACGGCGTCGTTCGAGATCATGGCCACTGTCATGGCGGCCGGCATGGTGCCACCGCTGGCGATGGCGCTGGCCACCACCATCCGGCCGGGACTGTTCAGTGAGCCCGAACGGGAGAACGGCCGTGCTGCTTGGCTTCTGGGCGCGTCGTTCATCTCCGAGGGCGCGATCCCGTTCGCGGCGGCCGACCCGCTTCGTGTCATCCCGTCGATGATGTTCGGCGGCGCCATCACCGGCGCGCTGTGCATGGCGTTCGGCGTGACGCTGCGGGCACCGCACGGCGGCATCTTCGTGTTCTTCGCGATCGGCAACCTGCTGTGGTTCCTGATCGCTCTCGCTGGCGGGCACGCTCGTCGCCGCGCCGCGGTCGTCGCCGCCAAGCAGTTCATCAAGCCCGGCGCCAAGGCCGAGCCTGAGCTCGTCGCCGCCTGATCACCCACCCCACCAACAAGAGGAGAACTCCATGCCCGCCAAGACCGTCATCGTCGGATCGTCCATCGGCCTGCACGCCCGCCCCGCGGCGATCATCGCCGAGGCCGTCGTCAGCGCCGGTGTCCCTGTCACACTCTCGGTGGACGGCGGTGAGCCCGTCGACGCCGGCTCGGCGCTGATGATCATGACCCTCGGCGCAGGAAACGGTGCCCAGGTCACCGTCTTCTCCGACGACGAGGGTGCGCTCAGCACCATCGCCGAGCTGGTGCAGAAGGACCTCGACGCCTGAGCTCCATCCCCGCGAAGGCGCTTCAGCAGCAGCCAAAGTGCGGGTGGGCGAGGTCCACAGGAAACCTCGTCAGTGGCCGATCGTGCCACGGTGGAGGCATAGGCCGCGGCCGTGCCCTCGACATACTTCGGAAGACCGACGTTCACCGAGATCAGCGTGGCCACCGCAGTCCCCCCGCTACAGTTCGGCGACTCGGCCGTTGTCGACCAGCCACGAGCGATCCAGCCGGACGTTCTGGAGCATCCGGCGGTCATGCGTCACCAGCAACAATGCGCCGTCATAGGTGTCGAGCGCCTGCTCGAGCTGCTCGATGGCGGCGAGGTCGAGGTGGTTCGTCGGCTCGTCGAGAACCAGCACGTTCGTGCCGCAGGCCTGCAGCAGCGCCAGGCCGGCGCGGGTTCGCTCGCCGGGCGAGAGCTCATCGACCGCGCGTTCCACATGGTCGGCGCGCAGCCCGAACTTCGCGAGCAGGGTGCGCACATCGGCGGTCGACCATGACGGCACCCGCTGCTCGAAGCGGTCGACGAGTCGCCCGGATCCGGTGAAATCCGCACGCGCCTGGTCGATCTCGCCGATCGCGACATTGGCGCCCAGGCTCGCGCGGCCGTCATCGGGCTGCCTGCGACCCAGCAGCAGCCGCAGCAGCGTCGACTTTCCCGCCCCGTTGGGGCCGGTGATGCCGATCCGCTCGCCGGCGTCGACCTGCAACGACACCGGTCCGAGTACGAAATCGCCCTTGCCGCACAACGGCTTTGTCGAGCGTCGCCACGACCGAGCTCGACCGCGGCGCCGCACCGATGGTGAACTCGAGCGTCCACTCCTTGCGGGGTTCGACGACCTCCTCGAGGCGGGCGATCCGGCTCTCCATCTGACGCACCTTCTGCGCCTGCTTCTCGCTGGACTCGGTGGCCGCGCGGCGCCGGTTCTTGTCGTTGTCGGGCGCCTTGCGCATCGCGTTGCGGACACCTTGACTCGACCACTCCCGTTGGGTGCGTGCGCGCGCCACGAGATCTGCCTTCTTGTCGGCGAACTCGTCGTACTGTTCGCGCCGGTGCCGGCGAGCCGACCTCACGCTCTTCCAGATAGCTTTCGTATCCGCCGCCGAAGACGGTGGTGGTGTTCTGGGCCAGATCCAGTTCGAGGACGCGGGTTACGGTGCGGGCCAGGAACTCCCGGTCGTGGCTGACCAGCACCACGCCACCGCGAAGATCGCCGACGAACTGCTCCAGCCGCGCGAGCCCGTCGAGGTCGAGATCGTTGGTCGGCTCGTCGAGCAGGACGATGTCGAATCGCGACACCACCAGCGCCGCCAGTCCCACCCGCGCCGCCTGCCCACCCGACAGCGCGGTCATCGGCGTCGACGTCCGGCCGCACCGCGTCCGAGTCGAGCCCCAGGTCGGCCAGCACGGCCGGCAACCGCTCGTCGAGATCCGCCGCGCCGGTGGCGAGCCAGTGCTCCAGCGCCGCGGAGTAGGCGTCGGCCGGATCCACGTCCGCTCGTCCCTGATCCGGATCTGCCAGCGCCGCGGCCGCTGCCTCCATGGCCTGCGTCGCTTCGGTGCATCCCGCGCGGCGCGCGATGTAGGCGGCGACGGTTTCCCCGGCACCCGTTCGTGCTCCTGCGGCAGCCACCCGACGAACGCGTCGGCGGGCGCGATGCTGACCGTCCCGTCGAGCGGCTCGAGATCCCCGGCCAGGATCCGCAGCAGCGTGCTCTTGCCTGCGCCGTTGGCGCCGACGACTCCGACGACGTCGCCCGGCGCCACGGTCACGTCGAGCCCCTCGAAGAGGGTGCGATGGGCGAACCCGCCGGCCACGTTCTTCGCGACAAGCGTTGCGGTCATGGCCCTATCGTCGCATCACCGCATGGTCGCATCGCCGCAGCGTCGTCTGACCCCGACGGGCTACCAGCCGGCGTTGCTGGCCAGATCGATGGCGAACTGGCTGACGAACGTTCCCGCACTTGGTGCGCCGCGGCACGAGCCGTCGGACTCACCGGGTCGCTTGACCCACAGGAAGGCGTCGACCTGTGGGTTGCCGGTGGCCGTGGTGGGCGCGGCCCCCAGCGCGCGACCGCTGGGGTTGCACCAGTACAGCTCGTCGCCCTCGACCGGTCCGGCGCCGTTGCGCGAGGTGTCGATGACGAAGGGCTTGCCGCCCGTCATCCCCGAGATCGCTCCGCCGTAACCGAAGTTCTCCTCCGTGGTGAAGAAGTTGGCGGTGTTGAGGCTGAAGCCGCGCGCCTTGGCCACGCCGACCTGGTTCAGCCTGCCCGCCATGACGTCGGCGGCCACCCATCGCGGGTGGCCCGCGTCGACGTACACGGCCGTCGCGGGATTGCGGGTCAGCGTGTCCACGGCATAGCGGATCAGGTCGAAGCGTTCCTGCTGCTGCCCGGCGGACAGACAGTCGGCCATCGCGAGAGCGTCGGGTTCGAGGATGACGGCCGCCGGTCCCCCGCCGATCGCGCCGGCGACGCCGTCGATCCACGCCTCGGTACGAATCGGCCGAACCGAACCCGCCCGCGGCGAAACTCCCGCAGTCGCGATTGGGGATCCCGTAGAGCGCCAGAATCGGCATGGTGCCCGCCGCCTGCGCGTCGGCGATGTACTTCGCGTCCACGGCGGGAGTCGAGAGGTGATCCATCCAGTACGCCGTCGGCGTGTTGACGATGGCGGTCGAGCAGGGGGTTCGGATCGCGCCGCCCGCGGCGCGCCTCGCCTTCGAGTTGGGGTTGACGTAGAAGGGTCTCCCGGCCAGCGGGTTCGCGTCGCTGGCCAGGCGCACCGCCGGAGCGGGACCGGTCTGCACCGGAGCCGGCGCCAGGCCAACGCCGGCCACGACCGCTATCGCCAGAAAAGGGGAGATCCACCGCGCGACTGCTTGAGCAACTGAGGACAGCACCCCCAAAAAGTAATGCGGCTACGCGATGAGCGCCAAATCAGCGGTGGCAGGTCGCGGATCCAGGCCAACCCCCGAGCGCCATCTCGGCCACGGCATGCAATTCCGCCCGGCCGGCCCCACTGCGCGCCTGCACGGCGATCCCCTGGCACACAGCGGCGACCCACCGCGCCAGGATCATCGTGTCGATCCCCGGCCAACTCGCCCTCGGCCACCGCCGCATCGAACCGCTCGGCGAGCTGGTGCACCGTGGCATCGCGAAACTCGGCGAGACCCGGCGCGTCTCCGACGGTCAGACATCCGTGCGGCTCACCGCTGACCGTGTCCGCCGCCCCATGGACCATGGCCTCGGCGACGTCGCGGGCCGTCGGTCGAGCGAGTGCCTCGGCCAGGTAACCGCCGGGGCCGGCAAGGTAGCGCTCTTTGGCTCTGTCGAACAGCGCTGCCTTGGAGCCGAACTCGGCGTAGACGCTGCGACGGTTCACGCCCGTCGCCGCGGTCACGTCGGAGATCGACACCCCGTCGTACCCGTGCTTCCAGAACAGTTTCATCGCCACGTCCTCGACCCGGTCGGGGTCGAATTCCCGCGGGCGTCCGACTGCCATTGCGCACCACCCCTTCCTCTGCGGTCCATCTCGCCGGGAATAGATCCAACGACATGGGCCTTGACCTCATCGTACTTAGTAACACCACGGTTCGTAATTGCATCGAGAGGTCCACTGACATGAGCACAGCACCTTTGACAGGACGACGGGCACTCGTCACCGGCGGTTCGCGCGGGATCGGCGCGGAGACCGTGCGGCGACTGACCGCAGACGGTGCCGCGGTGGCGTTCACCTACGGGGCGTCGGCGATCGAGGCCGAGAAGCTCGTCGCCGAAGTGACGGCTGACGGCGGCACGGCGGTGGCGATCCAGGCCGACGCCGCGGACCCCGCCCAGATCGCGGCCGCCGTCGAGCAGACTGTCGCCGAACTCGGCGGCTTGGACGTACTGGTGAACAACGCCGGGGTCGCCCACATCGCACCGATCGACGACTTCCCTGCGGAGCAGTACGAGCGCGTGGTGGCCATCAACATCGGCGGCATGTACTGGGCAGTCCGTAACGCGATCAAACACCTGGGAGAAGGTGCGCGGATCATCAATATCGGCAGCATCAACGCCGACCGGGTACCCGGGCCAGGGCTGTCGGTGTACGCGATGACCAAGGGAGCGGTGTCCTCGTTCACCCGCGGACTGGCCCGCGAACTGGGCCCGCGCGGCATCACCGTCAACAACGTGCAGCCGGGTCCGATCGACACCGATGCGAACCCCGACGACGGCGACTTCGCCGAGAGCCTGAAGCAGGTCACTGCGCAGGGCCGTTACGGGCACACCAGCGATGTCGCCGCCGTGGTGAGCTTCCTGGCCGGCCCGGAATCCGGGTATGTGACGGGTGCGAACTGGAACGTCGACGGCGGTTTCACCGTCTAGCGGTGGAGGCGCCGCAGGGCGATTTCGTTGCTGCGCAAGGACCGTAGGCGCGGACTATCCGCTGCGTTCGAGTTCTTCGCGAAGTTGCGCGTTTTCTCGGTGAGCGCATCGTTACCGGGCACCGCCTTGCCCTCGACGCGTTTGCGATCGTAGAACCCGATGCTGCCGTGGCGGTGCTGCACATCCCGAACCCTCGGTGAACGCGATCGCACCGTGATGCTTGCTCATCGGCATCTCCCTTCCAGCCGCAATAGCGCTGGGCGCCAGGTGAACCCATTCCTTCCCTGCATCATGAAAGCACGCGGCCATCGCGGTGCGTACCGATCAGCCGACACGCGCGGAGTTCGCCCACTCGTTGTTCGAATTGGGTGCCGTCAGGCAATCGTGAACTGCGCAGCGGCGCCCCGGTAGCCGCACGTTAGTGTGCTTGGGTCGGCCTCAGTGAACAAGCCGATAGAAAAGTTGAGCACATTCATGACTGCAGCAACAGAAGCCTCGGCGCTCGAATCGCGGGTCGGCCACTACTACCAGATGGACGGCACCTATCTGGTCGGCCGCGAAAAAGTACGCGAGTACGCCCGTGCAGTGCAGGATTACCACCCCGCGCACTGGGATGTCGCCGCCGCGGCGGAGCTGGGATATCCGGGCCTGGTGGCACCGCTGACGTTCACCTCGACCCCCGGCATGGCCTGCAATCGCCGCATGTTCGAACAGGTAGTCGTCGGTTACGACACCTATATGCAGACCGAGGAAGTCTTCGAGCAGCACCGCCCGATCGTGGATGGCGACGAACTGCACGTCGACGTCGAACTGACCTCGGTGCGCCGGATCGCCGGCCGCGACCTGATCACCGTGACCAACACCTTCACCGACGCGGCAGGCGAACGGGTGCACACCCTGCACACCACCGTCGTCGGCGTTACCGCCGAGGACCTGAATCCGGAGATCAAGACCGCCGTGCACGGCAAGATGATGCACGACGTCGACATCTTCGGAATCGGCGAAGAGGAGTACCACAAGACGGTGCGCCCGGAGGGTGAGGTCCGGATCGCCGAGGACGGCACCACCCGCACGCCGGGAACGCCGTCCTTCGAAGACGTGAAGGTCGGCGACGCGCTGCCGGTGCACCACACCCGACTGTCGCGCGGCGATCTGGTGAACTATGCCGGTGTGGCCGGCGACGCGAACCCCATTCACTGGGACGAGGACATCGCCAGACTGGCCGGGCTGCCCGATGTGATCGCCCACGGGATGCTCACCATGGGTCTGGGTGCCGGTTTCGCCTCCGCGTGGACGGGCGATCCCGGCGCGGTGACCCGCTACGCGGTGCGGCTGTCCGCGCCGGCGATCGTGCCGGCCAACGAGGGCGCAGACATCGAATTCAGCGGTCGGATCAAGTCATTGGACCCGGAGACCCGTAGCGGCGTCGTCGTGGTCGCCGCGAAGTCGGCGGGCAAGAAGATCTTCGGCCTGGCGACGCTGAACGTCCGCTTCCGCTGACCCGAGACGTGTTCCCCGGCGCGGGTCGTTACTCCGACGGTCGCTCAGCCATGCCTTGCCGCTTCCTGCGCGAGATGTACGCGCGAGGAGAGTCCGAGCTTCGAGTAGACGTGGGTCAGGTGGGTTTGCACGGTGCGCGGTGAAACGAACAGCCGTGTGGCGATGTCGTTGTTGGCGAGCCCCTCGCTGACCAGTCGTACGACGTCGCGCTCGGTCGGGGTGAGTGAATCCCAGCCGCTGGTGGGCCGCTTGCGTTTACCGCGACGGCGTTGAGCATAGGCGATCGACTCGCCGGTGGACAGTGCAGCACCCTCGGCCCACGCGGCGTCAAAGTCCTTATCGCCCAGTGCTTCACGAAGCGCCGCCGTCGCGAAGTCGTGAATGGCGTCGAAGATCTTGAACCGCACGAGGCCACCGCGCCGCCGAATGGATTCTGCGGCTCCATAGAGCCGCGCCGCTTCGGGGTGACTGCCCGCGCCGAGGGCGAGCAACGCGAGGCACTCGAAGAGTGTCCGGAGTGGCGCCGTTCGCCTCGGTGCTGGCGGCGATGACGAGTGCGTCATGCGCGTCGCGGCCGGCCTGTTCGGGCTCACCCTGCGCGATCCCGACACCTGCGCGCGTCGTCAGAGCCAGCGACAGGTGCAGGCCGCTCGTTGCCGCGACCGCGTCATCGGCGAGTCGGCGGGCCGCTGTCAGATCGCCGCGTGCCAGCGCCGTCTGGGCAGCGTAGGAAATCCAGATCGCCGCCTGTTTGGGTTGGAGGCTGAGATGGGGCAGGCCTGCCGCGATGGCTTCGTCGGCCGCGGCGACGTCGCCCGCGGCGAGTGCCGCAACAGTCAACCCCGCGTAGGCGAGGCCTGGGTAAAACCCACCTAGTTCCGTCGCGATCTCGACCGCCTCGTCGGCTGCGTCCCGCGCGGCATCCGGGTCCCCGTTGTAGGCCAGCGACAAGGCCTGCATGAACAGGGCGGAGGTCTGCCAGATCGGATCGTGCGCCGCGTCGGTCCTGGCGACCAACTCGCGTAATTGCGCGACCGCGCCAACGGCATCCCCCGTCATCGCCTGGGCGACACCGAGACTCCAGCTGCACCCATGCGAGGCAGACCGGTGACCGATGGCGTCGGCGAGGTCGCGCCCTTCTTCGGCGGCCACGCGTATCGCGATCGGGTCACCCACCATGACCGATCCGTACGCCTGCCACGACAGAATATTGCTCAGCCTCCATTCGTCGCCTACCGAGCGGGCCAGGCCGATCGCTTCGGCGAAGTAGGGCCGCGCCAGCTCCGTGTCATAGACCGCAACCCCACCGCAGGCGGTCAGCGCCCGGAGCACCAAGGCTGGGTCGTCGACTTCCCGCGCGATCGCCAAGGCTTGCAGGGCGTGTTCCATGCTGTCGCTGATTCCCCAATACGCTTTGAGCGTGGCCAGGTCGGCGAGCACGCATGCGCGCACCGCAGGCGCTACTTCGCAAGCCTGTCCGTCTTGGTCGGCGAGGGCGTCGAACCAGTTCAGCCCTTCCCGAATTCGCCCGCGTGCCAGCCATATCGGCTGCAGTGCCGATGCCAGTTGCGAGGCAAGCCCGACATCGGAGTTCTCGCAGCTCCACGCGAACGCTGCACGCAGGTTGTCGATCTCGGTGTCGGCCTGCTCAAGTCGATGCTCATGACCGGTGTCGGCCGGGGTGTCGAGCAGGGCCGCCATCTCCGTGTAGTGGTCGCGGTGCCGGGCACGCACCGCGTCGGCTTCGCCGGTTTCGCCGAGCTTCTCCAGCGCGTACTGACGCACGGTTTCGAGAAGCCGGTAGCGTGTTGCGCCACTTGTACTTTCGGCTACGACCAGGGACTTGTCGACCAACAGCGTGAGCAGGTCGAGCACCTGGAAGCGCTCCACATCGCGGCCGCATGCGACCGCTTCGGCGGCGTGGAGATCGAACCCGCCCATGAACACCGCCAGCCGGGCGAACAAGACGCGCTCGGGCTCGGTCAGCAGCGCATGCGACCAATCGACCGAGGCGCGCAATGTCTGCTGGCGGCGGACCGCGGTGCGTGCACCGCCGGTCAGCAGCCGGAAGCGGTCATGAAGACCGTCCCGAATCTCGGTCAGCGACATGACGCGAACCCGCGCCGCCGCCAGTTCGATCGCCAGCGGCACGCCGTCGAGGCGACGACAGATCTCCGTCGCGATGGCCGCGTTCTCGTCGGTGAGGCGGAAGTCGGGGCGAACCCGTCGCGCACGGTCGAAGAACAACTCGATCGCCTGGTCGGCCAGCGCCAGCGACGGCACCCGCACACTCACCTCACCGGACACCCCGATGGGCTCACGACTTGTCGCCACCACGGTTACGGCGGGGCAGGCTGTTTGTAGTCCGACGACCAGTGCAGCGCTCGCGTCCAACAGATGCTCGCAGTTGTCCAGCACCAGCAGCATCCGACGGGCGCCGACAAACCGCAACAGCGTGTCCATGGTGGAGCGACCCGGCTGATCGGGGAGGCCCAACGCACGAGTTACCGTGGCAGGCAACAGATCAGGATCGGTGATCGGCGCCAGATCCACGTACCACACCCCGCCGCCGAATCCTCCCGCGACGTTGCCCGCCACCTGCACCGCCAGGCGCGTCTTACCGACACCGCCCGCACCAGTGAGCGTCACGAGCCGGTTGTCGACGAGGATCTGCCGCACATCGTTCATTTCCGCCGCGCGGCCAACGAAGCTCGTGAACTGGAGCGGAAGGTGCTGGGCAGCAGACGTTTCGCGCGTGCGCAGCGGCGGGAACTCGTTATGAAGGTCGGGATGGCACAGCTGCACAACTCGTTCCGGGCGCGGAAGATCCCGCAGCTGATGAGAACCGAGTTCAATCATCCAGGCGTTGGCAGGCAGCCGGTCGACAACCAGATCTTCGGTGATGCCCGACAGGACGGTCTGCCCACCGTGTGCCAGATCGCGCAGGCGTGCGGTCCGGTTGACCGTGGTGCCGATGTAGTTGCCCTCGTCACGCAACTGCACCTCCCCGGTGTGCACGCCGATGCGCAGCCGCATCGGAGCCAGCGGTGCCCGCTGCAACTGCAGCGCACAGGCCACCGCGTCGCTGGCACGCGCAAACGCCACCACGAAGCTGTCCCCTTCGCCCTGTTCGACCGGCCGCACCCCGTGATGGGCGGCGATCACCTCACACACCTTTCGATCGAGCCTCGCGACGGCGGCCGTCATCTCCTCTGGCCGGGTCTGCCACAGCCGCGTCGAGCCCTCCACATCGGCGAGCAGCAAGGTGACCGTTCCGGTCGGAAGCTCGCTCACACCCAGGTCGCTCCAGTTCAATGCCGTGTCCGCGCGTGGGTCGGTTTCGCTCATGCTAGCCAGCATGCGGCGACCAGGCGCCGCGAACATCAGCGGAACCGCGTAGATTCGCCGCTCCGCCGTACGGAACTCCGCCGTGTCACCGCACGGATCTACGCGCCCGGACCGATGATCCCGTGGCGACAATCCCGGATGGTCGACTCATTCCAACCCGAGGAGACCGCAGTGAAGATCCAGGAGAGCAGCCGGACCAAGGCAGTAGGGGCGTTCGACCGGGATGCCGTCCATGCGGCGATCGGTGCGGTAACGGCGCGGTTCACCGAGCTGTTGCAAGAGACCGCTGACATCGAGCGCCGGGCGGCAGGCACCGACTGGACGGTCGCCGAGACCGCGGCCCATGTCGCCATCGTCCTCACCGGGTTCAGCGCAGCGGTCGCCGGGGAAGCGCGGGGGCTGACACCAGAGCAGTACCTCGACGCGGACTTCCCGACCCGGCTGGCGGCGACCAACGCCCACACCATCGCCATGGTCGACCACACCGACGCGGGATATCTCGCCGGCCTGATTACCGCTGCGGCACAACGATTCCTGGAACTCGTCGCGGTGGCCGATCCACGGAAGGAATGCGAGACGCCGTGGTACGGCCCCGGTCGGACCCGCACGGTGGGTTGCCTCACCGCTATTGCACTCGGGGAGCTGACCGTGCACGGGCACGACATCGCGGCTGGGACGGGCCGGTCATGGGAGATTCCCGCCGAGCACGCGAACCTCATCGTGGGCACTGTGTGCCCCGAGATGCTGCCGTTGGTGGTGCGGCCCGATGCGGCACGCGGTACGCCGGTGACGTACGAGGTCCGGTTGCGCGGGGAGGGCCCGCGCTACATCGTCCGAGTCGCGGACGGCACGGCGGAGGTGCGGGCGGCCGACGAGCCGGCCGATTGTGTGCTTTCCGCAGACCCTGTGACGTACCTACTGGTCACCTACGGGCGGATGCCCCTCGGCCGGGCGCTGCTGCGAGGCGAGATCATCGCGACGGGCCGCCGTCCGTGGCTCGGGCTGCGATTCAAGAGCCATTTCTTCAATCCGTGACGCCGGCCGCGTCACACCCAGATCGCGGCCGCTTCCACCGGGTTCACCCGCATCCCGTGACGGCTGAGGTCATTCCAGATCAGGGTCCGCAGTTCCTCGGTCTTGACCGTCCAACCGTTGACTTGGTATGTCTGGCCCGCACCCACTACGACATCGCCGGCCTCGGAACCCGGCACGGTCCCCTTCACGAAGTACAATTCGCCGGACCCTTCCACCACAGCGACATTGAGCGGCGCGGGCGACATTCCGAACGGACCCCCGTCCGCCCGTCCGCAGACCGCTGCGGGCCACCCGCGGCCTTCGAAGTCGGCGCTGAGCAGGCAGCGAATCTGGCCGTTCTGGAGTCGGATGGTCTGGTCACCGTCGGCCGCGGCCGCCGGCGGAGCGAACAGACATGCGCCGACGACGAGTGCGGCCGAAGCTGCGTTCAATACACGATTCACGCTGTCTCCACCCGGAGTGAGAGCATTACAGATCAGTGATGCTCTCACGAATGCGAGTGGCGCACGGGAATATCGGCGGTCAGCTTTCTGCGACGTCCATGCAACTTCGGCACCCAAGTGGTAGCCGAGGCGCATTTGGTCCAGTAGTCACCGGCAACTGGGCGGAGACTCAATCTCACGCCGTGATTCGCATCTCGATGCCCGGGTGCGAACTGAGCGTGACAGTTACCGTGCCGCTACCCGTGTGGAACGTTGTGTTGGCGTAGCCGATGAAACCGTAGTGCCCGTCGATCGTCGATACCGCGGTGATGTCGCCGCTTCCGGAGGCTCCGGTGTCGAGATTCTTCCAGGCGGCGGCCACGGTAAGTGCACAGGACCCGTCGTAGATGCCTGCGTCGTAGCGGATGGCGACGCGGACACCGCCCTCGACAACACGGTCATCGATCTGCACCGGAGTCACCTGGGCTTCGGCGCTGACGCTACCGCCACAAGTCGGGGAGGCGACCACCGGAACTGCTCCGAGTTGCGCGTAGTCCTCGGCGTGCGCCGTCGCCATCCACAGCCAGGGTGCAGTCAGCGCAGCGGCGAGCGCGCCTGCAGCGCGGATCGGAGTCATGCCTTTGTTATCGCCGGCCGCCGGGGCTGTGTTAGCGCCGCAACGGGCGGTCGCGCGGCTTTACCGAACGCGGCTCCAGTTCGATGCCAGACCGACAGATACCGTCGCTCATCCCTGCATCCAGCCGCCGTACGCGGTCCCGACGAACCTTCTCCCGATCTTCATTACCTATCGGGCGGCCGGGGCTGCCCACCGCGATCAGATAAGCCGGGACTGCAGCAGGGGCAACCCAGGGCCGGCGAGTCGGTCGAACGCTACAGTGCGTCCGCAGATCGCCAGCATCACCGCCACGCCTGAACCACTGATCGTATGGCCGTCACCCCACGTTCGCCCGGTGTCCTCGTCGTGGAGCGCGATGCCGCGCAGGCGTCGGTGTGGGAAGAAGCCGAGTTGCGTTGGACTGGTGAGGAAATCGAGTACCCGGGCGACGAGGTCAGGATCGGTCCGGTGCGGAAATCCCAAGGGTATGCGCATATCTGCACCGTGGACCAACACGTCGGTGAGGCCCGATAGCGGGCCGGTCACCGGCGGACTGAGCCTATGATCAGCTCGACGACGTAAAGTCTCGGCGATCTCGCCGGCTGATGCTTGCGCGCGGCGACGGGCCAGCGCGTCGATTCCCCGATCGATGCTGCCGTGACGGACACCGCTGGCCATGAACCCCCAGAATCCGTCGGCGAAATCGCTGACCAAATGCGCAGCGACGGTTTTGACATCCCAACCGGCACATAAACTTTCCGTGGCCAACTGGTCGGGGCTGAGAGTGTCTATCAAGGTGGCGATCGACCGCCGCTCGTTCGCCACGGCCGCGAATACCCGCTCACGTTCCGTTCGGCTCAGCCACACAGCGACAGGGTAACGGGACCGATGTCGGTCCAACTGCGCAACCTTGGCCGTTCTCTCTCACCGAACCCCAGCGCAGACTTGCGCGGGGCGCGATCGGCCGTGGCGGATCCGCTTGCGCATCTGGTGAAACAGCTTCTTCCCACTCTCACTATATGGCGGAGGTGGGGGCTTGCGGCAAGCCCCCGATCGTCGTGCAGAATCGGCCGGCCACTGCCACGGATGGAGGTTTTCGATGACGGACACGACGGATACGCCGGAACATTTTGTCGTCCATGAGTCGCGGGCGTACCTGCACGGCACGAAGGCCGACCTCGCGGTGGGGGATGTGCTGGTGCCTGGCAGGCCGTCCAATTACGAACCCGGGCGCATATCCAATCACGTCTACATGACCAAAGTACTGGCCGGTGCGGTGCTGGCTGCCGAGCTGGCCCTCGGGCAGGGTCGTGGGCATGTGTACATCGTTGAGCCACAGGGCTCCGTCGAGGACGATCCGAACGTGACGGACAAGAAGTTTCCGGGGAATCCGACGCACTCGTACCGCAGCCGCGAACCGGTGAGGATCGTCGGGGAGATCACCGATTGGGCGGGGCATTCGCCCGAGTATCTCCAGGCTTTCCGCGAGGGGTTGGAAGACCTGAGGCGCAAAGGGTTAGCCGTTATTTATGACTGACAGGCCCCGATTCTTCGACGGCACGTCCACGCAACTCACGTCCGATTGCAGACCGAGGCCTTCGGCCTCACCCCGATACCGTCTGGTTGAGACGATTAGGGTGGGGTAACCGGTGGGCGCAGCGTTGACCGGCTCGCCTGGTTCAGGATCTGTTGTGGAGGAGACTTATGCGTCGAAGGCGGCTAGCGAATCGGGCGATGACGGCGATGGCGATCGGCTGTGTGGCGCTGTTGGTCAACGGTTGTGAGGCTCAGGTCTGGGGTACGCCGCCGGCCGCTGAGAACACCCCGCAGGCACCGGTCCTCGCCCCGCAGGCCCCGCTGCCTGCGCTACCCGAAGCCCCACCCGCCCAGCCGGCAGCGCCACTGGACGGACTCGCCGGACTCGACGCCCGCCTCCGTCAAGCCACCGCCGCCGCAGCCGAGTCCGGAGCCGCCATCGAAACCGTTGTGCTGGACCGCAACACCGGCCAGACCTTCTCCAACGGCGCCACCAGACCCTTCCCGATCGCATCCGTGGTGAAGCTGTTCATCGCCGACGACCTGCTGCTGCAGGAGTCGCAGGGCAACACGAAACTCTCCGCTGCCGACCGCACGTCGCTCGATGTCATGCTGCGCTCCTCCGACGACAGCGCCGCCCAGACCTTCTGGGACCGCAGCGGCGGCAACGCCGTCATCGCCCGTATCAAGGCGCGGTACGGGTTGGCGGGCACAACAGCGCCCTACAACGGACACTGGGACGTCACACAGAGCACCGCCGGCGATCTCGTCCGCTACTACGACATGCTGCTGAACGGGAGCGGCGGGCTGCCACCCGAACAGGCCAACATCATCATCGGCAACCTCGCGCACTCCACACCCACGGGAATCGACGGGTACCCGCAGCGGTTCGGCATCCCCGAGGGGCTCTATGCCGAATCGGTGGCGGTCAAGCAGGGCTGGTTCTGCTGCTGGAACGGCGGCAACCAGTTACACGTGTCCACCGGCACGATCGGACCCGAACACCGCTACGTGATGGCGATCAGCTCCCTGGACCCCACCAGCGCCACCGCTGCACGCGACAACATCACCCAGGCCGTCAAGACGATGTTCCCCGGCGGCAAGATCTGATATGGAAGTAGTTCTGTCAAGTGGACAGGGAAAAGCGGCGGTCGCGGTGTGTAGTCGAGGCCGCCGCTTTTCGTTGACCGGATGAGGTGTACGTCGAGGAGTCCGTGAGCGGGCTGACCGCGGCGCCGATGTCAGGCAACAGGATTCCGACGCGATGCCGGCGATGGCGCCGACGACAACTTGGAACCAGAGCTGGCGAATCAGAGACCCGAACCGGGATCGGCTGGGGCGGTTAACTTCAGTGCCGCGGCGGTGTAAAGCGAGAACTGATGCCCGCCATGGGGAATGCAGCGCCATGAGGACCAACGTGTTGGCGCAGCATGTTTTGGAGGGGACGCTGACCCGGTCACTCCTCCTCGCTGAAGACGGCCTCGCGCTTATGTCGTACGGCCGGGAGGATCGCGATGACCAGCGCGACCACGGCGAGGGACAGCAACACAGCCGAGATCGGCCGCGTCACGAACACGCTCGGGTCACCCCGGGAGATGATCATCGCCCGCCGCAGGTTCTCCTCCAGCAACGGGGCGAGGACGAAGCCGAACAGCAGCGGCACGGGCTCGCATCCCCAGCGGATGAGCCAGTAGCCGAGTACGCCGATGATCGCGACCACGTAGACGTCCCAGGGGTTCAGCCCGAGGGAGTAGCAGCCGATCGTGGCGAACGCGATGATCGCCGGGAACAGCACCTCGTAGGGCACCGAAATCATCCGCACCCAGATGCCGATGAGCGGGAGGTTGAGCAAGACCAGCAGCAGGTTGCCCACCCAGAACGACGCGATCAGGCCCCAGAACAGCTCCGGTTCGTCGTTGATGACATTGGGTCCGGGCGTGATCCCCTGGATGATGAACGCGCCGACGAGCAGCGCCATCACCGGGTGCGCCGGCAGGCCCAACGTGAGCAGCGGGATGAAGGAGGTCTGCGCCGCGGCGTTGTTCGCGGACTCGGGCGAGGCAACGCCCTCGATGGCACCCTGTCCGAACTTCTCGGGGTGCTTCGACACCCGCTTCTCCACGGAGTACGACGTGAACGCCGCCAGGACGTGCCCGCCGCCGGGCAGGACGCCGAGCGCGGAGCCTATCGCGGTGCCACGGAGCACCGGCATCCGGATCCTGCGGAAGTCGTCGCGGCTGAGCCACAGCCCCTCCACCTTCTTGGTCACCACGCTCTGGGTCTGCTGGCGCTCCAGGTTGCGGATGATCTCGGCCAGGCCGAACAGGCCGACCGCGATCGAGACGAAGTCGAGGCCCCCGTAGAGCTCGCGGGTGCCGAAGGTGAACCGGGGGACTCCGCTGGAGAAGAGGTCCTGGCCGACGGTGCCGAGCAGCAGCCCCAGCACGATCATGGCCAGCGCCTTCACCGTCGAGCCGCTGGCGAGCGCGATGGAGATGACCAGGCCGAGGACGACGAGAGAGAAGTAGTCGGCTGGGCCGAACTCGAGCGCCACGGAGGCCATCGGCGGAGCGAACAGCGCGACCAGGGCGGTCGCGACGGTCCCGGCGAAGAAGGAGCCCAGCGCCGCAGTGGCGAGCGCAGGTCCGGCTCTGCCCTGTCGCGCCATCTGGTGCCCGTCCAGCGCGGTGACCGCGGCCGAGGACTCGCCAGGCAGGTTGATCAGGATCGCGGTGGTCGAGCCGCCGTACTGCGCACCGTAGTAAATGCCGGCGAGCATGATCAGGGACGCGATCGGGTCGAAGCCGAAGGTGATCGGGAGCAGCAGCGCGACGGTCGCGGTCGGCCCGATGCCCGGGAGCACGCCCACCAAGGTGCCGAGCGTGACGCCGAGCAGACAGATCAGGATGTTGCTCGGCGCCAGCGCCGTCTCGAGCCCCAGGAGCAGTCCGGAGAGATCCACGACTCAGCCCCCCAGCCAGTCGCCGAACAGCGGCAGGCGCAGCTGCAGCAACCCGACGAAGATGCCGAGGCTGAGCACCGTCAGGCCGACCGAGATGGCCAGGGCCTTCAGCGGACCGGTGCGGTAACCTGCCAGCGCGGCGAGGAACGTCGTCACGAACAGCGTCGGCGCGAGCCCGAGCCCCTCGATGGTGGCGCCAAAAAAGACGATCCCGGCCACCAGCATGCCTCCGCGCACCCAGGGCACCGGTCCGCGCTCATCCTCTGCCTCGGGGACGTGCGGGTCACCGCCGCGGAAGGCCTGCACCGCGATGACCGCGCCCAGGACGGCGAGGATGCCGCCGAGCACGACCGGCACGTAGCCGGGGCCCATCTTCAGCGCCGACCCCATGTCATACCTGCTGCCCCCGAGGGCGAAGGCGAGGCCGAGCGCGATGAATGTGCCGCCGGCCAGCAGGTCAGGGATGGCGGGCCGGCGACCCGGCGTCCCCGACGACGCCGGGTGGTCGCTCATCCTCCCGTGACCCCGGCGGCCTCGATGATCGGTGTCCACAGCTCGATCTGCTCCTGGAGCTTGGCGGTGTGGGCGTCCGGGGTAGCCTGGTCCTCGGCCACCGGGCTGGTGCCGAGATCGGCCATCTTGTCGATGACGCTCTGGTCCGCCAGCGCCACCTGCAGAGCCTCGGTGAGCTTCTCGACGACCTCGTCGGGGGTGTCGGCCGGCACGTAGAGTCCGTGCCAAACGCCAACCCTGACGTCCGGAAGACCCGCTTCGGCCGTGGTCGGCAGGTCCGGAAGCGCCTCGACCCGCTCCGGGGTGGTCACCGCATAGCCCTTGATCTCACCGGACTGGATCTGCCCCACGGTGTTGGTCGTCTGGTCGCACATGAAGTCGACCTGGCCACCGACCAGATCGGTGATCGCGGGCCCAGTGCCGTCGTACGGGACCTCGGTCAGGTCGACGCCCATCGCCCGCTCGATCAGCAGCCCGCACAGCTGGGACGCCGCTCCGACCCCGGCGTTGGCGATGGTGACCGTGTCAGCGTTGCCCTTGACGTAGGCGACCAGCTCCTGCAACGTCCTCGGTTCGAAGTCCTTGCGGGCGACGATCGTCATCGGTGCGTCGGTGATCAGGCCGATCGTCTTGAAGTCCGCGAGCGGCTCGTAGGGCAGGTCGGGGTAGAGCGCGGGCGCGGTCGACATGCCGATGTGGTGGATGAGCACCTCGTAGCCGTCGGCCTCGGCGTCGGCGACTTGCCCGGCGGCGACAGTGCCACCGGCGCCCTCGACATTCTGGACCACGATCTGCTGGCCGAGCTTCTCGCTCATGGGTTCCGCGATCAGCCGGGTGACCGTGTCGGTCGGTCCACCGGCCGAGAAGGGCACCACGAGGGTGATCTCCTCCTCCGGGTACGCCGCGGGTTCGGATTCTCCCCCGCCGCAGGCGACCAGGGTGGCGAGGGCCAGGGCGACAACCCCGGCGACGGCCCAGCGTGGGGTGCGCAGGCGCGACCGCACGCTTCGATCTGATCTGGCGACAGACGTGGTCATGGCAGCTCCTTCGTCGGCTACGAGGCTAGATAGGAATGAGACCTGCGTCACACTCTTCACCGCGGGTCGCTCTTATCCGCTCCTTTTCCGATTACCTCTTCACTTATAAGCTGTGAGTTGTAACTGATGAGCGATGCTAGACTCCGTGTGACCGCGAGCACAACCCCTTGTTTGTGGCTCTACGTGGATCGGCGTTGGCGTGCTCGACACGCGCCGAAGCGCTGGCCGACCAATGCGGCGGCGCCAGCACTCCGGCGCTGCGTCAGGCCGCCGAACGGTTACCGCTGACCCATCGGGAACGCGAGATCGTGATACTCCCAGGTGACGGCTTGTCCAGCCCCGCCATTGCCCAGCGGTTGACTGCTTCGGTACGCACGGTCGAGGGCCACATCTACCGGGCGATGAACAAGACCGGTGCGGGCAGCCGCGACGAACTCGCAGCGCTGCTACCTCGACACCAACCCCAACAACACCCACGGTCGCGTCCTAAGTAAGCGCTGGACGTCGGGGGCCAGATTTCGAGTACCCGGGGTGGTCCCTACCCTCTGGCGAACCGGTGGTCCCATCACCGTGGCAAATGACTTTGGCGACACCGCGGAAGCTTGTCAGACTTTGCTTAAGCGTCGGCCTGCTGACGTTAATACTTCGGTTGATACTGCGGTCGCCGGTCATGGTAAACGCGAAACCCTGAGACGACACTGGACTAGTACCCAACCGACCAAGCACAACTTCACACCGGTGGGCTCACGAGGGGAAAAGATCATGGGCAACTCCACCTGTATCGGTCGTGTCGGAGGACTGGCGGTAGCACTGGGCGTCGGAGTGGCGATCGCCGCGGCGCCGGGTTTGGCTTGGGCTGAGCCATCGGATCAGAGTTCGACCTCGAATTCTTCGGAGGATTCGGCGGGAGCAGGCCGCGCCTTTGACCACAAGGACACGGCGGACAAGCCGGCGCGTACCAGCAAGATCGGCACCGAGCGCGACGCAGGATCCGATGCAGAACCAGCCGGGCCGCCCGCGAACGATCCTAAGGAGCCCAGCGACGCCGACGCGACGCCCGATAGTGGCAAGCGACAGGGCATCGGCGATAGACGGACCGCCGCCGAGGGACAGTCGACGGTCCCGACGGACACCGAACAGGATCCGGCCGACGATGCTCCACCGGGCTCGAAGACTTCTGACAAGAGCCGGGAAAACTCCAACCGTGTCGTGCCGGCCGCAGTCACGGCACCGACACGCGCGGCTGTCAAGGTCCGCGCGGAACAATCCGTCAGCACGCACCCGGAGCCTGCGCCGATCATCAAAGCAATGCCGACGGCGCCGCAGTCGAAACCCGTTGTAAGCGAGAGGGTTTCCACTCCAAAAGTTGTCCCGCACACCGCTTCGCCCGCTCAACCTGCGACGCCGACGACGTTGATTTCGGTGCCGGTGAGGCCGGCGCGCACGGATGTGCCGGTGCCACCGGTGTCACCGGTGGAACCGGTGGAACCGGCGCTGGGATTCTTGATGCTGGTTGCTGCGCGTAAACAGTCCGGAAGGACGGCGATCGAGGCAACCGGGGATCTGGCAGGCAGTGTCACCCCCACCAGCCAAACCGTCGAGCCCCTCGCCCTGGCGCAGGCGACCGCCGTCAATTCGGCGCCCGTTCTTCCTTACGCCCAGCCTGTCGGCAGGCATGATGCGAGCGGACTCGTCATCGGCACGGTGGTCGCCGACGATCCCGACGGTGACCCGCGCACCTTTCAACTCGTGAGCCAACCTGCCCACGGAACGGTGGCGTTGCATGCGACGACCGGTGCCTACACCTATACCCCGACCCAAGCACGGCGCCTCGATGCCTACTGGACGTCGAACGTGGACACCGACACCTTCACCGTCTCGGTCAGCGACGGCCAACAGACGGTCACCACGCCCGTGCAGGTGAACATCAAGCCCGGCCGGTACGAGAACCAGTCGTCGATCGCCGTGGGCACCAACCCGTCAGCGGTGGCCACCGACGGCACCCGCATGTACGTCGTCAACACCAGCAACAACAGTGTGTCGGTGGTGAATGCCGTTACCGGCCAACGTATCGACGCCAACCCCAGCTCGTCCTCGTCGATGGACATCTCGGTCGGTTCCTCGCCGAGCGCACTCGCGCTCAGCGCCGATGGTCGCGCGCTGTTCGTCGCCAACACCGCCGGCAATTCGGTGTCGGTAATCCGCATCGACACTGTCGCGAACACCTATACGCGGGTTGATGCCAGCCCCGGTTCGTCGTCGATGGACATCTCGGTGGGATCAGCGCCCAGCGCTCTGGCATTGAGCTCCGACGGCACCCGGCTTTACGTCGCCAACCGCTCGAGTAACTCGGTATCGGTGATCAACATCAACGTCGGGGCCAACACCTACACGCGGGTTGATGCCAACCCCGGTTCGTCGTCGTCGATGGACATCTCGGTGGGATCAGCGCCCAGCGCTCTGGCATTGAGCTCCGACGGCACCCGACTCTACGTCGCCAACAGCAGCAGCCAGTCGGTGTCGATGATCCGCGTCACCAGCGGCTGGCAACGCACCGACATGACCGTGGGTAGCGCACCCAGCGGCTTGGCGCTCAGTACGCCCGTCGCCGGCACCCAGATGCTCTATGTCACAAACCGCTTGAGCAACTCTATGTCGGTGATGCGCGTCAGTCCCAACACCTTTCAGCGGATCGACGCCTACCCTGGCGCCACCTCCAACGACATTGCGGTCGGTCCCGCGCCTAGTTCGGTGGCCGTCAGCCCGGACGGCAGCCTGGCCTACGTCGCCAATGGCGACGACACGGTGACGATTGTCGTCACCAAAAACTACACCGTGCACGCCACCGTCACGATCGACACGGCCGCCGAGTCCACCGGCGGACACTCAACGGCGATGAGCCCGGACGGAGTTCACCTGTATGTCAGCGATGCGGTGGACCGCACGGTTCGCGTCCTCGACCTGATCACGGTGAACACGGCGCCGACTGTGCCGGGCGACTCGATCCCCAGCGCCCCCGATCCGGTGAGCGGCGTCGTCACGGGACGGATCAATGTGCTTGATGCCGACGATGATCGGTTGATGTATACGCTCGCTCAAACCCCCGCCGGCGGCACGGTTACGGTGAATTCACAGACCGGGGTGTTCACCTTCACGCCAAACCAAGCAGCGCGCAACCAGGCCGCCGCGACGCCATCCTTCGACTTCGACAGCTTCGGCGTGTCGATCAGCGACGGCGCCACTGCGACTCAGACCGTCGTCGACGTTCAGGTGGCACCCAGCGTGACACAGACGTCGGCCACCACGGTGCCGATCGCCGTCGGCAGCGGGCCCAGCGGATCTGTCGTCAGTGGCAGCCACACCTATGTCATCAATTACGACAGCAACAACGTCACGGTCATCGACACCGTGACAAATGAAGTGGTCAAGACACTTCCGGCGGGAGTAGGGCCACTGAGTGTCACCGCCACCCCGACACGGGTCTATGTCAGTAACTCACTGTCGAACTCGGTGTCGGTGATCAACAGCACCAACAGCTCCCTGATCGGGGCTCCCATCCAGATACCGGTCCAGAAAGGCCTCTACGAGAATCCGGAGTGGGGCAGCGAAGAGTACGACAACCGGATCACCGAAGTGGCTGCCAGTGGCAACCGTCTCTACGTCAACGCCACCGACGGCAACATCTACGTCTTCGATACGACCGATGACCGCAACACCCTCATTCGCACGGCACCGATGGGGACTTTCGCCGATCTTGAGCTGAACACGACCGGAAAGCAGCTCTATGGCACCAACGGAGGCGGTCTGACCGTCATCGACACGACCACGTGGACCGCAGTCGCCGTACCTGTTGGGCCCCGTTGGGATCCCAACGCCGAGCGCACTGAATACACCAACAGCGTCGGCAACGTGTCGCTCAGCCCTGACGGGAAGCGGGCTTACGTCACCTACGGGGCGACGATCGTGGAGACCGGTGTGGGCGGTCAAACCAACGGAAGCTTCATTTTTGCTTACGGCCGCAACTGGATGGTGACCGGTGGCTACGGCGCCGTCTCGGTGATCGACACCCAGGTGGGCAGCGCCACCTATAACAAGGAGATCGCGAGAGTGGTTGTCCCTCTTGGGGTGCACGATGTAGCAGTCAGTAAGGACAGCAAGCAACTCTTCATCACCAGCGGCGACGGCAAGTCGGTCACCGTCATGAACACGGCCACCAACCGCGTCGTCGGCAGCTTTGCCACCGACCAGACGTCATCGGGTGGCCGGGCGATCGACTACTACCTGTACGACTGGTTCTACATCTACAGCGTTCCCGTGTTCACGCGGTACATCACTGTTGATCCGGTGAGCGGCAAGGTCTTCGTCACGGACTACACCGACGGCTCGGTCTACGCAGTCACCCCGGGCGCGACGGTGCTGTAGCGCTGGCGACGAGCGCACGAGGGGTTGTACGAGATTCCGCGGCAACACGTCTTCAGAAGAAGGTGAGTTCGCCACCTACTGAGCCAACAGGTTTCGCCATGAACACAGATGTGCCCACGTTCTGGGCCTGCGGCGGCGGGGAGCCGACGGGTGGAAATCGGGCTCTTCCGGAAATGGAGTGCAGGTGAGGGTGGCGGATAGCCGCGAGTGCAGTTCGTGTCGGTGAGCTGAAACGGGCCCCGGCTGGCAGAGGATGCAGGTTCTCACGCCATTGCAGACCTGCCACCCGGGGAGCCCTGTGCCTGACTCTACGTCTTTGCCTGCTGCTGTTGTCGCCGACACGATCGTGCGGACGGTAGAGCTCGGGGTGACGATCACCGACGCCGCCGTCGACGGCGAGGCCACGGTGGTGTTCTGCAACCTGCTCGACGACGGAAAGAACGCACTGTCCAGGGTGCGGCGCCGAGGGTGTCTACCGCGACACCGTGATCCGCCGGGTCACCGATGTGCCGGTGGTCGGGCATCCGCTGCGGCTGCAGGTTCGGGTACCCCGCTACCGATGCGTGACGGCCGACTGTGAGCGAGAAGTGTTCGCCCACAACACTGATCGGCTGGCCCGGCCGCGGCTGGTCGACCACCCGGCGGTGTGCCCGCTACATCTGCCGCCGGCTGATGATCGACCGGGCCACCGTCGCCGCGGTCGCCCGCGAACTGGGCTTGTCGTGGGACACCGTCAACACCATCGCCATGGACGCCACCGCAGGTGATCGTGGCCGCCGACACCACCCGCCTGGACGGGGTGCGGGTCATCGGCGTCGATGAGCACCGCTGGTCACACACCCGCCGCCCCGGCGAAGACGGCTACGTCACCGTCATCATCGACCTGACCCCGGTCCTGGACGGGCACCGGACGCGCCCGGCTGCTCGACCTGGTGCCCGGACGCTCAGCGGCAGCGCTGAAGACCTGGCTGGCCGACCAGAGCACCGGCGTTTCGTGACCAGGTCGAGGTCGTGGCCATGGACGGCTTCGGCGGCTACAAGACCGCCGCGACCGAGCAGCTGCCCGAGGCCACCACGGTGATGGACCCCTTCCACGTCGTCGCCCTGGCCGGCGCCAAGCTCGACCTGTGCCGCCAACGCATCCAACAGCAGACCTGCGGGCACCGCGGCCGCACCGGGGATCCGCTCTACCGGGTGCGGCGCACCCTGCGCACCCGTTCCCGCTGCTCAGCAGTCGCCAAAAGCCCGCCTGGAAGCCGTGTTCGCCGACGAGAACCACCTCGCCGTCGAGCTGTGCCTGGAGCTTCTACCAACGCCTGATCGCCGCCTACGCCCACCCCGACCGGCGCCGCGGCAAGACCATGATGACCGCCATCATCGACCACGCTGCGCAGCGGTGTTCCCGCCGCCCTGGAGGAACTGGCCCAACTCGGCCGCACCCTGTGGCGGCGCCGCGCCGACGTGCTGGCCTACTTCGACCACCACGCCTCCAACGGCCCCACCGAAGCCATCAACGGCCGCCTGGAAGCCCTGCGCCGCAACGCCCTCGGATTCCGCAACCTCACCCACTACCGACTGCGCTCACTACTGCACTGCGGCAACCTCGCCCAACAGATCGATGCACTCTAAATCCGGAAGAGCCGACATTCTGTTTGAGAACTGACACGAGTTTGAGAACCTACAACTTAGTCACTTACTTACTACTGCTGCCTCGGCATGTTCGCGAATCTCGACAGGTGGAGCTGATTTGTGACGGTGACCGTTCTCGTCGGGCCGTTACGGTGCTTGGCCACAATGAGATCCGCTTCGCCGCCGCGTGGATCGTCGCTGTCGAAAGCGTCCGGACGGTGCAGCAGGATGACCATGTCGGCATCCTGCTCGATCGATCCCGACTCGCGCAGATCCGCCAGCATCGGCTTCTTGTCGGTGCGCTGCTCCGGACCGCGGTTGAGCTGACTCATCGCGATCACCGGCACCTCCAGCTCTTTGGCCAGAAGCTTGAGCTGCCGGGAGAATTCCGACACTTCCTGCTGGCGCGACTCGACCTTCTTGCCTGACGTCATCAGCTGCAGGTAATCGATGACGATCAACCGCAGCCCGGCCTTCTGACTGAGTCGGCGGGCCTTCGCGCGGATCTCCATCATCGTCAGGTTCGGCGAATCGTCGATGAAGAGAGGCGCCTCACTGATCTCGCTCATCCGGCGGGCCAGCCGCGTCCAGTCGTCGTCGCTCATCCGCCCCGACCGCATGTCGGCAAGCTTGATCTTCGCCTCGGCCGACAACAGACGCATGACGATCTCGGTCTTGCTCATTTCCAGCGAGAAGAGGACGCTGGCCATCTGGTGCTTGATCGAGCACGACCGCAGGAAGTCCAGGCCAAGGGTGGAGTTGTGCGTCGGCACCATCGATCGGCCGGCCAGGTACATGTGGTCGGCGTTGTCGACTTCCACGCAACGCACGGGCACGCTCGGTACCGGCCGTACGTCGACGATGAACCGTGAGTTCGACCGCACCGCATTGCTAGCTCGAAGTTCCTTGTGCAGCAGGTCTTTACGGTGCAGCCCGAAGACCGCGTCAGTCGCCGAGAAGTTGACCAGGCAAGCCGTCGAGGATGCTTCTGAGCGGCCCTTCACCACCGTGGTCGCCATCTGGCAGCGGTAGCCCAGCGAGACGACCAACTCCGCGACGTCGGCAGCCAGGCGCTGATCGGTGACACAGAACTGGACCGCGCCGCCGTTGGTCACCGCGCCGCCCGTATCGAGTAAGCCCGCGAGCAAAGCCCGTCGCTGCGCTTCGGACGCACGCAGGTACTGCGATCGGGATGTGCTTCTGTCCGAGCACTCCGAGCATGCGAAGTCGGCCCTGGAGCGTGCTGCCGGCCTCGCGCGCGACATCACCCTCCCCCTCGATCCGCATCAGGATCTCGGGGTCCACGGTGGTGATCTGCGCGGCCTTCGACGCGCCATCACCCAGCCACGCCCCCAGGGTGTAAGGCGGCACGAGGAGGTCCGCGTCGTCGCCCTGCAGTGGCGCGGTGTTGACGACCGAGTGATTGAGCCGGCGATCGGCCGGGCACCGCAAAGTCTCCGCGATTTCCTGTGTCGTCCGCACAGCGGCGGAAACCCTGCCCGCGGACCTGCGGGACGACCTGGTATCGGTCAACCACTGGTGCTGCTCGTCGGCGATAAGGACTGTCCCGTCCGAGAATTCAACCTCGTAGCACGGTCGCCCGAGCATGACCTCAGTGGCAGCAACCACGCGCGTCGGCCGGCCATCAGCGCCGATCAGTTCATCACCGACGGCGACGCCGGCCATCGTCGTCCAGCCGGTCGGTGTCGGCAGCGGCGTGTCTACGCGCAGCGCTTTCCCCATTCCGGGACGCGCCGCGATCACGATCATCTGGCCGGGATGCAGCCCGTTGGTCAGTTCATCGAGGTCATGGAAGCCCGTGGGCACACCCTTCGAGATTCCACCCTGGGACGCGATGGCGTCGATCTCATCCATGGTGGGCTGCAGCAGCTCCTCCAAGGCCACGAAGTCCTCGGA
Source organism: uncultured Actinomycetota bacterium (assembly GCA_963796545.1). Classification (GTDB taxonomy): domain Bacteria; phylum Actinomycetota; class Actinomycetes; order Mycobacteriales; family Mycobacteriaceae; genus Mycobacterium. Next base: position 128,165 of record CAWCMF010000003.1, on the reverse strand, counting down.
AGCCCGCCGCTCGGTGACGTCGTAGATCTCGGCCTGCGCGCGGTCCACGACGTCGTTGACGTCGGCGCCGTCGGCGCCCGCATACCCGTACTGCACCACCCGGGTGCCGGCCTCGACGAGGCGGCGGAGCAGCGATTTCTCGGCCACGATCTCGGCGTAGTACCCCGCGTTCGCAGCAGTCGGCACCGTCGAGATGAGGGTGTGGAGGTACGGCGCCCCGCCGACGCGGCGCAGCAGACCGCGACGGTCCAGTTCGGCAGCGACGGTGACGGCGTCAGCCGGCTCCCCACGGCTGTACAGGTCCAAGACGGCGTCGTAGACGAGTTGGTTACCCGGCCGGTAGAAATCCCCGGGGCGCAGCCGCTCCAGGACGTCGGCGATCGCGTCCTTGCTCAGGAGCATGCCGCCGAGCACCGCCTGCTCGGCAGCGAGATCCTGCGGGGGCTGGCGCCCGAAATCCTCGCTGGGAGGCGGCTCTGCCTGCCTGGAATCCCTGCGGTCTCCGGGACGACCCAAGTCATCTACCACGGCCACGCCGAAACCCACCCCCTATTGATCGCGAGTCGAACACATGTTCGATACACATGCCGCGATTGTAGGCCCGGCCTCCGACAAGTCGTTCGTCGACGGCCGCACCGGTCACCCGCGACGGCCAACGCTAGACGTTGCTGGCGGTAGCGCAACCGGCCCTTGTGCATGACCCTGTGGATGGCGTGTGCATAGGTCTGGTGGACCATGTTGAGGGGCTGGGGAGAACCTGTTGATAACCATCGATGCTGACCCTGTTTTCCCTGTTGAAGGCAGGGTAGGCCGGGAAATCTTCTGTGGATGGGAAATTCGTCGGCGTGTCGTCCCCGGTTTCGGACTCGGGCGTGTTGTGTTGCGCTTCGGCGCCGGGCAGGTTAACAGCCGGTTAGGTTCGCTACTTTCGTTTGCCGGGAATGGTTCGCTACCAAGGCACAGCAACGGCCGGGCGAGACCCCTCGAGGTCTTCACCCGGCCGTATGAGTACTGCTGCGGCTGGCCCGCGACTAACGCGCGACGACGTTCAGCGACACCGTGGCGTTGACATCGGGATGCAGGCGCACCGTGACGGGGTGCGAACCCACCGACTTGATGTGCGCCTTCGGCAGGCTCACAGTCCGCTTGTCGAGGTTGGGCCCGCCGGCCTTCTTGATCGCCGCGACGACGTCGGCCGCAGTGACCGAGCCGAACAGCTTGCCGGAGTCGCCTGCCGCCTTGACGGCCAGATCGACATCGCCGAGACCCTCGATGGCGGTCTTCAGCTCGTTGGCGTGCTCGAGGCCCTTGACGCTCTTGAGTTCCTGGGCGCGACGGATTTCCTCGGCCTGGCGCTCCGCGCCACGGGTGGCCAGGATGGCCAGCCCACGGGGCAGTAGGTAGTTACGGCCGTAGCCGTCCTTGACCTCGACCGCGTCACCGGGTACGCCGAGATGCTCGACCTCGGCGGTCAGAATGAGTTTCATTTTTCGTTCCTGTCCTGACTATCGCGTCGCCGAGCTGAACGGCAGCAACGCAACCTCGCGCGCGTTCTTCACCGCGATGGCGATGTCACGCTGATGCTGCACGCAGTTGCCGGTGACCCGGCGGGCACGGATCTTGCCGCGCTCGCTGATGTAGGTACGCAGCAGCTGCGTGTCCTTGTAATCGATGTCCTGGTTCTTGCCCTTCTTGGAGCAGAACACGCACTTGCGGGTCTTGACCGGCTTCTCGGGAGCCGGGCGCCTCTTGGTGGAGGACTTGGCCATGTCTATCTCTTTCTACAAATGAATTGGGTTGATCAGAAGGGCGGTTCGTCGTCGGCGCCGCCGAACGAGCCCGACGCGGGCGCACTGCCCCACGGGTCGTCCTTGGGCGGCTCTGCCGGACGCGAATTCGCGCCCCCGCCGCCGCCGCCGCCGACCGACCGCCGCCGCCGCCGCCGCTGCGGCTGGCCTTGTTGACCTTGGCGTCGCATACCGCAACGAAGGACCGATCTCGTCGACCTCGAGCTCCATCACCGTGCGCTTCTCACCCTCACGGGTTTCGAACGAACGCTGCTTGAGACGGCCGCTGACGATCACCCGCGATCCGCGGACCAGGCTTTCGGCGACGTTCTCCGCAGCCTCCCGCCAGATGTTGCAGCGGAGGAACAGCGCTTCGCCGTCCTTCCACTCATTGGTCTGACGGTCGAACATGCGGGGCGTCGACGCGACGGTGAAGTTCGCGACGGCCGCGCCCGACGGCGTGAACCGCAGTTCGGGGTCGGCGGTCAAGTTTCCGATGACCGTGATGACGGTGTCACCAGCCACGTGGTCCTCCTGGGTTTGGCGGTGTGCGTCGAATCAGTCGCAGGCGAGCCTACGGAACTGCCCCGACGCGCACAGCGCCGTCAAGCTCTTAGTGCTTGTCCGTCCGCATGACCTTCGTCCGCAGCACGGACTCGTTCAGGTTGAGCTGGCGATCCAGCTCGGACACGGTGGCCGGTTCGGCCTTCACATCGACGATCGCGTAGATGCCCTCGGCATGCTTGGCGATCTCGTACGCCAACCGGCGCCGTCCCCAGATGTCGACCTTGTCGACACTGCCGCCGTCCTTGCGGATGACGTTCAGGAACGTCTCCAACGACGGAGCAACAGTGCGTTCGTCGAGAGTGGGGTCGAGAATGACCATGATTTCGTATGGACGCATAAGGAACCCATCACCTCCTCTGGTCTGATCGGCCACGGCGTGTCCGTGGCAGGAGGGTCGCCTGCGTCGGCAACCCGCCCAGGCTACAGGAACCCGCCCTGATCTGCGAAATCGCTCCGCGGCCGTGCGGTGTGCCTGCGCTCCTCGGCGTCTGCGGGGGCGCGCACGTGGCTCAGCCGCGTCCGAGCCTGCGGCCGAGCGCCTGCCCGAGCTCCTGCGGAGCGTTGCCGCCGGGCCCGGACAGGAACGGCGAGAACAGGTGGAAGTCGTGCCACAGACCCTCGTAGATGTGGTGCTCGATGTCCACGCCTGCGGCGCGTGCACGCTTCTCGAGCTCCCGCGCGTCGGAGGCGAGGATGTCGTCGCCGCCCGAGTGCATGACCATCGGCGGGAGCCCGGCGAGGTCGGCGAACAGCGGTGAGATCGTCGGCCGGCCGTCCTGACCGAGGGCAGGTAGGACTCCGCGAAGCGGATCAGGACGTCGGCCCGCATCGCTGCATCCTGCGGCGCGGGGCCACGTCGCGCATGGGCGCCCGGGGTGAGGTCGAGCCAGGGGCAGATGAGTCCGAGCACGGCCGGCGGAGCCTCGCCGGCCTCGCGCAGACGCAGCGCGACGGCGAGCGACAGCCCGGCTCCGGCGGAGTCACCGGCGATCGCGATGCGGCTCGGATCGACGCCCTGCGCGATGAGCCCGCGGTAGGCGGCGAGCGCGTCGTCGACCGCGGCGGGGTAGGATGTTCCGGGCCCATGCGGTAGTCGAGCGAGATCACGCGCGCGTCCGCGGCGGCGCCGAGCGCGGCGACGAGCGTACGACACGAGCGCGCGCTCCCGACCACGTAACCGCCGCCGTGCGCGTAGAGCAGCACGCGCGATTCATCGACCCCGGCCGGCCGGACGTCCTCGGCCGGGACGCTGCCGACAGTCGTCGGCGTCACCGTCGTCCCCTTGGGCGGCGGCGGGTAGGCGAGCGCGAGCGTGAAGCGCCTGCGGATCGCCGTCCACGACGCGGTCGGGGAAAAGAGCCAATGCGAGAGGAGGCGAACGCCGGGACGCAGCGCGGCAGGTGGGAGACCGACCTTCATCGCCCCAGGCTATGGCGTCTGCCTCACGCGCCGTTGCCTTTTCCTGGCGCTGACGCCCGTCGCTCAGCGCGCCGAATCCACCACGATCCGCGGCCGGGGACGCAGCCAGTCGGGCAGCCAGCGCGGCGGCGCATCGTGCGCCCCGTCGAAGACCCCGCCCGCCGGGTCGTCGACACCGCCCTGGCGGACCAGGTCGAGCTGTGGCCGGTAGATCTGGCGGATCACGAACGCGCACAAAGCGATCACCGCGATGTCACGCAACAGCACCGTCGCGGTGAACGCCTGCTCGGGCAGGCCCATGTTCTGCTCGCCGAACAGATACAGCATTCGGGGCACCCAGACCAGCATGTCGATGGTCATCCACGTCGACAGGATTCGCCGATGCGGCAGCGCGAGCACTGCCAGCGGAACCAGCCACAGCGAGAACTGCGGGCTCCACACCTTGTTCGTCAGCAGGAACGCCGCCACCACCAGGAACGCGATCTGCGCGACCCGCGGCCGCCGGGAGGCGGTCAGCACGATGTACCCGATGGCGATGCAGCACGCCGCGAACAGCGCGGCACTCACCGTGTTCAGGACCACCGGCGGTTCCCAGAACCCGAGCTCCGGGTCGAAACCCCGCCACCCGGTGAAGGACTTCACGATGTTGTAGATCGAATCCATGTCGTCGCCGCGACGGGTGTTGAGCCGGAAGAACTCCGACCAGCCCCGCGGAAACAGCACCATGATGGGCAGGTTCACCGCCAGCCAGGTCAAGCACTGCCGCCACCGCGGTCTTGCCGACCTCGCGCAGGCGTCCCGTCCGCACCGCCAGCAGGACCAGCGGCATGAGCAACAGCAAGGGGTACAGCTTCGCCGCCACCCCCAACCCGATCAGCGACGCCGGCGAGCACGGGTCTTCGCCGCGCCCAGGCCAACAACGCGCACGCGCCGAAAGCTGTTGCCAGAGCATCGAAATTCGTGAAGATCTGGAAGATCACGATCGGCGAAGCCGCCACCAGCGCGGCGTCCCAGATGCGGCGCGGGCCTGCCAGCATCGCCGTCGCCCACAACGTCGTCAGCCACGCCAGCGCCAGACCGAACGCGGCGATGTTGAAGAACATCACGACCTCGGCGATGACCGGCACCGCCGTCAGCTTCGTCAGCGCCGTGTAGGTCTTGGCCACCGTCATCGACAGGTACTGGTAGATCCCCGTCAGGACCGGATATTCCATGTAGCGCACCGCGGGTTCGCCGTCGTACTGGACGCGCGGCTTGCCCTCGGCGTCGGTCTCCACCCAGCTGGACTTGTACGGAAACTTGCCGAGGTTCAACAACTCTGCGGTGTACAGCGGAACCGTGTCGGAGTAACACATCTCGTAGTAGGCGCGCTGGTTCTCCCAGTTGCCGACCCGTTGATCGGCGGTACCGGTGCCGGTCGTCTGCAGGCACGCCGCCTTGGTCGAGTAGCCGAGCGCCAGGAACACCAGCGCGATGATCAGCATCACCCGCAGCGGGGTCAGGAACCGGGTCCGGCCGATCAGGGCGTGGCGGCCGACGGGACCGCCGACGGTGTCCGCCAGCGCCGCGCCGAGAGTGTCGGTGCGGCTTGGCATGTCGCGGGTGTCGAGGCTCCGCACATCGCCCGCGAGTCGAGCGGGCGATGTGCGTGGACCGTGGTTGTCGGCGACCGGTCGTCGGCGACCGGGTCGTCGACGTCCGCTGACGTCACGGAGGTGGCGGAGGACCGGGCGGCACCGGCGCACCAGGCACGCACCGGCGCACCGGGCACCACCGGCGCACCAGGTACCAGGGCCCCGGCGCCACCGGCGCACCGGGCGCTCCCGCAGGCGCCGAGGGCGCCCCGGGTACCGGCGGCGGCGCGACGGGCACGGTGGTCGGCGGACCCCACGGGATCGTGATGCCCGGCGCGATCTCCAGCGTCGGCTGGATCACGGTCTCGGACGGGGGCGGCGGCACGGTCGGCGAAGGCGGTGGCGGTGGCGCCTGCGGAACCCCGGCGTAGCCGCCGATCTCCTCGGGCTTGGGGAACGTCTCGTTGTCGGTGCCGTCGAGCGCGCCGTCCATCGTGGCTTTCCAGATGTCTGACCGGCAGTCCCGAGCCGTACACCGGTGAGCCCGACTGAGTTCACCAGAGGTTTGGTGCCGTCGGTCGTGCCCACCCACACCGCGGTCGACAGTGAGGGCGTGAAGCCGACCATCCACGCGTCACGGTTGTCGTCGGTGTCGCCGAGCTGGTTGGTGCCGGTCTTGGCCGCCGACGGCCGGCCGCCCGCGAGATTGTGGCCGTTGGCGTATGCGGCGATCGGCTGCATCGCCGAGATGACGTTGTCGGCCACGGCCTTTTCGATGCGCTGTTCGCCGGTGTTGTCCTCCTGGCTGGCGTCGAAAAGCACGTCACCCTGGGCGTTGACGACCTTCTGGACGAAGTGCGGCTTGTGGTAAACCCCGGACGCGGCGAGCGTCGCGTACGCCGAGGCCATGTCCATCACCCGGGACTGGTACTGGCCCAGCACGACGCCGTTGTTCGGTGGGCCGCCCTTGCCGTCCTCGGACAACGTGTGCTCCACACCCGGAATGCTCTCGGCGATTCCGGCCTCATGGGCGGCGTCGGCGACGTCCTGCGGCCCGTTCTTGAGCTGCAACATCAACCGGTAGTAGCTGGTGTTCAGCGATCGCTTCAACGCCTCGGCGATGTTGCACTTACCGCAGCTTCCGCCCTCGACGTTGGAGATCTTGATGCCGTCCACCTCCACCGGTGAGCTGTCGACCTGGTAGCCCAGGCCCATCCCCTGCTGCAGCGCGGCGACGAGGGCGAACACCTTGAACGATGACCCGGTGGGCAGACCCGCCTGCGCGAAGTCGAACCCGTTGGCGTCCGAACCGCCGTAGTAGGCCTTGACCCCGCCCGTCTTGGGGTCGATCGACACCACCGCGGTGCGCATGTCGGGGTCCTGCCCGTCCATGTACTCCTCGGCGGCATCCTGCGCCGCGGCCTGTGCCTTCGGGTCGATCGTCGTGGTGATCTGCAGCCCCTCGGTGTTCAGCGCCTGCTCGCTGATGTCGAAGATCTCGAGCAGCTCGTTGATCACCTGCCGCTCGATGAGCCCGTTGGGGCCGGTGGTCTGGTTCTGAGAGCCCGCCTGGTCCGGTGGGATCGTCGGCGGGTACACCTGCGCGGCGCGATCTTCCGGCGACAGCGCACCGATCTCGACCATCCCGTCGAGCACCCAGCTCCACCGCGCCGCGGACGCATCGGGGTCGACGGCGGGATCCAGCACCGACGGCCGCTGGATCAACGCCGACAGGAGCGCGCCCTCGGAAACCGTGAGCTGTTCGACCGGCTTGTTGAAGTAAGCCTGCGACGCGGCGGCCACCCCGTAGGCGCCGCGACCGAAGTAGATGATGTTCAGGTACGACTCCAGCACCTGGTCCTTGGACCACTCGCCGGACATCTTGGTGGAGATCACCAGTTCCTTGGCCTTGCGGATCACACCGCCGATACCGGACCGCGCGTCCCCCACCAACGCGTTCTTCACGTACTGCTGGGTGATCGTCGAGCCGCCCTGCAGATCACCGCCGAAGATGTTGTTCTTGAAAGCACGGAGAAACCCGGTGAACGAGAACCCCGGATTGGAATAGAAGTCCCTGTCCTCGGCGGCCATCACCGCGTCGCGGACGTGCACCGGGATCTGATCGATCTTGACATCGATCCGGTTGCCTTCGGGCGGAACGATTTTGGCGACCTCGCTGCCGTCGCTGGCAAGGATCGTCGACACCTGCGCGGTGCGGACGTCGCCGGGTTTGGGCACGTCGACGATCATGTACGCCATCCCGAACGTGAGCAGCGGCAGCACGATCAGCGCTATCGCCGAGATGATCGCGCCGCGGCGCACCCACTTCCAGTTGATCTGTTCCCGGATGGTGCGGTTCGGGCCGGTCGGGCCCCCACCGGTCGGTCCGCCGCGGCCAGGCGCACGTGGAGGCGGTGGCTGCTTGGGCGGGCCGTTGCCCTTTTGCTCCTTGCGGCCGCGGCCGTCCAGCGCCCGCTTGACGTCGTCGATCGGGTCACGCAGGTGCGGTGGAGCGCCGTCACGAACGGGAGGAAGCACCGCGGTGTGCCGGTCGTCCGGCGGCACCGGGCGACGCCCGCCGGGTGCGGCCTGGGTCGGTGGACGGTTCCTGCCGCTGTCACCGGGGCGGCGCGCAGAAGGATCGGGTCGGTTCCGGGGGTTTCGCGCGCCCATACTCTCGGCCGCCTTCTGCCCGTCACGGGCGTCGTCGGCTGACCGGTCGTGGCGCCCGTCGCTATTCACTGGCCGTGCGCGCAGCACCGCGCGCGGTCTGGGTGCGGCGCGGTCCGCGAGACCCCTTCGGGGGCGGCACCGCTCCGAGCACATACGACTTGACGAGGTGATTCCAGCTGCATGTGCGGCATACCTCCACCACATGTACCGAGAATTCGTCGTACTTGGTGGCCAGCAGGACCAGCTCCTCTGCGGTTCGCGCGGATCCGGACACCGCACCGAGGTGATCGCCGAACACCCACGACACCAGCGTCAGTTGTTCCTTACGGCAGATCGGGCACATCACCGAGCTGGACTTGCCGTGGAATTTTGCGGCTCTCAGCAAGTACGGGTTGGCGTCGCAGACCTCCGAGACGCCGGTGCGTCCCGAGTACACCTCGGCCAGAAGGGACCGACGCCGGAGCGCGTAATCCACCACCTGTCGCTGCAATCGCACGAGGACCAGAGTACGTCGGCCCTCCGGGGACCGAAGGTCGACGTGCTCGCGAGATCGCATCGAAGCTCACCGCACACGGTCCCGATCGAGTCTGGCCTGCGCAGTCGCCGGGCGAACTCTTACGATCTTCGTCGTGGCCTCGGGCAGCTCGGCACGTCGGTCTTCATCGACGCGGGCCAAAGACAGCGATCGCAACGACACGTGCCAGATTCTCGACACCGCACTGGCCGAAGGCCAACTGTCCATGGCCGAACACGGCGAGCGGGTGAAGACCGCCACCACCGCCAGCACCCTGGGGCAACTGCAGGATCTGGAGTCGGATCTGCAGTCACCCAAGTCGTCGCCGCCGGTCATCACGAAGGTGGTCAACCGCCGCATTCCCCGCATCGGCGTCGGGTGGGGACTCAAGGCGGCGACGGCCGGCGTGCTGATCGTTCTCGGCGTCGCGATCGGCTGGGGCCTCTACGGCAACTCCTCATCACCGTTGAGCTTCGAGACCGACCCGGGCGCCAAGGACGACGGCATACCAGCCACCGTGCTCACGCCTCCGCGCCAGCTGCAATCCCTCGGCGGATTCACCGGTCTGTTCGAACAGATGCGACAGAAGTTCGGCAGCACCATGGGCTACGAGCTGGACATCCACTCCGACCTCGCCTACCTGGACCGGCCGGATCCGCAGGACAACCGGCGCAGCCTCGACTACCAGTACCGCGGCGGCTGGGGCGACCCGAGCAGCTCACCCTCGACCGTCAGTGCCGACGACCGGCTGGTCGACCTGGCGAAGTTCGACTTCGAGAAGACGCTGAGCATCCTGCGGGGCGCGCCGGAGACCGTCGGGGTCAACCGCGCCGACGTCACCGATACCTGGCTGCGGATCGAGGCCGCCGAGGATCCGAGCGCGCCCGACGCCGTGAACGTCGAGATCATCGTGAGCAGCGACTTCGGCAGCGGGCGCATCGAGCTCTACCCGGACGGCACCACCAAGGCGATCTGGCCCGCCACCCACTGACGTCTGACCACTGACCTCTGACAGCGTTCTCTCAGGGCACACCTGTAGCGCTCAATATATCGGCGCGATACTATTGCGCGAGGTGTTGATCCGTCGTAGCGGCGAAACCATTGGAGGGGGTCCAGATGCTCGAGCTCGCCATTCTGGGCCTGCTCCAGGAGTCGCCGATGCACGGCTACGAGCTGCGCAAGCGGCTGACGGGTCTGCTCGGTGCGTTCCGCGCGTTCTCGTACGGCTCGCTGTATCCGGCATTGCGGCGGATGCAGACCGACGGCCTCATCGTCGAGGACGCTGCCCCCGAGGGCACGTTGAAGGTGCGTCGGGCACGGCGGGTCTACCAACTCACCGAGTCCGGCAAGCAGCGGTTCACCGAACTGGTGGCCGACACCGGTCCCCAGAACTTCTCCGACGACGGCTTCGGGGTTCACCTCGCGTTCTTCAACCGGACCCCCGCGGAGGCCCGGATGCGGATCCTGGAGGGCCGTCGCCGCCAGGTGGAGGAACGTCGCGAAGGCCTGCGTGAAGCCGTGGCGCGGGCGAGCAATTCGTTGGACCGGTACACCAAGCAACTCCACCAGTTGGGGCTCGAGTCGAGCGAGCGCGAAGTCACCTGGCTCAACGAGTTGATCGCAGCGGAGAAATTGGCGCAGGGCCGCGCCGAACAGACGTAACACGTTGCTCGTTGGAGCACGCCAGTAATTCCCAAGCAGGCAGTGAAGCTAGGACAGAGGAGAAAAGTCGTCATGACCGCAAGCAATGACGTCCGGGTCGCGATCGTCGGCGTGGGCAACTGTGCGTCCTCGCTCGTGCAGGGTGTGCAGTACTACAAGGACGCAGACGAGAACGCCACCGTTCCCGGCCTGATGCACGTCAAGCTCGGCCAGTACCACGTGCGCGACGTGAAGTTCGTCGCCGCGTTCGACGTAGACGCCAAGAAGGTCGGCTTCGACCTCTCCGAGGCCATCTTCGCTTCCGAGAACAACACCATCAAGATCGCCGACGTGCCGCCGACCGATGTCGTCGTGCAGCGCGGCCCGACCCTCGACGGCATCGGCAAGTACTACGCCGACACGATCGAGATCTCCGACACCGAGGCCGTCGACGTCGTCAAGGCACTCAAGGACGCCAAGGTCGACGTGATGGTGTCCTACCTGCCCGTCGGCTCCGAAGAGGCCGACAAGTTCTATGCGCAGTGCGCCATCGACGCCGGGGTGGCATTCGTCAACGCGCTGCCGGTGTTCATCGCCTCGGATCCGGTGTGGGCCAAGAAGTTCGAGGACGCCGGGGTTCCGATCGTCGGCGATGACATCAAGAGTCAGGTCGGCGCCACCATCACCCACCGTGTCATGGCCAAGCTGTTCGAGGACCGCGGCGTCGCGCTGGACCGCACCTACCAGCTCAACGTCGGCGGCAACATGGACTTCCTCAACATGCTCGAGCGCACCCGGCTCGAGTCGAAGAAGGTCTCCAAGACCCAGGCCGTCACGTCCAACCTGTCCGGCTCGCTGGCCGGCAAGATCGATGACAAGAACGTGCACATCGGCCCGTCCGATCACGTCGCGTGGCTCGACGACCGCAAGTGGGCCTACGTCCGCCTGGAAGGTCGCGCCTTCGGTGACGTGCCGCTCAACCTCGAATACAAGCTCGAGGTGTGGGACTCCCCCAACTCCGCAGGCGTCATCATCGACGCGGTGCGCGCCGCCAAGATCGCCAAGGACCGTGGCATCGGCGGACCGATCGAAGCCGCTTCCGCCTACCTGATGAAGAGCCCGCCCAAGCAGCTCGCCGACGACATCGCCCGCGTGCAGCTCGAGAAGTTCATCGAGGGCTGAGTTTCTACTTTCCGCCGAGACTGCGTTTGTGGCTAGAAGCCGTAGCCGAGTTCGGCGGGAACCTCGCTCGCGAATGCGGCGTCCAGCGCCGCCACCACCGCCGGGTCAGCGCGCAGTCGATGTGCGGCGGCGAAGGCCGAGGCGCGGTGGGCTCCGAGGTACAGGCTGCCCAGCACCGAGAGGTCGGTGTTGACGTCGGCGGCGGCGTCGGTGGGCACACACCGGGCGCGGCCCTCCCGGACATCCAGGGCGAATCGGCCGCCGCCGCCCAAGACGTCATCCGAAATATCCAGCACCACAGACACGTCCGCCGAATAGGTGCGGGCATGTAACACGGCGGGGATATCGAGCATCCGCAGCCACAGCCCGTCCTCGGTACCGGTCGTGCGCACCAGCCGCGCATCGGTGAGCAGATACGGCAGCAGGTGGCCCGGATGCGTCTCGATGTTCACCTTCTCCATGAGGTCCAAACCGAGGAGCGCGCGCCACAGCGCGATGTGCGCTTCCGGAGTCGCTGCGGCGAACTTGGTGACGCGCACTGTGTCTTTACCGCCCGTTTCGCCGCTGTGTACCCGGTACATCACGAAGCCGTCGGAGTGCAGCAGGCAGAACAACGCGCTGCCGCCGCCGCGGGAACTCGCGGTCGGAGACTCGTCCCACAACCGGCGGCGGCGGTGTACAACCCGCCGGGTGTCTGCAGCCGCCACCGCTCGTAGATCTCTTCCGAGTTGCTGCGGTGTTCGGCGGGCCGCACCAGCGGACACCGCCGGGATCGGGTAACGGGTGGAATCGCGCCTGCCCGCGGTCGACGGCCAGCTCTCCCAGACCGTCGCGGGTCCGTAACCGAACCTTCCGTAGATGCCACCCTCGCTCGCTTCCAGGCCGGCGATCGGATACGCGCCCATCCGGCGGTGCAATTCGGCGAACATTCCACTCAGGGCTCCGCGCCGCCGATGGGTGGGCGCGACGGCCACCCACGACACCCCGGCCATCGGCAGCACCGCGCCGCCCGGCACCGTCAGCTGCAGGTCGAGGAACAACGCCACGCCGACGACCTCGGTGCCGTCGCACGCGACGATCGCGCTGTCGGACGGCATCATGGACCGCCACACGTCGGCCGTCTCGTCCGGCCGCCAGACGCCGAAGCCGGTCGCACCGATCAGGGATATGGCCGGCCAGTCCGAATCCTCGGCAGCGCGGATCGTCAAGGGTGCCTGTGCATGAGTCACGATGATCGAAGGTGGCACATCAGCCCTCCGATCGCACGCGATTTTCGGCGCTGCGTATTGTCAGCGCATCATGGAGATCTCCGACGAAGAACTTCCTGGCCTCGACGAATTCGCGCTCCTGCCCGAGAACGCCGAACAGGCGGGTGCCACCTCGGTACCGAAAGCCGAGCGCATCGATGCCGGGTCCGTCAGCGCACTGAAGTTCGGCGACGCCGCGCCGCGGGTGGTCTTCCTGCACGGCGGCGGGCAGAACGCCCACACGTGGGACACGGTGATCGTCGGTCTCGGTGTGCCTGCACTGGCCATCGACCTTCCGGGCCATGGCCGTTCAGCCTGGCGGGAAGATGGCGACTACGGCCCCAAGCTCAACGCGCTTGCCGTCGAACCGGTGATCCGTGACTTTGCCTCCGAGGCCGAGCTGATCGTGGGAATGTCCTTGGGCGGTCTCACCGCATTGCGGATCGCAGTGACCGCACCGGAACTCGTCCGCCACCTCGTGCTGGTCGACGTGACTCCTTCAGCGCCCGAACGGCACACCGAGATGACCGACGCCCAGAAGGGCACGGTGGCCCTGGTGCAGGGCGATCGCACCTTCCCGTCGTTTGACGCGATGCTCGACGTGACGACTGCTGCCGCGCCACACCGCGATCGGAAGTCCCTGCGGCGCGGCGTGTTCCACAATGCCAGGCGCCTCGAGGACGGCGCGTGGACGTGGCGGTACGACAGCATCCGCAAAGGCGACGGGTTCGAAAACCTCTGGGAGGACGTGCCCCGGCTCACCGTCCCGACGACCTTGATCCGCGGCGCCAACTCGTTTTTCGTCAATGACGACGACGCTGCCGCGTTCGCCGAGACCGCACCCGGTTTCGAGCGCGTGCATATCGTGGCGGACTCCGGCCACTCGGTGCAGAGCGATCAACCGCGCGTGCTGGTGGAACTGCTGCGCGGAATCCTCGGCGCCTAGCACGCTGACGTAGCGCGTGCGGAGCGCGGCCGAATCGCACCCGCGCGTCAGCTGTTGTTCACCCGTTCCTTACCTCCTGCTGGTTCTGCTGCCGTAGCTTTTCGCAGGTCCCGGCCGCAGCCCCGGCCGGGGATCGGGCGTGGAAGGAATCTCACTGTCATGGCGCTTGTGCCGCTGAATCTTCTTGTCAACCACAACGGAAAGTCCAAGCGGCAGCACGTCACCTGCCTCCACAAATGCGGTGACGCGTGCGCCAAGCCAGTGCCGAACACGAGCGACAACGAGTACTTCGGCGACATTGCCAAAGCGGTGACGCGGCGCTCGATCCTGCAGGCCGGCGGCGTCGCTGTCCTTGCCGTCGGAGCCGGCTCCGCGCTGGCCGCCTGCTCGAACACCTCAGAGCCCGCGCCGACGACCTCGTCGTCGGCCGCCAGAGCCGAGCCGCCCGCGGGAATGAACTTCGCGTCCGTCGCACCCAACAGCGACGACGCCGTCGTCGTCGCCGACGGTTACGAGCAGGGCGTCGTGATCAGCTGGGGCGACCCGGTGCTGCCCGACGCACCGAAGTTCGATGTCAGCAAGCAGACCGGCGCCGCTCAGCGCGGCCAGTTCGGCTTCAACAACGACTTCGCCGGCTTGCTGCCCGTCGAAGGACAGCCCGGCCACTTCCTGCTCGTGACGAACTTCGAGTACGTCACGCCGCAGTTCATGTTCCCCGGATATCAGGCCGGCGCCCCGACCCGCGAGCAGTTCGAGGTCGAGATCGCCGCCATGGGAATGGGTGTCGTCGAGGTCGAGCGCACCCCCGAGGGCGGACTGCGGCCCGTGATGGGCCGGTACAACCGCCGCGTCACCGCGGACACCCCGTTCACGCTGACCGGCCCCGCCGCAGGCACCGACTTCGTCAAGACCGCGGCCGATCCCGACGGGCGCACCGTGCTGGGCACCATCGCCAACTGCGCGGGCGGTGTGACACCTTGGGGCACAGTGCTTTCCGGTGAGGAGAACTTTCACAGCTACTTCGGCGCCGCAGACGGCTCGCCCGCTCCGAGCCCCGTCGACGCGGATCGCCACGACCGCTACGGCGTTTCTCTCGAGCCGTCCGAATTGCTTTGGGAGACTTTCGACCCTCGCTTCGATCTGGCCGCGTCAGCCAACGAGGTCAACCGGTTCGGATACGTGGTCGAGCTGAACCCGTGGGACCCGAACTCGACTCCGATCAAGCACAGCGCACTGGGTCGGCTCAAGCACGAGGGCGCCAACATCTTCATCACCGACGACGGCACCGTGGTCGCCTATACCGGCGACGACGAACGGTTCGACTACATGTACAAGTTCGTCTCGACGAGGAAGATGCAGCCGGGCAACGACCCCGCCGCCATGGCCAACAACGTGGCGATCCTCGACGAGGGCACGCTTTACGTCGCCAAACTCTCCAGCGACATCCCCGCCGCCGAGATCGACGGCTCCGGCAAACTGCCCGCAAAGGGCTCGTTCGCCGGCTCCGGCACCTGGCTCCCGCTGCTGCGTTCAGGCCCGAACGGACAGGCCGAGTCGCTCGTCGACGGCATCACCGCCCAGGAGGTCGCGGTCTTCACCCGGATGGCCGCCGACAAGGCAGGCGCCACCAAGATGGACCGCCCCGAGGACTTCGACGCCAACCCGAAGACCGGCAAGATCTACGTGGCCCTGACCAACAACGACGAGCGCGGTGCAGCCGGCGAGGCTGCACCCGACGCGCCGAATCCCCGCAACGACAACAAGAGCGGGCAGATCCTCGAGATCACCGACAATCACGCGGGCACCGAATTCACCTGGGAGCTGCTGCTCGTCTGCGGCGATCCCCAGGCCGCCGACACCTACTACGGCGGCTTCGACAAGTCGAAGGTCAGCCCGATCTCGTGCCCGGACAACCTCGCGTTCGACAGCCACGGCAACCTGTGGATCTCCACCGACGGCAATGCACTGGACTCCAACGACGGCCTGTTCGCTGTGGCGCTGGAAGGACCGAACCGCGGAGAGACCAAGCAGTTCCTCACGGTGCCCCTCGGCGCCGAGACCTGCGGCCCGGTCGTCACCGACGACCTGGTCACGGTCTGCGTGCAACATCCCGGGGAGAACGACGAGAACAGCATCGACAACCCGCAGTCGCGCTGGCCCGAGGGTGGCTACGGAACCGCCAGGCCGTCGGTGGTGGCGGTGTGGAAGAGCGGCGGGCAGATCGGCGTCTAGGCCAAGCGGTTGCGCGAGCAGACACAAACTCGCACGATTCGAAGCGATTCCGTGCGAGTTTGCGTCTGCTCACGGAGGGAGGTGCCCCCAGCGCGCGGGGGGATACCGTGGGGACCATGACCTTTCCCATTCGCATCGGTGTCCAGCTGCAGCCGCAACATTCGCCACGCTACGACCTCATCCGCGACGCGGTGCGTCGCTGCGAGGACATCGGTGTCGACGTCGTCTTCAACTGGGATCACTTCTTCCCGCTGTACGGGGATCCAGACGGCGCACACTTCGAATGCTGGACGATGCTGGGCGCCTGGGCCGAGCAGACATCGCGCATCGAGATCGGCGCGCTCGTCACCTGCAACTCCTACCGCAACCCCGAGTTGCTCGCCGACATGGCCCGCACCGTCGACCAGATCTCGGACGGACGGCTGATCCTCGGCATCGGATCAGGGTGGAAGCAGAAGGACTACGACGAGTACGGCTACGAGTTCGGCACGGCAGGCAGCCGGCTCGACGATCTCGCCGACGCGATGCCCCGGATCGAGGCGAGGCTGGCCAAGCTGAATCCTCAGCCGGTCCGCGACATCCCGGTGCTGATCGGGGGCGGCGGAGAGAAGAAGACACTTCGCCTGGTCGCCGAGCACGCCGGCATCTGGCACTCGTTCTCCGACCGTGACAGCTACCCCCGCAAAGCCGACATCCTGGCGCGGCATTGCGCCGACGTCGGCCGCGACCCGTTGGCGATCGAGCGTGCGGCAGAGGCGAAGGGCAGCAACCTCGATGCGCTTCTGGACGAGGCCGACGAGCTGACCTCGCTCGGCATCTCGATGCTGACTGTGGGGGTCAACGGGCCCGACTACGACCTGTCCTCGGCCGAGTCGCTGTGCCGGTGGCGAGACCGCCGCGCTGACGCGGGCTGAAGCTGCCGAACAGCCCCGGACGGCGCAGGTGCCGTGAGAGACTGGCGCCGCCATGCCCAAGAAGTATGGGGTCAAGGAGAAGGACCTCGTGGTCACTCACGTGGTCAATATGGTGCTGACCGGCAAGCTCCGTTCAGGAGATCGCTTGGACCGCAACGAGATCGCCGAGGAACTCGGGTTGAGTCGGGTACCGGTGCAGGAAGCGGTCGTCCAGCTGGAGCACGATGGCATCCTGTCGACGCGCTATCACCGCGGTGCCTACGTCGAACGGTTCGACGAGTCCGCGGTCCGTGAGCATCACGAGCTGTACGGCCTCCTCACCGGCCTCGCCGCCGGACGTGCCGCCGTCGCGGCAGACCCGACGGTGATCGCCGAACTCGAGGGCGAGGTCGCGCAGATGCGTAGCCGGCGAGAGCCCAAACAGTTCGACGCCCACGCCCGACGTTTCCGCGCCACCGTCAACGGCGAGTACGCCGGTCCGCGGCTGCAGGCGGCGATCGACTCGTCGCAGACATTCATCCCCAACAGCTTCTGGCAGACCTACGCGCAACACCGCGTCGAGTTGCTGCCCTTCTATGAGACCGAGTTGGCCGCGATCCGCGATCGCAACGTCGAGGGCGCCCGCGCCGCCTGCGTCCAGCGGTCGGAGATCATGGCCAGGATCCTGCTGGCCGAACTGGTCCGCCGCGGCGTGCTGTACCCGTTGCGATCCGAATGAACTGAAGCCGACCCGCCGATCGGACTGCGCTACGTTGCATTGAATGAGCTTCTTACGGGTGCCACGTCCCCTTGCGAAGACATTGGTGAAGACGTTCGTCCTTGCGCTGATCATGGGGATGATCGCGACGATGGGGCTGGCTGCGCCCGCAGGTGCCCAGGTCGATCAGTGCTCACCGCCGGGGATCGAAAGCGCCAGTGCCCTGCCGACCAACCTGGCCGCAGCCGCAACGGGTCCCGCCGCCGACAAGTACACCACCGCGACGGTCCAGCCCCTCGACTCGGTCGACGTGAACGCACTGGGACTCAGCAGGCCGGGCACCCTGACCGTCGGCACACTGTCGGACGCGCCTCCGAGCATCTGCATCGACTCCGGGGGCCAGTTCACCGGGTTCGACAACGAGCTGCTGCGCGCCATCGCCGACAAGCTCGGTCTGCAGGTCAACTTCGTGGGCACCGAGTTCTCCGGGCTGCTGGCCCAGGTGGCATCGCGTCGCTTCGACGTGGGCTCGTCGTCGATCACCACGACCGACGCCAGGCGCCGCACCGTCGGCTTCACGAACGGATACGACTTCGGATACTTCTCTCTCGTCGTCCCGCGAGGCTCCCCGATCACGGGGTTCGACAAGCTGGCTGCCGGCCAACGGATCGGTGTTGTGCAGGGCACGGTGCAGGAGGCCTATGTCATCGACACCCTGAAACTGCAGCCGGTGAAGTTCCCCGACTACAACACCGTCTACGCCAGTCTGAAGACCGGGCAGCTCGATGCCTGGGTGGCGCCGTCGCAGCAGGCGCAAGGCACCGTGCAGGCAGGCGATCCTGCCGAGATCATCGAAAACACCTTCAGTCTGGATAATTTCGTCGCGTGGGCGGTCGCGACGGACAACCAGCCGCTGATCGATGCGCTGAACTCCGGGCTGGACGCGATCATCGCCGACGGCACCTGGGCGCGCCTCTACACCGACGTGGGTGCCGCGGGAGCTCCCGCCGGGATGGAAGCCCGGCTCAAAGGCAGCTCCCGAACCTGTTCTTCCCGACTTCACCGCCATCGCCGCCGAGAACCAGAGCACGCGCGCTCCGGCGGCGCCTGTGCAGCCGAAATCGACGCTGTCCCAACTCGCCGCGTCTTTTCTGGACTGGGATCTCTACAAGCAGGCGCTCCCCGATCTGGTGAAGACCGGCCTGCCCAACACGCTGATCCTCACCGTTGCCGCCAGCATCATCGGACTCGTCCTCGGCATGGCCCTTGCCGTGGCGGGGATTTCGAAGAAGCGGTGGCTGCGCTGGCCGGCCCGCATCTACACCGACATCTTCCGCGGGCTGCCCGAGGTCGTCATCATCCTGCTGATCGGACTCGGCGTCGGACCCGTCGTCGGGCATCTCACCGGAAACAACCCGTTCCCGCTGGGTATCGCCGCGCTGGGTCTGATGGCCGCCGCCTACATCGGTGAGATCTTCCGGTCCGGCATCCAGAGCGTCGATCCCGGGCAGCTGGAAGCCTCGCGTGCGCTGGGATTCAGCTATCCGACGTCGATGCGGTTGATCGTCATCCCGCAAGGCATCCGGCGCGTGCTGCCGGCGTTGATGAATCAGTTCATCTCGCTGCTGAAAGCCTCGTCGCTGGTGTACTTCCTCGGCCTGATCGCCAACCAGCGCGAGCTCTTCCAGGTGGGCCGTGACCTGAACGCGCAGACCGGGAACCTGTCACCGCTGGTGGCTGCGGGCCTGTTCTACCTGGCGCTGACCATCCCGCTGACGCACCTGGTGAACTACATCGATGCCCGTCTGCGGCGGGGGCGGCGACCTGATGAAGAGGACCCGCTGGTGCTCTCGACATCCCAGGAGATGAACTGATGACCATCGAGGTGAACCCGGTTTCATTGACCGCCAAGGATATTCATCTGTCCTTCGGGAAGACTGCGGTTCTGCGCGGTGTCGACCTCGACGTCGCCGCCGGATCCAGCACGGCGGTGATCGGACCGTCCGGCTCAGGAAAGTCCACCCTGCTGCGCACCCTGAACCGGCTGTACGAACCCGACCGGGGTGACATCCTGCTGGACGGACGTTCGGTGCTCACCGACGATCCGGACCAGCTCCGGCAACGTATCGGCATGGTGTTCCAGCACTTTCAGCTCTTCCCGCACCGCACGGTGCTCGACAACGTGGCACTCGCCCCGCGCAAACTCAAACGCCTCAGCGCCGACGAGGCCCGCGACCTCGGCCTCGCGCAACTCGACCGGGTGGGGCTGCGGCACAAGGCCGATGCCCGGCCGGCGACGCTGTCGGGCGGGCAGCAGCAGCGCGTCGCGATCGCTCGTGCGTTGGCGATGTCACCCCAGGTGATGTTCTTCGACGAGGCCACGTCCGCCCTGGATCCTGAACTGGTCAAAGGGGTGCTCGAGCTGATCGCCGACCTCGGTGCCGACGGGATGACGATGGTGGTGGTCACGCATGAGATGGGGTTCGCGCGGTCCTCCGCAGACACCGTCGTCTTCATGGATCACGGCCAGGTCGTCGAAACCGGGCCACCCGAGCACCTGTTCGAAGCGGCCGAGACGGACCGCCTGCGCCGCTTCCTGTCCCAGGTGCTCTGATTCCCGGAATCGATTCCGCGGAATTCGCGCAGACCGCACAACTTGGCAGGACCCGACAGGTTAGACTGTCGAAATTATGATGGCCGCCGAAGCGCAAGTCAGCGAGCTCGCTGGCGAATTGCAGCGCGTGCTGTCCAAGGTGCTGTCGGTGATGCGCCACACCGGGCGCACCGCAACTTCCGGTGATCTGACACTGGCCCAACTGTCGATTCTGCTCACCTTGTTCGACCAGGGCCCGATGCGGATGACCGAACTGGCCGCCCACGAACGGGTCCGTACGCCCACCACCACCGTGGCGATCCGGCGGCTGGAGAAGCTCGGACTCGTCAAGCGCGACCGCGATCCCTCCGACCTACGAGCCGTGCTCGTCGACATCACCCCGCAGGGCCTCCAGCAGCACCGGGAAGCATTGGCCTCCAGGCAGGCTCATCTCGCGTCGTTGCTCAGCAAGCTCGGCGAGGAGGAGCTCGACGCACTCGCCAAGGCGCTCGCACCGCTCGAGCGCATCGCCGAATAGCTTTCAACCCAACCAGTCCAGCACCGCAGCCGCGGTCCACGACTGCTGCATGCTGCCCAACGGCTCTCCGGTGAACGGCTCGTAATACTCCGCAAAAGTACCGTCGCTGGCCTGCCGCAGGCCTTCCCGGCGCAACGTCGATGCACGCTCGGCCCACCCGCGCCGTGCGAAACACCACGAGAACAGCCACGTCATCACCGGCCACACCGGCCCCCGCCAGTACTCGCGCGGGCGAAAATCGCGCGACACCGGTGACGTCGACGGAATCAACGCGTAGGCCATGTCCGGATGTCCGCAGAATCGCGGGCCCTCCAGCAACCGCAGTAGCGCACGCTCCCTGTCGTGAGACAGTCCGCCGCACAACAGCGGAGCGAACTGCGCGACCGTCTCGGTGACGATCCACTTCTCCGCGCGGACGTCGTAATCCCTTGCTGCCCCGGTTCTTTCATCGGTCGTCGCGATGACACCGGAGCGGAATCGCTCAGCCCACGAGTACAGGTCCCGTACATCGGAATGCGGCCTCTTGTGGTCCTCGCCGATCTCGGCGAGAACCTGGCAGGCCACCGAAAGGATCGCCGACACGAAGACGTCCTCCACGGCGAAACTCATTCCCTTGGAGAGCAATTCGTCGTCGTAGCGGGCGGCCTTCATCTCCTCGAGAAGCCACAGGTAGCGGTCGTACTCGACATCGGAGGGACGCTGGCTGGCGTCGGTGTTGATCTTGTTGTCCTCGCGCTGATACTCGGGCACCTCGCCGGGCACCACTGCGCCGTAGGGTCTGTCCCAGCGCGGCGAGTTGTCCATTCCCGATTCCCAGCCGTGATACAGCGTGACCCGGCCGTGCTCGTTCTGGTCGCGGCACTCGGCCAGCCAACGGTGCCACCGCACCAGGTCGCTCCAGCGCCGGTCGAGGAAAGCCTCGGCGACCGCGCGGGTCGAGCGTCCCCGGCTACGCGCGTGGTCGAGGATGCGCTGCACGGCGATGGCGTGCACCGGAGGCTGGGTGATCCCCGACGTGTGCCTGGCGCGCGGAGCATCGCCCGTCAGCGCGGAGCAGGCCCACCGGGCCGGCCCGGGGAAGTACCCGTCGACTCCGTTGGCGAACACGATGTGCGGGATCATGCCGTTGCGCCATTGCGCGGACAGCAGCGTGTCCAGCTCGACGACGGCACGCTCCACCGACAGTGGGGCGAGTCCGATCGACACGAACGCCGCGTCCCAGCTCCACATGTGCGGATAGAGCAGGGGCGCGGCGGTGGTCATGACGCCGAGATCGTTACCGCGGAGCAGATAGGCAGCGCGGGCCGCCAATTGGGTCGGGGCGAAGCTGGGATCGATGCGGCATCGTTCCCCAATGATGCGACGACTTCGCCCGATATGCAGATCGGTAGGGTCTCGGGTGTGCCGACCGCGATGATCACCGGGGCCTCTGGCGGCCTCGGAGCCGCCCTCGCCGACGCCCTGGCGCCGACACACACGCTGTTCCTCGCCGGCCGTCCGTCGAGCCGTCTGGACGCCGTCGCCGAGCGCCTCGGTGCCACCACCTGGCCGATCGACCTCGCCGACCCCGATTCGATGGCCGCGGTGGTCGAGCCGATCGTCGAGCTCGACGTGCTGATCCACAATGCCGGCGTCGCGTATCCCGGCCGCGTCGCGGAGTCCAGCGTCGACGAGTGGCGTTCCAGCATGGCCGTCAACGTCGTCGGCGCCGTGGCCCTCACGCTGGAGTTGTTGCCTGCGCTGCGCAGTGCCGGCGGCCACGTGCTGTTCATCAACTCCGGCGCGGGGATCAACGCCTCCCCCGGCCTGGCGTCGTACTCCGCGAGCAAATTCGCACTGCGGGGGTTCGCCGACTCGCTGCGCGCCGATGAGCCCGGGCTGCGCGTGACCTCGGTGCACCCGGGACGCATTGCGACCGCGATGCAGGAGGACCTCATCGCCTATGAGGGCCGCGAATACGACCCGGCGCAGTTCCTCAGCCCCGAGACCGTGGCTGCAGATCACCGCCGACGCCGTCAACGCCCCCCGGGATGCGCACATCCACGAGGTCGTCGTCCGCCCCAGCTAGACGACGACGTTGACGAGCCGGCCCGCGACGACGATGACCTTCTTCGGGGTCTTCCCGTCCAGGAAGGCGGCGACCTTCTCGTCGGCCAGCGCGGCTGCTTCCACCGCGTCGGCGGACGCGTCCACCGCGACCGTGACGCGTCCCCGCACCTTGCCGTTGACCTGCACCGGGTACTCGACGGAGTCCTCGACGAGGAACCGCTCGTCGGCCACCGGGAATGGCCCGTGCGCCAGCGAGCCCTCGTGGCCCAGCCGCCTCCACAGCTCCTCGGCGAGGTGCGGTGCCAGCGGGGCGACCATCAGCACCAGCGGCTCGAGCGCTGCCCGGGCCGTCACCGACTGCTTGGTCAGATGGTTGGTGTACTCGATGAGCTTGGCCGCCGCGGTGTTGTTGCGCAGCGCCGCGTAATCGTCGGCCACCCCGGCGATGGTGCGGTGCAGCAGCCGCTGCGTCGGCTCGTCGAGCGCGCCCTCGGTCACGACCGTCGCTCCGGTTTCTTCGGAGACCACCAACCGCCACACCCGCTGCAGGAACCGGTA
The DNA here is from genome assembly GCA_963796545.1 of uncultured Actinomycetota bacterium. GTDB lineage: Bacteria > Actinomycetota > Actinomycetes > Mycobacteriales > Mycobacteriaceae > Mycobacterium. The sequence continues at coordinate 105,034 of CAWCMF010000003.1, read as the reverse complement.
CGCGCCGACGACGTCCTTGGTCGCCCACGGCCGCGACGCCTCCAGCGGGCCCATCGACATTTCGTAGACGCGCAGGGTGTCGGCGCCGTAGTTATCGCAGATCTCGTCGGGCGACACCGAGTTCTTCAGGCTCTTGCCGATCTTGCCGAACTCCTGCTTCACCACCACGTCCCCATCAGGGCCCGACCAGAGATACTTGCCGTCACGCTCGACGACCTCTGCCGCCGGCACGTAGGACCCGCGGGAATCGGTGTAGGCGAAGGCCTGGATGTAGCCCTGGTTCACCAGGCGCCGGTACGGCTCGCGCGAACTGACGTGACCGAGGTCGAACAGCACCTTGTGCCAGAACCGGCAATACAGCAGGTGCAGCACCGCATGCTCGACGCCGCCGACATATAGGTCGACGCCGCCGGGATCCGCCGGGCCGTGCTCGGCGGGTCGGGGACCCATCCAGTACGCCTCATTCTCCTTGGCGCACATGGCTTCTTTGTTGAACGGATCGGTGTATCGCAACTCGTACCAGGAGCTGGCCGCCCACTGCGGCATCACGTTGGTGTCGCGGGTGTACGGCTTGAAGCCGTCGCCCAGATCCAGCTCGACGTTCACCCAGTCGGTGATCTTCGCCAGCGGCGGGGACGGCTCGCTGTCGGCGTCGTCGGGGTCGAACGACACCGGCGAGTAGTCCGGCGCGTCGGGCAGCTCGACGGGCAGCAGCTCCTCGGGCAGTCCGTGAGCGCGTCCTTCGGCGTCGTAGACGATCGGGAACGGCTCGCCCCAGTACCGCTGCCTCGCGAAAAGCCAGTCCCTCAACTTGTATTCGACACGGGCTCGACCGCGATCGTCGGCGATCAGCCGTTCGGTGATCACTTCCTTGGCCACCGCCACATCCAGACCGTCCAGGTAGCCGGAGTTCACCATGACCCCGTCGCCGGAGTATGCGGCCTCGGAGACATCCCCTCCGGAAACCACTTCCACGATCGGTAGGCCGAACTCGGTGGCGAAATCCCAGTCGCGCTGGTCTCCGCTCGGCACCGCCATGATCGCGCCGGTGCCGTAGCCGGCCAGCACGTAGTCGGCGATGAACACCGGAACCTGTTGGCCATTAGCCGGATTCGTCGCGTACGCGCCGATGAACACGCCCGTCTTGGACTTGCTCTCCTGCCGCTCCAGATCTGACTTGGCCACGACCGCACCGCGGTAGGCACTGACCGCTTCGGTCGGTGTGGCAGCGCCATATGTCCACCGTGGATCGGTGTCGGCCGGCCACTGCGCGGCGACCAGGCCGTCCACCAGTTCGTGTTCCGGCGCCAGCACCATATAGGTGGCGCCGAAGAGCGTGTCGGGACGGGTGGTGAAGACCTCGATGTCGCCGGCGTCGGTGCCGAACAGCACCGAGGCACCGGTCGAGCGGCCGATCCAGTTGCGCTGCATGGCTTTGACCTTGTCCGGCCACTCCAGCACGTTCAGGTCTTCGAGCAGTCGATCGGAATAGGCGGTGATCCGCATCATCCACTGCCGCAACCGCTTCCGGAACACCGGGAAGTTGCCGCGCTCACTTCGCCCGTCCGCGGTGACTTCCTCATTGGCCAGCACCGTGCCCAGACCCGGGCACCAGTTCACCACCGAGTCGGACAGATAGACCAGTCGGTGCGCGTCGACCACATCGGCCTGCTCACCGCTGCTGAGGTCGGCCCAGTTGCGGCCGCCGTCGACGGTGCGGGTGCCTGCCTCGAACTCCGCGATCAGATCCGCGATGGGCCGCGCTTTGTCCTGCGACGGGTCGAACCATGCGTTGAAGATCTGCAGGAAGATCCACTGGGTCCACTTGTAGAAGTCCGCGTCGGTGGTGGAGAAGCTGCGCCGTGAATCGTGCCCGAGGCCCAATCGGCCCAGCTGACGCCGGAAGTTGACGATGTTGGCCTCGGTCCGGATGCGCGGATGCGTGCCGGTCTGAATCGCGTACTGCTCGGCGGGCAGACCAAAAGCGTCGAAACCCAAGGCGTGCAACACATTGCGTCCGGTCATCCGGTAGTACCTGGCGTACACGTCCGTCGCGATGTAGCCCAGCGGATGCCCGACGTGCAGACCTTCGCCGGATGGGTAAGGGAACATGTCCTGGACGAACATCTTGTCGGCGGGCACCCCGCCGCCGTCCGTGGGAGCCAGCGATCCGACGGGGTTGGCGACGTCGAAGGTCCCCTCCTGCGTCCACTGCTGCTGCCACGCCCGTTCGATCTCGCCCGCGAGCTCCGCGGTGTAGCGATGCCGGGGAGCATCGTCGGCACCAGCCTGTGTTCCGGTCGGCGTTTCAGTCACGCCATCAGGGTATAAGCACCCGCTTCGCCGTTTTCGCGGCCACGGGTTGGTCTCGGTTCCGTTGCGGATGCATCAGGGGTTGGTTCCAGGTCGATCCCAGCCCTGGTGACTGCTCGGCGCAGGTGGATACATTCGTCGCCTGCACGTCCGGAACTGGTCGGGAAGGATTGGGAGGACATCGGTCGATGAGCGAAATCGCGCGCCGCTGGCGGGTATTGGCGGGTGGCATCGGAGCCACCGCAGCCGGTGTCGCCGGTGTGATCGGTGTCGCTGCCAGCACGGCATCGGCCCAGCCGATCCCGCAGCCGACACTGCCCACGCCCGCAACCGTGACCCAGACCGTCACGGTGACGCCCAACGCCGCACCCGCGCCCGTCGGTCAGCCCGGTGTGACGCCCGCCACCGCCGGACCCGCTGCGATCCCCGCCGCAGCGGGCGCACCCGCTGCTCAGCCTGTCGCGCCTGCCCAGCCCGTCGCGCCCGCTCAGCCCGTCGCGACCATCGCCCCGGCCACGTCGGGCACCCTCGCGGAGTTCTTCGCGTCCAAGGGCGTCACCCTCGAGCCGCAGTCCAGCCGCGACTTCCGTGCCCTCAACATCGTGCTTCCCATGCCTCGCGGATGGGAGCACATCCCGGATCCCAACGTGCCCGATGCGTTCGCCGTGCTCGCCGACCGGGTGGGCGGAAACGGCCTGTACTCTTCGAACGCCCAGGTGGTCGTCTACAAGCTGATCGGGCAGTTCGATCCCAAGGAGGCGATCAGCCACGGCTTCATCGACAGCCAGAAGCTACCGGCCTGGCGGTCCACCGACGCTTCCCTCGCCGACTTCGGCGGACTGCCGTCCTCGCTGATCGAAGGCACCTACCGCGAGAACAACCTGACGTTGAACACGTCTCGGCGCCACGTCATCGCAACCGCCGGCCCCGATAACTACCTGGTGTCGCTGTCGGTGACCACCAGCGTCGACCAGGTCGTCGCGGCGGCGGACGCCACCGAAGCGATCGTCAACGGCTTCAAGGTCAGCCTGCCTGCTCCTGCACCCGCCGCGCCGCCCCCCGGCGCTCCCGCGCTGCCGCTTCCCGCGGCGGCGGCCCCAGCTCCCGGCGTCCCCGCTCTGGCACCCCCGCCACAGTTGTTGGGACTGCAGGGATAACGACGTCGTCCCCCGGGCGAAGCCTGGCGCCCGGGGGACGGCGGCCTGACCGACAGACCGTATTCTGAACCGCATGCTGGTACCCGCCGTGTTGAGTCTGTGCGCGGCCGTGGTGACCGCCGCGCTGGGCGTGTGGTCGTTGAGGCGCAGGCCTTCCGCTGACTTCGTTCAGCAGGTACTGCGTGCCGTGGCTCCGACACAGCTGGCCGCGGCGGTGATGCTCGCCGCGGGTGGCGCGGTCGCACTGTCGGCCAGGCCGACCACCGCGCTGGTGGTCCTCGCCGTGAGCGTGGCCGGGGCGATCGGCACTGTCGCAGCGGGATGCTGGCAGAGCGCCAAGGCCGTCACCCGGGAGAACACGCGGCAAGCCGCGGCCAGTGGCAGCTGCGGAAGTGCGTGCGGGTCGTGCACGTTGTCCTGCGGGAGTTAGCCGGGCGACGATCAAGCGGCGAGGCACGAGTCCGCGTTGTGGGGGCACCTCCCGCTTGCGGGGGAGAGTCCGGCAATGCTGCCGGCGCGCTAGTTGCGGCTGAGGTCGATCGGGTGGGTGGCCATCAGCGAGAGCGGCATCGGCTGCCGACGTAGCACCCGGCCCCACAGGTCGATCCGTGGTTCGGCTAGTACATCAGTAGGCAACGCGGACAACACGATCCAGTCGTCGCGCTCGATCTCACCCTCCAACTGGCCGATCGTCCAGCCCGAATACCCGGCGAAAATCCGCACCCCCTCGACCATCGGTGCGATCGAATCGGGGTCGGCGTCCAGGTCGACCATCACCACACGGCCCTGCACGTGACGCAGACCCGCCGCGCCACCGGGGTCGATGCCGGCCCGCAGCGTCGCCAGACACAACGCGGCATCCCGCTTGACCGGGCCGCCGATGTACATGGTCTTGGGTTTGGTGGCCAGCTTCGCCCACTGCGGGAGCACGTTGTACACCGCGGTCTCGCTGGCGCGGTTCAGAACAACACCGAGGGTTCCGCCGTCGTTGTGTTCGACGACGTAGATGACGCTGCGACGGAAGGTCGGCTCGAGCAGATCGGTGTTGGCCAGAAGCAAGGTTCCGGCACGTACCCGGTGTGCCGTAGGTGCGATGAAATCCTCCGGATCCTCTGGCTGCGCCATCCGACCATCATGTCATCACGACTGCGTGATGGTGGCGAACAAGCCCACCGCACGTGGATATTTGTACTGTGGGTCGGGTTGCCAGTCAGCGCAGGCCCAGCCCCCACCCACAGGACGTGACACCCGTGCCCGACGACCGCATACCCCGCACGTCGTGGCGGTCGGTGCAAGCGCTGCCCGACTTTCGCAGGCTGCTCGAATTGCGGTCCGTCAGCCAGTACGCCGACGGTCTGTTCCAGGCTGGTCTCGCCGGTGCGATCCTGTTCAACCCGGAGCGCGAAACCACGCCGGGAGCCATCGCCGCCGCCTTCGCCGTTCTGTTCCTGCCCTACTCGCTGCTCGGCCCTTTCGCCGGCGCACTGTTGGACCGCTGGGACCGGCGCCTCGTGCTGCTCTGGGCCAACACCGGACGACTCGTATTGGTGATCGGGATCGGCACGCTGCTGGCCTTCGGGGTCAGTGACATACCAATCCTGTTGAGCGCGTTGATCGCCAATGGCTTCACCCGGTTCGTGTCCTCAGGATTGTCTGCCGCGCTGCCGCACGTCGTGCCGCGGGCGCAAGTGATCGCGATGAACTCGGTGGCGACGGCCACCGGCTCCGTCGCGGCGTTCGCCGGTGCCTTCTCGATGCTGGTGCCGCGCTGGCAGTGGGGAGCCGGTGACTCCGGGTCGGCGGTGGTCATCTTTCTGGTGGCCGTGCCGGTGGCCTTGGCGCTGTGGCTGTCGATGCGGTTCCCGCCCCGGCTGCTCGGCCCGGACGACAGCGCCCGCGCCATCCACGGCTCCGTCGTCTATGCCGTTGCCACCGGATGGTTGCACGGCGCGCGCACCGTGCTCGCGGTGCCGTCGGTGTCCGCCACGCTCGCCGGGCTGGCCGCCCACCGGATGGCGTTCGGAGTCAACACGCTGCTCGTCATCGTGATGGTGCGCCACACCGAAGCCACGACGGTGGCCGGGTTCGGCACAACGGTGCTGTTCGTGACCGCAGGCGGTATCGGGTCGTTCATCGCGAACGTCGTGACGCCCGCGCTGGTAAGGAGGTGGGGTCGTTACGCGACCCCGAACATCGCGCTGGCGTTTGCGGCCGCGGTGCAGTCGTGCGGCGCGACGCTGTATCTGCCCGTCATGATCTGCTGCGGGTTCCTGCTCGGAGCGGCAGGCCAGGTCGTCAAGCTGTGCGCCGACACCGCGATGCAGGTCGACGTCGACGACGCACTCCGCGGACACATGTTCGCCGTCCAGGATTCGTTGTTCTGGATGGCCTTCATCGTCACGATCTCCGCGACGGCCCTTGTGATTCCGGCGGATGGCCACGCCCCGCTGCTCATCATTGCCGGCAGCGGCCTATACCTCGTGGGGCTCGCCGTCCACGCCGCCGTGGGCCGACGGGCGCGACCGCGCGCTTAAGGTGATCCGCATGGCCGGAGCCGCCCGATGGTCGCCGATCTGCGCGCCGAAAGCGCCGATCTCGACGCGCTCGTCGCAGATCTGACACCCGATCAGTGGGCGCTCGAAACGGCGGTCCGTGAATCCCGAGGACCGCGGGGTCCCGACGACGCCGCACAGCGGGTCACCGGCTCGGCCGAAGACTTCTGCATGCTCGTCGGCGACGAACGGAACCAGCGGCTACAGGTATTCGGCGGAGTCGGCGGCACCGTCGCCGTCTCTGTCGGCGAGCCGGATGTCCCAGCGACCGTCGCCGTCGGAGTCGACCCATGCCTCGCCCGCGCCGAACGCGCGCTCGGCCAATCCGTTGCCGTCGACGTCGGCCAGCCGCTCCGGGACACCGTCACCGTCGAGGTCGACCGGAGCGGGCGATGCGGGATGCTCGACGCCGTCGAGCCCGAACCAGCGCAGCACGGCGCCGCCTCGGTCGGCGTTGACGGACCAGGTGCCGGTCCCGTCGTCGGTGAAATAGGCCTCCGGAATCCCGTCGCCGTCCAGATCCAGCACGGCGTGGTCTGCTGTGCCGTCGTCGTCGAAATCGACCATCACATCATCGATCAAGCCGTCGACGTCGACGTCGAGCCCGACGGCGTCCAGCACCCCGTCACCGTCGAAGTCGGTGTCGGCGCCGACGGTCCACATCGTGGCCGACCCGTCGGGATCACCCAGGCAGTACTCCACACATGATCAGACGCTCGGTGTGCCGTTCTGGTTCCACCACGTCATCAATTCCGCCACGGCCTCGTCGTGATCCAGCGGGCCGCGGTCCAGCCGCAGTTCCTTCAAATAGTTCCACGCCTGCCCGACCTGCGGTCCCGGCGGAATCCCGAGGATCTGCATGATCTCGTTGCCGTCGATGTCGGGGCGCACCCGGGCGAGGTCTTCCCTCGCTGCGAGGTCCTCGATGCGTTGCTCCAGGTCGTCGTAATTGGCCTGCAGCCGCGCCGCACGACGCTTGTTCCGCGTGGTGCAGTCGGCACGCACCAGCTTGTGCAGTCGGCTCAGCAGCGGTCCCGCGTCAGTGACATAGCGGCGCACCGCCGAATCGGTCCACCGGCCGTCGCCGTAGCCGTGGAAACGCAGGTGCAGGTACACCAGCTGGGACACGTCGGCGATCATCTGCTTGGAGTACTTCAGCTCGCGCATCCGCTTGCGGCGTCATCTTGGCGCCGACCACTTCGTGGTGGTGGAAGCTCACGCCGCCGTCCGGTTCGTGCCTACGGGTGGCCGGCTTGCCGATGTCGTGCAGCAGCGACGCCCACCGCAACACCAGATCGGGACCCTGCTGACCCTCCAGATCGATCGCCTGCCGGAGCACCGTCAGCGAATGCTGGTACACGTCCTTGTGTTGGTGGTGCTCGTCGATGGCCATCCGCATCGCGCCGATCTCCGGCAGCACCACATCACCGAGACCGGTCTCGACCATCAGGTCCAAGCCGGCGACCGGGTCGGCGCCGAGCAGCAGCTTGTCCAGCTCGGCGGCCACCCTTTCCGCGGTGACCCGCGACAGCTGCAGAGCCATCTCCTCGAGCGCGTGCCGCACCCGCGGGGCCACCGTGAAGCCGAGCTGCGAGACGAACCTGGCCGCCCGCAGCATCCGCAGCGGATCGTCGCCGAACGAGACCTCCGGGGTCGCCGGGGTGTCGAGGACCGCCGCGCGCAGCGCCGCCAAGCCGCCGAGCGGGTCGAGAAACTCGGTCGGTCCGTCAGGGGTGATGCGGACCGCCATCGCGTTCACGGTGAAGTCGCGGCGCACCAGGTCATCGGCCAGGTTGTCACCGAAACGTACTTCGGGGTTGCGCGACACCTGGTCGTAGCTGTCGGCGCGGAACGTCGTGATCTCGAGCCGATCGTCGCCTTTGCCGACGCCGAGGGTGCCGAACTCGATGCCGGTGTCCCACAGCGCATCGCCCCAGCCGCGCAGGAAGCGCAGCATCTGGTCCGGACGCGCATCGGTGGTGAAATCCAGATCCGCACCCAGCCGGCCGAGCAGGGCGTCGCGGACACTGCCCCCGACCAGGAACAGCTGGTGGCCGTTGTCGGCGAACACACCGCCCAAGCCTCGCAACACCGCGTCGTGCCGATTGAGCGCCGCCTGCGCAGCACCGAGAAGCTCGGCATCGGTGGCGCTGTCACGGCGAGGGTCTGGCACGTCCGATGAGCCTACTGGTCACAGCGATGTCACCGACCGGCGAGTGGGGCGAGTACCGCAGTTCATGCCAGCTACTATCGCTTGGGTGTCGGACGGCGAGCAGGCCAAACCACGACGGCGCCGAGGGCGGCGCCGCGGCCGACGCGCGGCAGGTCCCCCCGAGACGGCCTCCGATCAGCCCGCCGACCACCGCCAACGGACATCTCCCGGGGCACCCGCTGACCAGTCCGGCACGCCACCGAAACCGCAGAAAGCGCGCACCCGGCGCCCGACGGAGCGCCTGCGCACCGTGCACGAGACGTCGGCCGGTGGCCTCGTCATCGATGGGCTCGACGGTCCGAAGGACGACCAGGTGGCCGCGCTGATCGGCCGCGTCGACCGGCGCGGACGAATGCTGTGGTCGCTGCCGAAAGGCCACATCGAGATGGGCGAGACGGCCGAACAGACCGCGATCCGCGAGGTGGCCGAAGAGACCGGCATCCAGGGTGACGTACTGGCCGCGCTCGGCAGCATCGACTACTGGTTCGTGACCGAGGGCAGGCGGGTGCACAAGACCGTGCACCATTACCTGATGCGTTTCCTCGGCGGTGAACTCTCCGACGAGGACGTCGAGGTGACCGAGGTGGCCTGGGTGCCGCTGAATGAGCTCCCCTCGCGCCTGGCGTACGCCGATGAACGCAAGCTCGCCGAGGTCGCCGACGAGCTGATCGACAAGCTGCACACCGACGGCCCCGGCGCACTACCGCCGTTGCCGCGCACAGCACCGCGGCGCCGCGGCCAGACCCACTCCCACACCCGCAACAAACACAGGCCCGACCCCACCGCGCAACCCCAGCCCGGCCGGCGGACGAACGGCTGCGGTCAAGGACCGTGACCGGGTCGGCTGGGCGGATTCTCCCCCGCAAGCGGGAGGTGCCCCCACAACGCGGCTCGTCCCTCACCGCTCGATCGTCATCCGCCGGGCCCGCGCGCCTGCTCGTCGCGGTCGTCGCGCTGCTGCTTGCCGTCGCACCCGCCGCCGCTCCCCCTGTCGCAGCCGCCCAACCCGCTGCGGTGCCGTTCCTCCGGGTGCAGATCGACAGCATCACCCCCGACCTCGTCACCACCACCAGCGATCAGTTGGTGACCATCACCGGGACGATCAACAACGTCGGTGACCGGCCCGTGCGCGACGTCGTCGTGCGACTCGAACGCGCCGACGCGGTCGCATCCTCGAGCGCGTTGCGTACCGACCTGGCGGGCAATGTCGACCAATACCAGCCCGTCGCCGACTTCATCACCGTGGCACCGGAACTTGCTCGCGGACAAAAGGTTCCGTTCCGGCTCGCCTATCCCCTGCGGTCGGAGGTCGCCGCCTCGATGCGGATCGACACCCCTGGGGTCTACCCGCTGATGGTCAACGTCAACGGCACCCCTGACTACGGGTCGGCGGCACGCCTCGACGACTCCCGCTTCCTGCTGCCCATCCTCGGCGTGCCTCCCCAGGACGGCTCCGACACGGGCGGTGATGCGCTGGACTCCGCAGTACCTCCCGACACCACCGGACCCGTCGGGATCACCCTGTTCTGGCCGCTGGCCGATCGGCCCCGGTTGGCCGCGGGCGCACCCGGCGGCACCACGCCGGTACGGCTGATCGACGACGAACTCGCGACGTCGCTGGGCCCGGGCGGACGCCTCGACACGATGCTGACCGCCGTCGACTTCGCGACCAGCCCCGAGGTCGACGCCGGCGGAGACGTGGCGCGCGCCCTGTGTCTGGCCGTCGATCCCGACCTGTTGGTGACCGTCAACGCGATGACCACCGGCTATGTCGTCAACGACGCCGCCGATGCCGGCCCCGGCACCGCACCCACCCGGGCGCCGGGCAGCAAGCCGCTGCCGACTGGCTGGGCAGGCTCAAGTCGCTGGCCCGCCGGATGTGCGTCGCGCCGACGACCTACGCGCAGGCCGACCTCGACGCGCTGAACCGGGTCGCCGACCCGGGCCTGGCGTCCATCGCCACGACCGGCGCAGTCACAATCGTCGACCAGATCCTCGGCATCACCGCCACCCGCGGCGTCAGCCTGGTCGGTGACGGCCCCGTCACGGCTCCTGCGGTGCGGCTGCTGTCCGGGCGGGGCCCGACCGTCGCGGTCGGCGCCGCCAACCTCGTCGGTCCCGGCGAGAGTGCCAGTGGCACCGCCGAGTCTGCCGACACCACGCCCGTGCGCTACACACCCAACGTCGTTGCCGCCCCGTTCGACCCCGCGGTCGGCGCAGCACTTGCCGGGATCGGTCCCGCCCCCGAGTCGCCGTCCTATCTCGACCCGTCCCTCGACTTCGCGGTGAAGCAGGACTCCGCGGCGGCGCGGCGCCAGAACGCCCTCGGGGCGGTGTTGTGGCGCGGCCTTCATCCCGAAGCCACCCCGCGGACCCAGATCCTGATGCCGCCGCTGATGTGGAACCTGACACCGGAGGACGCCCAGGCGATCCTCACCGCGGTGGCCACCAGCATCCGGGCCGGGCTGGCGGCGCCGCGGCCACTGGCGGCGCTGATCTTCGAGGCCAACGCTGCAGCACCGGGGTCGCCCCTGCCGGAAGGACCGCTGGGCAGCCCCCGTGGCCGGTTCGACGACGGCGTCGTGACGGGCATCGCTGCGGCGACGGGCCGGTTGTGGGGGCTGACCGCGGCGCTGACCGCCGACGAACGCACCGGCCTCACCGGCAATCAGTACACGGCCCCACTGCGGGAGGATCTGCTGCGTGCGCTGAGCCTTTCGATCCCACCCGACGCCCGCAACGGTCTGGCGCAGCAGCGGCTGACGACCGTCGGGCGGACGGTGGAAGATCTGTTCAACGCCGTCACGATCGTCAACCCCGGCGGCTCCTACACGCTGGCGTCCGAACGCAGCCCGCTTCCGTTGGCGCTGCGCAACGACCTTCCGGTGCCCATCCGCGTGCGACTGGACATCGACGCGCCACCCGGCATGTCGGTGACCGACATGGGCGAGATCGTGCTGCCGCCTGGTTTTCTTCCGCTCAAGGTGCCGATCGAGGTGCATTTCACCCAGCGGGTCGCGGTGGACGTGGCGCTGCGCACCGCCAACGGCCTGGCCCTCGGTGAGCCCGTCCGCCTCTCGGTGCATTCCAATGCCTACGGCAAGGTGCTGTTCTTCATCACGTTGTCGGCCGGTGCGGTGCTGGTCCTGCTGGTGGGCCGTCGCCTGTGGCACCGCTTCCGCCACCAGCCGGACCGGGCCGACCTGGATCGCCCCGACCCGATCGAGGTGGCTCTGGCATTCCGCGAGGACGAGGTGTCCCACGACGCCGAGAGCCGCGCCGGATCCGCACGTGGCGGCGCCGATGCCTGACGCCCGGTCTCGCAGGCACCCGCCGCGGGTCCCTCCCCCGGCGCCGCCGTCGGCCCGGCCCGAGATGTCGGACTCCGCTGTGGTGTCCCGGTCGTGGGGCATGGCGCTGGCCACGCTGGTCAGCAGGCTGACCGGCTTCGCCCGCATCGTCCTGCTCGCGGCGATCCTCGGCGCGGCGCTCTCGAGTGCCTTCACCGTGGCCAACCAGCTGCCCAACATGATTGCTGCGCTGGTGCTGGAAGCGACGTTCACCGCGATCTTCGTGCCGGTGCTCGCCCGCGCCGAGCGCGATGATCCCGACGGTGGAACCGCTTTCATCCGAAGGCTTTTGACGCTTGCCACCACGCTTCTGCTGGTCGTCACGATCATTTCGACAGTGGCGGCCCCGCTGCTCGTCGACCTGATGCTGGGCTCGGAGCCATTGGTGGACCGGCCCCTGACGACCGCGTTCGCCTTCCTGCTGCTGCCGCAGATCATCTTCTACGGACTGTCGTCGGTGTTCATGGCGATCCTGAACACCCGCAACATCTTCGGGCCGCCCGCCTGGGCACCCGTGGTCAACAACGTCGTCGCCATTCTCACGCTCGTGGTGTATGTACTTGTGCCGGGCGAGCTTTCGCTCAACCCGGTCGAGATGGGCGATGCCAAGCTATTGGTGCTGGGCATCGGCACCACCCTTGGTGTGGTCGCCCAGGCCGCGGTTCTGTTCGTGGCGATCCGGCGCGAACGGGTCAGCCTGCGACCGCTGTGGGGCATCGACGCCCGTCTCAAGAAGTTCGGGATGATGGCGCTCGCGATGGTGCTCTACGTGCTCGTCAGCCAGGTCGGTTTCATCGTCGGCAATCAGGTCGCCAGCGGCGCTGCCGCATCCGGGCCTGCCATCTACAACTACACCTGGCTGATCCTGCAGCTGCCGTTCGGCATCGTCGGCGTCACCGTGCTGACCGTCGTCATGCCCCGGCTCTCCCGTAACGCGGCCTCCGCCGACGGCCCTGCGGTGCTGGCCGACCTGTCATTGGCGACGCGGCTGACCATGCTGACGCTCATCCCGATCGTCGCGATGATGACGGTGGGCGGACCCGCAATCGGCAGCGCGCTGTTCTCGTACGGCAACTTCGGGGCAGTCGACGCCGGTTACCTCGGCATGGCGATCACCCTGTCGGCATTCACCCTCATCCCGTACACGATGGTGCTGCTGCAACTTCGGGTGTTCTACGCCCGGGAAGAGCCGTGGACCCCGATCGTGTTGATCGTCGTCATCACTGCCGTCAAAGTCGCGGCGTCATTGGCCGCTCCGCACCTGACCGAAGACCCCCAGCTCGTGGCCGGCTACCTCGGTCTGGCCAACGGCCTCGGCTTCCTCGCAGGCGCCACCGTCGGCTACCTGCTGCTGCGAGCGCGCCTCGACCCTCCCGGTGGCCGCCTGCTCGACCACGACGTCGTCCGCACGATCCTGGTGACCATCACCGCGTCCCTGTCGGCCGGGCTGATCGCCCACGTCATCGACCAACTTCTCGGCCTGGAGAATCTGACGACCCACTGGGGCGCAGGCGGTTCGCTGCTGCGCCTGCTTGCGCTCGGCATCGTGATGGTGCCGATCATCGCCGGAGTCATGCTCGGCGCGAAGGTCCCTGACGCGCAGGCCGCGCTCGCCGCGGTACAGCGACGCCTCGGAACCCGCCGTCAGGGACCCGTGCCGTCCGTCCGACCCATGCCGGCTCGACCCCTCACGTACGCTGAGCGGAGAAATCCGTCCCCGTCACGCCGAGGTCAGCTTCCCAAATCGGCGCCACGGGGACCATCGGCCGAGGTCGTCGACGGCGGGAGGCGGGGAGGATCTACGGTGAGCGACAAACCCACCAGCGGGTCGTCACCGGATGCCGACTCCGCGGCCACCACCCGGATCACCCGGCCATCGCCTGACGACTTCCAGCCCGACGTCCCCGGGTATCCGGACGTCGTCGAGGGCCAGGAGACCGCGGCCCACGCGCTCCCGGACGACTCCGCGACCACGGCCATCCCGGCGGCCCGGCCGCCCGCATCGGATTCGTCGGCGCGGCCGCCCTCCGATTACATGGGTGACTCCACCCGCGAGGCCCTCGCGTTCGATCCACCCCGCGAGCCGCCGATCGAGACGGCGACCGCCACCGAGGACACGCACCTGATCCCGGGCGCCACGACCGTCCGCGGCCGCTACCGCCTGCTCGTCTCGCACGGCGGACCCGCCCACCTCCAGTTCTGGCAGGCACTCGACACGGCGCTGGACCGCCAGGTCGCGCTGACCTTCGTCGACCCCGACGGGACGCTGCCCGAACACCAGGTTCAGGAGATCCTGGACCGCACCCAGCGCCTCAGCCACATCGACATGCCCGGTGTCGCGCGCGTGCTCGACGTCCTGAACACCGGCCCCGGTGGCCTCGTGGTTTCCGAATGGATCCGCGGTGGTTCGCTTGCCGAGGTCGCCGACACCGACCCTTCGCCGATCGGCGGAGCCCGCGCCATCCAGTCTCTCGCCGCGGCAGCCGAAGTGGCCCACCGCAACGGAGTCGCCCTTTCGGTCGACCACCCAGGCCGAATCCGGGTCAGTATCGATGGCGACGTCGCGCTTGCGTTCCCGGCCACACTGCCCGACGCCTCCCCCGACGACGACATCCGCGGGATCGGTGCGGCGCTGTATGCGTTACTGGTCAATCGGTGGCCGCTCCCCGAAACGGGCGAACCCAGTGGACTCCTGCCGGCAGAACTGGACGTCGCAGGCCAGCCGGTCGAGCCCAAGACCGTCGACCGCGACATCCCGTTCCAGATCTCGGCCGCCGCGGCGCGGGCCGTCCAGGAGGGCGGTGGCATCCGCAGTGCGCCGACCCTGTTGAACCTGCTCCAGCAAGCCACCGCGATCGCCGACCGCACCGATCACATCGCTCCCATCGACGAGCCGGCACCCGAACCCCGAAACGCCTACTGGCGTGCGGCCCCTGATGCTGACCCGGAAGCGGCCGCCCGGCGACGCAAGGGCGTCATCGTCGGCGTCACCGTGGCCGGTGCGATCGTGATCATCGCGGTCGTAGTGCTGGCAACCGTCCTCAGCAACATTTTCGGCGACGTCGGCGACGGACTCGGCGGCGACGAACTCGGCCTCAACGCGCCCTCGTCATCGTCCACCGAAGAACCCGCCGGCAGCGGCTCCGTCATCAAACCCGTTCGCGCCACGGTGTTCTCACCCGAGGGGGAAGCCGACGCCCCCGAACTCGCCGGGCTCGCGATCGACGGCAACCAGACAACGGTGTGGCCGATCGACACCTACAGCGACCCGATGCCCTTCCCGAACTTCAAGAACGGCGTCGGGTTGATGCTCCAGCTGTCCGAGCCGGCCACCGTCGGCTCGGTGACGATCAATCTCAACAGCACCGGCACGTCGGTCCAGATCCGGTCGTCGGATACGCCGACACCGTCGTCGCTGGACAGCACGACCGCGCTGACCGAGTCGACTGCGCTGAAACCGGGATCTAACACGATCGAGGTGCAAGACGCCGAGCCGACGTCGAACGTGCTGGTGTGGGTGTCGACGCTCGGGCAGGTCAGCGGCGAAAGCCGTTCGGACATCGCAGAGATCACCCTCAACGCGGCGTCCTGACCGCTGCCGCGCCAAAACTGGTGTGCGGCCCCCATCCCGGGTCCGATTAGTGTTCGGCTGTGGGGATATTCGGGGGAACTCGCCGCCAGCCTGAGCGGCTACGCACCGACGCCGAGTTGCTGATCGCGCACGTCGACGGCGACCGGTACGCGTTCGAGGAGCTCTTCCACCGCCACCACCGCCAGCTGTACCGACTCGCGCAACTCACCAGCCGGGATCCCGACGACGCGGACGACGCGCTGCAGGACGCGATGCTCGCGGCGCACCGCACCGCACGGTCGTTTCGCCATGATTCCGCGGTCAGCAGCTGGCTGTATCGCATTGTGGTCAATGCGTGCCTGGATCGTTTGCGCCGCAACAAGTTCCGTGCCTGCGAGGCGCTCGATGAGCAGCACCTGGGAGCCACCGACCCGACCGTGCTGGTGGATACCGCGATCGTGGTGGAGCGCGCCCTGCTGCGCCTGTCCGTCGAACAGCGGGCCGCGGTCGTCGCGGTCGACATGCAGGGGTACTCGGTGGCCGAGGCGGCCCACATGCTCGGTGTCGCCGAGGGCACCGTGAAATCGCGCTGCTCGCGCGCCCGCACCAAACTCGCCGAGTCACTGAACTGTTTCGCCGCAGACACCGCCACCGCGGCACCGTCCCCGTCGGATAACCTCGAACAGTCCGGCAGGGCCACGATCGGCGGGGGCGACGATGAGCAGCGGCGCGAAGCACCGTCGGGATTCCATCCCCGACCCTGCCACCCGCATCCCGGCCGGACTCGACGCGGTCCGTCCCGAATCGGCCCCTCCGGGCCCTGGTAGTGGTGCGTTCGCCGCACACTCGCTGTCTCCGCCGAAGCTGACCCGCCCGCAAGGCGCGGGTCTACTCATCGGGGTGGCCGCGGTCGGCGTGGCCGCCGTCGTCGGTGCACACACGTTGGCCGGCGATCGCGCACCGGCCTTTCCGCCGAGTCCGAACGCGTCCCAGATCACCGTCGCCGTGCGCCCAGAGACCGCCTTCCCGTTGACAGATCCGCAGTTGCGCGCTGCACTCACCGCACCGCCGGACCTGGGACCACTCGCCGATCCGCAGCGCCGCGCCTCCTGCCTCGTGGGACTTGGCTACGCCGCCGACCTGGAGGTCCTCGGCGGCCGAGAGCTGGACGTGTCCAGTCGGCCCGGTGTGCTCTTGCTTGTTCCCGGCGCGACGTCCGATCAAGTGGCCGCAGTGGCCGTTGCGCCGTCGTGCAACGCAGCACACACCGGACTGCTCGCCGAAACCGTGCTGAGTCGACGGTGAACCGAAACAGCGCCCGCCCCGCGCCCAGTTCATCCTCGGGAACACCCCGGCCTACCCTGGTGTTGAGCATGCAGTCAGAAAGGTTCGTATGACCTCCCCAAACACCATCCATGACGTGATCATCATCGGATCAGGCCCCGCCGGTTACACCGCCGCCGTCTACGCCGCCCGCGCCCAGCTGACCCCGCTGGTGTTCGAGGGCAGCCAGTTCGGCGGTGCGCTGATGACCACCACCGAGGTCGAGAACTACCCGGGCTTCCGCAACGGCATCACCGGACCCGATCTGATGGACGAGATGCGGGAACAGGCGCTGAGATTCGGTGCCGACCTGCGGATGGAGGACGTCGACGCCGTCGACCTGACCGGCGCGGTGAAATCCGTCACTGTCGGAGACGAGACGTTCCGGGCTCGCTCGGTGATCCTGGCGATGGGTGCGGCCGCGCGGCATCTCGGAGTTCCCGGTGAGGACGCCCTGCTCGGTATGGGTGTCAGCACCTGCGCGACCTGTGATGGCTTCTTCTTCCGCGACCAGGACATCGCCGTGGTCGGCGGTGGCGACTCCGCGATGGAGGAAGCCACCTTCCTGACGCGGTTCGCCCGCAGCGTCACGCTGATCCACCGGCGGGACGAGTTCCGCGCGTCCAAGATCATGCTTGAGCGGGCGCAGGCCAACGAGAAGATCACCTTCCTCACCAACACCCAGGTGGTCGCCATCGAGGGAGACCCGAAGGTGACCGGTATCCAACTGCGCAACAGCGTGACTGGTGAGGAGTCCACCCTGCCGGTGACGGGCGTGTTCGTCGCCGTCGGACACGACCCCCGCTCCGAACTGGTGCGCGACCAGGTCGAGCTCGACGCCGAGGGTTACGTCCAGGTGCAGGGCCGCACGACCTATACCTCCCTCGAAGGGGTCTTCGCCGCAGGCGATCTCGTCGACCACACCTATCGGCAGGCCATCACCGCTGCCGGAAGTGGCTGTGCCGCATCGATCGACGCGGAGCGTTGGCTGACCGACCAGGCTGAGCCCGGCGAAAGAACTTCCACCACAACGGATGACAGCGATCTGATAGGAGCACAGCAATGAGCGATTCCAGCACGGTCACCGTGACGGACGATTCGTTTTCCGACGACGTCCTGTCGAGTGGCACCCCGGTGTTGGTGGATTTCTGGGCCACCTGGTGCGGGCCGTGCAAGATGGTCGCCCCTGTCCTTGAGGAGATCGCTTCCGAGAAGGCCGGCTCGCTGACCGTCGCGAAGATCGACGTCGACGAGAATCCGGCCACCGCGCGGGACTTTCAGGTGGTGTCGATCCCCACCATGATCGTCTTCAAAGACGGTCAGCCGGTGAAGCGGATCGTCGGCGCGAAAGGTAAGGCTGCCCTGCTGCGGGAGCTGTCGGAGATCATCTGAGCAGCCGAGCGCGGCGCGAATAGCGGCCTGGGTTTTTCCGAATCCCCTGTCGGTCTGAGAGAATGCTGGCTATGTCGAGTCTGCGTCGCGGTGACCGAGGGGGTGCGGTCACCGAGATCAGGGCCGCTCTGGCGGCGCTCGGCATGATCGACGACCCGGATGAGGACCTGGGCACCGGAAAGCACGTCGCGGCGGATGTGTTCGACGGGGAACTCGATCATGCCGTCCGTGCATTCCAGCAGCACCGCGGACTTCTCGTAGACGGCGTCGTCGGAGCGGCCACCTACCGCGCGCTGAAAGAGGCGTCTTACCGACTCGGTGCGCGCACTCTCAATCATCAGTTCGGCGCACCGATGTACGGCGACGACGTCGCCACGCTGCAGGCCCGGTTGCAGGATCTCGGGTTCTACACCAATCTCGTCGACGGGCACTTCGGTCTGCAGACCCACAACGCGCTGTCGTCATATCAACGGGAGTACGGCCTCTATCCGGACGGCATCTGCGGACCAGAGACGTTGCGGTCCTTGTACTTTCTCGGCTCGCGGGTCACCGGCGGTTCACCGCACGCCATCCGCGAGGAAGAGTTGGTGCGCAGCTCGGGGCCGCGGTTGTCCGGCAAGCGGATCATCGTCGATCCGGGCCGCGGAGGCGCAGACCACGGCGTGATCCTCAATGGACCCGCCGGCCCGATCAGCGAAGCGGACATCCTCTGGGACTTGGCTAGTCGCCTCGAAGGCCGGATGACCGCGATAGGGATCGACACGTTCCTGTCGCGCCCGGCCAACGCCGCACCGACGGATGCGCAGCGCGCGGCTACCGCGAACACCGTGGGTGCCGACATGATGATCAGCCTGAGATGCGCGACGCAGCGCAGCGCCGCGGCCAACGGCGTGGCGTCCTTCCACTTCGGGAACTCTCACGGCTCGGTCTCCACCATCGGGCGCAATCTTGCTGACTTCATCCAACGAGAAGTTGTGGCGCGCACGGGATTACGTGACTGCCGAGTGCACGGACGGACCTGGGATCTGCTTCGGTTGACCCGCATGCCCACGGTCCAGGTCGACGTCGGCTACATCACCAGCCCCAAGGACCGTGCCACCCTCGTGTCACCCGCATCGCGCGATGCCCTCGCCGAGGGGATCCTGGCCGCGGTCAAGCGTCTTTATCTGCTCGGCAAGAACGATCGCCCGACCGGCACGTTCACGTTCGCCGAGCTGCTCGCCCACGAACTCGCCGTCGACCAGGCCCGTCGCGCCTAGTGTCACTACGGGCAGGGGCTCGCGCCCGCCCCCACCGGTTGCTGCAGTTGCGCGCTCTCCAGGAGCCGCTCCAACGCCGCTTCGACACCCGCTTTCCATCCCAGCCCCTGTTCGAGCTCGAGCCGCAGCCGCGGGAAGTACGTGTGGTGCGACACCACCACGAAACCGGCGTCCGTCAACAGATCCGCGTCGAGCACGCATTGATCCACCGAGCAGTCCCCGAGCGCTTCCATCACCGGCCGGACATCGGCAGGAACGGACTCGCGGTCGGACAGAGCATCCACTTCAGCCGTGCGGCCGAAAGCCTCCAACGCCCGGACACCGCGGCGCACCAGATCGCCGACGACGGCGGTGATCAAGGTGCGTGACAGCGCGTCCGAATTCTGGCCCGACTCGATACCGAGCGAGGTCAGAAGCACTGCATCGGCACTGACCGGGCCGGTCGGAAACCGGCCGGCCCGCGGTACCGACAGCGGAGGCGCGTAGAACACGTAACCCAGGCACGGTTCGTCGGCCGGATCCCCGCGGGGATCGTCCTGCCCGCCTGCGGTACGGCACTCCACCGCCAGTTGTCCGCACGACCCCCACTCGAGCATGACCATCGACAGCCACGCTTCCTTCTCGAATTCGGGATCCGACAGCTGCTCGCCGCTGTCGACGATCGCCGGGTCGACCTCCCAGTACACGCAGCGTCGCGCGTGCTTCGGCAACTGATCGAATGCCTGGAGCCGAAGGGGCGTGATACGTACGGCCACTACACTCTCCGGTCTCTTCGCCGCGCCGGAATGCGCGGCAACCCTTCAAGGATAGAAGGCCGCCGCCTCTGCGGCCCGATCCGGCTCCCCACGGCTGCCTCACTCGGCCATTCCACCCAATTCGCTTGGCGCACATCGCCTTTGTGCAGCCGGGTGCGTCCCGCCCCAGGGTGGACGCCATCTGTGTCACAGTGACGTAATTTCCCGGTATGGCCGGTCATGGCTTTGATGCGTTCATCATCTCCACAATTCGCCGCAAGTCGTCGACCGATCCGAATTCGACGACGATCTTGCCCTTGCGCTTCCCCAGGCTCACGGTCACCCGGGTGTCGAAGGCTGTGGACAGCTGTTCGGCGACATCCTGCAGTCCGGGCATCTGGATGGGCTTGCGCCGTGGTGCCGCCGGCGGTGCCGTGCCGTTGCGATTCGCCAGCGTCACGGCTTCCTCGGTCGCCCGGACGGACAACCCCTCCGCCACGATGCGCGCGGCGAGTTCCTCCTGTACTTCCGCGCCGCCGTCCAACGCCAGCAGTGCCCGAGCGTGCCCGGCGGACAACACGCCCGCGGCCACCCGGCGCTGGACGGCGATGGGTAGGCGGAGCAACCGGATCATGTTGGTGATCAAGGGCCGGGACCGACCGATCCGTGACGCGAGTTCATCGTGGGTGACGCCGAACTCCTCGAGCAGCTGCTGGTAGGCCGCCGCCTCCTTCGAGGGGATTCAACTGTGCCCGGTGGATGTTCTCCAGTAGGGCGTCGCGCAACATGGTGTCGTCGGCGGTCTCCCGGACGATCGCCGGGATGGTCGCCACGTCGGCCTGCTGCGCGGCACGCCACCGCCGCTCCCCCATCACGAGCTGATATCGCGGTGCGCTGTTACCGTCGCCGTCCGGCGAGGGTCGCACCACGATCGGCTGCATGAGGCCGAACTCGCGGATGGAATGCACCAGTTCGGCGAGTGCTTCCTCGTCGAATGCCTGGCGCGGCTGGCGTGGGTTCGGGTCGATCTGGGAGGGTGCGATCTCGCGGTACACCGCACCGACGGGGTTCGCCTCGGGCGGCGGCGAAGCCGGCGGAGGTCCGCCGAGCAACACATCCGACGCCGCGGCACCCATCCTGGGGCCCAGCGTCGCGGACTCACCGCTTTCAACCGGACCGGTCGGAATCAGCGAGGCGAGCCCTCGGCCGAGACCGCTGCGCTTGCGTGCCTGGTTGTTCATCGGTCCCCTATTCGATCAGCGGTTCTTGTCGCGCGCGCACTCATCGGTCCTGGCCTTCCGCACCGCGAAGCGCCAACTCGCGGCTGGCGTCGACGTAGCTCATCGCGCCCCGGGACCCGGGGTCGTAGTCGATGATCGTCATCCCATAGCCCGGCGCCTCGGACACCTTGACGCTGCGCGGAATCACGGTGCGCAGCACCTTGTCGCCGAAGTGCGCGCGAACATCCCCCGCAACCTGATCCGCCAGCTTCGTCCTGCCGTCGTACATCGTCAGGATGACGGTCGACACGACGAGTTCCGGGTTCAGGTGCGACTTCACCATTTCGATGTTTCGCAGCAGCTGGCCCACCCCCTCCAGCGCGTAGTACTCGCATTGGATCGGGATCAGGACTTCGGGAGCAGCGACCAGCGCGTTGATGGTGAGCAGACCCAGCGACGGCGGGCAGTCGATGAACACGTAATCGAAGTCGTGCTGCTTGAGCTCGACGAGCGCGGCGCGCAGCCGACCCTCACGGGCCACCATGCTGACCAATTCGATCTCGGCTCCTGCCAGGTCGATGGTGGCCGGAATGCAGAAGAGCTTGTCA
This sequence comes from uncultured Actinomycetota bacterium, assembly GCA_963796545.1. Taxonomy (GTDB): domain Bacteria; phylum Actinomycetota; class Actinomycetes; order Mycobacteriales; family Mycobacteriaceae; genus Mycobacterium. The sequence continues at coordinate 83,343 of CAWCMF010000003.1, read as the reverse complement.
TTGTGAGGGCTGCGTTGCAGCGCCGTCTCCACCGAGATCTCGCCGATCAACACTTCGTACGACGATGGTGTCCCCGGCCGATGCTCGATACCGAGTGCTGTGCTGGCGTTGCCCTGGGGGTCGAGGTCGATGACGAGTGTGCGCACCCCCTGGAGGGCCAAAGCCGCCGCGATGTTGACGGCGGTCGTGGTCTTACCGACGCCGCCCTTCTGGTTGGCCACCGTGAAAACCCGCTGCCGCTTGGGCCGCGGAAGCTGCCCCTCCACGGCGGCCTGCATCAGCCGGACAGCTCGTGCTGCTTCCGCGCCGATAGGCGTATCGCCATCCTGCGAATTCCACGTTTCACGTGAAACATCGTGCGAGGCGTTCGCACCGGGATCCTCGGTCACCCCGGTTTCGTTTCGGGCTGACATCAGCGATGTCTCCTTTCCGACCGCGGTTGCTTTCCCGGCACCATGCCCTGGAGCCCTACGACCACTGTCGCGGGCGGATCCACGTATTGAGCGCCACATCGTTCCACCTTCACCTCAGAGACACCCAGAGCTGCCATCGCACGGTGATGCTCGCGAACTTCGTCCTCAGCCCGATCGCCTTTGATCGCCAACATCCGGCCACCAGGCCGTAGTAACGGCGCGCTCCACTTGGTCAACTTGTCCAACGACGCGACGGCCCGGGACACCACCACATCCATCGCCCCCACCTCCTCGCGCACCGCACGATCTTCGGCGCGTCCGCGGACAACCACACAATCGATGCCGAGATTCTCGATCGCTTCGCGAAGGAAGTCACTGCGGCGCAGAAGTGGTTCGATCAGGGCGACGTGTACATCGGGCCGGGCCAGTGCCAACGGTATCCCGGGCAGGCCCGCACCACTACCGATGTCGGCGATCCGCTCGCCGGGCTTCAACAGCTCACCGACGACGGCGCAGTTGAGGATGTGGCGCTCCCATAGTCTTTCGATCTCACGGGGACCCAGGAGCCCCCGCTCGACACCAGCGCTGGCGAGAATCTCTGCGTATCGGTATGCAGTATCCACCGCGCCGCCGAAGAGTGCTCGGGCCGCGGGGGGTGGTGGTGGCACCTCCGCATGTTTCACGTGAAACATCCTCCGACTCTGCGCGGCGAAACCACCTACCGACTCCCCCTGAGCGCGGGTAGAACTACACGGGTGTAACTCTGCTCAGTCGACGAGAACGACGACGCGGCGCGACGGTTCCACGCCTTCGCTCTCACTGCGCACACCCTGCACTCCTGCGACCGCGTCGTGGACGATCTTCCGCTCGAACGGAGTCATCGGGGACAGCTCCTCGCGCTCGCCACTCTCCAGGACCCGGCGGGCGATCTTCTCCCCCAGCGTTGCAAGCTCGTCGCGACGGCGCTGGCGCCACTGCGAGATATCGAGCATCAGCCTGCTGCGCTCGCCGGTCTTCTGGTGCACCGCGAGCCGAGTCAGCTCCTGCAGCGCATCGAGTACCTCGCCCTTGTGGCCCACCAACTTGGTCAGGTCGCCGCCACCGTCGATGCTGACGATCGCCCGGTCCCCTTCGACATCCAGATCGATATCGCCGTCGAAGTCCAGCAGATCGAGCAGCTCCTCCAGATAGTCGCCGGCAATCTCACCTTCGGCGACCAACCGCTCCTCGAGATCCACGCGGGGGCCGGCCGTATTGCTCTCCGCGTTCTCGACGTTCTCCGCGTTCTCGACGTTCGCAACATTCCCGACGTTCTCCGCGGGCGACTCGACCTCCGCCGTCGCGGTGCCCACTCCACTTGCGCCGTTCTCTGTACCAGTCATCACTACACCTCTCCTTTTGCTCGCGGTCGCCCGCGCGTCAACGTTTCCGCTTCTTGGGCCGCGCGCCAGGCCTCGGGGTTCGGTTGACCGCCCCGTTCTGCGCTGCGGACTTGTCCGGACTTCGAGTGGCCGCCTTCGACTCCGTGGCGGTGTCCTCCGACTCAGGCACATCGATATTCTCCGGCGGCGACGTCAGCTCCTTCGCCGATCCGGTCGATTCCGAATCCGTGGCTGCCTTCTTCTTCCGGCCCGGTCTGGCTCCTGGGGCCGGGGCGTTGGCCGCCCGGCGCTCGATGGCTTCCTGCTTCTTCTGCTCTTCTTCTTCTTCGATCTTGCCGAACACGTAGTGCTGCTGCCCGAACGTCCAGATGTTGTTGGAGAACCAGTACATGATGATCGCGATCGGCAGGAAAGGGCCGCCGACGACGACGCCCACCGGAAACACATAGAGCGCAAGCTTGTTCATCATGGCGGTCTGGGGGTTCGCCGCGGCTTCGGGACTCTGCCGCGCGATCGAGGCACGGCTGTTGAAGTAGGTCGCGATGCCCGCCATGATCATGATCGGCACGCCGACCCCGATCACCGCGTAGCGGTTGAACTCCGTGAAGGCTTCCAAACCGTGCTGCTGGATCATCGTCGCGCCGAGAGGGGCCCCGAACAGGTTCGCATCCAGGAAGTGCCCGACGTCCTCGGCACTGAAGAGGTAGTTGCCCAGACTGCGGTTCTCCTCGACGGACAGTCCGAGCCGGCCGATACCCGTCTGCGTTCGGTTGAACGACATCAACACGTGATACAAGCCGAGGAACACCGGGATCTGGGCGAGCATCGGAAGGCAACCGAGGATCGGGTTGAACCCGTGTTCCTTCTGCAGCTTCTGCATCTCCAGCGCCATCCGCTGACGGTCCTTGCCGTACTTCTTCTGCAGCGCCTTGATCTGGGGCTGCAGTTCCTGCATCTGCCGGGTGGTGCGGATCTGCCGGACGAACGGCTTGTACAGGATGGCGCGCAGCGTGAAGACCAGGAACATCACCGACAGCGCCCAGGCGAAGAAGTTCGACGGTCCGTCGACGCCTGGAATCAGTCCGATCAGAAAGCCGAAGACCTTGTACCAGACCCACATGATCGCTGACACCGGGTAATAGATGATGTCCAGGCTGAACCAATTAAACGACACTCGTCTGACTCTTCCCTTGATGAACCGGGTGGTTCCGGTGATCGGCAGTGTCACAGATGCCCGCGGCGGCACTGCCGCGTACTCCCGATGCGTCACTGTGACTCTCGCAGTCCGGTATCGGATCCCAGCCTCCGTCATGCCACGGACCACATTTGAGCAGACGAACCAGTGCCAGCCAACTGCCCCGGAAGAATCCGAACTCACTGAGCGCGTCGACGGCGTACTGGCTGCACGTGGGTGTGAACCGACAGGTGGGCAGTCGCAGAGGTGAAACCGTGTGGCGGTACAGCTGGATGATGTAGACCACCGCGCGCGCCGCAGCCGAACGGGCCGTCACGACGACGCTCCGTTGCGGACTCTGATGCGTTGCAGTGCGGTACGCAGTTCTTTTTCCAGCCGGGATGAGATGGCGTCGCGACTACGAGGCAGCGCCCGGATCACCACTCGCTCTGCCGGATCCAGGTCGTCAAGGATCGCGCGGGCCGCATGCCGCAGACGACGGGACACCCGGTGCCGATGAACGGCATTGCCGACCGCTTTCGAGACGATCAGGCCGATCCTCGGTCCGGGTTCACCGGCGTCATCGGAACGCAGCGCATACAGAACAAGGTCGGGCTGTGCCGCCCGCGTCCCCTTGTTGACTGTGGCGCTGAACTCGGTCGACCGTGTCATCCGGTGTTGCGCCGGAAGCACCGCGTCAGATCCGGCCGCGTCACGCAGTCAGTGAACGACGGCCCTTAGCGCGACGGGCCGTCACGATCGCACGACCGGCCCGGGTACGCATGCGCAGCCGGAATCCGTGCACCTTCGCGCGGCGACGGTTGTTCGGCTGGAAAGTCCGCTTGCCCTTGGCCACGGCAATCACTCCTTGTTTGGCTCTGGCCCCCACACACGCCGGCATGAATGATCATGCAGGCGCTACGTGGTCGGCCGTTGTTAAGCTCGATCGGTCTTGCATTGCTAACCGGCGCGGTCCCCGGCGGGCCGGTCGCAGCCGTATCGCCACGTGCGGGCGACTGTTCGAGGGTACTGACGAGATTTCGCTGGGTCAAACCTGCTCACGCACCGTTCGAACGCCCTGCCTCCGCCGCCGCCGAGCACGCCCGTTCCATCACATCCATCCCAACCGTAACGCCCATCTGGAACGATCGAGCCGGCCATGATTTCGCATCATCGCAATGTTGCAGAACTGTTGGCACTCGGAGAGAAAACTGTTAGCTTCTGGCAATGCCGATTCCACGCCAGATCGGCGCAAGACAACGAAGCAAGGACGCCCGACTCCGTCGCGAGCCCACCGATTGCACCGTGACGAGCACCGGCACGAGGTGTCCTCGCCGATAGACAACGAAACGGCGGATGAGCGTCCTTTATCCACAACCTGTGGATAACTTTGTGGACAGTTCGTCCCCGTTCTCATTCGGCCGTCCCGCTGGGGACCGCAAGGGGGTACGTGTCGTTGACAACTGACCCCGATCCGCCTTTCGTCGCGATCTGGAACACCGTCGTCACCGAACTCAACGGCGCCACGGGGAGCGGTTCTCTCACCCCGCAGCAGCAGGGCGTGGCTGAAACTGGTCCGGCCATTGGTCATCACCGAGGGCTTCGCGCTGCTGTCGGTGCCGACCCCGTTCGTCCAGAACGAGATCGAACGCCACCTTCGCGAACCGATCGTCGCGGCGCTCAGCCGACAGCTGGGCCAGCGCGTCGAATTGGGCGTGCGCATCGCCGACCCGATGTCCGAAGACATCGACGACGCCACCGCAACCCCGGTATCGGTATCCGCCACCGAATCCGATGAGGACGACGTGGACGAAGACCAGGCGGCTCGCGCCAGCGCCGAGGAAAGCTGGCCGTCCTATTTCTCCAACCGGGCCAAGACCACCGGCGACGATGCCACGTCGGTCAATCTGAACCGTCGCTACACGTTCGACACCTTCGTCATCGGCGCGTCAAACCGGTTCGCACATGCGGCCTCACTTGCCATCGCAGAGGCACCCGCCCGGGCCTACAACCCCCTCTTCATCTGGGGTGAATCAGGGCTGGGCAAGACCCACCTGCTCCACGCGGCAGGCAACTATGCCCAGCGGCTGTTCCCTGGCATGCGCGTGAAGTACGTGTCCACCGAAGAGTTCACCAACGACTTCATCAACTCCCTGCGCGACGATCGCCGTGCCTCCTTCAAGCGCACCTACCGTGACATCGACGTACTGCTCGTCGATGACATTCAGTTCATCGAAGGCAAGGACGGCATACAGGAAGAGTTCTTCCACACCTTCAACACCCTGCACAATGCGAACAAACAGATCGTGATCTCCTCCGACCGGCCACCCAAGCAGTTGGCCACCCTCGAGGACCGGCTGCGGACACGGTTCGAATGGGGGTTGATCACCGACGTCCAGCCGCCTGAGCTGGAGACGCGAATTGCCATCCTGCGCAAAAAAGCTCAAATGGACCGCCTCGACGTCCCCGGTGACGTCCTCGAGCTCATCGCCAGCAAGATCGAGCGCAACATCCGCGAGCTCGAAGGCGCACTGATCCGCGTCACCGCGTTCGCCTCGCTGAACAAGACCCCGATCGACAAGTCGCTGGCGGAGATCGTATTGCGGGATCTGATCTCGGATCCCACGACGATGCAGATCAGCACCGCGGCGATCATGGCGGCCACGGCCGAGTACTTCGAGACCAGCGTCGAGGAATTACGCGGGCCGGGAAAGACCAGGGCCCTGGCTCAATCGCGCCAGATCGCGATGTACCTCTGCCGTGAGCTGACCGACCTGTCGCTGCCCAAGATCGGTCAGGCGTTCGGACGTGACCACACCACGGTGATGTACGCGGAGAAGAAGATTCGCGGCGAAATGGCTCAGCGGCGTGAAGTCTTCGACCACGTCAAAGAACTCACCACCCGTATCCGCCAGCGCGCCAAGCGCTGACAGCGACCGGCCGCTTCAACATTCCCTGGTTCGTACGTTCCATTCTGGACTCCGCCGACCCGCGAGCACTTCTGCGAATGTCATGCGCCCTCGCCGGGGACCTCCTGCCCGCGTGTCGACGGCGTGTCGTCGCTCGCCGGCCGCCGAAGTTCCAGAAACTTCTGTAACTGATGTCCCAGCGACCACAGACATAGTTGTGTACGGCACTGTGCACAACCTGAGGCCACAAACCCCCCGTGCACGTTCGTCACTCCCCAGAAACGAAATCATGCACAGCGGACCCGAAGCCATCCGATAGGTATCCACAAGATGCCCACATCCCTGTGACACCGCTGGCCTGCACCGAACCCGCCCTATCCCCAGTCTGCACAGCACCTATTACTAATACTTGTATCTATTCATGAAATTCCTTTAGAAGAAGGGGCCTGGGGAAAGCCGCGCTCCCCCGGTCCGACGCCCGGTAACTTCCCTGCATGTCAGGCCGATCGATTAGCTTTCAAGTTGGGGCTGAAAGCTCTACGGTGGTTCATCGACAGCCGTTTCGGTCGTCGCAGCGCATCTGAGCGACGCGCCGTGCGATTCCGGGAAACCGCTGGTTATTGCTTTGTCGGGGTGTGCATCGAAGGGACGCAATGAACGTGGCGACAACAGCTGGTTTGTCGGATCTGAAGTTCCGGCTGACTCGCGAGGACTTCGCCGACGCAGTTGCGTGGGTGGCACGCAATCTGCCGTCCCGGCCGACGGTGCCCGTGCTGGCCGGTGTGCTGCTGACCGGTTCGGATGAGGGTCTGACCGTTTCAGGATTCGACTATGAGGTCTCCGCCGAAGTTCAGATCGCCGCTGAAATAGCCTCTCCAGGAAGCGTTTTGGTTTCGGGACGGCTGTTGTCTGACATCGTGCGCTCGCTGCCGGCCAAACCGGTCGACGTCAGCGTCGAAGGCACCAGGGTGTCATTGACCTGCGGAAGCGCCCGCTTCTCACTCCCGACGATGGCCGTGGAGGATTACCCCACGCTGCCCACGCTGCCCGACGAAACGGGTGTGGTGTCGTCCGAGTTGTTCGCCGAGGCCATCGGCCAGGTCGCCGTGGCCGCAGGTCGGGACGACACGCTGCCCATGCTGACGGGCGTCCGGGTCGAGATCTCCGGTGAGAAAGTCGTTTTGGCGGCCACCGACCGGTTCCGCCTGGCGGTGCGCGAGTTGACGTGGTCCACGGGTGCTGCCGGAGTGGAAGCCGCTGTCCTGGTGCCGGCCAAGACTTTGGCGGAAGCCGCCAAGGCGGGCACCGACGGCACCGAAGTGCATCTGGCCCTGGGGTCGGGGCCCAGCGTCGGCAAGGAAGGGCTACTGGGTATCCGCAGCAGGGGTAAGCGCAGCACCACCCGGCTGCTGGATGCGGAGTTCCCGAAGTTCCGCCAGTTGCTGCCGACCGAACACACCGCGATCGCCACCGTCGGCGTCGCCGAGCTGACAGAGGCCATCAAGCGTGTTGCCCTCGTCGCTGATCGCGGAGCCCAAGTGCGCATGGAGTTCGCCGACGACGTGCTTCGGCTCTCAGCGGGTGCCGACGATGTCGGCCGAGCCGAGGAAGACCTCGAGGTGCAGTTCTCGGGTGACCCGTTGACGATCGCGTTCAACCCGACCTATCTGACGGACGGACTCGGCTCGTTGCACACCGACCGTGTGACGTTCGGCTTCACCACCCCGAGCCGGCCTGCGGTACTGCGCCCGGCGGGCGAGGATGATGGAAGCGGCGGCGGTAGCGGACCTTTCCCGGCCGCCGATACCGACTACGTCTACCTGTTGATGCCGGTGCGCCTCCCTGGCTGACCGACCGTATCGACACGAGAAGAGGCGCTTCACATGCAGTTGGGTCTGATCGGTCTCGGTAAAATGGGCTTCAACATGCGTACACGTCTGCGAGACGGCGGTCACGAGGTCATCGGTTACGATCCGCGGCCGGAAGTCTCCGATGTGGCGTCGCTCGAGGAACTTGCCGCCAGCCTTGAAGCACCCCGTGTCGTGTGGGTGATGGTGCCGTCCGGCACGGTGACCGAAAGCACCATCTCGGCGCTGGCGGGTGTGCTGGGCGAGGGCGACCTGGTCATCGACGGCGGGAATTCCCGCTACACCGAAGACGGCCCACACGCCAAGCTGTTGGCGGACAAGGGAATTGCCTTCATCGATGCAGGCGTCTCAGGTGGCATCTGGGGATTGGCGGAGGGTTACGGTCTGATGGTCGGCGGCAGCGACGCAGACGTCGAACGGGCGCTTCCGATCTTCGAGACCTTGCGTCCGCCAGGGCCGCGGGAGGACGGGTTCGTCCATGTCGGGCCGGTAGGTGCCGGGCACTTCGCGAAGATGGTGCACAACGGTATCGAGTATGCGTTGATGACCGCCTACGCCGAAGGCTACGAGATGTTGGCCGCCGAAGACCTCGTCAAGGATCCGCAGGCGGTGTATCAAGCCTGGACGAACGGAACAGTGGTGCGGTCCTGGCTACAGACGCTGTTGGCGAAGGCGCTCAAGGAAGATCCGAATCTCGCGGGAATCAGTGGCTACACCGAGGATTCCGGCGAAGGCCGGTGGACGGTCGAGGAAGCGATCAGGTTGCGCGTCCCCGTCCCGAGCATCGCCGCGGCGTTGTTCGCTCGCTTCCTGTCGCGCCAGGACGAGTCGCCGACGATGAAGGCTGTTGCAGCCCTGCGTAACCAATTCGGTGGGCACGCCGTCAAGCGCGTGAGTGAGTCAGGCTGACCGAGGTGAATTCGTGCACGTACGTCACCTCGCGCTGACCGATTTCCGGTCGTGGGCCCGGGTCGAACTCGATCTGGCTCCCGGCCGCACGGTCTTCGTTGGCCCGAACGGCTTCGGAAAGACGAATCTTGTTGAAGCACTCTGGTATTCAGCTACGCTCGGATCCCACCGGGTGGCTTCTGACGCGCCGTTGATTCGCGTCGGTGCCGAGCGCGCGGTGGTCTCGAGCATCGTGGTGAACGAGGGACGCGAACTCGCCGTGGATCTCGACATCACGTCGGGTCGAGCGAATAAGGCACGACTGAACCGTTCCCCGGTTAGGTCCGCCCGGGAGATCCTCGGTGTGCTCCGTGCCGTGTTGTTCGCCCCCGAAGATCTTGCGTTGGTTCGAGGCGACCCCGGTGAGCGACGACGCTATCTGGACGAACTCGCCACCACGCGGCGCCCGCGCATCGCAGCGGTTCGCACCGACTACGACAAAGTGCTGAGACAACGTACCGCGCTGTTGAAGACGGCCTCTGCAGGCAGGTTCCGCGGCGACGCCGGCGCGCTCGAGACGCTGGACGTCTGGGATGGGCACCTGGCCAGCCAGGGCGCGCAACTGATCTCGGCGCGTGTGGAACTCGTGAACGAGCTGGCGCCTGAGGTGGAGAAGGCCTATCAACTGCTGGCGCCGGCGTCCCGCCCGGCATCGATCCGGTATCGCAGCGGCGTGGAGGTCGTCGAGGAGGAAGCCGCCGCGGGAAACTGTGATGTGGAGGTCTTCGAGGCGGCTCTGCTGGACGCGTTGAGTCGGCGGCGAGATGCCGAACTCGAGCGAGGAGTGTGCCTGGTGGGCCCCCATCGCGACGATCTGGAGTTGCGACTGGGTGATCAGGTTGCCAAAGGCTTTGCCAGCCATGGGGAATCATGGTCCATGGCGCTGGCCCTACGGTTGGCGGCATACGAGCTACTGCGTGCGGAAGGAAGTGATCCGGTGTTACTGCTCGACGATGTCTTCGCCGAACTCGACAGCGCTCGCCGACAAGCCCTTGCCCAGGTGGCTGCATCGGCCGAGCAGGTGCTCGTCACAGCCGCTGTGCCCGAGGACATTCCGGTGGACTGGGATGCCACCAGAATCGAGATCACCATGGAGGACCGTGATTCCGGCCGTGTTTCGGTAGTCCAGTCATGACCGACGACGAGGACGTCAAGCCGCCCGCCCACCTCGAGGGGCTCAAGGGCATGGATCTGGTCAGGCGGACCTTGGAAGAAGCCAGAGGTGCCGCGCGTCAGCAAGGTAAGAACGTAGGGCGCGGCCGCCACTCCCCCAGCACACGCCGGGTAGCGGGAAGCGGAAGGCGTCGTTGGTCCGGACCGGGACCGGACAACCGGGACCCGCAGTTGTTCGGCGCTCTCACCAGCGACGTGGCCCGCAGCCGCGGCTGGTCGGTCCGGGTGGCCGAGGGTGCGGTGTTCGGTCGGTGGCGCGCGGTGGTCGGTGAGCAGATCGCCGCGCACGCCTCCCCCACCACCCTGCACGAAGGTGTTCTCACGGTCTCGGCGGAATCGACGGCCTGGGCCACCCAGCTTCGGATGGTGCAGTCCCAGATTCTGGCCAAGATCGCTGCGGCGGTGGGCGATGGCGTGGTTACGTCGTTGAAGATCACCGGCCCGGTGGGTCCGTCCTGGAAGAAGGGGCCCCGCAATGTGCCCGGCCGCGGCCCTCGTGACACCTACGGATAGGGCCGCCCAGCGCGTTGTCTGAGCGCCACCAGGACGCGGCCGACCGCATTCCGAAGCGTCGAGACCTATCTCCACACGAGAAATACCGCGCACGGCGCGATCAGGTATGTGGAAACGCCGCCGCAGAGTAAGTCCTGACTGGGGTTAAAGGTAGACTTCCTTAAGACCCGCGAGCGGTGTTCTGTCACTGCTCGCCTGCGAACCCCAAGGAGACGCGTCCAACGTGGCTGCCCAGAAGAAAAACGCTTCCAAAGAGTACGGCGCCGAATCGATCACGATCCTCGAGGGACTCGAAGCCGTCCGGAAACGCCCCGGCATGTACATCGGCTCCACGGGCGAGAGAGGTCTGCACCACCTGGTCTGGGAGGTCGTCGACAACGCGATCGACGAGGCCATGGCCGGGTTTGCCACCAGGGTCGACGTCAGGATCCTCGGCGACGGCAGCGTCCAGGTCACCGACGACGGCCGAGGCATTCCCGTCGCGATGCACTCGACGGGTGTCCCGACGGTCGACGTCGTCATGACGCAACTGCACGCCGGCGGCAAGTTCGGTGGCGAGAACAGCGGTTACAACGTCAGCGGTGGTCTGCACGGCGTCGGTGTGTCCGTGGTCAACGCGCTGTCCACTCGGCTCGAGGCCACGATTCTGCGCGACGGGTCGGAGTGGTTCCAGTATTACGACCGCTCGGTGCCAGGCACCCTCAAGCAGGGCGGTCCCACCAAGAAGACCGGTACGACGATCCGGTTCTGGGCAGATCCGGACATCTTCGAAACCACCGACTACGACTTCGAGACCGTCGCGCGTCGCCTTCAGGAAATGGCCTTCCTCAACAAAGGGCTGACCATCGAGCTGACCGACGAACGCGTTACCCCGGAAGAAGTGGTCGACGACGTCGTCAGTGACACCGCCGAGGCACCGAAGTCGGCCGACGAGAAGGCTGCGGAGGCCGCGGGCCCACACAAGGTCAAGCACCGCGTATTCCACTACCCGGGCGGACTGGTCGATTACGTCAAGCACATCAACCGGACCAAGACCGCGATTCAGCACAGCATCATCGACTTCGACGGCAAGGGGCCCGGTCACGAGGTCGAGATCGCGATGCAGTGGAATGCCGGCTATTCGGAGTCGGTGCACACGTTCGCCAACACGATCAACACCCACGAGGGCGGCACTCACGAAGAGGGCTTCCGGAGCGCACTCACCACGGTGGTCAACAAGTACGCCAAGGACAAGAAGCTGCTCAAGGAGAAGGACGCCAACCTGACCGGCGACGACATCCGCGAGGGCCTTGCCGCGGTGATCTCGGTGAAGGTCAGCGACCCGCAGTTCGAGGGCCAGACCAAGACGAAGCTGGGCAACACCGAGGTCAAGTCGTTCGTGCAGAAGATCTGCAACGAGCAGCTCAGTCATTGGTTCGAGTCCAATCCGGCGGAAGCCAAGACTGTTGTGAACAAGGCGGTTTCGTCTGCACAGGCACGCATGGCCGCACGCAAGGCCCGAGAGTTGGTGCGCCGCAAGAGTGCAACCGATATCGGCGGGCTGCCCGGCAAGCTCGCCGACTGCCGATCCACCGATCCACGACTGTCCGAAGTCTATGTGGTGGAGGGTGACTCGGCAGGCGGCTCGGCCAAGAGCGGCCGCGACTCGATGTACCAGGCGATCCTGCCCTTGCGCGGCAAGATCATCAACGTCGAGAAGGCGCGCATCGACCGCGTCCTCAAGAACACCGAAGTCCAGGCGATCATCACCGCACTGGGCACCGGCATCCATGACGAGTTCGACATCGCGAAACTGCGCTACCACAAGATCGTGCTGATGGCCGACGCCGACGTGGACGGCCAGCACATCTCGACGCTGCTGCTGACGTTGCTGTTCCGATTCATGAAGCCGCTCATCGAGAATGGGCACGTCTTCCTGGCACAGCCTCCGCTGTACAAGCTCAAGTGGCAGCGCAGCGAGCCCGAGTTCGCATACTCCGATCGCGAGCGAGACGGACTGCTCGAGGCCGGCCGCGCCGCGGGTCGGAAGATCAACACCGAGGACGGCATCCAGCGCTACAAGGGTCTCGGCGAGATGGATGCCAAGGAACTGTGGGAGACCACGATGGATCCCAGCGCCCGCGTGCTGCGCCGGATCACCCTGGACGATGCCGCGGCGGCCGACGAACTGTTCTCCATCCTCATGGGCGAGGACGTCGAAGCCCGACGCAGCTTCATCACCAGAAACGCCAGAGACGTTCGCTTCCTGGATGTCTGACGCCGCTACACCCCTTTACCGCCAATCCCTAGCTGCTCATAACCGAGCGAGGAGCACATGACAGACACCACCCTGCCCCCGGGCGACGACGGCGCGACCACCGATCGCATCGAACCGGTCGACATCCAGCAGGAGATGCAGCGCAGCTATATCGATTACGCGATGAGCGTCATCGTCGGCCGCGCGTTGCCGGAGGTTCGTGACGGGCTCAAACCAGTACACCGCCGCGTGCTCTACGCGATGTACGACTCCGGGTTCCGGCCGGACCGCGGTCACGCGAAATCCGCACGCTCCGTTGCCGAGACGATGGGCAACTACCACCCGCACGGTGACTCGTCGATCTACGACACCCTGGTCCGGATGGCGCAGCCGTGGTCGCTGCGCTACCCACTGGTCGACGGCCAGGGCAACTTCGGCTCGCCGGGCAACGATCCGCCGGCGGCGATGAGGTATTGCCTCACCGGCGATGCGTTGGTGCGGCTGCCGTTCGGGCAGCTCGGTGCGAATCGCTGACGTCGCGCCAGGACGAAGCCCAACACCGACACGGTCGTCGACCTAAAGGTGCTTGATCGACACGGCAACCCCGTCGTTGCAGACCGGTTGTTCCATTCCGGCGAGCACGAGACCTTCACGGTTACGACCGCCGAGGGCTACACGGTTACCGGAACGGCGAACCATCCGCTGCTATGCCTGGTGGATGTTGCCGGCGTGCCGACGCTGTTCTGGAAGCTGATCGAGGAGATCCGGCCCGGCGACGTCGTCGCATTGCAACGGACGCCGCCTACGGAGTTCGGTCCGGGGATTGGCATGACGACGATGGAGGCCCTCCTTCTCGGAGCGTTCATCAGTCGAGGGTTTCGTCTCCGAGAAGGGGCGGGATTCAGCGAATCTCGACCGCGATTTCTTCGACGATGGTGGTCGGCGCCTACGACGCCGTCGTTGGCGGGTCGCGCATGTCTGTGAACAGACCATCGCGTCCGGTTCGCTCAGCACTCGCTGTCGACTCCGCAGCATGTCCGCGTTACGGCAGAGCCGCCTCGGGAAATGGCTGGACACCGATCAGCGACCAAGTATGTGCCCGAGTGGATGTGGCACTCCCCTGCGGGCAGTCAAGCGGGCTTTCTTGCAGGCGCTCTTCGAAGGCGATGGCTCATGCTCTAGCGCTGCCGCGCAACACCATCCAGGTGTCTTACTCGACACGCAGCGGCCGACTGGCCAAGGACGTCCAGCAGATGTTGCTGGAGTTCGGCGTGATCTCGCGGCGCTACCGGCACGCCACGGGTGAGCACAAGGTCGTCATCACCAACCGGGCGCAAGCGGAGTTGTTCGCGCAGCAGATCGGGTTCGGCGGTACGCAAGCAGACAAGCTCGTCGAACTTCTCGCGGCGCTACCTGAGCGTGCTGCCGGGATGGACGGCGACCACGTTCCCGGCCTCGCGGCCTTCATCCGCGCACACAGCGGCGGCCGTGGGTCGACAAGGAATGGCTGCGGAAGAACAACGTCGACCGACTGACGCGCTGGCAGCGCGACGGCGCCGAAATCCTCTCGCACATCGCTGATCCCGACGTACGAGCCATCGCCGAAGATCTAACCGACGGCCGGTTCTACTACGCGCGCGTGGCGCAGTGTGACCGACGCGGGAGTGCAGCCCGTTTACAGCCTGCGGGTCGACACCGATGACCACTCGTTCATCACCAATGGCTTCGTCAGCCACAACACCGAGGCGCGCCTCACTCCCCTGGCCATGGAGATGCTGCGCGAAATCGACGAGGAGACAGTCGATTTCATCCCGAACTACGACGGCCGGGTGCAGGAGCCGACCGTCCTGCCCAGCCGGTTCCCGAACCTGTTGGCCAACGGCTCCGGCGGCATCGCGGTCGGCATGGCCACCAACATGCCGCCGCACAACCTCCGCGAGCTCGCGGAGGCCGTCTTCTGGTGCCTGGACAACTACGAGGCCGACGAAGAGACCACGCTGGCTGCGGTCACCGAGCGGGTCAAGGGACCCGACTTCCCCACCTACGGTCTGATCGTCGGGTCGCAGGGCATCCACGACGCCTACACGACGGGCCGCGGTTCCATCCGGATGCGCGGCGTCGTCGAGGTCGAGGAAGACACCAGGGGCCGCACCCTTTTGGTCATCACCGAGCTGCCCTACCAGGTGAACCACGACAACTTCATCACCTCGATCGCCGACCAGGTGCGCGACGGCAAGCTCGCCGGCATCTCCAACATCGAGGACCAGAGCAGCGACCGGGTCGGCCTGCGGATCGTCGTCGAGGTCAAGCGCGACGCCGTCGCGAAGGTGGTGCTGAACAACCTCTACAAGCACACCCAGCTGCAGACCAGCTTCGGCGCCAACATGCTGTCGATCGTCGACGGTGTCCCCCGCACCCTGCGCATCGATCAGCTGATCCGCCTGTACGTCGTCCACCAGTTGGACGTCATCGTGCGCCGGACCACCTACCGGCTGCGGAAAGCCAACGAGCGGGCCCACATCCTGCGCGGTCTGGTCAAGGCCCTCGACGCGCTGGACGAAGTCATCGCCCTGATCCGGGCGTCGGAGACGGTTGACATCGCTCGGGCAGGCCTCATCGATCTGCTCGACATCGACGACATCCAGGCGCAGGCGATCCTCGACATGCAGCTGCGTCGACTCGCAGCCCTGGAACGTCAGCGCATCGTCGACGACCTCGCCAAGATCGAGGCCGAGATCGCCGACCTCGAGGACATCCTGGCCAAGCCGGAGCGGCAGCGGGCCATCGTCCGCGACGAGTTGAAGGAGCTCGCCGACAAGTACGGCGACGACCGTCGCACCCGGATCATCCCGGCCGACGGTGACGTCGCCGACGAGGATCTCATCGCGCGCGAAGAGGTCGTCGTCACGATCACCGAGACCGGATACGCCAAGCGCACGAAGTCCGATCTTTACCGCAGCCAGAAACGCGGCGGCAAGGGTGTGCAGGGTGCCGGCCTCAAGCAGGACGACATCGTCAACCACTTCTTCGTCTGCTCCACGCACGACTGGATCCTGTTCTTCACCACGCAAGGCCGGGTCTATCGGGCCAAGGCCTACGACCTGCCCGAGGCGTCCCGCACGGCGCGCGGGCAGCACGTCGCCAACCTGCTCGCGTTCCAACCGGAGGAGCGCATCGCCCAGGTCATCCAGATCAAGAGTTACGAGGATGCGCCCTATCTCGTCCTGGCCACCCGCAACGGCCTGGTCAAGAAGTCGCGGCTGGTGGACTTCGACTCCAACCGCTCGGGAGGCATCGTCGCGGTGAACCTGCGCGACGGCGACGAACTGGTCGGCGCGGTGCTGTGCTCCTCGGATGAGGACCTGCTGTTGGTGTCGGCGAAGGGCCAGTCGATCCGCTTCTCGGCCACGGATGAGGCGTTGCGGCCGATGGGCCGGGCGACCTCGGGCGTGCAGGGCATGCGCTTCAACGAAGAGGATGCGCTTCTCTCGCTGAACGTCGTGCGAGAAGGCACCTATCTGCTGGTCGCCACCTCCGGTGGCTACGCCAAGCGCACCGCGATCGAGGAGTACTCGGCGCAGGGCCGCGGCGGCAAGGGCATCCTCACGATCCAGTACGACCGCAGACGTGGCACGCTGGTCGGTGCGCTGATCGTCGACGATGACACCGAGCTGTATGCCATCACTTCGGGCGGCGGTGTCATCCGGACCGCCGCACGTCAGGTCCGCAAGGCCGGCCGCCAGACCAAGGGCGTTCGGTTGATGAACCTGGGCGAGGGCGACACACTGATCGCGATCGCGCGGAACGCTGAAGCCGAAACGGACGAGGTCGACACCGACCCCGACGCGACGGACGAGTGAGGAGTTGTAGGTGAGCTCACCGAAAGAGCCGGGACACCCGCCTGCTGGTGACGGAACCAGCCCGGCCAATGGGTCGGGTGCGGGGTCTGCGGCCTCCGGTCCCGACGGCGGCTCACGACCGGCGCACACCGCCGACGCCGGCGATCCGCCTCCGTGGCAGCGCGGGCCTGCCGGACGCGCCAGGCAACAGCAGCTTCCGGACCCGCCGACCGTCGAGGGTCCCCGGCCCGCCGGTTCGCCCGGCTTGGACGCTCGGCTGAACCGGTTCATGGCAGGCCCGGCAGCGCCGGCCGGCAGCCCCGCGGCCGAGCCGGCTCCGCGCAACGATCTCACCGAGGTGGTCCGTACCGAAGGCAAGCGCCCGGATCCGCCGGGGCGGACGGACCAGGGCCTCGGCTATGCGAGCGAGCTCCCCGACCTCTCGGGCACGCGACCACCACAACCACCGCGCAAGCCGGTCGATCGGCCGCAGGTCGAGGCGGCGAAGCCCGCCGCCAAGGCCGCGCCCCCGTCGGGCAACCGTGCGGTGCAGGTCGCCAATCGTCCGCACAGGGGCCCGGTGCGGGCAAGCATGCAGATCCGCCGCGTCGACCCGTGGAGCACGTTGAAGGTGTCGCTGCTGCTGTCCGTCGTGTTGTTCTTCGTGTGGATGATCGCGGTCGCGTTCCTGTACCTGGTGCTCGGCGGTATGGGCGTGTGGAGCAAGCTCAACAGCAACGTCGGTGACCTGCTGACCAGCGCCGGCGGGAGTTCAGGCGGTGAGCTGGTCTCCAGCGGCACCATCTTCGGCGGGGCCGCGTTGATCGGGTTGGTCAACATCGTGCTCCTCACCGCTGCGGCGACGCTCGGGGCGTTCATCTACAACTTGACCACCGACCTGGTGGGCGGCGTCGAGGTCACCCTCGCCGACCGGGACTGAGGTCACAGCTTCCAGTTTGGGAGACGGGATCTTCGTGCGGTAATCTCGCTCCTCGGCCATGCGGTTACGGGGCTATAGCTCAGGTGGTTAGAGCGCTTCGCTGATAACGAAGAGGTCGGAGGTTCGAGTCCTCCTAGCCCCACGGAAAGGTATACGTCGATGAAGCTCGTGCTTCTGCTGGCCGCGGGCGCCGCGGCGGCCATCGCGGTAACCGTGTGGCGAACCCAGCACGGCGCCGAGGTGTGGCACACCGCCACCGATACACCTTCCTGACGAGGGGCCTTAGCTCAGTTGGTAGAGCGCTGCCTTTGCAAGGCAGATGTCAGGAGTTCGAATCTCCTAGGCTCCACAAGCAAACAAGCAGGTCAGACGGCAATTCGTCTGTTTAAGCACCACTTACGGCTTTGGCGTCACCTCGACGCTGGGCGGCAGCGGCGACGGGTCGGGCTGAGCCGAGCGGCGCAGTATCGAGAACGCCACCGCTCCCCCGGCGACCACCGCGACACCGACACCCGCCCACAGCAGCCGCCGTCCCCGGTGCCGGGATCCGCGCGCCTTCCCGAACGCCTCGGGGAGGGTGGCCACAGCGTCCTGGGCGGCCGACACCTCGGCGGCGATGGCCTCTTGCGCCGACGCGAGCTCCGCCTTGAACTGGCGCGCCAACGTGCTGTTGCGGTAGCGGTCGACGGCCCAAGCAGCAGACGAGCGCGCCGAGTCGACCCCCAGACCCACCGCTCCCCTGGTGACGTCGACCGGGCCGACCGTCGAATACCGCAGGCCACGCCCCAGCCGCTGGCTCGGGGTCAGGCGTTCGCGGGTGTCGGAGCTCATTTTCCCACCTCATTTTCCGCTGTCGGATGTCGCGTCTCCACCCTGCCATCCCGGCCAACCACACGGTGCCCGGTTGGCGCTCAGACCCGGGCGTGGCACACTGGATTCCCGTGACGAGCCCTATTCAGACCGCGACCGCGACCCTGCACACCAACCGAGGCGACATCAAGATCGCACTGTTCGGAAACCACGCTCCGAAGACCGTGTCGAACTTCGTCGGATTGGCCCAGGGCACCAAGGAATACAGCACCGAGAACTCCTCAGGCGGCTCGTCGGGGCCCGTTCTATGACGGCGTGATCTTCCACCGTGTCATCGACGGCTTCATGATCCAGGGTGGCGACCCCACCGGCACCGGGCGCGGCGACGCGGGCTACAAGTTCGCCGACGAGTTCCATCCCGAGCTGCAGTTCGACAAGCCCTACCTGCTGGCCATGGCCAACGCTGGGCCGGGAACCAATGGCTCGCAGTTCTTCATCACGGTCACCGAGACGCCGCATCTGAACCGGCAGCCACACGATCTTCGGTGATGTCGTCGACCCCGAGTCCCAGAAGGTCGTCGACGCGATCGCGACCACGGCGACCGACCGCAGCGATCGGCCCACCGACCCGGTCGTCATCGAGTCGGTCACGATCTCCTAGGCAGCGCCTGCGCGATCCGGCGCCGGGTGCGTACCCGGCGTCGGTGAGGGCGTCCAGAACGTGCAACGGGTCGGTGCCGAGGTCCCACCGGCTCAGTACGAGTAGCTGGCTGTCTGCGGTATCGATTTCCAGCAAGCGGACTTTGCGTCCGATGCGGCGGAACTCCGTGATTCGGATCCGCGTGATCTCAGCAGGTGTGAGTTGTCTCACTCGCCACCAACCGTGGTAAACGAGCGCGTTCTCGGTGATTGCCAGCTTGGGTCGCGCGCGCCAGGACATAGTTGCGAACACCAGCAACCCGACCGCGGCAAGCCCGATAAGGATGCGGCCCGGAGGGTCTGTGACCAGCGTCACAGCGCCCACGGCCAGCACGATGCCGCCGATTCCGGCCCAGATGATGAGCGCGGTCTGAGGCCCCCACTGAGTTTGCTGTGCCGTCATCTCACACCCTTCTACCGCGATGAACGTGGTTATCCACAAGTGCTATCCCCAATGGGGATGAATAACACTCGTGTGATCCGGTGACGGTTAGGTTGCTCGCGGGAAATCGGCAAACGCCCGAGATGAATTCATCCAGCAGCCGCGCGTGCTGTCACCGCCAGCGCATCGTGAGCAACAGCCCGGTGATCATGAAGGCAAACGCGATCGCGTAGTTCCACACATTGAGGTCGGACATCCACTGCAGGAAGCTCGGCACGTCGGGCCCGCTGCCGGCCAGCTGGAAGACGATCAGCCAGACGAGCCCGATCAGCATCAGGCCGACGAACAGCACCACGAACCAGGTGCTCGACGGTCCCGCCTTGACCTTGACCGGAGTCCGGCTCACCGGGTTGATGGTGAAGTCGTTCTTCTTACGGACCTTGGACTTGGGCATGCGTACCTTCGGACGATCGGCGCCGCGCCCGTCGCCGGTGTCAGGAACGACCGGTCGGTGCGACGATGTAGAGAAAGCCTAACGCAGGTCGACGACGCATCCACGACGCATCGGTAGGAGCCGCACCCCACGATGGACACCCGCAGCGCTGCACCGCCGAAGAGATCACTGTGGCGCGTCGGCGTGCCGGTCGTCTGCGTTGCGGCCGGCCTCCTGTTGGGTGCCACGCACGGAGTCTCCGGCGGCGACGAGATCCGCCGCAGCGACGCGCCCCGTCTGGTCGATCTGGTGCGGGAGTCCCAGCAGTCTGTCGACCGGTTGAGTGCTGAGCAGGGCGCCCTGGCTCTCGAACGCGACAACCATCACGGGGGCTCCCCCGGTACCGACGCAGCCCTGGCGGCGATCACCACCAGGGGGAACGTGCTGGCTGCTGACGCGGGCCTTATGCCGATGCGGGGCCCCGGGCTGGTGGTGACCCTCAACGACGCCCAACGCGACGCGCAGGGCCGATTCCCCCGGGACGCTTCTCCGGACGACCTGGTCGTGCATCAGCAGGACATCCAGGCCGTGATCAATGCGCTCTGGAGTGCAGGGGCCGAAGGCATTCAGATGCAGGACCAGCGGATCGTCGCCACGTCCGCGCCCCGATGCGTGGGGAACACCTTGCTGCTCAACGGGCGCACGTACAGTCCGCCGTACGTCATCTCGGCCGTCGGTGATGCTGCGGGCATGCAGGCTGCGCTGGCATCAGCTCCGCTCGTCACCCTGTACAAGCGCTACGCCATCAGGTTCGGGCTCGGTTACACCGAAGATCCACGGGATGTGGAACTGGCCGGGCACGGCGAATCCGTACGGATGAAGTACGCCCAGCCCATAGGGCCGCTCGGCTACTGATCGGCGGCAAAATAGGGACTGCCGATACTGCGCATGGCGAATTTCAGCGTGCACCGCGCAAGCGGCCGCCGATGTCGACGACACCGAGGACGCCTGTGCACCAGCGGTCCCAGCCTGAGCGTGTCCGAATCCGCTGACGGTAGCCTGTTCGGATGCAGGTCTTGGTGGTCGACAATTACGACAGCTTCGTGTTCAACCTGGTCCAGTACCTCGGCCAGCTCGGAGTGGACGCCCAGGTGTGGCGGAATGACGACGACCGCCTGGCCACCGAAGCTGATATCGCCCGCGCCGCTGAGGAATTCGACGGTGTGCTGCTCAGCCCCGGACCGGGCACGCCTGAGCGGGCCGGCGCGTCCATCCCGTTGGTGCATGCGTGCGCCGCGGCGCGCACCCCGCTGCTGGGCGTGTGCCTCGGGCACCAGGCGATCGGGGTGGCGTTCGGCGGCACCGTCGACCGTGCTCCCGAACTGCTGCACGGCAAGACCAGCACGGTCCACCACACCAACGCGGGCGTGCTCACGGGTCTGCCCGACCCGTTCACGGCGACTCGGTACCACTCGCTGACGATCCTGCCCGACACCGTGCCCGCCGAGCTCGAGGTGATCGCGACGACACGAGGGCGGCGTCATCATGGGCGTCCGCCATGTCGAGCTGCCCGTTCACGGCGTGCAGTTCCACCCCGAGTCGATCCTCACCGAGGGTGGACACCGGATGCTGGCGAACTGGCTGGCCTACTGCGGTGCTGCGCCGTCCGAGTCGTTGGTCCGCCGGCTCGAGGACGAGGTCGCCGGCGCCGTTGAAGCCGCTATGACGCGAAGTTCAGCGTGATCCTGCTGCCGTAGTTCACACCCATGCCTGCCGTCGGGTTCTGGTTGACGACCGCGTTGGTCCGCTGGCCACTGTTCGGGACGTCGCCGCCCTTGTCGAGCACACCGGTCCAGCCGAGCGCCCGCAGGCGAGGTTCGGCGTCGGTCCAGAACATCCCGCTGAGGTCAGGCATCACGAACTGGTTGCCGCGCGAAACCTGGATCTGAATCACCGTGTCCTGCGGGACAGTCTGTCCGGCAGTGGGTTCCAGGCCGACGGCCTGACCCGCGGGCGCGGTGCTGTCCACCTCGACCGGCACCGCCTTGGTGAATCCGGACGCTCCGAGGATCTGTTGACAGACCTCCACGCTCTGGCCGACGCATTCCGGGATGACGGCGGTCGCCGGGCCCTCGCCCACGACGATGGTGATCTCGTTGGTGATCGCCGAGGTCTGGTTCGCCGGTGGCACGGTCGAGAGCACCCGGTCCTTCTGCTCGGGCAGCGACGCCGACGCGGTCTGCCGGAAGCGCTCGAAGCCTGCATCGGTAAGCCGTCGCTCCGCCTCGGTGTAGCTGAGGCCCGACACGTCGGGCACCTCGCGCTGCTCGGGTCCGGTCGACACGTTGAGGGTGATCTCGTCGCCCGCGCTGACCGAGGTGTTGGCGTCGGGATCGGTGTTGATCACGTGGTCCGGCGGCACCGACGAGTCGGGCTTCTGCTGGGTGCGGATCGAGAACCCGCGGTTCTGCAGCGTGGCGATGGCATCGGCGGACGGTTGGCCCTGCACGTCGGGCACCTGCACATCGCGCGTCTCGCCGCCGAACATGTTGATCCCGATGGTGACGACCACGGTGAGCACCGCGAGGACGGCGACGGCGATCAGCCAGCGTCCCAGCGATCCGCTGCGCTCACGCTCGACGTACCGGGGCTGGTGCGGTCCGGCCGGGTCGATCGGCTCGGTGCGGTGGCTCGCCGGCGCAGCGGAGAGCATCGACGTGCGTTCGGCGTCGGTGAAGACCTTGGGGGCATCGGGCGTCTCGCCGCCGTGCACCTTGACCAGGTCGGTCCGCATCTCCGCGGCGGTTTGATAGCGGTTTTCGGGGTTTTTGGCCAGCGCCTTGAGCACCACGGCGTCGAGTTCGGGCGAGATGTCGCCGTGCCGCTGCGACGGCGGCACCGGATCCTCCCTGACGTGCTGATAGGCGACGGCGACGGGTGAGTCACCGACGAACGGCGGTTCGCCGGTGAGCATCTCGTAGAGGACACATCCGAGCGAGTAGACATCTGAGCGGGCGTCGACCTTCACGCCGCGTGCCTGCTCTGGCGACAGGTACTGGGCAGTGCCGATCACCGCGGCGGTCTGCGTGACCGGATTGCCCGCGTCGGCGAGTGCGCGCGCGATGCCGAAGTCCATCACCTTCACCGCGCCCGACTTGCTGATCATGATGTTCGCGGGCTTGACGTCGCGGTGGATGATGCCGTGCTGATGACTGAAGTTCAGGGCCTGACAGGCGTCGGCGATGACCTCGATTGCGCGGCGCGCAGGCATCGGGCCCTCGCTGTGCACTATGTCGCGAAGCGTCACACCGTCGACGTACTCCATGACGATGTAGGGCAGTGGTCCGGTGGAGGTCTCGGCTTCGCCGGTGTCGTAGACGGCGACGATGGCGGGGTGATTCAGCGCGGCCGCGTTCTGCGCCTCTCGGCGGAACCGCAGGTAGAAGCTGGGATCACGGGCGAGATCGGCACGCAGCACTTTGATCGCGACGTCGCGATGCAATCGCAGGTCGCGCGCCATGTGGACCTCGGACATGCCGCCGAAGCCCAGGATCTCGCCGACTTCATAGCGGTCGGAAAGGTGCTGTGGGGTCGTCATCGCAATATCTGTTCTCGGGCGTGCAGCGCCACCACCGGTGACGCCGTGTCAACGGGTCGGGATACCCAATATCGGTCAGGTTCATGGTCGCCGATGACCGGAGGCGCGGCGCCGGGAGTTTCCGCCGACGGGGTCGTCGTCTGGCCCGGTGTCTCGGTGACGGTGGTCGGCGGGGGAGATCCTTGCGATCCTGGGCGTTGAGCACGATCAGGATCGCGATGACGATCGCCAGCGCACCGAGCACACCGGCGGCCCACAGCAGGGCGCGCTGACCCGAAGAGAACGTGCGCCGCGGGGGCGGAGCCGAGCGGTGGTGGTTCCCCGTGGCGCGGGCGCGGGATGTAGGCGCCGGGGCGCGACCGGTGGCCTCCGCCACGGGACGGGCCTGCGTGGCCGCGGGCACCGCCGTGGGCGCGGCCCGTCCGATCGACGGAGTTGCGTTGGGCCTCGGGGGCCTGCGCCCCGCCCGTACCGCGGCGACGGCGTCGGCGAACGGTCCGCCGGACTTGTAACGCATGCCGGGGTTCTTGACGAGGGTGATCTCGATGAGCTCGCGGACGTTCGGGGGCAGGTCGGCCGGTAAGGGCGGGGGGTTCTCTTTGATGTGCTTCATCGCCACGGTCAGGGCACCGTCGCCGGTGAACGGCCGCTTGCCCGACACCGCTTCGTAGCCGACCACGCCCAGCGCGTACACGTCACTGGCCGCCGTCGCGTCATGGCCGAGCGCCTGTTCGGGGGCGATGTATTGCGCGGTACCCATCACCATGCCGGTCTGCGTGACGGGCGCGGCGTCGACGGCCTTGGCGATGCCGAAGTCGGTCAGCTTCACCTGTCCGGTGGGGGTGATGAGGATGTTGCCCGGTTTGACGTCGCGGTGCACCAGTCCCGCGGTGTGGGCCACCTGGAGTGCGCGACCGGTCTGCTCGAGCATGTCCAGTGCGTGCCGCAACGACAGCCGTCCGGTGCGCTTGATCACCGAATTCAGGGGTTCACCGTTGACCAGTTCCATCACCAGGTAGGCGGTGCGGCCCTCGCCGTCGATGTCGGTCTCGCCGTAGTCGTACACCCCGGCGATGCCCGGGTGGTTGAGCATCGCCACCGTGCGCGCCTCGGCGCGGAACCGCTCGACGAACTCCGAGTCGGTCGAGTACTCGGCCTTGAGAACCTTGATCGCGACGCGGCGGCCCAGACGGGAGTCGACACCTTCCCAGACCTGGCCCATCCCACCGGTGGCGATCAACCGCTGCAACCGGTAACGGGCGGAGAGGGTGACTCCGACTCTGGGACTCATTTCTGCACTCCGGCGAGGTGGCTCATTCTCTCGCCTCTGGCTCGGTGGCTCATGAACCCTCCCGCAGGGCGGCGGCGATGGTGGCGCGCCCGATGGGCGCGGCAAGCGCGCCGCCGGTGGCCGACAGCCGGTTCCCGCCATTCTCGACAAGCACCGCAACCGCGACTTTGGGTGCCTGAGCAGGCGCGAAGGCGATGTACCAGGCATGCGGCGGCGTGTTGCGCGGATCCGTGCCGTGCTCCGCAGTGCCGGTCTTGGATGCGATCTGCACGCCGGCGATGGCTCCCTTCTGCTGAGTCACCTGCTCGGCGGCGACCATCAAGTCCGTAAGTGTATCTGCGACCTCGTCTGTCACTGCCCGCCGCTCTTCAGCGGGGGCCGTGGTGGCGATATTCGCCAGGTCGGGTCCCTTCAGGCTTTCCACCAGGTAGGGACGCATCGTCACGCCTTTGTTCGCCACAGTCGCCGCGATCATCGCGTTCTGCAGCGGTGTCAGGGAGACGTCCCTCTGCCCGATGCTGGACATCCCGAGTGCCGCGTTGTCGGAGATCGGTCCGACCGTGGACTCGGCCACCTGCAACGGAATGGTCGGGGCCACCGCGTCGACGCCGAATCCGAAGGCGGTGGAACGCAGCCGGTCGGCGCCCGTGTCGATGCCGAGTTGGACGAACGCGGTATTGCACGAGTTGGCGAACGCGTTCTGCAGCGAGGTTGTGGGGCCACCACCGCAGGACGACCCGCCGAAATTCTCCAGCGTCGCGGTGCTGTTGGGCAGTGCGATCTGCGGAGCGGCGGTCAGTTGAGTCTGCGTCGTCGCGCCTGCCTGCAGCGCCGCAGCCGTGGTGACGACCTTGAAGGTCGACCCCGGCGGGTAGGTCTCGGAGATCGCGCGGTTCAGCAGAGGCGAATCCGGGTCGTCACGAAGTCGCTGCCAGGCCTCGGCCTGCTCGTCGATGTTGTGGGTGGCCAACAGATTTGGATCGTAGGAGGGCGCAGACACCAGAGCCAGGATCCTTCCGGTGGACGGTTCCAGCGCGACGACGGCACCCTTGCACGGGCCGTCGCAGCCGTTCTCGATCGCGTCCCACGCGGCCTGCTGGACCTGGGGGTTGATGGTGGTGGCGACGTTGCCGCCGCGAGGGTCGCGGCCCGTGAAGAAGTCGGCGAGCCTGCGCCCGAACAGCCGCTGGTCGGAGCCGTTGAGGATGGTGTCCTCGGCGCGTTCGAGTCCGGAGCTCGAGTAGCTCAGTGAGTAGAAGCCGGTCACAGGCGCGTACGTCATCGGGTTCGGGTAGGTCCGCAAGAACCGGAACCGGCTCTCCGTCGACACCGAGTACGCCAGCAGCTGACCGCCCGCGGTGATCTGGCCACGTTGCCGCGAGTACTCGTCGAGCAGGACCCGCTGGTTGCGCGGGTCTGATCGCAGGCCGTCGGCGGTGAACACCTGGGTCAGGGTCGCGTTGGCCAGCAACAGGACGACGAGGGCCATGATCATGACGGAGATGCGGCGCAGTGAGGTGTTCATACCTTCTGGATCACCTCGGTACTTGCTCCCGCGATGGAGCCGGCGGGTATGACTCTGGCCCCGAGGGGACGGCGTGCGGCGTCTGAGATGCGGACCAGGATCGCCAGCAGCACGTAGTTGGCCACCAGCGACGACCCACCGTAGGACATCCACGGGGTCGTCAGGCCGGTCAGCGGGATCAACTTGGTGACACCACCGACGACGATGAACAACTGGATCGCGAGCGTGGCGGCCAGGCCGGCAGCCAACAGCTTGCCGAAACTGTCGCGCACCGCGAGCGCGGTGCGCAGTCCCCGGATGATGACGATGGTGTAGAGCATCATAACGGCCGAAAGTCCCACCAGCCCAAGCTCTTCGCCGATCGCAGCGATGATGAAATCGGTGGACGCGGCAGGCACCGTGCCCGGTTGTCCATTGCCGAGACCGGTGCCGAAGATACCGCCGGTCGCGAAGCTGAACAGCGACTGCACCATCTGGTAGCCGGCGCCGTCCGGGTCGGCGAACGGGTCACGCCAGGTCTGCACCCGAATCCGGACGTGGTCGAAAAGGTAGTACGCCGCAACGCTTCCCGCTGCGAACAGCGCCAGGCCGAGCACCACCCAGCTGAAGCGTTCGGTCGCGATGTACACCATGACCAGGAACGAGGCGTACAGCAGCAGCGAAGTGCCGAGGTCCTTTTCGAAGATCAT
This sequence comes from uncultured Actinomycetota bacterium, assembly GCA_963796545.1. GTDB lineage: Bacteria > Actinomycetota > Actinomycetes > Mycobacteriales > Mycobacteriaceae > Mycobacterium. Next base: position 56,521 of record CAWCMF010000003.1, on the reverse strand, counting down.
CACGGCGATCGAGGCGATCCAGGCGGCGAGCAGGGGAGCGAGGTCGCGGGGACGAGGCAGGTCCATGCCGAGGACGTGCTTGCCTGCGCTGGTGAACAGGTTGCGCTTGGACACCAGCACTGCGGCGAAGAAAATCAATAGCAGGATCTTGGAGAACTCCGCGGGCTGAATCGAGAAGCCCGGGAACTGTATCCAGATCTTCGCGCCATTCTGTTCGGACATCGCGCGCGGCAGGACCGCGGGAATAGCCAGCAGCACAAGCCCACTCAGGCCGCATACGTAGCCGTATCGGGAAAGCGTGCGATGGTCGCGAAGAAAGATCACCACAGCGGAGAATCCGAGCACGCCGACCAGCGTCCACAACATCTGCTGATTGGCGGTGCCGCCGAGACCCTGTGTGCTGGTGAGTCCCTCAGCAAGGTCGAGACGGTGAATCATCACCAGCCCCAAGCCATTCAGCAGCGCGACGACGGGGAGCAGAAGGGGGTCGGCGTACGGAGCGAAGCGCCGGACGGCGAGGTGTGCACCGGTGAAGAGCGCCAGGTACGCAACGGTGTACTGCGCAAGATCCCAGCGCAGACCCTGCTCCTGGTTGGCCTCGACCAGCAGCAGCGCGATGGTGGTGAGCAGCGCCGCGAAACCGAGCAGGAAGAGTTCGGCGTTGCGGCGGTTCGGCAGCGCAGGCGTCACGGCGACGCGAGGCTGCGGCTGGGTCGTCATGAGACTTCTCGGCAATTCGTTCCCGGCTCAGGTGGTGGGGGCGGAAGTGCCGTCACTGGGGACGTCGGGGGCGGCGCGGGGGAGGGCGGACCTGACACCGACGGTGCGGCCGACCCCGGAGGTACAGGGGACGGCGCGGGCGACGGCGCGGGCGACGCCGTGGCGGTCCGCGGTGCCGCGGGCCCCGGCGTGGTGCCGCTGATGCGCGGATCCGGGGTTGGCTCAGTGGTTCCCGGCCCATCGGTGGTGGGGGCCGGCGGACGCGGTCCCGATGAGGGCGCGGCCCGCGGGGAGGGCGCCGCGGGCGGCGGCGTGGTAGGGGCTGGTGCTGCGCAGACCGGCAGGACCGAGCTGCGGGACAGTTCCTCGATCTGCCCGATCGCTTCGTCGAGCGAGCCCGATGGTAGGCCGGCGATCACCTGTGCACGCTCGGACGGCCGCATGTCGTCTACGCCGAGGAGCCGGCAGGCCAGGTTGTCGCGGGACTGATCCGCGCTGATGAGGGAGAGTTCGTTGCGGGCGTTCAGACACCCGAGGAGGTAAGGCTCCTGCAGGGAGACTCCGAGGAAGGAGCCCGCGACGCCCCGCATGATCGAGACGGCGCCGTCGTGCTCGCTGACATAGTAGTTGTTGCGTACGATCTCGCGTCCGACGGCGAGGCCCGCCAGCACCAGCAGGGCCAACACCGTCGCAGCGACGATCCTGCGCCGCCGCGACCGGGGCCGCGGTGGTGGCTCTTCCGGTTGCGGCACAACACGTTTGGCAGCATTACGTTTCGGGTTGAACGCCGAGGCGCGGCCTGCCGCGGTGTTCGGCGGAGTGCTCTGGTCGTCATCGCCGGACACCGCGCCGGCGAGGATGGGTTGGGTCTGTCCGTAGTCGTAGTCCACGACGTCTGCGACAACCACGGTCACGTTGTCGGGCCCGCCACCGCGCAACGCCAATTCGATGAGCCGGTCGGCGCTTTCGGCGACGTCGTCGATCTGTAGCGCCTCGGCGATGGTCTCCTGGCTGACGGGATCGGACAGACCGTCAGAGCAGAGCAGGTACCGGTCGCCGGCACGGGCTTCCCGCATGATCAGCGTCGGCTCGACCTCATGACCGGTCAGCGCGCGCATGATCAGTGAGCGCTGCGGGTGACTGTGTGCTTCCTCGGCGGTGATCCGCCCCTCGTCGACCAGTGTCTGGACGAAGGTGTCGTCCTTGGTGATCTGGGCGAGCTCACCGTCGCGCATCATGTAGCCGCGGGAATCACCGATGTGGACCAAGCCAAGCCGGTTGCCGGCGAACAGGATTGCGGTCAGCGTGGTGCCCATACCTTCGAGCTCGGGGTCGGCTTCCACATGTGCGGCGATCGCCGAGTTGCCTTCGCGGACGGCGGAATCGAGCTTGCTGAGCAGATCGCCGCCCGGCTCGTCGTCGTCCAGGTGGGCGAGTGCGGCAATCACCAGCTGGGAGGCCACCTCACCGGCTGCGTGGCCGCCCATGCCGTCGGCGAGCGCAAGCAGGCGCGCACCGGCATAGACCGAGTCCTCATTGTTGGCGCGCACCAGCCCCCGGTCGCTTCGGGCGGCGTATCGAAGTCCCAATGTCACGGGCGCAGCTCGATCACCGTCTTGCCGATCCGCACCGCGGTGCCCATCGGAACTCGTACCGCTGTCGTCACCTTCGCCCTGTCGAGGTATGTGCCGTTGGTCGATCCTAGGTCCTCTACATACCATTCCGGACCTCGTGGTGAGAGCCTGGCGTGGCGAGTCGAGGCGTAATCGTCTGTCAGCACGAGGGTGGAGTCATCGGCGCGGCCGATCAGGATCGGCTGGGTGCCCAACGGGATACGGGTTCCCGCCAGGGCGCCCTCGGTGACCACCAGCTGGCGGGGGACATGCCTGCGCGCCCGGTTGGGTAGCAGCGAGCCCCGTAGCGCCAGCCCGCGGCGCACCATCACCGCACCCGTCGGTGCGTAGATGTCGGTGCGCAGAATGCGCAGCACCGACCAGATGAACAACCACAGCAGCAACAGGAAGCCGACGCGGGTCAGCTGCAGTACAAGGCCCTGCATCTGACGTCCTCTCCGTCCCCGTCCTTTCGGCACCGCCACCATACGGGGACGTCGGTCGACGTTAGGACCACGTGACCGCCTTCCCCGAGCAGTCGATCCTCAGTGAACGCGGACGATGATCTCAGAGTGTCCGAGCCGGATGACGTCGCCGTCGGCCAGCTGCCACTCCTGTACCGGAGCGTTGTTCACCGTGGTGCCGTTGGTGGAGTTGAGGTCAGACAATAGCGCGACCTGCCCATCCCAGCGGATTTCCAGGTGGCGACGTGACACCCCCGTGTCGGGTAACCGGAACTGAGCGTCCTGCCCGCGGCCGATCACGTTGGCGCCTTCGCGCAGCTGGTAGGTGCGGCCGCTGCCGTCGTCGAGCTGCAGCGTGACTGCCGCACCCGCCGGGTAGTCACCCTGGCCGCTGCCGTAGCCGCCGTAGGCGCCTGCCTGACCGCCCGGGGCGCCGTAGTCCTGCTCGCTGTAGCCCGGTTCGCCGTAACCGGCCGGAGCCTCGCCGTAGCGCCCGTAGTCGGGCTGGGCGTAATCCTGGCGTCCGTAGGACTGCTGTCCGCCGTAGCCGCCCTGCTCGGGGTAGCCGCCCTGGTCCGGGTATGCCGGCCGGGGTACCGTGGCCGGGCGGGTAGCCGCCCTCGTCGGGGCGACGTCCGTAGTCGTAGTCGTTCGGCGGTGGGCCGTAGCCGGGCTGTCCGCCAGGAGGCGGTCCGTAGCCGGGAGGCGCCTGGCGGTAACCCTGGTCGGGGTAACCGCCGCCGGGCGGGGGGCCGTAACCCGCGGGCGGGCGCTGCTCGTAGGACTGCGGGGGGTAGCCCCCCTGGTCGGGGTAGGCGCCCTGCTCGGGATAGCCGCCGCGGGGCGCATAGCCCTGATCCGCGGGCGGGGGTACCCGCCCTGATCCGCCGGCGGGGTAGCCGCCCGATCCGCCGGCGGGGGTATGCACCGCGCTGCTCATCGGGGGGTCGGTTGTAACGGTCGTCCTCAGAGCGGTTGTAGTACTCGTCTGCGGGCCGACCCGGTCCCTGGGGTCCGCCGCGGTAGCTCGGATTGTCGGTCATCGGTGGTACTCCTGGTTCTGCGGGGGACGGGACGTCTCGTGGTGGTGGTGCGGGTTCAACTGTGGTCGCGTCGGGGTTGACCGCACCGCGTGCGCGAAACTGTCCGGTGTGCAGGTTGGGTGACTGCTCGAATCTGACGACCACATCACCATACGTTTGCCGCCCCTGCTCATGGATGTATCCCTCCAAGTGCTTGGCAAACGTGGTCACAGTGATGTCTGGATCCGCACTCACCTTTTGATAGTCAGGCACACTGAGGGTAATAACGTAGTCGTTCGGGGCCAAAACGCGTCCGCCGTGAACTTCGCGTGCCCCGGCGTCGGCTTCACGGCGCAGCAGCGACTCCACTTCCTGCGGCATGATGGAGCCCCCGAAGACCCGGGCGAAGGCATCTCCGACCTTGTCCTCGAGCCTGCGCTCGAAGCGGCCGACCAACCCCATTCGACCGCCTCCCTCGCTGGTGTGCGACGCCGCTGTCCGCACGTCTGCGCCGCCAGCGTGTCGGCCGGCTGCATTGTTTGAATGCATGGTATCGGCCATGTGTACCGATGCGGGAACACCAGAATTGTGAGAATCGCATCGATGCAGGTCAAAGTTCCGCTGACGCTGGTTTTGGAGTTGGCGGGGGCGCCCCAGTACGGTTGGGAAGTGGGCTTGCCTGCGTGATAGGCTGCCCCGGTTGTTTCGGGCGAGTGGCGGAATGGCAGACGCGCTGGCTTCAGGTGCCAGTGTCCTTCGGGACGTGGGGGTTCAAGTCCCCCTTCGCCCACCACGAGCGGTTCTACGGACCGCGAGCACAGAGGTCACGAACCAGAAATGGCTCGTGACCTTTGTGTTTTGGGTGCGGAGGAAATGTCCACGTTCGTGGGCGACCGACGCCCAGCACCTTGGCGAGCGGTAGCGGCAGTGCAGTGAAAGACCAGCAGGCTGCGATGACAAATGGATCCGACACCGTCAAGGACTGGTCGAAGTGCTCGTTGAGTAGTGGACTACGCGGCTCCCGCAGGCGGTTGTCGCCGCCGGTGCAGGCCCCTTGCCAACGGCATGGTGTGCACCACGGGGTCGTGCGCGCGGCGCGACATTCACCGCCAAGCTGCCGCGACTGCTGGTGAGCTGTAGCGGAGTCAGTCGACGGAGGTGAGGAGAAACCGCGAACCCATCCCTACGGTACGTGCCAACCCTTCGGTGTACGCCCGGTAGAGGCGGCTGAGACGCCGCAGTTCCCAGAGCGTTTGCGTGTTCAACCATGCGAACTCACGGGCCTTTTCGATACTCCACGAGCTGACGAGGTGCGCCGCGGGACGGAGGAGGTGGTCATCCAAGGCCGCTCGAGTTCGGTCAGAAATGACCGGCGGATGTCGGCCTCGGCTTCGGCCAGTAGGTCGTTGACCTTCTCATAGTCATCGCGCACGCCGGGGTCGGTGGGTGCGCAGTCGCGCGCGACGCACGTACTGATCACGGCCAGCGGCAGGTCGTGTTCGATGTGGGCGTTCATGCCGGCGAGCGCGAACTGGATCGGAAGCACACCGCGACGTGATCGCGCCTCGAACAACGGCTCCCATGCTGTCGGCCTGTCGTCACGCGCGTCATATGCGGCCAACCAGAAGCCGGCGAATCGGACAGTCATCTCCGACATGAAGGCCTCGTCATGAAAGAAGCCGCCGCCGCTGCTGAGGCGTTCGAGCATCTTCTCGGTCACTCGCCGGTACACGCTGTTAAACACACCTGCGCCGTCTCCGGGTGGCGTCTCGGCGGCTATTCCCCGCATACGTGCGAGTACTTCGGGAACAGTTGTGACGGTCATCGGAATATCACAGCAGGTCTCCATGGTCGGTATAGGGCGAATCAGGACGGCGCCACACTGCCAATCGAAGGGTGCACTCTTCGACGGCGACCGACAACGGAGGAGCCCCGGCGTCGGTGATCACATACGGTACATGCATCCGCCGCATCAGTTCCCCCAAAGTGATGATGCGGCAGGCTCTTTGGCTGCGGTTGGCGGCGTTGGCGCCGCACAGAAGGTGTTCGACGATCCACATGCACGTCTGTGACGGACCCGGAACCAGCCTTCCAGGGCCGCTCAACCACTCGGCGCACCTGGCGGCGTCGTGAACACCGACGGATACGAGGTAATCTGCGGCCCCTTTGCGAGCGAGAACCCGCAGGATTCGCCGATCAGATACCGGTGGCATGGCTTCCAGCTTCTTCCCGTTCCCCAGAGCGTCAAAGCCGCGGTGCGCGACCGGTCCCAGTCGTTCAACCGCCGTGAGTTCACGAGATCTGAAGGTTCTTTCGCGGGAACCGGGGCTACGGCGGCCGTAGACGCCGGTGCTCAACTGCATGTTAAAGGTGGCTACTGTCTGCGACCGGCGCGCTTGGCGGCGTTGTAAGCATGAGTGGCTATCCAGCCGCTGCCAGTGATCCGGGAGGCGGCCGGTTCGAGAGCCGAGCGTCGATCTGCTCGAGGGGCGCTGCACGCCGAGTCCTGACTTTGGACATATTTCGGCTTGAGCCTCAGAGTCAGGAAGCCTCATCTGCGGCTTTGTCGGCCGTTCGGCCGAGATCGCACACTAAATCCGCTCTTCGTGAACGTGAGCGCACGTGGGGTCGCGCTGAGCCTCGTCGCGGGGTCGGTGCGGTTCAGCCGAGGTCGTTTCGGCGGGACGGTGCGAGTTCGCACATCGCCATCGATGCGATCGAGGTGATCTGGACCTCTGGCTCAACTGTCGTCGCCGACACGATCCGCCGACGATCGAGTGGGTGACGATCACTCGAGCTGACGATGCAATCGACGACCATCCTCGCGTGCGGCGTCGGTGATCCATGGCGGCCTGGCTGTGGTGTCGTGGTCGTCACCGAACACCGTCATCGTACGTATCCACCTTCGGCGCCTGTCATCCCTGCCGCCAGTCGTCGCGCTCGTGACCCTGTCTACGACCGGCCTGCCGGACTGTTTCTACCAGGAGCTAGGTATCAGAGGGTGGGCCGCCGCGGTCGTGGCCAGGACCGGCGCGGCAGCGACGGCGGTGAACGGCACGGCGAGCGGGAAGTCGTCAGCCAGGGACGTGATTTCGATGCGGCGAATGATGGTGGCCAGGGCCATGGTGGCCTCAAGCATGGCGAAGTGGTCGCCGATGCACTTCCGCGGGCCGCCGCCAAATGGCATGTATTGCCAGCGATCGCGGCCCTCGGATCGCTCTGCGAGCTGAAGCGGTCGGGGTCGAACGATCAACGGATCGTCCCACAGCGCCGGATCGCGGTGCATCGTGTACGACGCTGAGAAGGGCAAAGGTGCCCGCTTCGACTCGGTAGCCGTCGACTTCGATGTCTGAGTTGATCATCCGTCCGAAGGCCAGCGCCGGCGAGCACAGGCGCAGCGCCTCGTCCAGCACTTGCACCGTGTAACTCAACCGCCGTACGTCGTCGGTGCTGAGCTGCAACGTCACCGAGCGCTGACATCTCGGCGAGTGCCCGTCCTGCAGGTCGCGGCGATGGCCCAGCTGCCAGAGTGCATAAGCCAGCGTGGTCGCGGTGGTGTCATGCCCGCCGACCATGAACACGATCAGTTCGCGACGGATCGCGTCATCGGTCAGCCGCTGCCCGGTTTCCGGGTCAGTGCGCTGATCAGTGCGTGCACCAGTGAGGCATCGCGGTCGGGGTTCGCCCGGCATTGCTTGCAGGATATCGTGCGGCAAGCCCGTTCAACACGGCGTTGGCCTTGCGGACGCGCCGCCGGGCCGGTGTGGGTAGCCATTCGGGCGCGTGCACCGGCCGTAACGCCCGGTCGGCGATCCAAGTCACTGCGGTTCGCAGTGCGGGCCCGATCACATCGGCCTGCTCGTCGAGGTCGAGCCCAAACACCGAACGACCCGAGTGCCCGCAGTGTCGACCGTGCGGATCGGTCGCATCGAGGTCGATGGTGCTGCCGTTGCCCCAACCGTCCGCAACCCATTCGGCGGCTTCGGACATGTGGCCGGCGAAACGGGGCACATGCTGCTTGGTGAACATCGGCTGCAGAATGCGACGTCGCGGCACCCAATTGCGATGGGTGAGGCTCAAGATGCTGGCTCCCAGCAATCGGCGCCACCGATCATGTGTGGCCCGTCGCCGCGGTCGGCAGCGCCGTCGGTGCGGCTCAGCACGTCATGGACGCCTTGCGGTGATGCGACGAACAGAAGCGGTGGCGTCAGCCATGTGGGTCCGAGGACGTTTCGGGTGATCGGGCCGCCTGCCTCATGCAGAGCGATCTGCCCGTCGGTGAATTCGCGCGCCGCTTTCAGGCGAGCGAGTAGGCAGCGGGTTCTTCGGGGCCAGCGGCAATGCCCGCACTGCCGGTGCGGTGGTGGATGTCATCGGGTCTCCTCCTCGGGTCGGACGAGTCGACTATCCGGTCCATCGGGCGCCGATCCATCGGCCAGAGGCGTAGATGCGCGCGGTGGGGGTCGTCGATACGCGTATCGGCCGATGTTTTAGCGCTCTCGGTGGTCGCATGCTGGCTACCATGACGCAATTGGATCCGGTGGACGGAAGCGAACTGGGTGTGGGCCAGGTGTTGCCGACTGGCACAGTGACATTGCTGCTGGCCGACGTCGAGGGCTCGACGCGACTGTGGGAGACCCAGTCCGGCGAGATGGCCGGGCGGTGGCGCGTCTGGACGCGGCGGTGTCGCAGATCGTCGCCGCGCATCAGGGCGTGCGTCCGGTGGAGCAAGGTGAGGGCGATAGTTTCGTGGTCGCGTTCGCCCGTGCCAGCGATGCGGTCGCGTGTGCGGTGGAATTGCAGCGGGCGCCCCTAGCGCCGATCCTGCTGCGCATCGGCCTGCACACCGGCGAAGTTCAGCTGCGCGATGAGGGCAACTACATCGGCCCGACGATCAACCGGACGGCGCGGATACGCGATTTGGCCCATGGTGGGCAGACGGTGCTGTCGGGAACCACTGCTGATTTGGTCGTTGACCGGCTGTCGGACGGGACGTGGCTGACCGACCTGGGCACCCACGAGTTGCGGGATCTGCCGCGCCCAGAGCGGGTGGCGCAGTTGTGTCACCCCGATCTGCACAACGAGTTCCCGCCGTTGCGCGTCGCAAAAACAGATGGCGCCCAACGTCTTCCGACGCACTTGACAAGTTTCGTCGGTCGGGCCACCGATCTGCGGGAGGTGCCGCAGATTCTGAGTGGTAACCGGTTGGTCACGTTGACAGGTGATGGGGGGTCGGCAAGACACGTCTAGCGGTGCAGATCGCGTCCCGCATGACGTCAGAGTTCAGCGACGGCGTGTGGTTCGCTGACCTCGCGCCCGTTACCGACGGCGCGGCTGTCCCGCTGCGGTCACTCGGGTCGTGGGGTTGCCCGACCTACCGGGACGTTCCTCCGAAGACGCCGTGCTGGAGTTTTTCGCCGCCAGGCGGGCGCTGCTGGTGCTGGACAACTGTGAGCACCTACTGGATGGCGTCGGCGGTGTTCGTGGCCGCGGTTTTGAGCGCTGCCCGGGAGTGACGGTGCTGGCCACCAGCCGTGAGCCGGTCGGGGTCGCCGGTGAGGCGATCTGGCGAGTGCCGTCGTTGTCGTCGGACGATGAGGCGGTGCAGTTGTTCATCGACCGAGCCTGTCAGGTGCGCCCGGATTTCCGCATCGCCGTCAACGAGGACGGCGATGCGGTCGCCGTCGCGGAGATCTGCCAACGCCTGGATGGTATGCCGTTGGCGATCGAGCTGGCGGCGGCGCGGGTGCGGGTGTTGTCGGTGGCCGAGATCCTGAACAGCCTGCACGATCGTTTTCGATTGTTGACCGGTGGCGCGCGTACCGCGGTGCGGCGCCAGCAGACACTGCGGGCGTCGCTGGACTGGTCGCTATGCGATTGCTGACCGAGCCCGAACGTATCTTGCTGCGCAAGCTGGCAGTGTTCATCCGCGGTTCGACCTGGACGGCGGCACAGATGGTCACCGGTGACGACGAGGTGGCGTCGCTATCACGTTCTGGATATGTTGACGCTGCTGGTCGACAAGTCGCTGGTGGTGGCCGAAACCGCAAGCGGCCGAACGCGGTATCGCCTGCTCGGAGACGGTCCGTCAGTACGCGCAAGAAAAGCTCGGTGAGTCCGGTGAGGCCGATGCGCTGCGTGAGCGTCACCGCGAGCATTACGCTGCGGTGGCAGCGCAGCTCGATGTTCCGGGGATGTTCACTTGGACTCGCTTGTCGCCGACATCGAGATCGAGTTCGACAATCTGCAGGCCGCGTTTCTCTGGAGCCTCAACAACGCCGACGTCCCGAGGGCGCTGGATCTGGCGTCGTCGCTGATGCCACTGTGGTCGATGCGGGGCCGGATCCAGCAAGGACTGGCTTGGTTCGACACGATTCTGAGCGACGAGAATCTCAACCACGACATCACGCTCGCCGTGCTGGCGCGCGGCGCTGGCCGACTCTGCCTCCCTGAGCGGGCTCTTCGATGTGCCTGACGCCATTCAGAACGCCGAGAGCGCCCTGGCCATCGCCCGCGAACTCGACGACCCGACCGTGCTGGTGCGCGCCCTCGACCGCTGCATTTCTGCCACCTGTTACGACGCCAAAGCCGCTCGACCTACATCGCCGAGACGATCGAGCGAGCCCGCGCTTTGGGCGACCATTGGCGGCTCGAGCCAGGCCCTGCCGTCGCGGGCGTTGGAGGCGGTCTACTTCGGGCTACCCGATGCCAGACTCGCGTGATGCCGCAGAAGGTCTGCGCCTGGCCGAGGCCATCGGCGATGGGTTCGTCGCGCGTATGTGCCGCAGCTGGCTCGGAGTAGCGCGCCTGGCATCGAGGCGATCTCGCAGCGGCCGCGGCTAGAGCGAAAGCGGTGACCGCTGACGCGCAGGCCGCACACGACGGCATCACGCAGGTCCTTGGCTTCGCGGTTCTCGAGCATCGCGCTGACCTATCACGGTGATACCGGTGCAGCGCGCGCAGCTGCCGAGGCAGCGGATCGAGGTGTCGGCGGCGATGGGCGGCTTCGACTGGGATGCGATGCACTCCGCGTTGGCGTATGCCGCCATCGCCGCCGATGATGTGGCAACCGCTACTTCTGCAAGCGAGGAGGCCTGGCAGGTGCGGGAGGTCCGGCGCGAAATGCATTCTCAGTCTCACCCCTCTTGTGCCGATCGCGCTGGCGCGTCGGCGATCTGGAAGCCGCTCGCCGATGGGCCGATGAAACCGTTCCAGAGCGACCGGGTGGCACCTTATGGTGGCGCACGTCGATCGTGCCCGCGTCGCGATCGCCCAGGGCGAGTCGACCTCGCCGAACACGACGCCCACGACGCGCTGACGCTCGGCGACCGAGATCGAATCGGTCCTCGTCACAGCCGATGCCCTAGAGTGCCTGGCCGAGTTGGCCAGTCAGGCCGAGAACCACCAGCGAGCGGCGCGGTTTCTCGGGCGGCGCAGGCGATTCGCCAGCGCAGCGGTATCGTGCGTTTCCAGATCTACCAAACCGACTACGAATCCGTCCTAGCCGATATCCGGAATACGTTGAGCGACAAAGAGTTCGAAGCCGTCTGGGCCGAGGGTGCCGCGCTGTCGACCGAGGAGGCGATCGCATACGCTCAGCGCGGCCGCGGTGAACGCAAACGCCCGGCCAGCGGATGGGCGTCACTGAGCCCGACCGAGCACGACGTCATCCGGCTCGCCAATGAAGGCCTTAGCAACAAAAACATCGCCACCCGGCTCTTCGTCTCACCGCGCACCGTGCAAACCCACCTCACCGACATCTACGCCAAACTCGGCCTCACCTCCCGGGTGCAACTGATACACGAGGCCGCACGCCACCCCAAGGAACCTGGCGGACTCGCGGTGGAACCCCGGTAAGTCCCCTTCTTCGCCAGCGTGCCTTGGCATATGACGACTCCTGGACAATCTTGACCCCGGCGCAGGGCCCGGAAATGAGTCGGGCAAATCCTGCTGCTATACAGCTCGGCGCAGTAACCAGCGATGGCTGAGGTTTGGAAGGGTGGAGAATGCCGCGGCTCGCACGGGACTTCGTACTGGCCACCGAGGACCCCTAGGTGGCTCCGACGAGATCCGGCACAGAGCGGCCAACCGCCGGCGCCCGCACCGAAGTACTTGAAGGGCTGGGACACTGGTGGATGGTGGAAGACCCGGCTCGCGGTGCGGCGGCCCTTACGGACTTCTGGAATGCGCTCGACTAGAAGCTCATGACGGCCGAGGTATCTCGCCAGCCGCGGGCAGGAGGCGAGTCATGCCTGTGCATGTGTCGGCATAGAGGATCTGGCGGGCCGCCTCGGAGTAGCGCATGGCCGCGTGGTGGGCGATTCCGAAGACGGCGGCGAGGTGTAGTGGGTCCGGGCCGTGGCTGAGTGCTTTCCTCAAGTTGTCGGTCGACGCGGAGTCGATCGAGCGTCGCGCGGAGTCCGGCGAAGAGCTGGATGATGGTGTAGTCGCTGACTGGGCGGGTGTCGTTGGCTGTCTGACCGGTTACCAACAGGTGCGGGTTGGCCGTATTTGGCCATGTTGGCGACGAAAGTCCAAGTAGCTGAGCAGGGTTCGGTGAGTCAGGTCCTCGATGCGCCGGGTGTGCCCGCCGATGGTGATGCGCCGCGCTCCGATATCGATGTCGTCGAGTCGCATCACTCGGATGTCTGCCGGGTGGGCCGCATGGACCGCGGCAAGCACCAACGCGATTCTGTGCCTGTGGCGTGGTCGCCGCGGCGACCGCCCCACGGTAGGCGTCCGCGTCGATGGGGAGCAGAACCGATAGCTGGACGCGTCCAGGTCGCAGTTGGGCGGTGGGATTGACAAAGATCCGCTTTTCCCGTTTGAGGAACTTGAACAGCGACCGCAAAACAACCAGGCCTGACTGCGCGCACTCGCTTGGAGCGACACGATCGCCGCGAGGACGTCGTTTGAGGTGATCTCACGTAGATGGTCATGTGTCGGCCGACCAATGCCGCAATATCGGCCCACTAACGCGGCAGTATTTCACTGGCGGTTCCGACTTTTCGAGGTTTCGATCGTGGTGATCCGTTGCGCAGCCGGGCAAGCCAGTCCAGCGCATCCCGACGTATCGCGGGATCAACGTCGGCGAGTCGACGCTGCCAGTTGAACTCGATCGCGTCGATGCGATCGTCAAGGAGTAGCTCGGCCTCATCCAGCACGGCGGCAACGCGGGTCACGCTGATACGAAGGTGGGTCGTCAGGGCCCCCAATTCGGAGTGCGGCACGAGTTCGTCTGGCGGTCGGCAGGCCAGGGCGACGATCAGCCCGCGCCCGACGTCATACCGCAGGCGTGAAGACCATCCATAGGCTCCCGCAACCCGATCGGCGGTGCGCATCGCCAGCGCGATGTGCGGTTGGCGCAGTGCCTCCTCGAACCACTCGCTGAACGGTGGACGCTCGAATCTGCTGAGTTCTCGCGGGTTTCGAAAAGCCGGAACTGACCGAGACCTTCTGCTGGTTCGAAGAGCTTTGGCGGAGTTAACGTACGGCGTAGGCGCTTCTGTGGTCGAAGCCCAGGTGGCAGGCGATATCGTAGGGCTCGGAGCATGTCGGCGAAGAACAGTTGGTGGCTGTCGAGTGTGCCGAGTATCGGCATGAGGGAGTCGCCGTGCCCTGGTCGAGCTCGCGCGGCTGGCCTCGGTCCAACACAGACGGCAGAATCCCTTGCTGCAGTGGATAATTCGGCCGCATGCCTCGCATTGTTGGCGCGCCGGCATGGTTTCAATTGAACCCCCAGCAGGCGGCGCAGCGTGGATACCACCGCAACGGTCCCCACGCGAGGCAGTCGACGCAGCTGCCGATGCGCAGCCGTTGCGGGGCTCGGGTCATGCGGGTGGCAGGCTGCGGCCGCGTGGTGCGCGTGGCCGGACGACCGACGGCTGGGCGCGGCCTCGCCGACCGCGGACGCATCGACAACATCGCCAGCGCGGCCGGGACAACGGTGTCGGGTTCACGCAGGAGCAACTCTTCGGGCCCGCAGTCGAGACCAGCAATCACCTCGAGTTCGTCGAGCTTGATGCTGTGCGGCTGACCCGACCGCAGCCCAGATATCTTGCCTGCACTGATCACCAGGCCTCGTTCACGAAGCAGTCGTTGAAATTCGCTTGCCTTCCATATTCCGCGGTTGGCCGCGGCCAAACGAAGGTTCCACCTCATGGCAGTAGTCCTTCCAGACGACGGGCTGCCCTGTGTTGGCCTTGAATCCATGCGTCTTCGATGTGCTCGCGGTGCACGTGCACGTACCGCATGGTGGTTGCCACCCACTCGTGCCCAAGCACCTCCTCGATGGCCAACAGATCCATTCCCGACCGATACAGCTGCGAGGCGCAGTAGTGCCGCAGCACGTGCGGCGTTAGGCGTCCCTGCCACTGAGGAAGGTGCCTTGCACCGCTTCTCCGAGCGCCGCGCGCAGTGGCTCGCGCGAGATGCGCCCGTTGATGCCGTCGGCGTTGCGACGTTCGGACGGGAACAGCGGTGCTCCGGGCTGATCCCAGCCGTCACCGAAATGGGCCCAGACGTCCTCGACGAACCACCGCAGCGTCCGATCTGCACCGTTGATCAACGGAACCAAACGCTGCTTGGGGCCTCGCCCACGCGAGCCTTTGCCGTAACGGACGTGCAGCTTGCCGAACCGGCCCAGATGCCATTTAATGTCGTCGAGATCCAGACAGCGACACTCGTTGATCCGCAACCCAATTCGGGCCATCAGTTGCGCTGCAGCGAAGCTTCTGGCCATCGGCGCGAACTTGCGGCACGTGCGCAGATCATCACGCCAAGCGGCAAACAGGGCATCGACCTCAGCCTCGGTCGGCGGCACCCGGATCGTGAGGGTCGGAGTCCCACGGGCTTGCTGACCTCGTCGATCGGGCATTCAATGGCTCGGCCGGTGATGTTGTAGATCTCGACCTTGTGGCGCAACTCCAGATAGTCAAAGAAGATCGACAGCGTGCCGGCCTTGCCGTGGCGGGTTGCCGGTGCTGCACTGCGTAACACTTTGCCGAAGTACTCGTCCGCGTGTCGTGGTTCCATACTCCACAACGGAGCACCCAGCCACTCCCGGATCTGCTCCAGATCGATGAGGTCCTGGCTAATGGTCGCATCGGCCATCCCCGCAGCCGCGCGCGCCAGCACGAACCCTGCCATGACATCGGTCTCGAACTCGGCAAGCTCCTCGGCCGTCGACGGCGGCCGCACGCCGCGTAGATCATGCACCGGGGCTATCGCGCGCGCCATGCACGCCCCTCACTTCAGCACATATCGCAGAATGTCATTGTATGCGATATGGCTTCAGTAATCGTGAAACTTCATCAGAATGAAGTAGTCCCGACGAGAGGACCAGCTTTGCGGCTGATCAGGGCAGATAGTGACGACTCAGCGTCCAGCGAAGACCCCGACGAACCCAGGGCAACTTACACAAACCGTCTCGGTATACACACATTGCGTCCGGGTGTCTCCGCAGGCCGTTTGGTGCGACCAAGGCCATGCGGTTATCCCTCGTCCCTCAAACCCCGTTCAGTGTTTCCGCGATGATTCGGCCGAGCGTCGGTTTGGTGAGGTAGTGGGTGATCTCGTGAGGCTTGGACCCGGTATCGACGATGTGGTTTGTTGGTCGTATCACCGATCCGGGGGCAGGAGGGAAGTACGGGGTCAGATCGAGTTGGGCGGCGACGAGGTCGTCCTCGGCCGCGAAGTTCTCCCAACGGTTGGCGGCCAGAGGGCAATGCGGCGGGTGGGGGCGCAGCCGGTTGTACACGACTCCCTGGAGGCCCAGTGGCGATCCCAGCGTGATGAGCGTCAGGCTGCGGTCGGTGGGCAGGTGACCGGCTTCATAGGCGCGGTGCACTGATTCATAGGCGACGACGGATCCCAAGGAGTGCCCGATGACGAGGCGAGTGTCCGGCCCGATCCACTGCAAGACCTGATCTTGAGCGTAGGTGCGGATGTCATCGTCGGTCAGGTACCGCGACACCTGGGTGAGTGCCCTCCACACGAACTTGCTCGCAACGGCCATGCCGAAGGGGGCAAACCACCGCAGGCGAGTCAGTGCGTTGAGTGCCGGCCGCCCGACGATTCCCCTCACACCCTGGGCTTCGCCGGTCTGGCCGCGGATCACGGCGAGTTCCCGCTCTGCTTGGCGACGGTCGCTGGGATCCTTGGCTGAGTTCGCTGCGGCCTCCAGCCATCTGCGGGCGAGCAACTCCGCCAGTTCCTCCTCAGACGGTGCGAGCGGCGCGCTGTCGAGGTCGACGTTCCCGCCACCTTGGGCACCAGCGTCGATGAACGGTGTTCCGTAATAGGCCATTCGGATATCGAAATCACTTGTTCCGTCGTGAAAGATGCGGTCGGCCATGGCCTGGTCACCAGCTTTGGCGACACCGTCGGCGAGCGCCGGTATCCAGGCTTTCTCGAGCGTTGCAGGGCCCAACTGCTCCTGGGCGATACCGTGCACAAGGACGACTGTGGCCATCGGCCCCCCGTTCGACGTTGTTGCTCTCCTTGATCATTCTTACGGGGTAGTAGTCAGCTTCGCCGCTTATTCGCGACGATCGGTGTGAATGAAACCGCCGGTGCCATATGTGCGTTCGCTTCGCGGCCTCCGAGGCACCGCGTTCTCCGCTCGGGCTGTGTCGTGGGTGGCGGATCGAATCCCGTTTGCGGGAGGTCGATTAGCTCAGTGCGGGCAGCCCGCCGACAGTCGCCTCTTTGAATCAAGTGCTCGTCCTCGGTGCGGCGTTGTGGTCAAATTGGATCATGGGGGAAAGGATCGCCCTCGTCGTAGGCTCGCAGTGCGACTATCTGGCGCAACTGTCGTTTCCTGCCGAGTTGGCCATCAATCTGCGCGAGGCGCTGACCCGTGCCGGGTGGGGTAACGCGGGCGCCGCGGGCGGCCTGCTGATCGATCCCACTACCGCCGATTTCAAGGCGGCGGTCACCGGAGCCTTCGCGTCCGCCAACAACGACGCCGCCGCGCTGCTGATCGCGTTCATCGGCCATGGAGTCGCCGACGGGGATTTCGATTTCTATTTGCTGGCAACGGATTCCCCTGCGGATAACCCCGACTCAGACTCGGCCTTTCACCTGACCCAGTTCGTCCGCGAACGCCTCAAGAAGTTCCCCGGTATCGATGGGGTGATGTTTCTGGTTGATGCCTGCCAGACGGGGGAGGGGATTGAGGGCGCAGCCACCCGCTGGACGGACGTGCTGGCCGGAAACCGCGGCCGGATGGAGGTTTTGGTGGCCTCTGGCTCCGATAGCGCCTACGACGGTTGCTTCACCAAGACGATACTCAGGACCTTTCAGTGGGGTCTACCCGCTCGGGGGGACAGCCTGCTGTGCGGTGACCTGCAACCGGAGATCAGTGGGCATTGTGTGTCGCAGGCTCAGCATCTCGCCTACAGCGGAGGCCATCTCAGTAGCGGCGATCCAGGATTGTGGCTGGTTCCGAACATCGCGCGGTCCCGCGATGCCGTCACCGGACGCGCCGTTGCCGGATTGGTCGATCAACTCACCAGCGGCGTGCTCGCCACCGATGCGATGCGCGAGAAGCTCGCCGACATCGGCGACTTCGGTGTGTCGCGGCTGCGACTGGTGGTCGGTCCGTCGGGGGCAGGCAAGTCGACATTGCTGGCACTGTTGATTCGGCCCAGGCTCGTCGGCACCCTCGAAGTTCCACACGGCTACATCAAGGCTGCTGTGTTCTTGGATACCGCATCGACACTGGAAACGGTGGCCGCAGAGATCGCGGCGCAATTGGCGGTCACCATCCCAGGATTCACCGATGCGTCCCGAGCGGTCAACGGCGCGTTGAGCAACGAAGACCTCAAGCACCACAGTTCCTGGGACACCACCGTGATACTTCCTCTGGCGCAATGCCGGAGGCCCGGAATGCGCGTCCCGATCATCATCGACGGTCTCGATCAGCCACGCCCGGGTGCGCGTGAGGTCATCCTGTCCGCGGTATACCGCATGACGTGCTCCATACCGGCGGATAGTTTGGGCCACGTGCGGGTGATCGCCGGCGTGCGCAGCGGTGAGCACATCGACTCCAGGCCAGAGCTGGCGCACGCTCACCGCATCGAGGTCGCGACGCCGATGATCCGTGAGATCGCCTCGGCGAGCGCTACTTCCGGTATCACGATGTCCAATATGCAGATGGATCGGGTCGGGGCCGAAAGGCCTACGGACGGCTGGGTCATCGGCAGATTGGTCGGCGAACTGGCTGATCATGGTTGACGCCGCAGCATTTCGAGACATCCACGAACTTGTTGCCGCCCGAGTCTCTCGCGCCCTGGAAGATGACCGCGCAGGCAGGGCGGCGCAGGTGCTGGACTTGATTGCAGCGGCGGGAGTAGGCCCGGTACTGCCCATCACGCTCTTGGCAGCCGCCCTCGACAAGGGAAACGTTGCTTCCCTGGCAGACGTGCGCGATGACGTGGTGTCCTTCGGAGCATTAATCGCCCGTGGAAAGCCCGGAACCGACGAAGAGACCCTCGGGATCTCACACCGGAGCCTGCTTGATCCCCTTGCCGCCGAGCTCCGCCGCCGGGGCTTTCAACCTGCCTGGGCACATCGCGCGCTCATCACGGCGCAGGCTCACCTCGCCGCGACAATCACCGGTAGCCAGGAGCGGAAACGTGTTGATGATTACTGGGTGACGGCTGCGCCACAGCACTACCTGCAGGCCGGAGATTCGACTGCCGCCGCGCGCTACCTGCAGTCTCGCGACACGGCCCGCGCCGCGGATAATCGGGACCGCTGGGCGGGTTGGGTGCCAGCCTTCGTCTCCGCCGCGGGGAAGGACCATCCCGACACCCTCTACGCCCAACAGATGGTGAGGTACTGGCAGGGTCAGGCCGGACCGCCTGTCGACGGCGGGACCGAAGTCGGCACCCCGCCCGTGGCTGATGCCTCGCCGTCCTCGACGAGCGACGGCGCTTATCCGGCTGAGCCATCGACCTCGTGGTTGCGCAAGCCGCCGGTGCTACTCGGTGCAGGCGCGATGGTCGGCTTGGTTATCGCGCTGCCGTTCATCGTGGCCAGCAATTCCGGTACGAGTACGACCTCGACGACGTCGCAACCTGTCACCGCGACGACGTACACGACCACCGTGAATGGCACAGTCACCGAGGTGACTACGAAGACAGTGCCGACCACCATTCGAGATACTGTCACCGACACGAGCACATCGACCACCGTCGCCACATCGACATCGGTCAGCACGTCAACGGAGACCAGCACGTCAACGGAGACCACAACATCGACCACCGTCAGTACCTCGACCACAGTGAGCACGTCGGTGTTCACCAGCACGACGACGGAGATTCGCACCTGTAACGGCGGCGGCGTACCGCCACGTTGCCTCGGCTGAGCAATCGAAGCCTCAGGCGGGCACTCGGGGGCTTTCTCACTGTGGCCGAACCCGGTTCAACTGCGTGCGGGCTCGAAATCGCGGTTCCGGTGGCCGGATACGAATTGATCGACGGCTCGACATGGGCGGCGCCACAACGGTACTCCCGATAGAGCCCGAGGATCACTTGCCGAAGTGACCGAATGCCGGTCGCCGAAACTGGTATGCGGGACGTGACTGTATGAGGCCCAGTTTGGGCAGCCGTATTCCCAGGTCGGCGTTGATGGTGGGCAACAGCCCCGGCTGCGTTGATTCGCCACTTGCGGAAGCCGTAATGGCCAGAGTTGACTTGAATTTCTACCGACGATGCGTTGGCGACGACGCTTGCCGGTAGTTGGCGTTGGGGAGGACGACGTGGCGAACTGGACTGCCAAAGTCGCGGCAGCGTTTCACAGAGTCGCGGGTGGCTTGGGCCGACGGAAAAAGGTCAAGTCGCGGTCGTTCGACGAGAGGAACGGTAAGGCGTCGTTCAACGCCTCGGGCGTTGCGCAAGTTGGTCCGCGCCGGTTTGTCTTCATCGACAACCACGATCCGTCAGCCCTGTTCGAACTCGCCCTCGATGCCGACGGTGCAGAAGTTGAACGGATTTCACGGCGCCCGTTGGCCGGTGTGGCCAACGGTCAGTTGCGTGATCCCGAGGGGCTGGCTCGCCTCGACCACGACGGTGACATCTTTCTCATCGTGACGTCCTCGCTCTGCGTCGTGGATGGCAAGAAGTCCGACGGGTTGATGCGCGTGCGCTACCGGCCTCACGGTGACCTGCAAACCGAAGCGATGCCCGGATTCCGTGACTGGCTGCTCCGCCATGTGCCGCCGCTCGCCGCCGTGGGACAGTTGGAACCTGACGCGGGAGGGTTGAACATCGAAGGCCTTGCCTGGGAGGCGCATACGGGGACACTGGTGTTCGGCCTGCGGGGTCCCGCCGAACCCGCAAGCACCGCGGTGATTCGGATACCCGTCGACGCAGGGGCTGCCCCATGGAATACCTGGTCGCTCGGGATGCCGTCGATCGTGCACGTCCGCATACCTGGAAAACCCGCGCTGCTGGGCATCCGCGACATCTCCTACGACGAGCAGACCGGCAACTTCCTGATCCTGCTCGGACGGTCGACCAGCAGCGCCGATGAACCGTTTCGGCTCGGCACGTGGAAGGGTGGCGACGACGAGATCAAACTCCTCGACGTCACCTTCCAGCGATCGATGAAGCCGGAAGGCGTCGTCGCATTCTCAGACCGAGACGATAGGAAACTCCTGATCGTCGACGACCGCGGTGGCTACGCCGTATTCGACTACCCGGCACGTGATCAGTAGAAGTAGAGATTGGAACCAGGCAGTTCCTGATGAACCCTGGCCCTGCCGCCCGGCGTGAGGTCGAGTCCATACTTCGCCATTTCTGTGGTCCGCACGCTGACGAGGTTGAAGTACCCGGTGTAGGCGAAACGGCCCGGCGGATTGGCGGGGTCCGTGACGGGGACGGGTACCGGAACGATTGTGAACTCTTCGGCGTGGAGGCCGTTGTTCGGTGCACACGTGTAGAGGTACTTGTGCCCCTGCGCCGTGACTTGCGTACCGCTGGCATGCAGAACACGGCCGAATGCCTGATTGGTAAACGACTTTCCGGTCCCGAGGTCGTTGAGGACCCACAAGTCCGTTTTGTCGTTGTCGTCTTTCAGGGGTTGGTGGTACACCTCGAAATTCGCCGGGGAGGGGACACCCGGCGGGATCGATTCGGTATTGCTGGCGTGCAGGCAGGCGCTGGTGTCGTGCTTGAGGATGTAGACCGGGTTGGCGGGGCCGGGCAGACCGGTAGCGATGTATCCGGCCGATTCGGCCAGTCGGAGTTGCTGGCGCACGGAATCGATCTCCGCCGCGGCGTTGGGTACGCCGAATCCGACGAGGAGTCCCTGCATTTGGTCGATCAGGGGTTTCAGGACTGTCTGCTGATGCTCGCGGCTGAACAAGGTCTCGCGATACGCCCGAATCTGGTCGAACAATTGCTTACGGCGGGTCTCGTCGTTGCGCACGAGCTGTGCGATCAACCCGTCGCGGCCCAGCTTGAACGGCCTTTCGCGCTGGAAGGTCTGGTCGATCCCCCACGGGATCATCTTGAACTTGACGTTGCCCACACCTGGCGCAGCGACGGCGGTCACGTCGTTGTAGATGTAGGTGTTGTTGGTGTTGTCGGCGTAACCGTCCCAGTGCTTGAGAAAGAACTCCATCGCGTAGATCTTGAGGAACTGGCCCATGTCGAGCATCTGGTCCGCGCCGGCCAGTCCGTTCGCCTTGATGTGACTGATCGCGAACTTCAGATCGGCCTTGTCGTCGAATTTGGACAGCGACTCCACCCCGATGAACCGCACCCTCTCGTCGAGGAAGTCGTCGTGGTGCTCGATTTCGTAGAGATTGCCCTTCATGTTGCCGTTGAAGTTGCGCTCGATGTAGCGCTTCATGATCGGCTCGGCATTGACGTAGATGCCGGGGCTGTTGACACCGCCGATGCCTTGGCCGATCAACGTTCCGTTCACGAATACCCGGGCGTAGTTGCATCGCGAGTTCGGCAACCCCGCCATGCCCAGCAATCGGTAGCCCAGCGTCTGTTTGATGTAGGACTTGTCCTGAATCGAATTGTTGAGCGTCACGTAACGCGACCCGATCAGGGCCTCGATCCCAGGAACGTTCGCGTCGCCGAACCTGCTGAAGTCGATATGCAGGCACGGCTTGTCGCTGTCTATGGAGCCGCAGAATGATTTCTTCTTCACGCCCACGTCGGTGAACGTGGTACTCGCGGGGAAGCTGGTCCCGGATATCTCGACCGAGGTCGCCTTGCGCCACGTGTACCGGGCACCTCCGGTCCATTCGAAATTGCACCGACCGCCCTTGGGCTGCTCGGTGCGCACCGCATCCCACTCGGATCGCGGCATTGTGATCTTGACAGTGATCACGTTGTCGAGCGCATAGAAGGAATCGAGTGCTTGTTGCTGCTGATCGGTCATTGCCACATCTCCCGTAGTCGCGGCCTACCGAAAGGATGGGGCTGGACACTGCTTAAGACGCGGGTAGGACGCTACTCTTTTTTGGGAATCGCCGTCAACGACGGCACGAGTAGCCATGTTATTGGGCTGAATTGACGACGTGTCCGCACCGACCGCGTCGACGCCACTGTACGCATCACCTTGCACCCGGCCGGCCTTCTCACCATCGGCCCCTACCGCGACCCCAACCCCGCGGAGTCTCAATACAGAAAGGTCTGAAATCGCTGCAGGTTCTAAGGACACGAACTCGGGTAGGCGCTAGCGGACGGATGTACTGTCGAACACAGGCCGAATTCATTTGTCTCGCAGCGACTATCAACTCGCCAGACCATTGGAGATCGTGTCAAGCCGTCGACCGCCAACTCTGGAATCCGCGCACGGTTCACCCCGCCCTGCTCCAGACTGGCTATCCGAGTCCCACCCGAGCGATGCCATGCACGAGGACAATCATTGCCATCTGTTTACCCAACCACAGCTCAAACGGTGCGTGCCGTGATGAAATAACCAGCTATGGCGGGGAGGCTGGCGTTGATCGTGGGGTCGCGTTGTGACTCGCTGCCCCAGTTGGGCTTTGTCGACGACTACGCCACCAGATTGCATGACGTTCTCGCCGACGCAGGGTGGCGCGACGAGCAAGCCGGTTTGTTGTTGAACCCGCAGATCGACCAGCTGAAGGCCGCGGTCAATTCCGCATTCGCGCACGCCAATGCGATCGGTGCGACGCTGCTGATGTCGTTCATCGGCCACGGAGTGGCCCGTGGTGCCGGGAACTTCTACCTGTTGGCCACCGACTCGTCGGCGGAAATGCCGAACTCGGACAACTCCTTTCACCTCCCACAGTTCATCAACGAACGGTTGACCGACTATCCCAGCCTCGACGGTGTGGTGCTCCTGATCGACGCGTGCCAGGCGACCGAAGGGGTAACCGGCGCCGCGGTGCGGTGGACGGATGTGTTGTCCGCGAACCAGGGACGAATGGAACTCCTGGTGGCCTCCGGCGCGGATGCCGCCTACGACGGATGCTTCACCAAGACGATGCTCGCTACATTCGCGACGGGTCGCGACATTGCCGGTGCCAACCTGATGTGCGCCGATGTACGACCGGCGATCAGCGAACACTGTCTGCTCTCACAAACGCAGCATCTGGCCTATAGCGGCGGCAGCGTCGGCAGCAGCGACCCCGGACTCTGGCTGGTACCCAACATCGTGCGGTCGGCTGATGCCGTGACCGGACGACCGGCCGCGGGTCTGGTCGATCAGCTGATGACGGGGCTGCTGGTGACCGACTCGCTCCGCGAAAATGCTTCCCGCGTAGAAGAAGCGGGACATTCTCGACTTCGATTGGTAGTCGGGGCGGCCGGGGCTGGAAAGTCGACCCTGCTCTCGCTGTTCATCCGCCCTCAGAAGGCACGGGCAATCGGGATCGACCTGGGGGTCGCCGACGATTACATCAAGGCAGCAGTCTTCCTGGACAGCAGCGCCACGTTGGAGAGCGTGTGCACTGAACTCGCCGGTCAACTGACGTCCACGGTTCCCGGGTTCGCGGAAGCGACAGCCTCGGTAAAGACGGAGCTGAATGACGACGATCGCAAAGAGCTTGACACATGGACTCTTTCGGTCAGGATGCCGTTGAGTCGCTGCCGGAGCATTGGCCGATTGCGGATCATTGTCGATGGCCTCGATCAACCCGAACCGGGTGCGCGGGAAGTCATCGTGGAAGCCCTCCATCAGCTGACCCACGCTACCGCCGTTTCCGAACTCGGCCACGTCCGCGTCATTGCCGGAGTACGAAGCGGGACAGGCATCGATACTTGTGCCGAACTGGCCCACGCACATCGCATCGAGATCACATCGCCCTCGACCGCCGAAGTGGCCGAAGCCGCCACCACCCGACTCGGTGTCGCGTTTTCGCAGACAGATCTGGCCAAATTGGGCGACGACGACGGCGCAGGTGGTTGGGTCCTCGCGAGGCTGCTTCACGAGGTCGGTGATCGTGCCGACGTCACGACACTTCGGAGTTTGGGCTCTGTCGTCGCGTTCAGAGTCGGGTGGGCGATCGGCGCCGACGAGACGGGCGAAGTCGGCCGAGTACTGAGCATTCTCGGGGCCTCCGGGGTAGGTCCACAGCTGCCCGCCGCATTGCTCGGCGCAGCGCTCGGCGGCCCCGCGGAAGTGATGCCGCCCGCCCGCGTGCACGACGCGGTGGTCCAGCTGGGATCGCTGATCACCCGAAGCAACGCCGGAACTGAGCGGGAGACACTGGGCATCGCGCACCAGTCGATCCTCGACGCCATTACCGGAACGCCCGAGGCCGACGAGTTGTGGGTCCACGCCTGGTACGGCTCGACCGCGGCCCACGAAGATCTGGTCGGCGCGTACGAACATCACTTCAGCGACGATCCAGCCGCCCCCCGCGACGTCGTCGAATACTGGATGAACGCGGCGCCTCGGCACTATCTGGGGTGCGGACTGTCGCGTGATGCGCTCAGATTCCTTCGGTCAACGGAAACCGAACGGCGCCGGGATAACCGCGATCGGTGGGCGAGCTGGGTGCCGGCCTTCATCTCGATCCTCGGCCCGGCACACGCTGACACCGTTGAAGCGCGTATTGAACTGGCCAATTGGCGCGGCTCAGCGGATGACCCCCGAGCTGCCGCAGCTGATTACGAACAGATCCTGCACGATCTGAGACAGGCGAAGGACTTCCCGTCAAGCGTCGAGTTCAGGATTCGGGTCACGCTGGCAGACTGGCGCGGGAGCTCAGGTGATACGGCCGCTGCCGTTGCGATCCTGACCGCATTGTTAGCAGACCAGAGCCATGCACTCGGCCCAGACCACCCCGACATCCTGCGGACAAGGGAGCGCATCGCGACGTGGCGAGCACGAGGGGGGGACCAGACCGGGGCCATAGCCGAGCTCGAGCAACTGGTGGCGCTCGAGCGGCGAATCCTCGGGAACTCCCATCGCGAAACGCTCAACGCCCGGCAGAGTCTGGCGCACCAACGAGGCATGGCCGGCGATATCGATGGATGTATAGCGGATTACGAAACGCTGATCGACGACAATCGCGCCACGGCCGACGGCGCGACTTGGTTGTTCGGCAGTCTCGCTACAGAGGCCCTCGCGCACTGGCGAATACGGGCGGGGAATCCCGAAATTGCGATCGGGGAATTGCAGGAAGTCCTCCAGGAGCTTGATCGTTCCGGGAACGACGAGCACGTCCGTGCCGCCCTCAGCCTGAGAATGCAGATCGCCCATGCGAAAGGCAGTGCTGGTGATGTGCCGGCAGCGATCTCGGAGCTCACGGCACTGATCGACGACCAACGCCGCGCGTTGGGACCCGACGATAGGGACGAGTTCACCACGCGACAACGGCTGGCACACTGGAAGGCTGAGGCTGGGGACACCGCGGGCGGGGTAGCCGAACTCGAAGCACTCCTCAGGGACCGCCTGGCTGCCCTCGGCGAGGACCACGATCATGTGTTCTACACACGTCGTCAACTGGCGATGTTGCGCGAACGCGATGGCGCATTGGAAACGGCAATAGCCGAGCTGGAAGCGCTGCTGACGGACGAACTGCGCGTCAGGGGCCCCGACACTCCCGTGTGTCTGAATACTCGTCTCCTGCTGGCGAACTGGCGGGGACTGGCTGGGAAACCTTCGATCGCAGCTGCTGACCTCGCAGCGCTCATCGCCGATATGGAGCGCCTCCTCCCCGAGGATCACGCCGATATCCGACATGCACGTGAACGGCTGGCCCACTGGACCGAGATCGGCAAGCGACAGCCCCGACTCGAATGATGTTGTACAACAAGGCCCTCCTCGAAGACAGCTCGATTAGACGTGCTGCACATGCGGACGTTGTTCGCGATGTAGTCGAAGTAATGATGGCTGAGGGCGGTCCAGAGACGTGGTGTGTGACGCCGTCGTGTCATTCTTCGGGGCGATGGTTCAGGCGGTCAGCGCCGCTGGTGTGGGCCTCCTGTTCTGCCGATGAGTTCCGTGTGCAGCACTGGTGTCGATATGTGGCGACGGCCCTCGAAGCCGATTGTTCAGCTGTCAGTGGGCCGCTCGGGGTGTCGAACTCAGACCACCAGGTAGCCGAGCCGTTGCGCAGCCTTTGCGATCCGAAGTACCAGGCCGGGGTGGGTCAGTGGGAGGGCGAGCACGGGCCTTGGGGGCATCGCATCGGCGGCGGGTGTGAACAGCGCGATGCACGGTTCGCCGGCGAACCGACTGTTGTAGCGCAGGCCGTCCAGATTGGGGAAGGCCTCGGTGATGCGCGGGGCCCAGCGCTGTGTGATCGAGTGCGGCCCGGTCGATAATGCGAACGTGCCCCCGGCACGAGTTGGCCACGCGCCGTCGCTGTCGGCGGCCAGGTCGAGCAACCGAAGTTCGCGGGTGAACCGCAACCCGGTGAGGTAGGGATCACCGCGAAACCGGTCGATGGTCCGTTCGGCCTGGAACGCCTCGGCCAGAGCGGCCGTCGGCCCGGAGGCGCCGTACCAGGCACCGACACCAACGTGATGCCGCGCCGGAGGCAGGTGCGGGTCGAACCGCAGGTGCGGACCGTGCTCCCGAAAGGCGTTCCACGCCAACACATGATCACCGGTGGTGCGGTGAACGCGCCACCACGACTCGTCGGTCTGGATGACCCGGTACTCGTCGTCTCGGATACCGAGGGTACGCAGCTCGGCTGCCGATGGAGGATCGGGTAGGCGTGCGGTCACATGGTGTACCAGTCGGTGTTGGCGGCAGCGGTGACCGCCTGGTCGATGTCGCCACCAACGCGCAGCCACTCCACCGGAGCCATCGGCCGACCCTGAAATAGATCGGGTTGCGGGGTGCGCAGGTATCCGGCCACCGCCACGGGATGCAGATCGGCAGGCAGGGCCTTGAACACCCGATCAAGACCGCGGACCTGCCGGGTGGGGCCGAGGGCGCCGGTCTCGAACTGCAGCGCGGGAAACACCCACGACTGCCCATCGGGAATGGCCCACAGCTCACCCGCAAGCCGCTTCTGTCGCACCCGCGACGCGCTGACGCCCAACCCGGTGGCGACCTCCTCGGCAGTGAAGGCGGTGACGGCAAGGTGCGCCTGGTGGCCTGCGATCTCGGTACCCGCAGTCACGAACGCGTCGCGGTCCTCGACGAAGTCGGCGTCGTCGAGCAGACGGGCTTCGTCCTCGGTGAGGGAGGCGGCCCACGGCCGGGACGCGGGAAGAGACTTCAGTGCGACGACGAACTCGGTGGTCGTGATGTCGAAACGGTCCTGGAGCAGGTGCTCCAACTCAGGAGGTGTGGACATAAGAGGCTCCTCTAACGCTGATTAACGACATCATATACGCGTTAGTTGAACCATGGGGTCGAGCTGGATCACGAATCGGAGTGACGAGGCGTTCGTCACCAGCGCGCTGGGCCGAGTCGAGCTGATGCGTACGACGGGACAAGGTGATGGCCTTGGCTGAAACCATCAGTGCACCCGCGACATGATTTCGCGACTCAGGATCGCCCACACTCGGCATGGTTCAAGAACCTCCTTCGGTACCGAATCCGACGCTCTCTGAATGCATTTCAGTCAGCGGCATACGGCTGGCGGCAAACGGGATGGCCGGGAGCGGCCCCGCTCAGCCACCACGAACCTCGGCGGTGATGTCCACGACCTGGTTGTCACTGCGGTGATCGTTCATGTTGCGGCACTCACCGAAGATCTGGACGGCACCGCGCTCGGGGTAGTTGCCGGGGCCGACGATCACCATGACGCCGCCCTTGTGGACCACGTCGCCCGCCGGCTGAAAGCCCGGCGGAGGCCCGGGCGCCCATCCGGGCTGTTGCGCGGCGGTGGCGGCGATCTGCTTGCTCAGCACCTGGCTTGTGCTGCCCGCGGCGACTTCCCACGCCACGTCGACGCGACCGTGGAACGGTGGATCGCCCTGATCGTTGCACCACTCCCACTGGAAACTGGCGTAGGTGATCCGGAGGTTCGCCGCCCGCACCAGCTGCTTGGCCGCATCGACCACTTCGGCCCGCGACTGCTCGTCGGAGGGTGGGGGAGTGGTCGGCCCGCTGGCCTGGGTGTCGTGCGCTGACGGGGACATCGGGGAGCATCCTCCTAGTGCAGAACTCGCGGCGGCGAGCATGACGAGCAGCGCCGCCGAACGGCGCCGGAGACGGTTAGTTGTACCCATGGTCATCGGTCACTGATTCTCCCGGGCGATTCCATTCCGGGTCGTAGATCGCCGGGGTCTCGACCTCGACGTGCGGTAGCGGAACCTCGCCGATGATCGGTAGGTCCGCGGATTGCGGTGTGGAGAGCGACAATTCGGTTCTGGGTTGGGCGAGCAGGTCCAGATCGTCCAGGCGATCGCTGTTGCCGGTGACGATCTCGGTCATGCCGCGCAGCGACTCGCTACCCACGGTGTAGTAGTACGAGTGGTCGCTCGGGTCGATCATGTCGGCGCCGGGCACTTCGGCGCGGAACCGCGTCGCCCCGAAATCTTCGAACGCCGGGTCGGTGCCCAGTCCGGCAGATGGCCCGATCATGTTGCCCAGCGAGTCGTTGAGCTCACCGGGCAGGGTGTCGCCCATCTCGCCCAGCCAGCCGACCGGATCGGTGGACGCGTCGCCGACGAACACCTTCCCATCGTTGAGGTGGAAGTCCGCGGCGCTGTCGGCGACGTCGGTTCCCGGGCTGCCGAGCAGGACGGCGTCGTTGGCCTGCATGCCACTGTTGGCGAAAGCGTCTGCGACGGTAGTGGATCCGTAGGAATGCCCCGCGACGGTGACGTGCTGGCCAACGCCCCCCTCGTGGGTGACGCCGAGGCTGTTGACATCCCACGCGAGGGCGTCCCCACCGGTGCGGGCCAGGCCGGTGTTGGCGATGTTGGGGTCGGTGAAGCTCTCCGGGGTGTCGTAACCCATCCAGGAGATGACCGCGGTCGGGTCGCCGGCATCGGCATGCAGGGCCTGGTCGTAGAGGTTCATCGCGTCGTTGTGCCCGTCGGACAGCCACCCGTCGCGAACGCTGGCGCTGGTGCCCGGCACGATGACCGCGGTGTTGGCGGCCCTGTCCGGGTTGCCGATCGAGATCGCCGCCCGGCCCTTGCCGTCAAAGGCCTGCGGGTCGTAGGCCCACAGCATCGTCGGGCGAAGATTCCTGTCGAGCATCTCCTGATCGCTGTAGCTGGAGTAGCGGCGGTTCTCGCCGTCGGAAATGCCCGCCTGATGGAGCAGGCCCTCCTGTGTCTTCCTGGCGTTCTGGTAGCGGGTGATGTCGTTGTCGGACAACCCGTATCGGCCCGGGTTGGCGGTCACTTCGTCCGCCGACACGTGGTTGCGCTCGGCGACGTTCTCCACCCGGTCGAGGTCGTCGTCCATCACCGCGACGTTGACCGGATCGCGGACCTCGGCGGGAATTCCGTTGAGATTGCCCAGGGTCGGTGGATGCTTGGCGATCAATTCCTGGCGCTGCTGCTCGCTGAGCGAGTCCCACCACTGTTTGACGTCGGTCGGGTCGGTGTCCGGCGACGGGATCTGCAGCTGCTGACCGCCCACGTCGACGGGTGGGTTCGGGATGTCAGGTCCGGCCGCCTGGTCGATCGCTGACGCGGTGTTCTCGTCGAGGTCGGTGAACAGCTGCAGCATCTTCTGCAGGAAGGCGGTGAACTTGTCCGCCAGCCCGTCCAGGAAGCGACCGACCAACCACTGTTCGGGGGTGACGGTGCCGTCGTCGGCGACCGCGAACCCGAACCGCTCGAGCGTCGACACCAGATCCAGGAGCGCGTCGCGCAACGCGTCGAGCTGCATCCCGCCGTTCTGCAACGCCGACTGCAGGTTCAGCAGCCGCCTGGCGGTCCGCTCCTGTGTGGCGATGTCGCTCAGGCCTTTGGCGAGGGCGGCCGAGGCGGCGCGACCTGTCCAGTGTTCCTGCAGGGCGGACAACAGCTCGCGTTCACCGGCGACGATGGTCCGCAGTTCGGTGTGGTTACGCCCGACGGCTGCGGCGGCGGCGACAAGCGTGCCGGGCTGCGTCGCCCGCACCGTCGATATCGATACCGACAAGACCCCCTCCTACACCGGCCCTCTCGATCGTGTCATATGAGGGGAACGGCGCGGCGCGCGGAACGGCCGATTGAGCGGTGTCAGAGTTGGCTAACCTTGAGCGCATGAGCAGCCAGCAGGTGCCGGGCGGGGTGGTCCACGAACTTCCCGCCGACCTGCGCGCCGCCCTTGCCGGCAACGCGACGGCGTTGGCTGCCTGGAAGGACATCACCCCGCTGGCGCGCAACGAGTTCATCTGCTGGGTCGAGGACGCCAAACAGGACAAGACGCGGGTGCGACGCATCCGCCGCACGCAGGAAGAGCTGGAGGAGGGCCAGCGCCGACCGTGCTGCTGGCCGGGTTGCAAGCACCGCGAGCGCACCGGCAAGGCGTAGTCGGACCCGGTCGAACGTCATTGCCCGCGGCGCGTCTCCCGCCTGTTGGCCTTCATGATCGCGTCGACGAGTTCGTCCTTGGTCATCTTCGATCGGCCGGAGATGTCGAGGCGGCGAGCAATGTCGGCGAGATGTTTCTTGCTGGCGTTGGCGTCCACACCTTCGGCGCTCTCACCCCGCGGGTTCGGGCCGCCGCTCTCGGCGCGCTCGTCCGAAGGTCCGCGCTGGGACTTCTCCTCCCAGTGGTCGCCGACCTTCTCGTAACTGTGTTTGAGCGCGTTGTAGGCAGTCCGGTGCGCTCGTTCGCCTTCGCCGTACTGTTCCGCTGCGGCATCGTGGGTCTTGGCGAACGTCCGTTGGGCCTTCTCGTCGGACTTCTTCAGAGTGCTCGGCAGTTCGCTCTTCTTGGCGTCGCCGGACTTCGTGACCTTGGGCATCGGATTCCTTTCGCCTTCCCGCATGCAGCGAATACCCGGCCGAACGCGGGTCTATCCCAAAACCACGGTGGCTCCGCGCGCGGGCACGTGGGTGATCCCGCGGCGGCCCACCGCCTCGGAGCGGTGATCCACGGGCCGCACTGCGGCGGTGGCGAACAGCGTGCTGAGGACCAGGCGCATCTCCTGCTCGGCGAAGGCCGCGCCGAGGCATCGACGAATGAGATTTCGCCGGAACGGATTTCATCGGTGAGCCGGGCCTGACGCACGGGATCACGGGCGAGGCGCTCCACTGCCCACGCCAGCGCGGTGGCCGTGGTCTCGTGCCCGGCCGTCAGTAGCGTGATGAGCTCGTCGCGGATCTCGACGTCGCTCATGGGACGCCCGTCGGCGTGACGGGCCTGCAGCAACATCGAGAGGGCGTCGCTGCGCTCATCGAGGTCATCACGTTGCCGCCGCTCCCTGATCTCGGCGTAGAGCAGGCGGTCCACCGTTCGAAAGTGGTTGCGTATGAGCCGGGCCGACATTCTCCTCGGGCCGAGCAGCAACAGGATCTGGCCCACCCGGGCTGTCGACTTCATCGTCGAGCGCACCAGCTCGTCGCGCAGTTGATCGAGCCGCGCCCCCTCGGCGAGCCCGAACACCACGCGCAGGATGATCTCCAGGGTCAACTGCTGCATCTTCGGATGCAGGCGTGTCGGCTGACCGCGGGGCCACCGGGAGATCTCGGCTCCCGCGATGGCGGACATCATCTCGAGCAGCGGCGCCTGCTCATGTCCCCGTAGCGGGCCGCGCATTGATCCATGAACCGCCATGGGCGCCGCACCCACTCCGCACTCTGGACGACAACCGGCAGCCGCGGACCGGGTGGTAGGGCATCGAGATCCACAGCGAGCACGGTCACCTCCGGGGTGCGCTTGGCCCGAACCTATCGACTGGGGAGCTGTCCCGCACGCGGTTTGCGCACCGACGCACACAGCAGTGCGGCGACTCCACACAGCCCTGCGGCCAGATAGAACGCCAGGTTGTAATCACCCTGAAGGTCACGCAGCCACCCGGCACCCGCGGCGGCCACCGCCGCACCGAGCTGGTGGGAGGCGAACACCCAGCCGAACACGATGGGTGTCTGATCGCCGAAGTAGTTGCGGCACAATGCGATTGTCGGCGGCACGGTGGCCACCCAGTCCAGGCCGTAGAAGATGATGAACACCCACGTGCCCGGTTCGGCGTGCGGCGACAGTAGCGCGGGCAACGCGACCAGCGACAGTCCGCGTCCGGTGTAATAGATGACCAGCAGGACGCGCGGGTCGACGCGGTCGGTGAGCCAACCGGAGAAGACGGTGCCTGCCACGTCGAGCACGCCGACGACGGCGAGAAGACCGGCGGCCACGGTCGTGGGCATGCCGTGGTCGTTGGCCGCCGGGATGAAATGGGTACCGATGAGACCGTTGGTCGTCATCCCGCAGATGGCGAAGCTGCCCGCCAGCAGCCAGAAGGCAGGCACGCGCGCGCCGACCAGCAGGCCGGAGAAGGCCGCCGCGAAGCTGCTTCCCGGAGGCCTGGGTGCGGGGCCGGTGTCGATGCCGGGATCCTGGCCGTAACGGCCAAGCCCCTTGTCCTGCGGCCAGTTCCGCATCAGCAGTAGCACCGGCGGGATCACCGCCAACGCCGCGGCGGCCACCAGCAGAGACGCCCACCGCCAGCCGTGCTCGGTGGTCACGGCCGCAACCACCGGCAGGAAGATCAGCTGACCCGTCGCGCTGGCCGCGGTGAGGACCCCGGTCACCAATCCGCGGTGCGCATCGAACCAGCGAGTGGCGATCGTCGCGACGAAGCCCATCGAGATCGCGCCGGTGCCGGTGCCGACGAGCACACCCCACAGCAGCACCAGCTGCCAGCTCGCCGTCATCGTGACGCTCAGCGCACTGCCCGCGGCGATCATGCCGAGGGCCGTGGTGAGCACCGGGCGGATGCCGAAGCGATCCATCAGCGCGGCGGCGAACGGAGCGGTCAGGCCGAACAGCGTCATGTTCACCGACATCGCGAGCCCGACGGTGCCGTGCGACCAACCGAATTCGTGGTGCAGCGGGTTCATCATCACGCCGGGTACCGAGCGGAAGCCGGCGGCACCGAGGATGGCGATGAAGCTGACGGCAGCCACCACCCATGCCCAGTGCACGCCGACAGCGTTGCGCGGAGAGCGTGCGGTCACGGTCACCGCTCGACTATGGCCGCACCTGATGGTCCGCGCCAAGTGGCAAGACTGCCGACATTCGTCAAAAACATGCCATCATGGTCGGATGCCCGCCAATTCGCCCCGGCATCGCGTCGTGGTGCTGCTGCTCGAGCCCGTCATCGGGTTCGACGCGGCCATCGCACCCACCCTGTTCGGCGCGGCGACCGGTGCCGACGGAGATCCGTTGTACGACGTCGTGACCTGCGGCCTCACCACGGAGCCGGTGCTCGCGAACACCGGCTTCGCCATGATTCCCACAGCAGGCGCGGACGCGCTGGCCGCCGCGGACACCGTGGTCATCCCCGGCACCAAGTACCACCCCGCGCGCATCGAGGGGCGGCTCGGGGCCGACGTCGCCGCGGCGCTTGCATCGATCCCGCCGACCGCGCGCACGGTTTCCATCTGCACGGGCGCCTTCGTGTTGGCCGCGGCAGGAATTCTGGACGGCCGCCCGGCCACGACGCACTGGCAACACGCCGACGCATTCCGGGCGCTCTATCCCCGCGTGCTGCTCGATGAGAACGTCTTGTTCGTCGACGACGGCGACGTGTTGACCTCGGCCGGGCTGGCCGCCGGCATCGATCTGTGCCTGCACCTGATTCGCCGCGATCACGGCACCCAGGTCGCCAATGCCGTGGCGCGGTATTGCGTGGTACCGCCGTGGCGCGAGGGCGGTCAGGCGCAGTTCATCGAAAGTCATCTGCCCGCAGAGGATTTCGCGTCAACCGCGAGCACCCGTGGCTGGGCGTGCGAGAACCTGGGCGAGCCGCTGACGATCCGCCGGCTCGCGCAACACGCGGGCATGAGCCCGCGCACCTTCATCCGGCGGTTCCGCGAGGAGACCGGGCAACCGCCGGGGGAGTGGGTGCGCAACCGGCGGATCGACCGAGCCCGCGAGCTGCTCGAGGGCCGCGACCTCAGTGTCGACGAGGTCGCCCGGATGTCCGGCCTCGGGTCCGGAGGCAATCTCCGACACCATCTCCGGCGCGGACTCGGCATGTCACCGTCGAGTTATCGGAAGGTCTTCGCGGGCAAGGAATGATCGCTGCCGGAGCGGCTGGTCGCGGGCGGAGTGCGCACCAGTCATGATGGTGATATCTGGCAACCGGCCGGTGACGGGGGAGACGCATGGCGGACTGGGTGGTGACGGCGATCGGCCTCCTGCTCATCGCCGTGGTGGTGCGCGACGTGTTTCACACGCTCTTCCACCCCATCGGCCGCGGCAGCATCGCGCCGCTGGTGATGAAGTTCGTCTGGTGGCTGCTGCGCGCATTCCGCGCCGATCGGCGGATCGCCTCGTTGACGGGGCCGCTGGGGATTGCTCTGGTCGTGTTGACGTGGGGAGCGATCGCTGTCCTCGGCTGGGCGATGCTCTACTTCGCGCAGATGCCCGAAGGCTTCGCCTATGGCTCCGAACTGGACCCGGCCACGCGGAGCAACGCGTTCGACTCGTTCTACCTGTCGTTGGTGACCGTCGGCACGCTCGGGTTCGGGGATATCGTTCCCACCTCGCCGTTTCTGCGGATCATGGTCCCGCTCGAGGCGCTGTTCGGTTTCATGCTCCTCACCGCAGCGGTGTCCTGGGTTCTGCAGATCTACCCCGCGCTGCACCGCAGACGCGTTCTGGCACTGCAACTCGCAACGCTGCGAGAGGCACGGATGGCCCATCCGGATCTCGGAATCGACAGCGTGCCCACCGACATCCTCACCGGGATCGCCGGAGCCGTCGTCGAGGCGCGCAACGACTTCACCCAGTACGGCGCGACCTACTACTTCCGCGATGTGGAAGCCGATGCCTCCCTCGCGGCCTCGCTGGAGTACGCGGCGGCGCTCGCCGCTGAAGCGGTCGGCAGCGAGCACCCGCAGACGCGGCTCGCCGGCGCGCTGATCACCGCTGCTGTCGACAGCCTCGCTCAGCTACTCAGCCAGGAATTCCTGCGGTTCGACGGAGACACCGCCGCCGTCATCAAGGCGTACGCAACCGACCACCGGCACACCGATCCACGGTGACGAGCGAACGTCAGCGCAGCGCCGCGCGCCCCTTGATCCGGCCGAGCACGATCAGCGACACCAGCGTGACCGCCAGCAGCAGGGTGGTGCTGGCAGCGGCCTGGAACACCTGACCCCGGTCTGTCAGCCCGAAGATCGTCACCGGCAACGTCTTCCACGTCGCCGGATAGACCATCACCGTGGCTCCGAGCTCACCCATGGACAGCGCCACCGCCAAACCGGCCGCTGCGCCGAGGGCAGGCAGCAGCAGTGGCAGCGTGATCCGGACCAGCACCCGCGCCGGGCTCGCACCCAGCGACTCCGCGGCCTGACGGTAGGCCGGGTCGAGCCGGTCCAGCGCGGCAGAGACGGCACTGAATGCGAAGGCCAGCACCAGCGCGGCGTGGGCGAGGATCACGATCCAGCGAGTCCCGCCCAGCAGCAGCGGTTTCGAGTTGAAGGCAATGAGCAGGCCGAGTCCGATGGCCACCGAGGGCACGGCGATGGGCAGATGGAACACCGCGTCGGTCGCCCGCCGCAGCCAGTCGGGTGCGTCATGCGCGGCGAGCGCCGCCCACGTACCGATCACGAGTGCGAAACCGCCGGCCAAAAACGCGGTCTGCAGGCTCACCGACAGGCTGGCCAGGTTCTCGCCGGACAGGGCATCCCCGAATCGGGCGAAGCCGAGACCGGACGGCAGCGGGCCGGTCCAATTGCCTGCCAGGCCCGCCAGGATGACGGTGCCGAGCGGCAACACGAACACCACCAGCACGACGAGGGCGAAGACGGTGAGGACCGCTGCTCTACTTCGGGAGCTCCACAGCAGCATCGCCGACCCCCTTCCGGATCGTCAGCCGGGCGAAGACCACCCGGTACAGCGCGTACAGGACGAGTGACAGTAGGACCTGGACGGTGGCGATCACCGCGGCGCCGGGCAGGTCGAACGTGACGATGCCGCGGGTGTAGATCAGCACGGGCAGCGTCATCACGCCCTTGGCCCCGGTGAACAGGACGATTCCGAACTCGTTGAGCGTCAACAACAGAACGAGGCTGCCACCGGCGGCGAGGGCGGGCCAGGCCTCGGGCATGACGACCTTGCGCAGGACGGTCCAGGGTGACGCACCCAGGCTGGCGGCCACGTCGAGTTGGGCGCGGGGGATCAGGGCGAACGCCGCCAGCAGTGGACGCACCACGAACGGCGTGAAGAACGTGATCTCCGCGGTGATGACCCCGGCGGGCGTGTAGAGGAAGTCGAGCATGGGCGACGAGGTACCGGTGACGGCCGAGATCGCCGCGTTGACCGCGCCTGCACTGCCGTACAGGAATGTGAACGCCAGCGTGATGAGGAACGACGGCAGCGCGAGCACGGTGTCGATCAGCCGTCCGACCACCGTCGAGCCGGGGAACGGGACGAAGGCGAGCACGATGGCCAGGAACGTCCCGAGCACCAGGCAGCCGAGTGTCGACGTCGCGGCGATCGCAACGGTGCGCCACAGCGCGTCACGAAAGGCCGCGGAGCCGAGCACCTCGCCCCACGAACCTTCGGCCGAGGACACCCAGAACACCCGCAGCAGCGGATAGAGCACCACGAGCAGGACGAGCACCAGCGGCGGCAGCACCCACAGCCAGGCTCTCGAGCGTGGCGGCGCCGGCGTGGGCGCAGGGGTGATCTCGGGCCGGTCGAGAACGCTTGTCATGCTGCGCTTCCCGGGGATACCAGCACCCCGGCCGGCTCGGGAAGACGCAGGCCGACGACGCTGCCGATCTCAAAGGGTGTGTGCCCGGGCACGTCGACGTCGACGAGCATGTCGGGCAGCGATTCGACCGCAAGGACCAGTCTTGTCACCGCTCCGCGCCAGACAGCGGCATTGACATTGGCCTGCAATGCATCTCGCTCTCGGGCAGAGACCACCTGCAGCGCGTGCGGGCGCACACACAGCAGCGCGGGCGATCCAGGGGCCCAGTCGGCGTGGCCGAATGCGGGCTGCGGGGCTTCGGCGTTGACGGTGCGGGAGCCGACGGTCACCAGTGCCGAGCTGCCGATCACACGGCCCACCTCACACGGCAGCAGATTCGCTCCGCCGAGGAAGGCCGCGGTGAAACTGGTCGGCGGGCGCTTCCAGAGGTTCTCGGCGGTGTCGACGTCCATCAGCCGCGCGTTGTTCATCACCACGATCCGGTCGGCCAGCGCCAGCGCCTCGGCCTGATCGTGGGTGACGTACAGCATCGCGGTGTCGGGTAGCGCCTCCTTGAGCCGTTGCAGCTCGGCCAGCATGGAATGGCGCAGCTGGGCGTCGAGCGCCGCGAGCGGCTCGTCGAGCAGCAGGACCGACGGCCGGATCGCCAGGGCGCGGGCGATCGCCACGCGCTGCTGCTGACCACCGGAAAGCTCACGGGGCAACCGCTTCTGAAAACCGGCCATCCCCACCATGTCGAGGACTTCCTGAACCCGGGGACCGATCTCGCGGCGCGCTACCTTCTGTGCGTGCAGACCGAACGCCACGTTGTCGGCGACCGACATGTGCGGGAACAACGCGTAAGACTGCAGGACGACCCCGATACCGCGCCGTGCCGGTGGCAGATCGGTGACATCACTGCCGGCGAGGCGGACCGAGCCCGAGGTGGGACGGACGAACCCGGCCAGTGCGTTGAGCGCGGTCGACTTGCCCGACCCGCTCGGCCCGAGTAGCGCGACAGTCTCGCCTGCTGCCACCCGAAGGTTGAAGTCAACCAGCGCATGGGTCGTCTTCTTGCCGCGCCCGTAGGACACCCCGACCCTGTCGAAAAGGATTGCCGCGGTTCCGGGTTCGGTCGGTTTGGGCTGCAACCGCTGGCTGGCGGGACTGACGCGCGTCTCGGCCATGTCAGCTACCGGTGGCCTGCTGATAGGCGGCGAGGTCCGCGTCCAGGTCGGCCAGCACAGCGTTCCAGTCCGGCACCCAGACCTCGACACCGTCGAGTACGGCGGCAGGAGTGTTGGCGCCGGCGGACGCGCTGCCCTTCAGGGATTCCAGGACCGGCAGCCCCAATGCCTCTGTCTCGACGGTCTTTTGGACCTCCTCGGAGATCAGGAACGCGAGCAGCTTCTTGGCGTCGTCGGCGTGCGGGGCGCCGGACGTCACGCCGGCGACGTAGGGCAGCGAGATGCTGGTCCGCTTGCCGTCGGCGCCGGCCGGGATGAAGATGCTGAACTTCGATCCGTCATCGTTGATCGAGGCGAGGTTCATCTGCACATCGCCGTTGGCGACCAGCAGCTCACCGTTGCTGACCTTCGGTTGCAGCTTGCCGGTCGACGAGGACGGCCCGACATTGTTGGCCTGCAACGCCTTCAGATATTCCAGCGCGCCCGGCTTGCCGCGCAGGTGCTGCAGCAGGACCAGCACCGCGGTGCCGTCACCGGCTTGACCGGGCGTCGAGTACTGCAACTTGCCCTTGAACTCCGGCTTGAGGAGGTCGTCCCACGTGACGGGTGCGGGATTGGCGCCGGGGTTGACGATGAAGCTCAACGCGTTGTCGACGATCGGCACGAACTTGCCGTCCGGCCCAACCTGGTCTTCGGCGATGCCGCTGGCGTCGGTGCCGCCGGCCTGCAGCAGATTCGACTGCTCGGCCCGCTGGATGAACGGCGGCAGCGTCACCAGCAGGTCGGCCTGCGGGTTCGACTGTTCCTTCTCGACACGCGAAACCACCTCGCCGGAACCGGCTTCCACGAGGTTGACGTTGATGCCCGTCTCCTCGGTGAACTTCTTGAACGTGGGCTCATACCAGCCGGCCAGGCCGTCGGCGCTGTACACCGTCAACGTGGTGCCGTCGCCGGATCCCGATGATCCGGTGCCGCCGCACGCGGCCGAGAGGGTGGCGAGCGCGGCGACGGTCACCGCCGCGAGAGTCCTGCGTAGTGTCATGGATCAGCCTTTCAAGAGGAGGTCGGCGAAGTCGGATACGGAGGAGACGATGTGGGTGGCCCCGGCGGCTGCCAGCCGGCGCTCGTCGTGGGCGCCGGTGAGAGTCCCCGCGGCGATGGCACATCCGGCGCGCAGCGCGCTCTCGACGTCGCTGGCGGTGTCGCCCAGCGCGGCGACGGAGCGCACGCTGTCGGCGCCACACCGCAGCAGCGCGGTGAGGATCAGGTCGGGATAGGGCCGCCCCCGCACACCGTCGCCGGGGGCCAGGACCAGGTCGGCGATGTCGTGCCAGCCCAGCGCGGAGATCAGTTTGCCCTGGGTGTCCGGAGAGAACCCGGTGGTCAGGGCTACCTTGATGCCGCCGGCGCGCAGTCGTGAAAGTGCCTCGGCTGCGCCGGGTATCGGCTCGGCCCGGCCAGCCGCGATCAGCGAGGCATAGGCGCCCTCGAACGCGGAGTTGGCCCGCTGGGCGACTTCCTCGTCATCGAACAGCGCACGGAACACCGTGATCTTGGACTGGCCCATCGTGTCCAGCACGTACTGCCGCGCATGGTCTCGTTCGGGTCCGCTGCCTGGCAGGCCCCCGGCCTCGGCGGCAACTTCGAAGGCCTCGACCACCAGTCCGTCGTCGGCGACCGTCGTGCCCGCCATATCGATCACAGCCAATTGAATGATGTTGTCTCCCATGGTCACAATCCGATCCTGTCTGCGGTCTGCTCACCGATCACCGGGCCCAACGTCATGCCACGCCCGCCCGGCCCGGTCACGACCCACACCCCGGGGCTGACCTGTTCGCGATAGGCCAGCCGGCCGGGGTCCAGGCACTGGCTGTAGACGCCGGCCCACCGTTGTCTGATGGGTGGCAGCGGTCGGCCCAGCAGTTCCTCGACGACACCGACGAGGTAGCTGTACGGCGCCTCGGCCACGTCGAATCCGAACGGTTCGGTGTACTCGTGGGTGTCGCCGATGGTCAGCCCGCCGTGCAAGCGCTGCACGCAGAGCAGCTGCATACGGTGGTCGTGCGCGACGGGGTCCTGATTCTCGCTGCGCTGCAGGACATCCAATGCGTTGCCCGCGTAGGCGGGGTAGTAGCGGAGGCTGTCGCCGTCCGCGATCGCCGTGGTCAAGGGTTCGTCCAGCGGTGCGGTCTGCATCATCTGCAGGCGTACGCGGCGCACCGGCATGTCCCCCGCGAGATCGCGCACCAGGCCGCTGTGGGCGGCCCCGGCACAGACGATGACGACGTCGGCGTCGTAGACGTTCCCGCGGTCGTCGACGACGCGGGTGTCGGTGACGGTGCGCGCCTCGGTGCCCGGCACGAACGTGTAACGGTCGGTGGCTGCGAGGACGGCACGGATGGCGGGCAGTGCCTGCCGCGATTCGACAGCGCCATCGCGGGCACAGTGCAGCGCGGCCAGGAACTTGCCCCTCATTGCAGGATTGACGGTGCGCGCCGCATCGGGGTCGAGCAGCCGGAAGCCGCGCCGTCCCGCATCGGAACGTGCGCAGACCTCCTCGGCGACAGCCACTTCCGCGTGCGTACGCAACAGGGTGAGCGACCCGCAGGGGCGGAAGCCGATGCCGGGGACCTCCGAGCCGATCTCCTCCCACAGCATGCGCGAACGCAGGCTGGCATCGAGCTCGGCCGACGAGCGTCCCGACACCCACACCAGCCCGAAGTTGCGCACGGTGGCGCCGCGCGGTTCCGCCTCGCGTTCGAGATGCACCACATGATGGCCGCGCCGGACGGCGTGCCAGGCGTGGGCGGTTCCCAGGATCCCGCCGCCGACGATCGTGACCCGCATGGACGCCGACATAACCCGTCCTGAACGTCCTTGCCGCACACGGCCGATGTGAGGCACGGGAACACCGGGTTAACAATTGGTATAGACCAATCGGGGGTATGGTTGGTGACGTGTCACTGCGAGCCGACGAGATCCGCGCCGAGACTGCAGCCGTCCTGAACTCACTGCGCGGAGTGTGGGACGAGGAGTCCGTCGACGAATGGGACCACGCCATGCAGTGCGCTGCGCGGGCCCTTGACGACGAAGCCGATCCCGAGCTGGTGCTTGCCGCCGCCCTGCACGACATCGGCCACAGCCCACTGCTCGGCGGACCGGGGGTCGAGGACCATTCCGGTCTGGCACACGACTGGATCGCGCCGCGGTTCGGGGCCCGGGTGGCCTGGCTTGCCGGCGCGCACGTGTCGGCGAAGCGGCACCTGGCCGCCGTCGATCCGGCGTATGCCGCTGCGCTGAGCCCCACCTCGGTGGCCTCGTTGGCGGATCAGGGCGGAGCCCGCATCGATCGCGCCTTCGCCGGCCATCCGTGGTGCGAGGACGCGCTGCGGTTGCGCCACTACGACGATGCGGCCAAGGATCCGGCGGCCGTGGGTGTGGCGGCGGACGTGGTGCTCGACCACGCACACCGACTGGCGAAATGAGCCTTCCCAAGCCCTATCTGGTGCGCACTGGGCTCGACGAGATCCTGGGCGCGCTGCAGGAGGGCGATGCGTTCCCGCCCGAGCGTGAACTCGCCGTGCGGTTCGGCGTCGCGCGGGAGACGGTTCGCCAGGCCGTGCACGAACTGCTCGTCGAAGGCCGTATCGAACGCCGCGGTCGGGGCACCGTGGTGTCACGGCCGAAACTCGTTCAACCGCTGTCACTGCAGTCCTACACCGAGGGTGCCCAACGCATGGGACGCACGCCGGGACGGCTCGTCGTGACGTGGGAGAACATCGCCGTCGACGCGGAAGTGGCTGCCGCACTCGATGTCCGGCCGTCGTCACGGGTGATGCACCTGGAGCGGGTGTTGCTGGCCGACGGTGCACGCATCGGGCTGGAGAGCACCTACCTGCCGCTGCACAGGTTCGGCGATCTGCGGCGTGAGTTCGACCCGACAAGCTCGCTGTACTCCGCGATCCGCGCCATGGGGGTGGAATTCGGTTCGGCCACCGAGCGCATCGAGACCGTTCTGCCGTCGCCGCGGGAGGCAGGCCTGCTGGAGACGACGACCGCGATGCCGATGCTGTTGCTCAACCGCAGGTCCCTCGACGCCGACGGTGTGCCGATCGAGGTGGTGCGTGCGCTCTACCGCGGTGACCGGGTGGCGTTCGAAGCCACGCTCACCGACCGCTGAGCGATGAGATCCGGGCCCGGCCGGAGTCACAACCGGCATGAGTCTCGACAAGGCACATGTGTGGTCGTTCGTGCACGCCGAACGCGCGCGGCTCGTCGATGATCTGACGGCGCTGCCGCCCGACGCCTGGGCGACGCCGTCGTTGTGTCCTGGTTGGGATGTCCACGACGTGCTCGCGCATCTCGTCGACACCGCCAAGACCTCGCGGAGCGGTTTCGCACGCCGAATGAT
The DNA here is from genome assembly GCA_963796545.1 of uncultured Actinomycetota bacterium. Lineage (GTDB taxonomy): Bacteria > Actinomycetota > Actinomycetes > Mycobacteriales > Mycobacteriaceae > Mycobacterium. The sequence continues at coordinate 13,890 of CAWCMF010000003.1, read as the reverse complement.
GGCCGCGCGGTTCGACTTCGACGCCGACAACGCCGTCGGGATCGCCCGTGAACGGCGCGCAGATCCCAGCGACACACTCGCGGCGATGCGCGCGGTGGTCCCGCTCACGCGCACTCCGATCGCACCGCGTCCCACGCGGTTGGTGGAGGCCGTCGTGCACGGTGAGGACATCCGGCGCCCGCTGGGCATCGTGACCACCTACTCCGCGGTCGCCGTCGCGGCGGCTCTGACCTATCAGGTCGGCACGTCCGTCGCGATGGGCGGTGGGCGCGAGCGGGTCGACGGCCTGCGACTGATCGCGACGGACAGCGAATTCGACGCCGGACATGGCGACTGTGGTGCGGGGACGTGCCGTTGATCTGCTGCTCGCAGTGTCGGGCCGGGTGGTCGGCACCGACGTGTTCGACGGACCGGGAGCCGGACGTCTGACCGCCGTGTAGCGCTTGCGTGCATGGACACCGGCGCGGCGGGGTATGTGGCGCAGATGCACAGAGCAGATGCCGGAATGCTGACCCCCGCCGCCCGGGCCATCAGGGCAACCGCGGCAGCCGTGGTCGGTCAGATGGGTGACCCGGCCACCGGGTCCACCGGGGCCACCGCGACGTTCGGCGCGGTCCTGGCCATCGACGCGGATGCGTCGGTGCCCGGCGGCGTCCCGCTGCTGCAGCCCGGTGTGGCACATCGGGCTGTGGTGCAGGTCGGACCCGACCGGCCCGGCTCGGAACCGCGCTGGCTCAACGTCAAGATCCCCGACGCCTACGCGCCGGGGAAGGATCAGGACTTCCTGCTGGCCTCCTCGGGGGACGGCGCGCCGATGCACCACGCAGTCCTTCCGAGTGACCCTGTCGCCGCGCTCTATTCGTCGCTGTGGCTGTACCTGGCCGGACTGCAGCCGTTGCTGTTCGGCGTCCGTCCACCGGTCACCGGACCCGATGTCCGCTTCGGCGTCGGCGACGAGCTCAGCTTCATGGTCAGCCCGCCAGTCGGCCGGTTCCGCCGGATCGCGGCGCTCACGCTCACTGCGGCGGTCGACGAGCCGGTCAGGTTCGCCGGAAGCAACAGCGGCGGCAACATCAGGCCTCTGCCACCGGCCAACTTCTATTGATCAGGCGCACAACAGAATTCGGCTACTCGCCGCGCCCGGTCTGCTGCTGAAGTGTGTCGATGAGTTCCGACGCCTGCGCCTTGGTCGCGTCGTCGGGGACCTCGGCGCCTGCCTCCTGGGCCAGCGTGTTCAGGTAGCTGCGTTGCGGGCCCGTCATCGGTTCGTCTCCCGTCACCCACTGTGACGGGTCCTTCTCGGCGTTTTCCTGCGGTGCGTGTGTCGTGTTCTCGCTCATGAAGGCCGAATGCCCGTCGCACTGGTGTTCGAAACATGACGGCAGTATCGCTGCCGCGACGGCGACCTGCCAGTATCACTGCGTGGGTAAGAACGAGCGCGCAAAGATCGTCATGACCGACGGCGAGATCGCCGAATTCATCGACCACAGCCGCACCGCCACCATGGCGACCGTGCTGCCGAACGGGCGGCCGCACCTGGTGGCCATGTGGTACGCCGTGCTCGACGGAGAGATCTGGTTCGAGACGAAAGCCAAGTCGCAGAAGGCCGTCAACCTGCGCCGCGATCCGACGATCACGGTGATGATCGAGGACGGCCTGTCCTACGACACGCTCCGTGGGGTCTCGATCGATGGAGAAGCCGAGATCATCGACGATCCCGAGACGAACCTGCGCGTGGGCATCAGCGTGTGGGAGCGCTACACCGGTCCGTACTCCGACGAGATGAAGCCCTTCGTCGAACAGATGATGAACAACCGCGTCTCGATCCGGGTGGTGCCGTCACGGATGCGGAGCTGGGATCATCGCAAGCTCGGGATGCAGGGCATGCCGATCTCGGGAAGCACCGCGCAGTACCTCAGCTGAGCGGTGCCCGGGGCGGGTTGAAGCCCGGGTTGGCCAGCGCGGTGGCCGTTGCCGTGCCGATTGGACCCGCCGCGTCGACGACAAGCGCGGTGCCGGTGGCGACACCGGCATGGCTGTGGTGCGTCAGCGCGGCCAGCCCCAGATACGGACCTTCGGGCAGACGGCTGAGCGTCAGCGTGTAGTCGGCGTTGATGAACGGCAGGCCGTCCACTCCGAAGTGCGTCAGTGAGCTCGCCATGTCTCCGGCCATCGCTGCGCGGGTGAACGGTGTCAGTTCTGTCGTCGGGCGGTTGATCGCCGCGGCGCAGGAACAGCGCGTTGGCGCGGGCCACGACGGTGCCGGACTGCGTCATGGTGGCGTCGACCAGTTTGAGTCGGCGGCCTTCGCGAACGACTGTGGTCTCGACGCGCACCGGGTCCGCAAGCGCGGCCGGCACGTGCGACAGTGGCGATCGTCGGCGCCGGAGCTGCATCAGCCACTGGAGGGCCAAGATGGGCGCACGCAGCCAAGACGGCGATCAGCGTGCACACGACGCCAAAGGATGACCTGCGAAAGCGTAACGCTGCCAAAGGTTTCGATTCATCATCGGCTGTCGTCGTCGCCTCGCTTGCATACCGTCTACTCAAACCTTCAGAGTGGGGGTTAGCGCCGCAGTGAGGATCTTCGCGTCGCGGGTGGCGATCGTGAGGTTTCGACGCAGCGCTTGAGCAACGATGACTCGGTCGAACGGGTCGCGGTGATCCCAGGGGAGCCGACCGGCGAGGATCGCATCGTCGGAGTCGATCGACAGGTCATCGACGCGCATAGCCTCTAGCTGGCTTGCCCAGGTCGCCAACAGCGTTGTGCCGTCTAATCGGCCGAGGCGGGTCTTGATGGTGATCTCCCAGGCCGACGCTGCGCTCACCCAGACTGAGGTCGCGGGATCGGCCAGGTGGCCAAGCACCTCGGAATCCAGTGTGCTGGGCTGGCTAAGTAGCCAGAGCAGGGTGTGGGTGTCCAACAGGATGTTCACGACGACTCCTCGCCCTCCCAGCGTGCAAGTTCGGCATCGGGCAATGGCTCGTCGAAGTCTGCCGGGATCGACAGATTCGGCAGCTGCCCGAACTGCCGCGGGGTCGGGGCGGCGGGCACCAGGCGCGCGACATCGCGACCGTGGTTGGTGATGATCACCGTCTTGCCTGTGCGTTCGACGTCGGCCAGGAGCGCGTTCAGCCGGTTCTTGGCGTCTGTGCTGGAAATCTTCTCCACCGTCATGCCCACCAGATTAACGAAGGTGCGCCAACCGCGCTAGCTGTACTAGCGCGATTAGTGTGATGGTGTCAATTCCCGGGACGCGGGCACATCTCGGTGAGGCAACGGTCCCGACACCCTCCGTTACCTATGACGATCACTGCGCTGAGAAATTTGCTGCCAAGCACAAATTGAAAGCCGCGCGCGTCAATAGGCCGTCGTTTCCTTCGAGAACATCCGAACGTGACATACAAGCTGCATGTGCGGGGCTCTAGATACGTCGCATAACGCCTGAAACACCGCGTACAAAACGATGGCACAAAGATGTTGCTGGCTGTCACTGGACGTGCACTTTTTGTTGGCCGGGCCTACAGCGCGTTCGGATGGCTCCAGCATCGTCGCCGCGTGACAATCCGTACATCTTCAACGGCCCAGCTCACCTCGGTGCCGAAACTGCGCGGCCACTGCAGCGCGACCATGTGTCCGTCGGTAGTGGCCGGGACCGTATGTCTCACCGAGAATGCGCCCGAGTCCATCAGCGGCGAGAAAGTACGCGCTTGACGTCGGTGGTGATCGGGTCGACGACATCGTTGAACTCGGAATGCTTCTCGATGTACCCGGCGACCATCGGGCACACCGGCACGATCCGCAGTCCCGCGGCGCGGGTCGTCTCCAGCGCCTCGCGCACGAGAATCGTTGCCAGGCCCCGTCCCCCGAACGCGTCGTCGATCTCGGTGTGCGGAAAGATCCGCTGATTCTCGTGGTCGATGTACTCGGTGAAGCCGGCCTTCTTGTCGTCGACGGAGATGCTGAAACGGTCGGCTTCTTGGGTGACCTCGGTGGGAGCGCCGGTCTTGTCGGTGGTCATGGGTTCCTCTATACCCCGGGAAGGGGCCGCGGCCGCAGCGTCGCATTGGGCAACGGTGGTGCCGGCAGGTGCTGGACGGAGCCGACGTAGCCCTCGACCGCGCCGAACCGGTCGTCGTGCTGCTGCCACTGCTCGCGGTAGCCGACGATCTCGTCGTGGCTGCGGCCCACGAAGTTCCACCACATCACCAGCTCTTCGGTGAACGGGGTGCCGCCGAGCAGGAGCAGCCGCGCCGGGCTGTCCCCGCGATTGGCCAGATGCAGCCGGTTGTGGCCGGTGCGCTGATAGGCGAGATCGGCGACCGCCAACAGCGACCCGCAGGCCTCGACATCGCCCTGATCGATGAGCACCCCGTGCTCGAAGGCCTCGTCCACGTCCAGGGTGACGTCCACCCCGGGTTCGAGATCGATTTGCGCACCCAACAGCGGGGTGAAGGTGTGCACCGGGGATCGGTCGCCCTCGAGCTCACCGAGGAACACCCGGACGGTGACGCCGCCCGACGATCGGGGCGCGGGTGCGTAGTGCGCGAAGTCGCGGCCGGTGCCGCGGGCCGAGTCGGGCAGGGCCACCCACAGCTGCGCTCCGTGCAGGACCGTGGTGTTCGTCGTCGACACCTCCGAGTGGCAGATTCCCGCGCCCGCAGTCATCAGGTTCAGTTCACCGGGGCGCACCAAGGCATGCACGCCTGCGCTGTCGCGATGTTCCACCTCGCCGCTGAACAGCCAGCTGACGGTCTGCAACCCCGTGTGCGGATGTGGGGGAACGTCCATCCCGGTGCCGTCGCGGACGTGGTGGGGCCCGTAGTGGTCGGCGAAGCACCACGCACCGATCAGCGAACGCTCCCGTTGGGGCAGCGTCCGTCGCACCCGGATGGCGCGGGGGCCGCCGAGCGGCACTTCTCGCGGATGTAGCACCCCGTCGAATGACGAAGCCACGCAGTCGACTTCGGCGGGCGCCGCATCCGTGTTGCTCACGCCCTTCAGTATGCCCCCCTGCGGTCGTACGCCGCCGCATCCAGAAGGCAGGTAGCCCGCTACTCAGGACACGGCGGGGAGCGCGGCTGACGATGACGCGGCGAGGAGGCGCACATCGGGTGCGCACCCGAGGGACAGGAGTTTCGACATGGCGCAAATCCAGGCCCGAACCAGGCTCGGCACGTTCCGTATCAAGAAGCAGAACGACCAGGGCAAGGACGAGCCGTACCTGCTGACGCTGTTCTCGAAGCTGGACGCACCGCTGGGCGACTTCACTGTGCCGCTCGCGCAGAAGAGCATCCCGATCCACTTCCCCGACGAGCTGGGCCACGGTGATCTGGGGCCCAACTCCAAGGAGATGAGTGTCACCGGGCGCAACCAGGTGCCGGTGCCGTCGGCGATCGGCAGTTGGACGACGACGCTGGACACCACCAACCTCGACTTCACCTTCGCCGGCATGCGCAATTGCGCCGTGGGTTTCGGCGTCGTGTTCCTGGAGGAGGACTCGACGCTCGACAGCACGGTGCAGGCGATGCTTCCCGAGCTGAAGAGCGAGGTGCGCAAGCGGGCCAACCGGTTCCTGCGGTTCGTGCTCGGCCAGGATCCGGAGATCCCGGCCAATTTCCCTGGCCGAGCGGCGTTGCTGCAGGCGTTGGCGGACTACCGCAACGAGTTGCGAAGGTCGGGTATCGACATCAACGGCGTCATCGACGGCGGAGCCCTGATGGACCACGTGCTCGCGGCGGTGCTGCCGTCTGAGGTCGGCAAGGCCATCGGCAAGGTGCTGATCCCCGGCGGCGCAGAGCTGTGGAATCTGATCGCGGCCGGGATTCAGGCCGCCGACCCCGACGAATTCATCGGCGCCGGAGGCGGCATGTGTCCGTTCTTCGATCTCGTCGGACTTGCCCACCGTCCAATCGAATTCGACCTCGACACGGCCCGGACGGTGACGCTGGATGTGCCGATGCCGCCCGGTTTCGATCCGCCGACTTTCACCGACACGAGCAAGGGCCTCTACTCGCTGGACGCCACGGTGACTCGGGTCGACGCCGACGAGCCGCCAGTGATCGCTGCGCTCCGCGGGCCGGGCGACGAGGTTGTCGCGTTCGCCCGCCGGGTGGATGGAGGCAACATCGAGCGCATGCGGTCGACCGACTTCGGCAAGACGTTCACACCACAGGTCTCGGGCAATTTCTTCAAGGGCGTGTTCAAATCCGGTCCGAGCGCGTCGAGTTCCGCGGACCGCCAAACCTGGTGTGTCGCAGGCTTGGGGCTCGACGACGAGGTCTGGTTCGCGGTGTCGGGCAATGCCGGTGGCAGCTGGGGTGGCTGGACGCGGGTGAGCCGACGCAAGACGTTCGTCGGTGCACCGGCGGTGACCGTGAGTGCGGGCGGGACCGCCCTTCATCTGACGGCGCGCGATGTGTCGGATGCCTACTGGTTCACGTCCTCCGACGACCAGGGCGCCACGTGGCGGCCGTGGCAGCGCATCGGCAAAGGGGTGTTCCACTCGTCGCCTGCCTTGGTGCGCGTGGCACCGAAGCTGTTGACGAATCCACCGCAGCCCGACATCGTCGTCGTCGCCGGCCTCGGCACGGACAAGCGGGTCTGGTTCACCCGGTTCTCGGCGCACGGCAATCTGTCTCAGCAGGACTGGAAGCCGATCGCGGCAGGATCCGAGGACCACGCCACCGTGCGCTTCACCTCCGCCCCGACCATGGTGTCCGACGGAAAGGACGACGTCCTCCTCGTCTGCCGCGCCAGCGACCTGCGCTACTGGCGCGTCGAATCCTTCGACGGCGGAAAGCAGTTCAAGGTCGGGACGGTATGGCTGCCGCACGGCAAGCCCGACCGCGGCCGTGTCCGCTACAACGACGACGGCGAGCGGTCCGGCGACCTGCAGCGCATGTACTCGGCCCCCGCGATGGTGGCCTCCGACGATATGGAGACGCGGGTGATGTTCGGTCTCACGCCGACGTTGGCGCTGTGGCGTAACCGCCACAAGCGGCACGAGAACGCGATCTGGCGCGCGACGAAGACCGAACCCGAAGGCGATCTGCGGCCCTTCTACTACTGAGTCACGACCGCAGCGGCGGGCACCGGACGGCGCCGAGCGCGCCGATCGCGCTGGGCGCCGCTTCGGTCGAATCACTCTGTCTCCTTGCGGTTTCGCTTGCCCGCAACGTTAGGAGCGCCTCGTTGGCACGAGCTATCAGCACGCTGTGCGCCGGCTATGGAGGCGGTGCCTCCGCGGGGCGCCGAGTCAGAGCGGCGCGGATCACGTCGAGGTCGTGATCGTCGATCCGGAAGACGCCGAAGCGGAACTTGTATCCCCAGCGGGCCTTGTCCTCGATGAACTCGAGGTCGGGCAGCAGCGGCCGGATCGGCGCTTCGACGCACTCGAGGAAGTCGACGTTGCGCCGCCAGGTGTGAACGTCCGGCGACATCTCCACCTGGTAGGGCTCGTCGTCGGCGACCCGGCCGATGGCAGTGAACGCCTGCAGCGGCGGGCCGTCGGGGTACACCGTCCTCGGCGAGTAGAAGACGATCCAGTCGCCGCGCGCCATCTTGCGCAGCATGTGCGGTTTACCGTGGTTGGCCTGAGTGAAGCGGCCGCGAACGCCGCGCTCGACATGGTCGCGGCTGACTGTGTTGATCCAGTTGGTCATGCGCGAACGCTATGCCGGGGACCCGACAATCCACCGGGCCCGGCGTGAGCGCCTGTGGATAACTCGGGCGTTAGTCTGGCGCCATGAGCGACGGTGCCCTCACAGGCGAGTACCTGCGAAACTTCACGTTCGAGAAACCGCCGTTGGGCAAGCGCGGGTACAACGAGAGAGCCGTCGGCGACTTCGTGGCGTTGTGCGCGCGCCGGCTGGACGGCAGGGGTCACCTGACAGCCGAAGACGTACGCAACGTGCGCTTCAACAAACCGTCATTCGGCAAACGCGGCTTCGACGAGAACCAGGTCGACGACCTGATCGCCGAAATCGCCACGGCCATCGACCATCTCGATGCCCGATCCTGACCGCACCCGTGCGGACCTCGCCGAGGTTCTGAAGCGCCGCGCGCTCACCGAGGATGCGGCACGAACCGACGCGGTCGACCGCAGGCACGCCAACGGTGGCCGCACCGCGCGCGAGAATATCGACGATCTCGTCGATCCCGGTTCCTTCGTCGAGTACGGACGATTCGCGATCGCCCCGCACCGGATGCGCCGCGACGTCAAGGACCTGATCCGCACCCCGGTCGACGGTCTGGTCGCCGGCACCGCTCACGACGACCTTACACGGTGATGGCCGGTACGCAGGGCGGGCTCGGCCACCGGAAAGAGGACCGGCTGTTCGAGCGATCGAACGGATGCAGCTGCCCACCGTCTTCTTCGCCGAGGGCGGGGGCCGACCGGGCGACACCGATTACCCCGCCGTCACTTCCCTCGAAACCCGGGCATTCGCCCTGTGGGCCAAGCTTTCTGGCGTGGTGCCCCGTATCGCGATGGTCAACGGTCGCTGCTTCGCCGGAAACGCCGTGATCGCAGGCGCTTCCGACCTCGTGCGTGCCCGCCGCCGACCCCTCGCAATCGGCGGCGGACGGTTCGGTGTCAGGCGCTCTCGGCGTAGTACACGCGACGTTCGCCGACGGGGTAGCCGTTCTGCTCGGCCAGGGACTTGAGTTGGCGGAGGGCGAACGTGCGCCCACGGCCGGCCTCGGGCACGTAGATCCCGGCCCAGAGCCCTTCCGCGCGCGGCGACTCGTACGCCTCACGTGCGCACAGCCACCGTCGTGAGCACGACCGGCAGATCATCTTGGCCTCGTCGTCGGCTGTGGTGGTCCAGCGCTCGGGTCCCGGGTGCACTCGCCGACCGGCGTCCGTCCCGACGACTTCGCGTCCATTCGTGTGCTCCTTCTGGTCTGGGGCGGCTCGATCGCCGCGATGGAGCACATGTAGCCGACAAACCGTAGCGTTGCAACGGTAGTGCTGCGGTTGGTCGACCGCGATGGCGGCGGGCGCGTGCGGAGGACATCCTGATGCGGCTTTGAGCTGCGATTTCGAGGCCAGTGCCGCGATCCGCAACGGATCCGAATTTCTGTCGCGTTGTTACGGTATAACCAGAAGAATGCTGTAGTTTGAATCCCGACAGCGTTCCGCAATGACGCCACGCAGCAGCTACATAGCTCGGTACGATGAGCACGCCGTGACCAGACAGCATGAGGAACCCGGGTAGATGACGAAGCGGAGTCGGTCGAGGAATCGACCGACGCACCGGATCCCGGGATGCTCAGGGCAGGTGCCGCTGCGGCGGCACGCCGCCGCGAACTCGACATCAGCCAGCGCAGCCTGGCGGCCGACGGCATCATCAACGCCGGTGCGCTGATCGCATTCGAAAAGGGCAGGAGCTGGCCCCGGGAGCGGACCAGAGCCCGGCTCGAAGAGATCCTGCAATGGCCACCGGGAACCATCTTGAGGTTGCGCAAGGGCGAACCGGTGCGACCCAGCGCGCCGCTTCCGGAGTCTCCGGTGGCGGCAGGCAGCGACGAGGTGTCGTTGATCGCGCAGGCCATCGTCACCGCGGTGGGCGCCATCGGCTCATCGGTGACCTCATTGCCGCCGGACGACGACGCCGCGTTCATCCCGCGGGTGACGGCAATCCTCGCCGACCTACGCCAGCTTGAGGGAGTCGCATCACGCGCGGCCCGCATCAGGGTGACACCCGCGCTTATCAAGGCGCTCAGCACTGTTCGCAGCCTGTACGACGACCTGATGATGCGCGCTGCCGGCAACCCGCATGCCACACTCGGGCACCGGCTGACGCGGCGCGCCGCGCGCCAACCTCACCGTCCCCGAAACCGCCCAGGCTGCAGGGGTTTCCGAGCAGACCATCCGACAGGCCGAGGCTGACGAGCCGGTCTCACCGGCGGAGATCGACGCTATCGAGATGCTGGTCAGCCAGATCGCCTGACTGCCCGAGACTCAGCGCCGTTCGCGCGAGCGATCATCCTGGGTCGGAATGAACTGTGCGAGCGCGGCGCACACCTCGACGAATCTGCGGCGCGCAGGGGGTGATATCTGAGCGGTTCCGTCGATCACGCCGCCTGGACGTAGGTTCCCGTCGAAGGGAACCTCGATGACGAGCTGGCCCTGACCCGAGAACTGTTGGGCCAGAATGCTCTTGGTGCGTTTGTCGGCGTGCCCGTCGGAGTCGTTGAGGACCACCACGGTGCGCTGAAGCAAACTGTTCAAACCCCGGGCGGCCAGCCAGTCCAGGGTCTGACCGGCCGCGGCGGCGCCATCGACCCAGGGCGATGACACGACGACGAGCGCGTCGAGATCCCGCAATGCTTCCTGCGTGACGGGAGAGTCCATCGTCGAACTGCAGTCGATGATCGAGATGGTGAAGTGCCGGTCGAGTCGGGCGGTGGCTTCCCGGTAGATGGCAGGATCCAGCACCTTGCGCCTTGCCGGCGTCGCCTCACCGGCGAGGACGAACAACCCGGCAGCGTTGCTGCCCACCCGGTTTCGGATGTCGGCGAACGTCTTGAGGTGCTGATCGCCCGCGAGTTCCCAGACGAACCCTGCGCCTTCGGGTCGACGCGACTGCCGAGCTTGCCGAACGCGGTGTCCGCGTCGACGGCGACGACACGGTCGTCCTGGCGCAGTTCGGCGAACACCGAGCCGATGCTGGCCGAGACCGTGGTCTTGCCGACGCCGCCCTTACCCATCACGCCGACCTTGAAATGGCCGCGCAGCGGAACCCGAATCTTGGCCTTGAGTTCGGCAAGACGACGCTCGTCCGGCGTCGGACCGAGGTTGACCAAGCCGAAGGTGGCTTTGTAGAGCGTCAGCCGCCATCCCCGACCGGGGATGACCTTGCGCGGGGGCACCAGAGCCTCCGCTCGGATGCGCTCGGCGTAGGTCGTCGGCTGCTGCCCCTGCCACGGTGCACCCACAGGCATCTGAGGTTGACGCGGTGGCTGCCCGGGAGCCGGTGCCGGGCGCACCGGTGGGTCCCAGACCGGTGGCTGCGGATGACCCCAGGTGTCGGGGTGTCGCTGGTGCGGGGTCGGCTGGCGGAGAATGCCGTCCGGTCGGGGCGGCTCCGGTGGCGGAGGTCCCGCCGGACCGGTTCCTGGTGGCGGCGCCCGAGCCCCCGGAGTGGGGGGCTCGAAGCCGGAATCCGCGGACTCCCGGCCACCCCGAGTCTGCTCGCTATTCCTCGTCGCGGTCGCTCACCACACGTCTCCTTTTGATGCACCGGTTCGCCGAGCGCGGCCACGCTCGTTCCATGTCGCTACAGCCAGGCTAGCTGCAGCGCTACGCCAGCAAACTGCCTGGCGGGGTTGCGCAGGGAGCCCGAACTGGGATACTCGAGCGCCACTGTTTCGCCGCATCGGCCAACTGGTGACCCGCGGCGACCATCTCGTCGGACAACAGCGACGGTCGCGCACTCCGAGCCACGCCTGGTCGTACGGGAATCCGTCGTCGTAGTTCTTAGTCATCGGTTGCCTGCCCTTCTGATGCGGGCATGCAGCTGCGCGATCTCGCTGCGAGGCGTTGCAGCGCTGCGCGGAAAGCGGAGTTCGGATATGCCCGCGGAAGTACTGCGGTGATCTCGCGCAGAGCCTCGTCAGCACTGATGTTGCGCAGTCGCCGCACCGTATAGCGCGGCGACAGTGGGTGTGCGGCTCTGAGCTGCCACGCAGTGCAAGAACACTGTCCGGCCCTCAGTCGGAGCTGCTCGATGAGTCGTGTCGCATCTGTCAGCACGAAGTCGAGGTTGGCGTTGTCATCTATCTGACATCGTCGATCAGGCGGACATCGACCTGTTCGACGCCATCTGGCACGTCATATTCGGGCACCCGGCACAGCGAGACCACGGCGTCCACGTCGGACGGGAGCGTCTGCAGCGCTGCGACGTTGCCTAACCAGACCCTGTCGTCACGCGGATGCCGGACCGGGGTTATTGGATCGGAGCCATAGATGTACGGCTTGTCCGCCTTCACAATTGGGTGGCCAGTGCGACCAGGCCTCGCGTCGATAGCCCGGGCCAGCCGTGCAGCAGGCCGCGCCACTGCGCGAGGACGGGGTGTCCCCGTCACGGACGTACTCCATCAACGCAGCATGGCCGGGATGGTTGTCCTTCGCGCCAGAACGGGCGTCGAAGAAGGTCTTCGTGACGCCCGCTGCGGGCAAGGGCGGTGTTCTGCTGATCCAGAGTCTGGGCAACGGTGCTGACTCGTGTGTAGCCCACCCGCGTCCCGCTGTTCGAAGCTGACTCCGAATGCTCAAACCCCCTGTCTTAGAACCACTTTTCAACGCTCCGGGCAAGACTTTATTCCTTGGGTTAAACAAAAGATCGATGCACTCTAGAACCGGAAGAGCCCTATAACTGTAGATCAAATCATCATGCGTGAATGATGTTTGCATTCAGGCGTAGGTTCTGACCGCCCCTTGACCGTGACAGTGCGAACCACCGGACGCTCAGCGATATAGCGAGCCCGGAGCGAAACGAGGACCCCGACGTCGAGCGATCCGTTTAGTCATCGCCAGACGTCGCTTGGCGAAGGAAGCAAACGGCGCTTTCGCCTCGCTCATCACCCGTCCTCGACTCTGCTGCTCAGGGTGAGGACATGTGTGCAGTCCAGCCAGGCGGTGATGATCGACGGCGACATCAATCTCGAATCATTCGCCACACAGGTTGCCATCGGCAGCATACTGCCGAAAAGATTCAGCCTTGCTGTGTGTGACCTGGCATCGTTCCGGTTAGTATTCGGCCATGCGTCTGGGTGGATGAGGCCTTTGCCGACGACACCATCGTGCGCCGCATCGGGGCCGGTGGGATGGGTGAGGTATACCTGGCGCAGCACCCGCGACTGACCCGACGTGATGCGCTGGAGCTGCTCTCCGGGGACGTCTCAGCGGATCCCGCGTTCAGGGAACCGTTTCTTCGTAAGGCAGACCTCGCGCCGACGCTGTGGCACCCGCACATCGTCGGAGTCCATGACCGCAGCGGATACCAGTGCCAACTCTGGATGTCGATGGACTTGGTCGACGATGAAGATGCCAACCTGGACACCCAAGCGTCGTGGATTCCGACCTGCTGAGGCACCGCCTGCGGTCGACATTGGGGGTCGCCGGGCCAATCATGTTGTGCGTTGCCCTGTCGGGTGTAGCCGGCTGCCGAGGCGTTTTACCATCCGCCGCCCAATCGCAGCTGTCCATCGCCGACACCACTACCGCACTGACGACACCCGACCTGAGCGGGTCCATTGCGGCGTCGCCCACCCTGCCTGAAGCCATGCAACCCACCTGGCGAACGATCGGAATGTCGGTACGAGGCCGTCCCATCCGTTCGACGACCTCACCCCGCCGAGTGCTCTTTGTCGGCGGCATCCACGGCGACGAGGCCCAGGCGCCTACGACAACCCAATTGCCCGCAGCATTTGCCGCCGACGGACTCGCCGACCTCGTCGCCACGTACTATCATCGAAGACGCCAACCCCGACGGCAGGGCCGCTGGCACCCGCGACAACGCCAACGGCGTCGACGTCAACCGGAACTTCCCGGCAACTAACTTTGATTCCACCAACCCGTCCTTCGGTGGCCAACCACTGAGCCAACCCGAATCCCGCACGCTTTTCGACGCGATCGAACGGACGAAAACCGAAGCTCATCCTGGTCGCACACGCGTGGGCGGATCGCAAATTCATCAATTTCGACGGACCGGCGCGCGACATCGCCGAACTGTTCTCAACCACAAGTGGCCTAGCCGTCGAAGACTCCACATCATTTGCGTCCACACCTGGATCGTTGGGATCCTTTTTGGGGCGCGACCGGCAACTCCATTCTCACCATTGAAGTCCTGAAAGGAACTGACCCGATCTCAGTGTGGTTC
>CAWCMF010000002.1:0-28352 GCA_963796545.1 uncultured Actinomycetota bacterium | reverse complement strand
CCGTCGAATTCAACCTCTTGTACCGCGGCAACCCTTGGTGCCGACGGTCGTGACCGTCGGCGGAGAGCCACGCCGAGTTCTCGACAGTGTCGGCGGGACATCAGCCCGGTGACCCGACACGGTCTGGCGGCGCTGTTCGACGAGGCTTCACGGCAGCCCTGTAGCACGATCGGCCTGCTAACACCGACGCGTCGACGCTGCACATCGAGCGCGCATCGATCGACGTCGGCAGGGTGAACAATCTCGCGTCAGACAACGAATACCGGAAGAGCTGCGGCTTCCAGCTGCGATCGATCGAGGACCTGACGTCCGACCCGGATGTGAGAAAGGCCCTAAGGAACTGTTATGGACCCCGGAAAAAGGACATCAGCAAGGTCGAGTTGTTCCCGGTCCTCTTCGCCGAGGACGTCAGCGAAGGCAGCACGCTGCCGCCGCTGATGGGCGCGATGGTGGCCGTCGACGCGTTCAGCCAGGCACTCCACCAACCCCCTGCTGGATCCCGCGCTGTTCAATGCGACGACATCTTCGCGCGCCGGCATGAGCGTCATCACATCGACGTCGACGCTGTCGCAGATCGTGCGGCGAAACATCCCCGGTGAGATGCCGGCACCGAAGGTGAGCCTGGGCCTAGAGCACGCAGCCGATACGACGTGATCGTGGTTATCTTCTAATACGACCAACTCCAAGGAGGCGTACCCACCACGTATCTGGTTCCCACGAAACAACTTCCGCTTCTTGTACCATTGCGGATCGATGGAGCGCCCCGAGGCGCTGTCGCCGCGATCGAGCAACAGCTGAGGTCCGCCACCGAGAGCGCCTCGGCGACAAGCGAACCCGGACAAGCGGACTGTTCGACGGCAACTGATCCCCAGACGTCACAACATCACATCGAAGTCGCGTGGCAGCGGCAACACCAGCCGGGAATCCGGCGACGCTTTGAGCCATCAGCGTCGAAACGCACGCACGAGCCGGTGCCGATCAGAACCCATAGCGCAGGATCCGCCACTTCCGCGCCAACGCTGGGATGCGCACGCCCAACCGCAGATGCCACGGAAACAATTCGATCTCAGCAGCGGTCGCCAAGTTGGTTTCCTCCACTAGCGTCAAACTCGGATTCCACTTTTCTGGCTGGCGTGCGTCGGCGAACCCGATGTTAGCGAAACTTTCGAGGTACCGTGGGGAGTGAATTTCATCGCTGTGCGGCTCACCCAGCCGATACGGCCGTAATCGTTGAACACGAGCTCACCGGTGCGAAAATGGTGCGGTCACCGTCCGGAATAGCTCGACAAGTGCCGCCTCGCCGAGGAAACCGATCAGCCCGTCAGCCACAAGCATGGTCGGCCGATCGGCCGGAATCCGTTGGCCCAGTCTGGATCGCCGATCTGCGCGACCACGGCATGTTCCTGCCGGTGATTGGCAATACAGCGTCACGGAGCGCGATGACGGCAGGCAAATCGACGTTGTACCAGTCCACCGTAGCGGGTGGGCGATTGCGAGTGATGCGCGTCGTTCAGGCCGGCGCCGAGGTCGACGACAACGGCCTCGGGGTGCTGACAGTGAACCGACTATTCGCTCATCGAGCATCTTGGCGCGCAACGCCACCGGGCATCGCACGCTGGCGCGTACCCGCAAGGCGTCGAAGTCGTAATCGAGCTTTCCGACCACTCATCGGCAGAGCCGTCCGACACGATCGGCCGTCGGCCACGACTATCAAGCGCACGTGCATACAGGGTCAGTAGCGCCGTCTTCTCGACCGGACCGAGCCCGTCCACGTTGATCTTCACGCTTCTCACCTCTGTAGTGGGCCGCTTTCGACGGTGGAACACGCACGTTCCCGCACGGGTGGCAACGCGACGAGGCCTCTTGCCGGTGTGGCAAGAGGCCTCGATCAGCCGCAGATGAATTCTACGAATCACTACCTGAACCGCTACCGCCACCGGTGGTGTTGCTGCCACCGATCTGCTGCTGCCACCATCTGCGCCGTGCTGCCACCATCGGCTGGTGCCGCCACCGGTGGTCGACCTGCCGCTCGAGGCATCGCCCTCAGCGTCGACGTCGAGATCTGGGTCGCTGGACCGAGTTTCGCGTCGGGAGGTACCGGCGAAAGCCTTCCCTGTCGCATCGACCCAGCGGCCAATGGAGTCGAGGATGGGGGTGTTGATCTTCGAACGGAGTGTTGATCCTTTTGAACGGAGTGTCGGGCTTTTGGTCGGACCCGTCCAGGTCGTCGTCGCCCGCAAGCGGGTCGGCGGGCAGTTGTGGCTGCTCGTCATCCAGTTGATCAACCTGGGCGGCGGGCTGTGCCACCTTATCGGAGACTATCAGCTCATTAAAGGAGTCGCCCGTCAGCGCGTCCGCGTCCGATGACTCCGGCGTCGGTGCGGGGTCGGGTTCGAGAGGCGGCGGATTGAAGCCGAGGACCGTCCACAACTCGTGGAAGTCCTTCTGCAGTTGGCGGGGGTCCCAGCCCTTGCTGTAATCGGCCGGCGGCATCGGATTGCCATAGCTCGAGAAACCTTGTTGCAGAATTCTGATCGCATTGTCGATCTGCTCTTGCGTCGGGACGTTCGCCGTGCCGTTGTCATACAGAGTCAGCCATCCCTCGCCGGGCTCACCCTTGACGGTTGGATCTGGATCGCCGTCAAGAACGGGATTTCCCGGCATGGCGTCTGAAATGAATCGGACGATGTCCGGGTAGTCGATCTTCAGGTCCTTGACCCATTGGCAGGTACCTGGGCAGAAGGGGCTCCCCGGCGTGAAGGGATCGAACGCAATTATCGTCGCCGAGGCAAGAGCCTGTAGGTTCCAGACGAATTCCTGCAGGTTCGGAATTCTGATCGGGTTGTCTTCTGGAGTGTCTTCCAACAAATGGTCGAGGTACGTCTGGATGGGCCCGAACAAATCCAGCTTGAATGTTGTGTCGGCCCACGGATGTACGTCTCCGACTCCGGCGTACGTTGTCGTACCGGGGAAGCCCAAACCCGGATACGCGGGACCGCTGGGGTCGATGTAGCCGGGGGTGTCGGGGCCGAAGGTGTATCCGTCCCTGAACGCCCCGTCGAATGCCTCCTCTGGTGAACCAGCCTTCGAAAAGCGGGAATCTCTGGGCTCCGGCCAGGACCATGATGGTCCAGATGTTCTGGTCGATCCCCGTGATACCGGTGATCGGGGCCGTCGGCACCATCGGCGTACAGCTTTCGACGTCGCACTCCCCACTGACCGGCAGGATGGCTGCCATCAATTTCCACAGTTGCTGGCCGTAGCCCATCCCGGTGATTTCATCGTCGTATATCCCGGACAACTCCTTGATAGGCATCATGAAGTTGACCACCGACTGAAAGTGGCTCGGGTCGCCGGAATCCACACCCCACAGATTTGTCGGGCTTACCACCATCCACGGCCCGCTGAAAAGCAAGGATCGTGCGAGGAAATTGATCGCGTCGTTTTCGGTCTGAACGACGTTGAAGACGTCAGCAAATAAGTTGTACGGAACGTTGAGGATATTCGGAGCGGCGGTGAGGCGCACGTCTGAGTTGACGGAGCGTATCTCGCTCGGCGCGGTCGACGCAGCCGACGCTATTGGCGTGACTGAAGAGGCCGCTATGACGCTGGCCCCGACGATGGCGACGCCCGCCGTGAAATATGGCCGCAATGATCTGCCGGCCGTCCACTCGCGCCGGGGCCGGTCAGGCCGCTCGGTCCGACGTTCGCTGCTGGAGCCCCTCATCACGTACAGCTGCATGCGACCGTGCAACGCGAGCTTTGCGGTAATGACCTCGGTGGCGCGCAGCACCCACGACGCCCCCCTTTCATATCTAAGTGGCCCCGACAGCAGGCCTGAACCTACCGCAGCAAACGTGATTGCGAAAGGACTCGGCCAAGATTTGATACCGGATAGTTCTCGATTATGTCACGGGCAAACCGTTGGCGCGCGCCACATGACCCGCTGAGACGTGGACCGGCGAAGTCAAACTTTCGCCTCGACCTGCATAAACCACCTGAACTTCACGACATCGTCCCATGCCTCCGCCGAGCACATCGATCGACGCCTGACCCACAACCGTCTACCGGCATAATTGTCGCTAGCAAAAATTGCGCTTGGGCCACGTTGCATCCCGAATAGTACGTTCCGGGCCCACAGACGGGACGACACGGCTATCGTCGACAACTGGGCCGGTGCGGCTACCGCCGGGCCGCGGACCCCGGACACCATCAAAGACCTCGCCCTGTGACCCGCACCGGTCAGTTGTTCCCGTACCTACGGTGGTGTTCAGCGGCCCAGCCTCCGGCCGCAGTCGGGCCTCGACGGGCGGGCTGCGCTCGTCACCAAGGCCGCGTGACCACTGCGTCCACATTTCTGTGAAACTTGCCCGATGGCCACCACTGACCGCCTGGTATGCAGTCCGCTCGTCAACCGCCTGGCAACAAATCCGGTCGCCTTGCGCGTGCTATTCATCTCCTTCGTCACCACGCGCTTCGCATCTCAGTCCGCGTCGTCGGTGATGATTAGTTGATTTCGAACTACGGCTATGAGGAGGATCCGCCGTTGGCTATCCCACTCGACGAGTCCGACGAGCGCCATCGAATCTTCGTCCAGCTCTATCCCCGCACGGCGACCCAGATGGATTTCAGCGGCAAGAGAGTGCTGAAGATTAGCTGCGATCACGGCGGCGGAGCCTCCTACCTCACCCGGACGCTGAAGCATCTCGCCGTCGCGCGGTTTGACCCGCTATGCAAGCTCCGCCGAAGATTCAACCGGTGACGTATTGCGGGGGCAGGATCCGGCATTTGTGCGTTTACGCCAGGAGTGGCTTGGCGCTGAGCGTGACCGGGTCCGGGCTCGGATACCTTGGACTACGTGCCTGAGTAGATCGGGTGCCCGGTACGGAGAGGGAACGATATGGCAACGGCGACAACTGAGCCGGTGCGGCTACCACCGGGGCCGCGGATCCCGAAGGCCGTCCAAGGTGTCGCTTTCCTGACCGCACTGTGTGAGGTGGTCCCCGCTCTGGGCCGCCGATACGGCAGCACGTACACCATCAATCTGCCGATCTTCGGTCGGACGGTGGTGATCAGCGACGCGGCCCTGTCCAAAGATCTGTTCGCGACGAGCACCGAGCTTCTCGAGCGCCCGACCAACCTCGGTCAGGTGTTCGGGCCCGGCTCGACATTCAGCCTCAACGGCGAAGAACATGCCGAGCGACGGAAACTGGTTCTCCCGGTGTTTCACGGGAAGCGGGTGGGCGCCTACGAGCACATCATCGAGGAAGAGGTGCTGCGGGAAACCGCGAACTGGCCCGAGGGCCGCGAGTTCAAAACGCATGAGTCGATGAACCGACTGACGCTCAACGCGATTCTGCGCAGCATGTTCGGCGACGAGCCGTCCGCTCTGGAAGAGCTTCGCAGCGTGGTGCCGACCATGGTCTCCGTCGGCTCCTATCTTCACCAGCTGCCGGCTGTGGCGAAGCGCGACTTCGGTCGGTGGAGCCCGATGGGATATCTCTCGAAGTATCGGCGCCGCTTTGACGCGGTCATCGACTCTTTGATCGCCCAGGCGCGGTCCGACCCGGCGTTCGCGGAGCGCAGCGATGTGCTCGCGTTGTTGTTGCGGGGCCGCTATGAGAACGGCGAGGCGATCCCGGATCGGCATATCGCAGACGAACTGCTGACCTTGGTCGGCGCCGGACATGAGACGACCGCGAACCAGCTGGCCTGGATATTGGAACAGTTGCGCCGGCATCCACAGGTGTTGGAGCGCCTCGTCGAGGAAGTGGACGCGGGCGGGAGCGCATTGCGACAGGCAACGATCTACGAAGCGCAGCGGATCCGGCCGAGCATCGAGGCCTCGATGCGCACGACGAAGGTGAGAATCCGGTTGGGTGATTGGGTCCTTCCGGAGGGCACCAACGTCATGGTCAACTTCCAGCTCGCTCATGAGTCGGCGGAGAACTTCCCCCAGCCGGAATCCTTCAACCCGGACCGATTCATGAACGGCAACCCGAAGCCTTTCCGGTGGATGCCTTTCGGCGGCGGCGTAAACCGTTGCCCCGGCGCGTCATTCGCGCACATGGAGATGGACATCGCGCTGCGTACGTTGCTCCGCGAGTTCCGGTTCGAGTCGACCCATGCCCGGGGCGAACGGCGCCGGTACCGCGGAGTGGCGATCATGCCGTCGCGAGGTGGGCGCGCGGTGGTGTACCGGCGACCGTCCACGCCGACAGGCAATCGTGATTCCCTGTCCGTCGTCGACTACGGGGGTTGACCCTAGGACAACCGGGCGGTGTCCGCGCGAACGAGGCTGGCATACTCCTGACATGCCTACGACTACGGAACGCATCACCGACGTCGGTGCCAAATTGTTCAAGGACTTCATGAACAAGGTCTGGTACCCGTACCTGACCCGTCGGCTCGATGCGCAAGAAGTCACCTTCCTCAACTACGGCTATGAGGAGGATCCGCCGCTGGGCATCCCGCTCGACGAGTCCGACGAGCCCAACCGGTATTCGATCCAGCTCTATCACCAGACCGCGACGCAGGTCGAGCTCAGCGGCAAGAAGGTGCTGGAGGTCAGCTGCGGCCACGGTGGCGGGGCCTCCTACCTCACGCGGACACTGAAGCCGGCCTCTTACACGGGGCTGGACTTCAACCCCGACGGCATCGAGTTCTGCAAGAAGCACCACACCCTGCCCGGGCTGGATTTCGTGCACGGAAATGCCGAAGACCTGCCCTTCCCCGACGAATCTTTTGACGCCGTGGTCAACGTGGAGGCCTCGCACGCCTACCCGCAGCTTTCCCGTTTTCTCGCCGAAGTGGCGCGCGTCCTCCGGCCGGGCGGACATTTCCTCTACACCGATTTCCGCGGCAGCAGCGAATTTCCGGGGTGGGACGCCGCACTGGCCGACACTCCGCTGCGGCAGGTGTCGGCACGTGTCATCAACGCGAATGTTCTGCGCTCGCTGGACAACAATTCGAAGAGGTCACTGGAACTCATCAGTGGCCAGCTGCCGGCCGTCTTCCGGCCCTTCGGCCGCCGATTCGCCGGCGTGCCGGGAACCGGCCTCTACCGCATGTTCGAAAGCGGTAAGGCCGAGTACCGAATTTATTGCTTCGTCAAGGACTGAGCGGCGTCTCGCCGGGTGTCACGCGATCGCGTAGTCGGTGAGCGGGAACCTGTCCTGTTCCTCGACGGCGCTGCGCACTGACGTCGGACGGAAGAGCGGCGCTTCCCCGGTGGGGGCGAACCAGTAGGAGCGCGAGTTCGCGCAGCTGCCCAGGTTGAACACCGAATCCTCGAGCAGATCGTTCATCCGCGCCAAGAACCGGGCGTTGGCGTCTTCGGTGACCTCGAAGGTGCGGGCATCGCGGCGCTGCAGTTCGCCGAACAGCCGTTTCATATGCCGCATCTGGCATTCCACCGTGTTGAACCACGACAGACCGACCCACGAGAACGGGCTGGCCATTGTCAGGAAGTTCGGAAACTGCGGCACCGAGATGCCTTCGTAGGCTTGAAATTTGGTCTCCCGCCACCATTTGCCGAGGTTCCGTCCTTCTCGGCCGATCACCTCGATCGCAGGCAGGTTCGCGTCCCACACGTCGAAGCCGGTTGCCAGCACCAGGGTGTCGACGAGCCGTTTGGTGCCGTCGCACGCCACGATGCCGTCGGGTTCGATCCGCTCGATGCCGCTGGTTTCGAGATGGACATTCGGTTTGGTGAACGCCGGGTAGAAGGAGTTGGAGATCGACGGCCGCTTGCACCCGAAGTCGAAGTCCGGGATTCAACCTGTCGGAGAGCGCCTTGTCACGCACCAACATCAGCCGATGAAGCTTTGACAGTTGCGCTGTGGCTTTGTTGACCAGCTTGAACCGCCGGTAGTTCCACATCGTGATGACCATCATGAATTCCAGGTTGACGTCGGTGACCCAGCGCACGATGCGCTGGGTCAGCGGCACCCGGGCGAACAGCTTCTGCAGGGCGGCCGGAAACGGTACATCCAACTTGGGCATCACCCAGATCGGGGTGCGCTGATAGACGGTGAGTTCGGCCGCCTCTTTGGCCAGTTCCGGAACGACCTGGATACCGGTGGATCCGGTGCCGATGACCGCGACCCGCTGCCCGTTCGCCGAGTAGCTGTCATCCCAGGCCGCGGTGTGGATCATGCGCCCCGCGAACGTGTCGATGCCGGCGATATCAGGGACACGCGGCTGGCTCAGAAACCCGGTCGCGGCGATCAGGAACTGGGCGCTCAGCGTCTCGCCACCGGCCAGCGCGAGCTGCCAGGCGCCGGCCTCGTCGTCCCAGCGGGCGCCTTCGACGGTGGTGTTGAACCGGATGTGGCGCCGCACGTCGTACTTGTCGGCGACGTGCTCGGCGTAACGCTTCAGTTCGGTGCCGGGCGCATACATCCGCGACCAGAACGGGTTCGGTTCGAACCAGTAGGAGAACGTCGGCGACGGCTGATCGACAGCAAGGCCGGGATAGTGATTGACGTGCCAGGTTCCGCCCAGGTCGTCCTCACGGTCGACGATCAGGATGTTGTGATAGCCCATCCGCTTGAGCTGGATCGCTGCGCCGATTCCGCCGAAACCCGCCCCCACGATGATCGCGTCGAATTGCTGGGTCCTCATGAGTTAGAAACGCTACCGCACCGGCAAGACAAGGATGAAGACCCCATCAATGCATGAAGAGCCTTTGAATACATGGCGCTACGGAGAGCCGAGGCCTCCGATCAGGTGATGAGCGTCATGCCGATCCAGGTCGTCGAGAAGGTTGCCACACCTTCGCCAACCCGTGTCGCAGCCCGCCGAAAAGCCATGCAATACTTCCAGCATGGTTCGTAGACCTGTTCGTTCTGAGACCCTGGACCGCCTAGGTGCAGGCCTGATCTACCGCATCGGGTCTACCGCGACCTACAAGAAGGTCTTCCGGTATTGGTATCCGATGATGACCCGCAGACTCGGGCAGCAGGACGATGTCGTCTTCTTGAACTGGGGCTATGAGGAAGACCCACCCATGGGTCTGGCGCTCGACGAGTCCGACGAGCCCAACCGCTACAGCATCCAGCTCTACCACCAGACCGCGACCCAGGTTGATCTCGCCGGTAAGAAGGTGCTCGAGGTCAGCTGTGGTCACGGCGGCGGAGCCTCCTACCTGGTACGCACGCTGAAGCCCGCGTCGTACACAGGGCTGGACTTCAACGCCGCCGGCATCGAGTTCTGCCAGAAGCGGCACCAGCTGCCGGGTCTGGACTTCGTGCACGGCGACGCCGAGAACCTGCCCTTCCCGGACAACTCCTTCGACGCGGTGGTCAACGTCGAGGCCTCGCACATCTACCCGCACTTCGAGCGTTTCCTGGGCGAGGTCAAGCGTGTGCTCCGACCCGGCGGACATTTCCTCTACGCCGATTTCCGAAACCGCGACGGGTTCCCCGCCTGGGAGTCGGCCCTTGCGACTTCCGGCCTGACCGAGGTCTCCGGGCGGGTCATCAACACCGAGGTGCTGCGCGGGTTGAAGAAGAACTCACCGCGGTCATCGGACCTGATCAATCGCAATATGCCGGCTTTCGCCCGGAAGTTCGCCCGCGAGTTTGCGGTGGTGGACGGGTCGTGGTTCTACAACGACCTGGAGCGGGGCGAAATCGACTACCGCGCCTATTGCTTCGTCAAGAACTGACGATTTCCTCCGCCAAACGGGACTACCGAGTTCCCGACATCTCGACGACGCGCGGGCTGGAGCACATACCGCGGAGTTGATCCCCGCAAGGTGCCTGATCGGGCATTACAGGCCGTGCGCGGCGAGCCAGGTGTCGATGCGTTCGGCGACGTCTGCCCAGCCGGCCTCAAGCATCATGTTATGACCCATGTTGGGAAAGAACTCGGCTTCGGTGTCGTACGCGCGCGCCGTGGCGAGTATTTCTTCGCGTGTGTGCGCGCCATCCTCGTCGGCGCCGAGGACCAGTAGCGGCGTCGTCACTCGTTTGGGTCGGGGCAACTTCAGCAGCGCGCAGTCGAGGCCGATGCGGGCACTGTCCTCCTGCAGCCGTGCGGCGTAGCTCAGCACGTCGGTCTCGGGGGTGTGCGCGGAGAAGAACCGCTCCCGGGCGAGCTGCGGTGTGGCGATGTAGGGCAGCGCCTTTCCGGTGATCGCCATCTTCGCAAAATGCGACGGGCGCTTGCGGATCCACCGCAACGCGGAGCCGAGGTTTCCCTGCGGCGGCATCGACGTCAGCAACACACCGGCCGGAGCGTCGTGCGCACTCCAGATACTTCTGCACGATGAGACCGCCCATGGAGTGGCCGATCACCACCGGCGGTGTGGGTAGGCCAGCAGCGACGGAGTTGACATCCGCGATGTAGTCGGCGACCGAACAGGCTCGTAGCGGCTTGGCGGTCGGGCTGTTGCCGTGGCCACGGAAGCTCAACGCCAGAGCCCGGTAACCTCGGTCGGCGAAGAAGCTCAGAAAGTGTTCATCCCAGCACCATGCGGCGTGCCACGCCCCGTGGACGAAGAGCAGCGGGGCCGGGTGCGCCTCTGCGACACACCCCTTGTCGATGACCTCAAGCACGCCCTGGCTTCTCGTGCGCCTGGGCATCTGGCTGGCCTCCTTCGGCGAGGTTCTTATCGCGTCGATCGCCACGTATCACGCGGATGGGGTCGGCAACCCGACGCGATTCCTCGTCGGCAATGCGGGCTACACTACGCTGGCACCCCGACACCACCCCGGTCGCGTAGAAACGGACGAGGAGCTTCCACCCGATGAAAGCGCGGCCGATCGCCTTAGTCACGGGTGCGACAAGCGGTATCGGGGAGGCCACCGCGTACAGGTTGCAGGCCCGCGGCTACGTGGTGTTCGCGGCTGGCCGCAACCCGGTAGCTCTCGACACCCTGCGGTCGCGGGGCTTGTACGCCCGCGCACTCGACGTCACCGATGAGGCCGCGGTGGTCCGTCTCGTCGAGGAGATCCGCAT
Organism: uncultured Actinomycetota bacterium; assembly: GCA_963796545.1. Classification (GTDB taxonomy): domain Bacteria; phylum Actinomycetota; class Actinomycetes; order Mycobacteriales; family Mycobacteriaceae; genus Mycobacterium. The sequence continues at coordinate 17,387 of CAWCMF010000002.1, read as the reverse complement.
CGACCACGGGGGCGTGGACGTCCTGGTCAACAGCGCCGGCTATCCGCTTCCCAGCCCTCTTGAGCAGGTGGCGTTGAACGACCTGCGCACGCTGTTCGAGACCAATGTGGTCGCGACATTGAACCTGGCGCAGGCGGTTTTGCCGGGCATGCGGACTCGTGGAACGGGCGTTATCGTCACGATCGGAAGCACCGCCGGACGCTTCACCAGCCCGGGGGCCGGTGCCTATCACATCGCCAAATATGGTGTCGAGGCGTTGTCGCTCTCTCTCCGGGCCGAGGTGGCCCCGTTCGGTGTCCGAGTCGTCTTGATCGATCCCACCGGGGTGCAGACACCATTCAACGCCTCCCAATTCGACACGACGCCGTCATACGCCGATGACGATCCATATGGCGAGTTGAAGCGCCGCTACACCGCGACCACCCGCGCGCTGGCCAAAACGCCCGGTGTGATGATCAGCGCCGACGCCGTCGCTCGCGCGGTCTTGCGGGCGGTCGAAGCGAAGAACCCCAGACCTTGCTACGTCGTTGGAGCGTCTGGAAAAGCCTCCGTGCTCGCCCGACGGCTCCTGACTGATCGGATGTGGGAACGCCTCATGATGAAGGGACTCAGCCGGTAGCGGCGAAGTCATCGACGGCTCTCGGGCCCGAATCCGCATACGCTGTCAGGTGTCGAGCCAAGCACGGTTGCCATAGCCGTCGAGGTGCACAACCTGCTCGACCGGTTTGCGGGTTGTCGGCCCGTAGCGCCCACTCGGCCACCCGAGCGGCACGATGCAGCAAGGGGTCACTGCGCGAGGTAGGTCAAGGGTCTTGCGCGCCGAAGTCTGGCTCCACAGCGGCAGCGTGATGAGTGACGCACCCAAACCCATCGCCCGCGCGGCGAGCAGCAGGTTCTGCACACTGGGGTAGATCGACCCCCAGTATCCCGACTCGGCCACATGGGGCATCCGCACAACCGGCAGCCGTCCTTCGCGTGCGCCGAGTCGCAGGCAAGCCACCACCAGGATCGGGATCTCGGTGAAGTGGTCGACCTGCCACTGCACCGCACGCGCGATCTTGGCCATCGACGGATCCTGGGCGACGGCCTTACGAAGCACCACGTGGTACTGGATCATCCAGGCCTGGCGGTAGCGTTTGGCCAGTTTCTCCTTGATCGAGCGGTCCTTCACGACGATGAACTCCCAGTTCTGCCCGTCGTTTCCGGTCGGTGCCCGCAGCGCCAGCTCGATGCATTTCAGCACCACCGCATCATCGACCGGGTCGGGGAGCACTCGTCGCACCGCGCGTTGGGTCATCATCGCTTCCAGCAGCGGCATGTCCAGTCGGGCCAGCGCCTCAGTTGCGGACGGCACCGCGGCGGACGCGTCGGGCGGCGGGAAAAGCGGTGTGTCAGGCATTTTCACCGATCCATGTTGTGGTGAAACGCTGAATCTCAGCGAGTCCTTCGGCGAACTGGTCCGCGACATAGCTTTCGATCTTGCCGCCGACCAACGGCACTTTGAACTCGACGGTCGCAGACACGGACAGCTGCGAGCCGTCGCCGGACGGCACCAGCACCGCCGCGCCACGGCCCGATCCCGGCGCACCGGTCACCGCGACGCTGATCTCTCCGGCGACCTGACGATCGCCCGACGGGCACCACTTCTCCGTGCTCACGACGCTCAGGTCCCCGCGATAGAGCTTCGCGAGCATTCCGGGCAGCGCGCCGCGGCGCAGGTCTTCGGTCACGGTCACGGTCACGGTGCCATCGGGATCGACGACCAGCGAACTCAACGCCTTGGCACCGCCGAAGGCGGCGATTCGGGCCAGCCAATAATCTTCGTCCCCGAAGGCCGAATGGACCTGTTCAACACTGGCCGGCGAGTCGAACGACACGTCGAATGTACGGGGCATAGCCAGTCAGGCTACCGCGGTGTACCGAACAACCGATCCGCGAGCCTGCCCGCGAAAGCCCGGGCCTGCTCCAATTGTTCCGGCTGGATGTTGGTTTTCGGGATTCGCACACCCAGATACTTCTCGCGGTACTGGCCCGATCCCAGATAGCTGGTCAAAGACAACATCGAGCGCACCGGGTCGCCGGCATACGTGAAGTGGACCTCGTCGATGTACTTACCGCCCTGCTTTTCGGCAAGCTCGCGCACCGCATCCGAATTCTCCCGCCAATACTGACGACATACGACGAACACCGCGAACGGCTTGCCGGTCAGCAGCTTTCGCGCCTCATCCGACTTCAAGAAAGACCGCAAAGGCATGCTGACCGTCTGCCACCACGTGGGTGAACCGAAGCAGACCAGGTCGTAGTCCCCGTCCCGCACCTCGCTCGGCGTCCGGATCTCCCCGGTCTCTCCGCGCTTCTGCGCCTGCAGCACGCTGAGCATGTCGGGCCACACCCGCCGCATCGGGAAGCGGGAGAACCGCTCGGAGTACCGCGGATCCGTGAACTCGATGGGCGCCATGTGGACCTCACACCCGCGCTCTCGGAACACCTCCCCCGCCGCCTCGAGCACCTTCAGCGACTGCCCCGTGTAGCTGTAGTACACGAGCAGGACTCGCGGCGGCGTTTCGCTGCCCCCGGCACTGGTCGTATCCGTCATCGGACCTCCTTTGTCGAATGTCTGCGGGTATGCGCGTAGCTGCCCGAGTGCGTCGGCACTAGGCTCGGAGTGTGACCGACAAAGTTTCCGTCGACCTCAGCGGTCCCGCCCAGACGATGCTGACGACGTTGTATTCCAAGGCGTTGGACGCTGACTGGGACCGACCGATACTCGGCGATGTGTTCGCCAAGGAAGCCGTCGACCGGATCGATTACGACTGGCGTGAACTCAAGGTCGCGGACAGATGGACACCGTTGGTGACCGTACGCGCCGCCCAGTTCGACATCTGGGCCTCCCAGTTCCTCGCCGTTCATCCTCGGGCCACCGTGGTCCATCTCGGCTGCGGTCTGGACAGCCGAGTCTCCCGCCTGGATCCCGGCCCCGATGTGGAATGGTACGACGTCGACCAACCCTCGGTAATCGCGCTGCGCGAGAAGCTTTTTCCGGCGCGACCGGGCTATCACCTCATCGCGACGTCGGCGGAGGACACGCTCTGGCTCGACGGGCTGCCGACAGACCGGCCTGTCCTGCTGCTCGCCGAAGGCATCAGCATGTATCTCACCGAGCACGACGGTGTCGAGCTGCTGCAGCGGATCGTCGACCGCTTCGCCTCCGGTGAACTGCAGATCGATTTCTACAACTGGCTGGCGGTCAAGTCGCAAAGGACGCATCGGTTGCAACGGAGTTCCGGATCGACGCTGCACTGGGCGGTCAATCGGCCCGAGGACATTCTGGATCGAATCACCGGGCTTCGGTTGCTGGCCGCCGCAACGTTTTTCGACGCGAGCACCTTCAGCCGGGTGCCGCCTCGGTTCCGGCGGTCCAGCGGTCCACTTCGGGCGTTCTCGCCACTGCGCAAGATGTTCCAGTATCACCGCTACGCTTTCGGTCCGGTCAACTAGACACGGTCGCGGCGTGCTGCTCGGCGACCGTGCAGAGCAGCGAACGTATTGCCTCAACCGACTTTTCGGGCACCGGCCCATGCGAGTGATACTCCACATTGAGCTGACCGGCGAAGATCTGGGTGAAGTAGATCTCGATCCCGGCACTGACGGCGAAGTACAACTCGCCGTGTGTGCTGACCACTTTCAGATCGGGAGGCGTCCGCACGGGCGGGACCAGACCGTTGTCGGAGAGCAACACCACATCGGGCAAGCCCGGCGCATTCCCGACGTATTGCGGGCTGAAGTGCAGCCGAGACTGCTGAATCACACCTTCGGAGAGATCTGAGCGAAACGTCTCGGCGATGTCGCGGGCGAGGTTGATGACACTCGTCTTCCGGTCGATCTCGGCGAGATAAGTTGCCAATCCCACGGGGTTCGTGCACCCGGTGGCAGAGACCGGCGGCGAGAGAAAGTACCGCAGGTCGACCGTGTAGATCAACGGAACCGGGACGTTCGGCGTACCGCGAAGCTGCCACTCCGCCAGCAGGATGACGGCCGAAAGCACGGAGGTCAAGCCAAGCCCGTGTGCACGACACAGCGCAACGATGCTGTCCGTGTGTTGCTCGTTCAGCCGGCACGAGACCATCGGAACACGTAGGGGCGACGCAGGTTTGTCCCCGGTGGCCGCTCGTCGGGATGGCGGGAGGTCGTAGGCGAACATGGCCGGCATGAAGCGCTCGATACCCGAGCGCTTCTGTTTGGTGATGCCACGCTCGGCGAGCACCGCCTCGATCGATTCCGGAGCGGGCTGGACGGTGACTCGACGGATGCTTCCGGTGCTCACCAAATCGGTGTAATAGGAAAGCAGTTCCTCGATGAGGCTGTACATGTGATGGCCGTCAGCAAGGCTGTGATGAACATAGAGGGTCGGCTCCGCCTGTCCGGCGCGGATGGTCACTCGCATGTAGACCAGCGACTCGCTCTGGTCGAAATGGGGAGGCGGGGCTTCGGCTGCCGGATCATCGAGTTCGACCACTTCGATTCCGGCAGGGAGAAGATCATCGGCCACGATCTGGTGTCGACCGTCGGGCCCTCTCTCCAGGCGTGCGGTCAGTACAGGGCGCGCTTCAAGTAGGGCGTCATAGGCGTCTGACAAGGCGTCGATATCAAGGGGGCCACTCAGGTGTGCACTGAGCCCCACAAAGTTGTGAGTCTCGGCAAGCATTTCCTCGCTATTTGCCAGCTTCCGAATGACGGACGATGGAAACACTGTCAGACTCCCTGATCGTTTGTGAACACCAGATCATCCACGCATGCTGGCCTTGCGATAGCCGATCGCCATCGGTGCGACGCATGCCGCGGTAATTGCGACGGACCAGAGCACCATTTCGACGAGGGGCGCCATCACCGGACCGCCGCGCGACAGACCGCTCATCGCCTCGACTGCGAGGCTGACCGGCTGATGTTCCACGAACGGACGTACCCAGCTCGGATACTGGTCTAGCGGCACAAAACCGATGGAGAAGAACATCAGCACGGCCCAGACGAGCTCGGTAGCCTCCACCATGAGTGTGTTCGACGCGTACAACGAGAGCGCGATCACGGAAGCCGAGAACGCCAGTCCCAGGACGATCGGCACCAGCATCCATGCGATCGCAGCCACGAGGCCCTGCTGGAACCTGAACCCGAGGAGCACGCCGGCGCAGAGGAGACTGGCTGTCGTGACCTCGATCCGGATCACATCGGCCAGCATTCGCGAGAGCAATCCCGACGCACGGTGCACGGGCAACACCCACAACCGGGACAGCATCCCGTCCGTACGTTCCCGCATGAGACGGACCCCGGTGACCATCGCACCGTCCATCACCCCCACCATCGCGATCAGCGGGACGCTGACGTGGAGCGCGTCATATCCGAGGAGTTGTGTGACCCCATCCCCCAAGATGATGTCGACGGTGATCAGCAGCACCACCGGCATGATCAGCGACTCGAACATGGTAGCCGAGTCACGGCTCCACCGACGCAGTACCCGTGCCGTGAGTACCCCGGTGTGCGGAACGAGCCGCCGGGTGGAGTTCTCCGAGATCGCCCGGATCCGCCGATGTCTACCCTGCCGATAGGTGGTGGCGGGGTGCACGACCACCTGCGAGTCCTCGACTTCCAACGTCATCATCGCCGCCTAGATGCTACGTAAAAGTGCACTGGAATCATGATCACGATCAAGCCGACGGCCCAAGCCATGCCGGGGCCGATCACCGACCAGGTCACCTGCGGCGCAGCCGACGTGCTGTCGCCCGCGAATGCACGCAACGCATCGGCGAACCGCGATACCGGGTTGTGGCGGACGAACGGCTGGATCCAGTCCGGGAACCGTTCGACCGGCTGAATACTGGTGGACAGCAGACCCAAGATCAGCTGCGGCACAAGCAGTATGGGCATACTGGCTTCCGGGTTCTCGTTCCAGGTGCCCACCAGATCCCCCAGCAACGCCAACATCGCACCCATCAGCAGCGCGAACAGGCAGAAGTAAATCGCGTGCGCCACACCGCCATAAAATCGGAAACCGATGACGTGACCGCAGATCACCGAGGCGGCCAACGCGATAACGCAGCGGTACATGCTGGATGTCATGCGTGACGCCAGCGGAATCAAGCGGCCGATTGGCAGAGCCTTGAACCGTCGATTGATGCCCTGCACCGAATCGACGGCTGACCGGAATGCCGCCGACACAGCGGCGAAAGCGATCGCCTGCACCACGATTGCAGGCGCCAGGTACTGCGCATAGCTACTCATCCCGCCGATGTGAGGAGCCATGAAGTTCTTCAACGGGATGTAGAACTGGGCGGTGAACATGATCGACGCGATCACCTGGGTGGACATCTCCGCGTTACGCAACGTCGGGGTGATCGTGCGAAGCGTCAGCACCCACCACTGCTGAACGCCGGATACCCTCGGCCGGGTCTTAGACGTTTCGGTCACGAAGAAATTTTCATGTCCGCGTCCTGTCCGGACGTGTTGCCTTTTGACTCCGAAGAGTGCCTCCCGGAGACCTGGCCGGTCTTACCGAATTCGACCTTCACCACCGACGTGTCGCCGGCGTCCTGGGTGGTGAGCGCGAAGAACACCTCATCGAGCGATGGCCTCCGCAGGCCGATGTCGAGTAACTCGATGTTTGCCGCGCTCAGCCGTTGTAGCGCGTACATGAGGGTGTTCGGTCCGTCGGGTGCGGGTATGGCCACCCGATCGGACTCTGTTGTCAGCGCCGACGTCGCTCGATTCTCTTCCGGCAACAGCGCACCGAGCGCCTTGATCACAGCGGGCAGGTCCTCCGGGCGGCGGGGCACGATTTCGCAGTAAGTGCCGCCGGTGCGCTCCTTGAGCTCGTCGGCAGTGCCCTCGGCGATGACGGTACCGTGATCGATCACGATGATGCGGTCACTGAGCCCGTCGGCCTCCTCTAGATATTGCGTGGTCAACAGCGTGGTGATCCCTGCATCTTTGAAATCGGACACCATCTCCCAGATACCTTGCCGGCTACGGGGATCCAACCCGGTGGTGGGTTCGTCCAGGAACACCACTTCCGGGCTGACTACCAGTCCACAGGCGATATCCACCCGTCGGCGCATCCCACCCGAATAGGTACCGACCTTCCGGTCTGCCGCATCAACGAGGTCCAACTGCTCTAGGAGTTCTTCGGCCCGGGAATGCGCCCGTGACTTCTTCAAACCTTGCAGGCGGCCGAACATCACAAGGTTCTCCCGGCCGGTGAGCAGGTCGTCGAGAGCGACGTGCTGGCCGGTGAGCATAATCGACCGCCGTACTCCCGCAGGGTCCGACGAAACATCATGTCCGGCCACCGAGGCGAAGCCGCCGTCCGCGCGCGTCAGCGTCGACAGGATGTCCACCATCGTGGTCTTGCCGGCCCCGTTCGGCCCGAGAAGGCCCAGTACCTCGCCACGTTTGACATTGAAGGTGATGTCGCAGAGCGCAACGACGGCCCCGAAAGCCTTCCGTATTCCCTCGACAACTACCGCGTTATCGGTGTTGCGCATTGGCTTCTCCTATGCCGGTGCATGTCACGACAAGTCCACCAACGCCAAGTCATCGCTGGCCGTCTCCATTTCGTCTTCGACGATCGCCTGCCGGATCAGATCCATCAATGCTGATACGAACCCGTCGGCAAGTGATTGCGCCGCCACTGGTGTGACCCTGCGCGAGTCATACCACCAATCCAGGTGTAGCACACCGGCGAAGCGATACACCCGAAGTTCGACCGCGTGACCCAGGCCGGGAAGCGCCTCGCGCACCGCCATCGCGGTATCGGCGTCGAATTGAACGGGAGCGTCCTCGGAAGAGACGGAAGGCAGATCGGGAATGTTGCCCACATAGGAGAAGAAGATGTCGGCGGGGCGAGCTGCGCCGAGCAGCCGCGCGGTGGGCGCGTACAGGTAACGGAGAAGTCCATACCCGATCCCGTAGTGCGGGACGGCATTCAGCGCGTCATGCACCTCGTCAAACACCTGCCGGGCGCCGGTACCGTCGCGGTTCGTGCAGCGGAGAGCGATCGGATACACGGCGTTGAAATTGCCGACCGTACGGCGCAGGTCGACGTCGGGTTTCAGAACCGAACGACCAGGTCCGTCGAGGTCGACCGCGACCGCGCCGTCGCAGACCGTGGTCCCGATCGTGCGGCTCAGCGCTGCCAGCAGTATTTCCTCGATCGGCAGCCGAAGGCGGCGACGCACGTCGTCGATCTCGCTTGTGTCCGAAATATTCAGCGACGTCGACAATTTTACGATGTCGGCTGCCGCCGGCGGTTCCGCGACTTCCCTGCCGACCACGCCGCGCGCCGCGATTGTCGCTGTATCCAGCCAGAAATCCCGGCTTTCGATGACCGCCGGATGCGTGGCAAGCGCGGCGCAACGCTGAGACCATTCACCCCAAGACGTGGTGACCGGTTGCAGGGCAATGTCTTCGCCGGCCAGCCGTTGCCCGAACGCGGTGAAGATGTCGGTGAGCAGGATGTCGCGTGACGCATTGTCGCTGACCATCGCGTGCACGCTGACGGCGAGGTAGCACGGACCGCCCGGCAGGCCACGAACGTAGGTCGCGGTCAGCGGCGGGTTGGACAGATCCTGTTGGCGCATCTGCTCTCTCAGGACGTCCAAGACCGCTTGGCGTTCTTCCGGAGTCCCTGGCGAGAAGGGCGCGTCGTCGGGAAGTGACCGGCTGTCCAGTCCGGCGAAATCCAGGGGCTCGCCGACGTGCTGCTCCCAGGTCCCGGCGCGCTGCGCGATCGTCAGGCGTAGCGCGTCGTGATGGTTGACCACGGCGGTGAGCACCGAGCGGATGTCCTCGATCTGCACGTCGGACCGAAGACGCAGGAGCAAGGGCACTCGCCAGAGGCCGCGATCCCGGATCCCGTCTTCGAGGAAATGCGTGATGTTCGGCGGAACAGGGGGATGCACGACGTCACCGGGTGCCTGGCGTGCCAGACCGCCGGCCGAGTATCGGGCAACCAGAACGTTGGCGAGCGCGGCCACGCTGGGATGGTCGTAGAGGTCCTGTGGTGTGAGGTCCAATCCTTCGTGGGTGGCCGTCATCGCGACGCTGATCGCGACCAGTGAGTCGCCGCCGAGTTCGAAGAAATTGGCGGTCCGGTCGATGGAACCGACGCCGAGGCACTGCGCCCAGATGCGCTCCAACGTTGCTTCCATCGGAGGCTTCGCGTTCGTCGGCGCCTGGCTGCGGTCCGCAGTCTCCGCAGCTGACTGAGCCATCCCGCTGATCGGAGCGCCGTCGGACGCCCACTTTGCAGCTGCGTTGTGCTCCACCCAATGTCGTTGACGCTCAAAGGGATAGCCGGGAAGCGAGACCAGCGCAGGCCGGTGATCACCCCGCAACGGTGCCCAATCGACATCGACCCCCGCCGACCAGAGTTGCCCGAGCCCCAGCAGGAAGGCGTCGCGGTCGTCCCGGTTCTGGGCGTGATGGCGCATCAGCCGAACGGCGCGGTGGCCGGCCGACCACCGCGGGTGCCGCATCGCCGACGCGGTCAGAGTTCCCCGGGACCGACCTCGACCACGACCCGCTGCGGGGCGGCGAGCAGAGCGTCGACTTCATCGGCGAACCGAACCGTTGCCCGCACCTGGCGCGCCCACGTCGCGGGGTTGGTCGCCTCGGAATCCGACATCCAGGTTCCGGTGACGTTCGAGAGCAGTGGGATCTGCGGGGCGCGAAGTGTCAGGCGAGACAGGAAGCCCTGGAACTCCGGAAGCACTGGATCCATCAGCCGTGAGTGGAACGCGTGCGAGGTCCGGACCCTGCGGGCCGCGACCCCCGCCTCGGCGAGGCGCTCGGAGAAACTGCGGATGCTCTCGTCGGAACCCGCAACGACGCAACTACCGGCATCGTTGACAGTCGCGAGGTCGACGTCCGCCGAAAGATACTCCGCGATGGCATCCGCGCTCAACGGCACCGCGACCATCACGCCACGAGGCGCGGAATGCATGAGACGGGCACGCATCGACACCGCCTTGACCGCCGTGGGCAGGTCGAAGACCCCCGCGAGGGTGGCGGCGACATACTCGCCGATGCTGTGTCCGGCCATCGCCGCCGGGCGGATACCGTAGGTGTCGATCAACTTCGCCAACGCGTATTCCACCGTGAACAACGCGGGTTGGGTCCGGTCCGTGCGCTCCAGGTTTCGTGCGGTGCCGTCGAAGATGTCGGTGCGCAGGTCGATGTTCAACTCCTCGCGGAAACCCGCGGCGCACTGATCGAAGTATTCGGCGAACACGGGCTCGGACTCGTAAAGCCCACGCGCCATCCCGACGTGTTGAGCGCCCTGTCCAGGAAACAGGAAAACGATTCGCTCCGAATCAGATCCGGTGCCCTGTACCGATTCGCCGACGAAGACGTTGTCGTGCTCAGACGCGGCGAGCACCGCGGCCGCATCCTGCCGGTCCTTGACGACGGCGGCCATGCGGACGTTTTCTTTCCGGCGCCGCCCGAGTGTGTAGGCGACGTCGGACAGGCTCACGTCGTCCGGGCCCGCCAGTTCGGCGGCAAGGGCCGCGCGTGACTGTTGCAACCCCTCGGCGGTTCGAGCAGACAACAACAGCACCTGCGGACCTGACTGGACGGTAGGTGTCACGGACGCCTCTGCCGGTGCCTCTTCCAGGACGACATGGGCGTTGGTGCCCCCGACGCCGAACGAACTGACCCCCGCACGCAGAACGCCGTCCCATTCCCACGGGCCGTATTCGCTGCGCACGACGAAAGGCCCTCGGTCGATGTGCATTTCAGGGTTGGGGCTGGTGTAGTGCAGAGTCGCCGGGATCGCCCGGTGCTTGAGGCAGAGAATTGCCTTGATCAAACCCGCCATCCCGGCCGCTGATTCCAGGTGACCGATGTTGGACTTGACCGAACCGATGAAGCACGGGCCAGGCCTGGCGGTCGTGGAAACATCGAAAGCCTGTCGCAGACCCTCGATCTCGATCGGGTCGCCCAGCGGGGTGCCGGTTCCATGTGTCTCGACGTAGCTCACCGTGGACGCGTCGACATCCGCCACCGCATGCGCCTCGGCGATGACATCGGCTTGACCCGCGGCGTTGGGGGCGGCGAACGTCATCTTCGTCGATCCGTCATTGTTCAGCGCCGAACCTCTGATCACGGCGTGAATCCTGTCCCCGTCGTCGACTGCGGCCTCCAACGACTTGAGGACAACGACAGCCACTCCGCTGCCGAAGATCGTGCCATCTGATCTGACGTCGAACGGGCGGCAATGTCCCGGCGCCCCTCACCCCAACCCTCTCCGGGGCGACCGGCGCGGCTCCATCTTCCTCCGGGTGCGAGGGCGAGGCCAGGCGTCCGGGCATTCACGGATCGATGTGTTCGACGCCGGGTGAGGCGTGCCCTCCCCGTCGCCTCCGAGGGGGCAACGGTGACCATCGCGATCCGCTACGGACTGCCGATTTCAACCGCCTCGCCGGCCGCCGCCGATCGGTACCACAGGAGATGCACCGGTATCCTCGCCTTCGGCCTCGGCGCCGGCGACAGCTTCGCGGGGGCGCTCGCCGCCGACGAGGGCCTGCGCTCGCCCACGCTGGCCGCGCGCTGGTGGCGTTCTTCCTGGGCGACGGGGCGGGCGCGGAAGGAATGTCAGTCACGCCGGCGCGGTTGTGTCGGGGGCGACCCGGCGCGAGCGCCAGCACGTGGAGGCCCTCGGCGCGATCATCGGGGGCGACAGCGCGCGGACTCGCCCTGGTGGACGAGCACGTGGCCGAGTTTCCGCGCGATGCCCTGCTCGTGAACCAGGCCAGCACCACCATTGGCTTCGGGGGACGGGTCGACCGCGAGGCCTATCGCCTGGCCTTCCTCGAGCGGCTGACCCCCGCCTACGGCCAGGACTGGTGGTTCCAGTCGGCGCTCGCCTTCACGTACCACGAGGTCGGCCGCCTCGACGAGTCGCGGCGGCTGTCCGAGCGCTCGCTCGCCCAGTATCCGGCCAATGCCAACGCGAGCCACAACATCGCTCACGTCGCCTTCGGACGGCTCACGCCGCCGGCGGCGTCGTGTTCCTCGAGCGGTGGCTGGCCGACTACCCCCGCCGGGCGCCCAACCAGGTTCACCTGTCCTGGCACCTCGCCCTGTTCGAGGTGGACCGGGGCCGCTACCGGCGGGCACTCGAGATCTATGAGCGCGACATCGTCGGCTCGGCCAACCCGCGCGCCACCGTGATGGACGGCGCCTCTCTCCTCTACCGCTACCTGCTCTACGGGTGCCACGATGGGCCCCGCGTGGCAGCCGCTCGTCGAGGTCGCGGCCACGGTGTCGCGGCCGGGCTTCGTGTTCGGCGACGTGCACGCCGCCCTCGCCTACGCCGGTGGCGGCGACGCGGCGCCCTCGCCGCTCTTGCGGATGGTCTGCGGGCCCTCGCCGCGCGCGGACATCCGATCGCGGGAGCAGTGGGGCTCCCCCTCGTGGAGGCCACCGCCGCATTCGCCGCCAGGGACTACGCGGGCTGCCTCGCCCACCTCGAACCGATCGAGGGCGACATCCACCGCGTCGGGGGCAGCCACGCCCAGTGGGAGCTGTTCGAAGAGACCATGGCCGCCTGCTACCTGCGCCTCGACCGCCCGGAAGAGGCGGCGCGCTTGTTGCGGCGGCGGCTCGCCCGTCGCGCGTCCGCGCGCGACCTGCTTGGCTGGGCCGGGCGCAGGCGGCGCTCGGCGAGGCGGAAGCCGGCGGCGGCCTGGCCGCGGCCCGCCGCGCCTGGGCGGGGGCCGAACGCGACAATCCCGAACAGCACGCCCTCTGGGTATCCGCCGCGCCGGGCGCGGCGGCGTCCTGATGGCTGGACTCGGGCTGGCGACCTCGCTGCTGCGCCCCTTCGCCCTGGACGACTACGTGCGCTTCGTGGGGGAGGCGGAGGCCCGAGGGTACCCCCGGGTATGGACGGGCGAGACCTCGGGCTCCGATGCCGTCACCACCATGGCGGTCGTCGCCACCCACACCGGGCAGATCGGCCTCGCCAAGCATCATCCCGTGACGCGCACCCCGCACGTACTGGCCATGACCGCAGCCACGCTCGGGCACCTGGCGCTGGGGCGGGTCGCCCTCGGGCTCGGCGTGTCGAGCCGCGTCATCGTGGGCGAATGGTAATGGCCTGCCCTTCGAGCCCGGCCCCTGGCCGAGCTGCGCGAGGCCGTCGAGCTGATCCGGCGTATCCTCACTGGTGAGCAGGTCACCTTCGAAGGGCAGTTCTACTGCGCGCGAGGCTTTCGCCTGGGCGTGGCGCCGCCTCGCGAGCCCGTCGGAATCGATCTCGCCGCCTCGGGCCGCGCATGCTGGAGTTTGCCGGCGAGTCGCCGACGGCGTCCTCCTAACTGGATCCGCCGGAGGCGGTGCCGGCCGCCCTCGCCCGTGTCGAGGCGGGCGCCCGCCGTGCCGGCCGCTCGCTGGCTGACCTCGAGCTGGCCGCGTACGTCCGGACTCGGTGACCGAGGCGCCTGGGCTAGCCGCCAGTGGCTGGCGCGCGACATCACCGGCTACGCCACCGTGGACGCCTACGCGCTTCTTCGCTGGCTGCGGCTACGCCGACGAGGTCGAAACAGGTCAACAGCGGCCTGGCGGGCCGGCAACCGCGCCGGGGCGGTCGGGCACATCTCCCCGGCGGATGCTCGATGGCATCACCGCCGTCGGGGACGAGGCCTTCTGCCGGGACCGCCTCGACGAGTTCGCCCGTGCCGGACTCACCCCACATCGTGGTCCTGCCCGTGGCGGCGGAGCCCGATCCGGGGCCCATGCTCTGGCGCACCATGCGCGCCTTCTCGGCCGGGCGGCGATGAGGCCCTCGGCGTGGGTTCGACCCGCGCCAGGGCCTGGAGCGCCGAGGCCCGAATGGATTGGCCGGTGTCGGCCTCCGACGTCCTGGACATGGTCCCTCTCGCCACCGGGCAGAGAGGGCAGGGTGAGGGGCGCGCTCTGGACGGGAGAGCGAGCGAACGAGCGGAACGTCCGAGGCGGCACCCCGGCCAGCCGCGAGGGCGAGAGCCCACGCGCGCGTTCGCCTTCAGGCGACCGCGGCGCGCAGCTGGCGAAGCCCGACCACCTCGAGGACCGTGAAGAACAGGACGGCCGCGGCGACGGCAGCCACCGCCAGGTTACCGATGGGTGTGAGCGGACCGTCGAGGATCAGCGCCACGCTGCCGACGATCCAGGCCGCATTGAGCACGACCGCCGTCACCACCGCGCCGCGGCTCAGCCGGGCCCGGCCCGCGTTCCACAGGAGCGCCGCCGCGAACACCAGGAGCCCCCCGCCCACCGCGCGGGCGATCCCGGGGGCGGACAGCCCGAAGAGCGCCGAGATCGGCGAGGCGGCTACCAGGAGCAGCGCCCCGCAGAGCCCGGAGGCCATCCCGTCCAGCTGAAGGCTCCGGCGAAGGAACGTCGAGTGATCGGTCTGTGTGTTCATCGCGCCCCTCCCGTTTCGTACGTGGTCTCGACGACTCCCGGCCCGGTGTCCTCGCGCAGGCTCGCCCGCAGGATGAGCGCGAGCACGCCCGTCTCGTACATCTCCTCGGCGAGCCAGAGGCCGGCGAAGATGAAGTAGCCAGGGCTGGTCGAGCAGGGATGCCGCCGGCCGCGGCCCCCGCGCAGATCGCGACGATGATGCCGCGCAGCCCGCTGATGACTCCGGAGCGGCGCGCTTCGGGTCGCGCGGAGTTCAGGACGCCCCCGGATCAGCAGCCGGACGCCTCGCGCCCCCGCCGCCGCCGGCCAGCGCAGCCCGGCGCACCGCGATCGCTCCCGCCTCGACGTGGCCCCGGTCCCCATGGCCCACCTCCGGTCCGTCGACTGACAGCTCACTGGCTCCTCGACGTCATGGTCGGACGGCCCGCGGCCGATCTCAATTACCGACGAGGTAAGGGTGGGCCAGGACCCGGCGTGAGGCCGCTGCGGTGCGATACACTACGGCGCCGGGTGCCAGCGGCGGGTGCCTCGACTTCACAGACTTCCACTCAAAGGCCACGCGACCATCACCGGAGGAGCCGTCCATGAAAGCCGCCGTATTCCACGGTCCCCAGAAGCCCCTCACGATCGAGGACGTCGACATCGCCAAGCCGATCGGGCGCGAAGTGCTCGTGCGCACGGTGGCCAGCGGCGTCTGCCACAGCGATCTGCACTTCGTCGACGGCTACTACCAGTTCCCGACGCCGGCCATCCTGGGCCACGAGGCCGCCGGGCATCGTCGAGGCGGTCGGCCCGCACGTGACGGAGTTCAAGCCGGGCGACCACGTGATCGCCTGCCTGTCGGTCTTCTGCGGGCATTGCGAGCTACTGCCTGACCGGCCGGACCCACCTCTGCCAGTCGCGGCCCGTCCGCGCGCGCCAGGAGCCGCCGAAGCTCAGCTGGAACGGCGCGCCGGTGAACCAGTTCGCGAACCTCTCGCGCCTACGCCGAGAAGATGCTGGTCCACGAGAACGGGCTCGTGAAGATCCGCGACGACATGCCGCTCGACCGCGGCGCGCTGATCGGCTGCGGCGTGACGACCGGCGTGGGCGCGGTGCTCAACACGGCGCGCGTCGAGGCGGGCGCGACGGTGGCGGTGTTCGGCGCCGGCGGCGTCGGGCTCGCGGCCATCCAGGGCGCGCGCATCGCGGGCGCCGCGCATGATCATCGCCGTCGACGTCTTCGAGCAGAAGCTGGCGACGGCGCGCGAGCTCGGCGCGACCCACACGGTCGACGCCTCGAAGGGCGATCCGGTCAAGGCGATCCGCGAGCTGACCGGCGGCGGCGTCGAGTACGCCTTCGAGGCGATCGGCCTCAAGAAGGCCGCCGAGCAGGCCTTCGAGTGCATGCGCCCGGGCGGCACCGCGACGGTCATCGGCATGATCCCGGTCGGCCAGAAGATCGAGCTCGAGGGCAGCGTGTTCCTGCGCGAGAAGCGCATCCAGGGCTGCAGCATGGGCTCGAACCGCTTCAAGGTCGACATGCCGAAGTACGTCGACTTCTACCAGCGGGGCCTGCTGCAAGCTCGACGAGATGATCACGCGGCGGGGCCGGCTCGAGGACGTGAACGAGGCGTTCCGCGCGATGAAGGCCGGCGAGGTCGCCCGCACCGTGCTGATGTTCGACTAGCACCCCGCATTTTTTTTTTTTTTTTTTTTTTTTAAAAAAAAAAAAAAAAAAAAAAAAAAAAAAAAAAAAAAAAAAAAAAAAAAAAAAAAAAAAAAAAAAAAAAAAAAAAAAAAAAAAAAAAAAAAAAAAAAAAAAAAAAAAAAAAAAAAAAAAAAAAAAAAAAAAAAAAAAAAAAAAAAAAAAAAAAAAAAAAAAAAAAAAAAAAAAAAAAAAAAAAAAAAAAAAAAAAGTGGAGCGCGCCCCGACGGCTCTTCACGGTGGGCGAGTACCACCGGATGGGCGAGACCGGCATTCTCAAGCCGACGGACCGCGTCGAGCTGATCCGGGGCGAGATCGTCGAGATGTCACCCATCGGCCGTCGTCATGCCGCCTTCGTCAACAACCTTAACCAGCTCCTGGTCACTTCGTCTGGCGGGGCGCGCCATCGTGTCCGTGCAGAATCCCGGTGTGGTCGCCCCCGATTCCGAGCTCCAGCCCGACCTCAAGCCCTGCTCCGTCGGCGCCCGTCGCCTACAAGGATGCCGCGGCCGCGGCCCCCGACGTGCTGCTGCTCATCGAGGTCGCAGAAACCTCCCTCCACGACCGCACCATCAAGCTCGACTCTACGCGGAGGTGGTGTGCCCGAGTACTGGGTGATCGATGCCAGCGTCGAGGCGATCGAGGTGTATCGGGGGCGCGGTCCCTCGACGGGTATCGCGAAGTCACTCGCTGACGGGTGAGGCCGCCGTCAGCCCCGCGGCGTTTCCCGACTCCGCTGAGCCTCGCCGAGATCTTCGCGTAACCGGCGTTCCGACCGCCCAGCCGGGCGCTCGAGAATCCCGCGGTGGCGGGGACCCTCGGGAGCTTTGATCTCATCCGGCTCGCCCGCGACTCCCGGCCCGCCGTCCCCGGTCGGCCGGCGAAGGCTCGCGCGCGTCGCTCCCGTGCCCGCGGCGGTCATCATGACGCAGGCATCCCCGCGCGCGGAACACGAGCGCGTCGCCTGGCCCAAGCGGACCGCCTCGCCGGGACGATCCGCCGCCCCGTGGCGAGGACGTGCGGGAATCCCGCGGCGAGACCGCCAATCCGGGCCAGCCTCCACAAGCGTATGGCAGAGCAGCAGCTAAGGGTCGATACGCTCGTTGCGCAGGAGGGGATATGGCAGCCAGGCGGACCCGGTGGATCCCGTTGTTCTTGCTGGTGGTCGGCGTCTGGGTGTGGCCGCCCCCGGTCTCCGCCGTCCTCGTGAGCGTCACCGCCGACACCTCGGCGCTGGCCGGGA
>CAWCMF010000001.1:0-105646 GCA_963796545.1 uncultured Actinomycetota bacterium | reverse complement strand
GGCGAGCCGGCGCCGAGCAGCCCGACCGCCTCGACCGCCTTCTAGAGCTGGCCGCCAGCGTGAACGAGTTAGTGATGATCTTGACCCGGGGACCGGCCGGCAGCGGCAGCCGGGCGCAGAGCTTGGCGATGTCGAACATCGCGCCCCGGCGGTGCACCACCATCACCCCGGCCTGCCGGAACAAGCGCGTCGACCGCGCTCGTCGGGGCATGGCTCAGGCCGGTGCGCACGCCGAGGTGGGCCGCCCGGTTGGCCGACCGGGAGCGACCACCACGACCGGCTTCCGGCGGGTCAGCCGGCGCGAGATCCGCGAGAACTTGCGCGGGTTGCCGATCGAGTCCAGCGCCAGCAGGCAGACGCGAGTGGCGTCGTCGTCCTCCCAGTACTGCATGACGTCGTTGCCGGTCACGTCGGCCAGATCGCCGGTGCTGATGAAGGACGACAACCCGAGGTCGTTGCGCAGGGCGTGGTTCAGCAGCGACACCCCGGCCGCCGCGGACTGGCAGAACAAGCCGACTCCACCCGGCCGGGCATCGGGGCCGGGGTCGCGTTGAGGCCGATCTCCGGATCGGTGTTGATCAAGCCGAGGGCGTCGGGCCCGATCGCCCGCACCCCGTACGCCCGGGCGAGGTCGAGGATCGTCGCGTTGTCGCGGCCACCGGCGCCCGTGCCGGTCACACGACCAGGCCGTGGGCACCCTTGTGAGCGGCGTCGATGACCGCCCCGCCCAGATCCTTCGTGGTACGCCACCAGGGCCAGGTCGATCCGGCCCTCGACGGCCGCGATGGAGTCCGCGGTGGGCACCCCGGCGACCGGCACTCGTCGGCGCTCACCGCGATCACCTCGCCGCGGTAGCCGCCGTGCAGCATCGAGCCGACCAGTTCCTGGACCGGGGAGCCGGGCCCGAGCACGACCAGTCGCCCGGGGTCAACAACCGGGAGATGGAGGCCCGCTCGGCGCGGTGCTCGCGGCGCTCCATCACCCCGACCGATGTGTCGGTGGGCAGGATCGGAAACTCCACCATCAACACGCCGTCCTCGATGCCCTTGGACACCCGGTAGCCGGCGTCGGCGAACACCTGCGCCATGGCGCGATTCTGCGGCAGCACCTCGGCGATGAACTTCGTGATGCCGCGCTCCCGGGCCGCCTCGGCGAGGTGCTCCAGCAGCAGCTGCGCGATGCCGCGGCCCTGATGGGCGTCCTCGACGAGGAACGCCACCTCCGCCTCGTCGTCCTCGCTCCGGTCGTAGCGGCCGACCCCGATCATCTGCTCGCCGAGGGTGAGAATCAGCGCCACCCGGTCGATGTAGTCGACCTGGGTGAATCGGGCGACGTCCCGGGCTGACAGCCGGGGGTACGGCGCGAAGAAGCGGAGGTACTTCGACTCCGGCGACACCCGGTCGTAGAACTCCACCAGCAGCCGGGCATCGCTCGGCTGGATGGGCCGCAGCCGGGCCACGCCGCCGTCGGTGAGGACGACATCGGCCTCCCACTCGCTCGGGTAGCCCGGTGGCTGCTCGGCGTGGTCGGGCACGGCCTCACCATACGAGGCTGCCGGATCGTGACCTGATCACGTCCCGGCGTGGTTGGCTGAGCCCATGGCCGACTTCGTTGCCGCGATCGACCAGGGCACGACGAGCACCCGCTGCATGGTCTTCGACCACTCCGGCGCCGAGGTCGGCAAGGCGCAGCTCGAGCACCGGCAGATCTTGCCCCGCGCGGGCTGGGTCGAGCACGACCCGCAGGAGATCTGGCAGCGCACCGAGACCGTCGTCGAGCGGGTCCTGACCGACCGCGCGCGGGCGGCCGCGACCTCGCCGCCCTCGGCATCACCAACCAGCGGGAGACCACCGTGGTCTGGGACCGCCGGACCGGCCAGCCGTACGCGAACGCCATCGTCTGGCAGGACACCCGAACGGCCGAGCTCACCGGCGAACTGGCCGCCGACGAGCGGGGCGACCTGATCCGGCAGCGCACCGGACTGCCGCCGGCCACCTACTTCTCCGGCGGCAAGCTCCCGTGGATCCTGACCGAGGTGGACGGCCTCCGCGCGGCGGCCGAGTCCGGGCGGGCCCTCTTCGGCACCATCGACACCTGGCTGCTGTGGAACCTGACCGGTGGCACCGACGGCGGCGTGCACCTCACCGACGTGACCAACGCCGGCCGCACCATGCTGATGGATCTCGGCGGCTCGACTGGGACGACGACCTCCTCGAGATCTTCGGCGTGCCTCGGCCCATGCTGCCCGAGATCCGTCCCGTCCTCGGATCCGACCCTGTTCGGCCACGCCCGGCTGGCGTTCGGCGGCGAGGTCGCCATCGGCGGCGTTCTCGGGGACCAGCACGCCGCCATGGTCGGGCAGGTGTGCCTGGCCCCGGGCGACGCCAAGAACACCTACGGCACCGGCAACTTCCTGCTGGTCAACACCGGGACCGAGATCGTCCGATCGACGCACGGGCTGCTGAGCACCGTCTGCTACCAGTTCGGCACCGAACCGGCCCTGTACGCCTTGGAGGGCTCGATCGCGGTCACCGGCTCGGCCGTGCAATGGCTACGTGATCAACTCGGCGTCGTCTCCGGCCGCCGCGGAGGTCGACGGGCTGGCCGCGTCGGTGACCGACGCCGGCGGGATGTACTTCGTGCCGGCCTTCTCGGGTCTGTTCGCGCCCTACTGGCGGTCCGACGCGCGGGGCGCGATGGTCGGCCTCTCCCGATTCCACACGGCCGCCCATCTGGCCCGGGCCACCCTGGAGGCCATCTGCTACCAGAGTTGCGACGTGGTCGCGGCCATGCGAGGCCGACTGCGGCCTCGAGCTCACCTCGCTCAAGGTCGACGGCGGGGTGACCGCCAGCGAGCTGTGCATGCAGCTCCAGGCCGACACCCTCGGGGTCGAGGTGATCAAGCCGAAGGTCGCCGAGACCACCGCCCTCGGCGCGGCGTACGCGGCGGGACTGGCCGTCGGCTTCTGGGCCTCCCCGGCGGAGTTCGCCGCCAACTGGGCACGAGGATCGCCGCTGGTTCCCCACCACCGGCGAGCAGGAGCGGGCCGCCGGGCCTGGCCGGCTGGCACAAGGCCGTCGAACGCACGCTGGATTGGGTGGAAGTGAGATCGCATGCTGAATCCCTCACCCAGCGCGTCGGCGCGACCTGGACCGGATGGCCGGCGAGGAGCTCGACGTCCTGGTCATCGGCGCCGGAGTGACCGGCGCCGGCTGCGCCCTGGACGCGGTCACCCGGGGGCTGCGGACGGGCCTGGTGGAGGCCCGCGACTTCGCCGCCGGCACCTCCAGCCGATCCACCAAGCTGTTCCACGGCGGCCTGCGCTACCTCGAGCAGCTCAACGCCGCCCTGGTCTTCGAGGCCCTGCAGGAACGCGCGCTGGTGCTGGACAAGCTGGCCCCGCACCTGGCCCAGCCGGTGCCGCTTCCTCTACCCGATGCTGCGGGCCGGGATCGACCGGGCGTACGCCGGGTTGGGCATCGGGGTATACGACCTGATGGGCGCCGGACGCGGCGTGCCGTCCCACCTGCGGCACCTCGGCCGCAAGAAGACCTTCGAGATGTTCCCGTCGCTCCGACCGGGAGGTCGTACGGGGCTCGATCCTCTTCTACGAGGGTCAGGTGGACGACGCCCGGCACACCATGATGCTCAGCCGGACCGCCGCCCACTACGGGGCGGCCGTGGCCAGCAGCACCCGGGTCGTCGGCTTCGTCCGGGACGAGGACCGGGTCACCGGTGCCCGGGTCCGGGACCTGGAGTCCGGCCGGGAGATCGACATCCGAGCCCGGCAGATGATCAACGCCACCGGGGTGTGGATCGACGAGATCCAGGCCGATGCTGGGCGGGCGCGGCCAGTTCCGGGTCCGCGCGTCCAAGGGTATCCACCTGCGTGGTGCCGCGGAACCGGATCAACGCCGCGCTGCGGCCTGATCACCCGGACCGAGAAGAGCCTGCTGTTCGTCATCCCGTGGCACAGCCACTGGATGATCGGCACCACCGACACCGACTGGAGTCTGGATCTGCGCCCACCCGGCGGCCAGCAGGCCGACATCGACTACCTGCTCGGCCAGGCGAACCGGCTGCTCGCCGACCCGCTCACCCGCGACGACGTGGTCGGGGTCTACGCCGGGCTGCGTCCCCTGCTGTCCGGGGAGTCCGACTCCACCTCCAAGCTGTCCCGGGAGCACGCCGTCGCCTCCCCGGTCCGCGGGCCTGACCGTGATCGCCGGCGGCAAGTACACGACCTACCGGGTGATGGCCAAGGACGCCGTCGACGCGGTCGCCCGCGAGCTGAGCCTGGCCCGGCGGCGTGACCTCGGCCGTGCCGGAGTGCTGCACCGCGGACATCCCGCTGCTCGGCGCGGAGGGCTTCCCCGCGCTGTGGAACTCCCGCGAGGCGCTGTCGGCCGCGTACCGGATTGAGCGTGGCCAAGGTGGAGCACCTGCTGCACCGGTACGGCTCCTTGATCACCGGCGTGCTGGCCGCTGGCCGAAGCTGATCACGGCTCTGCTCGAGCCGTTGGAGAGGCTCCGGGCTATCTCAAGGTGGAGGCGGTCTACGCGGCCGCGGCGGAGGGGCCCTGCACCTCGACGACATCCTGGCCCGTCGCACCCGGATCTCGATCGAGACCTGGGATCGCGGACTGGCCGCCGCCGACGGAGGTGGCCGCGCTGGTCGCGCCGGTGCTGGGCTGGGACGAGGCGGCGGTCGAGCGGGAGGTGGAGCACTACCGCAGCCGGGTCCACGCCGAGCGGGAGTCGCAGTACCAGCCCGATGACCTCTCCGCCGACGCCGCCCGGCTCGGTGCCCCCGACGTCCGGATGGGCGGCCGGCACCTATCCTGAGCAGATGCCGCTGAACCGTCACGTACGGGCCGCGCGAGACTTCTTGTTGCAGCACCGCGGCGAGTACGAGCTGGCCCGGACGCAGTTTCAGCTGGCCGGAGCTGCCGGTCTACAACTTCGCCACCGAGTGGTTCGACGGGCTGGCCGAGGAGGACCCCGACGGCATCGCCCTGTGGGTGATCGACCGGCGACGAGCGAGAACGAAGCTGACCTTCGCGCGAGCTGGCCGCCTCCTCGATCGCGGCCGCGCATTTCCTGACCGACCTCGGGCTGCGCCGCGGCGACCGGATCCTGGTGGTGCTGGGCAACTGCGTCCCGCTGTGGGAGATCATGCTGGCCGCCATCCGGCTCGGCGCGGTGATCATCCCGGCCACCCCGCAGCTGTCGGCCCAGGACCTCGACGACCGGGTCGAGCGCGGCGACGCCAAGCTGCTGGTCGCCGGCTCCGGTGACGCTGGCGAAGTTCGAGGACCTGTAGCCGCCGCTGGGCAAGTTCTGATCGGTCGCGCGATCCTCGCGCCTGTCGAAGGATGGATTCCCGTACGAGCGTCGAGGACTTCCTCGGCGCCGACCCGCACTTCCCGGGGGTGAGCAAGAGCAGCGACCCGCTGCTGCTCTACTTCACCTCCGGCACGACCGCGCTGCCCAAGCTGGTCGAGCACACCCACGTCTCCTACCCGATCGGGCACCTGTCGACCATGTACTGGATGGGTCTGCGGCCCGGCGACGTGCACCTCAACATCTCCTCCCCCGGCTGGGCCAAGCACGCCTGGAGCAACTTCTTCGCGCCCTGGCTGGCCGGCGCGACGGTCGCTGGTCTTCAACTACGCCCGGTTCGACGCCGCGGAGCTGCTGGCGGTGCTGGAGCGGACCGGGGTCACGACGTTCTGCGCTCCGCCCGACGGTGTGGCGGATGCTGATCCAGGCCGACCTGTCGGCGGCGCGGACGTCGGTCCGCGAGGTGCCTGTCGGCCGGGCGAGCCGCTGAACCCGGAGGTGATCGAGCAGGTCCGCGCCGCCTGGGGCATGACCATCCGCGACGGGTACGGCCAGACCGAGACCACCGCCCAGGTCGGCAACCCGCCCGGAGCAGCCGCTCCGGCCGGGCTCGATGGGCCGTGCCGCTGCCCGGCTACCAGGTGATCTTGGTCGATCCGGGCACCGGGGCAGCCCGACGACCACGACGGCGAGCTGTGCCTGCGGCTGGATCCGCGGCCGCTGCCGCTGATGACCGGCTACCAGGAGCGCGCCGGCGTCTTCGACCACGACACAGAACACCGAGGCGTTCGCCGGCGTGCGTCTACCACACCGGCGACGTGGTGCACCGCGACGACGACGGCTACCTGACCTACGTCGGCCGGGCCGACGACGTGTTCAAGGCCAGTGACTACCGGATCAGTCCGTTCGAGCTGGAGTCGGTGCTGATCGAGCACCCGGCGGTGGCCGAGGCGGCGGTGGTGCCGGCGCCGGACGAGATCCGGCTGGCGGTGCCGAAGGCGTACGTGGTGCTGGCCGGCGGGTCACGCCGCCCGATCGCGACACCGCACAGTCGATCTTGACCCACGCCCGACAGCAGCTGGCCCCGTACCAGCGGATCCGCCGGCTGGAGTTCGCCGAGCTGCCCAAGACGATCAGCGGCAAGATCCGGCGGGTCGAGCTGCGCGACGCAAGCCGAGCGAGCAGGAACGAGCCGAGCCGCGGCGAGCACGAGTTCTTCGACACGCGACTTCGACGTGGTAGGGAGTATTTGATGGCAGCCGACCAGCACCCTGCGCGACCTGGCACTGGCGTACCTGGCCGAGCAGTGCACGGTGATCATCGACGCCGAGGCAGGCCTGCGGCAGCGGGAGCCGATCATCCACCCGACCCGGGTCGGCGTGCGCCGGCTGCGCAGCACCCTCCGCACGCTACGCGCCGCTGTTCGACGCCGAACGCGCCGCCGCGCTGGAGGAGGAGCTGGTGTGGTGGGCGGGCGTGCTCGGCGCGGTCCGCGACCTCGACATCCTGGGCGCACGGCTGGCCGAGCAGCTGGCGGACCTGCCGCCCGGAGCTGGTGGTCGGACCGGTCGCCCGCCAGATCCAGACCGAGATCGAGGTGCAGCACCAGGCCGGCTGGCAGGACGGTCCTGGCGGCCCTGGACGCCGAGCGTTACCGGGCGCTGCTGGCCGAGCTGCAACGCTGGCGCAGCGACCCCCCGTTCACCGACGAAGGCCGACGTGCCGGCCGAGAAGGTGAAGAAGTACGTGAACAAGGCCAACAAGAAGCTGGACAAGCGGCTGGCGCGGGCGATGGCCGCCTACGACGAGCAGCGACGACGAGGCCGACGAGTTCTTCCACAGCGCCCGCAAGGCCGGCAAGCGGGCCCGCTACGCCGTCGAGCTCGCGCTGCCGGTGTGGGGCAGCAAGGCGGAGAAGATCATCTCGGACCGCAAGGACCTGCAGGACGTGCTCGGCGAGCACCAGGACAGCATCGTCAGCGCCACGTTCCTGCGCGAGCAGGGCGTCCGGATGGGCATCCGCTCCGGCCACAACGGCTTCACCTACGGCCTGCTGTACGCCCGCGAGCAGGCCCGCCGCGCCGCCGTCGGCGACGCAGCTCAAGCCGTTCCTGTCCTGACCGGAGTTCGCGTCGATGCCGAACACGCCCGATCGCCAGGCAATCGTCTGGCTGGCCGCCGTCCGCCAGGCTCACGACCGGTTCGCGGCCTCACCTCGTCGCTGACCGACGAGCAGCTGCCGCCCCCTCGTACGCGACCGGATGGTCGAACGCCCAGGTCGCCTCCCACCTGGGGAGCCAGGCCGAGATCTTCGACCTCCGGCTCACCGCCGGACTGACCGGCACCGCTCCTCCGGAGGACCGCGATCTCGAACCGATCTGGAATCGCCGGAACGCGTTCAGCCCGGCCGAGCAGATCCGGCTGAGCAACGCCGCCAACGACGCGTTCATTGCCCGGATGGAGGCGTTGACGCCGAACGAGCGGGACTCGTTCACAGTCGAGCTCTTCGGCTCTCCGGCTGACTTGACTCGGCTGCTCGCCGCCCGGCTCACCGAGCAGGCGGTGCACTCCTGGGACGTCGCCGTCAGCCTGGACCCGGGCGCCACCCTCGCGCCGGACTCCGTGGCGCTCTTGATCGACGATCTTCCCCAGACGGTGGCCTGGGTTCGCCCCGTCCCGGGGTTCGCGCCGAACTCGCTCGTCACGACCGATCCCGAGCGGAGCTTCCTCCTCACCCTCGATCCGGCGGCCCGCCTCGAGGCCGGCGGCGTCGACGACAACACACTGCGGCTCCCGGCGGAGGCCCTCCCAGGCTCGTCTTCGGCCGGCTCGATCCCGATCATGCGGCGTCCGTGCCCGATGACGATCGAATTGACCGCCTGCGGCAAGCGTGCCCTGGTTTCTGAGGACCCCGGCGCGCCACGCTGTCCATCGGTGAATCCAGACGCTGCGGATGGCACGAAGGTGTGGACGTGAGCGAGACCTATCGAGGCATCCAGGACGAGCGGGTCGTCGAGCTCAACGACGCACAGAGGTCGGCTTCGACGGCCGCTACGTCGGCTACTGGATGCAACAGTCGCAGCGGGCCGAGTTCAACCCCGCCCTCGAGTACGCGGTGCACCGGGCCAACGAGCTGAAGCTGCCGTTGGTGGTGGCGTTCGGGCTGATGGACGACTACCCCGAGGCCAACCTCCGGCACTACCACTTCCTGCTGCAGGGCCTGGCCGACGTGGACGCGCCTGGCCAAACGCAAGATCACCTTCGTGGTCCGCCGCGGCGCGCCCGACGATGTCGCCCTCGAGCTGGCCTCCGACGCCGCCCTGCTCGTCTGCGACCGTGGCTACCTGCGCCACCAGCGGCGTGGCGGGAGCGGGTGGCTGAACGAGGCGACCGTGCCCGTCGTGCAGGTCGAAGGCGACGTCGTCGTACCGGTCGAGCTGGCGTCGGACAAGCAGGAGTCGGCCGCCCGGACCATCCGGCCCAAGATCACCGGCACCTCGACCGGTTCCTGGTCGCGCTGCCGACCACCAAGCTGCGCAACACCTCCTCGGCCGCGGATCGAAGGGCGAGGACCTGTCCGACGTCGCCTGCTGACCGGCCGGCTGAAGCTCGACACGCGACGTGCGCGCCAGTGCCGCTGTTCACCGGCGGCACGAGCGCCGGCAAGGAGCCCTCCGGGCCGTTCCTGGCGAGCTCTTCTCCGACTACGCCAAGAACCGCAACCAGCCGCAGACCGACGACGTGTCACATATGAGCAAGTACCTGCATTTCGGCCAGCTCTCCCCGGTGTGGATCGCGCTTCAGATCAAGGGGCAGATCAAGAGGCAGATCAAGGGGCAGCAGAGTCGGCGGAGAGCAACGCGGACGGCTTCCTCGAAGAACTGATCGTCCGGCGCGAGCTGCCGATGAACTACGTCTTCTACGCCCGGAACTACGACAGGTACTCCGGGCTCCCGGAGTGGGCCCGAAGAACGCTGGCCGCGCACGCCTCGGACAAGCGCGCGCACGACGTACACGCCGCGGCCAGCTCGAGCAGGCCGACACCCACGACCCGTACTGGAACGCCGCCATGCGGGAGATGATCCACACCGGCTACATGCACAACCACATGCGGATGTACTGGGGCAAGAAGATCCTGGAGTGGTCCAGCCGCCGGAGGAGGCGTTCCGCACCACGCTCTACCTCAACAACACGCTACTTCCTCGACGGCCGCGACGCCAACTCGTTCGCCAACGTCGCCTGGATCTTCGGCCAGCACGACCGCGGCTGGACCGAGCGCGACGTCTTCGGCAAGGTCCGCTACATGAACGCCGCGGGCCTGGAGCGCAAGGCCGACCCGAAGGCCTACGTCGAGAAGGTCGACGCCCTCGTCAAGAAGGTGATGGACGCGCCCTGAGCCTGTCGACGGGCAGCCAGGCCACACCGGACTGATCTTTCCGGGCTCCCGAAGCGGATGAATCACCGACCCGGACGTCTGGGCAGCAGAAGTCGACCGTGGTCGGATAACGCAGCATCGGACCGGGTCTGGCCCAGCAGCAGTCGACCGTGGTCGGAAAACGCAGCGCCGGGGAGAATAGCCGGTCAAGCGCTGACCGGGTCGACGCCGCAATTCGCCGAGCCCGACCCCTGCGCCGGGGCCAACATCAACACCGTCCGGATCCGGATTTTCGACGACGAGATCGGCGATGACCGCGGCCACCCCGCGATCAGGACCGGCGCACCCGTGGGCCGATGATCACCCATCTTGCCGATCGCCTACAACATGCCCGCCGCCGACACGAGGTGGTACAGCGCGGCTGGATCTTCGAGTCGCACTAGCCTGGGACCGTCATGGCACGCAGACCTCCACGCCCCCACCGACGACGACTTCACCGAGCGGATCGTCGACATCGACGTCTCCTCCGAGATGCAGACCAGCTTCCTGGAGTATGCGTACTCCGTCATCTACTCCCGGGCGCTGCCCGACGCCCGGGACGGCCTGAAGCCGGTGCAGCGGCGGATCCTGTACGCCATGCAGGAGATGGGCATCCGGCCCGACCGCGGGCCACGTGAAGTGCGCCCGGGTGGTCGGGCAGGTGATGGGCCAGTACCACCCGCACAGCGACACCGCGATCTACGACGCCCTGGTCCGGATGGCGCAGCCCTGGACGATGCGGCTCCCGCTGATCGACGGGCACGGCAACTTCGGCTCCCTGGACTCCGGGCCGGCGGCGATGCGCTACACCGAGTGCCGGATGGCTCCGGCGGCTCTGCTGATGACGTCCGGTCTGGAATCCGACACCGTCGACTTCAAGCCCAACTACGACGGCAAGGACGACGAGCCGATCGTGCTGCCGGCCGCCTTCCCGAACCTGCTGGTCAACGGCGCCAGCGGGATCGCGGTGGGGATGGCCACCAACTGCCCGCCGCACAACCTGGTCGAGGTAGTGGCGGCCCTGCGGCATCTGATCAAGCACCCTGACGCCGGACTCGAGGAGCTGCATGCGGTTCATCCCGGGCCCGGACCTACCCACCGGCGGCAAGATCATCGGCCTGGACGGTATCCGGGAGGCGTACGAGACCGGGCGCGGCTCGTTCCGGATCCGGGCCACCGCGCGGATCGAGCAGGTGCACCCGCGACGCAAGGGCATCGTGGTCACCGAGCTGCCCTACCTGGTCGGGCCGGAGCGGGTGATCGAGCAGATCAAGACCCTGGTCACCGCCCGCAAGCTGCAGGGCATCGCCGACGTCAAGGACCTCACCGACCTGGCCAACGGCACCCGCCTGGTCATCGAGGTCAAGAACGGCTTCAACCCGGACGCGCTGCTCGAGCAGCTCTACAAGCTGACGAAGATGGAGGACTCGTTCGCCATCAACTCCGTCGCCCTGGTCGACGGTCAGCCGCGCACCCTGCACGCTGCGCGACCTGCTTGACGGTCTACCTGGAGCACCGCTACGAGGTGACCCGCCGCCGTACCGCGTTCGACCGGACCAAGGCGGCCGACCGGCTGCACCTGGTCGAGGGTCTGCTCATCGCCATGCTCGACATCGACGACGTGATCGCGATCATCCGCTCCAGCGACGACGTCGCCGAGGCCCGGCAGCGGCTGATGGCAGCCTTCGAGCTGACCGAGATCCAGACGAACTACATCCTCGACATGCCGCTGCGGCGGCTGACCAGGTTCAGCCGGATCGAGCTCGAGGCCGAGCGTGACCAACTGACCGCGACGATCGCGGAGTTGACGCAGATCCTGGACGATCCCGACAGCTGCGGGCGGTCGTCGGACTGGAGCTGGCCGAGGTGGCACGAGCAGCACGGCACGCCGCGCCGCACGATCCTGCTGGCCTCCAGCGGCGTGGCGGCCGTGGCGGCCGGCCCTCCCCTCGAGGTGGCCGACGATCCCTGCTGGGTGCTGATGTCCTCGGCCGGCCTCCTGGCCCGCACCGACCATGCCGACCCGCTGCCCAGCGGCGGCGAGCGCGCCAACCACGACGTGATCGTCTCGACGGTCGTGACCACCGCGCGCGCCGACCTCGGCCTGGTCACCACCGCCGGCCGGCTGATCAAGATCAACGCGCTCGATCTGCCGACCGTGCCCACCACCGCCATGGCGACCAACCTGCAGGGCGGCACCCACGTGAGCGAGCTCGTGACCCTGGAGTCCGACGAGCGACCGCTCTCGCTCACCACGCTCGATCTTTCGTCGCCCGGTCTGGCGCTGGGCACGGCTCAGGGAGTCGTGAAGCGGGTCAATCCGGAGGTGCTGGGCAAGGACTCCTGGGAGGTCATTCGGCTGGACGCCGGTGACCGGGTGGTGGGTGCCGTCGAACTGACCGGCGACGACGCCGAGCTGATCTTCATCAGCAACGACGCCCAGCTGCTGCGGTTCCCGGCCGCGGCGGTGCGGCCGCAGGGGCGCTCGGGTGGGGGGATGGCCGGCATCCGGTTCGGGGTCGGAGCCAGCGTGGTCTTCTTCGGCGCCGTCCGTACAGTGCTGAGGCCGAGGCGGTGGTGGTCACCGTCTCCGGCACGTCGCGCGCCCTGCCCGGCACCGACTCCGGCGTCGGTGAAGGTCACCTCCCTGGCGGAGTATCCCGGCAAGGGCCGGGCCACCGGCGGCGTACGCTGCCACCGCTTCCTCAAGGGCGAGGACGTGCTCATGCTGGCCTGGGCCGGCCCGGAGCCGGCCTGGGCGGCCGCGCCGAGCGGCGCACCGGTCGAGCTGCCGGCGCCCGATCGTCGTCGTGACGGCTCCGGCGTTCCGGCGCCGCAACCCATCGCGGCTATCTCCAGTCCCCGCCGCTAACCGCCCAGCTGCTCGGGTTCGTCGGATCTGCTCGATCTGCAGACAGAGCAAGGCCCAGGAACCCGAGCAGCTACGGTCCGAGCGGCTGCTGCAGCTCCTGGAAAGCGCTCAGGTGAGCTTGAGTTGGCGGATGTGGTTGTCGAGGTCGTAGTAGACGATCGCGGTGGCGCCGTCGCCGCGGACGTAGCCGTGAGGCTGGAGTCCGGGCTTGCTGTTGGTCAGGGCGGTCAGGTCCGCGTGAGACCAGCTGCTGCCGCCTTCGAAAGTCAGCTCGTGAATGTGGAAGTCGGGACCCTCATAGATCACCGTCGAGGTGCCGTCGGTCCGGTTGAAGGCGTGCACATGCCCCGTGGCCGGCGCCGCGCCGGTCATGGCGGTCAGATCGTTCAGCACATCGAACTCGCCGCCGGAGCCCTGGGTCAGCTCGTAGAGGTGCTCGTCCTCGCCGCGGTAGACGATGGCGTTCAGCCCGTCCGTGCGGACGTAGCAGGCCAAGCCTTGGAGGGCGGCCCTGGGTTCGCCGCTGTCGCCGGTCAGGTTCTGGCTCGTCCAGGCCCCGTTCGTGGCCAAACGGAACTGGCGCACCCCGCCGTCGCCGCTGACGTAGACCACCGAGCTGACGTTGTCGGTGCGGGCGAGGCCCCGCAGTTCACCGTCGAAGGCACCCGGAGTGGGAGCGCCGGTGCGGGCGGTCAGGTCCGTGTGGGTCCAGGTGCCACCCGCGAGAGCCAACTCGTGAATGTGGTGTCCCAGACCGCGGTAGACGACGGCCGTCACCCCGTCACACCGGACGTAGGCCTCCAGCCCCCAATCGAGAGCGAACGGTGCGCCGGTCATCACCGACAGGTTGTGGTGTCGCCAACCGCCGGCGACCAGGGTGAGCTCGTGGATCTGGCCGCTCCTCGACAGGTACACGACCGCGGAGAGCCCGTCGGATCGCACGTACGGAACGGGAGTGTGACCCTCGGCGGCGGAACCGGAGGCGAGACTCAGCAGGTCGTTGTGCCGCCACCCATCTCGCTCCAGGGCCAGTTCGCGAATTCGGTCGTTGACGCGTGAGTACGACACGATGCAGCTCACGCCGTCATCACGGATGTACGGCCGCGGCAACAGGCTCGGTGGTGCCCCCGCCAACGACGTCACGTTCGATCGCGACCACCTGAGTGACGTCGTCTGCCGAGGTTTGAGCGTGGCCGTCTGGGATCCGTATGGGGACATAGCACAGGTGTACGCAAGGTCTGGGGGCCGCGAAATCCGCGTCGGGCACCCACATTGGCGGACCGGACTACCCAGATTGAGCGTCCAGCTCGCGGGCTCGTTCGACGGCCTGACCGCGGCTGGAGACGCGGAGCTTGCCGAGGATCTCGGCCACGTGCCGATCGACCGTGCGCGCCGAGAGCACCAGCCGGTTGGCGATCTCCGCGTTGGTCAGGCCGAGCGTGATCAGTGCGAGGACCTCCTGTTGCCGCGCGGTGAGCCCGGCGGGATGCTGCCGTGCGGTCGGCCGCGGCCCGCGCGGCACGTTGAGCACACCGAGGCGACGCAGGCGAGACCGTACCCTCCGGGCGAGCGGCGCGGCGCCCAGTCGGTCGAGAATGACCAGTGCCTGCAGGAGCGCTTTCGGCTCGTTGCTGTCGGCCAGGGCCGCGGCCTGGTGGTACGGAGCGCCGAGGCGTTCCCAGGCGGCCGCCGCGCCCAGCCAGTCGCCGCGGGCCTGGAGTGCGTACGGATGGTCGGTGTCCGGTACGTCGACGTCGCGGCCGGCCCGCCGCAACCAGTACGCCAGCTCCGCCTGCAGGACGGAGGTCCCGAGCCGGGCGGCTTCCGCGTGCACCGGCACGGCGTCGGCGACGATCGCGGCCCAGTCCTCGCGGAGCGCGGCTGCCTCGCACCGCGCGGCGGTGACGGGCCCGATCCGCTGCAATTCGTCCATCCGTCGGGCCAGCTGAGCCGCCTCCGCCAACGGCTCCGACGGGTCGGCCGACCCCGTCCGGATCCGAGCTGAGGCGAGTACGGTGAGCGCGACGCAGCGCGCCGTCGGTTGACCGGTCAGCGCCAACCCCGCGGCGTCCATCGCCTCGGCCCAGCGCGCCCGAGCCAGCAGGAGCCGCGCCCGAGTGCCTTGAACGTAGTAGAGAAAGCCCAGGAACTCGGCGCGTTCGGCCAACCGGACGACCTCGTCCAAGTACGTGGTCGCCTCGTCGAGCTGGAAGTCGTCGATCAGGCGCCACGTGATGTTGACGTACGCGCGGCACGCTTCCTCGACGTCGTCGATCGACAGGGCCACCCGCAAGGACTCGAGCAACGGGCCAAGGCCCTGGCGGCGGCTGTCCGACCAGAGGGACACTCCGAGGTTGTTCAGGGCGTGCGACAAAGCGGCGCGGTCGCCGGCTTCCGTGGCCAAATCGATGGCGCGTCGCGCCAGCCGGGCGCCGTCGTCGCGGCGATGGGCGAGCGCGGCCAACTGAGCCTCATTGCTGAGCGCCCAGGCGAGCAGACCGGGATCGCCGGTCTCGGCCAGAACCGCACTGGTCTGCTCGGCCGCCTGCTCCGCGTCCGCCCGGCGACCCGCGAACCAGAGGAACCGAGACAGCCAGCGCAAGCTCATTCCGAGTGCTCGGGTGTCGGGATACTGGCGACGCAACTCGACCGCGGCGCTCTGGGAGATGACCGCGGCGTCTGCTGCGCCGGTGTTGTAGCACTCGATGGCGTGGGCCTCCAACAGCTCGAGCTGCTGCTCCGCCGGATAGCGCTCGAGGTGGTCCAGCGACCTTTCGAGCTGGGCAACGGCCTCTCGGTGCGCGCCGGCCGTCGTGGCCTCCCGGGCCGCCATCGGCGCGTACCGGACGACGGCGTCCACCTCGCCGGCCTCCGCGGCGTGATGCACCAGTTGGCCGGCACCCCCATCGAGCTGCTCCAGGGCCGTGAGCACGCGCCGGTTGAGCTCGACCCGCCGGGCGACCGGCATGGCGTCCACGATGGCCCGGCGGGTCAGCTCGTGCCGGAAGGTCACCTGATCCGGACGGATGGTCAGCAGACCGCGTTCCTCGGCGTCGGTGAGTGCCGGGCCCGGATCGGTCACCAGGGCACCGAGAAGCGGCCGGCCAACGGCGGTCGGGACGACCGCGAGCTGCTCCACCACGTACTGGTATGGGATCGGCAGCCTTCTGAGTCGGCCCAAGACTGCGTCGACCACGGTTGCCGGGACCCGGGAACCCTCGGCCGAGGCCACCAGCTCACTGACGAAATAGGGGTTGCCCGCCGTGAGGGAGAACAGTTCGGCGGGGTCCAGGGCACTGCCGCTGAGCATGGCGCGGACGCCGGGCTCGGTCAGCCGATGCATGGCCAGCCGGTGGACCTCGCCCGAGTGGGAGGCGTCTCCGAGCAGCTGGGTCAGCGGATGGTTGCGTCCCAGCTCGTCGTCGCGGTAGGTCAGCACGAGGACGGCTGGCAGGGGGCGGATCCGCCGGACCAGCAACCGGAGGGTGTCCAGCGTCGCCTCATCGGCCCAGTGCACGTCCTCGATCACGACGACCGACGGCTGCTCCCGGACCAGTTCGTCACGGAGGGTGTCGGCGACGGCGGTGCGGTCCCCGGCCGCGAGCGCGCCGGCCAGGGGATCGCCCACGATGCGAGCCAGGTCGCGGAACGGGCCCAGCGGCCGCGGCGTGCTAAGTGCGTCGCAGAAACCCACCAGCATCCGGGTCTCCGGCCGCAGCTGGGACCTCAGCGCGCCGACCAGGCTGGTCTTGCCGATTCCGGCCTCGCCGTGCACGAGGACGATCGACCCGTTGCCATCCGCCGCCTCGCTCGCCACGCGGGCGAGAGTCTCGAGTTCTGCGTCGCGCTCCAGTAGCCGCGCAGCCATACGCCGAGGCTAGACCTCCCGCCTCGAAAGCTGCGAGTGTCAGGGTCTCAGAAGCGCGGCCGAGGCCGGTCCGGAGCGCCTGAGACGCACGAGCAGCTTCGAAACAAGCTGCGAGTGTCGGGTGTCTCAGGCGCGGCCGGGCTCTGACGACGAGGAGTCGACGCGCACGAATGGACGAGCGGCGCACGGGCACGAGGTCTGCGCGTCGACGATCGAGGAGGAAGAGGCCGGTCCCAGGCGCCTGAGACGCACGAGCAGCTTCGAAAGGAGGTCGTAACAATCGGGTCCTACGCTGACCTGCGTGGCACACGAGTTCGACGACCTCCTGGAGGGCAACGCCGAGTACCGAGAGCGGTTCTCCCTCGGCGGCTTCGACGGCATCGCCCACGCCGGGGTGGCGATGGTGACCTGCATGGACTCCCGGATCGAGCCACTGGAGATGATCGGCCTCCGGGTGGGCGACGCCAAGATCATGCGCACTCCGGGCGGTCGGGTCACCCACGACGCCCTCGTCGGCTGCATCCTCGGCGTGCACCTGCTCGGCGTCGAACGGATCCTCGTGGTCCCGCACACCCGCTGCGCGATGGCCAGCGGCGAGGACGCCGACATCATCGCCCGCGTGGCGGCGGCCACCGGTGAGGACCTCGCCGACCTGGCCATCGGAGCCTCGCCGGACCAGGAGGCGCGCCTGCGCGAGGACGTCGAGCGGCTGGCCTACCACCGCCATCTGGCGGGACGCGTCACGATCGGCGGCTTTCTCTACGACGTGGACACCGGCGAGCTCTCCGAGGTCGTGTCGCTGGTCGTCTGAGCCGCCCTCAGGCGTCGATGGCCGCGGCGTCCAGGGCGTACGCGCCCTCGACGATGAACTCCTTGCGGGGCGCCACGTCGTTGCCCATGAGCATCTCGAAGATCTGCTCGGCCTCCCGGCCGTCGTCCACGGTCATCCGCCGCAGCGTGCGGTGCCGCGGGCTCATCGTGGTGTCGGCCAGCTGGTCGGCGTCCATCTCGCCCAGCCCCTTGTAGCGCTGCGGCTCCTTGAAGGTGATGCCCTTCTTGGTCAGCTCGGCGGCTTTGCGCTGGTACTCCGCGTCGGAGTAGGTGTAGATGTAGCGCTCCTGCCCCTTCTTGGGGTTGGTCAGCTCGAAGCGGTGCAGCGGCGGTACGGCGGTGAACACGCGACCGGCGTCGACCAGCTCCCGCATGTAGCGGAAGAACAGTGTGGCCAGCAGGCAGCGGATGTGGGCGCCGTCGGAGTCGGCGTCGGCCATGAAGATGACCTTGCCGTACCGGGCGGCCTCCAGATCGAAGGTGCGTCCCGACCCGGCCCCGACCACCTGGATGATGGCGGCGCACTCGGCGTTCTTGAGCATGTCGCCGATCGAGGCGCGCTGTACGTTGAGGATCTTGCCGCGGATCGGCAACAGCGCCTGGAACTCCGAGTCCCGGGCCAGCTTGGCCGTACCCATCGCGGAGTCCCCCTCGACGATGAACAACTCGGACCGCTCGGGATCGGCGCTGCGGCAGTCGGCGAGTTTGGGCGGGAGGGAGGAGGACTCCAAGGCGGTCTTGCGCCGCTGCGTCTCCCGGTGCTGGCGGGCGGCCACCCGGGCCCGGGAGGCGTTCACCACCTTCTCCAGTAGGGGCCGGCTCTGGGCCCGTACGGCGCCCTTCGTGGAGGTCAGGAAAGCCGTCAGCTCCCGTTCGGTGGTCTTGGTGACCAGCCGGGAGACCGCCGGGGTGCCGAGCACCTCCTTGGTCTGGCCCTCGAACTGCGGCTCGGCCAGCCGAACGGTGACCACCGCGGTCAGACCCTCGGTGATGTCGTCCTTGGTGATCTCCTCCCCCGCCTTCAGCAAGCGGGTGTTCTGGAGTCCGGCCACGAAGGCCCGGCTCATCCCCCGCTCGAAGCCGGCGACGTGCGTGCCGCCCTTCGGGGTGGCGATGATGTTGACGTAGGACTGGGTCCTGGTCTCGTAGCCGGTGCCCCAGCGCACGGCGATGTCGATGTCGAGTTGGCGTTCGACGTCGGTCGGCGTCATGTGCCCGTCGTCGTCGAGCATCGGTACGGTCTCGACGAACTGGTCGCTGCCCTGTAGCCGTACGACGTCGGTCAGCGCCTCGTCGGGCGCCAGGAACTCGCAGAACTCGGTGATGCCGCCGGCGTGCCGGAAGCGCTCGGTGGTGACCTCCGCAGTGCGGGCGTCCACCGCCTCCAGGGCCAGTCCGGGGACGAGGAAGCTGGTCTGCCGCGCCCGGTCGTACAGGTCGGTCAGCGACAGCTGAGCCTCCTTCAGGAAGATCTGCCGATCCGGCCAGTAGCGGACGCGGGTGCCACTGATCCCCCGCTTGACCCGTCCGATCTTGCGCAACGCGTTGTCGGGGGTGAACTTGGCCGTCGGTCCGGTGCCGTCGAAGGTGCCGGCCACCCCGCGCCGGAAGGACATCGCCCAGGTGGCGCCGTCGCGGTCGACCTCGACGTCGAGCCGGGAGGCGAGGGCGTTGACCACCGAGCAGCCGACGCCGTGCAGGCCGCCGGTGGCGTTGTAGGAGCCGGCACCGAACTTGCCGCCCGCGTGCAGCTTGGTGAACACGACCTCGACCCCGGAGAGGCCGGTGCGCGGCTCCTTGTCGACCGGGATGCCCCGGCCGTGGTCGGCGACCGAGATGCTGCCGTCGCCGTTCAGCGTGATCAAGATCTCACTACCGAATCCGCCCAGCGCCTCGTCGACGGAATTGTCGATGATCTCCCACAGGCAGTGCATGAGACCGCGTGTGTCGGTTGACCCGATGTACATCGCCGGGCGCTTGCGGACGGCCTCCAAACCCTCCAGGACTAGGAGATGTCTCGCCTCGTAGTCCCGGCTCTCGGCCACCGCCTTGTTGGTCGAATGGGCGCCGGCGGCAGGCGTGGTGACGGAGATGCTCGGCACTCGCCGAGGGTATCGCGGCGAGCCGACTCACCCCGGCACGTCGCACTTGTTACACAAGAGTCATGTATCCGGTACGCCGAAAAGGAACAATCGAGGCCTGCTTGGATGTTGACTAGATGCATCGGTCGAGGACTTGGACCGGGAATGCAGAATCAGCAGTGCACGACCAGACAGCCAACCTCTGCCGGAAGAGAGGGCCATCATGAGCACCACCGTCGTCGAGGGCGCGGCGTTGAACGCGTCCGACCGTTGCGATCGTTGCGGCGCGCAGGCTTACGTCCGGGTGACGATGGCCAGCGGCTTCGAGCTTCTCTTCTGCGCCCACCACGGCAAGGAGCACGCCGACAAGCTGAAGCAGGTCGCCCTCGAGATCCACGACGAGTCGGAGCGCATCAGCTGATCGATCACGCCGATGTCTGAGGCCCCGACCGGTTGGTCGGGGCCTTCGTGGTTTCGCGGCCGCCGGCTGGTGATGGTGGTCGCGGCGGTGTTGGTTGCGATTGTCGTGGGCGCGTTGGCGATCCGTGCCTCGGGTGGATCGCGCGTGATCCGTCCCGACCTCGGCCCGGGTCCCGTACGCGGTGTGCGCCTCACCGAGTTCCGGCCCGGGGAAGGTGCGGAGACCTGTACGGGGGTTGGTGCCGAGCTTCCTGTCGTACGGCTGGTCGAGCAGGTCGACGTCGAGCGGATCGTCGTGTGCCTGGGGCCGGGGCGCTTCCCCGGCACGCTGCCGCTGGAGCCGTACGTCCTGGACGCCGCCAGCCCCGACGGCGAACGGCTGCTCGACGCGTGGGCCGCCGCCTGGTCGCTTCCCGACGAGCAACTGCCCTGGTGGCAGAACCCCGACGAGACGCCCTGCCCGGCGATCGGCATCATCGTTCCCGCCTCGGCCATCACCGTCGCCGGCGTCATCATGCGCCCGGTCCCCCCGTCGAGCTGGTGCCAACCCCTGCCCGCCGCCCTCGACGCCCTGGCCGACATCGCTCAAGCCGCCCGCCCAGCCCCCTGACCCCACACCGCCCCTGCCACCCCAACCACCCACCGCGCGCCCGACCCCAGACCCCACCCGCCAGGCTCCAGACCCAACGTCGCTCGGGTTCGTAGGCGTAGCTCGATCTGCAGATGGAGCTACGCCTACGAACCCGAGCGACGTTGCTGGAAGGGGGTTACGCGGCGCTGTGGACGGCGTTGGACGCTCATCCACAGATCACGCTGGGGGGCTTTCCCCGGGTGCACGAGGCTGATGGGCTCACCGCGTGGACAACGTCATCCTCACTCGCGACCTCGTCGGCCGCGGTTTCACCACTGATGAGGTCGCTCGGCTCGAACGGAGTGGCAATCTGCTCCGGCTCCGCCGTGGCGCGTACGCCGTTGCTGATCCAGCCGAGTCGACGGCCGCTGACGGTGAGGATGAGTACGACCGCCTCGCCGCTGATCACCGGCGACTCATCGACGGAACGGTTCCCCAGCTTCATCCCCGAGCCGCCATCAGTCACGGCTCGGCCGCCGTGATGCACGGGCTACCGGTCTTTCCCGCGGCCGTCCGGCAGGTTCACGTCACGCGCGATCGCCACGGCGGCGGTGTCCGGCGGTCGGCGGTACACGTTCACGGTGCGAGACTTGCTCCGGACGAGATCACCGTCGTGGACGACATCGTGGTGACCTCGCTGGCCCGCACGGTCAGCGATCTGGCTCGGACCATGCCCTTCGACCAGAGCGTTGCTGTTGGCGATCGAGCTCTCGTCCTTGGCCTCGACCCGATCGAACTCGCTGACGTCGTCGAGCGAGTGAGGCGCTGGCCGGGCGCTGCCCAAGCCCGACGGGTGATCGCCTTCCTCGATCCGCGCAGCGAGAGCGTCGGTGAGTCGTTCAGCCGCGTCCGCTGTCATGAGCTGGGGCTTCCTGCTCCCGAGCCGCAGTTCGACGTGTTCGACGATCTCGATCGGTTCGTCGCTCGTACGGACTTCGCGTGGCCAGAGTTCCGCACGCTCGGCGAGTTCGACGGCCGGGTGAAGTATCGGCGCCTCCTCCGCAAGGACGAAACCATCGAGGAGGCCGTGATCCGGGAGAAGCTCCGTGAGGACAAACTCCGCGATCTGGGCTGGCAGGTGGTCCGCTGGATCTGGACGGAGCTGTTCCGACCACAGATCATTCGCGACCGGCTGGACCGAGCATTCGCCCGAGGCCGCCGATGACCCGCCTCAATCCCACGTCGCTCGGGTTCGTAGGCGTAGCTCGATATGCAGATGGAGCTACGCCTACGAACCCGAGCGACGTTGAGAGTACGAGGGCGGGAGGCTCGTCGAGAGGCGGGTCAGTCGAGGTAGTCGCGGAGGACTTGCGAGCGGGAGGGGTGGCGCAGCTTGCTCATCGTCTTGGACTCGATCTGCCTTATGCGCTCTCGGGTCACCCCGTAGACCTTGCCGATCTCGTCGAGCGTCTTGGGCTGCCCGTCGGTGAGGCCGAAGCGCATCGAGACGACCCCGGCCTCGCGCTCGCTCAGGGTGTCCAGGACGTCGTGCAGTTGCTCCTGCAGCAGGGTGAAGCTGACCGCGTCGGCGGGCACGACCGCCTCGGAGTCCTCGATCAGGTCGCCGAACTCCGAATCGCCGTCCTCGCCCAGCGGGGTGTGCAGCGAGATGGGCTCCCGGCCGTACTTCTGGACCTCGACGACCTTCTCCGGGGTCATGTCCAGCTCGCGCGCCAACTCCTCCGGGGTGGGCTCGCGGCCCAGGTCCTGCAGCATCTGCCGCTGTACCCGAGCCAGCTTGTTGATGACCTCGACCATGTGCACCGGAATGCGGATCGTTCGGGCCTGGTCGGCCATGGCCCGGGTGATCGCCTGCCGGATCCACCACGTCGCGTACGTGGAGAACTTGTAGCCCTTCGTGTAGTCGAACTTCTCGACCGCGCGGATCAAACCGAGGTTGCCCTCCTGGATGAGGTCCAGGAACAACATGCCCCGACCGGTGTAGCGCTTCGCGAGGCTGACCACCAGGCGCAGGTTGGCCTCGAGCAGGTGGTTCTTGGCTCGCCGGCCGTCCTCGGCGATCCAGTCGAAGTCGTCGACCTCGACCGCCTTCACCTTCAGCGCGTCGTCGTTCAGCTTCTCGTCGGCGAAGAGGCCAGCTTCGATCCGCTTGGCGAGCTCGACCTCCTGCTCGGCGTTCAGCAGTGCGACTTTGCCGATCTGCTTGAGGTAGTCCTTCACCGGGTCGGCGGTCGCGCCGGCCGCCATCACCTGCTGCTCGGGCTCGTCGGCGTCGTCCGCCTCG
The DNA here is from genome assembly GCA_963796545.1 of uncultured Actinomycetota bacterium. Lineage (GTDB taxonomy): Bacteria > Actinomycetota > Actinomycetes > Mycobacteriales > Mycobacteriaceae > Mycobacterium. Next base: position 82,940 of record CAWCMF010000001.1, on the reverse strand, counting down.
GAGAGGGTGAAGCCCTCGTCCTCGACCAGCTCTTTCTCGAGCTTGGTCTCCTCGGCCGGTTCGAAGGTGGACTCGTCGACGTCGTCCAGGGTGCGCTTCTTGCCGCCGACGGTGAGCACCACCTCGTCGCCGTCGACCTCGACGAGCAGTTCGGCCGTCAGTTCAGGGGTCAGCTCGGCGGCCAACTCGCTGGTGAGTTCGGTCGCCAGCTCGGGGGTCAGCTCCGGGTCCGAGCCCTCCGGATCATCACCGGTGGCGTCGGGATCGACCGCGTCCGGCGTCTCCACGCCGTTCAGCACCGCGGGTCCGTCCGTCGCCTTCTTGGCCGGGCCCTTCGAGCCCGACTTCGCTGGGGCCGCCGTCGCCTTCTTGGTCGCTGCCTTGGGGGCTGCTTTGACCGGCGGCTCCTTGGCGGAGGACGTTCCCGGAGCCTCCACCTCCGCGCTGGCGTCGGCGCTCTCCACGGCCTTGAGAGCCGCCTTCTTGCTGGTCGTCTTGCCGGCCGCAGCCTTCCGGTCGGCCGGTGCCGTTATCTGACCTGCCCTGCCGGTCGCTGCGTCCAGGACGGGTGGCGACGTACGAACCTTGGGAGGGGGTGTCACAAAGTACCTCTCGGCTGCGTTCAACTTCAGGGCAGGCAGCGCCCATTGGATGTCAATAGGTGCTCCATCGTCATTGTGACACGGAACGCCAAACCAGATGCCAACACGCCACTGGACAAGTCGAGCGACTTTCGCGGGCAGGGACCCTTCGACAGGCTCGGAGCGTGCTTCGACGGGTTCAGGACGCGCTGCGACCGGCTCCGGGCGCCCGTTGCCGACGGCTCAGACGGACTCGGCCTTGACGGCGAGCACCGGGCAGGAGGCATCCAGCAGCACCCGCTGTGCGTTGCTGCCGAGCAACAACTTCCCGACGGGTGAGCGACGCCGCAGGCCGATCACGATGAACTCTGCGTCCGCGGAGTCAGCGGCATTGATCAGCTCCTCGGCCGGATCCAGTGCATCCGGCGCCTGCTTGACCTCGTACGGGACCCCGAGCCCCTCGAGCTCGCCGGTGAGTTCGTCGACCTCCGCGTCGGGCGAGGTGTGGACCACGATGAGACGGGAGTTGCGGAGCTGCGCCTCGGCCACGGCCCGCTGCAACGCGGCCTTGCCCTCGGGCTTCGCCGAGTACCCGACCACGATGACCGAAGTGCCGTCGCTGACCTGTTTCTCCGCGGTGGCCGTTTCCGTCATCTCTGCACTCCCATCGACTCGCGGGCCCGATCAGCTGGGCCACAGATGAACGGGCTCGTTGCTGTGCATCCGGTCCAGGTAGGCCAGCAGCATCCCGCGGATCGCCTCGTCACGGCTCTCACCCGCGGCTTGCCGCCGCGCCACGTCCGCAGTCTGCCACGTCGCCCCGTTGGCCGCACGCAGACAGCGGCGCTCGATGATCCCGAGCAGCCGCGACGACTCGGCCTCGTCGACGTCCCAGCTCTGCAGCCCCTGCGCCGCCATGGGCAACAGCTTGCGGACCACGAGTTCGGCGACCTTCACCTGGCCGATCCGTGGCCAGTACACCTCGGCGTTGATGCCGTGCCGGATGCCGGCGGCGAAGTTCTCGGTCGCGGCCTGGAAGGACATCTGCGACCAGATCGGGCGATCCTCATCGGCCAGGAAGCGCACCAGACCGGCGAAGAAGGCCGCGTTCGCCATCGTGTCCACGACCGTCGGCCCGGCAGGCAGGACACGATTCTCGACCCGCAGGTGCGGGGCGCCGCCGCTGACGTCGTACACCGGTCGGTTCCAGCGGTACACGGTGCCGTTGTGCAGCTTGAGCTCGTCAAGGCTCGGCACCCCGCCGGCGTCGAGGACCTCCACCGGATCCTCGTCGCTGCAGATCGGCAGGAGCGCCGGGTAGTAGCGCGCGTTCTCCTCGAACAGGTCGAAGATGGAGGTGATCCACCGCTCTCCGAACCAGACCCGCGGCCGGACGCCCTGGGCCTTGAGTTCCTCGCTGCGGGTCTCGGTGCTCTGCTCGAACAACGGGATGCGCGACTCCGACACCAGCTCACGACCGAACAGGTACGGGGAGTTGGCCCCGACCGCCACCTGGATGCCGGCGATGGCCTGCGCCGCGTTCCAGTAGCCGGCGAAATCTTCCGGACTGACCTGCAGATGCACCTGAGTCGAGGTGCATGCGGCCTCCGGCATGATCGTGTCGGAAACCATGTCGAGCCGCTCGACCCCGTCGATGATGATCTCGAGATCCTCACCACGGGCGGCGAAGATCTGCTGGTCCAGCAGCGAGTAGCGCGGGTTCTCGCTCACGCTGTCCAACGTCACGTGCTCGGGGCGGAGCGTCGGCAGGATGCCGACCATGGCCAGTTGAGCGCCGATCTCCTTGGCCCGGTCGTCCGCGGCGTTCAACGCGTCGCGTACGGACTTCTCGAACGAGGCGAACCCACCCTGACCGAGGCGTCGCGGAGACACGTTGATCTCGATGTTGAACCGGCCGAGCTCGGTCTGGAAGGCGGGGTCGGCAATGGCGGCCAGCACCTCGGCGTTGCGCATCGCCGGCTGACCGTCCCAGTCGACGAGGTTGAGCTCGATCTCCAGGCCCGTCATGGGACGTTCGAAGTCGAAACGGGACTCCGTCAGCATCCGGGCCAGCACGTCGAGGCACCGGCGGACCTTCTCCCGGTACCGGGTCCGGTCCTCGCGGGTGAACTGCCGCTCGTCAACCTCAGCTCCCATACCGACATCCTGGCCCATCGACGCCGATGCGCGCATGGGGCTCGAGGGTTCCTCGTGACCGGCGACGATCAGGAACTGCGGCCTCCGGCCTCAACGTCGCTCGATTTCGTAGGCGTCGCTCGATCTGCAGGTCGAGCTAGGCCTACGAACCCGAGCGATGTCGTCCGTCTGTGTTCGGCACTAAGCTCCCTCCCCGTGCCCGACCGCCCGCCGCCCGTCGCCGACCGCCGCCCGATCACCCGCGTCCACCACGGGGACCGTTTCGACGATCCGTACGAGTGGCTGCGGGCGAAGGACGATCCGCAGGTCATCGCCTACCTGGAGGCCGAGAACGCCTACACCGAGGACCAAACCGGTCATGTGAAGGACCTGAGCGAGGCGATCTTCGGCGAGATCAAGGCCCGTACGCAGGAGACCGACCTCACCGTTCCGGTGCGCTCGACCCATTCCGGCGGCGACGCCTTCTGGTACTACGTCCGCACCCTCGAAGGCTCGGAGTACCCGATCTACTGCCGCGCCCCCGCCGCGAGTACCGCCCCGCCCGACCCGGAGCAGTCGATCACCGGCGAGCAGGTGCTGCTGGACGCCAACGCCCTTGCGGCCGGATTCGAGTTCTTCTCCCTCGGGGCGTACGCGGTCTCCCCCGACGGCCGGCGGCTGGCCTACTCCGTCGACACCAGCGGCGACGAACGTTTCACCCTCAAGGTCAAAGATCTGGTCACCGGCGACCTGCTCGCCGACGAGATCCCCGACACCGCGTACGGGACCGCGTGGGCCGGCAACGAGCACCTCTTCTACACCCGTCCCGACGAGGCCTGGCGGCCGTACGTGGTATTCCGGCACCGGCTCGGCGTCGACCCGGCCGACGACATCAGCGTCTTCACCGAGGCCGACGAACGGTTCTGGGTCGGCGTGGACAGCAGCCGCGACGACCGGTGGGTCGTGATCAGCAGCGGCAGCCGGCTGACGTCGGAGGCCTGGCTACTGCCGGCGCACGAGCCGGAAGGAGAGCCGCGGTTGGTCGCTGCCCGGCGGCAGGGCGTCGAGTACGAGGTCGAGCCCGCAGGCGACCGGCTGTTGATCTTGCACAACGCTGGCGCCGAGGACTTCGAACTGGCGGAGGCGCCACTGCTCGCGTCGAGCCCGGACCAGTGGCGACCGGTCCTGCCTCACCGGCCCGGGGTCCGGCTGCTCGGCGCCGACGCGTACGCCTCGCACGTCGTCGTCTCGCTGCGGCGCAACGGTCTGACCGGACTGCACGTCATCCCCCGATCGGCCGACGGGGGGTTGGACACCGGCGCCGACATCGCCTTCGACGAGCCCCTGTTCACCGTCGACTCACCGGGCGGGCCCGACTACGACACGGCGGCGGTGCGGGTCAGCTACAGCTCCCTGCTGACCCCGGCCTCGATCTACGACTACCGCCTCGACGCAGACGAGTTGATCTTGCTGAAGCAGACTCCGGTGCTCGACGATCCGGTCCACGGGCCGTACCGGCCGGAACGCTACGTGCAGGAGCGGACGTGGGCGGAAGCCGACGACGGCACCGAGGTCCCGATCTCGGTGGTCCGGCGTGCCGACGTGCCGCTGGACGGGTCGGCGCCGCTGCTGCTGTACGGATACGGGTCGTACGAGATCTCGATGGATCCCACCTTCAATATCTCCCGCCTGTCCCTGCTGGACCGGGGCATCGTCTACGCCATCGCCCACGTGCGCGGCGGCGGTGAGTTGGGCCGGCGCTGGTACGAGAACGGTAAGACCACCACCAAGAAGAACACCTTCACCGACTTCGTGGCCTGCGCTCGGCACCTGGTGGCCGCGAAGTACACCGCCACCGACCGGCTTGCCGCGCGCGGCGGCAGCGCCGGCGGTCTGCTGATGGGCGCGGTGGCCAACCTGGCTCCCGAGCAGTTCCGGGCCATCCACGCCTCCGTGCCGTTCGTCGACGCCCTGACCACCATCCTCGATCCCGAGCTGCCCCTCACGGTGATCGAGTGGGAGGAGTGGGGCGACCCGCTGCACGATCCGGACATCTACGCGTACATGAGGAGTTACAGCCCGTACGAGAACCTGCGAGCGACGAGCTACCCCGCCATCCTCGCCACCACGAGCCTCAACGACACCCGCGTGCTCTACGTCGAACCGGCCAAATGGGTGGCCGCGCTCCGGCAGGTCGCCACCAACGCCCCCGAACGGCCCATCCTGCTCAAGACGGAGATGTCGGCGGGGCACGGCGGAGTCAGCGGCCGCTACGCGAGCTGGCGGGAGACGGCATTCGAGTACGCCTGGATCGTCGACCAGATCACCCGCAGCCCGATCAAGCACGATCCGATCAAGCACAGCGAACGCTGAGCGCGGTGCCGACCAGCTCGCCTCGTTCGAGCAGTCGGCCGATCATCGCGGCCTGCCGACTGGCCGTGTGCCACGCCGGGTCATCCCCGTGCCGGCGCTCCAGTTCCGCATCGACGGCGTCCACCTGCTCACGCCAGAGGCTCGGGCCCGCCGCGAAGTCGGTGGTGGTCGCACTGTCCACGACGTCCAACCGGGCGCCGGCCAGTAGACCCTTCAGGCGCGCAAGAGTCGGGAAGTTGTTCCCGGCCGGCTGCTCCGACAAACTCTCCGACTCGGCAACGAAGACGAGCAGGCCGAGTCGGCCGGCCGGCTCCAGCAACCGCCGCAACTCGCGCAGCAGATGGGACTGGTCCGCCACGGTGCACACAACTCCGAGGCACCACACAACATCGAAGGCGGAGGATCGGAAGGGCAGCGCCGACGACGCCTGGACCACCGGCAAGCCGAAGAGCTCCCGCGCGGCTCGGCACGCTCCGTGCTCGGGATCGGTGAGCACGGGAGCGACGCCGGTCTCGGCCGCGGCAAAGGCCGCCGGGCCGCCGACTCCGGCGCCGCAGTCCAGCATCCGCGAGCCCGCCCGTACGTCCAGCCGCTCCAGGAACCAGCGCAGCATGGCCGGACTCCCGCTCCCCCGGCAGCCGGCCGGCAGGTAGTGGTCGGGTCCGAGATCAAGGGCCACCTCGGCCGTCCACGCGGCCACGGTGTTGAACTCGGCCGCCAAGGGATCAGAAGCAGGATCAGAAGCAGGGTCCGAAGCGGGATCGGAAGCAGGGTCCGAGTCGGGGTCGCTCACCGCAAGCCGTCCCGGACCCGATCACCGATCTCGGCCTGGACCGAGGCAGCGAAGGCGGTGCCGCGAGCGGAGGCCAGGCCCGACAGGTTCACGCCGGCCGCGCCGGCCGCCAGCAGCGCCCGGGCCTCCACGACGGCCGCGGCGATGCCGGCGGCCACCGGGTCGGCGGCGGACAGGACCGTACGCACGATGGCCGGCTCGATCTCGAGTCCGGGCAGCGCCGCCAACACCGCCGCCGAGCGGTCGTCGGTGAACACGGCCACCGATCCCACCACCGGGATGGTCAGGCCGGCGGCGCGCGTGGCCGCGATGAACTCACCGACCGACGCCGGCGTGCGGACGTGGTTGAGAACGGCTACCTGTGCCCCGGCGGACTGCTTCGTGACGAGCCGCGAGGCCCGGAGGTCCATCGGCGGGGCGGTCGGCGTCTCGGCCACCGCGACCGGCAAACCCATCGTGGCGGCCAAGGCGGCCAGCCGCGTGCCGTCCAGGTCGAAGACCTGGGTGATGTCGGGTCGTACGTCGTAAGCGCGCCCGTCGCCGGTCACGCAGAGCACCGTGGCCAGCCCGTCGTGGCGAAGTCCGGCCAGTTCGGTCTCCAGGACCGCTCGGTTCCGGTCCCGGCAGGCCAAGGTCACCCAGGGCCTCGCCCCGGCGTCGGCGATCATCCGCGCCAGCAGGACCGGAGGGAAGTCCCGGCGGTCCTGGTGATCCCCGACCAGAACGGCGTCGCAGGTCGGCGCCAGAACCCGCGCGGTGGTCGCAAGGGTGTCCGCGTCGGCCGGCGGCACGCTGAGGTCGGTGAGCACCAACGGCGCCGCGATCGGCGGACGCTGGGATGTAGGCCCGAGCCACGAAACGGCGGACGCCTCGTCGGCCAGGAACGCGCAGCGGAACGGCCCCATCTCGCACGCCAGATCGGGACGTACGCCACCGCACGGGCCGAAGACCATCTTCTTCGGGCAGTCGGTGTGCACCGCTCCACATTCCCACGAGCAGTCCGCGCATCCAGCGACCCGTACGGCTCCGAATCTCTAGCACAGTCCAGGGGTCAGGTCTCAGGGTTTCTTCAGGGCTCCGGCGGAATCCTGATGTGCCCCTGGCGCGTTAGGACTTCTGAGTGGCAACGAAAGGGGCCCGACGTGGTGGTAAGCACAACTCGTACGCGAGTTTCAGAAGGCATAGACGGCAAGGACGCGGTCGGCCTCTATCTAGAGGGTATCGCGAAGACTCCGCTGCTCACCGCGGAGGAAGAGGTCGAGCTCGCCAAGAGCATCGAGATCGGTCTGTACGCCGAACAGATCCTGTCCGGTGAGGTGACGCCGGGCATGCGCGGCAAGCGCGCCAAGCGTCCCACCACGGCCGAGTTGGAGTTCCTGGTCGACGAGGGCCAGCGGGCGATGCAGCGCTTCATCACCGCGAACCTGCGGCTGGTGGTCTCCGTGGCCCGCAAGTACGGCCGTTCGCAGATGCCGCTGCTCGACCTGGTCCAGGAGGGCAACACGGGCCTCATCCGGGCGGTGGAGAAATTCGACTACACCAAGGGCTTCAAGTTCTCCACGTACGGCACCTGGTGGGTCCGGCAGTCGATCAGCCGCGGCATCGCCCAGCAGGGTCGAATCGTCCGGCTCCCGGTGCACGTGGCCGAGCAGGTCAACCAGGTCGGCGCCGTGCGCCGCACCCTGGAGCGCCGGCTCGGTCGGGATCCGGAGATCGCGGAGATCGCCGACGAAATGGGCCTCGACCCCGAGCGGGTGCTGGACCTGATGCGGTACGGCCGGGATCACGTCAGCCTGGACGCTCCCGTGGAGGAGGGTGGCGACACCGCCCTCGGCGACCTCATCGCCCGCGAGCCGATGCCGGGTCCGGACGAGGTGTACCTGGACGCCGAGGAGCACGCCCGGCTGGAGGCACTACTCGACCAGCTCGACGAGCGGTCCGCCGACGTGGTGCGCCGTCGCTACGGCCTGATCGACGGCCGGCAGGCCAAGCTGGCCGACATCGGCGCCGTCTGGGGCATCACCGCCGAACGGGTCCGCCAGATCGAGCGGCACGCCATCGCCAAGTTGCGCGGCAAGTCCGTCCTCGCTGCCTGATAGCAAGACCAACGCCACAAGGACCCGGACACGGTTGCCGGGTCCTTGTCGCGTGCAGGCACCTTCACCGGCGGGTGCGCAGCGGCCGAATCAGGCCTTCCTGGGCCACATTCGAGACCAGCTCGCCGTGCTGGAACAGCCGGGCGGTGGAGAGGCCGAGGGCGTTGGAGGCCGACGGCGACACCTGGTCGTAGAGGAGCCATTCGTCGGCCCGGAACGGCCGGTGGAACCACATCGCGTGGTCGATGGAGGCGGCCTGGACGTTGAGGCCGATCAGGACGCCGTGCGGGACCGTGGCGGCCGAGAGCAGGGTGAGATCGCTCGCGTACGCCAGCGCGGCCTGGTGAAAGCGCCGGTCCTCCGGCAGCGGACCGCCGATCTTGATCCAGACCCGGGCCCGAGCTGGATGGCGCGGGTCCTCCAGCGCTCCGCCCGCCCGTGAGTCACCGATGTAGCGCACATCGAGAGCGCCCCACTCCCGCTCCCACATCGTCGAGGGGCGGCCCGAGGTCTTCGCCATGACCTCCCCGAGGGTCGGGCACTCCTCCGGGCCCGGTACGTCCGTCGGGAGCGGATCAGCGTGGACGAAGCCCTCCTCCAGTTCGTGGAACGAGCTGGACAGGTAGAAGATGACCTCGCCGCCCTGCCGCGCGACGGCCCGCCGGGACGAGAACGAGCCACCGTCGCGCACCGACTCCACGTCGTACACGATCGGCAGGTCCGTGCGACCGGCGCGGAGGAAGTAGGCGTGGCAGGAATGCAGACTCCGCTCCACGCTCACCGTGTGAGAGGCGGCCATCAGGGCCTGAGCCAGCACCTGCCCGCCGAAGACCCGCTGCAGGGCAGTGTCGGGCTGGCGGGCCCGGAACAACCCGACCTCGATCTCCTCGAGTTCCAGCAGATCAAGCAGATCGGTCACCGATTGCGGCACGGCGCGAGCCTATTGGCTGGTGCCTCGAGCCTGGCGAAGGGCCGAGGCAAGCGCCTGCGGAGGGCGGCAGCAGCCGCTGCGGCTGCCGTTGCGAAAGTCGACCGTGGTCGGAAACGTCGCCCCACCCGCCCCCGACACCCGCGAAAGTCGACCGCGGTCGGAAAACGCCGCCCCACCCGCCCCCGACACAAGCGAAAGTCGACCGTGGTCGGAAAACGCCGCCCCACCTGCCCCCGACACAAGCGAAAGTCGACCGCGGTCGGAAAACGTCCCCGGGCCTACTCCTCGGTCTTCTCCCGCTCGGCGAGGAAGCGTTCGAACTCGGCGCCGATCTCGTCCGCGCTCGGCACGGAGCGTGACTCGTCGGCCTGGAGCGCGTCGTACTGGGCCTCGAGCGAGGCCACCAGCTCCTGGACCTCGCTGGAGGTCGACATCTCCTCGGCGATGTCCTTGAGGTTCGACACCGACGCCTGTTCCAGATCGGCCAGGGGCACGGCGATCCCGGTCGCCTGGCTCAACGTACGGGTCAGCGCCAGCGACGCCTCGGGGAACGTGGCCTGCGCCAGATAGTGCGGTACGTGTACGGCGAAGCCCATCGCCTTGCGGTCGAGCTGGCCGAGCCGGAACTCCAGCAGCCCGGTGAAGCTGGCCGGCACCTCCACCCGATCGATCCAGCTCCGGTAGCCCTGCACGAGCTCGGGGTCGGTGGCGTGCGCGGTCAGCGTCATCGGCCGGGTGTGCGGGACCGCCATCGGAATGCCGTGCAGGCTGACGGTCAGCCGCACGTCCAACTCGTCGATGAGACCCACCACCGCCGCCGCGAGCCGCTCCCACTGCACGTCCGGCTCCGGCCCCGTCAGGAGTAGGAAGACCTCACCGTGCTCGTCGGTCATCCGGTAGAGCCGCAGCTGCACGTCGGCGTAGGACTTCCACTGGTTCGTGTCGAAGACCATAGCCGGACGGCGACTGCGATAGTCGTGCAGCTGATCATGGTCGAACTCCGCCAGCACCTCGTGGTCGAGCTGGGTCAGCAGATGGGAGGCGAACAGCCGGCCCGCCTGACCCGCGTCGACGAACCCATCCATCTGGTGCACGAGCACGGGGCGGTGCTCCTTGAGCTTGGCCAGCACCTCGTCGTTGACGGTGTAGAGCTGGCGCGGATCCATCACGCCTCAAATCTACCGCCGCTCTGCGCGGTCGGCGTCAGAGCGAACGGCGAGCCTCGGCGATTGCGGCCAGCACTCTCTTCTCCGAAACGGGAACCCTGGTGCGCAACGACTGCGCGAAGAGGCTCACGCGCAGCTCCTCGAGTTGCCAGCCGATGTCGTCCACCGACTCCGGCAGCGGTCCGGGCGGCAACAGATCGACCAGCGCGGCGTAGGCGTCCTCGCACCGGGAGATGACCTCGAAACCGGGGCGATCGCGGGCCGGCGCGCCGAGGAGCGTGTCGATCCGCAGACCGGCCGCCCGCAGATAGCGCGGCAGCTCGACCAGGTGCGGGAAGGCCGTGGCCGACAAGAACCCACGGAAGACCAGGTTGCCGAGTTGTTCGGTGAGGTCCTCCGCGGCGGCGGGATCACGTCGGGCGACCTCGCTCAGCCGCCCGCTGGCGGCACCGTGCCGCTCGATGACCTCCGCGGCCACCGACACCGCGGTCCGCATCAGATCGGCGGTGTCCACGCGCACGGCGTCGCACAGCCGGCGGTACGTCGCCTCGTCACGGACCGAGCCGATCGGCGAGCGTCGGATCAGCTCACCGACCGTGGCCAGCCGAGCGTCGGCCAGGAGCGCAGGCACCGACGCGTACGGGCTCGCCGCGAGCGCCAGCTTCTCGGCGTTGGGCAGATGGGCGATCACCCAGCGGGTCGGATCGGGTGTGCCGAGCAACACCAGGCGGCGGAGTCCGAGGCGGTGCAGCCGCTGCTGCTTCTCGGGGGTGTCGACCACCGTGAGACCAACGCTGACCTGTTCGTCCACGAGCGCGGGGTACCCGACGACGACGTGCCCGTCCTGCCGCAGCTCGACGTGATCGGGAATCGTGCCGAACTGCCACGAGGTGGCCCCGGAGCGCGTGTGCTCGGCCGCGGCCGTCGACAACGTGGCCCGCACCGCGCCGGCCAGTTCGGTCTGGATCTCGGCCAGGTCCTTGCCCTCGGCGCCCGTGGATGTGATCGGCGATCCGCCCGGTTCGTCGACGATCAGGAACGTGATCCGGAGGTGCGGCGCGACCGCGTCAAGATTCCACGCCGTGTCCTCGACGGTCTCGCCCGTCAACGCCCGCAACGCCTGGCCCAGCGCTCGCGGGAACGTCTCGCGCTCGGATCCGGGATGGTCCGCCAGCCAACTCAACGCTCCGACCGCGAACTCGTGGGCCGGCACGAAGCGCCGGCGCACCGCCTTGGGCAGGGACCGGATGAGCTCCGTCGCCAGCTCGAGACGCAGCCCCGGCACCTGCCAACCGAACGGTGCCGGATCGAGCTGGTTGAGCACAGCCAGCGGGATCGACACGCAGACCCCGTCCCGCGGCGCACCGGGCTCGAAGCGGTACGTGAGCGGAAACGTGTGAGGTCCGAACCGCCACACATCGGGGAAGGCGTCGAGGTCGCCGAGGTCGTGCTCGGGTACGACCAGATCGTCGAGGGTCAAGGTGAGCAGGTCGGGCTGTTCGGGGCGCGTCCTCTTCCACCAGGCGTCGAAGTGCGCACCCGAGGTGACCTCAGTCGGGATGCGGGTGTCGTAGAAGTCGAAGATCGCCTGGTCGTCCACGACGAGATCGCGTCGCCGGGTCCGCTCCTGCAGGTCCTCGGCCTCGGCGCGGGTGGCGGCGTTGGCCGTGAAGAACGCATGCCGGGTACGCCAGAGCCCTTCGACGAGCGCCGAGCGGACGAAGATCTCCCGCGCCTCGCTCGGATTGATCTTGCCGTAGCCGACCCGTCGCCCGGAGACGATCGGCACGCCGAACAGGGTGACGGTCTCGTACGCCATCACGGCCGCCGACCGGGCCGACCAGTGTGGTTCGGAGTAGCTGCGTTTCACCAGATGCTGGCCGACGTGTTCGACTTGTTCAGCGCTGATGCCGGCCACCGTCCGCGCCCAGAGGCGCGTGGTCTCGACGATCTCGGCGGCCATCACCAGCGGTGGCGCCGTCCCCGCCGCACTCGAGCCGGGGTTGATGGCGAAGCGGGTGCCGCGAGCGCCGAGATACTCCCGCGGCGCCCGCCCGCGTCGACCGCGGCCTGTCGCGGTCCGTTCGACCATGTCGGCGAGACCCACGTTGGACAGCAGACCGCTGAGCACGGCGCGGTGCACCTGGTCGATGGGCGCGGCGGCTCGATTGCGAGCGAGCCCGAGGTCGCGCGTGATGTCGCGTAGTTGGGCGTGGAGATCCTGCCACTCCCGGATCCGCAGGAAGTGCAGGAACTCGTCACGGCACAGCCGCCGAAAGGCGTTCCCGGACAGATCCTTCTGCGCCGTCCGGACGTAGTCCCACAGCCGCAACAGGGCGGCGAAGTCACCCTCCGATGCGTGCCCTGAGCCTGTCGAAGGGTCGCTCCCCGAGCGTGTCGAAGGACCCGAGGCCGCAGGCCCTTCGACAGGCTCAGGGCGCGCGGATCCAGCGAGGACACCGTCTCCCCAGAAGCGGCGGTGCAGGGCGTCGGCCTTCTCCCGTTGCTCGGCGGGTCGCTCCCGCGGATCCTGGATCGACAGGCCCGAGGCGATGATCAACACTTCGCGCAGGCAGCCGTACGTCTCTCCGGCCAGCAGCATCCGGCCCAGCCGCGGATCGACCGGCAGCTGCGCCAGCCGGCGCCCGATCGCAGTCAGCCGCGGCGCGGTACGCCGCTCGGACCGGGCCGACAGCGCACCCAGTTCCTCGAGCAGCCGGCGCGCGTCAGCGATCGCACTACGGTCGGGCGCGTCCACGAACGGGAACGACTCGATCGGCCCCAGATCGGCCGCCACCATCTGCAGCAGGACCGCGGCCAGGTTGGTCCTCAGGATCTCGGGCTCGGTGAACTCCGGTCGGGAGACGAAGTCCTCTTCGTCGTACAGGCGGATGCAGACTCCCGGCGCCACCCGCCCGCAGCGACCGGCCCGCTGGTCGGCCGAGGCTCGGGAGATCGGCTCGATCGGGAGCCTCTGCACCTTCGTCCGGGCCGAGTACCGCGAGATCCGGGCCAGGCCGGTGTCGATCACGTACCGGATACCCGGCACCGTCAGGGACGTCTCGGCCACGTTCGTGGCCAGCACGATCCGCCGACCGGGATGGCCGCTGAAGACGCGGTGCTGTTCGGCCGCGGACAACCGGGCGTACAGCGGTAGGACCTCGGTGGAGCGGAGCTGCAGTCCCGTGATGGCCTGGGCCGCGTCGCGGATCTCCCGCTCCCCGGACAGGAAGACCAAGATGTCGCCCGAGCCGAGCTGGGACAGCTCGGTGACCGCGGCGGAGATGCCGGCGACCTGGTCCACCTCGCCCGTCCACCAGCAACGGCCGGTAGCGGATCTCGACCGGGTAGCTCCGACCCGACACCTCGACGATCGGTGCGGGTCGTCCCGACGCGTCGGCGAAGTGGGCGGCGAACCGCTCGGTGTCGATGGTGGCGGACGTGATGATGATCTTCAGATCGGGTCGGCGGTTGCTCAGCTGCCTCAGGTAGCCGAGCAGGAAGTCGATGTTGAGGCTCCGCTCGTGCGCCTCGTCGACGATGATCGTGTCGTAGCGGCGAAGGTCGCGGTCCGCGCCGATCTCGGCCAGCAGCACCCCGTCGGTCATGACCTTCACCCGGGTGTCCCGGCTCGCCACCTTGGTGAAGCGGACCTGATAGCCGACTGATTAGACGGGGTGCAGAGTGTGCAACCACGGCGTGCGCGTCACCGCCGGCGGCGGCGCGGTGTGCGCTGGCGCTGTCATTTCAGTCGCTCGACGTTTTGCGCCGTGATCGCAGCAGGAGCCACGCCGAGCCTGCGGCGACCACGGCCAGCAATCCCCCACCCACCCACCACCAGGGATGCGGATGTGGGCCCTCGGTGGCGGGATTGCCTAGCTGGGGTGAGTTGGCGGCGGGCACGATGACCGGATCGCGTCCCGGTACCGAGATCAACCCGAGGCCGTCAAGCACCGACCATCGGCGTTCATCGGCTTGCAGCCAAGTCAACAACTGGTCGAGTTGGCCGGCGTCGCCATTGGACGTGGCGACCAACACCGACCGGTTGCCGTCGAAGAACGTTTGCAAAGACCCGAATTTGAGCGCAGGGTCCAGCGTCAGCGTGGTCGGGTTACCGTCGTCGTCGACGACGTCCAACGTCATCGGGACGCTGTTGGGCGCCTTCACCTTCAACGGGAGTTTCGGATCGTCCCAGTTCCCCGGCGCGATCAACACCGCCGGGTTCGGCGAATCGATCGCCTCCTGCAACGGTACGACGACGGTGTCGATGGGCAGTGCGCTGAGCCGTTGCAGGCCGGTCATGATCAGCACACCGCGCACCGTGTCGGCGTAGGTATCGGAACCTATCCCGACCTGGACACGCGGCATCAGAGCCTGTGGAATCGACTGGAACCCCTGCGGCACAGCCGGTTTCGCTACCGTGCTCTGGACCACGGTCTCCCCGTCGATCGTCAGCGTGATCGGCTGGAATTCACCGCAGCGTCCGGTGGCGCCGGAGATGTTCACCTGAACAGCCAGGGTCGTGTAGCGGTGCAGCAGGCGGTCTGGCACATCGAGCCAGCGGTCGATCGCACCGTTGTCCTCCGCCGGCCAGCGATCGATTGTCTCACCGGCGATGGTGGCCACCAGCTGTCCGCCGACGGTGCTCGGCAGCGGCGTGTAGGACCCGATCAGATGCACGCGCACGCCTCGAACCGAGCGGCCCAGCCGCGTCTGGTCCAGCGCAATGCCGACCTGGGGGTTGATCGCGGTGGCGTTGACACCGGGCTGCCCGAGCTTGCGTATGGTGGTTTCGTTACCCGGCAGTTGCGGCGATGACCGCAACGGGCCCGCTACCGCCTTGGAACTCAATGCATACCGATCGACGCCGCTGGTGATCAGCCGGGTCTGGTTGGTCAGCTCACCAGCCGGTCCCGAAATCAACAACGCCGGAATCGGTCCGGGACCATACAGCGACACCCCGGCATCGGGACCCTCCGCGACGACGATGTGTCGCTCCAGCGGCGCCGACGCAACAGGCGGCGGCCCGGACGGATCCGGCAACGGCGCAACAGCGATCTCGGGGTTTTGGCTGCCGTAGTGTGCCGCCACCGATGTGGCCAGCCTGACCGCTGCGTCGGCCTCCGCCTGCGACGGGTTCCGGCCTACGTAGATCACCAATTTGCGCAGGACCGGCGGCAGGAAATCGGCGACTGTGGCAGGCGGTAGCTCGCCGCCGGCGAAAGTCACAGCGGCGTTGGTCAGCCGCAGCGGGTTGGTCGGATCCAGGCAGTAGCCGTCTTGCGGAAGCAGGTAACTGCGCGCCAGTACGGTCACCGCGTTGTCTTCCACCCGGACACCGGCCAGCGGAATCACCAGCGGGCCGGGTCCCGGCGGTACGTTCACTTGGGCCAGCACCCGATCGTCCTGGCTCACGGTGACGGTGCCGCTGCGCACATTAACCGGAAGTTGCGCGGTGACGTTCAGCGACGTCGGCGTCATCCCGGACGGAACGGGCAATGTCAATGTCGTTGTGCCGACCTGACCGTAGAACGCCAAGTCCGGAATGGCTCCGAGATCGGCCAACGCCAACGTTGGCGCGTTCGCCAAGACGGATTCTTCGACTGGTTCCGCGTTCGCTGCGACCGATACTGGCAACACGACCAAAGCTGCGACGAGTACAGCACGTATGAGGAGCGGTCGTCTGTGCATTGCCAAGGAGCCTAGGCAGTGCGACAGATCCGCGGGGCCATGCCGCGAAATTGTTACCTTGAGTCGGAAAACCCCCGCACGCGAGGCGTACAGGGGTTTCCGGTTAAAGCGTTAGAACTGAGCCTATTTCGCCCGCTCGAGGACCTCGACGAGGCGCCAGCGCTTGGTCGCCGACGACGGCCGGGTCTCCATCAGCGAGACACGGTCGCCGACACCGGCAGACTCGTTCTCGTCGTGCGCCTTGACCTTCGTGGTGGTCCGAATGATCTTGCCGTACAGCGGATGGCTCTTACGAGACTTCGAGCTCGACCACGATGGTCTTCTGCATCTTGTCCGACACGACGTAACCGATCGCGGTCTTGCGACGGTTGCGCGGCACCTCGGTGCGGGGCGTGTGCTTGTCGCCCTTCTTGGTATCTGCCATCAGGAATCCTCACCTCCGGGTCCGGCGGCCAGACCCAACTCACGTTCGCGCAGCACCGTGTAGAGGCGCGCGATCTCCTGCCGCACCAGACGCAGCCGGCGGTTGTTGGCAAGCTGGCCGGTCGCCATCTGGAAGCGCAGGTTGAACAGCTCTTCCTTCGACTCGCGAAGCTTGTCGGTCAGTTCGTCGTCGGTGAGCTCGCGCAGTTCGCCGGTCGAAATTCCGACTGCCATCAGAACTGCTCCTCTCTCGTGACGATGCGTGCCTTGATCGGCAGCTTGTGGATGGCGCGGCGTCAGGGCCTCCCTGGCGACCTTCTCGTCGGGATAGCTCATCTCGAACAGGACCCGGCCCGGCTTGACGTTCGCGACCCACCACTCCGGCGAACCCTTACCGGAACCCATGCGGGTCTCGGCGGGCTTCTTGGTCAGCGGGCGGTCGGGGAAGATGTTGATCCACACCTTGCCGCCACGCTTGATGTGCCGGTTGATGGCGATACGAGCGGACTCGATCTGCCGGTTGGTGATGTAGGCATGGCCCAGGGCCTGGATGCCGTAGTCACCGAAAGCTCACCGAGGTGCCGCCGCTGGCGATGCCGCGCTGCCGCGGGTGGTGCTGCTTGCGGTGCTTGACCTTGCGGGGAATCAGCATGCCTCAGCTCCCTGAATCCTGTGTAGTGCTCTCAGTACCCGCGGCCGCTAGGTGTCGCCGCCGAAGTTGGAGCCTCGGCGATGGCGGGTGCCTCTTCGGTCGCGGCACGACCAGCTTCGGTGCTCGTCGCGGTGGTACCGGACGCACCGCTACGGCGGGGCCTGGTACCGGTCGGACGCTCACGACGCGGACGATCCGCAGCGGGCGCCGCAGCGGACAGCTCGCGCTTGCCACCGACGATGTCGCCCTTGTAGATCCACACCTTCACACCGATACGGCCGAAGGTGGTCTTGGCCTCGTACAGGCCGTAGTCGATATCGGCGCGCAGCGTGTGCAGCGGCACCCGACCTTCGCGGTAGAACTCCGAGCGGCTCATCTCGGCGCCACCGAGGCGGCCCGAGCACTGCACGCGAATGCCCTTGACGTTGGGCTGACGCATGGCCGACTGGATCGCCTTACGCATCGCGCGGCGGAACGCCACGCGATTGCTCAGCTGCTCGGCGACACCCTGGGCGACCAGCTGAGCCACCGACTCGGGGTTCTTCACCTCGAGGATGTTCAGCTGAACCTGCTTCTTGGTGAGCTTCTCCAGGTCGGTACGGATGCGGTCGGCCTCGGTGCCGCGGCGACCGATGACGATGCCGGGACGCGCGGTGTGGATGTCCACCCGAACGCGGTCACGGGTGCGCTCGATCTCCACATCGGCGATGCCGGCGCGCTCCAGACCGGTGGCCAGCAGCTTGCGGATGGCCACATCTTCCTTGATGTAGTCCGCGTACTGCTTGTCGGCGTACCAGCGGGACTTCCAGTCGGTGGTGATACCGAGGCGGAAGCCGTGCGGGTTGATCTTCTGGCCCACTACTCCGAGCCCTCCTTCGCTTCGGGAGAAGCATCGGTCTTGGATGTCTTGGTAGCAGTCTTGGTCGCTGCCTTGCTGCCCTGGGCACGACGTGCGCGTGCCGCACTGGCGGAAGCGCCGGACTTCTCGCCGCCCTTGCGGGGCGGCCGGCTCTCGACGATCACGGTGATGTGGCTGGTGCGCTTGCGGATCCGGTAACGCACGTCCCTGCGCGCGCGGCCGGATGCGCTTGACGGTCGGGCCCTCGTCGGCGAAGACCGTGGCAACGACCAGGGTGGTCGGGTCGAGGCCCTGGTTGTTCTGCGCGTTGGCCGCGGCACTGGCGATCACCTTGGCCACCGGCTCGCTGGCCTGCCTGGGGTGCGCACCGCAGGATGTCGAGCGCTTCCTCGACGCTCTTGCCGCGGACCAGGTTGATGACGCGACGCGCCTTCTGGCCGAGATGCACGCAACGTGCTTGGCAACCGCTGTCGCGGTCGGGTTGATTCGATTGCAGTACTCATCTAGCGCCGCTTGGCTTTCCGGTCGTCCTTGATGTGCCCCTTGAACGTCCGCGTCGGCGCGAACTCGCCGAGCTTGTGCCCGACCATCGACTCCGAGACGAACACCGGGACATGCTTGCGACCGTCGTGGACGGCGAAGGTGTGCCCGATGAAGTCGGGGATGATGGTCGACCGACGGGACCAGGTCTTGATGACCTGCTTGGTGCCCTTGTCGTTCTGAACGTCGACCTTCCTGAGCAGATGGTCGTCGACGAACGGGCCCTTCTTCAGGCTGCGTGGCATTCTCTGATCCTTCCTGGCTTAGCGCTTGTTCTTGCCGGTGCGCCGGCGGCGGACGATGAGCTTGTCGCTCGACTTGTTGGGCTTGCGGGTGCGGCCTTCGGGCTTACCCCACGGGCTGACCGGGTGGCGACCACCGGAGGTCTTACCCTCACCACCACCGTGCGGGTGGTCGACCGGGTTCATCACGACACCACGGACGGTGGGGCGCTTGCCCTTCCACCGCATACGGCCGGCCTTGCCCCAGTTGATGTTCGCCTGCTCGGCGTTGCCGACCTCGCCGACGGTCGCGCGGCAGCGCACGTCGACGCGGCGGATCTCACCGGAAGGCATACGCAGGGTGGCGTAAGTGCCTTCCTTACCCAGCAGCTGGATCGACGCACCGGCGGAACGGGCCAGCTTGGCTCCGCCGCCGGGACGCAGTTCCACCGCGTGGATCAGGGTACCGGTCGGGGATGTTGCGCAGCGGCAGGTTGTTGCCCGGCTTGATGTCGGCATTGGGCCCGACTCCACCACGGCGCCCTGCTTCAGTCCTTGAGGCGCAACGATGTAACGCTTCTCGCCGTCCAGGTAGTGCAGCAGTGCGATGTTCGCGGTGCGGTTGGGGTCGTACTCGATGTGAGCGACCTTGGCGTCGATGCCGTCCTTGTCGTGGCGACGGAAGTCGATCAGGCGGTAGGCACGCTTGTGGCCACCACCCTGGTGCCGCGTGGTGATCCGGCCGTGGGCGTTACGTCCACCCTTGCCGTGCAGCGGGCGAACCAGCGACTTCTCCGGATGATCGCGAGTGATCTCGGCGAAGTCGGAGACGCACGAACCGCGACGACCCGGGGTCGTCGGCTTGTACTTACGAATTGCCATGAGTCTTCTGTACTATCTTCCCAGTCCGCCGGCTTAGCGCCGGCGCCTCCGAACATCTCGATGGGCTTGCTGCCGGCGGCCAGCGTCACGATGGCGCGCTTGGTGCCCTTGCGCTTGCCGTAGCCGGACCGGGTCCGCTTGCGCTTGCCCTGACGGTTGGCGGTGTTCACGCGCGTGACCTTGACCTTGAAGATCTTCTCGATCGCGATCTTGATCTGGGTCTTGTTCGAGTCCGGGTGCACGACGAACGTGTACACGTTGTCCTCGATCAGTCCGTAGGACTTCTCGGAGATCACCGGGGACAGGATGATGTCGCGGGGATCGGTCACGGTTGCCATCAGGCCGACACCTCCTCATCTTTTGCAGTCTTCGTGTTCGCCGCGATGAAGGCGTTGAGCGCCTCAACGCTGAACACCACGTCGTCGGCCTTCAAGACGTCGTAGGTGTTGAGCTGATCGGGCGAAATCACATGCACGCCAGGCAGATTGCGAACGCTCAGCGCACCTGCGTCGTCGGTCCGGCCGATGACCACGAGCACCTTCTTGCGATCGGTCAGCGTCGCCAGGAACGCCTTGGCGGTCTTGGTCGACGGGGTCTGACCTTCGAGCAGCTCGGTGATCGCGTGGATCCGGTCGTTGCGCGCCCGGTCGGACAACGCGTGCCGCAGCGCGGCAGCGATCATCTTCTTCGGGGTGCGCTGGCTGTAGTCGCGCGGCTGCGGGCCGTGCACGACGCCACCACCGGTGAACTGCGGGGCGCGGGTCGAGCCCTGACGGGCGCGACCGGTGCCCTTCTGGCGGTACGGCTTCCTGCCACCGCCGGAGACCTCGCCGCGGGTCTTCGTCGAGTGCGTGCCCTGGCGCTTGGCCGCCAACTGGGCGGTCACCACCTGGTGCATCAACGCGATGTTGGGCTCGACGTCGAACAGCTCGGCGGGCAGCTCGACGCTGCCGTCCTTCTTGCCGCCCGGCGTCAACACATCAATCTTCAAAGTCATGACTTCTCGCCTCGCTTGATTGCGGTGCGGACGACAACCAGTCCACCGTTACGACCGGGGATGGCGCCCTTGATCAACAGCACACCGTTCTCGGCGTCGACCTTGTGCACCTTGAGGTTCTGGGTGGTGATGCGGTCGCTACCCATCCGGCCCGACATGCGCGTGCCCTTGAACACGCGGCCCGGGGTGGCGCAGCCACCGATCGAGCCCGGCCGACGGTGCACGGCCTGCGCGCCGTGGCTGGCGCCCTGACCCTTGAAGCCGTGGCGCTTCATGGTGCCTGCGAAGCCCTTGCCCTTGCTGGTGCCGGTCACGTCGACGTACGCGCCGTCGGCGAAGATCTCCGCGGTCAGCTCCTGGCCGACCTCGTACTCCGCTACAGCGGCCTCGTCGTCGAGCCGGAACTCGGCGAGGTGGCGGCGTGGGTTGACGCCCGCGGCGGCGTACTGGCCCGTCACCGGCTTGTTCACCTTGCGCGGGCTGATCTCACCGTAGGCGAGCTGCACGGCGCTGTAACCGTCACGCTCCGGGGTGCGGATGCGCGTCACAACGTTGGGCCCGGCCTTCACGACCGTCACCGGCACGACCTTGTTGTTCTCGTCGAACACCTGCGTCATGCCCAGCTTGGTGCCCAGAATGCCTTTTCTTGCCATTGCTCTGGATCTCCTACTGGATGTTGACGTCGACGCTGGCCGGCAGATCGATGCGCATGAGAGCGTCAACGGTCTTCGGCGTCGGGTCGAGGATGTCGATCAGCCGCTTGTGCGTACGCATCTCGAAGTGCTCCCGCGAGTCCTTGTACTTGTGCGGGGACCGAATGACGCAATACACGTTCTTCTCAGTCGGAAACGGCACAGGGCCGACCACGCTGGCGCCCGTCCGGGTCACCGTCTCGACGATCTTGCGCGCAGAGGCGTCAATCGCCTCATGGTCGTAGGCCTTGAGCCTGATGCGGATCTTTTGTCCCGCCACGCTTCTCCTACCTCACTACTAACGGGCCCACGGTGTCCATGAAAGACCATGGGCCTGGCTGTGCCGCCGCTGTTTACCTGTCTGTGGTTCACCGACCCCCGCGGTCGGGTGTGTCGCCCGAACGCACGCTCATTCGCGGCAGAATTTCGTCGCGATCGAGGTGGGGACCGGATGCGTCCCGTGAGGGACGCCGGTCGCTATGCCCTGGCTGGCGGTTCCGTGACGGCACCATTCCGGCTCAAGGCAACCCGAACAGTATGCCTGACGAACCGGCATGCTCCAAATCCCTGCACAGACGTATCGAGCGTGGGGCTTGTGCACCGAAATCTAGCCCGTGACGTGCATAACCCCCACGGTGGACGCCCCAGATCAGGCGGTCTATCTCAGGCTCGCCCAGAACGGGCACTGATGAGCCTGCCCGAAGTCACCGACCACGCGACTGCCGTCGGGTTGCAGCGACATCACCTCGTCGCCGGCGGCGAAGGCAGGCCACTCGGGCTGCCCACCCGCGTCCGGGGCTCCCGTCTTCACGAACGCCGCCCAATAGTCGATCATCTGTTCCCCCAGCTTCACCTGCGCCGCGTCAGGCGGTGAAGCATCGCCGACATCGAACAGATAGCGGAGTTCCAGGGAGTGGCTCGCGCCGACGGGGAAGGGCAGCGTCTCCAGCGGTTCGGGCGCAGGCGCGTCGGGGTCGTTGAACTCGTAGAAGTAGACGTCCGCGTCCCGATCCAGGGCCAGCGCCATCTGCTCGCCCTCGCAGGCGAACACGCCGTCGGTGACAGTGGCGGCATAGGCCAGTGAGACGTTGTCGTAGTCGGTGAGCGGATAGCGCTCGGCCACGGCAGGGGCGTCGTCGCCGAACGTGCCCGCCAACAGTCGCGGATAGTCCTCGGGCGCGTAGATCGTGCCGCGCAGGTATTGGAACGCGACGAAGAGCGTCCATTCGTCGTGTGTGGTCCCGATCATCACCGGGACCCGCGCCGCCTTGCCCTCGCCGAACGCGGCGACCGGGTCGGTGGGTAGTGCGGCAGTGCCCGTCACCGGACCGCTCAGCTGGTCATCACCGATTTCGTAGAACCACACGGGCGTGCGTAGCGCGTTCACCGGCAGGCCGCGCAGACACTCCGCAGCGCTCGCCTGATCCGCGCACCCCACGCCCGCGGCGTAGTCGATGCTGCGGGTCTGCGCTACCGGCAGCGCGACCTGCGCCTGGCACGGCCCGCTCTGGATGATGGCCGCGTCGAAGAGGCCCTGCGACGCCGGTGCCACCAGGTGATCGCATACCGACATGGCGCCGGCCGACTCCCCAGCCACCGTCACCTTGCCCGGGTTGCCCCCGAAGTCCGCGATGTTGTCGCGGACCCACCGCAGCGCCGCCTGCTGATCGGCCAGCCCGTAATTGCCGACCTCACCCGGCGGCCCGAGCGACGGATGCGCCAGGAATCCCAGCGCGCCGAGCCGGTAGTTGACGGTGACGACGACGATGTCGCCGCGGGAGGCCAGTCGGCGCGCGTCGTAAATGCTGCTGCTGCCCGCGACGAAGGACCCACCGTGGATCCACACCATCACCGGGCGAGGCTCGTCGGACTCGCCTGCGGGCGTCCAGACGTTGAGGGACAGGCAGTCCTCGTCGGTCTGCCTGCCGAGCTCGAGGTCACCGGCCAAGTCCTGCATGCAGCGCGGCCCGTGTGCCGTGGCGTCGCGCACCCCATCCCACGACGGCGCCGGTTGTGGATTCTGCCACCGCAACGAGCCGACAGGCGGTGCAGCGTAAGGGATTCCGGCGAACAGTCGATGATCATCTGCGACGACGCCGCGCAGGGCACCTGCCCTCGTCTGCACGAGCGCCTGGTCCGCCGACGAGCGCTCCGCCGGGTCCACGCCTCCCGCGTCGCCTCTGCCGCACGAGACCACGACGACAAGCACCGCGAGCACGCCCATCGCCTGGATGAACCGTCGGTTCGCCACGGTCATCGAGCGTACTGGCCGACGGCCGACCGCCCCGGTCCCGTAGTGGCGCCGATCACATAGACTGTCCTTGACACCCGTCAAGTACACGCCGTGAGGAGCACTATGGGGACGCCGACGACGGACCGGAAATCGCAGGAAGCCGCGAAGGCGCTGGCCGATCCGTCGGCATACTCCGACGATGCCCGGTTGCACGCGGCGCTAGCCCATCTGCGGGCCGAACAACCCGTCGCGTGGGTCGACAACCCGCCGTATCGCCCGTTCTGGGCGATCACCAAGCACGCCGACATCATGGCGATCGAGCGCGACAACAATCTGTTCATCGCCGGGCCGAGGCCGCTTCTTGCGCCGGCCGAGGCCGACGACATCATGAAGCAGCAGCAGGAGGCTGGGATCGGGCTGCGCACGCTGGTCCACATGGACGATCCGCACCACCGCGACGTCCGCAAGATCGGGGCCGACTGGTTCCGGCCGAAAGCATTGCGCGACTTGAAGGTCAGGGTTGACGAACTCGCCAAGCGCTATGTCGACAGGATGCGCGATGCCGGTCCGGAATGCGATTTCGTCACCGAGATCGCAGTGAATTATCCGCTGTACGTGATCCTGTCGCTGCTCGGCCTGCCCGAGGAGGACTTTCCCAGGATGCACAAGCTCACCCAGGAGATGTTCGGCGGCGACGACATCGACCACAAGCGCGGTGAGGGCACGATGGAGGACCTGCTCGCGGTGCTGATGGACTTCTTCACGTACTTCTCGGCACTGACCGCGTCACGCCGCGAGAACCCGACCGACGACCTCGCCTCGGCCATCGCGAACGGCACGATCAACGGGGAACACCTGTCAGACATGGACGCGGTGTCCTTCTACGTCATCGTCGCCAGCGCCGGGCATGACACCACCAAGGACGCCATCTCCGGCGGCCTGCACGCGCTCATCGAGAACCCCGGCGAGTTGACGCGACTACGCGAGGACCTCGACCTGATGCCGACGGCGGTCGAGGAGATGATCCGCTGGACCACGCCGGTCAAGGAGTTCATGCGCACCGCCACCGAGGACACCACCGTGCGCGGGGTTCCGATCGCCAAGGGCGAGTCCGTCTATCTCGCCTATGTGTCGGGAAATCGCGACGAAGAGGTCTTCGAGGAACCCTTCCGCTTCGACGTCGGCCGGGAACCCAACAAACATTTGGCATTCGGGTACGGCGTGCACTTCTGCCTCGGCGCCGCGCTGGCGCGGATGGAGATGAACAGTCTGTTCACCGAACTGCTGCCGCGGTTGGAGTCGATCGAACTCGCAGGCGAGCCCGAGTTGTCGGCCACCACATTCGTCGGCGGACTCAAGCACCTGCCGGTTCGGTACTCGCTGCGCTGATCGCTCAGCCACTATCGACGGAGCGCCGTAAACTCGGAGACCGTGCGACTCCTGCTCGTCAACCCGAACTCGACCGCGTCGATGACGGCGGCGATCGCCGCCGGCGCGTCCGGCGTCGCGCGTCCAGGCACCGTCGTCGAAGCCCTCAATCCCCTCGACGGACCGCCGAGTATCGAGAACGACGACGACGAAAGACGCTGTGTTCCAGGACTTCTGGAGGTTCTCAAGACCGCCCGGCAGCGACCCGCCGACCAGCGACCCGACGCCTAC
Organism: uncultured Actinomycetota bacterium; assembly: GCA_963796545.1. Classification (GTDB taxonomy): domain Bacteria; phylum Actinomycetota; class Actinomycetes; order Mycobacteriales; family Mycobacteriaceae; genus Mycobacterium. The sequence continues at coordinate 58,015 of CAWCMF010000001.1, read as the reverse complement.
GTGGTGGCCTGCTTCGGCGACCCCGGACTCGAGGAGGCGCGAGCGCTGCTCGATGCCCCGGTGCTGGGTATCGCACAGGCGGCGATGCACGCCGCAGCGCTGTCCGCAGGCAGCTTCTCCGTGGTGACGTCGATGTCGGCGACGATCGAGCGGGCCTGGCAGCTGGCCAAGGCCTACACGCCGAACCAGTGCCTGGGGGTCTACGCCTGCGACATCCCCGTGCTGCAGATCGACTCCGACCCGACGAGCATCGAACCGATCGGCGAGCTGTGTCGGCGGGCGTTGGAACACGACGGCAGCCGAGCCATCGTTCTGGGCTGCGCCGCGATGGCGCCGTTCGCGGCGCCGCTGACCCGCAGACTCGGCGTGCCGGTGATCGACGGCGTGGCGGCTGCGACGGTGCTCGCGGAGGCCCTCTCGACGCTCAGCTGATGAATTCGGCGGCGCGGTGTGCGGCCATGACTATCGTCGCGTGCGGCCCGCGGCTCGGGATCTCGGGCAATATCGAGCCGTCGACCACCCACAGGTTCTGCACGCCCTGAACCCGGCACCGGGTGTCCACCACGGCACCCATTCTCGCGGTGCCACACAGATGCTGCGATGTCGACCAGGACGGCTCGGATTGCACTGTGGCACCGGCGAGTTCGCGTGCAAGCTGGGCGCCCGCACGCAACAGCCCGACATCGGCGGGGGCACTGTCGTAGCGGTACTCGATGACGGGAGCCATGTCCGGATCGGCCGAGGCGATGGTGACCCGCCCGCGCGACGTCGGTCGCATCAGCGACACCCCGAGGTGCGGCTGATCGGTCGGGTCGTCGCGGTGTCCGCTCATCATGGCGCCGAACCCTGCGGTGTACGGCCGGATCTCGAGCCCGTGGGGCGTGGTCAGCACCGCCTCGAGCGGCGGGACGCCGTGCGTCGGCGGCCAGGTCACCGGCAGCACCCACTCCGGATGATCCATGGTGTCGACACCGACAGGCAGGTCGATCGCAACCGCGACGCCCGCGGTCCGCAGCACCTGCTCCGGTCCGATGCCGGACAGCATCAGCAGCTGAGCCGACTCGATGGCCCCGGCGCACAGCACGAACCGGTCGGCGGTCAGCGTCATCGCCCCGTCCGGACCCAGGACGTCGACCCCGGTCGCGCGACCACCCGCGAACCGGATCCGGCCGACCCGGGTGTCGGTCAGCAGCGTCAGATTGGCGCGTCCCAGCGCCGGTTGAAGGACGGCTCCACCAGGGCCGATCCGAGTGCCACGCTCGATGTTGAGCGGCACCGCGCCCACCCCGGGCGGCAGCGGTCGCTCTGGCGTCGCGCCGTTCAGGTCGTCGATCCAGCCGAACCCTGCCTCGCGCGCGGAATCCACGAATGCCGCTGTGCAGCCGTCGAATTCGGCGACCCGCCGCACGCTGATCGGTCCGTCGGAGCCGTGCAGCGGGCCGTCGAAGTCGAGGTCGTTCTCGATAGCCTTGAAGTGCGGCAGGACGTCGTCCCAGGCCCAGCCGTCGAGTCCCCACCCGTCGATGTCGGACGGCAGGGCCCGGCAGAAGTATCCGCCGTTGACAGCGCCCGAGCCGCCGACCACGGCGCCCCTCATGATCTGCGCGTGGCGCCCTGGCTGGTCGGTCAAGGTGGTGCGGTAGCGGCGGACGACCGAGCTGGCAACTCCGATCGGAAGCCGCAGCCCGTCGGTGATCTGCGTGCTGACACGGGGATCGACCGGCCCAGGACCGGCCTCCACCACTGTGACACGGCAGCGATCGTCGGCGGAAAGCCGTTCTGCCAGGACCGACCCCGCGCTGCCGGCGCCGACGATCAGGACGTCTTGCCGCACTCAGGTCCGGATCTGCGGCTTGAGAGCGCCTGCGTGCCGCTCGCGGACGACGCCGCTCCAGAGCCCGACACCGTACGCGATGTCGTCGAGCCTCTTGAGAAGGATGTAGGTGAGCAGCCCGACGCGCTTGGTGTCTTCCTCGGCGTTGCCGTTGCGGCTGGCCCAGTCGAACACCCCGTCGAGCACCGCGGCGACCACCACCACCCGCCGACAGCGTTGGGACAGCACCGCGGCGAGCAGCGCGATGGGCCAGTAGTGCCGACAGATCGCCGACGCCAGCTGCAGCGCCGCCGACCACAGCCCGTGTGCGGCCACCACGGCCACTTCCATGGGTTCGGTCTGCACGCTGGCCAACGACTTGGCGATCCGGCGTCCGGTGACCGCCGCGACCGCGACCGACGCCAGGTAGCCGATGCCGGAACCGAGAGCCACCAGCATCCAGACCACCAGCATCCAGCCCGAGATGACCAGCGGGGCGGTCTTGCCGGGGTGCCGAATGGTCAGCGGAGCCGCCGAACCGCCGTAGAAGGACTTACGGGCAAACCACTTTCGCAGTTCGGTGCGATGGTCGTGGGCGACCAGGGCGATCGGCTCGTAACGCAGGCGGGCGCCTGCCTCGTTCAGGCGCCAGCACAGGTCGACGTCCTCCCCGGAGACCAGGGACTCGTCGAAGCCGCCGACGTCGGTCAGCGCGCCGCGCCGGCAGATGATCGCGGCGCTGGGCACGTAGGACACGGTCCCGAACGGGATCACCGGGGCCTCGCGCAGCCCGAGGTCGAGCGACGAGCGCACCGCCTCGTAGCGGGCCACCACGCTGTCGGACTGGTGCAGCGCGACGATCCTCGGCGCCACCAGCGCCACGGCCGGGTCGCAGAAGTGTCCGAGGAGCGCTTCCAGCCATCCCTTGCGGGGCACCACGTCGGAGTCCAGGAACGCGACGAAGTCCGTGTTGCACACGGCCAGCCCCGCGTTGCGCGCAGCCGCAGGCCCCTTGCTCCTGGAATTCCGTAGGAGCCGGATATCGCAGTGCAGCGACGCGAAGTCCGACTCGGTCACTGGCGCGGCCGAACCGTCGTCGACGATGACAACCTTGAGGCCGCGCAGGGCGGAAACGAGTCGGGTCAGCCCAGTTGGGTTGTCCCGCACCGGAACAACGACGGTCACGTCACGATGGGACGGGCCGCTCAGCGGCCGGGGATGGGCGACGGCGGCATCGAGCAGAGTCCGCGCGAGCTGTGCGCTGACAGCGTCGTGCACCTCGAGCCTGCCGCCGTTGAGCATGGTTTGCGCGGCGGGAGCCAATCGCAGCAGCCGGGTGGGCGAACCACCGAGCAGTGCCGCACCCTCGCCGAGCACACGAACCCGCCGGTCCACCTGCACGGCGAACCCGTCGGGAAGCCGCAACCCGCTCATATCAGCATCCCCCCGCGATCAGGCGCCCACCGAGTGACGCGCACCCCACACGCGTCGACCATTTCGGCAAAGATCCTCCTACCCTCCTCCGCCGTCGCTGTGGTGGGGTCACCCAAGACCCCCAGCGAACTTACGGCGGCCACTCCCCCGCGGACCATCTCCGGCATCAGTTCCGACAGCGGCGCCCGGTTTCCCGGTAGCCACTCATCCTGCCTGACAAGGCCAGGCGAAATATGTAGCAATACAGATGTTTCGGTGTGCCCGGCGTGCGCGTCGGCGTTGCTGGCGACGCACGAGCACCACCCCGCGTCGTATCCCTCATGGCGCAGGAGGGTGGCTGCTTTCCGCAGCGCCCCGACGTTTCCGCCGTGACCATTGACGAAAACCACCCGCGATGCCCACTGACAGGCCGATCGGGCGAATTCCACGAGCAGTTCCGCCAGTACCGTCGTACCGATCGAGACGGTCCCCGCAAAGCCCTCGTGCTCGCCGCTGGCGCCGTAGCCGATGGCGGGGGCGATCAGCCAACGGCGTCGATTCTGTTCCCGCAGGCGCGTGACGAGCGCATCCGCCACGGCCGTCGCAATACGGGTGTCGGTGTCCAGCGGCAGGTGGGGTCCGTGCTGCTCGGTAGAACCAACTGGGACGACCAGCGCGGGCGACAAGTTATCCAGTTGCCTCGACGTTGAGTCCCCGAGCTCACGGGGGAAGACCACGCGACGATGGTAGGCCCAATTCACCTGGCGTGCGCCAAATGTTGGCGCATGCGTGGCAATTGATTTCCCGACATCGCCGGGCCCGTCGGCCGGGGTTTCACGCCAGCCCCCTGCGCCACGCCCGTATCAGGCTCCGAGCGTCCGGGTGAAGCCGTCCGGAATAAGGATGTCCTCGCGAGTCAGCTCGTGGATGGAGGATTTGCCCAAACCCATCAGAGCCGAGTCGACACCGCCGCGAAGAATGTCGAGCACGTTCTCCACACCAGCCTGTCCGTTGGCGGCCAGACCCCACAGATATGCCCGGCCGATCATCACCGCGCGCGCGCCGAGAGCAACGGCCTTGACGACGTCGCTGCCCCGCCGGATCCCGCCGTCCAGCAAAACCTCGACCTGGTCACCGACCGCGTCGGCGATCGCCGGTAGGCAGCGGATGGCCGCCGGCGTCCCGTCCAGGTTGTTGCCGCCGTGGTTGGACACCGTGAGCGCCGAAACACCAGCATCCACAGCACGTTTGGCGTCATCCACGCGGACCATGCCCTTGAGCAGGAACGGCCCGCCCCACTGCTCCCGCAGCCAGGCGACATCTTCCCAGGTGGGCGGCGGTGTTCCCATCCACTGCCCGTAGGCCTCGAAGAACGTGGGACCTGGTCTCGCCTTGTTTGCCCTGGTTGGGTACCCGCAGGTCCGGCGGCCGCAGCGTCTTGGCGAAGCTGTAGAACCAGCGTGGCTTGGTGATGACCTCGGGTGACATCTTTACGATGGTCTTGAAGTCCATCCGCTCGGGGATCTTGGGGCTGCCCCAGTCGCGACCGTGCGAGAAGCTCCAGTCGGTGGTCAGGATCAGACCCTTGGCACCGGCGGCCCTGGCGCGCTCCATCCGGGCCAGGATCTCGTCACGGCTACCCAGCCAGTAGATCTGGAAGAAGACCTTGTCGTTGACCGCGGTGACGTCCTCCATGGGCTTGCTCGCGAACGACGACAGTCCCATCGCGGTGCCCCTGGCCGCCGCGGCCCGTGCCACCGCTACCTCACCGTCGGGGTCGACGGCCTGCACGCCGGTCGGCGAGATGATGACGGGCAGCGAAATATCCTGGCCCATCACCGTTGTCGCCATCTCGCGCTTCTCGGTGGCGCCGATGACGTGCGGGGCGAACCCGAGTTCGGCGAAGGACTCGACGTTGTCGGAGACCGAGACGCCCTTCTCGCTCGCCGAGATCAGCGACGAGTAGGCGGACTTGGGGAGCCGTTTCTTCGCCCGCTGCTGGGCGATGGCGACGGTTTCGAACCAGGTATCACGTGCCATGGGGTCTATACCGGACTTTCGTTACAGAATTTCTTCGGAGGGAGCGCTCAGCAGCGTGAGCGGGATGGGGCCCTTCGGCGTCTTGCGGCCGCCCGCGCGGGAGTGGTCCACGCTGACTTCGGCTTGTCGCGTTCGCGGGCCAGAGCAGGTTCGCCGTAACCCTGGACGCATTCGGGGTCGGGGCCGTCCATCGGCAGGCCCGTGAAGAACTTGGCGGCCATGCAGCCGCCGCGGCACGCGTCGTAGTGACCGCACCCGCTGCAGGCGCCGGCCGACTGCGGCTCACGCAGCTCGCGGAACAGCTCCGAATTCTGCCAGACGTCCTGAAAACCATTGCTGGACAAGATGTTTCCAGCAAGGAACTTGTCGTGGATGGCGAACGGGCAGGCATAAACGTCGCCGACAGGGTCGATCAGGCAGACCACGCGACCTGCGCCGCAGAGGTTCAGCCCGGCCAGCGCGCCGGGTTCACCGAGGCCGGACAGGTGGAAGAACGAGTCGCCGGTGAGCACGTTGTCGCCGCGCGCGACCAGCCAGTCGTAGAGCTGGACCTGCTGGGCGGGGGTGGGGTGCAGTTCGTCCCACACGTCGGCGCCGCGCCCCGAGGGACGCAGGCGGGTGATGCGCAGGGTGGCGCCGTACGTGTCGGCAAGCGCCTTGAAGTCGTCGAGCTGGTCGATGTTGTGGCGGGTCACCACCACCGAGATCTTGGCGTCTTTGAAGCCGGCCTCTTTCAGGTTCTCCAGGGCGCGGATGGCCATCGCGAAGGAGCCGGGACCACGGACGGCGTCGTTGACCTCAGCGGTCGCACCGTCCAGCGAGATCTGCACGTCCACGTAGTCGCTGGCTGCCAGCTTGGCGGCCACCTCGCGATTGATGCGGACTCCGTTGGTGGAGAACTTGACCCCGACGTGGTGCTCGGTCGCGTAGTCGACCAGTTCCCAGAAGTCGCTGCGCACCGTGGGTTCGCCGCCGCCGATGTTGACGTAGAACACCTGCATGCGTTCGAGCTCGTCGATGATGTCCTTGCACTGCCGCGTGGACAGCTCGCGCGGATCGCGCTTGCCCGACGAGGACAGGCAGTGCACGCAGGACAGGTTGCACGCGTAGGTCAGCTCCCACGTCAAGCAGATCGGCGCGTCCAGACCGCGCTCGAACTGGTCGACGAGCCGGGGCACGGGTTGCATCGTGGTCATGACGTCTCCTCGGGGACCAGCATCTGCGACTGGACGAGGACGCCCAGCGCGTGGAGGTAGGGCGCCTGCTCATCGTCGTCGATTCCTGCGGCGCGACAGGCGGATCGAGCGTCGGGGTGATCGGACAGCGCGTTGATCACCTCGACGATCGTCCGGTTCTTCAGGAACGACAGCTTGCGGGTGCCGAAGTGGTAGAGCAGTGCGCCGAACGGCTCCGGGCGGACCGCCACCTGCGGATGCAACCGCCAGCGTCGGTCGGCTTCAAAGGTCGGCGTCATGCTCAGTAGACCCCGCACATCCCGTCGATCGAGACTTCCTCGACCAGGCTCTCGGTCACCAGTTCTTCGGCCTGTGCGTTCTGATTCGGCTCCATTGATCTGGCCTTTCTGCTGACTGGACCCCGGGTAGGGTCTCGACATTTGTGACGTAGGTCGCTAACAATATGGCATCGAGTGCCGAAACGGAAGGGGGGATCCGATGAGCGCCCCCAAGGCGCGCGTGGGCCGCCGCCGGTCGACGAGCTGGGAACACATCAGCGACGTCGCGATCGACCTGTTCATGGTGCGCGGGTTCGACGAGGTCAGCGTCGACGACGTCGCGGCCGCGGCCGGCATCGCGCGCAGGACGCTGTTCCGGTACTACCCGTCCAAGAGCGCGTTGCCGTGGGGGGATTTCGACGCCCATCTCGACCTCATGCGACGGCTGTTGGCCGACCTGGATCCCACCGTGCCGATCCGCGACGCGTTGCGGACGGCACTGTTGGCCTTCAACGATTTCGACGACACCGACCGACATCGCCAGCGCATGCGCCTGATCTTGGAAACCGAAGCACTGCAGGCATATTCGATGACCATGTACGCGGGCTGGCGCGGCGTGGTAGCCGGCTTCGTGGCGGGCCGGTTGCAGGTGGACCAAGGCGATCTGACGCCACAGACGGTGGCGTGGACGATGCTCGCCGTGTCGCTGGCCGCCTACGAGCACTGGCTGGCCGATGAGTCGGTGTCGCTACCCGCAGCGCTGGGTGACGCGTTCGACCTGCTGGCGTCCGGTCTCGCCGATCTCGAAATTGGGGTGTCGGAGTCTGGCTCCCGGGGGCGACGATAAGGGTGTGAGCGCCGAACCGGACGGTCAGCACGCTCCACGGGAACTGATCGCGCTGTACGACGAAGCCCTGCCTGTCGTCTACGGGTACTTCGTCAGGCGGTGCGGTGACCGCGGGACGGCCGAGGACCTCACGTCGGAGACCTTCCTGGCGGCGATGGACGCTGCCAGGAAACCGACGCCACCGCCGCTGACGGTGCCGTGGCTGATCGGGGTGGCACGGCACAAGCTCGCCGACCACTACCGAAGGCGGCACGACCGGTTCTCGGTACCGGTGGCCGAACCCCCCGAGCCGGTCGAGCCGGACGACACGTGGGACGCGGAGCTCGATCGCATCGTCGCCGAGCAGGTGCTGTCCCGCCTGTCCGGCACAGCATCGCGTGGTGCTCGCGCTGCGGTACATGGACGACTGCTCGGTGCCCGAGTGTGCCGAGCTGATCGGACGCACGGTCCACGCGACGGAGGCGCTGCTGGTCCGGGCGCGACGCGCGTTCCGTGCGCAGTACCCACAACCGGAGGGAGGAATGCCATGAACGACCGCGACCCACTCGACGTGCTGAGTGCCGGCGACCTCCCGATCGCGCCGGATCCCGAGTTCGCCGCCGGGCTGCGGGCCAGGCTCGAATCGGCCGCGAATCTCTTTGAACAGCAACCAGATCGAACGCAAGGAGTGATCATGAGTGGTACCGACACCGCACTCGCAGAACTGACCCGACCGGCCTCCACTCCCCGGCCCGCCGCGGTCCCCTACCTTGCCGTCGCCGACGCCCGCGCCGCGATCAGCTGGTACACCGACGCCTTCGGTGCGACGCTCGTCGGCGATCCGGTGGAGATGGACGACGGCCGGATCGGCCACGCCGAGTTGACCCTGTCAGGCGGCGTGCTGTACCTCGCCGATGAATATCCCGAGATCGGGCTGAGAGCGCCGTCGCCGCAGGCAGTCTCGGTGAGCCTGGTGCTTCCCGTGGTCGACACGGACGAGACGCTCGCGCGGGCCAGGGACCACGGTGCCCACATTCAGACGGAACCGTACGAGGACTACGGCGCCCGCAACGCCGCGCTCGTCGATCCGTTCGGTCACCGGTGGATGCTCACCGGCCCGACGACCGGCGCGCCCGTCCCGATCCAGCACGGTGACGTGGGGTACGTCGCGGTGTGGACGCCGGACGCGCGGCGCGCGGCGGAGTTCTACGGCCACGTGCTGGGGTGGACCTACGATTCCGCGACGCACATGGTGACCAACACCGGGCAGCGAATCGGGATCTTCTCGGTCCCGGACCGGCACACCCTGTTCTGCTGCTATGCGGTAGCTGATCTCGCCGGCGCCCGCGACAGCATCCTCGCCGGCGGCGGAAGCGTCGACGAGATCGCGCATTTCGACTTCGGCGACGTGCTGGGTGCCACGGATCCGCAGGGCGTCGAGTTCGCCGTGTACCAGCCGACGCCGGGCCAACCCCGTCCGGAGCTCAACGGCAGTGGTCCCGGGGAACTGTCCTACATCACCCACGAGGTGCCGGATTCGGCTGCTTTCAAGGCTTTCTACAGTCGGCTGCTGTTCTGGACCTATGAGCCCGGCCACGTGGACGACGGATGGCAGGTTGCGTCAACGCACCCGATGGCGGGGGCCGCGGGTGGCAGCGCCGAGCCGGTGACGGTGCCGATGTGGACGGTCGAGGATGTCGACGCCGCGGTGTCACGGGTTCGTGAGGCAGGGGGCACCGTCCTCGAAGAACCGTCGCAGCAGTCGTACGGACGGTCGGCCCTGTGCACCGACGATCAGGGCACCCGCTTTTACCTGGGTGCGTTCTGACCGAACGCGATGTTCAGCGATTGCACGTGTCCAGGCGACGCACTAGAACGGCGGCGGGTCGCTTCCGTAGTCGGGGGGCGGTTTTTCGGTGAACCCCTCGTCCGGTTCGAACTTCTCGGAGTTGGCGGCGATCCGCTGTTGTTCGAGGTCGCGTCCGACCGCGTTGGCTTCGCGTTCGGCCTTGATGCGTGCGGCGTTCTCGGCGGCGCGGGTGCGTCGCCGTCGGGGCATCTTGGCGATGCGGCCGGGATCCGGCGGCGGCTGGGCCATCGGCGGCAACTCGGCGGTGGTGACGTTCCAACCCGGGAAGAACAACCCGCTGCCCGGCATGGTGGTGTAGCGCTGCCCGGCCGGAGTCGTCCAGATCACCGTTCCATCGGGCAACTGCTCATCACGCCAGCCGTCCCAGAACGTCTTGGCCAGATGGTGATCACGGCATTTGCAGTTCAAGTTCGACGCATGGGTAGGCCCGTACGGGTACGGCACGACATGGTCGATATCGCAGCGTTCGGCCGGCACATCACAACCCGGGAACCGGCAGAACATGTCCCGGGCCCGGACGAAGGCTGCCAGCTTGGCCGACGGCCGGTACTGCGGCTCAGGATCAGGACCGGGTAGCCACAACTGCTTGATCGCCGCTCCGCCACGGATCGCCTCAGCCAATGCCGCGATCGGCAGAACCCGTACACCGGGCAGCAACGCCACGCCCGAATCCCGCTGGCATTGAGCGGCTTTCCGCTCAGCGGGCTCCGCGTGGGCGGACTGGCGATCGTCCACGGCAGGTCCTGGTTCGCCGCCGTCGATCTCCGAGTCAGCTGACTCGCCGTCGGCGTTGTGCTGCGGCGTCTCGGTCGTCGCTTTTTCCGCGAGCTTCTGCTGCTGCTCGCGATCCTGAGCGGCGATCAGGTTCTGCGCGGCGACGACAGCGGCGGGGTCGGCGATAACCTGGACCACCACCTTCGACTTGGCCGGGGCAGCGGCCAGGCAGGCCTGCGATCCGCACCGGCATGGCAGATGTTCATTGCCGTGGGCGATCGCGCCCATCGCATCCGAACGGCGCTCGCCCACCGGGCGTGGATCGTTCTCGCACAGAGCCTTGATCATCGCGGTGATGCGCGTCTCCAACGCCGCGGCATCACCGGCCATCAACTGCCCCCAGATCGCGGCCGTCTCATTGGGGTCGTCGTGAGCACCGATATGCAGTTCCCGCGCCCGGATCACCTCCCGCGCCCGCCGCACCGCATCCGGGTCAAACCGCTCGATCACCGCCTCGATCGACGCGGTCAACTTCGCATCCGAAAGCGGGCCCCACCGATCCGCCCTCTCGGCGATCGCGGCATCAACAGCGGCCACCACGTCGTCGTCGACCAACTTTGTGCGCCAGGTGATCTCCGAGATCAACCGGGGACTCAACCGGCCCTGGCAATACAGCGCACTTACCTTCGGGAGCCGGTAGCGCAGCGCCACGGCGATCCACATCTGCCCCGAGGCCCGCTTGCGCCCCATGCTCAGCACAGCCCCGACTTCTGATGCGGCGTTGTTCCACGAATCGAACACCCACTCGCCGCGATCGACGTCCTCCTCGACACCGACGTGGACCAATTCGGCTATCGCAGCCAACCTCCGCGCTCCCGCCGCCGCCTCCTCGCGCGCCGCCTGCTCGATCGCAGCGAGCAACGCGGGTTCATCCAAGCCCGCGAACAGTCGATCGAACATGCATTCGATTATCGCAACCCGCGGCGGGCTCGCGGAGCACCCACTACGTGACCTGTGGATGAAATCGGAGTTGGGGATAACGGCCGAAGTACCTTCAGCGCAAGCGCTTCCCACCTGTCAGGTGGGCGAGCGCACGCTCGCGGTGCATGGAGCTCAGCGAGGGGTGAAATCAGCCGAGCAGATCCGAAATCGGTGCGCCCGCAGCGATCTTCGACCGCACCTTCATGACCTTGCCAGGGAAGCCGCCGCCGACGACACCGACGACCACACCGTCGCGCTCGTAGTACGCCAGGAACTTGCGACCGTCGTCCTCGACGATGTGCACGGTGTCGGTGGCCTCGGGCTCGCCCAGCGCCTGGATCTTCACGTCGTACTGGTCGCTCCAGAAGTACGGGACCGAGACCGCAGCGGGCGGCTCTTCACCGAGCATCGAGGGCACGAGCACCCGCGCCTGGTCGGCCACGTTGCTCCAATGCTCAACGCGCACTTGGCCTCCGACGGTATCGCGCCAGGACGCCACGTCACCGATGGCCCACACGTGTGGCGCGCTCGCGCGGCCCGCCTCGTCGCACACCACACCGTTGTCGATCGCCAGGCCGCTGCCGTCGAGCCACTCGGTCGCCGGATGAGAACCGATGCCGACGACGACGATGTCGGCATCGATCTCAGTGCCGTCACCGAGTGTGACCTTGCGGACCCGGTCGTCACCACTGACCTCGGAAACCCCGACGCCGCAGCGGACGTCGACGCCTTCGGCCCGGTGCAGCCGGGTCACCAGATCGCCGATCTGTGTGCCCAGCACCGACGCCAGCGGTGAGGGCTGCGGCTCCACGAGCACGACGTCGACGCCCAACTTGCGCAGGCTCGCGGCCACCTCGCACCCGATGAAGCCGGCGCCGACGACGACCGCGCGGCTTGCGGAGGCTGCCTCCTGTCGCAGCTTGAGGCTCTCGTCGAAATCACGAAGGACGTGGATGCCCGGCAGATCCGGGAACGACCTGATCCGCTTGGGCACGAGCCCGGTCGCGATGACGAGCTCGTCGTACGCGATCTGGGAACCGTCGGCCAGCGTCAAGGTCTGCGCGTCGGTGTCGACCGATTTCGCGCCGGTGCCCAGCAGCATCGTGATGTTGTTCTCGGCGTAGAACTCGGCCGGCTTCAGCGTGACGTCGTCGGTCTCGGAGCGCAGGACTTCCTTCGACAGGGGCGGCCGGTCGTACGGCAGATGATCCTCGTTGCTGACGATGGTGATCGCGCCGGGGTATTCCGAGCGGCGCAACTGCTCCGCGGTACGCGCCGCGGCCAGCCCGCCACCGACGATGACAACGCCGCTCGAGCCGCCGGAAACGTCTGATGTGGTCACTTAGGTTTTTTACACGATGCCGCCAGACCGGTGAGCGCCACCCCACGGCAAGGCGCTCAGCACAGGCTCACCCTGGCGTGCGGTCGATGAGGTTCGACAACACCACGATGCTCTCGCTGCGCTCGATGTCCGCGCTCGCGCGGATTCGCTCGAGGGCTTCCTCCAGATGCCGCATGTCCCGCGCCAGCACGTGCAGCATCGCGTCCGCGGTCCCTGTAACCGTCGCCGCGCTGAACACCTCCGGGATGCCCTTCCACGCCGCCCGCAGCTCGGTCGGAGCGATGGTGCCGTGACAGAACACCTGCACGTAGGCTTCCGTCGTCCAGCCGAGCGCATTGCGGTCGATCACCGCGGTGAAACCCCTGATGACGCCGGTGTCCTGCAGCCGGTCGACCCGCCTCTTGACCGCGGGCGCCGACAGGTTCACCCGCTGGCCGATCTCGGCGAATGTGGCCCGCGCGTTCTCGACCAGTTCAGCCACAATTTGCTCGTCGGTCTCATCCAGACGGTCCATGTTCACCCCTACGCAACAGATTGCTCGACTATAGGACTCTGACGCAATAGATCTATCCTAGACACGCAATATTCGTCGATTGATTGCGCGATCGCTGGTCCATATCGTTATTTCTATGACGATGGACATCGCCACCGCCGCCACCGTTCCGACAACCGAGGCAACCGAGGCAACCGACCAGCGCTCCGCCAGCACCCGCCGCTACCTGATGACCTCACCCGCGTTCTTCGCCGTCGAGTACGTCATCAACCCGTGGATGGACACCTCCGCCCCCGTCGACTCCCACCGCGCGATGTCCCAGTGGGAAGAGCTGCGCCAGACCTACCTCGGCCTCGGCCACAGCGTCGAGGTGATCGAGCCCATCGCCGGATTGCCCGACATGGTCTACGCCGCCAACGGCGGGACCGTCATCAACGGTAAGGCCGTCGTGGCCCGCTTCACCCACGCGCAACGGGCCGGCGAAGCCGTCGCCTACGCCGAATGGATGTCGCGCAACGGTTACGAACCGTGCGAGACGCGGCATGTGAACGAAGGCCAAGGCGACTTCCTCGCCGTCGGCTCGGTCATCCTGGCCGGCTACGGGTTCCGCACCGACCGCCGCGCACACGGCGAGGTCGCCGATCATGTCGGGATGGAGGTCGTCGGCCTGGAGCTCGTCGACCCGCGCTTCTACCACCTCGACACCGCGCTGGCCGTTCTCGACGACGCCACCATCGCCTACTACCCGACGGCCTTCGCGGACCACTCGCGCGCCAAGTTGGCACGCATGTTCCCCGACGCCATCGAGGTGGCCAGCGCCGACGCCTACGTCCTCGGCCTCAACGTCGTCTCCGACGGACTCAACGTGGTGCTGCCCGCCGCCGCCACCGGCTTCGCTGACCAGCTGCGGCACGCCGGCTTCCGCCCCGTCGGTGTAGACCTGTCCGAGCTGCTCAAGGGCGGCGGCTCAGTGAAATGCTGCACGCTGGAGGTACATCCGTGACTTTGGAGATTTCGGTGGCTTCACGATCCGACGTGACGATCGACCTCGACAACCGCCACGTCGCGCACAACTACTCCCGCTACCCGTCGTCGCGGCCAGCGCCGAAGGCGTGTGGATCACCGACGTCGAAGGCCGCCGCTACCTCGACTGCCTCGCCGCGTACTCAGCGGTCAACTTCGGCCACCGCAATCCCGAGGTGACCGCCGCCGCGCATGCACAGCTCGACGCCGTGACCCTGGTCAGTCGCGCCTTCCACTCCGACCGCCTCGCCCCGTTCTGCCATGCTCTGGCCGGAATGTGCGGTAAGGACATGGTGCTGCCGATGAACAGCGGCGCCGAAGCCGTCGAAAGCGGCATCAAGGTCGCCCGCAAGTGGGGGGTCGACGTGAAGGGCGTTACCGACTCCAATATTGTTGTGGCACAGAATAACTTCCACGGCCGCACCACCACGATCATCAGCTTCTCCGACGACGAGACCGCCCGCCGAGGCTTCGGTCCGTACACCCCCGGATTCCGGTCGGTGCCATTCGGTGACGCCGACGCTCTCGCACTGGCCATCGATGCGAACACCGTCGCCGTGCTGCTCGAACCTATCCAGGGCGAGGCAGGGATCATCGTGCCGCCCGACGACTACCTGCCCCGCGTGCGGGCGCTGTGCACCGAGCGCAACGTGCTGATGATCGCCGACGAGATCCAGTCCGGCCTTGCGCGCACCGGCCGTACCTTCGCCTGCGACCACTGGGGCGTCGTGCCGGACATCTATCTGCTGGGCAAGGCCCTCGGCGGCGGCATCGTCCCGCTGTCGGCGGTGGTGGCCGACCGCGATGTTCTCGGGGTGCTGCACCCCGGCGAGCACGGGTCGACCTTCGGCGGCAATCCGTTGGCCGCTGCGATCGGGACGACGGTGGTCGGCATGCTGCGCCGTGGCGAATACCAGCAGCGCTCAAGAGAACTCGGCGCGCACCTGCACACTCGGCTCGCGGGCGCTGATCGGGCGCGGCGTCATCGCGGTCCGCGGCAGGGGCCTGTGGGCAGGCGTGGACATCGACCCGGTGCACGGAACGGGCAAGCAGGTCAGCATGCGCCTGGCCGAGCGCGGTGTCCTGGTGAAGGACACCCACGGCTCGACGCTGCGGTTCGCACCGCCGCTGGTGATCACCGCCGATGAGATCGACTGGGCAGTAAGCCGGTTCGCCGAAGTATTGCGGGAAGCGCGCTAGTACTTCGCCGTGCCGCGGTCGACCGCGATCTGGGAACCCGAGATGGTGGCCGATCCGTCGCCGGCCAGCCAAGCCACCACGTCGGAGACCTCTTCGGGCGTCATGAACTCCTGCAAGCCCGGCTTGCCATCGTGTGCAACGGGTTTGAACGGCATCGGCGAGAAGCTGTGGAGGAAGGCCGGATACTTCCCGAAGATCTCCATCATGGCTTCCGGCTCGACCATCGGCGTGTCGATCGAGTAGGGGTGGATCGAGTTGACCCGGATTCCGAACTCCCCCGCCTCGATGGCGAGCGCGTTCGTCAGCGCCACCAGGCCGTGCTTGGACGCTGCGTAGTGCGCATTGCCCGGCGTGGCCTTGGTACCGGCCGACGAACTGACGATGATGATCGAACCGCCGTTGCCCGCCTCGATCATCGCTGGCACCGCGGCGCGGATCGTCCGCCACGTGCCGTTGAGGTTGATGTCGATGACGGTGTCCCACTGCTCCTCGGACATCTCCCAGATGCGGCCCCAACTCAGCACGCCCGCGTTGGCCACCACGATGTCGAGCCGGCCGAACTGCTCGACGCTGTCGGCCACGAGTTGCTGCTGTGCTGCCAGATCCCGGATGTCGACCTCCCGAGCGAGCACCTTGCGGCCGGTGGCCTCAACCAGGCGCACCGTCTCAGCCAGGTCCTCGGGGGTGGGCATCGGATAGGTCACGGAGTCAGAGACCGGCTTGCACACATCGATCGCGATGATGTCGGCGCCGTCATTCGCCAGCCGGACCGCGTGCGCGCGGCCCTGACCGCGCGCCGCACCGGTGATCAACGCGACGCGTCCTTCCAAGCCTGCTGCCATCGCATCAGGCTAACAGCAGAACTAGAACGCGTTCTAGAGTCCGGCGATCAGAGGTCGGCGATGATCTGCTGACGCTTGGCCGTGTACTCGGCGTCGGTGATCGAACCGGTCGCCCGCAGCGTCTCGAGTTCCTGAAGCCGTTGCGCGGTCGTCGGTTCGGCCGGCCCCGCGGCGTAGGCCGGAGCGGCAGGTACCGGGGGCGGCGCGGCCTGCCGGGCCACGGCATGCCGGACGATGGATTGCACCTGCTGGCGGGCGGCCGGGTTGGACCGCAGGTCGATCATGTTGTCCATGCTGATGCCGTTGGACTTGAGCACCTGGAGGATCTCCATCAGCGGTTCGGCCTGGCCGGTCAGGTCGTAGGTCCTGTTGTCCAGCCCATCAGCCTGAGACACGCTGAACGTCGCAGGCATCAGCCCGCTCACCAAAGCGCTTCGTTCCCAATCGATTTGATACTCGTTCGTCATCGGGTCAACCAGTGCAACGAGTTTGCGGCTGGTGATCATCGGCAGCCGGCTCACCGACGCGACCACTTGATCCTGCGTCGAGAACGGGGTGATTCCGGGCCCGGACACCTGGAGGTCAATCTTGATCAGCGGCTGATCGTTGATTCTGGTGTTCGTCTCGTGAATGCCGACGACCTGGGCCAACGCCAGCACACCTGATGCCTCCAGCGCCTTGGTCTTGGCCGCTGATTGGCGCCGAAGGCAGTGAGCGCCACCGCGATCAGCGACGTCGGCCGCCGTGATCAGCAGGCCCGCCCAGAACATCCACTGCATCATCGGATCTGCCCCGGCGACGAAGTAGATGGCCAGGAAGATCGGGCCGACGATGCCGCACAGCAGCACGAACAGCTGAACGCGCACATACCGCCAGAAAGTCGACATGCACAGATTATTGCCGAGAGGGCGATGAGCGCTCGCGCGAAGAGCAGATTGCGCGGCTCAGGAACCTGCTGTTACCTGCACCGGGAGAGCGACGGGAGCCGGCAGCGGTGCGGGTGCCTGCGCGACGAGTTGGTACAGCGGCATCGTCCACGAATCCATCGCGCTCGCGCTGCGCGCATAGCTGGTATGCACAGCCACCGCGGCCGGATTCATCTCGTCCTCGGCCTCAGTGTCGTAGTCGCACACCGCATCCCCGATATTGCAGACGCTGATGGTTCTGGCGCCCATCGTCGGGGGCAGGGGCGCGGGAGCATGAGCCAGGATGGGCCAGTCCTGCGCGACGCCCTTTCCGGCGCCCGGCATCGCCACGACCGAACCGATGTTGATGGTCGGGTCCTGCGGCAAGCGGTCGCCGTCGGCGACCAGCAACGCGGCCGCGAGGTTCGGATTGGCATCGAGGGCGTGCAGGTTGCGGTGCACCACCATTGCGCCCTGTGAATAACCGGCCAGCACGACTTTGGATGACGGGCACTGCGCGACGAACGCCTGGTACTGCTGAGCCAACGCAGCGCTGCCTGCGTCGACGCTGCCGATGAACCCGGCCCAGTCCAGGATGCCGCCGTCCTCGGGCACAGGGGTCGCCGGGTATTGGACCGCTTCCGCGGTGATTGTGCGGCCACCCTGCTGCACTGCCGCGGCGAAGTCGCGGTACGACTTGTACACCACGCGGCCCATGCCGCCGTCGGCGGCGACGTTCCCTGCCCGCTCCCCCGAACCGGCTGCGCCGATCCAGTGGACGTCAGGACACACTGGTTGTGCGGACGCAACCCCGGCCGTCAGGCCGATCATGGCAGCGCCGCCCATCAGGACGGCGCCCACGAAAGCAGAAACGCTTTTGAACAACAGGATTCATACCTCTCACCGGCCGACCCCTCGACAGCCGTCGTCACATACATCGGCGGGTTGACGGCAGGCGTTACAGGTCAGAACCTCGGCAGCAGCCTGTCCCAGTGCACATGCGGCGGTGGAATTTTGGTGATGTCGAGCTCCCTCGGCCACTGCGGCGGCGGAATCTTGGTGATGTCGAGCTCCCTCTGCCACTGCGGCGGCGGAATCCTCGTGAGGGGGGCCAACGCGGCGAAAGGATCGGTGGGTCGCGGGTTTGCGCTGTTGTTCATCGCCGAAGCGACGATCGCATCGCCCAACAGGTTCAGGGTGCCGCCACCTACCCAGCCTGCAGTACCCGTCACGGCCCCGATGATGGCGTCGATGCTGAACCCCGGGTTCACCATGATGTTCGGCGCGGGCAGCGAGGCGAAGTTCACCGGCGGCAGTCCGCCCTGCGTGGGCCACGGTCCGGCGACCGGTGCCGGAGCGGGCGCGTTCCGGTTGCCGGGGTCCGCGGTTCGCGTGACCGGCGTCGAGGGAGCGGACTGCGCCGCGGGTACGGCCGGCGCAGGATCGGCCGCGGGCAGTGGCGCAGGCGGGGCGGGCGTCTGGATCGCCGGCGTTGTCAGTCCCGCGGCGGCGCTCATCCGCTGTGCGGGCGTCGGATCGTCGGAAACCTTGTTGACCGTCCACACCAGCGTCGCGATCGTGGCCACCGAGACGGCCGTCGACACGCACGCCAGGATCTTCCAGGGGTCGACGCGGCGGGCGAGGCGGTCAGCACGCTCCTCAACCACGATGGGTTCGGTGTTATCCACGGTCATTGCATGCCTCGAATTGAAGCGACAGAGTCGTCGGCACGCTATCAAAGTGGCGACCGAATGTGGGGCGCACCTTTTCCGGCTCTGTACACGTTCGCGGCGCGCGGCCCCTCATGCCGAAAACGAAAGCGGCGCCCACCCTTTCGGGTGAGCGCCGCTCTGCGACTAGCTCAGATCACTTGTGGATCTTGGTGACCCGGCCGGCGCCGACGGTACGACCGCCTTCGCGGATCGCGAAGCGCAGGCCCTCGTCCATGGCGACGGGCTGGATCAGCTTGACGGAGATGTCGGTGTTGTCACCGGGCATCACCATCTCGGTGCCCTCGGGGAGGGTCACTACGCCGGTCACGTCCGTGGTCCGGAAGTAGAACTGCGGGCGGTAGTTGTTGAAGAACGGCGTGTGACGGCCGCCCTCGTCCTTGGACAGGATGTAGACGCTGCCGTCGAACTCGGTGTGCGGGGTGGTGGTGCCGGGCTTGACCACAACCTGGCCACGCTCGACATCCTCGCGCTTGATGCCGCGGACCAGCAGACCGACGTTGTCGCCCGCCATGCCCTGATCGAGCAGCTTGCGGAACATCTCGACACCGGTGACCGTGGTCTTCGTGACGGTCGGCTTGATACCGACGATCTCGACTTCCTCGTTCACGTTGATCACGCCACGCTCGACACGACCGGTGACCACGGTGCCGCGGCCGGTGATCGTGAAGACGTCCTCGACGGGCATCAGGAACGGCTTGTCGGTCTCGCGAACCGGGTCCGGGATGGACTCGTCGACGGCCGCCATGAGCTCCTCGACGGACTTGACCCACTCCGGGTCACCCTCGAGGGCCTTCAGCGCGGACACCTTGATGACGGGAGCTTCCTCATCGAAGTCCTGGGCGGCCAGCAGTTCGCGGACCTCCATCTCGACGAGCTCGATGAGCTCCTCGTCGTCGACCATGTCGGCCTTGTTCAGCGCCACCAGGATGTACGGCACGCCGACCTGGCGGGCCAGCAGCACGTGCTCGCGGGTCTGCGGCATCGGACCGTCAGTGGCGGCGACCACCAGGATTGCGCCGTCCATCTGGGCGGCACCGGTGATCATGTTCTTGATGTAGTCAGCGTGACCGGGGGCGTCGACGTGCGCGTAGTGACGCTTCTCGGTCTGGTACTCCACGTGGGAGATGTTGATCGTGATACCGCGCTGACGCTCCTCGGGCGCATTGTCGATCTGGTCGAATGCGCGCGACTCGTTCAACGTCGGGTACTTATCGTGCAGAACCTTGGTGATTGCTGCGGTAAGCGTGGTCTTGCCGTGGTCAACGTGACCGATGGTCCCGATGTTGACGTGCGGCTTCGTCCGCTCGAACTTCGCCTTCGCCACTTCTGTGTCCTCCTGGACTTGTTGGTGCTTCTTTTAAAGCAGTGTTGATCTTTGCAGTTGCGATACGCCGCGGCGCAACCGGGCTACTGCCCGGTCGCCTTCGCTGCGTATATTGCTCGACTCCGGTTCAGCTCCGCGCCTCGGGCCTGCGGCCCTCGATGCTCACTGACCCGTCGCCTTCGCGATGATCTCCTTCGACACGGCCGCCGGAACTTCGGCGTACGAGTCGAAAACCATGGAGTAGTTCGCCCGGCCCTGAGTCTTCGACCGCAGGTCTCCGACGTAACCGAACATCTCCGACAGCGGCACGTGCGCCTTGACGACGCGTGCACCGCTCCGCTCCTCCATGGCCTGGATCTGACCACGGCGGGAGTTGAGGTCGCCGATCACTTCACCCATGTAGTCCTCGGGCGTCGTGACCTCGACGGCCATCACCGGCTCCAGGATGACCGGCTGTGCCTGTGCGGCAGCCTTCTTCATCACCTGAGAACCGGCGACCTTGAAGGCCATCTCCGACGAGTCGACCTCGTGGTAGGCGCCGTCGAGCAGCGTCAGCTTGACGTTGACCAACGGGTATCCGGCGAGCACGCCGTACTGCATGGCGTCCTGCGCGCCGGCGTCCACCGACGGGATGTACTCGCGAGGGATGCGGCCGCCGGTGACCTTGTTCTCGAACTCGTAGGTCGCGCCGTCTTCGCCGGTGAAGGGCTCGATGCTGACCAGCACCTTCGCGAACTGCCCGGAGCCACCCGTCTGCTTCTTGTGGGTGAACTCCACCTTCTCGACCGCGCGCTTGATGGTCTCCTTGTAGGCCACCTGCGGCTTGCCGACGTTGGCCTCGACCTTGAACTCGCGACGCATGCGGTCCACCAGGATGTCCAGGTGCAGCTCGCCCATGCCGCCGATGACGGTCTGGCCGGTCTCCTGGTCCAGGTGCACCTTGAAGGTCGGGTCCTCTTCGGCGAGCTTCTGGATCGCGGTGCCCAGCTTCTCCTGGTCGCTCTTGGTCTTGGGTTCGATGGCGACCTCGATCACGGGATCGGGGAAGGTCATCGACTCGAGCACGACCTGGTCGTTCGAATCACTGAGGGTGTCACCGGTGGTGGTGTCCTTCAGGCCGATGACCGCGTAGATGTGGCCTGCTGAGGCCGTCTCCACTGGGTTTTCTTTGTTGGAGTGCATCTGGAACAGCTTGCCCAGGCGCTCCTTCTTGCCCTTCGTCGCATTGACGACAGCAGAACCGGAGTCGACCTTGCCCGAGTACACGCGGACGTAGGTGAGCTTGCCGAAGAAGGGGTGCGTCGCGACCTTGAACGCCAGTGCCGAGAACGGCTCGTCGGTCGAAGGCTTGCGGATGACCAGCTGATCTTCCTTGCCCGGCACGTGTCCGGTCACGGACTCGACGTCCAGCGGCGACGGGAGGTAGTCGATGACCGCGTCGAGCATGGGCTGAACACCCTTGTTCTTGAACGCGGAACCGCACAGCACCAGGTAGGCCGACGAGCTGATGGTCAGCTTGCGCAGCGCGCCCTTGATCTCTTCGATGGTGAGTTCCTCGCCACCGAAATACTTTTCGAGCAGTGCCTCGTCAGTCTCGGCGACGGCCTCGAGCAGCTTGGTGCGGTACTCGTCGGCCTTCTCCTGCAGATCGGCGGGGATGTCGATGGTCTCGTACGTCTCACCGAGCTTGGTCTCGCCGCGCCACACCTTGGCCTTCATCTCGACCAGGTCGACGATGCCCTCGAAGTCGCCCTCGGAGCCGACCGGCAGCTGGATCGGGATGACGTTGGCGCCGAGGCGCTCTTCCATCGTCCTGATCGAGAAGTAGAAGTCCGCGCCGATCTTGTCCATCTTGTTGACGAAGCAGATGCGGGGGACGTCGTACTTGTCGGCCTGGCGCCAGACCTGCTCGGACTGGGGCTCGACACCCTCTTTGCCGTCGAACACGGCCACGGCACCGTCGAGGACGCGCAGCGAGCGCTCCACCTCGACGGTGAAGTCGACGTGCCCCGGGGTGTCGATGATGTTGATCTGGTTGCCGTCCCAGAAGCATGTGGTGGCAGCGGAGGTGATGGTGATACCCCGCTCCTGCTCCTGCTCCATCCAGTCCATCGTGGCGGCGCCGTCGTGCACCTCACCGATCTTGTAGCTGATACCGGTGTAGAAGAGGATGCGCTCGGTTGTCGTCGTCTTGCCGGCATCGATGTGCGCCATGATGCCGATGTTGCGGACCTTCGTCAGGTCGGTCAGCACGTCCTGTGCCACGGCTAGATTCCCACTCTTTCGCTTGCTCGGTTGCTGCTAGGTCGCCGCGTGCGCCTCTTCGCGTGCCGCGGCGCAGAAATCACCAGCGGTAGTGCGCGAAGGCGCGGTTGGCCTCGGCCATCTTGTGGACATCTTCGCGTCGCTTGACAGCGGCGCCCAGGCCATTGCTCGCGTCGAGAAGCTCGTTCGCGAGGCGCTCGACCATCGTCTTCTCGCGGCGCTGCTTGGAGAAGCTGACCAGCCAGCGCAGCGCCAGCGTCGTGGAGCGCTCGGGGCGCACCTCGACCGGCACCTGGTAGGTGGCGCCACCGACGCGGCGGCTACGCACCTCGAGGGCAGGCTTGACGTTGTCCATCGCGCGCTTGAGCGTCACCACGGGGTCTGTGCCGGTCTTCTCGCGAGCCTGTTCGAGCGCACCGTAAACAATGCGTTCGGCCAGCGATTTCTTCCCATCCAGGAGGACTTTGTTGACCAGCTGGGTGACCAGCTGCGACCCGTAAACCGGGTCGTTGACCAACGGACGCTTGGGTGCGGGGCCCTTGCGCGGCATCAGCTCTTCTCCTTCTTCGCGCCGTAACGGCTGCGGGCTTGCTTGCGGTTCTTCACGCCCTGCGTGTCAAGAGATCCGCGGATGATCTTGTAACGCACACCTGGGAGGTCCTTCACACGGCCGCCGCGCACCAGCACCATCGAGTGCTCCTGCAGGTTGTGGCCCTCGCCGGGGATGTAGGCGGTGACCTCGACCGCGCTGGTCAGGCGCACGCGAGCGACCTTACGAAGCGCCGAGTTCGGCTTCTTCGGGGTCGTTGTGTACACGCGAGTGCACACGCCGCGGCGCTGTGGGCTGCCTTTGAGTGCCGCGGTCTTCACCTTGGCGATCTTGTCGCGGCGACCCTTACGGACCAGCTGGTTGATGGTTGGCATGTACCGGCTTTCTGTTTCCTCGTCGGTGTGACTACGTCACTGGTGCTGTCACTCGTTCTTAAGTTCTCTGTACTGCTGTTATGGCCGCGTTGGTTACCCCGCGACCGGGCGTGTCGCATGCGGCCGCCGCGGTATCTGTGACAGATTCCACGGCACCCCGCGAAGGCAGGACATGCGAATTAGCCCGGCGTGCAGGCATGCTGACGACCCGAAAGACCGCAAGCGCCTTATTTGCCAGGCACGAACGTCCACAATACCAGGGCGGCATACCTCGACAAAACCCGCTGACCTGCGAATCCGCCGCTGCGACCTCTCAGCGGGACCGCATACCGGTGGCCAGCCGCATCACCATGTCGGTGAACACGGCATCTGTGTCGATACCACTCATCACCCCGGTCATCTCCAACAGCACGAAGCCGTGCATCGCCGACCAGAATTCCAGCGCGGCGAAGAATCCGGCTTCGTTGTCCAGCCCGTAGGACGCCAGCACCGCGATGACGGGGGCCGCGGCGTCGTGCGTCGCCTGGGTGAACTCCGGGTCGTCTCCGCCCAGCGGCATCCGGGTGAATGCCGAATACCGGCCGGGATGGTGATGTGCGTAGCTGCGATAGGCGGCGGCCATCACCATGACGGCATCATCCGGTGTGCGGCCCTGGCCGACGGTGTTGAGCATCTCGATGATGTCGCCGACCACCCGCATCCGCACCGTGCGGCGCAGGTCGTCGAGGCTTTGCACGTGGTTGTACAGCGACGGCCCCTTGGTGCCCAGCTGATTGGCCAGCGCGTTGATCGTCAGCGCGTCCCAGCCTTCGCGGTCCAGGAAGGTCAGCGCGGCGTTGACGATGGCGTCGCGGCTGAGCTTGGCCGTACGCGGCGGCCGAGCTGCCATTTCCCCATCCCCCTCGGATCGTCCGGTCGCCCAGGCACAGCTTGGGGACAGCGAGCAACTCTAGTTCACCCGTTGTTGGCTGAGCTGCGCCAGTTGTTCGACGATCGAACACAGATCCGGCATCGTCGCCGAGTTCATGGTCTGGATCGACCAGGTGATCACGTCACCGCCCTTGGCGACGTAGATACTGCACGCGGTGTCGTCGTACGCCTTGAACCCCTTGTTGCCGTCGATGGCCAACTCCGTCAGCGTGCGGCCTGCCAGCTGTTCGAGTTCCCGCTCGGTGTCCATGTCGCTGCCGCGATACCACCACGTCGAAATGCCCATGCCCGCGCCGAAGTCGTCGATCATGCTGTTCTCCTGCCAGAAGCAACCCGCATCGCTGACGACCGCGGGTGTGAAGAGCCCGGATCCAGCCGCCATCTGGACATCGGCATCGTTGACGCCGTTGCAGTCGACGCTGCGGAATCCCTCCCCCGACGTCGCCGCACCGGGGCCGGCGTCCGGCTCGCCGGCCCGGTCGGGGGTGCCGCATCCGGCAATGAGCGCGCCGAGCGTGAGCGCCGCGCAGATGCGCGCCACAGATCCCACGTTCACGTCACATGTCCGAGCGCAGGGTCGCCGAGAGCAGCTTCTCGGCGTCGAGGCAGGGGTCCCCGGTGGTCTCACCGCGGTATTGCACCCACCAACTCAGAGCTCCGGAGCCTGCGGCAGCGGTGGCGGAGCAGGCCGCCCCGGTGGTGTCGCGACGCGCGAAGAACGTCTCATGGCGTTCCACGACCGCGTCGGTGACGGCGGAGCCGCGCGCAGTGGCGAGCTCGCGCTCGCGCGGGAGGCTGCCGGTGTCGAACCAGGAGAACGTGGCATCGATGGTCACCGCGCCGCCGCCCGCCCTGCGCGACAAGATGTATTGGCAGACCGCCCCGCTGTAGGGCCGCGTCACCTCATCGGCGCCGAGCGTGGCCTGCACTGAGCTGTTGTCCAGGAGACCGCACCGGTCATCGACGTATCCGTAGCTGCGGCCAGGGTCGGGAACTCCGACGTCGGAGCGCTGCGCGGTTCCCGAGACGGTCTGGGAGCAGCCTGCAACGGTCGCCGTCGTGGTGACCGCCACCAAGAGACAATGTGCGACACGACTCGCGCGCTGGAACATCGCTGCTCGACGGTACCCGTCTCCGTGAACGCCGACAGGCCGAGCGACCGACGTCGTAGGCTTCCGGTGTGACTGCAACGGTTGTGGGACGTCTGCTCGCCGTGGGCGCGCTGGTGCTGGCCGGCGCGCTGGCCTCGGTCAACCCGGTGGCCTACGCCGAGAATGGCGACACCCACATCACCGGCCAGGGCATCGTCCGGACCATCGACTGCAATGAATCCACGCTGATCGTTTTGGGTGTCGGCAACCAGATTTTCGCCGCGGGCAACTGCTGGGCGGTGACGGTACAGGGATCGTCGAACGTGATCGTCGCCGACAACGTGATCAACGACATCACCGTCTACGGCTACGATCAAACGGTGTTCTATAAGAACGGTGCCCCGATAATCTGGGACCGCGGTCGCGAGCTGGGAATGACCAATCGCATCGATCGCGTAGCCGCGTAGGCATGTCAGCCTTCCCCCTACGCCTGATCGGCTGCCTAGGTACTGCTGCCGCCACGTTGGCCGTCGGCTTGACCGCGTGCGGCTCGAACAGTGAGGACAGCGCCCGTCCGATCGCCACGCCGGGCACTTCCGGTGCGCAGATCGAGATCGGCAACACCATCAACTACGGCTCGTTCGGCACGACGGCCGACATCGACTGCGCGGACGGCAAGTCGCTCAACGTCGGCGGGTCGAACAACACCCTGACCGTCAAGGGCACGTGTAGCCAACGTCAACGTCGGCGGCGCCGACAACAAGATCAGCTTCGACCGGGTCGACGTCGAGCTATCGGTCGTAGGCCTGAACAACACGATCACCTACCGAGATGGCGAGCCGAAGATCAACGACACCGGCAGCAACAACAACATCACCAAGGGCTGAGCGCTACGCCTTCGTGCCGTGGCGCCCGGCGCCCGCCGCGAACCGGCCTGCACCTTCCAGTGATTCCGCGGCCACCCGCGAGAGGCTGCCGAACTCGGTATCCATCGCCTCGGCTTCCGACAGGCCCCACTGGTTCAGCACCGACATCCGGTCGGACCTCAGGCACTGCTGCGGCAGTGCCGCCAGCTCGGCCGCCAGTTCCTCGGCGCGCACCCGCGCCTCCCCCTTGGGCACCACGCGATTCGCCAGTCCGATCGCGTACGCCTCGTCGGCCTCGACCGCACGACCGGTCAGGATCAAATCCATTGCGCGGCTTTGCCCGATAAGCCTGGGCAACCGGACCGTCCCGCCGTCGATCAACGGAACGCCCCACCGCCTGCAGAAGACGCCCATGACGGCGTCCTGCTCGACCACCCGAAGGTCACACCACAGCGCCAGCTCGAGGCCACCTGCGACGGCGAACCCGCTGACCGCGGCGATCACCGGTTTCGACAGCGCCATCCGGCTCGGCCCCATCGGGCCCGGCCCGGCCCGGTGCACGGGATTCGATTCCGGCGTGCCCATCGCCTTGAGATCGGCTCCCGCGCAAAAGGTTCCGTTGTCTCCCCAGAGAACCGCCACCGAGGCGGATTCGTCCTTGTCGAACTCGCCGAATGCGGCATAGAGCTCCAGCGCCGCAGGTCCGTTCACGGCGTTGCGCGCCCGCGGCCGGTTCATGATGACGGTTGTCACCTGGCCGCGCTTCTCGACCCGTACGCCTCCGGAACCACTCATGTCGCCTCCATCAGTTCGGCACCGTCCCGCCGCGCGACCAGTTCGGCGGCGAAGTCGTTGTAGGCGCGGCGCAACGCCGCACCGGGCCAGTCAGCGGGCACCAGCGCGTCCGGAAGCACCGGATCGGTCAGCAGATGACGGACCATCGATGCCGCGATGACGAACCGCCCTGGCACATCGGCGGTTTCGGCCATGCCCGCGAGCAAGTCGCGGCCCGCAGCCGCCCAACCGGACAGGTCCCACAGCCGTTCGGCCAGTTCTTCGGGCTGCTGGTCACGGGCACGCAGGATCCGAACCCGTTCGGTCACGTCCGCACCGAGATCGACCGCGACATTGTCGGGCCGCATCCAGACGCCTTCGCGCAGTTCGGCGAAACGCTTGTCCTGCAACCTGTTCCGTAGCGCCGCCCGTGTCCGGGCGTCGGTGCCGATGCTGGTGATCACCAACGTCGTCCACGCCCCGTCCCAGGCACGCCTGCGGGGGTTGATGGCGTCGTCCTGACGCGCCTGACGGGCCAGCAGTCGATCCGAGAGCCGGTAGCCGTCCGCGGAGCGCACCAGGTCGCCCGCGCTGACCATGCGGGTCAGCGCGACCCGCACGGTCGACTCCCTGATGTCGAAATCGCTGGTGAGCCGGATCAGGTCCGCGGCGGTCGCCCACGCCGGGTGGGCACCGAGCAGCACGCTCAGCACCACCGAGCGCGCCGTCATCCGCATCACCGCCCGGGCCACCGCTACACCTCGGAGGTCTTGCGGCCGTGATCCCCGAACGGCTCGTCGCGGCCGCGCACGGCTTCCCGGAAGCCGTGCTCCCGCGACTGCGCGACGAACGCGTGGCCCTCGGGGGTGTGGCGGGCGATTCCGTCGAAGACCGTGGACACCATGGCACTGGTGGCGACGCCCTGGTTGTAGAGCGCCGTGTTCATCGCGAGCTTGACCATCATGAGCTGGTTGACCGGTACGGCGGCGATGCGCTCGACGAGGCGCTCGGTGCGCTCGTCGAGGTCGGCGGGCTCGGGCGCCTCCACCGCGAGCCCCCACTCGGCGGCCTGCGCACCGGTGATGCAATCTCCAGTCAGCAGAAGGCGTTTGGCGCGTTGGTCGCCGAGCCGGTGAGCCCACAACCCTGCCGCGGGCACACCCCACACCCGAGTCGGCGGGTAGCCGATCTTGGCGTCCGCCGCAGCGATGACCTGGTCGGCGTGCAGCGCGATATCGGTGCCACCGGCCACGCAGTAGCCGTGGATCTTGACCACCGTCGGCTTGTCGCAGTGCATCAGGCTGGCGAACCCGCGCACGAACCGGCTCATCATCTGGTAGTCGATCATCGGATCCCACGGCTGATCGGGGAGATGGTTGATCGCCTGGGTCTTGCCGGAGAGCACGGTGTCGCGGTACGGGCTGCCGCCACCCGCAGACGACGAACCTTCGGCATAGGCGGACAGGTCGAAGCCCGCGCAGAACCCGGCGCCGCGACCCGACACGAGGATCACGTGGACGCTCGGGTCCAGGTCGGCGCGTTCGACGAGCGCCGAGAGCTCCAGCGGAGTGTCCGCGATGATCGCGTTGCCTTTGTCCGGGCGGTTGAAGGTGATCCGCGCGACCCGGTCGGTGACCTCATAGGTCATCGTCTTCAGGTTGTCGAAATCGACGGGCCTGATGGCGTGGGTCACGACTTCACCAGCGCCCGCTCGATGACCGGCGCGAGGTCCAGTCCGGTCGGCAGCGTGCCGAAGGCGCCACCCCACTGCCCGCCGAGCCTGCTGGCCAGGAACGCCTCGGCGACAGCGGGATGACCGTGCCGCACCAGCAGCGAACCCTGCAACGCCAGCGAGATGTGCTCGGCGACCTGACGGGCCCGGTACTGGATGGTCTCGCGGTCGCCGAGTTCGGGCCTGAGGCGCTCCACGTGGGCGTCCAGGCGCGGGTCGTGACCACTGGTCTTGGCGAGTTCGTCGAACAGCACGTCGATGCACTCGGGGCGGGTTGCCATGGCGCGCAACGTATCCAGTGCACTGACGTTGCCCGATCCTTCCCAGATTCCCATCAGCGGGGCCTCCCGGTACAGCCGCGCCATCCCGAAGTCCTCGACGTAACCGTTGCCGCCAAGGCATTCCATCGATTCGGCGGCATGCGGGGTGGCGCGTTTACACACCCAGTACTTCGCCGCGGCCAAACCGATTCGCCGCAAAAGGGTTTCGCGTTCGTCGCCGCGGACGGCGCGGTCGGTGGCGCCGGCCATCCGCATCGCCAGCATGGTGGCGGCCTCGGCCTCGACGGCGAGGTCGGCGAGCACGTTGCGCATCAACGGCTGGTCGATCAGATACGCGCCGAAAGCCTTGCGGTGCTGTGCATGGTGGGTGGCACGCATCAGCCCGTTGCGCATGCTCGTCGCGCTGCCCAGCGTGCAGTCGAGGCGGGTCAGGTTGACCATCTCGATGATCGTCGGTACACCGCGGCCTTCCTCGCCGACCAGCCACGCGCTCGCCCCGTCGTACTCCACCTCGCTGGAGGCATTGGCGTGATTGCCGAGTTTGTCCTTCAGACGTTGCAGGAACATTCGGTTGCGAGTGCCGTCGGGCAAGATCCGCGGCAGGAAGAAACAGCTCAGCCCGGCGGGCGCCTGCGCAAGGACCAGGAAGATGTCGCACATCGGCGCCGAGGTGAACCACTTGTGCCCGGTCAAGCTGTAGGTGCCGTCGCCGTTGGGCAGCGCCTGGGTGGTGCCGGCGCGGACATCGGAGCCGCCCTGCTTCTCGGTCATGGACATCCCCGCGGTGAGGCCCGGCTTGGTCGAGGGCACCGTGAGTCCGGGGTCGTAGACCCTGCTGGTCAGCAGCGGTTCGTAGATCGCGGCGAGGTCGGGGTTGTGGCGCAGCGCGGGCACAACGGCGTAGGTCATCGAGATCGGACAGATGTGTCCCGGTTCCGGCGTCCACACCGAGGTCTTGGCCGCCCGCACCACGTGTGCGCCCGGACGGTCGTCGGCCCAAGGCGCCGCGTGCAGGCCGTGGCCGACCGCGACGGTCATCAGCTCGTGATAGGCGGGGTCGTATTCGACCTCGTCGACGCGGTGGCCGACGCGGTCGTGGGTGCGCAGCACAGGTCGGTTGCGGTCGGCGAGTTCGCCCCACCGCTGGGCGGTGGCGGTGCCGGCGAGTGCGCCCAACTCGGCGACCTCGTCGACGCCCCACTCACCGCCTTCGCGGATCAGCGCCTCGACGAGAACCGGCGACGCGGCCGGGTTGTAGTTCTCCAGTGGAGGGACTTGATTCGTGACGACATGCGTGTCCTGCATGCTCACCACTGTTACATCAAACGCACAATCGCACAAGAACTGTAATAGGCTTTCCGCTGAAGAGCTGGGCGAGACGACTTGCCCCGACGGCAATCAGCGTTACCCGCAACGCGATTGGCGCCGTCCTTCTCACCGGAATGTTCGGTATCCTCAGCCGTCAGGGATTCGGCGTCTAGGGGTAGTTGCTGGTGTCAACAGATACGACGTACATGCGCGAGGCGATGGCCCGCCGACTGCTCCGGCGCGGTGTCTCCGGCGGGCAGATCTCGCTGCCCGCGGTGCCGGGACTGCTCGACGAGTACGTCTCCATGTGCGACAAGATTTTCAGCGCGCTCGGGCGCAAGTTCTCCACTGCTGAGCGCGATCACCTTCGATCGCTGCTCGCCAAGGAATTGGCCAACGCCTTCGCGGGGTCCAACCGGTCCAATATCGTCATCTCCTGGGACGCGCCGGTCGGCACGGTGCTGAACTACTACATCAAGCCCGAATGGATGTCGCTGGCGGACACATACGACAACTGGGTCGCCACCCGTAAACCACCGTTGTTCGGCACAAATCCCGATGCCCGGGTATGGGCGCTGTCGTCCGAGATCGACGATCCGCTCAACAGCCGCGTCCTCGACATCGGCGCGGGAACGGGTCGCAACGCCTTGGCGTTGGCGCGCCGCGGTCATCCCGTCGATGCGGTCGAGCTGACCCCGAAGTTCGCCGAGATCCTCCGTGCCGAGGCCTACAAACACCTCCTCGACGTCAAGGTGATCGACCGCGACATCTTCGACAGCATGGACGATCTGCAGAAGGATTACCAGCTGATCATCCTGTCCGAGGTGACACCGGACTTCCGGACGCCCGAGCAGCTGAGGGCCGTCTTCGAACTCGCCGCCGAATGTCTCGGTCCCGGAGGGCGGTTGGTGTTCAACGTCTTCGTGCCGCGACCCGGCTACCTTTCCGACGACGCCGTTCGTGAGTTGTCGCAGCCCGTGCGCGAACTCGCACAGCAGGTTTACAACGGGCTGTTCACCGGCGACGAGATCGACACCGCCGCAGCAGGTTTGCCCTTGCGGCTGACGACCAACGACTCGGTCTACGAGTACGAGAAAGCCAATCTCGCCGACGGCGATTGGCCGCCGACCGGCTGGTACGCCGATTGGGTGAGCGGGCTGGACGTCTTCGATGTTCCGCGTGAACGCTCCCCTATCGAAATGCGCTGGCTGGTCTACCGGAGAACGAGCTGACTGAGCGGTTCCCTGCATCCGCCAAGCCTGACCGAAGGACGTGATGGCCGAACAGGACGAGGCAGCGAAAGACATTGGGCGGTTGCTGTTGCGATGCTCCGATCGGCCCGGACTCGTTGCCGCGGTGAGCGGGTTCCTCGCCGAGGCGGGGGCGAACATCATCTCGCTTGATCAGCACTCCACGCAGCAGACTGGTGGAACCTTCATGCAACGGACCATTTTCCACCTTTCGGGGCTGGCTGCAGCACGAGATCCGCTGGAGCGCAGCTTTGCCGAACAGGTGGCCGGGCCCTTCGGCATGGACTTCAGGCTCACCGAAGCCGCCAAGCCTAAACGAGTCGCGATCATGGCCTCGAAGGAAGACCATTGCCTGCTGGACCTTTTGTGGCGCAACCGCCGCGGCGACTTGGACATGTCGGTCGTGATGGTGATCGCCAACCATCCCGACCTTGCCGATCCGGTCCGGCCGTTCGGAGTGCCCTTTATTCATGTGCCTGCCCGCAAGGACATCCGAGCCGAAGCCGAACAGCGCTTGCTCGACCTGCTGCGCGGCAATGTCGACCTGGTCGTGCTGGCGCGCTACATGCAGATCCTGACGCCGGGCTTCATCGAGCAGGTCGGCTGTCCGCTGATCAACATTCACCATTCATTCCTGCCCGCGTTCGTCGGCGCCTCGCCGTACCGGCGAGCCAAGGAGCGAGGCGTGAAACTCGTTGGTGCGACTGCTCATTACGTGACCGACGATCTTGACGAGGGACCGATCATCGAACAGGACGTGGTACGAGTCGATCACCGACACAGTGTGGACGACCTAGTCCGCCTGGGCGCCGATGTGGAGCGGGCAGTGCTGTCGCGAGCGGTGTTGTGGCACTGCGAAGATCGCGTGATCCGCCACGGTAATCAGGCCATTTGCCTGTAACACGGGCAGTTGATCGAACTATCCGGCGGCCCGACGACGATCGAACAGCCACAGGGCGCTCATGACCACCGCGGCCAGCGCCCACCCCAGCAGCAGGTCGACGACGTAGTGCTCGGCGGTGTAGACCAGGGTGAATCCCATGATCAGCGGATAGGCCACCAGAAACGGCCGCCACCACGTGCTCACCCTGGTCCAGAGGAACACCGCGATCGCCATCGACAGGCCTGCGTGCAGCGATGGAATCGCCGCGACGAGGTTCACGCTCGCCTGTCCCTGGTCGATCAGTGAACTGGCGCTGTGCAGGTTGAGTTTGCCCCAGCCGCGACCGACGATGCGCTCGATCCAACCGTGCGCACCCGGCTGGGTGTTCTGCATGGCGCCGAGCAGGCCCCCGTCGGGTACGCCTCGCGCCGACCTGAACATGCAGTCGGGGTCGGACGGTCCGTCCGCGACGTCGGCAGGCGTGCATCGGGCCGCCGCCCACGGCGGGGCGGCGGGCATCAGAGCGTAGATCACCAGCGCGGTGAAGGACAGCCCGACGAACAGCCGCACGAAGGACTTCCACTCTTCGCGGTTGCGCAGCCACAGCACGCCGGCAATCACGTAGGGGAGGACGAAGAACGACATGTAGACACTGCTGATCACCACCTCCCACCAGGGCGGTTGGGGCTCCTTCAGCTGTTCCTGCAGCCACACTGTCGGCATCGTGCCGGAGAACATCGCCCGGTCCGCGTCGGCTTGCCAGTGCCACAGCGTCGGTGTCCCGACCAGCAGTGCCGCTCCCCTGCTGAAGTCGTAGGCGATCAGCACCAGCGCGAATGGCAGCCAGTCGCGGACGACATAGAGCACGCGCCTGCCCTGACCGATGCTGGCGGCCACCAGCCCGGTGCAGATATAGACCAGCAGCAGTTCACGATTGAACGCGAAGCCCTCGGTGACGGTGCGCCAGATGACGACGACAGCCCAGACCGCGACCGCCGTCCACCGCGCGTACCGCAACCTGCGGGCACGCCAGTCGGCAGCCGTGGCGATGGCGACCCGCGCGAAGCTGGTCGACTGCTGGTCGATCGCGGACACGTAGGCCTTTCGACGCCGGGAAGGGCAGGATCCCGGCGTCAGCCTAATTAACCAACGGGCAGTCTGCTGTTCAGATGGCGTTCAACGGTGTGCCGCCGTCGAGAACTCAGCCGACGTGCTCACGCAGGAAGGCGATATCGTCCTTGCGGCCCTCGTCCGACGTCTCGCAGATCACCGGTGCTCCGGCAGCCTCGACCACGGCGACCAGCAGCTGCGGATCGATCTGGCCGGTACCGAAGTTCGCGTGCCGGTCGGCGCCGGATCCGGCCGCGTCCCGGGAATCGTTGCAGTGCACCAGGTCGATGCGTCCGGTGATGCCCTTGATCCGCTCCACGGCGTCGATCAGCGCCTCGCCGGCGGCCCAGGCATGGCAGGTATCCAGGCAGAATCCGATGCCCGTGTCGCCGATGTGGTCCCACAGCCGGGCGATCGTGTCGAAGTGGCGGGCCATCGCATGGTCGCCACCCGCGGTGTTCTCCAGGTAGACGGGCACGTTGGTCTTGAGGCTGGCCAGCGCCTTCACCCAACGCTCGAACCCGGCGTCCATGTCGTTGTCGTCGGCGTGCCCGCCGTGCACGATGACCGCCGTCGCGTCGATCGCCGCCGCCGCATCGCAAGTGTCCTGCAGGATCTTGCGCGACGGGATGCGCACGCGGTTGTTGGCCGAGGCGACGTTGATCAGGTACGGCGCGTGCACGTAGATCGGCACCGGCGAGGCCTTGAGCACGTCGGCGTCGTCGCGGGGTGGCGGCTTCTTCCAGCTCTGCGGGTTGCCGAGGAAGAACTGCACGACGTCGGCGCCGTCGGCCTGCGCCGCCGCCAGGGGGTCATCTCCGTGGACATGCGAACCAATGAGCACGACGCCGAGTCTAGGCGGGGCGGGTGACAGTCCTGGCCACCTCCCCGGGACGTCGTACCGCGGTCAGCCAATCGAGCCGCAAACGCACCGCCCACCAGAGCAGCAGAAAGACACCCGAGACTTTCAACAGATTCACCTTGCGGGTGATTCTGAGCCGACGCAGCCATACGACGGGTTCGGCGTCGGCCGGCACTATCAGCGTCCGTACCGCAACCTCGTACGCGCTGTACTGGTCGGCCGAGGCGAAGTCGCGTCGCAGACCCGGCTCGCAAGCCAGGATCGCGAAGACCAGGGCAACCAGCGCCGCGACTACCTTCGCGTTGCACGATCGGAATCTGGACCCAGGCAGCGCACTCCGATCGCGGAAAATTTTGCAAAATACAGAGATCCGCCGTCGAACGGCAGCACGAAAAAGCCCCCTCCCCCGGTGAAGGGAGTGGGGGCTTCTTCTTTTGCGATCCGATACTGCCTTTACCGGTAGTCGCTGTATCCGTAATCGTCCAGCGGCACCGCAGCGCCGGTCGCCTGGCCGAAGTCCGGGCTGTAGTACTGATCCTCGTAGGACGGGATCGTGTACGCCGCAGCGCGGGCCTCTTCGGTCGGCTGCACCTGGATGTTGCGGTACCGGTTGATGCCGGTACCGGCCGGGATCAGCTTGCCGATGATCACGTTCTCCTTCAGACCCTGCAGCTTGTCGCTGCGGCAGTTGATCGCCGCATCGGTCAGCACGCGCGTGGTCTCCTGGAACGACGCCGCCGACAGCCACGAGTCCGTGGCCAGCGATGCCTTCGTGATACCCATCAGCACCGGACGTCCTGCCGCGGGCTCAGCGCCCTCGGCAACCACCCGACGGTTCGCGGTCTCGAACTCGCCACGCTCGGTCAGCGAACCGGGCAGGAACTCCGTCGAACCCGAATCGATGATCGTGACGCGACGCAGCATCTGCCGGACGATGACCTCGATGTGCTTGTCGTGGATCGACACACCCTGGGCGCGGTAGACCTCCTGAACCTCCCTGACGAGGTGGATCTGCACCTCGCGCGGGCCCTGCACGCGGAGCACCTCGTGCGGGTCGGCCGAGCCTTCCAGCAGTTGCTGGCCCACCACGACATGGTCGCCGTCGGTCAGCAGACGCTCGGAGCCGTCCTCGTGCTTGAACACCTTCAGACGCTGACGACGCGAGAGCTTCTCGTACACGACCTCCTCGCCCCCGTCGTCGGGAACGATGGTGATCTTGTAGAACTTCTCGCTCTCCTCCAGGCGAATCCGCCCGGTGACGTCGGCGATCGGGGCACGGTTGCGAGGAATACGGGCCTCGAACAGTTCCTGCACGCGGGGCAGACCACCGACGATGTCGGCACCGCCGGTGACACCACCCTGGTGGAAGGTACGCATGGTCAGCTGCGTGCCGGGCTCACCGATGGACTGTGCGGCCACGATGCCGACGGCCTCGCCGATGTCGACCAGCTTGCCGGTCGCCATCGAACGGCCGTAGCACATCGCGCACACGCCGGTGCCCGTGGCGCAGGTCAGCACGGAGCGGACCTTCACCTCGGTGATGCCCGCCGCGAGCAGTGCATCGATCGCCGGGTCACCGAGATCATGACCGCGTTCGACGACGACCGTGCCGTCGGCGGCGACCGCATCGGTGGCCAGCGTCCGCGCGTAGGCGGACGTCTCGATGTGCTGGTCACGCAGCAGCGGGCCGTCGGCCTGAAGCTCGGCCAGCGTGACGTTGATGCCACGCTCGGTCTCGCAGTCGGTCTCACGCACGATGACGTCCTGCGACACGTCGACAAGGCGTCGGGTCAGGTAACCCGAGTCGGCCGTACGCAGAGCGGTGTCCGCCAGACCCTTTCGGGCACCGTGGGTGTTGATGAAGTACTCCAGCACCGTCAGGCCCTCGCGGAACGAGGACTTGATCGGGCGCGGGATGAACTCGCCCTTCGGGTTGGTCACCAGGCCCTTCATGCCGGCCAGCGTCCGCGTCTGGGTGAAGTTACCCGTGGCGCCCGAATCGACGATCGTGATGATCGGGTTGTCCTTCGGGTAGTGCGACCGCAGTGCCTGACCGACCTCTTCGGTCGCGTCCTGCCAGATCTTGACCAGTGCTTCGTTGCGCTCGTCACGGTTGAGCTTGCCGCGCTGGTACTGCTTCTCGATGTTGTCGGCTTCCGCCTCGTAGCGCTCGAGGATCTCCTGCTTCTCCGGCGGCACCAGCACGTCGGACATGGCGATGGTGACACCCGAACGGGTGGCCCAGTAGAAGCCGGCGTCCTTGAGCTTGTCGACGGTCTGCGCGACCACGATCATCGGGTAGCGCTCGGCGAGATCGTTGATGATCGACGCCTGGACCTTCTTGTGCATCTGCTTGTTGACGAACGGGTAGCCCCTCGGCAGCAGCTCGTTGAAGAGCACGCGGCCCAGAGTGGACTCTGCCAACCAGGCGTCGCCCATCTTCCAGCCGTCCGGGAACAACTCAGACTCGACCTCGGCAGGCGGACGCAACTGCGTCAGCCGGACCTTGATCTTGGCCCGCACGCTCAGCGCACCACGGTCCACGGCCATCTGGGCCTCGGCAGGCGAGCTGTAGACACCCGTCTCCGCCTGGTCCTTGGACGCCGCGGCGCCCTCACCCGTGTCAC
Organism: uncultured Actinomycetota bacterium; assembly: GCA_963796545.1. Lineage (GTDB taxonomy): Bacteria > Actinomycetota > Actinomycetes > Mycobacteriales > Mycobacteriaceae > Mycobacterium. The sequence goes on along the minus strand of CAWCMF010000001.1, from coordinate 21,140 downwards.
CGTCGATCTCGGTGGTCAGGAAGAACAGACCGGTCACCATGTCCAGACGCGGCATGGCCAACGGGCGACCCGACGCGGGCGACAGGATGTTGTTCGAGGACAGCATCAGAATGCGGGCCTCGGCCTGCGCCTCCGCGGACAGCGGAAGGTGCACGGCCATCTGGTCGCCGTCGAAGTCGGCGTTGAACGCCTCACAGACCAGCGGGTGCAGCTGGATTGCCTTGCCCTCGACCAGCTGCGGCTCGAAGGCCTGGATACCGAGGCGGTGCAGCGTTGGTGCGCGGTTCAGCAGCACGGGGTGCTCGGAGATGACCTCTTCGAGGACGTCCCACACCTGCGGGCGCTGACGCTCGACCATGCGCTTGGCGCTCTTGATGTTCTGCGCATGGTTCAGGTCGACCAGACGCTTCATCACGAACGGCTTGAACAGCTCGAGTGCCATCAGCTTGGGCAGACCGCACTGGTGCAGCTTGAGCTGCGGACCGACGACGATGACCGAACGGCCCGAGTAGTCGACGCGCTTACCGAGCAGGTTCTGGCGGAACCGGCCCTGCTTGCCCTTGAGCAGATCGGACAGCGACTTCAGCGGACGGTTGCCCGGCCCTGTCACAGGCCTGCCCCGACGGCCGTTGTCGAACAGCGCGTCCACCGACTCCTGAAGCATGCGCTTCTCGTTGTTGACGATGATCTCGGGAGCACCGAGGTCGATCAGTCGCTTGAGGCGGTTGTTGCGGTTGATGACGCGGCGGTACAGGTCGTTGAGGTCGGAGGTCGCGAAGCGGCCACCGTCGAGCTGCACCATCGGGCGCAGCTCCGGCGGGATCACCGGAACGGCATCCAGCACCATGCCCATCGGCGAGTTCCGATTGGTCTGGAACGCGGCGACGACCTTGAGTCGCTTGAGCGCACGCAGCTTCTTCTGGCCCTTGCCGTTCTTGATGGTGTCGCGCAGCGACTCGGCCTCGGCGTCGATGTCGAAGGTCTCGATGAGCTTCTTGATCGACTCGGCACCCATGGCGCCTTCGAAGTACTCGCCGTAACGGTCCTGCAGCTCGCGGTAGAGCAGCTCGTCGACGATCAGCTGCTTGGGAGCCAGCTTGGTGAACGTCGTCCAGATCTCGTCGAGGCGGTCCAGCTCGCGCTGGGTGCGGTCGCGGAGCTGGCGCATCTCGCGCTCGCCGCCGTCGCGCACCTTACGGCGCACGTCGGACTTGGCGCCCTCCTCCTCGAGCTCCTTCATGTCTGCCTCGAGCTTCTGAGCCCGCGCTTCGAGGTCGGCGTCACGCTGATCCTCGATCGCCTTGCGCTCGACAGCCATCTCGGCCTCGAGGGTGGACAGCTCGTTGTGGCGCATCTCCGTGTCGACCGCCGTGATGACGTAGGCCGCGAAGTAGATGATCTTCTCGAGATCCTTGGGCGCCAGATCGAGCAGGTAGCCCAGGCGCGAGGGCACGCCCTTGAAGTACCAGATGTGCGTGACGGGTGCGGCCAGTTCGATGTGGCCCATCCGCTCACGGCGCACCTTGGCGCGAGTTACCTCGACGCCGCAGCGCTCACAGATGATGCCCTTGAACCGGACACGCTTGTACTTGCCGCAGTAGCACTCCCAGTCGCGAGTCGGTCCGAAGATCTTCTCGCAGAACAGGCCGTCCTTCTCTGGCTTGAGCGTGCGGTAGTTGATGGTCTCCGGCTTCTTGACCTCGCCGAAGGACCAGTTACGGATGTCGTCCGCGGTGGCAAGACCGATGCGGAGTTCATCGAAGAAGTTGACGTCGAGCACGTAACTTCCTTTCCCCTATGAGGGTGTTGGATCGAATAACAGGGGTCTACAGGTGGCTTGGGTCGCCGAGTTACGCGAGATCCTCAACGGACGCGGACTCGTTGCGGGACAGGTTGATTCCGAGGTTGGCAGCAGCGCGCTCCAGGTCCTCGTCATCGCCGTCGCGCATCTCGATCGCAGCACCGTCCGAAGACAGCACCTCGACGTTGAGGCACAGCGACTGCAGCTCCTTGAGAAGCACCTTGAACGATTCGGGAATGCCCGGTTCGGGGATGTTCTCGCCCTTGACGATCGCCTCGTAGACCTTGACGCGGCCCACGGTGTCGTCGGACTTGATCGTGAGCAGCTCCTGCAGCGTGTAGGCGGCGCCGTAGGCCTGCATGGCCCAGCACTCCATCTCGCCGAACCGCTGACCACCGAACTGCGCCTTACCGCCCAGCGGCTGCTGGGTGATCATCGAGTACGGACCGGTCGAGCGGGCGTGGATCTTGTCGTCCACCAGGTGGTGCAGCTTCAGGATGTACATGTAGCCGACCGTCACCGGGTACGGGAACGGTTCGCCACTGCGACCATCGAACAACTGCGACTTGCCCTCGGCGTTCACCATGACGTCGCCGTCGCGGTTCGGCAGCGTCGAGCCCAGCAGGCCCTCCAGCTCGCCCTCACGGGCACCGTCGAACACCGGGGTGGCCACGATGCTGTCCGCCGGAGCCGACAGCATGTCCTCGGGCAGGTTCGCTGCCCACTCCGGCGTATTCGCGACGTCGATGTTCCAGCCGGCCTTGGCGACCCACCCGAGGTGCGTTTCCAGGATCTGGCCGATGTTCATACGACGCGGCACACCGTGGGTGTTGAGGATGATGTCCACCGGGGTGCCGTCAGGCATGAACGGCATGTCCTCGACGGGCAGGATCTTGCCGATGACGCCCTTGTTGCCGTGGCGTCCGGCGAGCTTGTCACCGTCGGAGATCTTGCGCTTCTGGGCCACGTAGACGCGGACCAGCTCGTTGACACCGGCGGGCAGCTCGTCGTCATCCTCGCGGGAGAACACGCGGATGCCGATGACCTTGCCGGACTCACCGTGGGGCACCTTGAGCGACGTGTCGCGAACCTCGCGGGCCTTCTCACCGAAGATGGCACGCAGCAGACGCTCTTCCGGGGTCAGCTCGGTCTCGCCCTTGGGCGTGACCTTGCCGACCAGGATGTCGCCGTCGCGGACCTCGGCACCGATGCGGATGATGCCGCGCTCGTCGAGATCGGCGAGCACCTCATCGGAGACGTTCGGGATGTCCCGGGTGATCTCCTCGGCGCCCAGCTTGGTGTCGCGGGCATCGATCTCGTGCTCCTCGATGTGAATCGAGGTGAGCACGTCCTCTTCGACCAGACGGTTGGAGAGGATGATCGCGTCTTCGTAGTTGTGGCCCTCCCACGGCATGATCGCCACGAGCAGGTTCTTGCCCAGGGCCATCTCGCCGTTCTCGGTGCAAGGACCGTCTGCGAGCACCTGGCCGGACTCGACACGCTGCCCGGCGTCCACGATCGGACGCTGGTTGGCGCACGTGCCGTGGTTGGACCGCGCAAACTTGCGCATCCGGTAGGTGTGCCGGGTGCCGTCGTCGGCCATCACGGTGATGTAGTCGGCCGAGACCTCTTCGATCACGCCTGCCTTGTCGGCGACGACCACGTCACCGGCATCGATCGCGGCACGAAGCTCCATACCGGTACCGACCAGCGGTGCCTCGCTGCGAACCAGCGGAACCGCCTGGCGCTGCATGTTGGCACCCATCAGGGCCCGGTTGGCGTCGTCGTGCTCGAGGAAGGGGATCATGGCCGTCGCGACCGACACCATCTGGCGCGGCGAGACATCCATGTAGTCGACCTCGGCTGCCGTGACGAACTCGACCTCGCCGCCCTTACGGCGGACCAGGATCTTCGCTTCGGTGAACCGGTTGTCGGCATCGATCGGCGAGTTGGCCTGCGCCACGACGTGGCGGTCCTCCTCGTCGGCGGTCAGGTAGTCGATCTGGTCGCTGACCACACCGTCGATGACCTTGCGGTACGGCGTCTCGATGAAGCCGAACGGGTTGACCCGCGCGTACACCGACAGCGAACCGATCAGGCCGATGTTCGGGCCTTCCGGGGTCTCGATCGGGCACATCCGGCCGTAGTGGCTGGAGTGCACGTCGCGGACCTCGAGGCCGGCACGCTCACGGGACAGACCACCCGGGCCCAGCGCCGAAAGGCGGCGCTTGTGGGTCAGACCCGACAACGGGTTGTTCTGGTCCATGAACTGCGACAGCTGCGACGTACCGAAGAACTCCTTGATCGCCGCCACGACGGGACGGATGTTGATCAGGGTCTGCGGCGTGATCGCCTCGACGTCCTGGGTCGTCATGCGCTCACGCACGACACGCTCCATACGCGAGAGGCCGACACGGATCTGGTTCTGGATCAGCTCGCCGACGGTACGCAGACGACGGTTGCCGAAGTGGTCGATGTCGTCGACCTCGACGGGAACCTCGGAGCCACCGGGCGCCGTCATCGTCTGGTCACCCTGATGCAGGCGTACCAGGTACTCGATGGTGGCGACGACGTCCTCTTCGGTCAGCGTGGAGCTGGTGATCGGCTGGCCGACGTTGAGGCCCAGCTTCTTGTTCACCTTGTAACGGCCCACGCGGGCCAGGTCGTAGCGCTTCTCCTTGAAGAACAGGTTCTCCAGCAGGGTCTGCGCGGACTCCTTGGTCGGCGGCTCGCCCGGTCGCAGCTTCCGGTAGATGTCCAGCAGTGCCTCGTCGGTGCCTGCGGTGTTGTCCTTCTCGAGCGTGCTCATCATGATCTCGGAGAAGCCGAAGCGCTCCACGATCTGCTCGTTGGTCCAGCCGAGCGCCTTGAGCAGAACGGTGACGGGCTGACGCCGCTTGCGGTCGATGCGCACACCGACGGTGTCGCGCTTGTCGACGTCGAACTCCAGCCACGCGCCGCGGCCGGGGATCACCTTGACGCTGTGCAGCGTCTTCTCGGTGGACTTGTCGATGTTCTCGTCGAAGTACACACCGGGCGAACGGACCAACTGGCTCACCACGACACGCTCGGTGCCGTTGATGATGAAGGTGCCCTTCTCGGTCATCATCGGGAAGTCACCCATGAAGACCGTCTGGCTCTTGATCTCGCCGGTGTTGTTGTTGATGAACTCGGCCGTGACGAACAGCGGAGCCGCGTACGTCATGTCCTTGTCTTTGCACTCGTCGACCGGGGCTTTCACCTCGTCGAAGCGCGGATCGGAGAACGACAACGACATCGAGCCGGAGAAGTCTTCGATCGGCGACAGCTCTTCGAGGACTTCCTGCAAACCACCCCGAGGATCGACGTCACCGCGCTCGACTGCCCTCTGGAACCAATCTTCTGCGCCGATCAACCACTCGAACGACTCTGTCTGAACGTCAAGTAGCCCCGGAACCTCAAGAGGTTCGCGGAGTTTGGCGAAAGAAATTCGGTTTGGTGCTCCGGGAACGGAGTTGTTAGTGGTTGACTCGATCTGGCGGGACCCTGCCAAGATGCATCCTTCCAGCACCTAATGCGACTATTCGGAAACCCGGAGGGGCCGGTTCCGTACTGCCGCGCATCTGCGTCGGTTCGGCCGGCTTCATCAGGCCTCCCGTACGCACGGCACGCGTCTAGATCGCTGAGCAGGGCTCAGGCCAAGACTACGTGGGCGGTGCGGATGAGGTGGGCAGGATGCAGCCAGCGCAACGTCCAACAGTAGCGCAGGACGGCGTATTCCTCAACCCTCGGTCCAGCGGCGCGTGCAACGGAACCCTGGGCGCTGGCTGGCGTCCTCAACCCGTGCAAACATGCTGGCCAATAGATTGGCCCGGTTTCGCCCTTCCGTCAAGAGATAGGAGCGTGTTGGGTGGCGGGAATTCTGCGATTTCCTTTCGATTCGGCTCTGGGTCTACGGCGCAGGTGGCGAAGTCGATGCCGAACAGGATCTCGGCCCCGAACGTGAAGACCCAGTCGAGGATCGTCTGGCTCTCGGTCGGCCCTGGCAGCACGTAGGCCGTCGCCGTGCCGGGCCTCTGCGTTCGGCGTCGGCGGACGCGACCTGCAGGGTCGCGCTTCGCACCGTGACCCCGCTGCCCGACGGCAACTGCGGCGGGCCGCGGAGGGCCCGACCGCCGAAAGTCGCTCGGGCACAGAGACGTCCGTGTCGACGAGGGCGAGGCGATGGGCATCCTCGGCGGGCTGGTCGGCGGTAGGAACGGTCTCGACGGCCTCGTCGGTGATCACGCCGGCCCCGATCATCACCGTCAGCCGGTCGATCATCACAGACCCCGGCCGGGTGGAGGTGTTATCCAGTCGGCGCGGTCAGCGCTCGCCGGCGACCGGGATACGCCCGGTGGGGGCGTCGTCTTCGCTGCGGTGATGCCGCGTGGTCTCCTCGTCATACCCTTGCGCCGAACGCCTGGGGGTGCCGTCGAGATCAGCGCGGATGGCTTCCTGAGCGGCAGACGGCAACGTGTGCATGATCTCGCGCACGCGCGCCTGACGGCGACCGACGGCCTGGCGTTCGGGCATACCGGGGGTGGCCATGACCTGCGGGGGCACACCCTCGATTTCCTCGGTGCCACCGTCATGATGGCCGGCGTCGACCATGGCCTGCTCCTCGGCCATCGTGCTTTCGTCCTTCTCCTCGGACATACCGATCGGGCCGATGCGGCGACCGTTGAGGAACTGCTTGACGACGGGCTCGTCGCTGGTCAGCAGCACCTCGCGCGGCCCGAACATCACCAACTTCTTACGGAAGAGCATGCCCATGTTGTCGGGAACTGTGCGGGCGATGTTGATGTTGTGCGTCACGATCAGGATCGTGCAGTCGATCTGGGCGTTGATGTCGATCAGCAGCTGCGACAGGTACGCGGTACGGACGGGGTCCAAGCCCGAGTCCGGCTCGTCGCAGAGGATGATCTGCGGATCGAGCACCAGGGAGCGGGCCAGGCCGGCGCGCTTGCGCATACCGCCGGAGATCTCGCCGGGGAACTTGGTCTCATCCCCGCCGAGGCCGACCAGGTCCAGCTTCTCCATCACGATCTGACGGATTTCGCTTTCCTTCTTCTTCGTGTGCTCACGAAGCGGGAACGCAGTGTTGTCGTACAGGCTCATCGAGCCGAACAGCGCGCCGTCCTGGAACATCACGCCGAACAGCGTGCGGATCTCGTAGAGCTCCTTGGCCGAGCACTCGATGATGTCGGTGCCGTCGACGATGATCTTGCCGCGCTCGGGGCGCAACAAACCGATCAGAGACTTGAGGAAGACCGATTTGCCGGTACCGGAGGGGCCGAGCAGAACGCTCACCTCACCTGCGGGGAGGTCGAACGTCACGTCCTCCCAGATTCGCTGGGACCCGAAGGACTTGGTCAGCCCTTCAACCTGAATACCGATGCCCACGCGAATTCCTCTCGCCAGTCCCGAACTTGCTCGCCACAAGCTCCCCGCCTGTGGCTTGAGTCACTGTAACCCACCCCGTCACGGCGTAGCACTCGGTCCGCGAACACCGGAAACACCCCGCCGCAGACCAGCCGCACAAAATACTGTGGGGCCGGCCTGTTTGCCAGACCAGCCCCACGAGCCGACGTCGCCCCTCAAAGGCTGGGAGCCGACGTCAAAATCGAACTACTTGACGGTCACCGACGCGCCGGCAGCCTCGAGCTTGCCCTTGGCATCCTCGGCGGCTTCCTTGGTGACCTTCTCGAGCAGCGGCTTGGGGGCGCTGTCGACCAGATCCTTGGCCTCCTTGAGGCCCAGGCCGGAAACGATTTCGCGGACGACCTTGATGACGCCGATCTTCTTCTCGCCGGCACCCTCGAGGATGACGTCGAACTCCGACTGCTCCTCGGCGGCTTCCGCGGGAGCGGCGGCACCGGGGGCGGCGGCAACGGCGACGGGCGCCGCGGCGGTGACCTCGAAGGTCTCCTCGAACTTCTTGACGAACTCGGACAGCTCCAGCAGCGTCAGTTCCTTGAACGCGTCGAGCAGGTCGTCAGTGGACAGCTTGGCCATGATGGTCCTTCCTTATTTCTTACTTCTTGGCTAGTGGGGGTGGTGTTTCGGACGCTGCTCTTACGCAGCTTCCTCAGCGGCCTTCTTCTCTTCCAGCGCGGCAGCCAGACGTGCGACCTGCGACGCCGGAGCGTTGAACAGGGCAGCAGCCTTGGAGAGATTCGCCTTCATCGCGCCGGCCAGCTTGGCCAGCAGCACCTCGCGCGACTCGAGGTCCGCGATGCGGTTGACCTCGTCCACGGACAGCGCGCGGCCGTCCATGTAGCCGCCCTTGATGACCAGCGCCTTGTTGTCCTTGGCGAAGGTCTTGATCGCCTTCGCGGCGTCGACGGCCTCACCCTTGACGAACGCGATCGCGGTGGGACCCGCGAACAGCTCGTCGAGACCTTCGACACCTGCCTCCGCCGCTGCACGCTTCACCAAGGTGTTCTTGGCGACCGTGTAGGTGGCGGTCTCGCCCAGTGAGCGGCGAAGATCGGCGAGGTTGGCGACCGTCAGTCCGCGGTATTCGGTGACGAGCGTCGCCGTCGACCTCCTTGAACTGCTCGGCGATGTCGGCAACCGCGGTGGCCTTTTCAGCCTTGGCCATGCATGCCTCCTCGTGGTTGGTTTCGTTCGTCCCAACTCAGAGCCGCACGGTGTGACCGGAAATGAAAAGCGCCCCGACACAGACAGGTCGGGGCGCACAACAGTGCCGCATTCAGGGCACTAGCCTCGTCCTCCTGCGTGGGCCGCCGGGACAATCCCGGACCTTCAACCGATTTCCGAGCTACTTGCTCTTCGCGCAAGCGCTCATCGGTGACCGACGGTCTTCGGTGGAACGCAGCAAGAATAGCGTGCCGCGGCCCGATCAGCCAAAACGTGCCTCGCCCGCCAGATAGGCCGCCCCGACCAACCCGGCGTCACCGCCGAGCTCGGCGGGCAGCACGCGCAGCCCGCGAATGAAGTCCAAGCCGGCGTAGGACACGAGCGCCGTGCGCAACGGATCGAACAACAACGGGCCCGCCTTCGCGACCCCGCCCCCGATGACGACGAGATCGAGATCGCACACCGCGGCCACCGACGCGATGGTGGCGGCCACGGCGTCAGCCCCGCGGGCGAACGCCCGGAGCGCGATCGGGTCGCCACGGCCCGCGGCCTCGGCGAGTTCCTTTGCGTCCGCGTCGTCCGGCGCGGCCCAGCCGTGCTCACGGGCCCACCGCGCCAGGTGCGGGCCCGACGCGACGGTCTCGACGCAGCCGTGGCCACCGCACGTACACAGCGCTCCGCGAGGCTCGACGACGACGTGGCCGACGTGGCCTGCGTTGCCGGTCCGACCGTGATAGGGCGAGCCGTCGAGGACGAGCCCGCCGCCGATTCCCGTCGATACGACCATGCCGAGCAGAAACTGCGCGCCGCGACCCGCCCCGCACCACCACTCCCCGAGCGCCATGCACAGGCCGTCCCCGCCGAGCCGCACCGGCAGCCCGGTCGCGTCGGCGACGCGGTCCACGATCGGGAAACGCCGCCATTCGGCGATGTTGATGGGGCTGACGGTGCCCGCGGGGATGTCGACGGGTCCCGCGGACGCGACACCGACCGCGGTGACCGGCCCGTCGGATACCGCCCGCATCTGGGCCAGCAGCGACGCGGCCGTCTCCCAGACGGTCTCGGCGTCGCCGTCGGGGGTGGGCCGTTGGGCCCGGTGGGCAAGGGTGCCCGCAGCGTCGACGAGCCCGGCGGCGATCTTCGTGCCGCCGATGTCGAGTGCGAGGAGATAGTCGGTCATCAGTGCCTGTGGGTGTTGTCCGGTTGGCGCGGATCCCCGGGATGCTCATACCCCTCGGCCAGAGTGACGACTCGGGCGCACTGCGCGTCCAGCCACCGGCGGTACTCGCGGCGGCGGGCGGCGGCCAGCAGGTGTGTGGCGATCTCGGCGCGCACGACCGTCGAACCCGGAGGCGACGGGTGGGCCTCGCCAGCCGCCCTGAACCGCGCCGGCTTTCCCGAACCGCAGCGGGTTGCGCGCGTGATAGGCGGCCAACTCGTCGTCGGTGATCCGAACACCTGCCGTGACCATCGCGTACACGGCACGGCCGCGACGATCGCCCAGCGTGGCGGCTGCGACGCTGCCGACCTCCATCCGCGCAACGGTGTCGGGCAGTATCTCGTCTTCGGCAGGCACCGGCCCGACATTCGGGCCCAATGCGGTTCCCGCGACCACCTTTTCGGCAACAAGCACCTGGGTCAGCCAGCGCCGCAGCTGCCGGGCCTCGCTGGTGCCGGGACGGGGTAGCGCATGCCTGCGGACGCCGGCGCGGATCTCCCGCTCGCGGGCGTCGACATCGGCGGCGGTGATGATCTCGGACCCGACGGTCGCCGCCCAGCTGCTCATCGGACAACCACGACAGGGACAGCAGGCGAGTACACCAGCTCCCCCGCGCATGCGATCCGGATCAGTGCCCACCACCGGCCCGGCTCCGTCCACGCCGGCGGCGCGACGTCGAAAACCAGGTCCACGGTCCCCCGCGCCGGCACGATACCGCCAACAATGCTGGGCCCCAACCACTCCCACGTTCCCCATGGTGAGATCACGTGAGCTTCGACGGTGAGGTCGGCGTAGGCGTCGGTACCGACGGTGACGCGCAGCGTGGCGGCCTCACCTGCCGTCACGTCGACCGCCCGCGGTTCCGTGACCAGACGCAGCAGCTCGCCGTCATGCTGCCCGAGCGAGATCAGCGCGACATCTTCGACTGTCTGATGCCACGACGCCGGGATCGCACCACCTGTGGCGGCCAGCTCGGCGAACACCGGATAGAGGCCGGGCGCCGCGTCGGCGGGAATGCCGACCTCGACCGTCGACTCCAGATACTCCCCTGGCGGGAGGACGAACGGCAGTTCCGGCACCGAGATATCCCATCCCGCCGGCCCGACCAGCCGCACCCTGCCGTGCAACGCGGTATCGGTGGCGTCGCTGGCTGCGGTGAGCCGTAACGGCACGACGCCCCCTGGGTCGGCGTCGAGCCGGTGCGGATGCAGATGGGCGACCGCAGGCAGCCCGCCGAGCGGTGCCGGCCCGCGGTTGTGCAGCCAGTACCTGGCGTAGAGCGGCTGCACGGGTTCAGCATCGGGCGCCAACGACACCTGAGCGGCGTCGAGCACCCGAGGGAGATTCAGTTCTGTTCGCAGCGTGGCGATTTCGTAACCGTGAAGGCGAGAAGCGGCACCGTCGAGTGGATCCTCGATCAGGTTGAGGTGTCGCGGCTCCGAGATATGGCGCAGCCCCGACTGCACAGATACCTCGGCGGTGCGACCGAGGGTTTCCACGATGCGGACCACGACGCCGTCGGCGGGGTCGCAACGCTGCGCGCTGCCCCGCGCAGTCGGGTTGCCGAGCGCCTTGAGGGCGCTGATGCGCACCGCGCGTTCCGGCTGCACCTCCAGCAGCGAACCCCACGTCGGTAAGCCGCCGGACGTCGGATCGTGATTCGCCACAACGGCCACCAGCGGCTGATTGAATTCCGCACTGGCAGAGGGAATATCGGCCTCGCGCCAATCGCCGCTGCCGGAGACGACAGCGTAGTCGAAGGCGTGGGTCCAGTGTTGCAGGCCGAAGTTGGATCCGTCAGGCGCGGTTCGCCGCGGCGGATCGATCCAGGTACCCGACGGCCAACCGGTGCATGACCGCATCAGCGACGTGTGCAGGGTGCCGTCGGCTTCGACGGCAAAACCCGGAACACCACGGTTGATCACCGCGACCGTATGCGACTCGAACTCGCCGACGGCCCACTGGTCGACGTCGATCTCGGCGTCGGCGAGGTCGGTGATCAGCGCCGCGACCGCCCCGGCGCTGTTTCCGTCGGCACCGACGACCAGGACGGGCAGCGCCGTCGGGTCGCGTAGGTTCGCACCGGGCACCCACACGTCGCGCAGCGGACGGGCGGCGGGGATCCACACCAGCGACGCATTACCTGGCTCGCTGAGAACTGTTGCAGTGAAGGCATTCTCGCCTGGGCAACCGATACTGATGCGGACATCGGGCAGGTTCGAGTCGACGGACAGATCTCCGTAGCGAGACGCATCGGGGAGACTGCATGTAGCGGTGACCCCGGCGCGGGCAAGTGCAGCCATCAGGTCGCGCACCTCGGCATCGGAGCCGGCCGGCGCGATGACCTCGGCCACCGAGACAGCCCGCACCGCACCCCCACGGAACCGTACCCGCAGCGCCGACGACAGGCCGAACCAACCGTAGGCCGGGTTGTCGAGCGTGTACGGAAAATCTGCAGCGTCAACCGATTCAGCGGATCCCGGCGCGTGCAGAAGCCCGAAGCCTCGCCCGATCACGGCGTTGCCGACCTCGCTGACCGGCATGGCGCCTTGGACCGGGCACGGCCACCGCAGCCGCAACAACCGGTCTTCGCCGGTGAAGTCGTCGACGGTGGTTCGGCAGTCCAACCGGTTGACACCGCGCCACAGCGTCAACGTCTGGGTGTACCGCAACAAGCCGGGGATCTCGCCGGCGACCACCAGTCGCTCGCCGAGTTCGCTGTGGTATCCGCGCACCGAGGTCGCCGGCTGCTGCGACGACGTGACCACAGGCCCTTTGGGCAAGAGATGCCACGGCCCCTCCCCCGCAGTCGGGTGCGCCGGGTACTCCTCGTAGATCGCGAGTTCGTTGCCGAGCCGCCCTCCGGCGATCAGCTCGCGCCCTCCGGCCACCAGCGAACTCACCCCGCCGCCGCGGGCTGCATCGACCTTCACCGTGTAATGCTCGTTGCCGATGCTGTTCCCGCTCAAGGGGTTCCACGTCGGCACCGGATCGCCGGGCGTCAGCCGGTACGAACGCCAACCCAGTGACGGCACATCGCAGGCGAGCCAGGTCAGTGAGTGCCCGCCATGTTCGGCCAGTACCGGCACATCGTTGCCGTCGCTGTCGAGTACACGTCCGGCGAACGGCTCATCGAGGTGGACGGTGACGACATCAGAGCGGTTGTGTGACAGCGGATTCCATACCACCACCGAGGCATCGACGGCGGTCGACAGCAACGCGAGTGCGCTGTCGCGGGCGGTCCTGCCCAGCTGCCATGCGTCACGCCAGCCGGTGAGCAGATCGAGATAGACCTGGTCGGACTCCGAGCCCGTGATCGCGTCGTGGTGGGCGCCATAGGCCAACTGAACCCAGGCCTTGGCCAGCGCGGCTTCGGGATACGTGGCGCCGGTCAGCAGCGCAGCGAACACCGCGAACTGCTCAGCTTGCAGCACCGCGTTCTCCGCGGCCCGATTGGCCTGCTTCGTGTCGATGTAGGACACGTCCTTGCCGGTGTAGATGGGGTTCATGTCCCGGGTCTGCGCCGACGCCTCGGTCCCCCCCACCTCGAGTTCCGACCGCACCGCCGCGAAGAACTCGCAGGGTAGCGCGCAGACGAACCGCGGCCAGGTGTAGCGGGCGTTCCAGTCACGGTGGATGTCGGTGACCCATTTGTTGGGTGGCGTGTAGTCGGTGCCCACGGGCAACAGCACGTTGCGGGTCAGCGCGACCTTCTTCATCTGTGCGAACAGCTCGTAGGTGGCGTCCTCGGCCTCCTGCAGCGACGCCGCCGAATCCATCCACCAGCCTGCCGCGTAGTGCGCGGGCATGTAGTGGGTGAGCAGACCGCGCCCGGACGGCGCCATCCACTCGAACTCGCTGGCGAACTGCATCCGTTCTGGGTCACCGCCGTCGGCCATCGGCCCCCACTGGTGGTGCGGACCGCGCGCCCACGAGCTCGACGTCAGACCCGCATCGGCGGCCATTCCCGGGAACTGAGGGTCGTGCCCGAACACGTCGAGTTGCCACGCGGTGGCGGGGTCGGCTCCCAGCACGTCTCGCTGAAACCCGATCCCGTGCACGAAGTTCCGGATCGTGGTCTCCGGGCTGGTGAGGTTGGTGTTCGGCTCGTTGTAGGTACCGCCCATGATCTCGACGCGCCCCTCGGCGATCAGCCTGCGCAGGTCGACCCGCTCCTCGGGATGGGTGTCCCAGAACGGCTTGAGGTAGTCGACCTCGGCAAGCACGAACTTGTATTCCGGTTCTCGCCGCGCCGCCTCCAGGTGTGCGCTCACCAGTTCGAAGCCGTTGGTCTGCCTGCACCGGCCTGGCGGATCCTCGGTCCACACGCTGGTGTAGGCGGCCTGCGTGTTCCACCACACGGGGTCGTAGTGGAAGTGGCTGACCATGTACATCGTCCAGCCGGGCTCGGCGATGCCGAACGCGAACTCGAGGGAACTGTCGCCGGCCACTGCACGCGCCACGCGCCGCTGCCCGGCCACGGGATCGGTGACGCCGACCGCGACGTCGACGGTCGCGCTGCCGGGCTCGGCGAGGGCCTCCCCGACGGACTTGCAGCCCGGGCCCCTCGACGCGCACCGGAGTGCGAGCGGTACAGCCTCGATAGCCCACCCGAACCACCTGCAGCGGCGCGTCCGTGGGCCGGTGAACAGCTCCGTCGACTCGGCGGAGATGACGTCCACCCCGGCAACCCTACGGCGTCGCGTTGCACAAATATCGGGGATTGCAAGCCCTTGCTTGAAGTCCGATCTGTGGCACCATCGCCAACCGCACGCGACGAAACGTTTTCCGACCCGCAGACGAAACGTCAGATGACCCGTAACTGAAGGAGATCGTCGATGAGCACCTCCCGCCCATGGCCTCGCCCGTACCGCAACAACGCTCAGCGCTGCCGGCCTCGGCGCGGCCGCCCTCGTCGGTCTCAGTTGCGGCATGGCCGGTGCGGACGTCAATGAGGTGGGTCCAGGCCCGACGGTCACCAGCCGGCAGGCGTCCGAGAACTCGGTGATCCGCATCAACGACTTCGGTGTCGCGGGCGGGATCTCCGAGGCACGGGTAGGCGAGGCCGGCATCGTCAGCGCACAAGGCGAGGTTCGCGACAGCACCATGGCTGTGGTCGGTGGCAAGTCGCAGCCGTTCCGGGGCGGCTTTCCGTCCGGTCCCGCCATCGGCGACTGGTGACCTGACGCGCTGACCGTCAACGCGCGCAGGCGCGGGCGATGCGGTCCGCGACCACCCGCACGGCGTCGACGACCTCGGGTGGCTCCAGGACTTCGAAGTCGCAACCCGGCATGGCCAGCCATGGCACCATCCGCTCGGGGTCGTCGGCGCCCACGGTGACGATGCACGCGTCGGGACCATCCGGTTCGATGTCCACCGATGCCGCCGAAAACGTCTGTGCCACAACATCGTGCGGGGCAAAGTAACGTACCCGTGCGATGTAGGGGTACGGCGATGAGGTGATGGCGCGGCGAACATAGGCCGCCGGCGTCCGGAGCGTCCCGTTTCGTGAACGTGCTGCCGACCGCCCGCACCTGCGACATCCGGTCCAGCCGCAGGCTGCGCCAGTCGGACCTGTCGCGGTCAAAGCACATCAGATACCAGCGTCGGCCGGTCGTGACGAGCTGGTACGGCTCCAGCCGACGTTGCGTGACGTTGCCGCGGATGTCGACATACTCGGCGGTGACATGCTCATGATCGCGGCTGGCACGAGCCAGCGTCATCAGTACGTCCGGTTCGACCGGGGTGTCGGTGGCGGCCCCCAACGTCACCGTCGCATCGTGCACCGCCGACACTTGGGACCGCAGACGCGCAGGCATGACCTGGTCGAGCTTGCTGAGCGCACGTAACGCCGACTCACCGACCCCGGCGACGCTGCCGCCCGCGGCGACCCGAAGACATACGGCCATCGCCACTGCCTCCTCAGGGTCGAGCAGCAGTGGGGGCAGTGCCGCTCCTGCCCCGAGCTGATAGCCGCCGCCGTGGCCGGTGCTGGCGTGCACCGGATAGCCCAGCTCTCGCAGCCGGTCAACGTCTCGCCGCACGCTGCGCGTGGTGACGGCGAGGCGCTCGGCGAGCTCTTCACCGCTCCATACTCGGCGCGATTGCAGTAGACCGAGCAGTTGAAGCACCCGACCAGTGGTTTCGGACATACCGACAAGTCTGCCGCACTTTGAGGACCGAAACTGTCCTAAATAGGTGCCAGAGTGATGGGCATGAGCAACGAACTGGTTTCTCAACTGGCAGAACAGCTCGACTGGCATTGGACCGGTCAACTGCGGCCGCGCCTCGACGGGCTGACCGACGACGAGTACTACTTCGAGCCGGTGCCCGGCTGTTGGACCCTTCGGACGGACGGCCCGCGCGTGTTTCCAGATTTCGCGTATCCGCCGCCGCGAGCCCGAACCGCTGACGACCATCGCCTGGCGGATGGCGCACGTGATCGTCGGCGTGCTGGCCGCGCGGGTGCACTCCCACTTCGGTGGGCCGCCCGCCGACTACGAGTCCTGGACCTACGCCACCGACGCCGACACCGCGCTGCGCCAGCTCGACGCTCAGTACGCGGCGTGGTCCGACCGGAGTCAACGGGCTGACCGAGGAGGCGCTGTGGCGCCCGTGCGGCCCTGCCGAGGGCCCTTTCGCCGACTATCCGTTCATCGCCCTGATTCTGCACATCAACCGCGAAGTGATCCACCACGGAGCCGAAATCGCTTTGCTCCGTGATCTTTACGTCCACACCACCAAGAAGGAGAACTGACATGGCTGCGATGCCCCCGCCCATCGCCGACGAGCGCGCCGGACTCAAGGAGTACCTCGCCGCTCAGCAATACGCGTTCCACGCGATCGCGTTCGGACTCACCGACGAGCAGGCCAGGTCGACGCCGTCGGTGAGCGCGCTGTCCATCGGCGGCCTGATCAAGCACGTGACGCACTGCCAGAACGGCTGGATGGCGCGGGTCGCCGCGGCGCCTGACCTCTCGGAAAGCGACAAGCGCCCGATGGAAGACCAGGCCGCCGACTACGGCGACGAGTTCGTGATGCGCGAGGACGAGACGCTCGCCGAGATCCTGGCCGCATTCGACCGACAGAACGCCGAAACTCTCCGATTGGTGGAGACCGCCGATCTGGGCGCCGCGGTGCCGATTCCGCAGCACGTGCCGTGGTTCCCCAAGGACGTGTCCGCGTGGTCGGTGCGGTGGGTGTTGTTCCACATGATCGAGGAGCTGGCTCGGCACGCAGGCCAGGGCGACATCATCCGCGAAACCATTGACGGCGCAACGCTGTACGAGCTACTGGCCGGGCTGGAGGGGTGGCCGGAGACCGAATGGCTCAAGCCGTTCAGGCCGGCCGAAGCCTGACGACATGAGAAGGGGCGCATCCCGTCTGGGATGCGCCCCTTTTCGTTCGGTCGGTTACCGGACGTCGACGTAGTAGACGTAGCCGGTCACGGTCTGCTGGTAGGTGCGGTCGCTGAAATCGTCGTGCACCGTGCCGCGGATCGGGCTGCCCTGCTTGACGCCGACGACGCTGGCCTCTGACAGCGGAGCATCGGAGAGGCGATTCACGATGACCCGGTTGCCATCGGCTTCCAGCTGGCTGATGGTGTCATCGGCGCTTCCTCCGGTGGGGGCAGCCAGTGCGGGGGCGGCCAATCCCAAGAAGGTGGCCGAAAGGCCGGCGGCGATGGCGGTGGCGATGGCGAGGTTCTTCATTGTTCTGCTCTTCCCTTACCGGGTCGGAGCCGTGGAGCATGTCACGCGGTTTCGACTGAAGTTGTGGTTGATCTTGTGATCTGAAGATGTAAACCCGCAGTTCAGGTCAATAATTCCGCTGGCAGAAATTGATCGGTGGCTGGCAGAAATCTGCCGCACGAGGGTCAGCGCAGGACGAGTTGCAGCGCGTGGTCGACGACGGCGTCGAGGTCGTCACCGAGATGTCCGGCCAGCCATTGCTGCGCCACTTCGGCCATCGCGCCGGTGTACATCGCAGCGCCCACCATCGCGGCCACCCGATCGGAGTTCGGCTGCAGCCGCCAGCCTTCGGTCAGTACCGCTTCCCGCAACAGGTCCTGGGTGACGGCGCGGCGCCCGGTCAGCGCAGGGTTGGCGCGGGCGTCGGTGAACAGCACCCGACCGCGGCGGGGATCGGCGGAGCTGAAATGCAGCACCGCGGCCATGCCGGCCCGGGTCCGCGCGCGCAGCGAGTCGCCGGCCTCGGACATGGCGCGCTCGACAACCTCGGCCAGTTCGGCGCTCACCCGGTCGTACACGGCTCCGAGGAGGTCATCGGTGTCGCCGAAGCTCTCGTAGAAGTAGCGGGTGTTGAGTCCGCTCTCGCGCGACACCGACCGCACCGACAGCGCAGCCTCTCCTCCGTCTCCGAACAGTCGGAAGGCCGCGTCGACCAGCAGCGCGCGCCGTCCGGCGCGGCGGTCGGTCAGCGGAACCCCAGCCCACCTCGTCGGATTGGACGTCGATTCGACTTGAATGAGACACAGATGCAGCGTAAGCCGCACGGCATGGACTCTGGCCACATCCGTACCCAAAGCTATTCTGGTGACGGCCGTAACCACTTCTTCGGAGGCGCCGATGTATCTGCCGCATCAGATCGCGCATCACATCGTCCAAGACCAATTGAACAACCAGTTCGACAAGTTCGTCCGTAAGCACTTCTTTCGGGGCATGGACTTCGCGGGCCCGGCCGGCGACCCCGGCTGGTTCGGCCCGGGCAGCGCCGTCTGGCACGTGCACTCCCACGTACAGGCGCTGATCTTCGGACTGCAGTGCGCGGCCTTCATCGAACGACTCGACCCCTCCATCTACTGGATGGGCGTCCACCACTCCCGGCTGGTCAAACCCGAAACCAAGACCAACCCGATGCCTGAGCTCGATCCCAAAGGCCTCGGGGAGCGTCTGGGCCATTCCGTCGCCTTCTTCACCGGCACCGCATACGGGTCGACACCGACCGCCGAACGGCTCGCGCTGGCCGTGCGCTCGATGCACCACACGATCAAGGGAACGCGGCCCGACGGGGCGCGCTACGACGCCGACGACCCCGAATGGCTGCGCTGGAATTACGCGACCGTGGTGTGGGGCATCGCCACCGCGCACGAGCTCTATCACCCACAACCGTTGCGCGGCAAGGATCTTGACCGATACTACGGAGAGTTCGTGCGGGTGGGCCACGCCCTGGGCGGCACCGACCTACCTGCCACCAAACAAGAGACGCTGGACTGTCTGAAGTCCTATCTGCCGAAGCTTGCCGTCACCTACGGCGCAGCCATGGCGACCGGCCCGAATCTCCCGATGCCGCTGGCCGCGCTCAACTGGGCCGTGCGCGACACCATGCCGACCTGGGCCAAAGGAATGATCCAGCACCGTGACCCGAACATCCTCGAGCGATCTGCCCGCCGGGCCGCGGTGTGGTCGGTGATCAACGGCATCCACGTCGCCTCGGGGCCACTCCCGGAGTTCGAACGGGCCAAGGCGCGTGTCGCCGACGGTATCGACCCGGACCTGGCGCCGCACACGACGCCGCAGTATCGACTCGGCAGCGACTCGGTGCGCACACGCACCGAGCTCGAAGATGCCTTCGCCTCAGCGCCGTAGATGGGTTCAAGCGTGCGAATAGCCCGACCGCGGCATGTGACCCGGTCCACTCCTTTTCCCATGAGGCGCGCGTTTTGAGACACTGCCCCTATGAGTGCACCGCGCAAGACACCACACCGCGAGGTTGCCAGGCTGGACCGGGTACCGCTTCCGGTCGAGGCAGCCCGCATCGGAGTCACAGGCTGGCAGATAACCCGCACCGGCGCCCGCGTCATCACCAAGCTCGCCGGGCGCGGGTCGCTGCAGCAGAAGGTCGTCAAGCAGATCCCCCAGGCCTTCGCCGACCTCGGCCCGACCTACGTCAAGTTCGGCCAGATCATCGCGTCGAGTCCGGGCGCCTTCGGTGAGCCGCTGAGCCGCGAGTTCCGCAGCCTTCTGGATCGGGTTCCCCCCGCCGACGGCGAGGCCGTCCACAAACTGCTCCGCGCGGAACTCGGCGACGACCCGAACAACCTGTTCAAATCGTTCGACGAAAAGCCGTTCGCGTCCGCATCGATCGCGCAGGTGCACTATGCGACGCTGCTCACCGGTGAGGAGGTCGTGGTCAAGATCCAGCGGCCCGGCATCCGGCGCCGCGTGGCCGCCGACCTGCAGATCCTCAAGCGGGGTGCGCGCCTGGTCGAGCTGGCCAAGCTCGGCCAGCGGTTGTCGGCCCAGGACGTGGTCGCCGACTTCGCCGACAACCTCGCCGAGGAGCTCGACTTCCGGCTGGAGGCCCAGTCGATGGATGCCTGGGTGGCGCACATGCATGCCTCCCCGCTGGGCAAGAACATCCGGGTGCCCCAGGTGTATTGGGACCTGACCAGCGAGCGCGTGCTGACGATGGAGCGGATCACGGGTGTGCGTATCGACGACGTCGCCGCGATCCGCAAGAAGGGCTTCGACGGCACCGAACTGGTGAAGGCGTTGCTGTTCAGTGTGTTCGAGGGCGGGCTGCGCCACGGCTTGTTCCACGGCGACCTGCATGCAGGCAACCTGTACGTCGATGACGACGGCAAGATCGTGTTCTTCGACTTCGGCATCATGGGCCGCATAGACCCGCGCACTCGGTGGCTGCTCCGCGAGCTCGTCTATGCGCTCTTGGTCAAGAAGGACCACGCCGCCGCGGGCAAGATCGTCGTGCTGATGGGCGCGGTCGGCACCGTCAAGCCAGAGGCGCAGGCGGCCAGCGACCTGGAGAAGTTCGCCGAGCCGCTGACGCTGAAGTCGTTGGGCGACTTGAGCTATGCCGAGATCGGCAAGCAGCTCTCGACGCTGGCCGACGCGTATGACGTGAAGCTGCCGCGGGAGCTCGTTCTCATCGGCAAGCAGTTCCTTTACGTCGAGCGCTACATGAAACTGCTTGCGCCGAGATGGCAGATGATGAGCGACCCGGCGCTGACGGGCTACTTCGCGAACTTCATGGTCGAAGTCTCCCGCGAGCATAAGACCGATGATCTCGATGCCCCGAATGACTGAGATTCGTACGGGCACGGCGAAGTCCGGCGACATCGACATTCATTACGAGGACATGGGCGACCCGAACCACCCCGCCGTGCTGCTGATCATGGGGCTTGGTGCGCAATTGTTGTTGTGGCGCAAGGGCTTCTGCGAGAAGTTGATCGACCAGGGCCTGCGGGTCATCCGCTTCGACAACCGCGACGTCGGGCTGTCGAGCAAGCTGCCCAACCAGCATTCAGGCGCACCGCTGCTTCCGCGGATGGCCCGGTCGTTTCTCGGGCGGCCCAGCCCGGCGGCCTACACGCTGGAGGACATGGCCGACGACGCCGCCGCGCTTCTGGACCATCTCGCGATCGACAACGCCCACGTGGTCGGCTGTTCCATGGGCGGCATGATCGCGCAGGTCTTCGCGGCGCGTCACCACGCCAGGACCAAAACGCTCGCGGTG